>JAZKDU010000018.1:0-179238 GCA_040387415.1 Bacteroidota bacterium
CCAGAGGCAATCGGGATTATTTAAAAATCCGTCAACTTATTTAAGGACGTTACATGCGGTATTTTCTATATTGAAGTTCCTGAATGGGGTAAAGCTATACAGTTTGGGAGATTAATCAGGGAGGAGAGATAGAGATTTTGTTAGATACAGCAACACTTTGACAAGCTGTGCGGACTTCAAATTAACCTTCTTGGAATAGGCAGTAGAGCAACCGGTAACATGATATTGATACAATCCTGACGTATTTCTATGAAATTTTTTGTGGAATAACGAACGAAAGTGCATCTATTGAACATTAATGCTAATAGATTTAAGTAAAACAATAAAAATTATGACAGCAAAAACAATAGCTATCTTGTTACTTATATTTCACATGATTGATGGTAAGACGCAAAATGATATTATAGGAAAAACTTTCAAAGCGAAAGAAGGCGCAACTTGTAAAGAATTTAATGATGGTGGTTGTATGATATATACATATCTACTTTTAAATTTTAATAAGGATTCCGTTGTAGTTTCATATAAAGTAGTTGCCAATTGCTCTCCCAAAGAAAGGGAATATGGCTATACTCACATGTACGATAGATTAACTAAAACTTATAAGTGGACAATGAGTAATAATATTGTAGACATTGAAGGATTCATAGAGCATGGAAAACTGACGCTGACGGATTCAAAACTTATAAGCAAAAAAAATGTATTCATTGAAGTTAATCCAAACAACAGCATATTTAATCCCAAAAGCTCTTTTGATTATTATTTTGCACATTCAAGGAAAGACTGGAATGACACAAAAAATTTTAAGAAATGGACAGAAAAGAAAGACACTGCAATCTATACACTGGGTTATTTTAGGGGTGATTGCTGTGGTAGCATTCCTAATCCCAGTAGAATATTTGCGAAAATAATTAATGATACCATTTATGTTAATTATAATCGCCAACGTGAACCAAATTGTGACAGTAGTATTGGACTCTGTGGAATGGTAATTGATTTTGTAATTGATACAAAAAAATATCCTAACTACAGAAATTTAATTTGGAAGGAAGACATTGTATCAAAATTTTATTTCAAGGAATTTTAAATTGTCAATTTTAGCTAAACATTTAATAATATAGTTCAATTTACTGGGTCTTCCGGGTACCTAGAGCGACAAACCTTACAGCTTTGTGGCTTTTTTTTGTGCTTATTTTTGGAGTGAGGTGTGCATTTATACTGATAAAAACCTTGATACTAATTCGTTAATAATAACAAACGCCAGGCTATAAAAATAGCTTGGCGTTTGTTATTTTGTACTGTGTATAATGGTAAGCACAGCTTACCTGCCACTGTAAATCGTATTGCTGAACATTCAACTCTTTTCAAAAAGAGAGATTTTAATTTTATCAAGATCCTTGTGAAGCAAAGCCTTTAAATCGAGTTTTGAAATGTCGGAACATTTTTTCCCCTGCTTATATGATCGTTTCAAATAATTCCATTGTAGGGGAAAGATAAACCAGGCTCCTATGGATACACCGATAGCAGCGATAGAAGTTTTACCATTTCCCAAAAGAAAAAATTGCAATCCTACTTCATCTTTTAGCGTTGTTGAATAATCAAAGAGTACATGATACACATCGTGAGATTCTGCATGAGCGATTGGCTCTAATCTCGCTTCTCTGAGGGATTCGCCAAGAGCTTTACCAAGAGTACCTTCAGGGAATCGAAGAAAATCTGCAGTAGTAAGATTCCAGGCTTTTTCTTTTGTACCAAAATTGAATACAAGCGGACCAAGGATTTGTGCCGACCAATTAGATATCCTTTCATGAGTCAATCTTAATAAGTCGAACCCAGCCCATAACTGTTTTTGTGTTTCCATTTTTTTATTCGTTTAATTTATTGATGTGTTTTAAAACAAGGCAGAAGTAGGTCATTTATTACAAACTTGAAATAAAATCAAAGTACTTTGCAATACAAAGTTAACTAAATAAATTAATACCTAACTAATTTTATGAACTATTTTTTTACGGTTTAAAAGGAACTTACCTGTTATTTTATGTCACTAAGCACTTACACACGCGTCAGCCCAAGAGTTTAGCGCTTCTTCTACTTTTTTACCGGTAAACTATTCGTCAAATTATGCCACAGGTTATTTATGTCGCCTAGCGGAACAGGAAATCCTGAATATTCTTTGACCTTAAGTAGGATTTAACCGAACCAATTCGGGGAGTTTTATCCCCAACACTTTTAAATCGTATTTCATAGGCTGCTTTCATAAAATGGAACGAAATTTTAACACAAAAAAGCGTTACTAAAAAACAACCAAAAATATTATGGCAAAAAAGACGACTAAAGCTGGTAAAGAAAATGAAAAAACAAAAAGCCTTCAACAGTTCATTGAAACAGGCGATGGCGAATTTTTAACTACCAACCAGGGTTTAAGAATCAACGACAATCAAAATTCTTTAAAGTCAGGTGAACGCGGTTCAACGTTATTGGAAGATTTTATTTTGCGTGAAAAAATCACCCACTTCGATCATGAACGTATCCCTGAACGCATTGTACATGCGCGTGGTTCGGCAGCGCATGGCTATTTTGAACTTTATCACAGCATGAATAAATATACAAAAGCGGGATTTTTAAATGATACTAAAATAAAAACACCTGTATTCGTTCGTTTCTCAACTGTTGCAGGATCGCGCGGGTCAAGTGATTTGGCAAGAGACGCTCGTGGTTTTGCGGTGAAATTTTACACACAGGAAGGAAATTATGATTTGGTTGGAAATAATATCCCGGTATTTTTTATCCAGGATGCGATGAAATTTCCTGATCTTGTTCATGCGGTAAAACCAGAGCCTGATAATGAGATGCCTCAAGCCGCCTCTGCACACGATACATTTTGGGATTTTATTTCATTGGTTCCCGAATCAATGCACATGATCATGTGGGTAATGAGCGATCGCGCTATCCCAAGAAGCTACCGGATGATGGAAGGCTTTGGCGTTCACACATTTCGTTTTATCAATGACAAAGGCAAATCATCTTTCGTTAAATTTCATTGGAAACCTGTATTAGGTGTACATTCTGTAGCATGGGACGAAGCGCAGAATATTTCAGGGAAAGATCCTGATTTTCACCGCAGGGATCTTTGGGAAGCGATTGAAAGCGGAAATTTTCCGGAATACGAATTAGGTGTGCAGATAGTTGATGAGAAAGATGAATTCAAATTTGGTTTTGATCTTTTAGATCCGACCAAATTAATTCCGGAAGAATTAGTTCCTGTTACAATTATTGGAAAAATGACCTTGAACAGAAATCCGGATAATTTTTTTGCAGAAACAGAGCAGGTTGCTTTTCATCCCGGCCATTTGGTGCCCGGTATTGATTTTTCAAACGATCCGTTATTACAGGGCAGATTATTTTCTTATACAGATACCCAGCTTTCACGCCTCGGTAGTCCTAACTTTCATGAAATCCCCATTAACCGCCCTGTTGTAGATATTCATAACAATCAACGCGATGGCCACATGCGCCACGCAATTAACAAAGATAAAACCAGTTACGATCCCAACAGTATTGGCGGAGGATGCCCGTTCCAGGCCATGATGAAAAATTTTGGCTTCACTTCCTTTTTAGAACGAATTGATGCTAAAAAAATACGCAGCAGAAGCAAAAGCTTTATAGATCATTTTAGTCAGGCCACCTTGTTTTTTAATAGCCAAAGTGAAGAAGAAAAAAATCATTTAATAAACGCTTTACGTTTTGAATTAGGTAAATTAAAATCAACCGAAATAAGACAGCGCATGGTTAATCTTTTAACACAGGTAGATAAAAATTTAGCTAACCGTGTAGCGGAAGCATTAGGATTAGCAGCCGAAACACCCCTTGGTAATACAAATCAAAGTGTACCGGCAGACGCAGATCCAAAAGACTATCAATCAAAAAAAATAAAATCATCGCTGGACAGGTCAGAAGCTTTAAGTATGAAAAATACAGTAAAAGGCTCCATTGCCACAAGGCGAATTGCATTTTTAGCTGCTAATGGTGTAGACGAAGTTTTATTAAACGGAATGAAAAAAGCATTGGAAGCAAAAGGTGCGATGGTAAAAATTATAGCTCCGCAATTAGGAAGTATTAAATCTGCAGGTGGCCGTATAATTAATGTTGATGAGAGTTTCATTCAGGCTGCAAGTGTTGTATATGATGCCGTATTTATTCCGGGCGGTAAAAAAAGCATCGATGCATTAAAAACAGAAGCGGATGCCATCCATTTTATAAATGAAGCCTATAAACACTGCAAAGCTATTGCAGCTAGTGATGAAGCAAACGAATTATTAAAGGTGTCTTATTGTGACCTGAGTGCAAATGATAAGGGCCTTATCACCGGCAAAGGGAATATTTCAGAGGCTTTCATTAGAGCTGTAGCAATGCACCGATTTTGGGAGCGCGAGGCTGCAAGAAAAGTTCCGGCATAATGAATACAACTACAATTATAGGTATCACGGCAAGTGTATTTACAGCGCTTTCATTACTACCTCAGCTGATAAAATTAATAAAGGAGAAAGAAGCCGAAAATATTTCAATAGGAATGCTGATTGTTCTTTTCACAGGACTGATATTTTGGATTATATATGGTGTCCTTATAAAGGACACTATCATTATCATCTCAAATTCCGTTTCGCTGTTTATTAATATCATCACATTTTGCTTCACTATTAAATACAAAAAGTAGATTCAACTTATAAAAGAGGCTCTATGTATAGAATGATGTTAGAAATTAATGCAGTGCAGAAATGCTTTTCATAAGGCAGGATACACACACATCAGGCAAACTTAAAACGTACGTTATGCGCTTACGAACATTCGAGTCATTCTGGCTTTTAAATAATGGCCTTTTAAATAGCTATCCTTCTCTTCAAAACCACAATGAAGAGACAGAGATTGTGGTTGTTGGAGGGGGAATTACGGGTGCATTGATAAGCCATGCCTTAATGGAAAAAAATTACAAGGTTATTTTGCTGGACAAAAGAGATATTGCGATGGGCAGTACTGCTGCAACAACCAGCATGCTTCAATATGAAATAGACGTCCCTCTTTATCAGCTTTCGAAAATGATAGGCGAAAAGGAAGCTGTTGAATGTTATAAAGCAGGGATAAAAGCCATTATAGATTTAGGGGGATTGATGAATACAAGACAGTTTGACTGTGGCTTTGAGAAAAAGCAATCCCTTTTTATTGCGCGGAATAAAAGGGATGCAGTGTGGTTAAAAAGAGAATTTGAAATTAGAAATAAATACAATTTAGGAGTTCAGTGGCTAGATGCAAAAGCCGTTTTAAATGATTTTGGAATAAAATGTTTTGGAGCGATATTATCAGAGGTTGCAGGAAGTGTAGATGCATATAGATTAACACACGAGCTTATTAAATTCAATTGCGAAAGGGGAATGAAAGTATTTGATCAAACTGCAATTAAAAACATTGATTGCAATACTCTTCCTGTTTCTATTTATACAGAAAGCAACTGTAAAATAACCTGCAAAAAGGTTGTTTTTTGTACAGGGTATGAAGCAACAAGTATGCTCAAAGAAAAAATAGCAGATTTGTTTTATACGTATGCCTGCATAAGTGAACAGAATATTGAACTTAACAAAAATTTAAAAAACACATTAGTTTGGGATACGGGCAGTCCATATATTTATATGAGAACAACCGATGACGGCCGCTTGCTGATTGGTGGAGAAGATTCAACTAATAATTCTCCTTTATTTAAAAACAGCGTTAAAGAACGCAAAGCAAAATTGCTTCAAAAGCACTTAAAAAAAATAGCACCTGCCGTTTCTTTTACAGAAGATTTTACATGGGCGGGCACCTTTGGATCAACAAAAGATGGTCTACCATACATAGGTGAATCTCCCGAATATCTAAATTCTTTATTTGTTTTGGGATTCGGTGGCAACGGAATTACTTTTTCCATTCAGGCTATGAATATAATACCAGACTTACTTGAGCATATTGATAATCCGTTAAGCTATTATTATCGCTTCGGAAGATAATTTATGAAAAGTTTACAGACATAAACAAATTACAATTGATGAAAGAACTTACAAAAGCGATTCCTCCAAAAGGTGTATTAATACCTATTGGAGGCGGGGAAGATAGCCGAGAAATTTTTGATAGAATTTTTAAAGAAACGGGTAAGAAGCGACCAAGGATATGTTATATCACAATAGCTACGGTATCTCCAAAAGAAGCAGCACAAAAACATAAAAAGTTTTTCAAGGACCTGGGGATGAATAACGTTTCTATTATTCATTTTAATTCGCGTTCGGAAGCTGATTCAGCTGCAAATCTTAAAAAAATTGAAAGCAGCCATGCGGTATTTATTGGTGGAGGGGATCAATTAAGATTGAGCAGTATATTAGGTGGCACTTTATTTTTGGAATTGTTAAAAAACAAATATTATAGTGATCCGAAATTTGTAATTTGTGGTAACAGTGCCGGTGCCGCGGCCATGTCCAGCACAATGATCATTTCCGGCAGCAGCCAGGACGCATTGATAAAAGGAGAGCTTGAATTGACGAATGGATTGGACTTTATAAACAATGTATTTATTGATACTCATTTTACGCAACGTGGACGCTTTGGCCGGCTTATACAAACAGTAACCTATAACCCCGGAGTTTTAGGATTAGGATTAAGTCTTGATACAGGCGTAGTAATTTATAAAGGTGAAGAGTTAGAAGTGGTTGGCACCGGCTTGGTTGTAATTGCAGATGGTACTTCAATTAATTTTACTGACCTGACGGAAATATCAAATGGTTTTCCGATCACAGTTGAAGGAATAAAAATGCATGTACTCGGGCCAGGAAGGCGTTTTTCAATCACGAAACGAAAATTGATATTAGAAAAAAATGGCAAATAAAAAATACAAATTTATTAGAGTCTGTTTAAATTTTATAAAAAAATCCTACAGGTACGAATCTCGCCCACATATTTCGACAAGCTCCATTTGACCGCACGCTGTCTTCTGAGCTTAGTCAAAGACTTTGGGAAACAATAACAAAAAAAAAATAAAATTTAAACAGTTTCTTACAGAATTGTTTCGGACTAAAAACTTTACTGTCAAAAACTCTTGAAGTTTTATGCTCTACGATAATTGTAAACTTCGTTATCAATTACACCCTGCTCTATTTCTTTGATTTCATTGCCATTACAGCTAGTTTAAGCAGACAAGAATGACACGTATCAAATCTTCCTGGATCATTATAGGGATACTGTGTTTGCGGCACATAATTGTGTTGGAGAATTTCGTCTTTTGGATAAGTTTCCATAGCCATACGTATTTATTACTATACATTATTTCAAAAAATTCATGCCAGCTTTCAAATCAGGTGCTATAAATAAAATTATTTAGTGCTACTAAATTTTTAAAAGCGTCTCCCATCGTGTTATTAAAATACACATATACTGTTTTACTCTGTTCCAGCCATTCCCTGACATATATAGCATATTCAGATAAAAATTCATCGGAATAGCTATCACGGTAATTACCAGTGGGACCATGAAACCGTATGTACATAAAATCAGAAGTGTGTTCAATCAACGGGGTTCTGGATTTAGGAATATCCTGCACTACCATAGCAGTATTATACGTTTCTAAAAGCTCATACACTTCCGGTTGATACCAGGATTTATTACGAAACTCAACCGCAATATTCCAACCTTGGTTTAAATTATTTTCTCTTATGCACGTTAACAATGCATCCAGTTGCACCAGGTGTGCACTGCCGAGGCTTGGTGGAAATTGAATAAGGACACAGCCTTTTTTACTCCCTGCATGCGCCACAACTTTAAAAAAAGCTTCTACATCCTCCGCCTTGAAATTAAGATTTTTTACATGTGTTATTTCTTTCCAGAGTTTAAAAGTAAATTTAAACCCCTCGGGCACCTGTTCTGACCATTTAGCAATGGTTTTCCCCATAGGCAATTTATAGAAAGTGCTGTTAATTTCAATACTGTTAAAAAAAGTAGCGTAGTAAGCCAGCCGGCTGGAATTCTGATGTTCGTGAGGAAATAAATATTTAGGTACCGGTAACACCAATCTACTAATCCCCGAATAAAACCTGGTAAGTGAATCCGTGTTTTTCATCCTAGTGCAACCCTTAATTATCTCCGTTAAACTAACTGCAATGTCCGAGCAAAGCCCAGATAAGAATAAATACAAGAATGGTGCTCAAACAGCCACCACCCATTTTTTTTGCTCCGTAACCGGCAATCAATCCTCTGAATAAATTATTCATAATTTAATTTTTATATTTATACATATGGTTATGTACATGGCCTATGGGGTCTCTCATTTTCACAGAGCGCGTACATTTAATTATTTGATTCAAGATACATTTCAAGATACTTGGCTGTAAGACTTGCCCTATTCTTTACTATCTCATTCGGTGAGCCCGATGCAACAATCTGCCCGCCCTTCTCTCCTGCCCCGGGACCAATATCAATGATCCAATCACTCTCCGCAATTACATGCATATCGTGTTCTACCACAATCACCGTATTACCCGCATCTACCAATACATCTAACTGTAGTAATAGCTTTTCTACATCTGATGGATGCAAACCGGTTGTTGGTTCATCCATTATATAAATGGTATTGCCGTTTTGAAGGCGTTGTAATTCCGTGGCCAGTTTAATTCTCTGTGCTTCACCTCCTGATAATTCAGTAGCGGATTGGCCTAATCTCAAATACCCCAAACCAACTTGTCTCACTACATCTAATGCGCGGTTTAAAACAGGTTCATCAATAAAAAAATCATAAGCGGTATCAACAGTCATATCAAGTACTTCTGCAATATTTTTTTTGTTATACGTTATTTCAAGGGTTTTATCATTGTACCGTGAACCTTTACACGTAGGACAAGGAGTGTAAACACTCGGTAGAAATAACAATTCAACCATCACGTATCCTTCGCCTTCACAGTATGAACAGCGCCCTTTTGCAACATTAAATGAAAAACGACCCGCATCATAATGCCGTGCCTTAGCCAATTTAGTGGATGCGAATAATTTTCTTACCTGATCAAATAAACCGGTATATGTTGCGAGGTTAGATCTAGGGGTTCGGCCAATGGGCTTTTGGTCAACACGTACCATCCTTTTGATCTGCTCCATGCCTTTAACGATTTTACCTTCCAGAGGCAATAGTTCCTCTTCCAATAAATCCGGTTCTTTATCCGCTGTTTTTTCGCTTTTTTGTCCTAATTGCTCCAATAGTAATTCAACCAATACCTGGCTAACCAAACTACTTTTTCCGGAGCCGGAAACACCGGTTACACTTACAAATACACCTAAAGGAAAGGATACTTTCAGTTTATTCAGATTATTTCTGCTAACCCCTTCCAGGCTAAGCCAAGCGGAGGGTGTTCTCACTTTCCTTTGTTTTGAAACAGGGTTGTGGTATATATAATTTTTTGTAACAGAAGTCTTCACCTTTGTCAATCCTTCCAATGGGCCACTATAAATAATGTGTCCACCTTTTTCACCGGCTTCAGGGCCCACATCTACAATCCAGTCAGCATGCCGTATTACATCCATTTCATGTTCTACTACAAATAACGAGTTTCCTGCAGCTTTCAATTTATCCAGCACTTTTAAGAGTGCATGTGTATCGGCAGGGTGTAAACCGGCTGAAGGTTCATCCAATACATACACTACACCAAATAAATTTGAACGTACTTGTGTTGCCAAGCGCAAACGTTGTAGTTCTCCCGGTGAAAGTGTAGGCGTATTTCTTTCTAAAGTGAGATAGCCTAAGCCCAGATCGAGTATTACCGTTAATCTTCCAACCAAATCTTCCGCTATCCGTTGTGTAACAATTGCTTTTTCGGGGTGTAGCTTCTTCACTTTAGCTAAACCTTCTGCCTTGCCCGTGGCATAAGGGGTAAATATTTCATAAAGCCTTTCCAGGGTAGTTCTTGACATCTCTGTAATATCCAATCCCGAGAATTTAACTGAAAGCGATTCTTTCTTTAATCTTTTACCATGACATACAGGGCACTCACTGCTTAACATGAATTGCGCTACACGCTTTTTCATTAACTGGCTCTGCGAAGTTGAAAAAGTTTGGAATACATATTTTTTAACCCCGGTAAATGTCCCCATATAACTCGGCTCCATTTTTTGTTTGAGTGCCTTTTTTACTTCTGGTGCACTAAGGCCGGAATAAACAGGTACAATAGGCTGCTCCTCTGTAAATAGGATCCAGTCCCTGTCTTTTTTTGGAAGATGGCGCCACGGTGTATCCACATCATAACCAAGCGTCATTAATATTTCACGCAAGTTCTGTCCCTGCCAGGCTGTTGGCCATGCAGCGATTGCTCTCTCTCTTATCGTTAACGTATCATCAGGAACCATAGATTTTTCGGTTACCTCGTATACCTTTCCTAATCCATGACATTGCGTACAGGCGCCTTCCGGGGTATTGGGAGAAAAGGCTTCCGCATAAATAATATCCTGCCCTGCCGGATAATCCCCTGCTCTCGAATAAAGCATACGGAGCAAATTGGATAACGTAGTAACACTGCCTACTGAAGAGCGCGTACTAACAGCCCCCCGTTGTTGCTGCAAAGCAACAGCCGGAGGCAGTCCGTCAATTTCATCTACTTCCGGCACCGACATTTGATTGAACAAGCGCCTTGCATAAGGCGAAACGGATTCCAGGTAGCGCCTTTGAGCTTCAGCATATAATGTACCGAACGCCAATGAAGATTTGCCCGAGCCTGAAACACCTGTAAATACTACAAAAGCATCACGCGGAATTTTCAAACTTACATCCTTGAGATTATTTTCACGGGCACCGCGAATATGAACAAAACCCGTATAGCTACTTTTATCGAATGGCTTTTCTTTCATCACAAACAAAAGAATTTTGTTTTCTATTTTTCATTTCCATTACACTTCTTTTCTATTTTTATGCCAATAATTTATCGCAAAAATGAGGGCAATACTCTACAATATATAGGAAAGCCAGTTTGTATATAAATTGAAATAAAATTTATGAATAGAATTTAATTATGAAACATCAGGTCTTTACTATCCCAATTCCAAAGTTGTTTAGTTTTGCCGAGTGCTTATGGTTTCTGGATAGAAATTTAGACGATTGTATGCATGAAGTGAAAGACGGTTATGTCCGGAAACTTTTAGATATCAAGGGGAAACCCGTATTGATCCGGATTTCAGAAATTCAAAAAGTACTGCAGGTTGAAGTACTTTATGGAACAGTAGCGAACACTGAGGCTATTATAAGCTATATTAAAGAATGGTTTGATTTGGAACGTGATATAAGGCCTTTCTATGCATTACTTAAAAAAGACAAAGACCTATCGGTATTAGCAGAACATTACAAGCGACTTCACATGGTAGGAATTCCTAATTTTTTTGAAGCTCTTTGCTGGAGCATTATTGGGCAGCAAATTAATTTGCAGTTTGCATATCGTGTAAAAAGGCGACTGGTTGAGCAATATGGCCAATGTGTTACTTACGAGAATAAAAAATACTATCTGTTTCCTGAACCGGAAATTATAAGCACATTAAGGGTTGATGAACTTAGAAGTTTTCAGCTTACACAAAAGAAAGCCGAGTATATCCTGACTATTGCAAAACGTCTGACAGAGGGCGCTTTGTCGAAACAACAGATACATAATCTCCCGACTGAAGATGAAATGATTGCCTCCCTGGTGAATATAAGAGGGATTGGCCCCTGGACAGCGAATTATACATTAATGAAAAGCCTTAGAATAATGAATTGTGTGCCTTATGGTGATGCGGGAATTCATCATGCCGTACAGAAATTAAAAGGCATTGACAAAAACAATCAGGCAGCAATAAAAGCGCTTTTCGATGCTTTCGAAGGTTGGAAAACTTACCTCGTGTATTATTTATGGCGCAGTCTCAGAGAACCTGAATGAGTATTTATTATTAATGCTTATAAGTACAGCAATATAAAGTTTAGCGTTTCCCTGCAGGACAAACCTTATTCACTTCTTTCTTTTAGAGATCTGAAGTATTTTACAAGGGCCTTTTACCAGGGTTTTCCTTATAATATTGAATTTTGAGCTGAAACATCTCCGCCATTTTGCCTGCTCTCCATTTTGCTTCTTCTCCTTTTTTACCGGTAAAGTTTTCGTCAATTGTTTGTTGAAATAAAGAGAGCCACCGATCAAAGTGTTCTTGTTCCTAAGGCAGTTTCATATGCGGTACAAAAGGACTGCCGAAATAAGTCTGCTCTTCCAATAAAATAGTTTGCCAGAAACGATACAATTTTTCAAGATGTTCAGGCCACTTGTCTTTTATAACTCCATTAAAAATAGGGCCGAGTAGTTCATCTTCTTTTGCTTTAGCATAAAATGAATCTACCAATACTTTAATGTCATCTATTGTTATAATTTCTTTAGTCATTTCAGGTAATTTATTATTTATACTTAAAATTCTATACCCTTGATTAAACAAGCGTAACAGGCTTTAGTGAAAAAAGCCTGTTACGCTGTTCATCACATATTTAACACAATAAACAGTGCATTTAAAGCAATACTTAAATAGAAAAAAGCTAGGCATATTTTACCCGGGCCCTGGGCAATAAATACAGCGTTGCTAAGCATTGTTAATACTGCAGCTGTAATTAACATACTATCATTGGCCGCATTTTGCAAAATGTACATACAGGCAATTGAACCTACGCAGCTTTGAACTGTTATGTAAATTGCCATCCAGCCCAACCTGGTTTTTTCGAAATTTTCAGCTTGTTTGCTGAACCAGGTAGCTTTCACATTTGTTGTTGTAGTTATCCTGCTTGCAGGACTCACTACTGAGGTGTATTCCATTGTTTTCATAATTGTTTTGTTTTAGATTAATATATTAAGACCTTTTTATCCTCTATTATTGCAAATTTTTTTACAACCTCAAAAAGCTTAATCCATCTGTTAGGCTCATTGATAATTCAGCAATACTTGTGTTTTCAAGCATGTTTTTGAGATCTGTACGTATTTGTTTAAATTTATTGTGCACAGGGCAGGGAAACACTTCTGAGCAGGCTTTTAAGCCTAAACCACATCCCTTATAAATTGCATCGCCATCAATGGCATTCACGATCTGACTTAGCTTAATTTCCGACATCTTCTCTTTACTGATACTGAATCCTCCATTCGGACCCTTAACTGAATCAATAATTTGGTTACGGGAAAGTTGTTGTAATATTTTTGCTGTAAATGCCTCAGGCGAATCTATCGCTTTGGCAATATCTTTTAAGCTCACCCGCTTCTCCCCGCTTGATTGAACAGCAGTGTATAATGTAGCTCTTATTGCGTATTCACAGGCTTTGGAAAACATCTTGATTATTTTTACACTACAAAGATAAAACAATTTTTAAATTCGGACAAATTTATCCGAATATATTTTTACTGTTTTTCATTCTTATTGTGCTTAGTGAAACTTGTTTGATATACTTAGGTTTGAATAAACCAGGTTGAGTACCGCTTGAACATCCCATATCAGAGCATATCAAACTAAGGTAACGCTATAAATTCATTGTTTTAATTACATGCTGTAGAAACGTTTTATCAGCAGCGGAATGTTTTATTCCAAAGGTCGCCACTGCTTCAAGCACCGGTTTCAGATCCAGCCCCATTTTTGTGAGCTCATATCTTTTTCGTTTGGCAGTACCTGTATACGTTATCAATCCAACTTCGGTAAGCTTCACCAATCTGTCATTCAAAATATTTGTAGAGATGCTCTCTTTTGAATTTAAAAATTCATTGTATGTGCTTTTCCCCAAATATAACATGTCTCTTATAATAAGCAGTGACCACTTATCCCCCACCAGATCCATTGAGCATGAAATGGGACATTCCGACCGTTTTTCAATAATTTCTTTAGCCTGCTTTTTCATTTATATGCAAAGATAATAAATAAATCACAATTAAACTTGCAAAATGCAAGCTTAATTAATTACCTTTGTTGCCTAACAAAACAAAAAACATGGAAACACAAAAACAATTGATTATAAAACTAGTGCTTGATGCATGGAACTCCCGTATAGAATCAGCGAATAAAAAATTTGAATCATTGACTGAGGAAGATCTGCAAAAGGAAGTTTCTCCAGGTAGAAACAGGGGTATTTATTTATTAGGACATTTAGCTATTGTCCACGACAAAATGCTGCCATTGCTAAATTTCGAAGTACAACTCTATCCACATTTAGATGATGCTTTTTTAACAACACCCGACAGATTTGTTTCAGACATACCTTCAGCAAAGGAATTAAGAATTATTTGGAATACTGTAAATTCTAAATTAGCCGCGCACTTTAACCAGTTAAGTCCGGATGAGTGGTTCCAAAAACATAGTGCTGTATCAGCAGAAGATTTTTTGAAAGAACCGCATAGAAACAGGTTAAATGTAGTTATCGGCCGTACCAACCATTTACAATATCACATGGGGCAAGTAGCACTTATAAAATAATAAAACCATGAAAAACAAAATAGTTTTCGCCCTGATAATGGGCATTGTTACAACCTGTATCATTTCATTTACACTTATTTCTGTAAACATAAGATACACGGAAAGGTTTCTGAAAATCTGGTTAAAATCATGGGGAATGGCTTACATAGTGGTTATTCCGGCAATTTTAATAATTGGACCATTGGTACAAAAACTGGTTGACAAATTACTAAAAGAAAAAACTCCAACTATTCAAAACTAGAATTTATGAAAACACAAGATTTTACAACCACCATCCTTGTAGACCAAAGTCCACAAGAGGTATTCAGTGCCATTAAAAATGTTCGTGGTTGGTGGTCTGGATTATTTGGAGAAGAGTTTGAAGGAAGTCCTGAGAAGCTGAATGATGAATTTACCTTTCGAGCGGGAGAAGGTGTTCATTATTCAAAACAAAAATTAGTCGAATTAATTCCGGACAAAAAAATAGTTTGGCTTGTAACAGACAGTAAATTAAATTTTTTGGAAGATCAAAATGAATGGACAAATACAAAAATTTGCTTCGAAATTTCAAAACAAGGGGCAAAAACAAAAGTTCAATTTACACACATAGGTTTAGTTCCCGAAATTGAATGTTACGACTCATGTTCACCCGCATGGACAAAATATGTTCAAGAACAATTATTGAATTCAATAACGAAAGGATAAAATTGCCATTGTATTAAGTATTCGGAATTCAGTAGTCTAAATCAATTAAAGAGTTCTTTTGTAAAAAACAAGAATTCTCAAAGTATAAGCACTTAGCCAAAATAGCACTGCAGTCCGGTTTTTCGATAAAAACCATAAGCTTGGGCAAAATATTTCCCAGTGCATCTAAAGAAACACAGGCACAGTGTTTTAAATAATTAAGTTAGGATTGAACCATTTTTGGGGTGCTGTTTATCAGCTGAGAAACACCCGTAGAACCTGAGGTAGGTAATACTAACGAAGGGAAATAAAATGTTCTTTAAGGCCTCTGATAAAGAGGCCTTTTTTATTTTTAACCAGGATGTTTTAACGGTATGTTTTTTTATACATACCAGTTGCAGGCTATTTCATTTTAATACAACCCGCATTCGGAAATATTAAATTTATGACTCGTCTTCCAGATTTAGTTATTGATCTTGCAATGATATTAGGGGCAGCAGCCCTGGTTACTTTAGTGTTTAAAAAACTGAAGCAGCCCTTGGTGCTTGGCTATATAATTGCCGGGGTATTGGTGAGCCCCAATTTAAAATTACTACCCTCTGTAACGGACTTAAATGGTGTGCATGTTTGGGCGGAAATAGGAGTTATATTTTTACTCTTTAGTTTAGGATTAGAATTTAGTTTCAAAAAGCTTATAAAAGTAGGTGGAGCGTCTTCTGTTACAGCTATTTTTGAAGTTATTGTTATGCTAATACTGGGCTTTTGTACCGGTAAATTATTGGGATGGTCGAGAATCGATAGTATTTTTCTAGGAGGAATATTGTCCATTTCTTCTACAACCATTATTGTTCGTGCACTAAAGGAGTTAGGCCTTAAGGGACAGAAATTCGCAGGCCTTGTATTCGGAATACTTATTATTGAAGACCTGGTAGCTGTATTGCTATTGGTGTTGCTTTCTACGCTGGCTGTAAGTAAACAGTTTGCCAGCGCAGAGCTTATGACTTCCATGTTTAAATTAGGATTTTTTATTGTTCTTTGGTTTTTAGCAGGAATTTTTTTGATCCCTACTTTTTTGAAAAAAACAAAAAAACTAATGGATAACGAAACCATGCTGATAGTATCCTTGATGCTTTGTTTTTTAATGGTAGTATTAGCTGTTAAAATAGGATTTTCAGCTGCCTTGGGAGCTTTTGTGATGGGATCAATCCTGGCGGAAACAACTTCTGCTGAAAAAATAGAGCATGTAATTACTCCGGTAAAAGAATTGTTTGGCGCTATATTTTTTGTTTCCGTGGGTATGCTTATTGATCCGGTAATGCTGAAGCAATATGCAGGGCCAATTATTCTTATTACGGTTGTTACTATTGTTGGAAAAGCGCTCAGCACAACTACTGGAGCGCTTATTGCAGGGCAGCCTTTAAACCATTCAATTAAAGCCGGAATGAGTGTTTCTCAAATAGGTGAATTCTCTTTCATTATAGCAACTCTGGGATTGACTTTAAAAGTGACAAGTGAATTTTTATATCCTGTTGCTGTTGCGGTATCTGCAATTACTTCGTTTACAACTCCGTATCTTATTAAGTTATCGGAACCTTTTTGCAATTTGATTGAACGAAAATTTCCTTCGAAATGGATAACTAACCTAAACAGTTATAGCTCAAGTCCACAAACAGTCAAAAGTAGAAATGAATTGCAATTTATAGTTCGGGCTTATCTTAGTGTTATAAGTGTAAATTCAGTAGTTGTTTTTGGAATCAGCCTTCTGGCCACCAAAATTTTCTACCCTTTTATTTCGTCAAAAATGGAGGATCATATGATGGGACTCCTATTAACTAGTTTTATCGCGGTATTGTTAATGTCTCCATTTATATGGGCTTTGGGCCTAAAAAAAGTAATTCCCATTTCCAATTACAGTTATTTTCATCACTTGAAATATCGTGTTCAGTTGATTACTGCCGCAGAGGCATTCCGAATCGTTTTAAGTATTTTCTTCTTGTATTTTATGCTTTCGCAATTGTTTTTTACGCATACACCCTTACTAATTGTTTTGGCGGTTAGTATTGCTTTAATCTTTGCCACATCAAAGTATTTGAAACAAATTCATAATTTAATAGAAAAGCGTTTTATCTACAATTTACATGCAAGGGATCTGGAAAATGGACGGCCAGTGAATGAAGCGCTTCCCTGGGGAGCTCATATGGAAGAATTTGCAATACCGCCAGAGTCCGTTTTTGTGGGCAAACGTTTGGGTGAATTATTTTTGCGCGAAAAGTTTGGAATTAATATCGTATTGATTGAGCGCGGAAAAATAAAAATTAATATTCCAGAAAAAGATGAAGAGCTTTTTCCAGGAGATAATCTTTCTGTTATAGGTACAACCGAAGAATTGGAGCGTTTTAGAGCAGCCCTGGGATCACCAATTGTTGAGCAAGACGATCTGTTGCAGAATAATGAATTGATTCTTCAGAAATTTACAGTAAATAGTAATTCACCATTAATTGGGAAAACAATCCGTGATTCCGGTATTAGGGAAAAAACATACGGATTAATAGTAGGTATTGAGCGAAATGGATCGCGCATCTTGAATCCTATTTCTTCAGCACTTTTCTTTAAAGAAGATATCGTCTGGATTATCAGAGAAGAGGGTATTTCAAAAAACAGGCGAGATGAAAGTGTAAACGTTTAAAAACACATTTGAAACATACAAGGTCTATCGCGCCTTTTCTTTTCGAATGACTCATTTTGATTTTTTTTCTAACTAAATCAAAGTTGTTAAAACCATTCAGCTTTCATCCTGTTATTTCTTATAAGATATATTCTCCAACTGGTGTTTCAATTTATCAATCAGAATTTTTTCTTTTTTATTCGTCCCCTTATATGCATTAGCAAGTTCAGCAACCAAATGCAAGCAAGCGTTCTTTAAGTTTTTATTAAAAGCGGTATGATGGTCTTCCACAAAATTGATAAATGATTCAAAGGCTGCCTGAGCATCACTAACCTGTTCGTCAAGATAATCAAATTCCATCTCTGTATAAAAGGCTGTATCTGTTCCAAAATTATCGACATGTTTTTCTACAGGCACAAGTTCATTGTGCACAATCATCTGCAATTCTTCTTTTTCCTTCTGTGTAATAACACCATCTATGTCGGCAACTGCATAAAGGAGTTTTCCCAGCTCAGCGTAAAATTCATTATAGAGCATACTATCAAGTTTTATGGATATAAAATCCGGTTTGTTTGTTAAAATGATATAAAGAAAAAACACTGCCTGCTAAAGAATGCATAGCACTTGCAAATCTGTCCATAAAATTTCCCAGTAAATGCAGGCCTTTATATGGATTCTTTTTTACCAAGCACCGTATCAATCAAATTTTCACCAACTGATTTTATTTTATCAGCATTTTTTGAAACAATACTTGTAACACCCATTTGTAAGAGTGTTCCTATTAATTTTCTTAATGGACTGTCGGAATCTCCTACCATTAATTTTTTAGAAACGAATCCAGCTGCAAGACTCATTGCAGCATTTAGCAAGTCCCCTTTCAAATCGGGTGCTACTATTAATTCATTAACAGTGTTTTTAATAAGGTTAACAGGTTTAAGACTTTCATACGTTTTTTTGAATTGCTCCTTTAAAAGCAAGCCTTCTTTTAATTGTTTTATTTCAATCAAAAGAATAGCTGATCGTAATTCGGTTACCGTGGTTATTTTATTCATTTATTTCAATTTAAAAGTTGTAAAATAATCGAATCACTCACACGTTTTTTGATCCAATTGTGCATAAAGAAATATAAAACAGCCCCTATAATACCATAAAATCCAGCAATGCACATAAACCCATAATATGATTTACCAAGCAGATCGCCCAGCCAGAGGGCTAAACCTATGTTTGCGAAGACAATGAATATGGAAAGTACTAAAACAACCGCTCCACGTGAAATAAATGTGGAAGTAAGTTCAGCTGTTTTGTCAGCAGCTTTAAGCTTTAATAACTCCAGGCTGGTTTTCCCATACTCTTCAGCTCTTTCGACCAAAGGTTCTATAAAATTTATTTTGTCTTCCATTATTTGTTATGTTATCAAACGTGCTTTTATTCTATATGACCTAATTCAACCCTGCTCTTAGGTCTTTTTCTGTATTTTCTATATTGTGTTTCCCCTTTTCATACAGATTGGCTGCTTCCTCTTTGGCCGTTTCAAATTTCTCATTTAGAGCATTTAATAACTCGTCAAATTTTTCTTTTAAATCATCTGCTGTTGCAGAGCCTTTTTTCGCGATTTGCTTTCTGGTTTCAGATCCTTTATCTGGTGCAAATAAAATACCTAATGCAGCACCTGCGGCAATGCCTGCAAGTACGCCCAATACTACTTTCCCTGTGCTCATAATTGTTTGTTTTATTTGATTTTTATTTAATTTTTAAATTGATCTTCCACTGATTAACCTTAGTAATACAGCGATTACAGCAATTACAAGAAGAACGTGAATAATGCCCCCTACGCTGTATCCTATAAAGCCAATGGCCCAAACGATAATCAAAATAACTGCAATTGTATAAAGTAAATTTCCCATAGTTTGTTTTTTTTGAATGTAATTCTGTAAATTGTATTATTTACTTTTTATTAACCAGCAAATTTTTGATGTTTGCTATCGCTTTGATGCTAGGATCTTTCCTATATCCTAAATAGTTTACTTCGGAGATTACAATTCAGAAATAAGTTTTTGTATTTCTTCTTTTGTTTTACCAAGCTTGATTTGAAGTTTCCCTAACATCTCATCTTGTTTACCTTCAATCATTAGAACGTCATTATCTGTAAGCATTGCAAACTTTTGTTTCAGTTTACCTTTAATTTCGTTCCAGTCACCTTTTAATTCTACCGAATTTTTCATAATTATTTATTTAAGTGTGAATTTATTTTCACTAAACAAAGGTGCGAATTACAAGTTCTATTGGTGTTACAGAACATTTGCAATAAGTTACATCATTCACACATGACTTAAAATATATATAGGTATAAAAAAAACGCCATTCCTTTTAAAGAATGGCGTTAGAAATATTTATTTTAAAAATTATTTTTTTGTAATAATAAATTCAGTACGTCTGTCTTTCTGAAAGTCAGCTTCAGTGCATATTGAAACCACAGCACCTTCGCAAGCACATGAATTCAAAAGCTTGGTTTCACCATATCCTTTTCCTTGAATCCGCTCAGGATTTGTTATTCTTGATTGTATATACCCTGTCGGAACCTTAGCTCTTTTGTCTGATAATATTTGATTGTATTCTTTGGTTGCGCGGCAATCTGTGTATGCACTCAACTCAATAACCATGGTAGGGTTCTCATTCATTATTTTTACAATCTTTGTCAATTCGGTAACAGCTTCCGGACGTAGATCAGATTTGTCCAGATCATAATAAATATTATTTAATTCTAATATTTTCCCTAAATCTGCTCCCACCTGAATTTTTTTGGTAATTTCTTCTTTTTTAATGGCTGCAACTTCCTCCTTTTTAAGAAGCGTAACATCTGTTTTTACAATTCGATCTTTACCAAATGTATTTCCAGTTGCTTCCCCATCTGTATACGTTTCCTTTTTGCCGGCCAGTTTAAAGTTTTTATCATTATCAATAAAAAAAGTGTAAGCTGCATCATCCTTAGTGGTAAGCGTGTCTAGCACATTCCCTTTCTCATCCAATAAGGTAATAAAGGTTTGGGGTATATTACTTCCATCATTACTTTTTGCAAAACCTTCAATTTTTTTACGTGTTTCCAATCCATTCAAAAAGCTAACTGAATAAATATCATCGTCTCCGCTGCCACCAACTCTATTGGACGAGAAATATCCTTTATCTGTTTTCCCATCTGCTATTGGAGAAAAATCATCGTACTGAGTGTTTAAAGGTGATCCAGCATTATACACAGCATCAAATCCTGCACCCTTTGTTTTGCATATAAATATATCCAATCCACCTAAACCAAAACGTCCGTTGGAAGCGAAAAAGAAAGTTCCCGTTTTTTCTTCAAGGAAAGGAAACATTTCATCACCCTCTGTATTTATCTGGTTTCCTAAATTTTCTGGTTTTGTCCATTCCCCTTTTTCATCTTTTGTAGATTTGTAAAGATCCGCCCCACCAAAGCCACCAGGCGCGTTACTTGTAAAGTACATTGTTTTTCCATCAGCAGTTAAAGATGGATGACCAACAGAATTCCCTGCATCATTTAAATTACACGCTTCCGGTTTTGACCATTTTTCATCTTTGTAGGTGCTAAAATAAATTGCCAGTTCTACAATCTTATCTTTACTTTTATCACGTATATTGTTTCTTGTAAATGCCATAAATGTCCCATCGTTGCTAAAACTTGCCGGTCCATCATTCATTTTGCTGTTGAAGCTTTTACCGAAAATTTCTGGATCTTTCAATTGTCCATCTTCCACAGCGGAAACATACATGTTTAAAAAAGATTTACCATTTCCATTTTGTTTTCTTCTGGAAACTCCTCTTGATGAAGCGAAAACCACTTTATTACCAATGTAGTAACTAGTACCAAAATCTTGTGCATCCGTATTCAGGTTTAAATGCTCCGTTTTATATTTACCGTCATCTGTTGAAAAGCCCGTAAATTCCGCTTTGTGAGCTACATAATCTTTCGCTCTTAAATCTTCCGGTTTTAAGGCGGCAAATTTATCTAAGGAGTTATGAGCTTCTTCGTATTTACCATTCGTTTTTAGTGTCATTGCGAAGTTGAAATGATCTTCTGGCAACACACCTGCGGACGCATGTACTATTTCAGAATAGACGATCTCTGCTTCAACATTTTTACCAATTTTACGATAACTTTCAGCAAGTTTTCTTTTACCATCTAAAGTTAATTCTTTAGCATTATTGTAGGATTCAATCGCTTCATTGTAAGAGTATCTAAAAGCATATTTATCGCCTTTTAATTCATTGCGCGATTTTTCCTGCGCGAGAACGTTAAAATTTAGTCCGATAAATACTAGTAGGGGTATATATAATTTTTTCATTTGTTTATGATTTTGCGTTGTTTAAAAATATCTTGGTGTATGAATTTGTTTTTTACTTGCACTTAAGAAGTCATAACGTAATACGATCTCGTGACTTCCTTGATTGTATTTGAAAGTTTGAAGACCATAAGACCAGTCGAATGAGTAACCGATATGGAATTGCTCAGTTACATCAACACCAACCAAAGCTCCGAATGAATCACCGGTGCGGTACATTGCACCAAGTAATAATTTATCCATAATAATAAAAGAAGCTGTTACATCAGCTTGAACAGGAGCTGCAGGCGTTACTTTAATTAAGGTTGTAGGTTTGAAACCTAAATTTTCAGAAAGCTTAATCATTGTACCGGCAATAAGGAAATAATGTCTTTGTTCTTTTCCTATCAAAGTACCGCCATCTGTTTTAACAACTGAATAATTGTTTTGCAATAAATTAGGTGCTGAAATACCTGCGTAAAAACGTTCTCTAGAGTAATACGCACCAAAACCAAAATTAGGAGTTGCGCGATTACGGATATTTTGTTGGAAAACGGGATCGTTTTGCTGATCAAGTTCCAGGGAATTTACGTTGGCCTGGAATATGTTAGCACCAGCACTTATGCCTAAAGCTAATTTCGCTTTTTCTGATACTTTCATTCTGTATGCAAAGTCAGCAAAAACAGCAGTAGTATTACTTGGTCCTATTTTGTCATTTGATAAGGAAAGACCTAATGCTAAATGCTCATTTTTTAATGGTGAGTGAACAGTTAAGGTTTGTGTTAAAGGTGCTCCTTTAAAATCAACCCATTGCGAACGATGCAATGCTGTTATGGTTAGGGCATCTCTGCTTCCTGCATAAGCAGGGTTAACAACCAATGTATTATACATATAATGAGTGTACATTGGTGCCTGCTGAGCCTTGATTGCTATAGCTTCTAAAGCTAAAACCAATACTAATATTATTTTTTTGAGTGTTTTCATTTTATTATTATTTTTTAATGTTTGATTATTTCGTTTCTAATGTTCTATTTGTTAAGATAAATTGTTCCTTTGAAAATATCAGAACCATCTTTCAAGTCAAGTATATAGAAGTAAGTGCCTATTGGTAATTCATCTCCTCCTATTCTTAACCCACTTGTAGATGTGCCATTCCATGTATTTTTATAAGAGTTGGCTTCAAATATCTTATTACCCCAACGATTAAATATTACGAAGGTATTATTAGGATAATTTAGAATTCCTCTGATAACAAACAGATCGTTGATTCCATCACCGTTCGGAGAGAATCCTTCAGGGATATGAAAATCAGTTGGAACCGGTTCAATCGAAGAAGTATTATTATTCATGTCTAAATCTGTTTCATGACCATATATGATAGCCGTGTTAACATAATTTCCGCTTCCTAATACTGTCACTGTTACTGTTAACGTTTCAGTGGTATTGTTATTCATTGTGTCAATTGTCCATACACCTGTTGAAAGGTCATAAGTACCAGCAGTTGCTGATGAAGAAACATAAGAATATCCGCTTTGTAATATATCGTTAACCGCTACCTGTGTCGCAAGATTTGGTCCTGCATTGTTTGCTACTATAGTAAATACTATTGTAGTTCCAATGAAAGGAGTCATGCTGCTTGCTGTTTTAACAATATTTAAATCTGCAATACAAGTATTTACTACCACTGTAACTGTTGAAGGTAGAGAAGAACATCCATTTGCAGAAACTATTAAAGAATAAGCTCCGGCATCTGAAAGCGATGATACAAGTATCAAAGAATCCTGCGACATAGATGAGTATCCGTTTGGTCCTGTCCAAGCATAAGTTGCACCTGATACTGTTTGTGCTGTTAAGCTTATAGAGTCACCTGCACAAACAGGAGAATTGCTGTTTGCTGTAGCAACCGGTATCGAATTTACCATTAATGAAGCATTTACAGAAGCGGCATTTGGCGCACATGTTCCGCTTACAATAACATTATAATTGTATGCAGTATCTGTTGCACTTGTTGGAAAGATCACAAGAGAAGAAGAATCAGCACCTATGATGTTTCCTGTATTACTTAAGTTGACATTTCCTTTTCTCCATTGATAAGTAAGTCCTGTTCCTGTTGCAGCTACTGTGAAAATAGCTGAATCGCCAGCACAAACTTGTTCAGGTAAAGGTTGCATTGTAATACTTGGAGCGGTATTAACCATTAACATCACATTGTTGGAGGTTGTGTTGCCACAGCTTCCAGTTATAACAACATTATAATTGTATGCAGTATCTGTTGCACTTATTGGAAAGATCACAAGAGAAGAAGAATCAGCACCTATGATGTTTCCTGTATTACTTAAGTTGACATTTCCTTTTCTCCATTGATAAGTAAGTCCTGTTCCTGTTGCAGCTACTGTAAAAATAGCTGAATCGCCAGCACAAACTTGTTCAGGTAAAGGTTGCATTGTAATAATTAGAGCCGTGTTAAGCGCTAACAATACATTGTTAGAAGTATCATTTGTACATGTTCCGCTTACCACAACATTATAATTATATGCAGTATCGTTTGCAGTTATATTGTGAATTGTAAGTGTAGAAGAGTCCGCACCAGAAATGTTTAAGCCGTTCACTAAGTCTGCAGCTCCCTTTCTCCACTGATATGTAATACCCGTTCCTGTTGCAGCTACTGTAAACATTGCTGAATCGCCAGCGCATACATTTAGTATAGAAGGAGGCTGTGAGGTAATATTTATCGGTGTGTTAACTGTTAATGACACATTAATAGAGCTGTCAGTCGGCATTAATGATCCACTTACAATAACATAATAGAAAGAAGAAGTATCGGAAACACCAGCATTATAAATATACAGTGTTGCGGAATCAGCTCCTGAAATATGAGACGAGTTAACTAGTGGGTTATTTCCATTCATCCACTGATATGTGAGGTTTGTACCTGATGCAGTTACCGCAAAACTTGCAGTGTCACCAACACAAACTGTGTCATTCATTGGGTCTGTAATAACGATAGGAGAAGAACCACAGCCTGGAGGCATTATA
Organism: Bacteroidota bacterium; assembly: GCA_040387415.1. Classification (GTDB taxonomy): domain Bacteria; phylum Bacteroidota; class Bacteroidia; order 2-12-FULL-35-15; family 2-12-FULL-35-15; genus 2-12-FULL-35-15. Next base: position 25,195 of record JAZKDU010000018.1, read on the forward strand.
GCAACTAAATCTTCCGTTCTTATAGCACCAACCTTTGTAAAGGCTCTTCCATCTAAATCAATATTTACATATCTCATGTTGATATCACCAGCCTCCGTAACAATATTTCCTCTGAAAGTAACATTAGTGGTTAAATCCACATCGCCTGATGCGATCATCCAAAATACATTTTGTGATTTCGCACCATTTATTAATTTAATAGCAGAACCCGCGTAAGTTGAAAGACCACCTACCATTATTTTGATTACAAAAACTGCATTTGTATTACCTAATGCATTTAGAATAAGTGTGTCTGTAAGCAATCCTGCTGCCCCCATACTGTATACATGTGGAGTAAGAACCAGATTATGTCCTAATTCTGTTGGTTCCGTTAAGGTGATATCAACAGGCAGTGCGTAGATCTGATTGTAAATATTTGTCAAATCTGATGCTGCGATAGGTCCCGCAGGATCTGAAATAAAATTATGAAGTACACCTGTAACCATGCCAGGAGTCCAACCTGTAACTGCACCAATTTGATTATTTCCAACATCACCAACCGAAGTTGTAGTAGTTCCGGTATTTTCAACAGCTCCATTTCCTGAAAATATTGCCCAACAAGCTAAAGAAGCTAAATCAGGCTTTACAGGGCCTGTAAGTGTAGGGCTATTGCATCCAACAGGTGTATATATTTTTCCTTCATAAATTGTTATTGCACCAACAATCGCAAGCGCTCTTCCTTCAAGAGTATCATTCACTGCTAAGTTAATTGCGCCATGTGAAATAATAGTTCCTTTCATGGAGGTGTTGCCAGCTAAAGATACCACACCATTCACTCTCCAGTATACATTACAAGCCAAGGCACCATTGATCAATCGAACTTTTGAAAGATTAGTTACACTAAAATCTCCATCAAGTCTGAAAATAAATACTTTAGTAGGATCATTCTGTGCATCCAGATTAAGAATGCCATTCAATGATAACGTTGCATTTGTCATTACGTGAACGCCTGCAAAAAGAGTTTGTCCAGCTCCTGGTGCGCCAAGTGAAATACCTGGAGGTACATTGGTTTGTGTTGCTGTAACAAGCTGACCGTCAGCAACTGCCAAATCAGTCGCAGCCTGTGCACTGCCAATCATCACACCATCAACATTTCCAAAATTTGTTGGAAGCGCAGTATTAGAACCAACATTTCCTGTAACATGGGCATCATATTTATAGGTAGCCATACTCTTAACTGCCCCGGCAGTGGTAAAGAGTGCATAATCAGCCGCAGTGCCAAGGTTGATAACCTGTCCGAAATCAACTTTCGGAATTAATAGCATTATAGCCATTATTATAAGTAGGAGTTTGCTTTTCATTTGTATTAGATTATTAGTTAAATTTTACGATACAAAAGTGCAGAGTTAAAGAGTTTAAAGTGTTACAGAACTTTTTTTATAAGTTACATTATTCACACTTTGTCTTTTAATTAAAGAAGTACAAAATCAAAAACAATTGCTAAACACCCTTTAATCAAAGGTGTTATAACGAGGTTTGAGTAGCTTACTAAAAAAAAAAGCAAAAACCGCTGACAGCGATTTTTGCTTTTTTAAAGATCAATTAATACACGTATTTTAATGTGTAATTGCTTTGGAAGTTATTGATTGATCAATTTGAATAGCTCGGATAAATTCGGAGAAAGAATGATCTCTGTTCTGCGGTTTTTAGCTTTTCCTTCTGCAGTGGAATTGTCAGCTATAGGATAGAATTCTCCTCTGCCGGTTGTAATGATACTATGAGCATCTACTTTGTAATCATTTGTAAGGATTCGTACAATAGAGGTCGCTCTTTCAGTACTTAATGACCAATTGTCTTCGTATTTTCCTTTCATCGGAACATTGTCAGTATGTCCTTCAATTACTACGCTGATATCCTGAGTTGAATTAAGTACAGTTGCCAAAGATTGTAGTGCTTCTTTTCCTTTCGGATCAACTATAGCACTACCAGATTTGAACAATAGTTTTTCCTGAAGCGACACATAAATTTTACCATCTTTAATAGAAACACTTAATTCATCTGGTTTAAAATTGATTAACGCATCAGCTACTGTTTTTTTCAGTTTATTCATAATGTCCTTTTGTGACTGAATAAGTGTTTGCAGATCTTTTAAACGTTTGGCCTGATCAGCAATTGTCATTTTTGAATTTTCAATTGTTGTTTGTGAACTTGAAGACAAATTAGACATTGCTTTTTGAATTTCGGATTTTTCACTTTCTAAATTAGCTACTTTTAAATTGCAGTTATCCAAGCTGGCATGGGTGCCAACGCTGTCTGTTTGAAGGTTCTTTACGCGCTGCTGCTCACTTAATAATTTCTTTTTAGAAACGCAGGAAGAAAAAATTAAAATTACGCTTGCTAAAAGAATAGTGTATTGTTTCATTTGGTTTATGTTTTTAAATATTAATTAATTTTCAGGAGCAAAGATGCGCACTTAAAGCCTTTCACGTGTTACATAACTTTTTGAGTTAGTTACATCATTCACACATTTAATAAAAAAAACGCAGGTTCATTTTAGAATGAACCTGCGTTTTAGAATTTGAATTTAATGATGTTTATTTTACTGTTGCGAAATTAGTTTACCTGATTGAATAATTTTATTGTTTGCATTCACCTGATAAAAATAAATACCTGCAGGAAGCTTACTTGTTTCCAGCGTGGTTACTTGTTGAGAAACTGACAAATTCATTACTTCGTCCCCTAACATATTATATAATCTGAATTCATATTTATTAATTTGTGATTCATCAATTTTAATATTCACTTGATTTGTGAAAGGGTTCGGATATATATTTAAGCTGTTTTTTTCAGTCTCATTAATTCCGGTAGTTACACCACAACCCGTAGGAATGGTAACGGTAGCAGAATCAGTAGTTAAATCACCTGTTATTATTAGTGCTCTACCTGCCAATGTCACTCCAGGAGCCAAATCGACTGCGCCATAACAAACAATTGTTCCTTTGAAATCGGAAGAGTCATTTATACTCGTTGCACCATAAATTTTCCAGAATACATTCTTTGCCTGTGCTCCGTTAGTCAAAACAATTTGAGAGTGCGTACTTGTTGAAAATGCACCAGTGATCTGAATAACAAATACTGCGTTGGCATTACCTTGTGCATTAAGGAAAACGGTATCGGTTAATTCCGTAGCAGAATTCATTAAGTAAGTATGTGGCGTAAGTTCAAGATTGTGTCCGAATTGCGCTGGATACAATAATTCTATATCATTTGGAAGTGTACTTAAATAGGTATATGCATTACCTAAATCAACCGCGCATGTGGCAGTTGAGCCATCTGAATAATGATGAATTGATCCGGTAACAAGCAAAGCATTATATCCGCTTACCGAATCTGTAGCACCATTTGTTCCAATATCGCCAGTTACATGGGTACTGCCAGTATTAGTAACTTGTCCGCTAGAAGTAAATAAAGCATAACAAGCCGCTGAAGCAAGTGTAGGAGCAGATGGGCCGGTTAAAGTGGGGCTTCCACAACCCACAGGTTTATACACCAGATCCTCACCAACAGTAATGGCACCTGCAAGTGAAAGCGCTCTACCCTCAAGCGTATCGTTAACGCCCATATTAATTGCAACAGCAGAGATAATAGTTCCTTTCATAGAAGTTCCAGCGGCCATATCTACTAATCCATCTACTTTCCAGAACACGTTGCATGCCAATGCTCCGTTTATCAATTTAACTTTTGCATTAGTGTTGGTGGAAAACGCGCCTTGTAATTTAAAAATAAATACGCTATTGGCATCACCTTGCGCATCCAGAATAAGGTTTTGATCAAGCGTTATTACTGCACCGGTTATGGAGTAAACATTTGCTGTAAGGACTTGCCCCGGTCCGCTTCCAATCATTACTGCAAGCGTATTATCCGTTGGTGTTGTGTTCTGTAACAAACCGTGAGCAACCAGTAAATCTGCTTTTGCCTGCATACTTAAAGCATCACTTGTATGAGTCATTACACCATTTACATTTCCGAAACCATTAACGGGGCCGTTGTTTGTTCCCACATTACCGGTAATGTGAGTCAGATAGGTAATCCCTACATTTTTCACTTCACCATCACCTGTGAAAAGTGCATAATTTGCTGTTGTTCCAAGTGCAGGTGCTTGAGCAAAAGTAATTGCGGGTATTAAAAGCAAAATGCTTGCTGTTAATGTATTAAGTAATTTTGTTTTCATATTCTTTCATTTACAATGTGAATGAATTTTCACACAGTACAAAGGTCGTTCAGTCTATGTCGGAAACCGTTACACAAATCTTTGGATAATTTGCATAATTCACACATAATGAATTAGCAAAATTATTTTTCATACCATGTACATTTTGTGGTTAAATAAAAAATCCTGCTCTTTAAAGCAGGATTCTCAATTATCAATTAGTTATTACTTAATTAATGCCCTTTCTTGTGCCCGCCATTACCATTTCCACCATTCGATTTTCCTTCATGCGTGTTCCCGCCATTCGACTTTCCACCATTTCCAGATTGGGTTTTACTCTGATTCTCCGCTTTCCTTTCAGTTCTGGCTGGTTGGTTGACCCTATTTTCTGATTTATTACAATTTTTTGAATTCCCGTTACCACCCTTACCATTGTTATTCCCATGTTTTGGATGTCCTTTTACTGCATAATATTTTTGATCATTGCTATCCCTGATAACATGCTGTTTTGGTCCGCCTTTTTTATATTTGGCATATTTTACAATATATGTATTGTGCTGTAAATATGGTTTTGGTTCATTTACAATTACTTTATAGGTTGAGTATAAATCTACATGAAAAGCGGGAGGCAAAAAAGTCGCAGTAATCTGTCTTGGGCCTGACCAATAAATAAATTCAGCCGTTGGTACATAATAAAAGGCATCCACTTCAGGCAGGTAATAATAGTCAACATAATCATAACCTACAGGCCCCCATACTGCTTGAGAACCAATATTTATATTAACATTCACTTGCGCCTGTGCTGAAGTATTTACGAATAACCCTGCGAAAAGTAATGCTAGCCCTGCAATTTTGAATTTAATTGTTTTTCTGTTGCTCCCTATGGTTGATATATGTTCGTGTGTCATTTGTTTTTATTTAAATTGAAATAATAAAATAAGTGTGATTGTATTTTCCTTAATCCTGTTTCTTTTAAATTTCCAGTTTGGCAAGTTCATTCGTTTTAAAACTGAAAACTTATTTGCGATTTTTCTCAACCATAGCAGAGATGGCTCTTCCTAGCTCATCCATTTCCTTGTTAAAATCAAGCTTAAAAGATTCCCACTTGTTTTTGCCACCTTCTTTTTGTTCCTGTATCCGTGCTCTCAATTTTGCATTCTTTTGATTAAGGTCTTCCAAAAATTTAATATTTTCTGAACGAAACTCCTTATTTTGAGAATTTAGCAACTCTTCGATTTTAAGACCATTGTTTTTAAGTTTTGTCTCGGCTTCTTCTTTATATTCTACATATTCAGCGGAATTTAATCTTGCTTCTTCAAGATTTACTGTTGCTTCAATTACATCTGCTTTTGCTTCTTCTACTTTTTGCTCAGCATTTTCTACTTTGGTTTCATGAGAGTTATTACAGTTTGTTAATCCTACTATTGCAATGCATCCCAATAATGTAAATTTTATAAAAGGTGTTTTCATTTGTATTTTTTTATGAGTTGTTTTTTAAAAAGTATTTTCCAGTTAAGTTTCAGAGTTTTTTTTACCTGTTAGAATTATAATTCCTTACAGTCTTAAAATATTTATTGTCTCACAATGGTGTTCCCAGCCATAATAACTGCTCCGGTTCTTGCTAATCCTCTTCCATCAAGTGTTGCTCCTGTATTGAAAGTGATAGATTGCATTACAAGAAGTGTACCTTTAAAAACCGAAGTAGTTCCAAACGTTGCAGAACTGCCAACCTGCCAAAATATATTGGATGCTGAAGCGCCCCCGCTAAGTATAACTTTACGTCCTGATGTAGTTGTAAGTGTTGACGCTATTTGAATTATAAATACCGCGTTTGGATTACCTTTTGCATCAAAAGTTAAATCTCCTGAAGATATCGCAAGCGAAGAAGTGGATTTGTAAAGCCCTGGGGTAAGAGTAAGACCTCCAATATTTCCAGATAATGTTACTATATCTGTGCAAGTTCGTCCTGCAGCATCGTTGTAAGCAGCTGTTAGATCAAGTTTTGCTTGTGTTGCGGTAGCATCATTAATGTGTTGTGTCCCAACAAGAATTCCCGGAGGAAAGCCACCAATTGAAGATCCTGGGCTTAAACCAATATCACCGGTTACATTGGTTGCACCAGTATTGCTGATAGCAGAACCGGCTAGGATTGCTAAGGTTGAAGCTCCGGCAAGAGCCACTGTAGGTTGCACAGTTGTTTGAAGTGCAACGGTTGAAGAGCCGGGTGGATTTGTAGGTGATGGCTCATTTGTTTTTTTACATGCCGTACTTAAAACAACCGATACTATGGTAAGGATTGTTACTATTTTATTTTTTTTCATATCAATGTATTTAATTATCGCTACTAGCGAACAGATGTGATAAATTTCACACTGCAAAGTTGCGCGTATTTAAATACATTGTTATTACATAACTTTTGAAATTAGTTACATGATTCACACATGTAATACGGATGGAAATAGAGTATAGGATATATAGGACACGAACAATACCACAACATCCGGAATCTATTACATCCTATCCATATACCAGCTTAATTCCTTTTCAATTTTTTTATAATGCAAAATGGTAGTGATGATCTTCTGCAAACGCATAAAAGCGGTTTCGCTTTTTACCACGTAATCAAAGGCTTTGTGGTGCATGCAATTTATCGCCACATCAATTTTATCCTGTGAAGACAGCATGATGACTGGAATGTCTGCGTTAAACGCCTTTATCTTATCAAGCGTTTCCATGCCGTTCATTGCGTTTTTATCAATACCATCCAGGTGGTAATCCAGAATTATTACGTCCGGATTACTTGATAAACTTTTCATGCAAAGTTCACCAGTTGCAAATGTTTCAACACTAAATTCTTCGCATTGCAAAAAATCGATTTCCAGTGATTTTAATAGTACAGCATCGTCATCTACTAGGAAAAGCTTTATTTTATTTTCTTTATTCATTGAATGTTTATTTGTATTCTATTAATTTTTCTTCCAGTTCTATGCATGCTTGCTCGCAGGCAGTTTCAATTTGCGAAAACAAGTCAGGTATAGCCTCTGTTTGTTTTTTTGTACTTGCATACTCCTGTATTTTTTTCGCCATATTTTCGAAATTGGAATTGATTCCCATAATGGAAAAAGATGGAATTATTTTATGAACTGCAGCATATACTGAATCCCAATCTTCCACCTTTATACCTTCTTTAATAATAACAATAAGAGGTGGTGTTTGTTCAAGATAAAGAGATATCATCTCTTTCATTAGAACAGGATTTGATTTGGTCCGTTTGATTAAGTAGTCCAGATTAATATATTTTTCTTTTTCTTCCTGTAAAGGAAGTTTTTCTTTAATAATAATTTTATTATGATCACTCTTTTTTAAGTATCGAATGATCTTATTAAACAATAGTTTTTCATCTATTGGTTTTGATATATAATCGTTCATTCCTACCGCCTTGCATTTTTCAACATCCACTGTAGTAACATCTGCCGTAAGGGCTATTATCGGTACTTGTGAATGTAAAACTTTACGAATGTACTCGGTTGCTTCAAAGCCATTCATCACAGGCATTTGAAGATCCATTAAAATAATATCATATTTGTTTTCCTGTAATTTTTCTATGGCAATTTCCCCATTACAGGCTATATCCATCTCAAAACCGAATTCTTCTAATAAGGTTCTCATTAAAAGTTGATTTAAAGGGATATCCTCTACTACCAATATTTTTACATTTTCAATTTTCGCTTCCAGCTCTACTCCAACTTCTGCTTCGGTTTCAGCTTTTGCAGTTGTTTTATTAAAGTTCAGAATAAAGCTAAAAGTTGATCCTTTTCCCTCCTGGCTTTTAACGGTGATACTCCCTCCTTGTGGTTCCACTAGTTGTTTAACTATTGCAAGTCCTAAACCCGTTCCACCATATAGCCTGGATGTACCACTGGTAGCTTGTTGAAAATCGTCAAAAATATTTTCAAGTTTGCTTTCCGATATGCCTATACCTGTGTCTGTTACTGCGAATTCAATGGTCACCTTTTCAGCATTTTCTTCCAGCATTCGCACGCTTACTGTTATTTTCCCCTCGGTTGTAAACTTTACAGCATTACCAACCAAATTAAGAATTATTTGGTGCAGACGTACCGAATCACCAATTAAAACAGCAGGAATGGAAGTGTCATATTCTTTAATCAGTTCTAAATTTTTTTCCTGAATTTTAGTCTCAAACAAATGAAGCATTGCGGAAATGGAAGATGCCAATTTGAAAGGTGTTTGTTCAAATGTCATTTTACCGGCATCTACCTTTGCCAAGTCAAGAATGTCATTAATAAGTACTATTAAAGCATCTCCACTTATTTTTATCGCTGATAAATATTCTTTTTGCTTTGCGGACAGCTCTGTTTTTAAAACCACTTTTGTAAATCCAATGATTGCATTCATTGGTGTACGTATCTCATGGCTCATGTTTGATAAAAACTGTTGTTTTGCTTTCACCGCATTTTCAGCAATTTTTGTAGCACTTTCTGCTTTGCTTTTAGCTTCCTCAGCAAGTTCTGTTGCCAATTCTGCAAAAATTTTCGCTTCTAGAAGTTCAGTTGCAATTCTTTTTTGATCGGTCACGTCCCTTGCTACAATTACCACACCCAGCACATTGCCCCGATCGTCTTTATAAACAGATCCATTGAAAAGAACATCCGTTAACTTGCCGGCTTTGTGTCGAAGTGTTAATGGGGAATCTGCAACAGAACCTTTTGCGAATACTTCCTGGTATACCTCACGGGCTTTCTGCGGTTCAGTAAAATAATCAAAGAAATTAGTATCCGTTAGCTGCTCCCGCGTCATTCCGGTAATATTTGCTGTTGCCTGATTCATGTCAGTAATTTTCCCTTCTATGCTGATTGTTACCAGGGGGTCACGACTTGCTTCGATTAGACTTCGCGCATAATTCGCAATTCTTAATTCCGCTGCACGTTTTTCTTTTTCATCCTTTTGAAATTCTAACTCTTTATTGGCAATAACTAACTCTGCGGCACGTTTTTCTTTTTCATCATTTTGAAAAGCCAGCTCTTTGTTAGCAATACTTAACTCCGCAGCTCTTTTTTCTTTTTCATCATTTTGAAAAGCCAGCTCTTTGTTTGCAATGCTTAACTCTGCAGCCCTTTTTTCTTTTTCATCATTTTGAAAAGCCAGCTCCTTGTTAGCAATGCTTAACTCTTGAGCTCTTTTTTCTTTTTCATTGTTTTGGAAGGCGAGCTCTTTGTTAGCAATTCCTAACTCCGCAGCTCTTTTTTCTTTTTCGTCATTTTGAAAAGCCAGCTCTTTGTTAGCAATGCTTAATTCTGCAGCTCTTTTTTCTTTTTCATCGTTTTGAAAAGCCAGCTCTTTGTTAGCAATGCTTAACTCTTCAGCTCTTTTCTCTTTTTCATTGTTTTGGAAAGCAAGCTCTTTGTTGGCAATTCCTAACTCTCCTGCTCTTTTTTCTTTTTCATCGTTTTGAAAAGCTAGTTCCTTATTAGCAATTCGTAATTCGGTTGCCCATTTTTGTTCTGCTATATCTCTTGCTATTAAAACAACACCCAGCACATTTCCTTTATCATCTTTGTACACTGATCCATTGAATAAAAGATCAGTCAGTGCACCATCTTTATTGCGGATTGTAAGTTGCGCATTTGCAACAGTCCCCTTCACGAATACTTCCTGGTATACAGCCTGTGATTTTGACGGTTCTGTAAAATATTCAAAAAAGTCTGTTCCGATAAGTTTTTTAAACACTACACCTGTAATGTTAATGGTAGCTATGTTTACATCCGTAATCCTACCCTCAGCACTTAAAATAAACAATGGGTCCAACGTAGCTTCTATGAGGCCATTTGCATATTGAGATTCATGTGTACGTGTTCTTTCCATTTTTATTTGTTTACATCATTTGAAATCCCGATTTCTTCAATCGGACTTCGCCTTTTGTCTTTGAGCTGTTTGAAATGGGAAGGAGAAAGACCTGTCATTTTTTTAAATTGATTGGATAAATGCGCAACACTACTGTAATTCATTTTCCAGGCGATTTCAGTAATGTTCAGTTCGCCATAAATAATTAATTCTTTTATGCGCTCTATTTTATGCGAAATTAAAAACTGCTCAATGGTAGTTCCCTGAACCTCTGAGAATAAATTAGCCAAATAGGTGTAATCGTGGTTTAATTTTTCACTTAAATAATTAGAAAAATTTACTTTTATTATCTCGTCTGAATGATGAACCATTTCGACAATTACGTTTTTTATTTTTTCAATCAGTACAGCTCTTTTGTCATCCATTAACTCAAGCCCTGAATTAAGCAACGCCTCTTTGAGCAACTCACGCTGCGCAGATGAAATGGTTTCCATAATTTCAACTTCACCCAAATCAACAACAATAAAATGCAACCCCTGCTTTTTTAGCTCTTCTTTTACCGCCATTTTGCAGCGGGTGCTTACCATGTATTTTATATATAATTTCAAACAGAGTCCTTTTAAACTGATTATATTACAAAGTTGCGCAGTTCAGTGTCGAAAATGTTACACATCTCTTGAAAATAGTTGTATAAATCACACATTTTAGAGATTTGGCCATAAAAAAACCGTTTAACTGGAAGTAAAACGGTTGTTGGAGTTAATATTAGGTAAGATCGGGACTCAATTCCTGCCTGGCCTTTTGACAGAAGTCCTTCACTTTAGAAAAAAGGATTTTAATTTTTTTGATGTTTTTCCCGCTTGCAGCTAATGTTTCAATCTCTGCTACTTCAGCCTCTATATGTCTATCTAATCCTACAAACGGGATCGTAGATCTCATTTTATGGGCAGCCATCTTAATTAGTTCAAAGTCTGATAAGCTGATACCTTTTTCAAGCCAGCTTATTTCTTCTGGATTTTCAATGAGAAAAATACCGATCATCTCATTTATAAACGCTGTATTCCCTTTTGAAAGATCAGTTAGATAATCTAAATTGGTGACTTTATTTAGCTGATTTGTACTCATTTCATTCTTAAGCAACAGGTAAATTATATTTGGCAATTAAGGATTCTAATTCAGCTTCCTGGATGGGTTTTGAAATATAATCAGTCATTCCTAAACTTAAGCACTTATTTTTTTCATCATTTGAAGTTTGAGCCGTCATGGCTATAATAGTAATATTCAACAATAGTTTTTCCCGAAGGTACACCGTAGTTTCATAGCCATCCATTTCCGGCATCTGAATATCCATTAAAATAAGCTGATACGCAGTTTGCTGTATTTTTTCGATTGCCTGCTTTCCATTATTACAAGCTTCAAATTCATAACCCCAATCACTAAGCATATAGCCAACCAACTTCTGGTTCATTAAATTGTCTTCAACAATTAATATTTTAAAATTGGAGTGCAAATCAGATTACTTTTTTGGATTTCTTAAAGATGCTGTAATGAATTTTTTCTTAGGTGATTTATGTTAATTTAAGGTGCCATTTTTAAAAAATAATAAACAGCGGCCCCCATGGTAATAAATGTAACAAAAAAGATAACCATAAATTTAGAGATACCAAACTCTCTCACCATCATTCTGATCGGCTCTGTAATAATTGTATTTACCAGGCTAGCTACCTTTTTCCATGAACTAGGACCTTTTACTACATAATCAGTTGCTCCTGTTCTGAAAGATTCAATTGCCAAACCAATATCTTCATTGCTTGATAGCATAATAACTTCAGTTTTTGGATTAATTTCTTTAATTAATTTTAATACTTCCAAACCGTTTTTACCCTCCATAAAATAATCCAGAATCACCACATCAGTATTTTTGTCAACTTCTTTCAAACAGCTTTCGCCATCTTTAAAAGTGGATATTTGTACACTCACGCCAAAGCGGTTTGTTAGGTATTGTTTCAGTGCTGTAACCATCAGCATATTGTCGTCAACAATAAATAGGTTTATTCCTTGTGTTTTCATGGCTGGGATCCTCTCTTTTAATTAGTATAAATATCAACACTGCAAAGAAGAGACTATTTCACCGCTGTATCGTTACACATTTATTAAAATAGCTTACACAATTCACATATTCTCAAGATTGCTTTTTCGTTTTTGTTTGAGTTGTTTAAAAAAAGAAGGAGAGAGACCGGTGGCTTTTTTGAACTGTTTGGATAGGTGGGACACACTACTGTAATGAAGTTTGTAAGAGATTTCGGTAAGGCTGAGTTCGTCATATAACAGTAGCTCTTTTACCTTTTCAATTTTATTAAGAATAATAAACTGCTGAATAGTCATTCCTTTCACTTCTGAAAATATATTGGACAGGTAGGTATAATCGTAATCTAATTTTTGGCTGATATAGTCAGAATAGTTTATTTTAGGCAACTCCTCTGAATAATGAATCATTTCGGTAATTACATTTTTTATTTTTTCAATGAGGATGTTTTTTTTATTGTCGAGTAATTCCAGACCGGAGCGTAGCAGATTTTTTTTTAACTGTTCTCTTTGAGTAGAATCAATGTCTTCCATGATTTCAACAAGTCCTAAATCAACAATTACATATCGGAGGCCTAATTTTTTTAGTTCCTCTTTCACAATCATCTTACACCGTAAGCTAACCATGAATTTGATATATAACTTCATATTAGTATTTGTTGAATAAAATGTTCCGGTGACGCGTATTGATCAGCTAAAAAATAAAATCAGTGAGTTAAATAGAGTAATGAAAATACATCACAAGGCTGTGCGAGTAATTTCTTTGCTAATGTGAGAGATTGTATTCTCCTTAACTTGTTTGTCTATAAAAACAGTGGTAATTATTTCCCTTAATCTTGCAAGAGAAACAGCATCCTTGATAATAAACTCGTTGGCTTTATGTTTCAGGCAGTTTTGTACTATTTCAACATTAGTTTCAGTAGATAAAATGATCACAGGAATCTCCAGGTTAACAGATCGGATTTTGGTCAGCGTTTCTAAGCCGTTGATTGCATCCTTTTTAACACTGTTAAGATAATAATCCAGAACTATAATATCAGGTTTTAAATACAATTTCTCCAGGCAGAGTTCTCCCGTTGCAAATGTAATTACGTTGTAATATGGTTTTGAGCTAAAAGCAATCTCTAAATCTTTCAGATAAAGTGCATTGTCATCTACCAGGAAAATTATTATTTTACTTCTATCCATAGAAATACGAAGATAATAAAAAAAAATGAAACCCGCCAATTATAAAAGAAAGCGAGCTACATATTCCTTGAAATATACAGTAGAGTAGCTATAGCAATTTTACTTACGTTCCAATAAGTTTAAATTTGATAAAACTTTACCACCATTTTAATTTAGGGTAGCTTGTTCCAAGCACAACCGGTTCCCCTATCATTGGGGTTGTGTAGATTATTTTTTCTTTTTCTGCTGCTTTTACAAACCGGTTGATAGGGTCATGCCAATTGTGGTGTGCTAACGCAAATTTACCCCAGTGTATCGGCATTACTACTTTTGCTTTTAGTTCTATTCCTTCTGTCACAACTTCTTCGGGCATGCTGTGTATTTCGGGCCACATTTTATCATATTGTCCGCATTCCAATAAGGCGATATCGAAAGGTCCGTATTTATCACCTATTTCTTTGAAGTGAGAATCGTAACCGCTGTCTCCCCCTATAAATATTCGATATCCATTTATGTCGAAAATGTAAGAGGACCAAAGCGAGTAATTCCTTTTTAAACCTCTTCCTGAAAAATGTCTTGCCGGAGTAGACGTGATGGAAATGTTTCTTTCTAAATCAGCAGAATCCCACCATTGCAATTCAGTTATTAACTTTTTATTGATATTGAGCCCTTTGATATCATTACTAACTCCGGAAGGGATAATGAATTGTTTTACATTTGGAGCTAAGGCTTTCAACGCTTTATAATCCAGATGATCATAATGGTTATGTGTCAGAATTAAATAATCGATAACAGGCATGTCGCTTACTTTGTAAGTATCGCTTCCTTTGAAGGCTTTAATAACAAAGTTCACAGGTGAAGCATGTCCGCTCAATACAGGATCAACAAGAATATTTTTCCCATCAGCATGAATAAGGTAGGAAGAATGCCCGAACCAGATAATAGAAGGTGCTTTTGAATAATAATTTTTTAAATCTGTTTTTACTGATGGCAAACTTACTAAAGGTTTTGATTCCTTTGGTTTGCTCATCGAAGCCTTTATCACATCAATTAGAGAGTATCCTTCAGCAAACTGTCTTGTATTTGAAATATTTTCAAATGGTGTTTTTTTCTTCATATTCGGTTAGCACCTCAATAAAATGATCTATTAATCCTGAATAACAATTCGTTTTATTTGTTCACTTATTTTCACACTACTGTTACAGGCTATTTCAGACACTTTACATATATATATCCCCTGAGATAAATTTTGCGTATCCAACATTATTATACTATTCGTTATAACTTTCGTCAATAAATGTTGGCCAACTACAGTATACAAATCAAGTACATAAGTAGAACCTTTATCAACACTTAGTTGTATGCTAATATTGTTATTCGCTGGATTTGGGAATAATGTAAAGTGCCAATGATTATTATTTTCTGTATCAGCTATTTCAGTAGGGCTTGAATTACCTTTGTAATAAGAAACACCCCCTTCGTAATTTCCAATTATTAAATCCAGGTATCCATCATTATCCAGGTCTGCGCCAGTTGGCGAACTGCGTGTTCCTTGAAAAATATCCTCATAAGTAGAATCTACCAATGAAAAATATCCGTTAAGATTACCATCAATATTATCATACAAACGTACATATCCACTTTCCTCACCAACCAGCAATTTAGTGATTCCATTTTGTCTAAAAACAAATGGGTAACTATAACCTACAAAATAGCCTGGTCTGTTTACTTTTATATTTCCCCAATAATGAGATATGGAATCCATAACAGGAATGGCAGCAGTTCCTGCACCATTACAATGATAATATGCTAATTTACCATTTCGTCCACCAACTACCAGGTCATTCCTTTGATCGCCATCCACATCTACTATTTGTGGTGTTGCAAAATCACCTATATCAATCACACGGTTGACGGCATTTTTTAAATTCGCCTGCGACAATACAAAATTAGCAGTGGTACCTATTAATGCTGTATTTTCAAAATAATGCAGTTTACCATCATAAGCTCCAATAACCATATCCGCGTCACCGTCAGCATCCATATCACCAAATGCCGGAACCATATTGTTAATGCCTAAAGAACTTAAATTTGCATAATCTCGTGTGATTAAATCAAATTCAGGCTGGGTGGATGTACCAACATTTTTGAATTGAGCTATTTTGGTCTGAAACCCAAAACCAGAGGTTCCATAATACCCGTAATTGCCTATAAACAAGTCTTTCAACCCATCATTATCATAATCGAAAAATACAGGATACGCCCCTTCGCTCACATCGATCATATTATCCTGTAAAAAATTGTTCTGCTGAAATTGAAACACAGGAAATCCAGACGTACCAATATTTTGGTAAAACAAAACGCCAGTATGATTTTCAGATATATTAGGTGAATTAGGACTTACAATTAAATCCTTCACTCCGTCATAATTAACATCCAGGTAATACGCACAAGGGAAAACAGGCAAATTAACAGCAGAAGACCCGCCATTATTAAACGGAAAATTGGCATCAATCGCATTAAAACTGCAAGCTGCAGGGCTGCCGCCATTCGTAAGCATAGTGAGATTATTATAGGAAACATCGCCAATAATTAAATCTTTATCGCCATCTGCATCCAGATCAATACACAATGAACAGCCGCCTTGATGACCCTCTGCGCGCGAATCATTATCATTAACCGCAAGTCCGGGATTAACAACATTACCAGAACAGGTATCATGCAATGTATAATTATTGCTTAATGAACTTTCTGAAAAATATCCCCAGCAACGGTTTTTAATTTCAAACACCAGGCTATCACACGTGCCATAAAGCTCCATGCTTTGATTCTGATGGTACTGCACATATTCACTGCTGTTAGTAAATGTAACCACATCAAGATCTCCGTCCGAATCAATATCCGAAAAAGAAGGTATGTCAACAGGGCTTATATACAAGGGTACTGGCTGCCCTCCTGGCGGATTATAATCCGAATATTGTAATGGAGTTACTAAAGTAAATTGTAATCCATTTGTATTATCTGAAGTGTTTTTATAAACTGCGAAACCACCGTTGGAGTAAGTAAAAATATCTTCTTTACTATCGCAATTATAATCTACTAATAGTACCCAATCCTGAAGTGGCGGAAATTTATTTTCATAGTGCGGATCATATTTAAAATCTACTACATTCGGAGTCCCTTTGTTAATAAAAGTTCTAGGCTTATTTCCTGTCCGGTCAAATACAAATAGATCGGGAATCCCATCCATATTCATATCAATAGTAGA
The DNA here is from genome assembly GCA_040387415.1 of Bacteroidota bacterium. GTDB lineage: Bacteria > Bacteroidota > Bacteroidia > 2-12-FULL-35-15 > 2-12-FULL-35-15 > 2-12-FULL-35-15. Next base: position 41,766 of record JAZKDU010000018.1, read on the forward strand.
TGGCTGAATAAAATTTAGTCCGCCAGCCCAAGGATTTGAAATATAGTTTCCGTTCACTTTTACCGGAATGCTGTCATTCCATTTAAAATACGGCTGTGCAGATACAACAGATGAGAGCATTAAAAAACAAAATATGAAAATGAAAGAAGATAATTTCATTAATGCCTGCCGTTCAATATTTCGGTTAATAATTTAAACTTAATCAATGTTGTATTATAACACGCTTCACCAAAATATTTTTTTTCTGTTCCCGACCGTTCTCCATTATTTTAAAAATATAAATCCCCCCTGATAAACCTTCTGTATTTAATGTTATACTATTATTCACAATCTGATTTGATTGTATCAACTGCCCTACTACCGAATAAATATCGAGTGTATATGCATGAATATTATCACTTTTAATTTTAACCGTTATTTCATTGTTTGCAGGATTAGGAAACAAACCAACATCCAGCAGGATTTTGTGATTATCTTTAATACCAGCTATTAGGGTTGGGACTCCCTTAAAATAAGATACTCCGCCCGCATAGTTCCCTATAACCAAATCCATAAAACCATCGTTATTAATATCAGCACCATTGGGAGCGGTTCGTATTCCCACCTGTATATTTAAATAAGTAGAATCTACAAGCGTAAATACTCCATTAATATTTCCATCAATATTTCCATACAACCGCAGATACCCATTTTCAGTACCTGTCAACAGTTTTGTAACCCCATTTTGTTTAAAAACAAACGGATAGCTATAGCCTGTAACATAACCAGGTGCGTTTACTTTTACATTCCCAAAATAATGTGTCACAGAATCCATCATAGGCACGGCAGCATTTGCGTTTCCAGTATGGTGGTAATAGGCAATCTTCCCGTTTCGTCCGCCTATTACTAAATCATTTTTACCATCATTATCTATATCTATAATTTGCGGCACTGCAAAATCACCTACATCTATCACACGGTTATTCGTATTCCGCAGGTTTGGTTGCGTTAAAGTAAAACTCGCAGTATCTCCCGGTAAGGCATTATTTTGGAAATATTGTAATTTACCGTCATAACCGCCTAGTATCATTTCACTGTCACCATCCCCGTCCATATCTCCAAAGGCAGGTATCATATTTATTAACCCCAATGAACTCAAACCTAAATAATCACGTGTTACTAATTGAAACTGAGGATGCGTGGCGGTCCCAATATTTTTGAACTGGGCTATTTTATGCTTAAAACCCGTTGATTCATAATAACCATAATTACCAACAAAAAGATCTTTCAAACCATCACTATTATAGTCATAAAACACCGGGTAAGCGCCCTCTCCTACTTCAATCATATGGTCCTGCAATAAATTGGATTGCTGAAATTGAAAAACCGGAAAACTGTTAGTTCCGGCATTTTTGTAGTAAACCACGCTGTTAAAATTTTCTGATGCATTGGGTGCATTCGGACTAACAATTAAATCTTTAACACCGTCATAATTTACATCTACGGAATAGCCACAGGGAAACAGATCCAGATCCAGTGCTGTTGTACTTGCATTATTAGCTGGAAAAGTATCATCAATTGCATTCATACTGCTTGCGGTTGGGGTACCTCCATTAGTAAGCATTGTTAAATTACTGAATGAAATATCACCCGTCACCAGGTCTTTATCTAAATCCCCATCTAAATCCAGGCATAACAAACAGGAACCTGAATGGCGCTCAGCAGAACGGGAATCACTATCAATGGATACAATACCAGGATTAGGAACATTATTTAAACAGGTATCATTTAACGTATATGAATTATTAAAAGCATTCTCAGCAGCAAATCCCCAACAATGGTTTTTTAATTGAAATTTTAAACTATCACAGGTACCATACAATTCCATACTTTGATTTTGATGGTACTCAATATATTGAGAGGAAAGGCCAAATGTAACCACATCCAGGTCACCATCATTGTCTATATCAATAATAGCCGGAATATCAACTGAACTTACATACAGGTTATACGACTGCTGGTTTGGATTGTATTGGGAGTACTGCAATGGGGTCACTAAAGTAAATTGCAGGCCTGCATTTAAATCAAAAGTATTTTTATAGATAGCGAACCCTCCACTGGAGTAGGTGAAAATATCCTCCCTGCCATCACAGTTATAATCAACCAATAACGCCCAATCGTGCAAATTTGGGAATTTCAACTCATATTCCGGTGCATATCTGAAATCAACCGTATTCGCAGTTCCTTTATTGATAAAGGTTCGTACCTTATTACCGGTTCGGTCAAAAACAAAGAGATCTTTTATACCATCCATATCCAGATCAATATTGGAAGGCTGAATAAAATTTAAACCGCCTGCCCATGGATTGTCAATGTTGGCACCTGCAATCTTAACAGGGATACTGTCGTATCGTTGAAAAAAAGGCTGACCATCCGCAAAAGCTGAAATAAGGAGAAAACAAGTCAAAAATGTATAAATAAAGCTTAATTTCATTTGAAAACGATTGTATTACATACAAATATACTAAAAAAGCACCCCAACTGAAAGCTAATAAACAGCATTTCAGGCATATTAATTATTAAATTGGTAAATATTAATTGTTATTCTATATTTGCACCCGTATTTTTAAAAATTTAATACAGGTTATTAATACATATTATTGATCAATAATTAATCGGCTATTAGCCAACATAAACTATCAACAAAACAAAATTACAATGCAAAACAAAGGTATTATCAGGTTATTTGCAATTTTATTAGCACTTGCTTGTGCTTATTATTTAATGTTTACGTGGGTCGCAGCCGGTATCGAAAATGATGCTGAAGTATTTGCAAAAGAGTACGTTGAAAAGGCGGAAGTGATTGAAGCTGCCAAAAAAGAATCTGCCGATCCTTCCGATCAGAAAGCGTATTTGGATTTTCAATTTAATCTAAAAAAGAACTATTACCTTGATTCTTTAAAGAAAAGACCTGTATATGACTTAGGTATTACTGAATATACGTATGATGACGTAAAAAAACGCCAGTTGAATCTTGGACTGGATTTAAAAGGCGGTATGAACGTTACCCTTGAAGTATCTGTAGCGGATATTATCCGTGCCCTTTCAAACAATAGTAATGATCCTACCTTTAACCAGGCTATCCTTAACACTATTGAAAAACAGAAAAAAGATCAAAGAAGTTTTGTGGCCATTTTTGGTGAAGAATTCAAAAAAATCAATCCAAATGCTAAATTGGCTATCAATTTCCAAACAATTGAGTTAAAAGGCAAAATAGATTTTAATACTTCAGATGAAAACGTATTGAAATTTTTACAGGAACGTGTGGAAGATGCTATTGCAACCTCTGAAAACACATTACGTGCCCGTATCGATAAATTTGGTGTAACTCAGCCTAATATTCAGCGTTTAGCTTCTTCAGGCCGTATTTTAATTGAACTACCGGGTGTTACTGACAAACAACGTGTTCGTAAATTATTACAAGGGACAGCTAATTTAGAATTCTGGGAAACGTATGACAATAAAGAAATTTATCCTTTATTGGAAATGGCAAATACCCGTTTAAAAGAGGTATTAAGTCCTGCTGATAGCGCTAAAAAAGATTCTGTTGTAATTTCAGATGCAAAAACTGGCGATCTTACCAAAAAAGATACTACTGCCACAGCAGCTAAAGATTCAGCTTCGTCATTATCAGCTCAGTTAGGAACATCGGATACTACCAAAAGAATTGGTGAAACCAAAGCGGATACGATGGCCCGATTGAGAAAAGAAAACCCGTTGTTTGCAGTATTAAGCCCAAACATCGGACAGGATGAAAAAGGTCAGTCGGTATTAGGAAACGGTCCTGCAATTGGATATGCAAACGTATCGGATACTGCTAAATTAAACGAATATCTTCGTTTACCAAAAATAAAAGCGATTTTCAAACCATACACTAAATTTTTCTGGACTTTTAAAGCTGTAGATAAAGAAGAAACCACTGTTCAGCTGGTTGCCATTAATGGTTCCCGTGAAAGAGGCAAAGCTGCACTTTCAGGTGATATCATTACAGAAGCACGTAAAGTGTTTGATCAGCAAGGATCCGGATCTCCTCAGATCTCTATGAGCATGACTGCAGAAGCAGCATCTGAATGGAAAAGGTTAACAAAAGATAATATCGGCAAATCAGTTGCAATTGTTTTGGACAACAGCGTTTATTCATTCCCTACCGTACAAGGTGAAATTGCAGGTGGAACTTCTTCTATTACCGGAAACTTCTCTATTGAGGAAGCGGACGATTTGATTAACATCTTAAAAGCAGGTAAATTACCAGCTCCGGCTCGTATTGTTGAAGAAACTGTTGTTGGACCAACGCTAGGGCAGGAAGCTATTACCAAAGGCTTTATATCAACTATTATCGCATTGGTATTAGTGCTATTGTTTATGGGCTTCTATTACAGCAAAGCAGGTTGGGTTGCTGACTTTGCGATGGTAATCAACAACTTTTTCGTAATAGGTATTCTTGCCTCTTTCGGAGCGGTATTAACCTTACCTGGTATCGCAGGTATCGTATTAACCATTGCGATGTCCGTGGATGCGAACATCCTTATTTTTGAGCGTGTGCGGGAAGAGCTTGCTTTAGGGAAATCAACTGCACTTTCTATTAAAGAAGGGTATAACAATGCGATGTCATCCGTAATTGACTCACACGTAACTACATTGTTGCTGGGTATCATTCTATTTGTATTTGGTACAGGGCCGTTACAAGGTTTCGCAACCACATTGATTATCGGTATTATTTCTTCTTTATTCTGTGCAATCTTTATTACCCGTCTGGTATTTGACCGTTGGTTAGCAAAAGGCAAAGAAATTCCTTTCGGAAATAAATATACTGAACATGCATTTAAAAAAATCAATATCGATTTCGTTGGTAAACGTAAGAGATATTATATTTTCTCTGCTCTAGTTATCGCGTTAGGTATATTTTCTTACGTACAAAAAGGTGGATTCAGCTTAGGTGTTGACTTTAAAGGAGGTCGCTCATATGTAGTCCGTTTTGATGATGTGAAGCCTACTGAAGAAGTTCGTCAGGCACTTACAACTACCTTTGGTGAAGCTCCGGAAGTAAAAACCTATGGTGAAAATTCACAGCAGCGCATCACTACTACTTATCTGATTACCGATAGTGGTGAAGATGCTGAAGCTAAAGTGGAAGCAAAACTAAATGAAGGTTTAAAAACACTTGGTACTAATTACGAGGTGATGAGTTCCCAAAAAGTGGGTGAAACCGTATCTCGTGACATCAAATCAAAAGCTATCTGGGCGGTATTATTATCCTGTATTGTGATGTTCGTATTTATATTTATACGATTCAAAAAATGGACTTATGGTTTAGGAGCTGTTGTGGCATTGTTCCATGACGTACTAATTGTACTTTCTGTTTACATTATTTTTGATGGTATTCTTCCATTCTCATTGGAAATCACACAGGATTTTATTGCAGCTATTTTAACGGTAATGAGTTACTCCATGACAGACACTGTTGTTGTATTTGACCGTATTCGTGAATACCTAACGGAACGCAATAAAACGGAATTGGAAAGCAACGAAAAAGTAAAAGTAATTAACTATGCATTGAACAGTACATTAAGCCGTACTATCAATACATCATTAACCATTTTCTTTGTATTGTTAGCTATCTTTATATTTGGCGGTGAAACAATCAGAGGCTTCTCTTTCGCCCTATTGATAGGTATTGTTATTGGTACGTATTCTTCTATCTGTATTGCAACACCTGTTGTTATTGATTTGGAAGGCAACAAAGATGACGCACCTGCTGTTAAACAAGAAAAAGAAAACAAAGCGGTTCCGGTAAGTTAAGACCGACTGAACAAAATATCAATTTTTAGTTTTTATTTACAAAGCCCGATGAATTTCAAACATCGGGCTTTGTTTTTGCGTAACTTTGTATATCGAATAGTATTAAAAAGATGATAAGTCCTATATTCTTATTTTTAAACCTGGGTGGCGGTGAAGTTTTTATCATCGTATTAGTGATAATTATGCTTTTTGGTTCTGACAAATTGCCCGGCTTGGCCAAAGGAATAGGGAGAGGTTTGCGGGAGATTAACGATGCGAAGGACCAGATTCAGAACGAGATCCACAAAAGCACTAGCGGTATAAGGAATGACTTCGAAAAACACACTTCTGAATTGCAGACTGAAATTGAGAAGGCAGGACAAAGTGTAAAACGTCAGGTTAATACAGTATCAAAAGCCATCAGTGAGCAGTCGCATACACTTACGGATGATATTAACTCAAACAATACACCACCGACATCGGGAAAAGAGGATCAGGAAGTGATATAATTTATCACGCAATCAAAAAAATCTTTCTGTTTTTCCGCATGCACCCAATGTCCGGCATTTTCAACTGTTTCAACAACGCTACGCGGAAAAATATCCTGAATTAAATTTATATCCTCATCCAAAATATACCGTGAAAGCCCTCCCCTGATAAATACCGCAGGAATATCGCAGCTTTTATCATCAGGAGTTACCTCACCAACATTTTCAATCTGCTCAGCAATCACCTTTAAGTTAAACCGCCACTCCAAAAGCCCATTTTCTTTCCAGTAAATATTTTTCAATAAAAACTGTTTGGTTCCATAATCTGTAATAAAAGTTGATAAAATATCCTCAGCTTCCTTACGGGTTTTTACCAACGTAAAATCAACTGCATTTAAGGCTTTAAGAACATCTCCGTGGTGCGGTGGATAATATTTAGGAGCTATATCAACAACAATCAATTGATTCAGCAATTCCTGATGTTGTATTGCAAATTGCATGGCCACTTTCCCACCCATGGAATGGCCAAGTAAAACAACATCTTTCAATTGAAACTCATTTATAAGTTCCAGAATATCATCACTCATTACCTGGTAATTCCAGGTATCGCTGTGAGGTGATAACCCATGGTTACGAAGGTCTACCAAATAAACCTCGAAGCCCTTTTCAGCAAACTGCTTTGCCAATGAATTCCAATTATCACTTTGCCCGAAAAGTCCGTGTAAAATAACAAGCGGCTGGCCTGCTCCGTATTTCCTATAAAATAGTTTCATGAAGCCTTATCTATATTTCAATTGAATTTTAACCTAAATAGTCCACGCTAATCATACCAAACTACTCACTAAGCCACTGCCAATCCATTAAAGGAATTGCTAAGCGCTGTGGCCGCTTTTCAGTGCCCTCAAATAGAGCTGCACGGTATTTTCCAATCCCAAATACAAGGCATCCGCAATCAGCGCATGGCCTATTGAAACTTCTAACACATTTTCTACATTCTGAACAAAATAATTCAAGTTTTCAAGGCTTAAATCATGTCCTGCATTTACCCCTAAACCCAGCTCCTTAGCGCGTTTAGCTGCATCGGTATATGGTTTAACCGCTTTTTCACGATTGATCGAATACATACGTGCATATTCTTCCGTGTACAGCTCAATCCGGTCAGTTCCAACTTCTTTTGCCCCTTCAATCATTTTAAGATCAGGATCAACAAACACAGAAGTTCGTATGCCGGCATCACCAAAAAGAAGAATCATCTCTTTTAAATACTCCTTATGTGTTATTGTATCCCAGCCATGATCAGAAGTCACCTGACCTAAAATGTCAGGTACCAGTGTCACTTGGGCAGGTTTAATAGCAAGCACCAGATCCACAAATTTTTGCTCCCGCGGATTGCCTTCAATATTAAATTCGGTGCTTAATAATGGTTTTAAATCAAACACATCTTTATAGCGGATATGCCGTTCATCGGGCCTCGGATGAACCGTAATTCCCTGAGCGCCAAAACGCTCACAATCTTTCGCAACCTTCAATAAATCAGGCACATTACCCCCTCTGGAATTGCGCAATGTTGCAATTTTGTTTATATTTACACTTAACTTTGTACCCATAATTTTCAGAATAGAGCACAAAGCTAAAAAAATTGAATGTCTCTAATGTTAAAAGAAGGTGTTATATTTGTAGTATCCTGTTTGAATACTGAAATTGGACTGAAAATTAAATAGTGGACTGTTTTTTGATAGATCCTTATCCGAAAAACAAATTATCTTTTTTAATAAGTTCTGAGATTTTGTGTTGATTAAAGACTGAACAGGAATTAGACCGAAAAAATTATGTTAGCAAAAGACCTTATAACAGACGAAATACCACCACTTAAAACTTCCGACTCCGGATTAATGGCTATTAACTGGATGGATGAGTTTAAAGTATCTCACCTGCCTATTGTAAATAATGGTGAATATTTAGGATTAATATCCGATTCCGATATTTTAGATTTGAATATTACTGAGGACGAATTAGGAAAGCATAAATTGTCGCTTATCCGGCCCTTTGTAATGGAACACCAGCATGTGTATGAGATCATTAAGTTGTTTTCAACTATGAAACTTACTGTGCTGCCGGTATTAGATGCTAATGAGCATTACCTTGGTTTAATTCCGCTTACTAATCTGCTGCAACAATTCGGAACACTTGCCGCAACGCGCGAACCGGGTGGAATAATTGTACTGGAAATGAATGTGCTGGATTACTCCTTATCACAAATAGCACAGATTGTAGAAGGTAACGATGGCAAAATACTAAGCTGCTATGTAAACTCTGTTGAGGATTCTACTAAAATTGAAGTCACGTTAAAAATCAACAAAGACGACATTTCCGGGATTTTGCAAACATTTAACCGCTACAATTATACGGTTAAAGCATTGTTTCATCAAAGCCAGTTTTCTGATGATATGAAAAACCGCTATGACTCATTTATGAATTATATAAATATTTGATATTGCAGTTGAAGGGTTGAATTTTCTAATTGAAAATATCTTGTTTCTTTATTCGTAATTCTTCTTATTCATAATTCGTAGTAAAATGAAAATTGCCATATTCGGCCGCTCCATCACAGATAATAATTCGGAACCTATCCGGCTGTTATTTGAACAGCTCAATGAATATTCTATTGAACTGATTATCTATGAGCCATTCTATGAATTTCTGAAACAAAAAACTCAAATTCACGGTGCTGTTAAAACATTTACATCCCATTCCGATCTGGATAAAGATGTCGATTTCATGTTAAGCCTGGGTGGTGACGGCACATTCTTAGAAACATTAACCTATATCCGTAATTCAGGCATTCCTATATTGGGTATAAATACCGGCAGGTTGGGCTTTTTGGCAAACGTAGCCAAAACAGAGATTAATGAGGCTATCAATGCGCTGGTTCATAAAAAATTCAGTATTGAAACACGGTCTTTACTGTGCCTTACCGATTCCGGAAACTTGTTTGGGGAGGTAAATTATGCCTTGAATGAATTAACAATCCTTAAAAAGGACAGTTCTTCGATGATTACCATTCACACATACATCAATGGTGATTACCTCAATTCCTATTTTGCAGACGGCTTAATAATTGCAACACCCACAGGATCAACAGCTTACTCTCTTAGTTGTGGAGGCCCCTTGGTTATGCCGGGATCTCAGAATTTTGTAATTACCCCTATCGCTCCGCATAACCTCAATGTTCGTCCATTGGTAATTTCCGATAACAATGTAATTAAACTTAAAGTAGAGGGCAGAAGCAGCCATTACCTGGCCTCATTGGACTCCCGAAGTGAGATTATAGATTCCTCTGTTGAACTTACCATCAAAAAAGCTGATTTTTCTTTAAATCTTATCAAATTAGAAAACCAGAGCTTTTTTAACACCATACGAAACAAGCTATTATGGGGGTTAGATAAGCGCAATTAACGAATTTTAACACCCAAATCAGCAAAATTCTATTATATTTGCCTGCTATTGCCGAACCGTTTTTTTACCAAATTAAGAGTGAAAAACACAATAAAAACGGCAAATTAGAGTTATCAGCAAATTGAAAAAACATTTTTTCATATTAATTGTTATTTTGTTACCGGCCTATTCGGGCTTTTCACAGATACCGACCAAACCTAGTTTGGAATTAGGCGTGTTTCTAGGCTGTTCCTATTATATTGGTGACTTAAACCAATTGGGTCATTTTAATCAGTTTACAAAACCGGCTGCAGGCGCGGCCATCCGATATAACTTCAACCCGCGGCTGGCTGTTCGCGCCAATGCTTTTTATGGTTCAATTGAAGGTGATGACTCGTTTTCTGATTCCCCGGCTCAGCAACAGCGTAATTTAAATTTCAAATCCGACATATACGAGCTATCCGCTCAATTAGAATTCAACTTTCTGGATTATGAAATCGGCAACGATAAACGCCTTTTTTCCCCTTACATTTTTGGAGGAGTTGCAGGGTTTAAATTCAATCCGCGTGGCAATTATAATGGCCGTTGGTTTGATCTTCAGCCACTTGCTACCGAAGGGCAGGGAATGTCTGGCAGTGCAGTTAAAAAAAAATATAACCTGGTACAGTTCGCTATCCCATTTGGAGTGGGGGTAAAAGCAAACCTGTCAAAAAACATTGGTATTTCAATTGAATGGGGAATGCGAAAAACACGTACCGATTACCTGGATGATGTAAGCACACGTTACTACGATCCTGTAGCAATAGGAACAAGAAATGGAATTGCGGCTGCCGAATTATCTGATCCAAGTATCGGAACCGATCCTAATTATAGCAATGTTGGCCGTCAGCGCGGTAACCCAACAACAAAAGACTGGTACTCTTTTGCAGGAATTGTTTTAACAATTAAATTAAAGGAAAAACGCGAAACATGCCCTGGTGTGTTTGATTAATATTAATTTTAACAAATTATTATTTTATCACAAATTTGTAATCCCTTAAAATTCATAATTCCCAGAACTTAATGAGCTTAAAAGAACAAATTAATGCTTCCAAATTACCGCAGCACATTGCTATAATAATGGATGGCAATGGAAGATGGGCAAAACAGCAGGGTGAACAGCGTATTTTTGGTCACGAAAACGGAGTTAAATCAGTAAGGGATACGGTAGAAGCTGCTGCTGAAATTGGAGTAAAATACCTTACCCTTTATGCATTTTCAACCGAAAACTGGAACCGCCCGCAGGAAGAAGTAATTGCGCTGATGCAGCTCCTGGTTCATACTATTAACGCTGAAACAGCTACCCTTAACAAAAACAGCATTCGCCTGCAGGCAATTGGCGATTTAAAAAGCTTACCAATTGATTGTTTCAATGAATTGCAGGAAGCTATAGAAAATACCAAAAACAATTCCCGGATGACGCTGGTCTTAGCCTTAAGCTACAGCTCACGCTGGGAAATAATAAATGCGGTTAAGGAAATTGCTCGAAAAATAGAAAACAAAACACTTACCGCTAATGAAATTAGCGACAAAACCGTTGAACAACACCTGTGCACTTCCAACATTCCCGATCCTGAATTAATGATCAGAACAAGTGGAGAACACCGTATCAGTAACTTTTTATTGTGGCAGCTGGCATACTCTGAATTGTATTTCACCGATAAGCTTTGGCCGGATTTCAGAAAAGAAGATTTGTATGAAGCTATACTTGATTATCAAACAAGAGAACGCAGGTTTGGAAAAACTAGCGAGCAATTGGCATAAATGCAGTACCCATAACTGTTATGGCTTGCAATAAAATTACGAACTTCGAAACTGCCCAACATAATGCATAAAAAAATAACGTTTTTATTTTTCTTCTCACTACTTGCACTTTCATTAAAATCGCAAATCTCCGTTGGTGGTTCTCCATCCGCAATTATTGATTTTTCTGCTCCTGCAGAATATGAAATTGGAGGGATTACCGTTAGCGGAGCCAACCACTTAGATGCGAATGTATTAACACTACTTTCCGGCCTAAGCGTTGGTGACAAAGTTCAGGTTCCGGGCGATAAATTTTCTACTGCTATTGAAAACCTTTGGAAACAAGGTTTATTTGAAGATGTTATTATTACTGCCAGCAAAATTCAGGGTTCAATAATATTTTTAAATATTGAAGTGCTGGAGCGCCCTCGTTTGTCAAAGTTTTCGCTTCGCGGAATGACCAAAAGTGAAGCCGATGATGTTCGTGAAAAAATAAAATTGATAAAAGGTAAAGTAGTTACTGACGGCCTTGTTTCATCCACTTCTGTTAAAGTGAAAGAATTCTTTATTAACAAAGGTTATATGGATGTTAAAGTGGACATCAAGCAGGAAAAAGACGAAAAAACAGAACACAGCGTAACCCTGATGATCAACGTAACCAAAGGATCAAAAATTCGCATAAAGGACATAAATCTTGTTGGTAATAATTCCATCAAAACATGGAAACTGAGGAGAACATTTAAAGAAACCAAGCGCAGACGCTGGTGGAATCCTTTTAATTCCGGCAAATACGATGATGATAACTATCAAAAAGATAAAAAAGCATTCATCGCGAAGTACAATGAAAAAGGATTCCGTGATGCAAAAATTGTAAAAGATACCATGTACCGTATTGAAAACAATCGTGTAAACATTGATATTGTTGTAGATGAAGGCCACCGCTATTATTTCCGTAACATTAACTGGTTAGGTAATAGTAAATACTCTTCCAAAGAGTTGAATAATGTTTTCGGTATTAAAAAAGGTGATATTTATGACCAGGCGCAATTGGATGCTAAATTATTTATGAATCCAAATGGCAATGATATCAGCTCTTTATACATGGATGACGGTTATTTATTTTTCAACATCACTCCTGTTGAAGTAATGGTAACAAGTGATTCTATAGATCTGGAAATGCGCATTTATGAAGGCAAACAGGCAATTGTAAATAAGGTAACCATTGTAGGAAACACAAAAACAAACGACCGGGTTATCATGCGTGAAATACGTACCAAACCAGGACAATTGTTCCGCAGGTCGGATATCATCCGTACCCAGCGCGAATTATCCCAACTCGGTTATTTTGATCCTGAAAAAATGAATGTTGTTCCTACGCCAAATCCAGCTAACGGAACCGTTGATATTGAATATACGGTTGAAGAAAAACCTTCTGATCAGATTGAACTTTCTGGTGGTTACGGTGGTGGAAGAATAGTAGGTACACTGGGAGTTTCCTTTAACAACTTTTCAGGTAAAAACTTTTTCAAACGCGATGCATGGCGTCCGCTTCCATCAGGTGATGGCCAGCGATTAAGTGTTCGCGCACAAACCAACGGATTGTACTACCAATCCTACAACATTTCATTCACTGAACCATGGTTAGGAGGTAAAAAACCTAATTCATTAAGCGCTACTGCATACTATTCTGTTCAATCAAATGGCCAGTCTAAAACAATTAAATCAAATGGTGAAAAGATAACAAATCCATCACGCCAATCGCTTGATATATTTGGCGTTTCAATAGGATTAGGAAAACGTTTAAAACGTCCGGATGATTATTTTACATTGTATCAGGAATTGAACTATCAATATTATACGTTGAATAATTACAGCTCTATTTTCTCATTTAGCGAAGGGTATTCGAATAACATTTATTACAAAGTATCTATTCAACGTAACTCCATTGACAAGCCGATTTTTGAAACACGCGGTTCACAATTGGCATTAACAGGGCAGTTCACTCCACCATACTCGGCTTTTAATAATAAAAATTATGCAAGCCCTACTATGACGGACCAGGAACGTTACAAATTTGTAGAGTACCAGAAGTATAAATTCACGGCTAAATTTTTCACCCCAATTACCAATAAAAGAGGCACAGACGGAAAAGAGGCACGCAATTTGATATTGCGTACTGCAGCTGGTTTTGGGTTCCTTACTTCCTACAATAGCAAAGTTGGAATTTCACCATTTGAACGCTTCTACCTAGGCGGTAGCGGCTTAACAGGGTACGCCTTGGATGGCAGAGAAATTATTGCTTTGAGAGGATTTGATGATCAGTCATTATCTCCTCGAACAGGAGCTGCGTTCATTACAAAATATTCAATGGAACTAAGATTCCCGGTAACATTAAACCCGCAGGCAACAATATACATGCTTGGTTTTGCTGAAGCCGGTAATTCATGGAATAAAACAAAGGATTTCGATCCGTTTAAAGTATATCGTTCGGCAGGTGTAGGGGTTAGAGTATTTTTACCAATGTTTGGTCTGCTTGGTTTTGATTACGGCTGGAGATTGGACGATGTTCCAACTAATCTGGGGATGCAAAAAGGACAGTTCCACTTTACAATCGGAGCTGCAATCGGAGAGTTGTAATGCAAATCTTTAAATAATTATATCACGGAAGAATTAATAAAAAAAAACATTTATTTACAATAAATTCCTAAATTCGCCCCGTTGTTTTAAAGTGGGCTTAATAAAATTGAAATAATTAATTAGTTAAACAAAATTCAATCAAATTAACCTATAAACCTTGATCATTATGAAAAAGATAATTTTAATAGCCGGTTTAATACTTGCAACAAATCTTGCTACATTTGCTCAGAAATTTGCTTATGTTGATACGGAGTACATTTTAGGCCAGATACCTGAGTATAAAGCGGCTCAAGCTGAATTAGATAAAATTTCGGTGCAATGGCAAAAGGAAATTGAAGCAAAGTATGCTGAAATTGACAAAATGTATAAAGCGTATCAGGCAGAACAGATTTTGTTGACTGAAGATATGAAAAAGAAACGTGAAGGTGATATCGTAGCAAAGGAAAAAGAAGCAAAAGAATTACAAAAATTACGCTTTGGTGTGGATGGAGAGTTGTTTAAAAAACGTCAGGAATTAGTTAAACCTATTCAGGATAAGGTTTATACTGCTGTTAAAACAGTTGCAGAAAAAGGAGCTTTCTCTGTAATGTTTGACAAATCAAGTGATTTAACAATGTTATACGTAAGTGCAAAGCTTGATAAAAGTGATGCCGTACTAGAACAAATGGGATACAAAGCCGGAAGTACCGGAGCTGGAAACAAAAAATAATTAATAATTAATAATTAAATTTAAACCAAAAACCAAAAACAAACACTATGAAGAATATCGTAAAACTGGCTGTTGTAGGAATCTTAATAATGGCGGGGTCGTTTGCTGCTAATGCACAAAAAATAGCACACATCAATTTAGATTCATTAATCAGTATTATGCCTGAATCTAAAACCGCACAACAATCAGTTCAAAATTATGCAAAACAATTAGAGCAGCAAGTAACTGCTATGCAGGCTGAATTACAAACAAAATATACAGAGTTTCAGGAGAAATCAAAGGATATGGCTGAAGTAGTTCGTGCTTCAAAAGAAAAAGAACTGAATGACTTAAATACACGTATCCAGGAATTCCAACAACAAGCACAATCAGATTATCAGAAAAAAACTGCTGAGTTGTCAAAACCAGTGTATGATAAAGCTAAAAAAGCAATCGATCAGGTTGCAAAAGAAAACGGTTTCAAATATGCACTTGACACAAGCACAGGTTTGGTATTATACACTGAACCAGCAGATGATATCATTGGATTGGTTATTAAAAAACTAGGCATCACTGTACCTGCACCAACAGCTACAACTCCTAAAAAATAAAAAAACATATTTTTAAAAAAGCCCCGCCATGAGTATTCTTGGACGGGGCTTTTTTAATTGACAAAAACAAACTTAATTAAAGTTAAAACCTTGCAAAGCCCCATCAAAAAGCCCATTGGAGTATTTGACTCCGGTTACGGAGGTCTTACTGTTTTAAAAGAAATTGTAAATCAATTACCTGAATATGATTATATTTATTTAGGCGATAATGCTCGTGCTCCATACGGCACACGCTCTTTTGAAACCGTATATGAATATACCCTGCAATGTGTTCAGCAGCTGTTTTCAATGGGCTGTGAATTAATAATATTAGCGTGCAACACGGCCTCAGCAAAAGCGCTTCGTACTATACAGCAAAAGGATCTGCCACGTATCGGACCGGATAAGCGGGTATTGGGAGTAATCCGGCCTACAACTGAAATAGTCGGGAAATACACTAAAACGGGCCATATTGGAGTACTTGGAACCACAGGTACTGTTACCTCCAACTCCTACCCCATCGAAATTGAAAAATTCTATCCTGAATTTAAAGTACACCAGGAAGCCTGCCCAATGTGGGTTCCACTGGTAGAAAACAATGAATTCGAGAATGAAGGAGCAGACTTTTTTATTCGAAAAAATTTAAATTCTCTTTTGTCAAAAGACAAAAACATTGATACCATTATACTTGGATGCACGCATTATCCTTTGCTGACAAATAAAATAAAACAACATTTACCTTCACACATTACACTTCTTTCACAAGGGGAAATAGTAGCGGATAGCCTTGCAGCTTACTTAAAACGCCACATTGAAATAGAACAAAAATGCAGTAAGGAAAAGCATATCGAATTTTACACAACCGATTCTGCCGAAAATTTTGACAAGGCCGCAAGTGTATTTTTCGGTAAGACCATTAAGTCAAAACACCTGAGTTTATAAAATGTACCGCCTGCCATGGTATTCTGCGCCAACAATATTCATGTTAAATTATGTAGTACAAATTTTTGTTTGTACATTTAATCAATTACAGTAATAGGCTTAATTATTCTCAGAAATAAAATCAGCAATGAAAAAATTACTCATCACCTTATCCTGCTTGCTTATAAACACAGCATTTTTATTAGGCCAGAACACAGAATTGACGCAAGAAATAAGCAGTCCTGTTCAATCCGCAATTGTTTACTTATATGGCGCTGAAGTTTCACACAGCAAACTGATCAATTTAAATCCGGGAAAAAACAAAATTGTTTTCACTGGTTTATCCCCAAAACTAACAGCCAAAAGCATCCAGGTAAATGTTACAGGAGATGTTTCTATTTTAGCTATTTCCGATGCTATAAACTATATGGCCAACCAAAAAGAAAGCAACAGAATTAAACAATTAAAAGATTCCGTTACATCTTTAAATGATGCCATTTCCTTAATTAATAATGATAAAGATGCGTACGCGACAGAAAAAAATATGTTATTAAAAAACGATGCTATCGGAGGTTCAGAAAAAGGGGTTGCTATTGCCGAACTGAAGCTGGCAGCGGATTTTTACAGAAGCAGAATAAAAGAAATAAATGCTGAAATTTTAAAATTAGATCAAAAATCAAAAACATTAAACGAGTCCTTATTTAAAGCGAATCAGCAATTAAATGAATTAAATGCAAAAAACAATCAGCCTACTGCTGAAATAACAATTCTGCTCTCTGCACCTCTAAAAACAACCACAACGTTAAGTCTTAAATATATAGTGACGGATGCCGGCTGGGCTCCTAGTTATGACCTGCATGCAGAAGATGTTAATCAGCCGATTGAATTAAAATACCGGGCTAAAGTTTTTAACAACACCGGAATTGACTGGAATGATATTAAAATTAAACTATCCACCTCGGATCCTTCGCAAAGTGCTGCAAAACCTATATTATCGGCCTGGAACCTGGATTACAACGCTGGAATAAATTATAAAGCCAAAAGTAGTTACGGATATTCAAACTCTCCTGTTGCTCAATCAAATGAGGGCTATATGCTAAATTCCATTTCAGCCACGCAAGCTGTACTTGATGATTCTAAAAAAAATAAAAAAACAGTACAGACGTTACAGTTTGAAGAAATACAGGTTTCGGAATTGAGCGCTGAATTTGATATTAAAAGTAATTATTCAATTCCTGCGGATTCAAAACCTTATATTGTTGACGTAACAGAATACAAATTGCCTGCAACCTACCAGCATTACAGTGTACCGAAACTGGTACGTGATGCATTCCTGTTAGCACGCATCACAGGCTGGGAAGATCTTGATTTAGTTGAAGGTCCGGCAAACGTTTATTACGGTGGAACATATGTAGGCCAATCCTATATTTATACCCGAAGCGCTGATGACACATTGGACCTATCACTTGGCCGCGACAACAAAGTACTTGTTACCCGCAGTAAAGTAAAAGAATATTGTACTAAAAAAATGTTTGGAAATACCACTAAGGAAACATTTACTTACGAAATGATTGTGAAAAACAACCGTAAAACCCCAGTACAAATTGACATTGAAGATCAACTACCAGTATCTACACAAAGTGATATTATTGTAGAAGCAGTGGAAACAACAAAAGCTGTATATGATTCTAAAACAGGAAAATTAACATGGACATATACTTTACAGCCTGGCGATTCAAAAAAAATAACACTTTCTTTTGCCGTAAAGTACCCTAAAAACACCAATCTTAATTTACAAAAAACCAAAACTCAGATGCGCGCAGTATTCTAATGAATATTGATGTGTCATTAGTATTGCAAGATATGCACTAATGCAGCAAAAAGACTATTACATATTACTTGGAGTATCCCGAACTGCTACTAGTGACGAGCTGAAAATTGCCTATCGTCAACTGGCAAAAAAATACCATCCAGATAAAAACCCCAATAATAAAGTTGCGGAGGAATTTTTCAAAGAAATCCAACAAGCGTATACTATTTTATCAAATCCGGAAAAGCGCAGAACCTATGATTTAAAGTTAACGTCAGGTAGCAATTTCTCTCAGCAAAAACCGAATACACAATACACTGGCAACGCATACCAATACGCACAACAACAAGCAAGACAGCAGCAAAAGCAAGCCTACACAACCAGAAGCAAACAGCCTTCTAAAAAAGACAAAACAGAAAGCTACCAAATACTTATCAGTGTTGGGATTGCATTTATTTTACTTTATTTTATTATTTCATATTCCTCTGAAAAAACGGATACGGATCAGAATTCCGATAATAGGGTTCAAACCACTTCAATAAAACTGAAGGAAACACCTCAACCCACTCCATCTGTACCAATGATCGGTAATTACGAATCCCCTTATAATTCTTTTTTTGGTGAAGATATAACAGATGAAAACAGCAAAAACAGTATTACCATTCATAATAGCGACCAATCAGAAGCAGTGGTGTGTTTAGTTGAAAAGAGAAAACCAATGAGAACAATCCGTAATCAATATGTAACCAACGGAACTACATTTAAAATGATTAACATTCCTGATGGTGAATATTATTTAAGAATTTTTTACGGCAACAATTGGGATACAGCCAAAACATTTTTAAATAATCGTGTAAAGGGAGGATTTACCAATGAAATTGGCTTTGTAGAACTAAATTCAGGCAAAGATGTTTTTAAAATGAAACAAGATCAATCGGGTGCCGCTGTTTCCTTTTCTACCTACGAAATTGGTATAAACCCTGATCAACGAAAAGACATCAAAATCATTACTGCTGAAGAATTTTTCCAATAACCCTACCTTATTTCCTAAAAACTGTTAAACAAGCAATTTTTATTGTTGTGTTAACGTTTTCTATATCTGTAAACACAATAAATAAGTAAACCTTTTGCCTTTTATTACGTAAAAGTAGGTAAATAAAGAATGGCATAGAATTTGAATAACGTCCATAACTTAATTTAAAAAGAGATGAAAAAATTTATAGCAGTAGGAACAGTAATAGCAGTAGCAGGAATTGCTTGTCTATCGTTTCAGGATGACCGAAAGGAATTTGCAGTAATGGAGAATGACGCTCCTGTTAAAGAGCTTCCTGTATTAAAAAACGATGCTTTTAAACGTGGTGAAATGTTAACATTCCGTATGCATTATGGTATCATTGATGCTGGTGTGGCAACACTTTCAGTAACTGATGAAGCGCGCGATTTAGGCGGAAGAAAAACCTTTCATATTGTTGGTTTAGGAAAATCAAAAGGTGCATTTGACTGGTTTTTTAAAGTACGTGACCGTTACGAAACTTATATTGACGAAAAAGCACTTGTGCCTTGGGTTTTTGTAAGACGTATTTCTGAAGGAACATACACCTGCAGCCAGGATTATATGTTTAATCATTATACCGAAAAGGTGAATGTTGGCGAAAACCAGTTGTTTGATATCCAACCAAATATGCAGGATATGCTTTCCGCTTTTTATCATGCACGTACAATGGATCTTTCAGGTGCAAAACCGGGTGATATATACTCTATGAACGCCTTTGTTGATAAAGAAGTGTTTCCTGTGAAAATTAAATTTATTGCACGTGAAACAATTACTACTGACCTGGGAACCTTCAAATGCTTAAAATTCCGTCCGGTTATTCAAAAAGGACGCGTATTTAAAAACGAAGAGGATCTTAACGTTTGGATCAGTGATGATAAAAACCACATCCCTATCCTTGGACAGGCTAATGTATTAGTTGGTTCGATAAAAATGGAGCTGACTGATTATAGCGGACTTGCAAACCCTGTTTCAAAAGTTAACTAAAACGAAAACTTTTAATAAAAATAAAAAAGACCTCAATTGAGGTCTTTTTTTATGCTTATTTCCTAGATCGCTCATTTAAAAGCCGATTTTAAGAGCCATTAACAGCGAATCAGCTACTTAACCTCAAAGATGTAAAAAACGCGTCTCAGGTCTTATTAATATAGTAAAAAGGATACATTTCAATACCTATTAACATCCAGGGTAAACAAATATCCTTTTTTTGAAGAAAATGCTGTTCTTAAGAATTACTTCACTAAAGTAACTGTCCCCCTGTATTTATGCTTTCTATCTTTAAAATCAGTAATTTTCACAACATACACATACACATCTCGCTGGGCAATTTCGTTACCGTTATTGGCCCTGCCATCCCAGGGGATATCAATATCCTCCGTTTTAAAAACCAGGTTACCCCAACGGTCAAATATCTGCATCTCATACGTTTTAATGTAAATACCTTTACCGCTAAAGCTGTCATTGATGCCATCCGCATCCGGAGTAAATGCGTTGGGGATAAAAAATGTAAAATCCGGCTCTATGATTACTGATTGGTAGGCAGTATCCTTACAGCCGAATTGTGTGGTAGTTATCAGTGTAATTGTATAATGGCCCGTATCAGCATAGGTGTGTGGTGCAGGATTAACAACTCCAGCAGCTCCCTGGTCGCCAAAGTCCCACAACCAGAAATTAGTTCCTGAAGAGGCATCCAGAACAGACACTACAGGTTCTATTATGGTGGCGGTTGCCGGCTGAACAGTGAAAGATGCTTCAGGTTTCGGGTACACTGTTATCAGGTTGTTTTTTGTTAAAGTGTTTACACACCCGCTGTCAGAAGTTACCGTTAATGCAATACTATAATTGACAGATACTGTTACTGAATCATTGGAATAACAATGCTCAAATCCTGTAATAGCATTTATCACGGTATCGCCAAGACTCCATGTCCATTGTGCATTTGTGCCTGTCAATACCGTTGTCAAATCCTGAAAATTAATACATAAAGATTCACATCCGATAATTTTATCGGTCGTAAAGTTGACAACGGGCACAGGATTAACTGTTACGATTTTTGTTACCGAATCAATACATCCAAAATTACTCACAACTTTCAACTCAACCGGATATACACCCGGAGTATTGTATTCATGAAATGTATGCTGTGTGCTGACAAATGGACTATTATCGCCAAAATTCCAACTTTGACTGGCAATGGCATCCGTAATTGCAATAGACGATTGATTATTAAACAATACGCTATCTCCATCGCATACGTTGGCAGTTGAAAAAGATGGTATAGGAAGTGGATGCACCACAACATTGGTTGTTGCAGTATCCTTACAGCTTTTACTGGTTGTTACAATCAATACAGAAGTAAACGTACCCGCACTTGCATATAGATAAACAGGACTTGAAGTTATTCCTAAAGGGCTACTGTCCCCAAAATTCCAGGACCAAGAAACTATACTACCACTGCTAACATTGGATAGGTCATTATAATTCACCGGTTGATTTAAACAAACAGGTGCAACGCTATAGTTAGCTGTTGGCAATGGATTTACCACTATCACAGAAGTATCAGGCTGTGATTGAGAACAAGTGGTTGAACTTCCATCCATAACACTTATCAGTGCATAGCTGAATGTACCCACCGTTCCTGTTGGAACAGCTATGCTTATACTGTTACCAGATATAGTGCTTATTGACTGACTAACACCTCCATTTATCTTATAAATAAAGGTATAAGGTGCGGTACCGTTAGAACCTGTAAAAGTAATATTGGGTGAACCTGCGTACCGGCACACTTCTGTATCTCCACTAATAGTAGCAGCTGGTAAAGAATTGATAATTACAACAGCACTGCCACTTTGCAACTGGGTGCAAGCGGTGCTGCTTGCATCCTGTACACTTAACAAAACATAAGTTAACGTATTGGCTATGGATGTTGGCACTGATAATGCAGCGCTATTTCCTGTGCTAATTACAGCAGGCTGTACCACTCCATTAATTGTATAGATAAAAGAATATGGCGCTGTACCATTGGCACCTGTAAAAATAATATTAGGAGACGGAGCATTTTTACAAACCGCTGTTGAACCTGTTATTGTTGCTGTTGGCAAAGGATTCACCGTTATGGTTGCAGTACCGGTTTGAATCTGTGAACAGGTAGAAGAACTGGCATCCTTCACACTGATCAGTGTATAAGTGTACGTTCCTGTTGTGTTTGTAAGTACTGGCAGATCTACGCTGCTTCCGATGGTTGTAGTTACCAGGAGATTACTTCCATTGTTTATTTTATAAGTGAACAGATAAGGAGCTGTACCACCTGCTCCTGTAAATGTTATGTTTGGCGGGGCAGCATCCTTACACACAGCTGTTGTACCTGTTATTGTAGCGGTCGGCAATGGGTTTACAATTACCGTAGCACTCTCTGTCTGCAGTTGCGAGCAGCTTGTAGAGCTTGCATCCTGAACACTTACCAATTGATATGCAAACGTGCCCGCACCAACTGTAGATACAAGAATGGTTGTGCTGTTGCCACTGGTGGTTGTTAAAGGAGGCTGTGCAATTCCATTTAAATTATAAGTAAACGTGTAAGGCGCTACACTGCCCCCACCTGTAAATGTAATCACTGGCGCCCCTCCCCCTTGGCAGATAGATGCAGTGCCGCTAATAATGGCTGTTGGCAATGGATTAACTGTTACAGTAACACTGCCGCTCTGCGTTTGCGAACATCCATTTACATCCTGTATGCTTACGAGTGCATAAGTATAAGCGCCAGCTATTGACGTTGATGCGGATACACTTACACTGCTTCCTGAAGTGGTACTAGCTGTTTGAACAATCCCACTATTGATTGTGTATGTAAATGTATAAGGCGCTGTACCGCCCGAACCGGTAAAGGTAACATTCGGAGAAGGGGAATTTTTACAAAGAGCAGCTGTTCCAGTTATTGTGGCTGATGGTAATGAATTAACTGTTACGGCAGCACTTCCGGATTGTGCTTGCAAACAAGCAGTAGAGCTTGCATCCTGAACACTTACCAAAGCATACACATACGTACCGGTTGCTGTTGTTGGTGCTGAAACCATTATATTGTTACCGCTTGTGGTGCTTACAGTTTGGTTACTCCCCCCATTTATAGTATAGATAAAAGTATAGGGTGCGGTGCCGGAAGCTCCCGTAAAAGTAATGTTTGGCGGGTTATCGTTTTTGCAGACCGCTATAGTACCGTTTATTGTTGCTGTTGGTAATGGATTAATTGTTACAGTTGCACTGCCAGTTTGTGGCTGAGAACACAGGGTGCTGCTTGCATCTTTTACACTTCCCAAAGTATAGATGAAGGTACCAGCAGATGTTGTTGGAACAGTTATAGTAACACTATTGCCACTGCTGGTAGTTACCGTTTGGCTGGCACCGCTATTAACACTATATGTAAAAGTATAAGGCGCAGTACCAGAAGCACCGGTAAACGTAATATTTTGTGATGCTGTATTCTGGCAAACCGCTATTGTTCCTGCTATAACAGCGGTCGGTAATGGATTAACTTTCACTGTAGCAGTACCTGTCTGCACCTGTGAGCAAGTAGTTGAGCTTGCATCCTGAACGCTTACAAGGGAGTAGATATAAGTCCCAGGAATAAGGGTAGATGAAGCCACCGTAACACTATTACCAATGGTAGTTGTTACAGTCTGATTAGCACCGCCATTAATCGTATACGTAAACGTATAAGGCGCTGTACTGCCTGCACCTGTAAAGGTGATGTTTGGTGCTGCGGAGCCTTCACACAATTCCGCATTACCGTTAATAACTGCAGTTGGTAAGGGATTTACGATTACTACTGCACTGCCGGTTTGCGCCTGGGTACAGAGGGTACTGCTCGCATCCTTCACGCTTACCAGTGCATACGTAAAGGTACCAGCTGCTGTTGTTGGAACAGCTACGGTAACACTGCTCCCACTTGTGGTGGTAACTGTTTGATTTGAACCACTATTGATTTTATATGTAAACGTATAAGGAGGAGTTCCTGCGGCTCCGGTAAAGGACACATTTGGTGATGATGCCCCCTTACAAACCGTTGTATTACCTGATATTACTGCTGTTGGCAAAGGGTTTACCTTTACAATCACATCGTCTGTTTTATTACAGCCAAGGGCTGTAGTAGTTACAGTATACGTAGTTGTACCTGCAGTGGTAAGAGAGGCAGTAGGATTAGAGATTACTGTGCTGCTTAAGCCTGTGGAGGGCAACCAGCTGTATGAATAACCTATTGTAGAGGCTACTCCTAAGTTACCGGGCGTACCTATTTGACATGATGTGATATCAGCACCGGCATTGGATACAGGAAGTGGATTTACAGTAATGCGAATTGTATCCTTTGATATACAAGTTCCACGGGTAGTAGTTTGAATATAATTTGTTGATACGGGCAAAGATGTGAGATTAGATGCCGTTAACACGGGGTTGGCAATGGCCGCATTGCTTAAACCGGTGACGGGACTCCAGCTGTAGATATAACCCGTTATTGGCGGACCGCTCAACGTCATTGTTACAGTAGAACAAATGGTGCTATCGTTTCCTAATGTAATTAAACGCGGACTTAACAACATCTCTGAAGGGTTACACACACAGGGGTTTACTGCGGAACGTATAATCGCAATTATCCGACAAGCTTGGCCTGCGGGCACATTGAACGTATTGGTATACTGCACTGTTGAATTATTTGTGATCAACAACGTATCCTGCATTAACAGCGCATCACCAGTATTGTATATGCCATTGCTATTGTTGTCGTAATAAAACTGAAGTACGGAATTATCTCCTGTAGTAATTGCCTGCCCGGTATTGACGATATCGAGATTTACTGTTACTGTTTCACCAAGTGGTGGATTAGGGACAGAGGCTATTGTACCATTGCTTAAAGACAAGTAAGCTTTGTACGTAAATACCGAAAGTGCAGTATCTCCGGTAGCGATGTTGATTCCACAATTTTGTCCGGACTGAGTACACGTAACATTTGTGGAACTTGTGGTCAACGCTTCAAACTCTGTAATGGCACAGGTAAGCACATCGGCATCTCCCTGATAGTTAAAATCAAATACGGTGCTATCTCCAGCTACCACACCTGAAGGGAGCTTCCACCGAAGATGAACACTTCCATTTAGTATATATTGTAACGGAACAGTGGCTAATGGAGGATTACGAATCCCAGAAAATGAAAGAGGAACATAAGAAACACCCGCTGGAAGCACTAACAGTACTGAATCGGTAATTGAAAAAGACATTGGTCCCTGGTTACGAACGGATACGTGCATTGCTGAGTTGCCTGCACACGGAGAAATATAGGTGGTTTGTAATTTCAATGATGTAGTGTAAGGTGTGGTTGCACCTGTTATTCCCAGCTGAGAAGATAACGCTACTTCCTGACCGGTTGGTTCTCCGCAAGCGGCAATCCCTTTTAAATTAAAAGCAATGGTGCTTCCGGAAGTGTATCCACAAGTGGTCACCACTTTAAATGTTAAATTAAACGAATTTAAAGTGGACTCCAAAATCCCTTTTAATCCATCGGCTCCAACGAGACTGCTAGAGGCAGTTATATCCCATTTCCAGGTAGTCCCCCCCATAAACACCGGGTCGGAGATATTTAAATAAGGAGTTGAAACCGGATAACGAAGTTTAGAGGTGCCCGGCACAATGCTAACACCAAGCGGAAGTACTGAAACGAGGGCCACCTCATAAGCTGTACCTAATTGTACATTCACCCCTTCAATTGTATAGGTGGCAGTATCACATAATTGAATGGTGCTCGGTGGAGCAGTTACATTTACCACCAAAGCGGGCATTAACGGTGTAAGGCTTAAGGTTATTTTTTTAGGAGTGCATGGATAAGTACTCACGCTGCTCGGATATCCACCATTGCAGTTCCAGCCCGAATAAACAATAATACTGTCCTTGGCGCAGGAGGTGAAAGTGGCCGTAATTCTAAAATGGCGTGTAGCACCTGCATTTACTGTACCCACCTGGTAAATGCTTCCTACAGGGATAATCACCGCACCATTATCAATATCGTATAATTGGGTAATTGTTATACCTGATATTGCAGGGCCTCCTAACCAGGTATTCAGGGCATTAGAAACGTTGGAAAGATTAGAAACACTTACTTCCCAATCAGCTTCAATATTAGGAGCATTAATGGAAGGTAATGTAGATTGAAGAAACAAAATAGGGGCTTCGTAAATAATAGAATCCTGCACACGGGGTACAAATAAGGAAGCACTTCCTGTACCTGTCAGATAATTATTAGGTGTAGCTGTAAATGTCCAATCATGCGTTATCGGTTTTGATAAGGTAGGAGTAACTTCACACGAAGGCCTTA
Organism: Bacteroidota bacterium; assembly: GCA_040387415.1. Classification (GTDB taxonomy): domain Bacteria; phylum Bacteroidota; class Bacteroidia; order 2-12-FULL-35-15; family 2-12-FULL-35-15; genus 2-12-FULL-35-15. Next base: position 68,342 of record JAZKDU010000018.1, read on the forward strand.
TTATAACATCCAACGTGCCATGAAAGCCATCATCACTTAAGGGAATGGTTCCACCATAGCCTTGAAAATAAGGTTCCACCAGGAAAACCAGCGTGTCCGAATTAGGATTAACTGGTGTTATAGCTTGTGATGGACTGGCCAAGGTGGTAATTGTACCTGTAGTTCTAATCTGATTAAAACGGGCTGAAATAAAATCATATCCAGGAGGTACTACTGTCTTTAAAATACTGATATGGGACCAATTCCGGTATTCATAAGGAAAAAGGTTACCTCCTGCGTAATTGTTGCAGCATGGACCAATGCTTAAATAATAATTTTGAGTAACATAGGTAACATCATTGCAGGATTTCACAGAATAATTATTTGCCCCTTCACTAGTAAAATAATACCCAATAATAGAACAACTGCCATTATAATTACCGCACTGAAATTTATTAGCTGCTAAGGTAGGGTTAGCAATATCGCTCAAATAATATTCATTGGTTGCATAACAATTTAAAGGCGCGGAATTCCCAACATTTGAGCTTACTCTATACCTTGGCTTAAACACCACGGAATCAGAATTGCTGTAGGGGCCTGTAAAGCAAGATCCTAGAGCAGTAACATTTAAATTATATTTAAATACCCTAGTAGTACCGCTGGTAGTTACTGTTGGAACAATCGAATTACAAGTTGTTAACAACACACCTGCCCGATATATTTTTAAGGTAGCATCTACAAAACTGATACGGTTACCATTTGCAACGGATGAAACCGCATAACAATATTGCCAGGAAGGATGAGCAATGCTTGTTTTTACAACACCTGTAAAGTTAGCTGTAATAGTATCACCAAACATAACCCGATCCGTTTTTATTTTTGTGAAATCAAGACTCCCGCCTATATCGGGCAAGCCGTCTCCTCCATTGGCTTCATTATCAGGCAAACCATAGCTGGTACGTTTCATTTCATAATAGCTAAACACCATGCCTTCGGGACAAGGCGAGGGACAAAGAACACTAATAGAGGTACTTTGACAGGAAATGCCCAATTCACAGGCACAAGAACTATTAGGAACATAAAATGATTTTACACTCACGGCACCTGAACCGGAGCCCCCGCAACCTGCACAGTTCACGGTCAGGTTAATTTTCACTTCGGCCTGTTGAAGAGTTACTGCTGGCGGTGATGTCCAGGCAGGGAGTGCACCATTAAAAATAGCAGTTACAACATTTCCTACCGTAGTTACCGAGGAAGGTATCCAGGTATCAACTCCGTTAGATCTTAAAATGTAGAGACTTCCTTCATTTCCAGCATACGTCAAACAAGGAGGCAGTGTAAATTCCATTTTCCAATAGGCACCTGGCCCTGCAGGATAACTATTGGTAAAGTTGGAAAACAAAAAATTAAAGGTCCCGGTTTGTCCACTAGACATGGTAGATGGAGAGCCATTGTTTGATAAATTCCCATAAATCTGTGAGTATACTCTACCCCATGCTTCGGGTATGACATAACTACTCAAACAAACATTCTCATAGGTCCCCTTGAAACGCCAGCCATTAATATAACTCTGCCCCACATTGGTGCAGGAATTATGACAACAACTATAACTGTTCCATTTTACATATATCGTCTCTCCCGGATTAATAACAGGAATACTTAATAACACTTTACCCTTGACTCCCACAGCCATGCAAGAAAGCAGAGACGTGGCCTGCGTACTCACAGGTGTAATGGAAGAAGGTACCCCTCCAAGGCCGGACTGAACGGTAAAACTTGCAGGATCAATATCGGAGCCAACAATGTTATTATAACCAGAATTTGTTGATTGAAAAATATCCAACAAAACATTCATCGCCTTTCCTAATCCAGAGTTAACAATTTTAAGCTGCTGCTGACTGGCATTTCCTGCACCAATACAAGAGTTCATGGATGCAATAGGCGTGACAACAAGATTAGGAATCAGATTAGGAAAAACAATGTTCGCATTGGAAGTGGATGATTGACAATGCTGATTATTACATCCCCAATAGGCTTCGAATGCGGAAGCTACCGAAATGCAATTGAGTATTTTCACAGAATCACAAATGATAATACTTTCACCGTTCTCAAATAAATTATCGAAATCTCCGATAGTTGCAAAATCACTTGCATTCAACACAACTGTTTCCGTTGTTCCTGAATGAGTCCAGGTACCTTTACTTATACTGGTTATTTGAATACCCGAACCATGAACATCGGTCAACGTAAATGCGCTAAGCTCTCCAAACCCTCCATTTGTAATCGTAACACATCGCTCGTAAACGTTTCCCACACTTCCTATATAAGATTGATTTGTAAACGATGAAATGGATAAATTAGGCTGCCGGATAATATAAGACGAAGTGGTGTGAGCATCAAAATTGGAAGTTCCATTGGCAAAATAATTAACGCGTACATTATTTTCAATTACCCCTCCACCGGAAAGATATGGCATTACATCACATGTGGTTTCAGCTATATATGTGATGTTCAAGCTTGTTAGCGTAGGTATATCAGGCAACAAAAAAACCGGCTTATTGGGTATGGTTGTATTCAACTCGGTTATGCCCGTTCCTGTAATAGAACCTAATACATAATTTATTCCCGGAGGCATTGAAAGTTTTAACGTATCACTCGTGAGTAAAAAAGGAGAGGGGTTATAAATAGCAATAGTAAAGGTTTTAGTTACTCCGCAAACGGTCATCTGGGCAGGCACGGAACTGTTAATGGTAATCATATTACCCTGGCCCAAGCAATAAAAAGAAAGGAAAGTAAAAATAAGGAGTAAAAGTCTCTTCATGCTTATTGATTTCAACCAGTTGACCTTGTATTCATATTGCAAGATACGAAAAAGACGTAAAAAATCAAAAAACAGTTGCATTAATAGAGGGTGATTCTTCCGAGGGAATATTTAAAGTCTTTTTTGGAGAGTACTGATCAGATTTCTCTGACCATCAAGCTATCTGCAAAGCCAATGAGTTGCTGCTTCTTTGCTTCAGCTAAAGGGGTTTTATTCAAACATACGAGTGCCGAATTGTAATGCTTTTTCATTTCATTACGTGCAAGTTCGGGGATATTCAGAAAATTATAAATGGCGGTTACCGCTTGTATTTTTTCCTCTGGATTAAAGCTAGGCGCATGAATCCACTGGTGCAATTCTTCTTTAGTGTATCGATTACTTTCTGCCATTTCCATTGCTTTTGCAAGCAAGTATGTTTTTTTATTCGCTACAATATCACCGCCCCGCTGCTTCCCAAATTTTTCTGCATCCGCATATACGTCCAATATATCATCCTGCAATTGAAAAGCTATACCAATGTGTTTACCAAAATCATACAAACTTTGCGAAGAGTCTTCATCTGCACCTGCAATCAGCGCACCCATTTTTAAACTGGCACCTAATAACACTGCGGTTTTAAGCTCAATCATTTTAAGGTATTGCGGAATTGAAACTTTATGCAACTTTTCATAATTCATGTCCAGCTGCTGGCCTTCACAAACCTTAATAGCAGTATCACTAAACACATCCAGAAGTTTTACAAGTATGGCCGGATCGCTCTTACATAATTCCTGATAGGCTTTTACAAGCATTGCATCGCCACTCAAAATAGCAATGTTATCATTCCATTTTGTGTGAACTGTACTTTGATTTCTCCGCAATGGCGCTTTATCCATGATATCATCATGCACCAGTGTGAAATTATGAAACAATTCAATAGCCAAAGCCGGGTTTAATGCTTTAGAAATATCGCCACCAAAAACATCACAACCAATGTATACCAATACCGGACGAAGGCGTTTACCACCTAAGGACATCATATAGGCAATGGGGTCATACAGCTCTTTTGGACTGGAGCCGTAATGCCTTCCTTTCAATGCTTCTTCTATTTGATTCTGGTATTCGGTAATGGAATTCAATTCTTTTTTACAATTAATTATTTTATGACTATGATTACACGTAAATGTGTTATTTAGTTTTATCGTTGGTAAGCTTCATTAAATAATCACCGTAACCGCTTTTCATTAATGGAGCTGCTAATTTTTTTAACTGTTCCTTATCGATATAATTCATCCGATAAGCCACTTCCTCAATGCAACCGATACGTAAACCCTGGCGCTCCTCAATAACCTGAACAAATTGTCCCGCCTGCATTAACGAAGCAAATGTACCTGTATCAAGCCAAGCAGTACCACGATCCATAATTCCCACTTTCAGCTTACCGCTTTTTAAATATTCCTTATTTACATCTGTAATTTCATATTCACCACGTGGACTCGGTTTCAGCTTTTTTGCAATTTCTATTACACTGTTGTCATAAAAATACAAGCCAGGAACAGCATAATTAGATTTAGGTTGTTGCGGCTTTTCTTCAATAGAAATAGCTTTCCCATCCGTATCGAATTCCACAACACCGTAGCGCTCCGGATCTGAAACGTGATAAGCGAATACAACACCACCCTCCGGATTTTGGTGTTGCTGAAGCAACCTTCCCAAACCTGCACCGTAAAAAATATTATCGCCTAACACCAATGCTACATTATCTTTCCCAATAAATTTTTCTCCAATAACAAAAGCCTGTGCAAGGCCATTAGGAACTTCCTGAACTGCGTATGAAAATTTACAGCCTAAACTTTTTCCATCACCCAATAAACGCTCAAAATGCGGCAGATCATGGGGTGTTGAAATAATTAATATTTCTGAAATACCTGCGATCATCAATACTGAAAGCGGATAATAGATCATGGGTTTATCATAAATAGGCATTAATTGCTTACTGACAGCCAATGTTAATGGGTGTAAACGGGTACCTGAGCCTCCGGCTAAAATTATTCCTTTCATAGTATGGTAGTTGAATTATCTGAGCCGAAATTAACAATAAGAAACAGAGTGGGCAAATGAATTTTAAAAGACCCGTTGAGAAATCTTTACATTTAAAACAAATAAAATCATTACAAATCATTTTTGATTTTCAATTACCCCTTCGTTTTTAAAAATCACCTCTCCCTTGGCTCCTAATAAGCGCTGCAGTTTACTCCGCTTTCCTTCTATTTTTATCCCTTGCCATGTACTATCAACACTAGTGATTACACCCCCATCCACAACTAAAAAAGCACCTCGTTTAATTACAATACGCGCTTGCTGAGGCATTAAAACTTTTCCTTTTACAGTTAGTGTTGCACCTGCTTTAATCACAATATCACTATACGATCGAAAATCAAAATCCCATGTTTCATTTGTGCTTATTTCATTTGCTGACAGGCCCAATGCATCTTCCTTAACATATTTTCTAATTGTTTTTATTGATACTGCTCGATGCATTTTGCCTATCTGCATTGGAGAAAAATAATAATTGAGCATATTATTACCACCCATCGCATTGTTTGTACAGGTATTTTCTCCAAGAGTAATTTTACAGCCGAAACGTCCTTTTTCCCAACAGTCAACAGGAGGATCCGAACCGAATAGATCATATAAATATTCAGGATCCGAAGCATCACATGTTTCGTGGCAACAGGAGGGCTTGTAGGTGTGAAACAAATCTAAAGCATGCCCAAATTCATGAGCCAAGGTCTGTGAATTTACATAGCAAGGGTTTATGGAACTAATATAAATACCCTGGTTTGCATATAAGGAGCCGGCTGTTGGCCCGCCACCTTCTTTAATAAAACCCGGATAAGGTGCTATGGAATAAGGTGAGGCATGACCGCCAGCCGTCATGTACACATTTAAATTATTTAAACGAGAAGAATCAACACCGGCTATATATTTTTCCATCTCATATATGGAAGTGCTATTATATAATTTTGATCCTTCGTAAAAGAATATACGATCATCCAGATCAAAACGGATTTTTGTATCCGTCAGTCGTTGAACACCATCAATAGGATACGTTGCAGAATCAACATTTGTATAAAAACCATTCAGCCAATTTATCATCTGAACTATTGCTTCAATTGACTCCTGAGTATTTTGTATGGTTCCAGGGCCTGTAAAAATATTTACAGCAATGCGGATGTGTTTTATTGGTGTATTTTCATCAGGAATGTAGGTTTCAATTTTTTTGTATTTGTTGACATAATCAGGATGGAGGTTTGAATTGGAATTATCACAGTTACCAGACTCAATTATTTTTTTTTGAATAGAGGTCTTTAAAGTCTGAGCAAAGCCATTCAATACACTTATTTGCGTAAAAATAAAAAACGAGATAATAAATTTGAACAGTGTCTTTGTTTTCATTTGAAATTTTACTGGAACAATCACTATGCCAAATATAATAAAACCTCAACAGCTATTGGCTGTTGAGGTTTTGCTGTGGAGTCAACGGACAAAAAACCGAACCACCTAATTAAAGATATTCAATTATTGTTTAAGCTAAAGGATTGTATCCCAACGCTTTAACACTTGAATAAATTAATGTAAAAGACCAATGTATTTGTTAGTTTGCAAATGTACTACTTTTTGGGTGTCCCAAGTTAACTGCAAACATTACAGCATGAAAGTTTCGTTTAATTCGCCAGATTGAATTACCGGAGCTTAACATTGGTTCTATTAACATTAAAGGTAAGAGAATCATAAAAACAATTATTGCAGATAATTTTACTATACTATTTTTCATGTTTTTGGGTTTTATATTCCGTTATCAATTTTTTATATAAGCTAAGAGCCATGCTATTCAATAATTCAGGATGTTTAAAAATATCCATATTTAGTATAGTCCTACATTCATCCATATAGTCTTCAAAGAAATCGTCATTATCTATTCTTATTCCAACCAGTTGGAAAATAGTTTCAGTTAAACGCAAAGAATAATTGTCAGCATTTAGTCCGAGGATTTCTAACCCATACACGAGCCGTATATGTATTAAGTCATCTTTTATTAAACTTATTATCCCCTTTTTGCCTATATTTTTAAATTTCATGCTTAATTAGTTAGTTTTTTACCATAAAAAAATTATTCTAAAATATTTTTATGCAAATATATATAAATATTAGTTTTTTAAATAATATATTTAGGGTAATATCAATGTTTATATTGAAATTACCCTAAAAATCTGCGGGTTTTGTGAATCATATATTTGTGAAATACAAAATTTCATAAGGGATATGACAAAAAAAAACCTGAATAGAATAAAAGTAGTATTGGCGGAAAAAGAGAGAACAAATAAATGGTTAGCTGAAAAACTAAAGAAAAATCCAGTTACGGTTTCTCAATGGTGTAGTAATATTACCCAGCCCTCTATAGAAACATTGGCTTTAATTGCAAATACATTGGATGTTGATATTACAGAATTATTAAATCATACTAAAGAGGATGTCAGAAAATAAAAAAGACTCTCTCCTCCATTGGTTGAATATCGGAGCAAACTTTTCTGGGGCTGTAATTTCTGGAGCGGTGGGGGTAACCAACCCTACTATTGAAGGGATTATTGTCGGTGGAGGACTGGGTTCTGTTGTCACGGACACCTTACAAAGTATTGGTCAGGATATGAGAAATCGCTATCTCTCCAAAAAGGAAGAAGCTCGTATTGGTACTTCTTTTTTTTATTTATTGGAGAAATTCAATGAGAATGTTGATAAAGGATTGAAAGTAAGAAATGATAATTTTTTTGATAAACAGCACGGAGATTATAGTAGAAATGATGAAATAGTGGAAGGGTTACTATTGATTGCACAGAAATCTTATGAGGAAAGAAAAGTAAGGTTTATTTCATATTTCTATGCGAATATCCTTTTCTCACAGAACTTAGATACGTACCATGCCAATCATTATTTAAGGCTGGCTGAAACAATGTCTTACAGGCAGTTTTGTTTATTGGCAATTTATTATGAAAAGGAAAAATATGGTTTAAAAGTAGATGTGTTGCCACGTCCTTCTGATATTGACCGTTATGATATTAGGGGGGAGATGTTTGCATTGGACGACAAAGCTCTCCTTAGTGTCCATATAGGAGTAATGGGGAGTAATATTAGAGGATATCCATTCCAGCCAGAAGAGGTTTATATTACGGACTATGGCAAACTTTTCTTCGAATTGTTTAGCTTAGCTCAAATTCCGTTTACAGACATTTTGGAAGTTGCGGAACAAATAGTGCAACCTGAATGGTTTGAAAAATTAAAGAAGAAACAGCACCTTTAATTTTTGTCTAACTAAATGATACCTTTAAATATAGATAGCAAGACCTTATACTTATTAGAAGATTTAAGAAAGGATTTCACTATTTCTTTTGAGGTAAAGAATATTAACTACTGCGAAGTTTTTATAAAAAACAAAACTGCTATTGTTTATTATAATCCTAAAATTGTAGATACGGAGGCAATTACACATGAACTACTACATATATGGTTCAATCGTTTTAATTGCAATCTTGGAAACTGCATTTTTTTAAGTACACGTAGTAATGTGAAACTTTCTGGAATCCTGACTAAGTTTCTGTGTGATCATATTGCGAATTGCTGCGAGCATTATAAGATGTATCCTAAGTATATTGAAATGGGCTATCAGCCATCAAAGTTTATGATGAATAGTTTAGCTCCAAAGGCATCCTTACAAGACCTAAAAGAAATAAATTTAAGTTTTTTATGGCGCTATAATTCAAGTGCTATAAATATGTTCATTGGTTGTTTAATTTCAATTTTGGCGGACCATGTTCATAATGATTACACAAAACACCATTTGATTTTGGAAAGAAAAAATAGAAGATTATACAAGATTATTACTGATTTTTGGCAAAGATGGTTGGATTTTGATGTGAATAATATTGAGTCAACTTTTAATTGGAGGTCTGAGCTTACGGATGATTTAATAAACGAATTAGGAATTTGGAGCAAATCAAAAAGATTAATTAATTGACTGTAAATAAAACAAATTATGCTTTCAAATACAACGCTTTTAGATTTAATAAGAGTGGCCGACACTTTCACACATCCTGAAATTAACAGAATTGTTATAGTTTTTAATTTCACCCCACTTCCAGCTAATAAAACAAATTCAGTTATTGCAAAGACAACTGACATCTTTCGGCATTTGAAATACAAATCAGGAACTCCACCATTTACAGATAATATTCATACAGACTTTTTACAATATATAGTTGACGATTTTTTTAGAAAAAACACAAGTTATGAAAAAGGGTATACATCATATCAGCTTACTGGCCCTCCAATTAATTTTGCCAATGCCTTTTCTGAAAACCATAAAGAGCTTACAAATGGCCTAAAAAGGGATGGCTATATTATAGTTGGGAAGGAAATTAAAAAACTCTTACCAGAAGAAATTGAAGAAGCAAAAACGGAATCAGAGTTAATAAGTAAATTAGACAAATTTAAATTTACTACGAGTAAAGGGCATTTGGCTCAGGCTATTTCTAATCACCGTCAGGGTAATTGGGCTGGTGCAAATTCACAATTCAGAACATTTATTGAATCACTCCTTATAGATATATGTAAAAGTAAGCTCCCTGCCAACAAATGTGAAACGGCAGCGACAGCGATCAATCTTTTATCAAATACAGTAAATCCGCCTTTCTTTAAGGCAGAGTTAAATGAAATAAAAAATTCTAAGTGTGATACCCCCTTTGTTGAGGGATTATGGAAAAGACTTCATCCTACAGGATCGCATCCAGGTCTTTCGGACGAAGAAGACTGTTCTTTTAGATACCACATCGCAATAGTATTCGCTAATTATCTATTGAATCGTCTTAAATAAAGCTGTTAGTTGGCGATATAGATGTTTCTACAAATTCTAAATTTCTTCCAAATTGAGCCATAAATTTGCCAAATGAAAATTCTGATTGTTGAAGACGAAAAAGAACTTGTTAAGGATATTGCAGAATACCTTTCAGGAGAGAATTATTTGTGTGAAACAGCATCTACCTATAAACAGGCATCAGAAAAGATAGAACTTTATAACTACGACTGTGTTCTTTTGGATTTGATGCTTCCGGGTGGAGATGGGCTTGAATTGCTCAAATTATTAAAGCAAAGGAATAAACAGGGAGGAGTAATTATTATTTCCGCTAAAAACTCTATTGAAGATAAAGTGAAAGGGCTGCAAATAGGGGCAGACGATTATTTGGCTAAACCCTTTCATCATTCGGAACTTGCAGCCAGAATCCATTCCGTTATCCGCAGAAAGCAATTTGATAATTCAAACGTCATTGAACACAATGAAATACTTATTGACTTACTCGCAAAAACAATTAAGGTAAACAAACAGGAAATAAATCTTACAAAAAAGGAATTTGATTTGCTTTTGTTTTTTATCGGAAATAAAAACAAAGTTATTTCAAAAAGTGCATTAGCAGAGCATCTTTCAGGGGACATTGCCGATATGTTTGATAACCATGACTTTGTTTATGCGCACGTTAAAAATTTAAAGAAAAAATTAACAGAAGCAGGGTATAATAATTATTTGAAAACAATTTACGGAACTGGTTATAAGTGGGAAATATGAGCAAACTGTTAAATAAGCCATTTAAAGCATTCACTATCTACGCACTTATTGTGTTGGTATGTAGTGTCCCCGTTTATTATCTGGTGGTTGATTCCATTTGGCTGGAAGAGTTGGATGAACACAATTTTATAATTAAGGAACAGATTGAAAACCGGTTTAACACAGTTGAAATCAATGAAGCTGAACTGGAAAACACCCTTAAAATATGGAACTTATTACAGCCGGGAACAAAAATCAGCCCTTCAAACTTGCCGCAAATAAAAGCCGATAGCATTTATATTACAACAAAAACCAATGACTATTCACCTGTAAATGAAATTGACCGTTTTAGGGGGCTTTCATCTTATATCTACATCAATAAAAAGCCATATCATTTAACTGTTGAAACAAACGTAGAAGAAGCGGACGAAACGTTTTTGGCAATCACATTGGTTACTTTTTTCTTTTTTAGCATATTAGTCGCAGGCTTTATAGTGCTGAACCGCAGAATTGCAAAAAAAATATGGCAACCCTTCCGAAACACGCTTAACAAAGTGAAATCTTTTGACCTGCTTACTGATAAAAATATTGAATTTGAAAAATCGGGAATTGAAGAGTTTGAGCAGTTGAACACTGAATTAAGCAGGTTGATAGAAAGGAATATTTTGATTTTCAACCAGCAAAAGATTTTTATTGAGAATGCTTCGCACGAATTGCAAACACCGTTAGCCGTTCTGAAATCTAAAGTCGAAATGCTGCTTCAAAACAAAGACCTTACAGAGGAACAATCGGAAGTAATCAATTCCATAAACATTCCACTTTCAAGGGTTACACGCATAAATAAAAACCTACTATTGCTTGCGAAAATTGAGAACAAGCAGTTTTCAGAAAGAGAAAAAGTCGATTTAAAAGAAGTTTTAAATGAAAATTTAGAATTGCTTTCTGACTATATTGATGCGAAAGGTATTACTATTGAAAAAAAACTTGACAACCGGACACCTGTCTTTTCAAATAAAGCCTTACTGGAAATCTTACTCAATAACCTGCTTATAAATGCAATTACGCACAATGTAGAGAACGGTAGAATCCGTATTGATTGTGCTGAAAGTAGATTAACAGTTTCTAATACCGGGAATAGTGAATTAAACAGTACAACATTATTTAAACGCTTTTCTATTTCTTCTTCTGAAACCACTAATAGCGGGCTTGGTCTTTCAATAGTAAAAGAAATTTGCAGCCGTTATCAATGGCAGATTGACTACACATTCCAAAATAATTTGCATTCCTTTTCTATTCAGTTCTAAAATTCTAAATTTCTTCCAAATCAGTTTGCACCTTTGTTTTATTAATTATTTACTAAAAAAAGAAAGCAATGAAAAAACTAACAGGAATGTTTGTAGCAATGGTGATTGTATCGTTTAGCTACGCTCAAAAAATTGCGGAAAAAGAAGTTCCGGCAGCGGTTAAATCCGCTTTTCAAAAACAGTTTCCCGATGTTAAAGATGTGGACTGGGAGAAAGAAAAGGGGAATTATGAAGTTGAATTTGAAATTAAAGAAACAGAATATTCGGTTTTACTTGATGCTTCGGGAACTATCCTTGAAACAGAGATGGAAATAAACGTTGATGCACTTCCTTCAAATGTGAGGGATTACGTTTCTAAAAATCATGTAGGGGAGAAAATAAAAGAAGCAGCAAAAATCAGTGATTCAAAAGGAACAATAACCTATGAAGCGGAAATTAAAGGCAAAGACTTGATTTTTGATAGCAATGGGAATTTTGTTAAAGAAGTAAATAATAAAGATTAAGGTAATGAGAAACAAAGCCGTTTGTAGTTTAATTCTTCTTTTCTTAATGCTTTCCGGCACGTATGCGCAGGTTACGTCTGTTACTGTTTCAGGAATAATAAAAGACAAAGCGGCTAAAACCGCTTTGTCATACGTAAGTGTTGTTGTAAAGACTGCGACAGATAGTAGCTTTGTAACAGGAACGGTTAGTAACGAAGAAGGTTTGTTCACACTTGGAAACATTAAACCCGGCAATTATTTTTTTGAAGTTTCTTTTATAGGCTATGCTACCAAAAAGCAACCGCTTTTTGTCGGCAGTCTTTCCGAATTTTTAGATATAACAACTATTGAATTGGAAGAAAATATTGAAACGTTGGGGGAAGTAACTGTAACAGTAAAACAAGATGACCTGAGCAGCAAAATGGACAAAAAAACGTATTCCGTTGAGGACAATGTTAGTCAGGGAGGTGGCTCTGTTATGCAAACCATGCAGAATCTGCCGGGAGTAACAGTACAAGACGGCAAAATACAATTGCGTGGCAACGATAAAATAACCGTTTTAATTGACGGCAAACAAACTGCCTTAACAGGCTTTGGCAATCAGTCCGGCTTGGATAATATACCCGCATCTGCCATTGAGAAAATTGAAATTATAAACAATCCTTCGTCAAAGTACGATGCCAATGGAAATGCAGGTATTATCAATATCATTTATAAAAAAAACAAGGACGAAGGTTTTAACGGAAAGGTTGGCTTTACTACGGGTCTTGGTTCATTGTGGGTAAGAAAAGATAACCTGCCAACTATACGACCGCAGTATCAGTTTACACCCAAAATAAACCCTTCACTTTCCCTTAATTACAGAAAGAAAAAAATCAACGCATTCTTTCAGGTGGATAATCTATATACACAAACACTAAATAAAAACGAGTTTGTTACCCGTACATATAATGACGGAACAATTATCCAACAGCAAACCAAAAGAAACAGGAATACGAATTTCCTCACTTCAAAAGCCGGAATTGACTGGTACTTGAATGAACAAAATACCCTTACTGTTTCAGGTATGTTCGGCAGCGAAAAAATAATCGACAGAGGTGACCAACCATTCTTTAATTCAGATTTATCAGAACGGCTACGCCTGTGGCAGTTTTTAGAAGATGAACTGAAAACAACTGTAATGGCATCAGTTTCTTACCAGCATAAATTAAAACAGGCAGGACATTTATTAAACATCGGTTTCAATTATACATTTCACAGGGAGGATGAAAAGTACTTTTTCGACAATATTTTACCCAGCTATACAGGAAAAGATGCTTTCAAATTAATTTCTGATGAACACGTTGCAGATTTTACGGTTGATTATATAAAACCTTTAAAATACGGGCGTATGGAAACAGGTCTGAAATTCCGCAAAAGGGATATTCCAACAAATATGTTATTTATTCCCGGTCTTAATTCGCCCTTAGATACCAATGCTGGCGGTTGGGCAACCTATAAGGAAATTATCCCTGCTTTATATGGTAATTATATTTTCGAGAATGAAAAGTATGAGGCAGAATTGGGCTTACGTATTGAATATGTTGGATTGCAATACAATGTTAACCCCACTCATAACACTTATAAAAGTGACGGTTATAATTATACTCAACCTTTTCCAAATCTCCGCTTAGCATATAAACTAAATGAGAGAAATAAACTATCTCTTTTCTATAACCGTAGGGTTGACAGACCGAATGAAGTTGATATTCGTATTTTTCCGAAATATGATGATGCAGAAATTATTAAAGTAGGAAATCCCGCATTGCGACCGCAATTCACCAATTCCTTTGAGTTAGGCTATAAAACAAGCTGGAAGGCCGGTTATTTTTATTCCGCAGCGTACCACCGTATTGCAGATGGAACAATTACACGGATTGCCAGCACTGTTCCAGGCAGTAACCTGATTTATTCCATATTTCAAAATGTGAATAAGAGTTATACAACCGGATTAGAAGTTGTATTCAGTCTGAAAGCTGCAAAATGGTATTCATTTAATCTAAACTTGAATGGCTACCACAACCAGATTGATGCTTTTACTGTCGAAAATAAATATCCCCTACTGCATACATTTTCTGCTGAAAAACAGGAGGTATATTCCGGTAACATTAAATTGAACAATACATTTCACCTGCCTCATAATTTCAATGCACAATTGACTGCTATCTATTTAGCTCCTGATATTATTACGCAAGGTAAAATAAGTTCGCGTTTTTCATTAGATTTTGGTCTTAAAAAAGCTATCCAAAAAGGAAAAGGCGAACTGTTCATTAATGCAACAGATTTGTTAAATACAATGGTAGTAAAAAAGGAAATTCAGGGAAATGGTTTTAACTATATAAGCACCGATTATTACGAAACACAAGTAATACGGTTTGGGTATAATTATAAATTTTAACTATGTGGTGGGTTTACGCTCTATTATCAGCATTTTTTGCTTCTCTTACTGCAATTTTTGCCAAGCTGGGAATAGTTAACATTAGTACTAATCTTGCAACTGGCATACGCACAATCGTAATATTGTTACTGGTTTGGAGTATTGTATTATTCAGGGGCGAAGCCCAAGAGATTAGCTCTTTATCAAGGCAAAATGTATTGTTCCTTGTTATTTCAGGAATAGCAACCGGCTTATCATGGCTTTTTTATTTTAAAGCCTTGCAAATGGGAAATGTATCGCAGGTAGCAACTATTGACAAGTTGAGCGTAGCTCTTACCATTGTTCTATCTATTCTCTTTTTAGGGGAAACACTTACACTAAAAACGGCAATAGGGGCATTTTTGATTATTGCCGGAACCCTTGTTTTGATTTTTTAATAGATTATAAACTCCACAGAGTGAAAAGTTGTATGGAAAACAGAATGAAATAAAAGCGCGAAATTGTCTTTAGGTGACAGCTTCCCCATAGAGGGTAAGTTTCTTTTCAAAACATTGCAGTACTGGTTTCCAAAGTCTCTTTTCAACAAACTATCTTTAGGCACGATTTCTTATTCTTCCTCTGTATTTTTCCTCTTCATTAAAAGGGTATAAGCCCCTTTGGTTACAAATGTTTTATTGCTTATATCGGTGCTGTCTGAAAAGATTATCTGCGTATAACCATTTTCCGTATTTTGTGTAATTACTTCCTGCATCTGATATTTTTGGTTCTCGGTTTGCGTAAACACATACTCCTTGCCTTCAAAACGAACTAAGCCGTCATTAGGGATTACAAAAGCATTCTTGGTTGAAACTTCAACTTCCGCATTCATATACATTCCGGGAATTAGCGATTTATCATATTTCTCAAAATGGCAATGAACAGTTACAGCTCTTTCAGATGAAATATCCTGACCAATCAGTATAATTTCGCAATTGTATTTTTTTGTTTGTTGGTTATTATTGTAAGCAACGATTTTTTGTCCGATAAAAAGTTTGTCTAAATCTTTTTCAAAAACTGTTAAAGCTAAATGTATGTCGGCAGGATTTACCAGTTCAAACAAAATATCGGTTGGATTTGCATATTTACCAATATTCATTTTTATAACAGAAACAAAACCGTCAATAGGCGAATAAATATTAATGCTTCGAGAAATTGTATTTTCATTCAGGTTATCGGGATTGATACTTATAAGCTTTAGCTTTTCCGACAAAGATTTTATCAAAACCTTCTGCGAAAGATACTCGGCTTGAGCGTTTTCAAATACTTTATCGCTGCTGGCTTTGCTTTCGTTTAATTCCTTCTGACGCTGAAACTCCTTTTCCAAAGAACTGAAATGTGCCTTGGCTGTTAAATAATCTTGCTGCAATTGTATGTATTGTTGGTCTTCCATTACCGCAATTATTTCACCCTTACTGATGTGCATCCCTTCTAATAGTTTGGTTGATTTCAGGTAACCTCCAAGCGGAACACTAACGGAAACCATGTTTTGAGGAGGAACATCAATTTTTCCGCTTACTTTTAATAGTGATGAAATTGCTTTTTGTTCGATTTTGCCCGTTTCAATTTTAGAGTTCTTTAATTGTGCATCGGTAAGTTCAACAAAACTTTCATCTGTTGTTACTTCTGTTTTAGTTTCTTCTGTTTTATTATTATTGCAAGCTGTAAGTGCTACAATTGCAAATGATATGATGAATATATTTTTCATGGATAGATTATTTAGAAATTAAGTATGTGAGTTGAATAATTGACCGGTTTAGCTCTTTTATTGCATCTGTGTAGTTACTTTGAATACTTACTGCATTGTTAATTAGCATTGTCCATTCCAGATAATTTATATAACCGTTTTCAAATTGCTGATTGGCAGTTTTTGTAACAATGTTTGCATTCTGCAAGGCAGTATCTTCAAAATATTTTACAGTTTGTAATTGGGTTTGGTATTGTCTAAATGCTGTTTGATATTCAGCATTTAGCGCTTGTAACCCCATTTGATAATTATTTTCGCTTATCAGCTCAAGTGTTTTACTGGAATTAATTTTTGCTTTTTGAGCTCCAAAGAACAAAGGAACACCCAAACCAAACTGTATAGAATTGAATTTTGCAGATGCGTTATAAAAAACATTATCCGCTCCTGTCCCCCTCATACTCATAGTATAGTAACCAACACTCAGATTTGGCAATAATTTTGATTTTTCCAACTGTGTTCTGACCAATGAAATTTCTTTTTGCTGTTGCAAAACCTGCAAAGTAGGATGTTTGGCAATGGCTGATGTGTCAAGCATTGCATTAAAAATCATTTTTTGATTTTCTGCCGTTGGTACATATACCGAAGTTGTATTTAACAATAATTGAAACTGCAATTGTAGAACTTCCAAATCGTTTTTCAATTGGTTTAACTGAATTGCGATTTGCCCTCGTTGTGTTTCAGCGGTTGCTTTTTCTAAAATATTACTTTCACCTTTAGCGAATCGTAAATTTGCTTTTTCTAAAAACACTGCATACACACTATCATTTTTCCAAAGAATCTTTTGCTTTTGCTGTAAGTATATTATCAGGTAGAATACCTCACAAACTTGCTTTTTTATTTCGGCTTCTTTAACCGCAATATTCAGCGCACTACTCCGGTAGTTTTCTTTTTGCAATGCTTTTTGTTTAGCATAAACAGTAGGGAAACTGATGGACTGGGAAATACCAAGCTTGCTGTCTTTATAGAATGAATTGATTTGTCCGTACTCACCTATCAGATTTGTTTGCGGAATGTCAATGGCTGACGCTTTTAGCTTTTGTTGATATTCTGCGTTTAATCTTTCATTCTTTACAAGCAAACTGTTTTTCAATGCTGTATCAATTGCATCCTGCAAGTTAATAGCTGTTTGTGCATTTGCATTGGGGAATGAAAGCAAGAACAGCAATGTTATTGTTACCGTGATAGTTGGTTTGCCTTTAAAACCCTTTTCAAATAAAATGTACAGCACCGGTAATACAAAAAGTGTTAGGAAAGTTGCAATCAGTAAACCACCAATTACAACAGTTGCTAAAGGGCGTTGCACTTCTGCACCAGCACCGTTACTTAATGCCATTGGTAAAAATCCAAGTGAAGCAACAAAAGCCGTCATAAGAACCGGGCGTAAACGATGTTTTGTACCCTGTAATACAATTTGTTTCAGGTCTGTTTCCCCGCCCTTTTTAATGCGGTTATACTCGGATATTAGTACAATTCCATTTAGCACCGCTACCCCAAACAATGCAATAAAACCTATACCTGCACTTATACTGAAAGGCATTCCCCGAAGTGCTAAAAGAAAAATTCCCCCGATAGCAGAAAGAGGGATGGCTGAATAAATAAGCAATCCGTGTTTAACTGAATTAAAAGCGAAATAAAGTAATAGAAATATTAACAACAGCGAAACGGGAACAGCAAGAGATAAGCGCTTTTTTGCTGCAACTAAATTTTCAAAAGCACCACCGTAGGTTATATAATAGCCCGTTGGAAGTTTAATGTCTTTTTCAATTTGAGTTTGCAAATCGTCTACAATGCTTTGAACATCCCTGCCACGAACATTGAAACCTATAATAATTCTGCGTTTGGCATCATCTCTTTGAATTTGATTTACACTTTCCTGAATGGAAACATCTGCAATTTGGTATAATGGAATTTGTGTCCCCTGTTGTGTCGGGATTAAAAGATTGCCTACATCTTCTATATTTTGGCGTTGTTCACCTGCCAAGCGAACCACCAAATCAAAACGCTTTTCATCTTCATAGACTAATCCGCTACTTTGTCCCGCCAATGCTGTATTTACTACTTTATTTACATCCTGAATATTTAAGCCGTATTGTGCAATTTGATTTCGCTTGTACTTAATTATCAGTTGCGGAAGCCCGTCAATAGGCTCTACATAAATGTTTTCTGCACCTTCAACTTTGCCGGCTACATCGCCAAGCAATTTTGAGTATTTTGAAAGTGTATCTAAGTTTTCACCGAATATTTTACAAACAACGTCTTGTTTTGCACCTGTCATTAATTCGTTGAAACGCATGGCAACGGGATATTGAAAACTAAACGTAACTCCCGGAACATCTTTCAATGCCTCAGTCATTTTTTCTGAAAGCTCGTTCCAGGTTTCGGCTGATGTCCATTCGCTTTTGTCTTTCAGGATAATCATCATATCCGATGCTTCCATAGGCATTGGGTCGGTTGGGATTTCACCGCTGCCTGTTTTACCAACAATTTTTTCAACCTCTGGAAATTTTGCTTTTAAAATATGGGCTGATTTCAAAATCGCTTCTGACGATGTAGTTATATTACTTCCCGTTAAAACTCTTGTTTCAACTGCAAAATCGCCTTCCGGTAATTCGGGGATAAATTCGCCTCCAAGTGTAGAGAGCACTATGAGTGAAACTGCAAATAAAGCAATCACAAAGCCAACAACTATCTTAGGAATAGCCAATACTCTGATTAAATATTTTTGATGTACCCGTTCTAACATTTCCATCATTTTATCGGAAATATTCTTTTTGAGTGAAACGTTTTTGTTCAGAAATAATGCACTCATCATTGGAACATAAGTAAGGGAAAGAATAAAAGCACCAAATAAAGCAAAAGCAACAGTTTGAGCCATTGGCTTAAACATTTTTCCTTCAATCCCTTCTAACGTAAAAATGGGCAAATACACGGCAAGAATTATTAACTCGCCAAATACGGCTGCGTTTCTCATTCGTGTGGAAGTGTTGTAAACGATATCGTCCATTTGTAGTTGCGAAACTTTCTTTTGATTGGAAATGTGCAACTGAAACATACATGCTTCCACTATAATTACAGCCCCATCTACAATTAACCCAAAATCCAAAGCCCCTAAACTCATTAAGTTTCCGCTTACACCAAACATATTCATCATAATTACGGCAAACAACATTGCTAAAGGAATTACGGAAGCAACGATTACACCAGCTCTTAAATTTCCGAGAAACAAAACCAGTATCAGAATTACAATTAATGCCCCCTCCAATAAATTTTTTGTAACCGTACCAATAGCACTGTTTACCATTTTTGTCCGGTCTAAAAACGGTTCTAATTCTACGCCCTCAGGTAATGTTTTTTGAATCTGACTGATTTTTTCTTTTACATCTTTAATTACCCTGCTACTGTTGTCACCTTTCAGCATCATTACTACCCCTCCAGCCACTTCACCTTCATCGTTGTATGTAATGGCTCCGTATCTGGTCGCATTTCCTATCCGCACTTCTGCTACATCATTTATTAAAAGTGGAGTTCCGTTGGTAGTGTTCTTTACAACAATATTTTTAATATCATCAGTTGTTTCAATCAGACCTTCCGCACGGATATACAAAACGGTAGATGCTTTTTCAATGTAAGCCCCACCTGTGTTTTCGTTGTTTTTTTCGAGTGCCGTAAACACATCATTAATAGTAATATTATATGATTTCAGATTATTAGGATTAATGGCTATTTCATACTGCTTTACCCTTCCGCCAAAACTACTTACATCAGCAACACCCTTAACACTTACCAGTTGACGTTTTACAAGCCAATCCTGAATTGTCCGTAATTCGGTGGCATTGTACTTGGCTTCATAACCATGCTTTGGCTTCAAAACATATTGGTAGATTTCCCCTAAGCCTGTTGTAACGGGGGCTAATTCAGGTGAACCAATCCCTTTAGGAATTTGTTGTTCTGCTATTTTCAGCCGTTCCGTTACTTGTTGCCTTGCCCAATAAATATCCACATCATCCTCAAACACAATAGTAATCAACGATAAACCAAAACGTGAAAAGCTGCGAATCTCTTTCAACCCAGGAATATTACTGCTGCATTGTTCAATTGGAAAAGTAATGAGGCGTTCCACATCGGGCGCACCTAAAGAAGGTGTAACGGTGATTACCTGAACCTGATTGTCTGTAATGTCGGGCACGGCATCAATCGGCAATTGTGTAAATTGGTAAATTCCGTAACCAATAAGGGCTAAAATAAACAGCCCTACGATTAATTTGTTCTTTATAGAGAACGCAATAATTTTATTAAGCATTTTTTTACTTGTTTTGAAGAATAAAAACGGAAAGGCGCTAAATAGAAATAGCGAAAAACGGCAGATTAACTGCTTATATTAAAGTGCAGGGAGGCGCGCGCAAGCCTTTCGAGGAAAGGCAATGTTGGGTAATTGGGATATAGTCGTTTGAGTGCTGGACTATTGTAGGTGGTCGTTCAAATACTTTTAAATTAAAGATGTAAGTAGAAATCAAATAAGCGGTTGCTAATGTATTGGAAGATACCTTAATATCAGGCTGTTGATGCGGATCTCCCGTTGCCCCTGAATGGTTATAAAATTCAAAATCGTGAGCTAAATCATTATCACCGTTGTCATGGTCATGATGATGGTCATTATCGTGGTCGTTATGGTCGTGATCCTGTAAAGAAAGCTTTGTATCGTGGTCATCATCGTGGTGGTGATGCGGAATAATGCCATGAGCCAATACAATTGTATAGGCAAACAAAAACAGGGCTATTATGGAATACTTTTTAAACATTGATTGTGTAAAAGTAGAAAAAATACTGATAAGAGCCGCAAAACAAAAAAAACATGCAATTCTCCTTAACAGGCATTATATTTGTAGTCACATTTAGTATAAATGAAAAAATTTCTTCTTTTACTCTCAGTATTTCTTTACATAGTACCAACTGTTGGTTTCTCTGTAACGGCTCACTATTGTGGTGGGAAGCTCGCATCAATTTCTTTAACCGCTTCAGATGAACAAGCCTGTGTCTGTGGAAGTAAAAAAATCAAAAAAAATTGCTGCAAAAATAAAATCGTTAGTGTTAAAATAAAAGACGGTCAACAAACTCCAACTCAGCTTAATCCTGATTTCAAGGCATTTGAACTTCAACTTTTATTTTTAGGAGCAGAGCAATTAAATTTTCAATTTAAACAGGAAGCTATCAATTCCTTTTATTACAAGCATCGCCCCCCTGACAGACCAAATCAGCCCCTCTTTCTTCTCAACCGCGTATTCAGAATTTGATTCCTTTCTTTTGCCACGCCTTTTAAGGTTAACGGACAATTTCTCCTTTGCTTTTCAGCGAAGTAAAATCATTTATTCATTTTTAAATAATCAATATGAAAATTATATCACAGTTAGTGGTATGTATAACAGTACTGTTATCATCCACATTAAGCGGCTGCGAAGCCCAAGTTAAAAATGCCAAAACAACAAGCGCAAAAGTATATGGCAATTGCGAAATGTGTAAGGAAACCATTGAAACCGCTGCCAACAAAAAAGGTATCGCAAAAGCTGAATGGAACAAAGACACAAAACTGCTTTCGCTTACTTTCGACAGCAGCAAAACAAATGTGGACGAAGTTCTTAAACTTGTTGCCTATGCAGGTTACGACAATGAAATATACCTTGCTCCTGATGAAACCTATGCTCAATTGCCGGAATGCTGCCAGTATGAACGGACAAAAAATGAAGCCGTTTCAACTTCGGCTGCTAAACAAAACCCAGCCGCTACTCCTGCAATAAGTCAGGGAGAAAAACCGCTATCCGAGGTGTTTTCTGCATATTTTAAACTCAAAGATGCGTTGGCAAAAGATGATGGCGTAACAGCTGCCTCAACAGCCAAAGAATTGTTTAAAGCAATTGATGCGGCCAAAATGGATGCTATAAAAGCCAATGAACATACTATTTGGATGAAGTACCAGGAAAAACTTAGCTACGATGCCGAACATATAAAAGGAGTTACGGAAACAGAGCATCAAAGAGAACATTTCATCTCTCTTTCAAAAAATATGTATGAAGTAATGAAAGTGTTTAAAGCAGATGTCCCCGTTTATTACCAGCACTGCCCTATGGCGAACGATGGAAAAGGTGCAGATTGGTTGAGCCTGGAGCAGAAAATCAGTAACCCTTATATGGGAAAACAAATGCTCACTTGCGGAAAAACAGTTGAAACAATCAAATAATATGAAGCTATACATCAAAAATATGGTTTGCAACCGCTGTAAAATGGTAGTGAAGTCCGAACTGGAAAAGTTCGGGCTTCACCCCACTACGGTGGAATTAGGTGAAGTGGACATTTCAGAAGAATTAAACAAGCAACAGAAAAAAGAGCTTAACGGAATTTTCCAATCCTTTGGTTTTGAATTGATGGATGATAAGAAAAGCCGTATCATCGAAAAAATAAAAACCACGATTGTTGAACTAATTTATTCTGAACAGCAGCTGCATGTAAATTTTTCCGACTATATCAGCAAATTAATTGCACATGATTATTCTCATATCAGTAAGTTATTTACTGAAGTGGAAGGGATAACCATTGAAAAATATTTCATTACACAAAAAATTGAACGGGTAAAAGAACTACTGGTGTATGACGAGCTTTCGCTGAGCGAGATTGCCGATAAACTGTATTACACTGATGTTTCACACCTAAGCAAACAGTTCAAAAAAATAACAGGTTTAACACCTTCGCATTTCAAACAATTAAAGGACAAAAAAAGAAAATCCATTGAAGAACTATAAATCATACAAATTAATTCCAAGATTGTACAACAACCGGAGAGGCTGCGCACCCGAACTTTGTGTTATAAAAAAATAAAAACCATGACACACACGTATCAATTAACAGGCATGACCTGTACAAGCTGCGAAGCCAAAGTAAAAAGCAGTCTGCTTACCTTACCGGAAGTAACATCGGTAGAAGTTTCAAAAGAAAACAACACAGCTACTATCAGCATGGATAAACACATTGCTTTATCCAGTTTGCAGGGCGCATTGGGCGGTACAGGCAGCAAGTACCAGATTAAAGCCATGCATCACAGCGAAACGGCAGAGCAAGCCAAAAGCTGGCTGGCGACTTACAAACCCATATTATTAATTTTTTCTTACATCACAGCAGTTACCGTGCTTATTCAGCTTTTCAGTGCAAGTTTCAACACAATGCAATGGATGCAGCATTTTATGGCAGGTTTCTTTTTAACGTTCTCCTTTTTCAAGATGCTCGATATTTCGGGTTTCGCTGAAAGTTATGCGATGTATGATATTATTGCCAAACGCTTTAAAGCGTGGGGTTTTATATATGCCTTTGTAGAATTGAGCCTTGGCTTAGCTTATATAACAGGCTTTCAGCCTTATGCCGTAAACGTGGTAACGCTGCTTGTAATGAGTATCAGCATTATTGGGGTATTGCAAAGTGTACTAAATAAACAGAAAATACAATGCGCCTGCCTTGGTGCAGTGTTTAATTTACCTATGAGTACTGTTACTATTATAGAAGATTTACTAATGATTATAATGTCTGGCTTTATGTTGGTGCTTATGTAAACGGTTTTATGAAAACATCTATTTTAATATTATTCCTGCTTTTATTTACCTTGGCTTCTTTTGCCCAGCGGGTAGTCCGTTATGACTTATACGTTAAGGATACCACTGTTAACTATTCAGGCAAACCGAAAAAAGCAATAGCTGTAAACGGGCAAATCCCCATGCCAACACTCACTTTTACAGAAGGCGACACGGCAGAAATATACGTTCACAATGAATTGAATGAAGAAACCGCACTCCATTGGCATGGACTGTTTCTGCCTAATCAATACGATGGTGTGCCATACCTCACGCAAATGCCCATCAAACCGCACACAACCCATCTGTACAGGTTTCCGATAATACAAAGCGGTACACATTGGTATCACAGCCATTATGGTTTACAGGAACAGATAGGTATGTACGGTTCTATGATTCTAAACAAAAAAAAGGAACTTGACATTCCTACCATTCCAATTGTTTTAAGCGAGTGGACAGATATGAAACCGGAGCAGGTTCATCGCAGACTGCATAATGCAACAGATTGGTTCGCTATTAAAAAAGGTACTACACAGAGTTATGCAGAAGCTATCCGGCAGGGGTATTTAAAAACAAAGCTTAACAATGAATGGAAACGCATGAACGCAATGGATGTTAGCGATGTGTATTATGATAAATTTTTAATTAACGGACAAAATGAAAGCCAATTCCGGCAGTTCAAGGCTGGTGATAAAGTACGCTTGCGAATTTCCAATGGCGGAGCATCCACTTATTTCTGGCTTACTTACGCTGGTGGAAAAATAACAGTGGTAGCCAATGACGGTAATGATGTGAAACCGGTAGAAGTAGACCGGTTAATTATTGCAGTTTCTGAAACGTATGATGTTATTGTTACGATTCCTTCCGATAGCACAGCCTATGAATTTTTAGTTACCTCGGAAGACAGAACAAAATCGGCTTCCTTGTATCTGGGTAACGGTGCAAAACAACTGGCAATGCCTTTGCCCAAGCTAAAATATTTTGAAGGGATGAAGATGATGAACGGCATGATGAAAATGAACGGAGACCTGGATGATATGGGGATGCAGATGAGCCTTAACCAAATGGACATGAACGTGGTAATGTATCCCGAAGTTACCGGTGCAGCAAAAAAACAAATGCACAGTATGCACAACATGGATATGAGCATGAGTAATGAAGACCAGTATAACAGCAACAAACTATCGGATATTGTTACGCTCAATTATGCCATGCTTGAATCTTCTGTTAAAACAAATTTGCCGGATGCTCCTGTTAAAGAACTCAAATTTGAATTAACCGGAAACATGAACCGATATGTTTGGAGCTTGGATAATAAAGTTATTTCAGAAACCGATAAAATTTTGATTAAAAAAGGAGAACGCATACGGATAATTCTGTATAATAATTCCATGATGCGGCATCCGATGCACTTGCATGGCCATGATTTCAGATTGTTGAACGGACAAGGTAATTATTCTCCGCTGAAGAATATTGTGGATATTATGCCAATGGAAACTGATACACTTGAATTTGCAGCAACAGAAAGTGGGGATTGGTTTTTTCATTGCCATATTTTATATCACATGATGAGTGGTATGGGCAGGATTTTCAGCTATGAAAATTCGCCTAAAAACCCTGAACTCCCTAACCCAAAAGCTGCCCTGAGAAAGCTATATCAGGACGACAGGCAATTTCATTTAATGGCTGAAAACGATTTTGCCACCAATGGAAATGACGGTATGCTGATGTTGCAAAATACCAGATGGAGTATAGGAACAGAATGGCGTTTAGGCTATAATTTAAAACACGGTTATGAAACAGAAACTCACGTAGGCAGATATATAGGTAAAATGCAATGGTTGATGCCTTTTATTGGTTTTGATTGGCGTAAAAGAGAATTAGGAATAGATGAAGAGGAGAAGAACGTATTTGGCCAAACCAGTACAAAAGACAATCGTTCCTTACTTAGCATAGGTGTGGATTATACATTGCCTATGCTCCTGAAATTACAAGCAGAGGTATTTACCAGTGGAACAGTCCGATTCCAGTTAATGAGAGAAGATATACCTCTTTCCAAACGTTTAAGAATGAGTTTTATGGTAAATACCGACAAGGAATATATGGCAGGGTTCAGGTACATTGTAACCAATTATTTTTCGATTTCTACACACTATGATAGTGATATGATGCTGGGTGTGGGAATTACACTCAATTACTAAGGTTTCGATGATACAATTTTATTGTCTGTTAAGTTTTTCAATTTCCCTTTGTGTTGCTTCTATTATTTCTTTTAATTGTTCTTTTTGGTTTCTGTCCAGAGTACCAGCATTTTTCACAAGTACTGATTGTATTGTATCAAGATGCTTGGTACAATATGATAATCGTGATTCTTTCCGCAATTTGCTGATAGTAGTTTTGTAAAGTTCGTCAAGCTCAGTAAGTGCAACCATCTAATTTCATTTTTTTTTGCCGAAATGTAATCTGATTTCTATCTCCGTCTTTATAATTGTTAGATTTGTAATCGAACAATTGTTAAGGTATTCAATTGAATACTTGTTGCTGTTAGCATTAATGTAATCAATTATTCCTTTTTTAAATTTTTTGTCGCTGTTCATTGTTCGCTCAAGTCCCCACTATTTTAATCCAACCTAATAATTTTCGTCCCGTTCCGCGTACAGGAATTGTTCCGTTATTCACAATACAATCTCCGCTATTCATAACTATAATATGATAGTACGTTTCAAGGTAAAGTTTTAAGTTAATACAGCTTAATACGAACGAAATGACGAAGCGTTACAAGTTTACAGAAAGTAAAAAAAGAAATTACATTTTGTATCTCTTAAAGAAAAGTAACAATAAAAGTACTGTGCAAGTCAGGTGAAAGTTAGGTGCAAGTTAGGTGAAAGTAGGGTGAAAGTTCAATAAAGTAGGGTGAAAGTTCAATAAAGTTAAATAAAGTGTGTCGTTCTGTTTAAAATTTCCATGTGTAATTGTCTATCTGAGAATTGATAACCTGTTAATTTAAGGTTTATTTGCCTAACCTGCTTTTTTCTTGTTCATTGCTTTCCACTTCACGTTTATGCACCTTCACCTTACCCAACTTATACGAAATTGTGATCCCAACACGCTGAGTATCCGGTGTACTGATAAAAATGTAATCTTGGTTTTGGAACCTGCTTGACATATTAAAGACATTTGTGTGAAAGATATCTAAAAACGAGACGTTGATTGTAAGCTGCTCTTTGAGCATTGTTTTTCGCATAGCAATGTCAATACCCCAATTGCTTTTAATACGTTGAATACCGTTCACACTTGGGCCGGAATAGAATCCGCTCAATTGTAGCTTGAAGTCCTTTGGTAAAAGGAATTCGTTGTTGATGTTCGCATTGTACCCCGGTGATGACCGGCTTACAGTGCTCGCGTTTAGTGTTCCTTTAAATTCAACATAAAAAAGTGAACCAGAGAGCTGCACGTTTAACCACGTTTTTATACTCTTTTGGAAGAAGATATTGTAAGCAAAGTAATTACTAGCCTTAATATTTCCCAACGTGGATATAGTTTCCTTTGTAGAATCGTCCTGATAATCATAGGGCATAATGCGATTGGAAAAGCGAGAATAGGTAATAGTATTGTGCAACATTCCTCTCCATGAATAAGTGAACTCTGCCGTATAATTTGTTTGAGGTATTAATTGCGGGTTACCAACGGAGGATGAATAATTGTCCTGATATGATTTGAAAGGGTTCAGCTCCCTATATCCGGGCCTGTCAATTCTTCTAGACACTGAAAACTGGAAGCTATTGGTATCAGAAGGAGTATAAGTAATTGTACTAGCAGGGAATAGATTGAAGTAGCTACGGTCAATAATAAATCCTGATGTAATATTTTTTGCATCCACAATAGTAGCTTCACCCCTTGCTCCCAACTGTACCGATACCTTTTTAAATTCTTTTTTGAAGTTGAGGTAGCCTGCCATAATTTCTTCATGGTAGCGGAATTGGTTCGAGAACAAACTATCAATTTCCATTATTTCTGTTTGGTGGTTCTCTCTCTCCAAAGTATAGTTGTTACGGCTGTTCACATAGGTGCCCTTAATGCCAGTTTCAATACTGATAAAGGAGCGGATTTTCTTATTGAAGTCGAGTTTTAAGGTGAGAATATCTATCGAAGTGTTATGTGTACCCTGAAAGTAATTTCTGGGTAATACCTCCAAATTGTTATTGTTTAAAAAATTATTCTTACTCAATGCCTGTCTTTTACCGCTATAAGTGGAATAGTCACCTGAAAAACTAAGTGCCGTTCCTAAAGTATCAAATTTATGTTCTGCATTTAGGTTAATGCCGGGATTGGACCAAGTTTCTTTTGTATATGAAGAATAGTTATAATAATCGAAACCCAAATCATTAAAACCTTCTACCCTGTTAACCCCTTCATCGCTGAAAGGAGCCGATGAAGGGCCACCGTTTAACCTAAAACCAATCACCGTCTGGTCAGATAGATTAAAATCCCCTCCCAGTTTCCACCACATGATTTCCTGAAAGTTAATTTGCTCACCATCTTCTCCCAAGTAAGTAATACCTCCATTCTGCCTATATGTTCGATCAAAAACATAGCTGTTATAAAATACACGCTTCGCAAACCCAAGGTTACCAAACAAAACAAAGTTCTTTCCTTTGTAGTTTAGTGTTCCGTCTGTAAAGCCACGTTCTGCATGGCCCATACTTCCCCCCAGAGCAATATTACCGCTTACTCCTATAATCTTGACTTTCTTTGTTACAATGTTTATCATACCAGCATTACCGTCAGCATCATATTTCACAGGAGGATTACTCATCACCTCAATTTTTGATACCTGCTCAGCACTCATACTGCTGAGCACTCCAAATAACTGCTGGCCAGAAAGCCTTTGAATAGTACCGTCCAGCATAATCCTTACACCACCTTTGCCATTAAGAATGATGTTATTCTGGTTATCAATATAAACGCCCGGCAAACGTCTCAGCAGGTCAAGAACCGTATTACCTGTGGTAAGCGGACTGTCTTCCACATTCATTACAATCATCCCGTCTTTATACTGAACCATTTCCTTTAGGGTAGAAACACTCACTTCATTCAACTCTGTGTTCGCTTGTATCAGCACCACATCTGGCAAGTTCAGGGATATATCTTTTACAGTGAAGGTAAGAGACTTGGGATAAGCATATCCAATTGCCGTAATTCTCAAAAAGTAGGCACCGGGCATTACATTATTTATTGCAAACTCTCCATTATTGTTGGTCGTGCTGCCGTTTACATAGGATGAATCGATTGCATTTAGGATTGCTAAATTGAGAAATGGCAGAGGAACATTAAGTGTATCAACTGCCCGACCGGAAACGGTCACTTGGGCAATTAAAGCGGAAGAAAGCAAGAAACCGGAAAGAGCCAGTATAAATGTCTTTATTAATGATTTTAAATTCATACAATAACAGCGAAATACGTCCTAAAAATACCTTTTTAATTGTTTAATACAATTTTTCACAAATAAAAGCGTTCTAAACCATGTCTCCCTCGAATTAAATGCCCCCTCAATCCCTCTATTTTCAACCAGTTTATAAAAAAGTTAATTACTTTTTAATTTCTGAATAATTCCTTCGTAACTTAAAGTATAAATACAAGCAATAGGATTTTTCACTTAATACCTCGCTTTTTTTGTTGGCTACAGTGCGGGTATGACGTTCTTTATTTTCATGCACTTAGAAGGTGTAATTACGGTATTCGTTGGCTACGTTCCGGTCATTTCACCATAGGGGGGAATGGTATTTAATACCATGTAGCCATGAGAGCCATTAAAGAAAGTGAACGGATTTCTCTTACAGAATGTAAAAAGATTTTAAACAAAAACGGTAATCACTATACCGACAATGAAATAATAGAAATAAGAAACTGGCTTTATTTCATTAGTGAAATTGCGCTAAAGTCCTTAGAAGATAACGAAGCGAAACAAAAACTTAATAACGGGGAATTATGAAACAGAAAGCAATTTTGTACACACGTGTAAGTACAGACGAACAAAATGACGGGTATAGTCCCGCAGACCAAAAAGAAAGGTTAGTTAAGTATTGCGACCAACAGGGAATTGAGATTGTAGCTTTTTTCCATGATGACGAAAGCGGTAAAACGTTTGACCGTCCCGAATGGCACAATATAATAACGTATATAAAAAAGAACAAAGGTGCTGTTGACTTATTGCTATTTATTAAATGGGACAGATTCAGCCGAAATGTTGCAGAAGCATATATCGCAATTAGAGATTTGCGAAAATATGGAATTGAACCGCAGGCAATAGAACAACCTTTAAATTTTGAGATTCCTGAAAGTAAAATTATGCTTGCGGTATATCTTGCAGCCCCCGAAGTAGATAACGACCGTAGAGCATTAAATATATTTCATGGAATAAGACGGGGCAAAAAAGAGGGGCGTTGGTTGGGCGGTTGTCCCCGTGGGTATAAAAATGCAAGGGATGCAAATAACAAACCTATTGTTATTCCCGAAGGAGGAATGCAGGAAGAGCTCGTTAAAGAGGCTTTTACATGGTTCGCATCAGGTTTGTATCCTATTGAAGATTTAAGGCGTACAATGAACAAAAAGGGGCTAAAATGTAGCCGTCAGGCATTTTGGTTATTGCTACGTAATAAAATGTACATAGGTAAGGTATTTGTTCCTGCATATAAAGACGAGATAGGCGTATGGGTGGAAGGGCAGCACGAAGGTATAATAGAAGAAAGTGTGTTTTATAACGTACAGGAAGTTTTACAAGGTCGCAAACGAAATGTACCTACGAAAAACTCAAAAGTAAGGGATGAATTACCGTTACGGGGCTATTTAATGTGTCCGCAATGCGAACGCACATTAACAGGTTCCGCATCCACGGGTAGGCACGGAAATAAGTTTTTCTATTACCATTGCAGTAATGGATGCAAAGAACGCCAAAAGGCAGGCGAAGTAAACCACGAACTTTTAAATTTATTGCATAGTTTTAAGGTGAACCCGGAAGCCATAGAATTATACGGTAATATTATAAAACAATCCTTAAAGGAAAATAACAAATCAGTAGAGGTTGCTTTGTTGGATGTAATTAAAGATATAGAGAAGCAAAAACAACGGATGCAAAATGCAAGGGCTTTAATGTTAGACGGGGAAATTACGCCTGACGATTATAGAAGTATGAAAAATGATAGTGAAAGCCTATTGAATGATTTACGCATAAAGGAAATTTTATTAAATGGCGGAAATGAGAATTATGACAAGCAAATAGATTTTTGTATAAAGCTGCTAAAGGATATTGATAACATATATAAGAATGCCAGCACAGAAGGGAAACAGTATATTATTGGTTCGATATTCCCTGAAAGATTAGTTTTTGAAAAAAATAAATACCGAACCCCTAAATTAAATTCGGTCGTTACTCTCATTTGCTTTAATAACAAGCCTTCCAAAGGGGACAAAAAACAAAAGCACGCCAAAACTGGCGTGCTTTCTAAGGGAGTGGTCTCGCCCAGAATCGAACTGGGATCAAAAGTTTAGGAAACTTCTATTCTATCCATTGAACTACGAAACCAGGATAACATTGCAAAGATACCTTTTCAAACAGGTATTCCAATGACAAAGATATATTAAAAATACAGGTTATAAATTCTGCATAAAATAATCAGTAATTTTATTAAATAGGTGCACCCTGTCTTTCCCCAAAACATTATGCTCGTGACCGGGATACACAAAATAATCAACCTGCTTCCCTTTATCAACGCAGGCTTTTAAAAACATCAGACTGTGCTGCCAAACAACCACATTATCAGCCGTTCCATGAATCAACATTAGTTTTCCTTTTAAATTATCTACGTATTTCAAAACGTTTGATTCTTCATAACCCTTAGGATTCATTTGTGGAGTATCCATGTATCGCTCTGTATACATGATCTCGTAATAGCTCCAGTCAATAACCGGTCCGCCAGCTACAGCAGCCTTAAACAAATCCGGATAACGGGTCATAATTGAAGTAGTCATGAAACCGCCATAACTCCAACCCATAAGGCCCATACGGGAAGCATCCACATATTTTAAATTTTTCAAATAATTAATTCCAACCAGTTGATCTTCCATTTCAACTGTACCTAACTTTTGAAATGTAGCCTGTTCAAAGTCCTGTCCGCGGTTATCACTTCCCCTACTATCCAATGTAAATACAACATAACCCTTTTCTGCCATGTGCTGGAACCAAAGGTCGCCACCACCGTTCCAGGTATTGTTTACCAGTTGAACGTTAGGACCACCGTATAAATAAACAATAGCCGGATATTTTTTTGTTGAATCAAAATCCACTGGTTTAAACATTCTGCAATACAGATCAACACCGCTTCCTGATTTTAGTTGAAAAATATTCATCTGCCCTAATTTGTAATCTTGTAAAGGATTAGCAGCCTGTTTAACAATTTGAATCTTTTTCCCTTTGGTATTATATACAGCTATCTCCCTAGGAACAATTGTGCTCTGAAAATTATCAATTACAAAACTCCCTTTATTATTAAGCAGTGGAGCACTATGTGTTCCATCACCAGAAGTTATTTTTGTTATACCGCCTTTTTTCAGATCAACGCTGTAAAAGTTTCGTGTAATAGGCCTTTCAGCTGTTGACAAATAGAATGCGGTTGTTCCTTTTTCATCAAACCCGGTTAAATCGGTAACTACCCAGTTACCTTTGGTGAGCTGTTTAATCAGCTTACCGTTTATATCATACAAGTACAAATGATTGTATCCGTCACGCGCTGATTGCCATATAAACTGGTCCGAATGTTTAGGGACAAACACTAATGGGTGCGTTGGCTGAACATACTGTTCATCTTTTTCTTCAAACAATGTTTTTTCGAAAAGCCCGGTAACAGCACTGTAGGAGTTTAATTTCAACTGATTTTGATCCCTGTTTAATACAGCAATATAAATGCTTTGCTCATTCGGGCTCCAGGCTATATTAGTCAGGTATTGATCTTTTGGCGTGCCTGTTTTCAGGAACACCGTCTTTCCTGTACTTACATTATACACACCTACCGTAACCTGGTGGCTGGTATCGCCTGCCATAGGGTATTTAATATTATTATTTTTTGCCGGGCGTACCGTCCAATCAATAATAGGATAATCTGTTACCATTGTTTGATCCATCCTATAAAAGGCTAACAGGGAACCATTGGGTGACCAGAAAGTGCCTTTCACAATTCCAAACTCTTCGCGGTGAACGGATTTACCATTTACAATGTTTTCATCTGCATCATTGGTTACTATCAGATTTTCTTTCCCATCATAAACATACAAGTTGTTTTTTATTGTGAAAGCAACATAATTGGTTTTATCTGCAACATCCATATTTTCAGCATCTTCACCAAAATTACGAGTTGATTCAACCGTAATTGCTTTCGTTTTTAAATCGTACG
The DNA here is from genome assembly GCA_040387415.1 of Bacteroidota bacterium. GTDB lineage: Bacteria > Bacteroidota > Bacteroidia > 2-12-FULL-35-15 > 2-12-FULL-35-15 > 2-12-FULL-35-15. The sequence goes on from JAZKDU010000018.1 coordinate 101,816, forward strand.
CAAGTAATTTTTTTTCTGCTTCAAATGTGAACTGATTTGAATTTCTCCATTGAATTTGAGGAAATTGTTTTAAATATTTTAAATTACTCTTACCAAGTGCACCATTCAACTCTTTTAGCATAAGAGCTGATTTTATAGCCGGTTTAGCGCTTTCTGCATTACCTATCTGCAAAACATCGGTACTGTCATTCGTTTCCACATAGGAAAAACTATTGGTTCCCTTTACCCACTGCAACTGTTTAAGTTTCGCTGGCGCTAATGTCGTTTTTTGTTTGATTATTGCCTCTTCCATTGTGAGAAGTTTGGTTTGTGCAATAATTTGTGCAGAAGTAAAAAATGTAATACAAAAGACGAATTTTTTCAACATTTTATTTGTTTTAAAGCCTAAACGAAAAGGCAAAACAGATTCTACCAAAGAGAATTGGGAGAATTATTTTGGACTTTTCATTTGATTCATAAATTAAAAAATGTATCACAGTAGCTTACTGGAATACATTTTTTAAAATTACAATTAATGTTGATTATAAACCAATAATTTTTTTCAAATCACTGACAGACGTATATTTGGCATCTATCTCAGTAACAGCGAAATCAAACTTTCTTTTATTTTTAAATGTGTTTTTTTTGAAATCCTCCGTTTTAAATAAACCAACAGAGCCATCAAGATTTACGGTAATTAAAATATTTTGAGCATCATCACTTTTACTGAAAATAATGTTAGAGGGTTCAAATGAAAGTATTCCATTTATTTTTTTATCGATAATATAAGCACCATATGGAGATAGCTCTTCGGATTCACTATTTTTATACGTGGCGAAAACTTCTACCGGTTGCTTAATTCGCTGAATCTGATCACAATTAAAAACACCCATACCATCAAGTGATAAACTCTGGATCAGGTTGTTTGAAGTTGCGCTCGCATTGTTTATCAAAACTTTTTGATTAGCAACTATTTGTTTATTATAAGTGAGCCATTCTTCAGGTGCCATCTTTTTTTCTGTTGGACTCATTCTTTTTCTTGCCTCTTCGTAAGCATAGAGATCAATATCCCCGTTATTGTTTAAAGTGATGTAATCGTCATAAATTTTTCCTTTTTTTAATTTTTTATTGAACATTCGTTCCCTGCTATTTAACCTTCTGTTGTATTTTTTTGCCACTATCTGTGTGTTTTTAACACTCTTCACTTTTGCGTTGTCATCGATTGTAACTAAATGTGCATTAACGCTTTTAAAGCCTTTTGAGTCTTTAAGCTTTAGTTCACAATTGTCTCCATTTAAATAGACTCTTATATCGTTAAATGATTTTTTATAGGAAAATTTTTGTTTAAAGGATGAAGCTGTCATGTTTTCATCCGAAGCAAAATAATAATTATTGAACTCATTTAGTTCGGGATGAGCATCGTTTATAAAGCGTAACTTAAAAAACAGTCCATTTTTATTTTTGCGCACCTTCGTGATTTTCACAAGAGAAGCAGTTGGCTTGTGTCTGAATTGCTTTTCAGAATAGTAATTAAAAAATCGTCCCTTTTTACTTGAAGTATCTACTCTGGAAGTATATGTATAATCCGGACTTTCAAAACGCTTATTAAAAGGAGTTTTATCCTGCACTCTCTGTCTTTGATACACGTAATTTGTGAATGTACTGAAGGCTGGGCTTAAAATGGGCAAATCGATTTTGGTTTTTGATGTAACAGTCCCCGGTTTGGTTTTGTAATCCCACCGCCCAGCACTGTCATTGAACGCATAAAAATTATATGTAGAATCAACACTAGTAGTAGCAAAATTCATTTGAACTTGTTTACCGTTTGCTAATTGCAAAGGTTGCTTTTCTATACTCGCATTTATTTCAAACATGCCTGCTGATTCGAAATGATTAATTTCACCTGCACTATCATACTTCATAGGTATTCCACTTACCAGAAAATCTACAGGATCTCTGAATTCTCTATAACTTATAGTAATGTTTTCTTTGACAGGATTGCCCTCTTTATCAACAAATGCATTGGCTGGAATTCGAATTTTGGTTCCGGATGGATAAACCAATACATTTTCAATTGCCGGACAAATGTTGTAGAAATTACGATCTACGTCCAGTCCTTTTATTGGCGGTTGAATGAAATTATAAGATGGGGCATATGTACTGGCAACTTTCTTAATTGATAAGTCTTCGTTATCATTAAAAGTATTCACAAGATCGGACAATAATTTATATTCCAGGCTATCAATTGTTTCGGAATACGTGGTGTAGCTTACCTCAGTAAAATCATTACCCCCTTTAATAAAACGGTAATCATATTTAACTGATTGTGTATTTGAACATACGGAAGAAGTATCATTTTCAGAAAAACCCCCTTCGTTATTTACAAATGATATTTTATTTACATTTTTCAGCTGTAATATGTTACCAGCAATATCATCCATTGAATAGATATCGAGAGTAAGTTCCCTTAAGTTGGGAAGGTTTTCTAATTGCTGAGCTGCTACAAAATAATCAATATCTTCATTATTCTTTATAGTAAGCTGTTCTATGCATTCCATCTTTTCAAAATCAGAGGGCAAAATGCAAAACGTATTTCCGTCAAATACAATTTTATTGACGGTGGGTGTTTTTTTCCGGATATTGTTAAACAACTCTTTCCAGTTGTTATCACTTGCATCCCCTTGAATAATAATACATTTTAATGAGCTGAATTCCCTTGCGTGATTTTTAAACTTTTCCGAATCACCGGATGAGCAGTTTAATTGGATCGAATCAATAGATGGGAATAACGATTCATCACTCAGTTCCCCTAGACGGCAAACGCCTGATTTGTTCTGTGCAAAACAGGTAATATTTGCAATGCATATTGCTAAAACAAATATTCTATTTTTAATTGTCGCTTTCATAAGATGTGTTTATCTCTATAACGCAGACATCTACAAAAGATACAATAAACAGAAAATTATTTTGGAAAATATCCCAAGGGAAAACAAATAGGTAATTCGATCTTCAAATTATTTAATCAAGCTTCCATTATTTGAATCTACCTTGATCGGAGCAACAAAACTCAATTCTCCATTGCTATTTTCAGCCATCAGAATCATTCCCTGACTTTCTATATTTTTTATTTTACGTGGTGCAAGATTTACAAGAATAGAAACCTGCTGCCCGATAATATCTTCCGGCTTATAGGATCCTGCAATACCCGAAACAACGGTGCGTTTATCAATGCCTGTGTCAATCAATAACTTCAACAATTTATCCGTTTTAGGAACACGTTCCGCTTCCAATATTGTTCCTACACGTATATCCAGTTTACTAAAATCATCGAAAGAGATATCAGGCTTTGCTTCAGTAAGCGCTGGTTCAACTTTATTGGCTTCTTCATTGATTTTTTTTGATTCTGCTAATTTTTGAACTTGTGCAGTAATTGTTTCATCTTCCACTTTTTCAAATAATAAACTTGCGGTGCTTATCTGGTGCCCTGCAGCTAATAAATCTGTTCTGGTAGCATCATTCCATTTTAAATCACCTTTAAGGCCAAGCATTGTACTTAATTTTTTTGATGAAAAAGGTAAAAATGGTTCCATCAATACTGAAAGGTTGGTTGCTACCTGTAATGATAAATTCATAATAGTCTGAACACGTTTTTCGTCTGTTTTGATCAGAATCCAAGGCTCATTGTCGGCAAGATATTTATTTCCCAAACGAGCAAGGTTCATCAGTTCTCCCAATGCTTCGCGAAAACGATACTGCTCAATACTGGCAGCAATTTTTGCAGGAAACTTACTTATTTCTTCCAGCAATAAAATATCCCCTTTGCTGTATTCCAAAGCCACAGGCACTTTGCCCTCATAATACTTATGCGTCAATACCAAGGTGCGATTAATGAAATTACCAAGTATCGCAACTAATTCATTATTATTTTTTGCCTGAAAATCTTTCCAGGTAAAATCATTATCCTTTGTTTCCGGGGCATTCGCGCATAGTGCGTAACGCAATGCATCCTGCTTATCTTTAAACTCCAATAAATATTCATGAAGCCAAACGGCCCAATTACGGGATGTTGAAATTTTATCACCCTCCAGGTTCAAAAACTCGTTTGCTGGAACATTTTCAGGTAATATATATGAACCTTCTGCCATAAGCATAGCAGGGAAAATGATACAATGAAACACAATATTATCTTTACCAATAAAGTGCACCAATTTTGTTTCTTTGTCTTTCCAGTATAACTCCCAATCTGCTTTCGATTGGGAATTTTCAAACAATTCCTTGGTCGCAGAAATATAACCAATAGGTGCATCAAACCATACATACAACACTTTACCCTCTGCCCCTTCAACCGGCACTTTTACACCCCAATCCAGATCACGAGTCATCGCACGGGGCTGAAGCCCTTGATTTAACCAGCTTTTGCACTGACCAAAAACATTGGATTTCCATTCTTTATGTGAATCAATATATGCTTCAATTTGCGGCTGCATAGTGTCCAAAGGCAAAAACCAATTTTTGGTTTTTTTGACAACCGGTTTCTCACCCGACAATGTAGACCTTGGATTAATTAAATCAGTTGCGTTAAGTGTGCTACCACACTTCTCACACTGATCGCCATAAGCATTATCGTTCCCACATTTCGGACAAGTACCAACTATGTATCTATCTGCTAAAAACTGGTTCGCCTTTTCATCAAAATACTGCTCCGTAATTTCTTCTTTAAAAACACCTTTATCGTATAACGTTTTAAAGAATTCCGAAGCTGTTTGGTGGTGGGTTTTTGATGTGGTTTTTGAAAAAATATCGAATGAAACTCCAAAACCATCAAAGGCATCCCCCATTATTTTATGGTATTTATCAACCACCTGCTGAGGGGTAACACCTTCTTTTTTTGCTTTAATGGTAATAGGCACGCCATGTTCATCGGAACCGCAGATAAATTTAACATCTTCGCCTTTTGACCTGAGGTAACGTACATAAATGTCGGCAGGTAAATAACAACCGGCCAAATGACCAATATGTACTGGGCCATTAGCGTATGGCAATGCAGCAGTTACTGTATATCTTTTAAATTTGCTCATTAATTTCGTATGTTTGCTTTTAAATAAACGAAGGGCAAAGATACTAATTAGATTGCCTTTTTAATAATTACAAAACACTAACCAAATTTAACCGAATTTACATCAAATCAACATAATTTATAAAACACTAAAATGAAGTCTAAAATTTTAAAAATTCTCGGGATATTTTTTTTACTATTAATTGTTCTATTACTTTTCAATACCCTTACTTACAAATCCAGACAAATTACATTAGACGCTATACCTCCTATAGCCATTGAAAATAATTGCATTCAACACCTTTCAGAAGCGGTAAAAATAAAAACAGTTTCATACGATGAACCTTCAAAATTTGATTCTGCTGCATTTAATCAGCTAATTGATTTTCTTGAAAAGACATACCCCCTGGCGGATTCTTTACTTAGCAAAAAACGAATTAATGGCTTTAGCTTGCTATACAAATGGGAAGGAACAAGCACTGCGTTAAAACCTATTGTTTTAATGGGCCACATGGATGTTGTTCCTGTTAGTGAAGAAGAGAGCAAAAAATGGGATTTCAGCCCATTTAGCGGGGATATAACGGACGAATTTGTATGCGGACGTGGAACACTTGATGATAAAGTGAGTGTAATTGGTATTTTAGAAACTGTTGAAATGCTGCTGAAAGAAAATTTCCAGCCCAAAAGAACCATCTACCTTGCATTTGGGCATGATGAAGAAATTGGTGGGGAAAACGGAGCAAAAAAAATTGCTGAGTACCTTGAAACACAAAAAGTAAATGCAGAATTTGTATTGGACGAAGGAATGGTTATTACCAAAGGTCTTGTTCCGGGAATCAAACCAGACGCGGCACTGATAGGTATTTCTGAAAAAGGATATTTGTCGGTAGAACTTATGGTAGATGCTTCGGGCGGCCACTCTTCCATGCCGGCTAAAGAAACGCCTATCGGGATACTTTCCGCAGCTGTTTCAAAACTTGAAAAAAATCCAATGGCAGCAACCATTTGCCAACCAGTGCAGTATTTCCTTGATTACGTTGGGCCAGAAATGCCTTTTTTGGCAAAACTTGCTTTTGCTAATCAATGGCTTTTAAAACCTGTTATTATCAGTAAGTATGAAGCCTCTAATTCCGGCAACGCAACCATACGGACCACCACAGCAGCAACTGTTTTTAAAAGCGGATTAAAAGAAAATGTAATATCACCTCTGGCTACAGCTACAATCAACTTCCGCATTTTACCGGGTGAAACTTCTGACGATGTGATCAAACATATTGAAAAAACCATTTCTGATTCCCGGATAACAATAAAAAAGGTGGGCCATATCAATGAAGCCAGCCCTGTTTCGGATATTCAATCGGAAGGATTTAAACAAATTGAAAAAAGCGTAAAACAGGTTTTCATCAACACGCTTATTGCACCATCTTTAATGATAGGAGGCACTGACGAAAAACATTACTCAAAAATTTCAAGCAATTTATTTCGGTTTTTACCTGCAGTATTTACTGCCGAAGATTTAAAACGTATTCACGGCAGCAACGAAAAAATCACCATTGAGGGCTTTAAAAACTGTATCCGGTTTTACAGACAGCTTATTGTAAACTGTAATTAAAAATGCTGAAGGCCAAATTTTAATTGTTTTAATTTATTTTATATGCAACAACCTGCTTTTCTCAAACAAAGCGACACCATTGGTATTATTGCTCCGGCAAGAAAAATATCAAGAGAAGAAATTCAACCGGCTGTTGACATCCTTAATAGCTGGGGGTTACAAGTAGTATTTGGTAAGAACCTTTTTAATGCGGAACATCAATTTTCCGGAACAGATAATCAACGTGCTGAAGATTTACAATCAATGCTGGACAATACTTCTGTAAAAGCGATTATTAGTGCGCGTGGAGGCTATGGTACTATGCGCATTATAGATAAAATAAATTTCACAGGATTTAAAAACCACCCTAAATGGGTGATTGGATACAGTGATATTACGGCATTGCATTCGCATATCCATTCAATAGGCATTGAAACGCTTCACGCAACCATGCCCATTAATTTTACAAAAAATGAAGAGGCCACAGAAACAATGCGTAAAGCTTTGTTTGGAGAGCAGTTAAGCTATGAAGCGCACGCATTCCCATTAAACAGGCAAGGTCATGCAGAAGCTGAATTGATTGGCGGAAACCTTTCTTTGCTATATGCTTTAACAGGCAGCAAATCAGAAATTGATACTAGAGGGAAAATTTTATTTATTGAAGATCTGGATGAGTATTTATACCATATTGACAGAATGATGCTCAACCTGAAACGTTCTGGAAAATTAGATCATTTGGCTGGTTTAATTGTTGGCGGAATGACGGATATGAAAGACAATGCCATTCCGTTTGGTAAAAATGCGGAAGAAATAATTGCAGATGCCGTGAAAGAATTTAATTATCCTGTCTGCTTTAATTTTCCGGCCGGACATATCGACCGAAACCTGGCTTTGTATTTTGGAAAAAAAGCAAAACTGGAAATAGAAAACCAGGTAACATTATCTTTCCCTTTACATAAGCACTCCAGCTAATTAAAGCGATAAAATCTCCAGCATCCGAATTAAATCCGGATCCAGATGCTGCGTATGTTTTATTGAATTTGAAAAAGGTGTATACACAATTTTTTTATTCATAATACCAACCATTACCGTTTTTTCACCCGCCATTAGCGCTTCAACGGCAGCAAAACCAATACGGCTGCTATTTACCCGATCCATTGCGGAAGGGTTTCCTCCACGTTGTATGTGCCCCAGAACGGTAACACGCGTATCGTAATCCGGCAAACGTTTTCTAACCTGCTCTGCAATAGTAAATGCTCCACCTGCTTCATCGCCTTCTGCAACAATAATAATTTTGGACGATTTACTTTTACGGCCACCTTCCAAACGTTTGATTAGATCTTCAATATCGGTTTTTGTTTCCGGCATTAAAATACATTCTGCTCCAACTCCAATACCAGAACGCAAAGCAATTAAACCCGCATCTCGGCCCATTACCTCAACAAAAAACAAACGATCGTGGCTTTCCGCTGTATCGCGTATTTTATCAACGGCATCCGTTACCGTATTAATAGCGGTATCGTAACCTATTGTATAATCCGTACCCACCATATCATTATCAATGGTGCCAGGACAGCCAACAATGGGAATAGGGTATTCATTGCTAAACGCTGCTGCACCTCTAAATGTTCCATCTCCGCCAATAACAACTATCCCTTCAATCTCATGTTTAGCCAAATTATCATAGGCTTTTTTGCGGCCCTCTGGTGTCATAAACCGTTTACTGCGTGCTGTTTTCAAAACAGTACCCCCTCTGTGAATAATGTTAGCAACCGATTTAGGCCCTAAAGGAATAAATTCATTGTTTATCATCCCGTCATATCCGTGCATAATGCCCACTACATCTATTTTATAATACGCTGCAGTACGCACCACTGCCCGAATGCAAGCATTCATTCCCGGTGAATCACCGCCTGAAGTTAAAACAGCTATTTTTTTCATCTTAGTATATTTTAGTCAAGAAAACAAAAAACTTTTTGGTTACAGATAAACGAATTATTACGGATTTACGAAATAGCTATTAAGTGTCTAAAGAAACCCTTCGTAAATTCGTAATAATTCGTTTATCCGTAACCCTGTGAGTAAATACTTTTATATGTTAAATCGGCTTCCCACCATCTACCAGTTTGTGAATTTTTTTTGTACCCTGGTACATTTCAAATTTCATAAACCGGCACTCCAGCTGGCCATTAAACAAAACAATTTTTCTGGACGGTCTCAATCCTACATGTTTAAAGGCTTCCATATTGGAACTGATCACCCAGCAATCGTAACCTGAAAAGCTTTTTTTGAAAGTATCTCCAATACTTTTATAAAGTTCCTCAATATTATCCTTCACCATCCGTTCGCCATATGGCGGATTCATTATCACAACCCCTCGTCCTGCCGGCACTTCAAAATCCTTCATGTCACAATTTTTAATCGTAACAATGTCATCCACTTTTGCATTCTTTATATTCTCCTTTGCCTTTTTGGCTACGTTTGGCGAAAGCTCGCCACCGATAATTTGCTGCTCGTGATTGGTGATCTTATCAATAGCTGCATCAAAAATGGTATTATACAACTCTTCATCAAAAGGCAGAATTTTTTTCCAATTCTCAAAATTGTATGCTTCACGGTAATATCCCGGAGGTATATTATTTGCGATCATTGCCGCCTCAATTAAAATGGTACCAGAGCCACACATCGGATCAATAAAGGTGCTGCGCTTATCCCAGCCGCTCAATAATATCATACCTGCAGCCAACACTTCATTTAAAGGCGCAAGATTTGTTTTATCACGGTAACCTCGCTTATGCAATGATTCACCCGAACTATCAAGGGCCACCGTGCAGGTATCCTTAAAAACGTGAAGGTGTATCCGTAATACCGGGCGGTCCAGATCAACGGAAGGACGTTCACCATACTTTGCCCGAAACTGGTCAACAATGGCATCCTTCGCTTTTTGAGAAAGGTATTGCGAATGCGTAAACAATTCTGAATTTAACACCGTATCAATTGCCAACGTATCGGTAACGTCCATATAGTCTTCCCAATTGATCGCCTGAATTGAATCATAAAGTGATTTTTCATCGCTTACAGCAAACGTTTTTATCGGAACAAGAACACGCAGTGCTGTCCGCAGGCATATGTTGGCCTTATACATAAAACCTTTATCCCCGGTAAAACTCACCGCGCGGTTATGTACTTCCACATTTTTGGCACCCAGCCGCTGCAATTCAACTGACAATATTTCCTCCAAACCAAAAATGGTTTTGGCAATCATTTTCAAATCTGTTTCTTCCTTCACCTGATGTAATTTTTAACAAAGATATTGAATTAGCTCGTATTGTTTATTTTATGTGTGAGAAGTAAATTGGATAACGCATTACTTTTTACCGATAGGCTTTGGATTTAGAGGCGGCAACCCCTTTCTACTCAAACTTAATTTTACTGATTACCAACACATTACAAAATTTTAAAAATAATCGGTTTGTTTTGTGGGGTATAAGAGATAAAGTATTATTTTTGAGCATTCTTTATTTTTTACTATAAAGAGTAATTGTAAGAACATAATTATAAAATACATCCATAAACACATTTAAAATGAGATTGAAACTTATCACATTTAGAGAAGCAATAGCAGTGTTATCGGTTTCTGCAATAATGGCTGCAGGCTGTAGCAATGATCCGAAAAAAACGGAAGATGTTCCTCAACAAGGGAATGATACTATTCAAAGCGGTACACTTATCCCTATTAGCGGTGAAATATTCAGTATTCCTTCTCCTATTCAAACAGCCCTTTTAATTAAAGGCAGTGGTGCTAACTACAATAAAAGCATTTTAAACGTTTCTACTAAAACATCTCAGTATTCTACCAATTTTGCTAAAGCAATTAACCTTGGTATTTATGGTGCTGATTTAGGATACGTAACTATTTATGATCAATCTCAGGACGCGATCGGATACTTAAATTCTGCAAAAAAACTATCTGATGGTTTAGGAATTTCTTCCGCGTTTGATCAACAAACGATTGAAAGATTTACTAAAAATCTTGGAAACAAAGATTCTATGCTTGTATTGGTTGGTGTTGCTTACCGCGCCAGCGATGCTTACCTAAAAACGAATGACCGCAGCGATGTTAGCGGATTGGTACTTGCTGGTGGATGGATTGAAAGTTTATATTTCACAACTGACATTTATAAAACAAAACCAAACGAAGAAATTAAACTTCGTATTGCAGAGCAAAAATTATCATTACAAAGCTTGATTAAATTGCTTTCTCCATACAAAGAGCAGCCAGAATACACTAAGCTTGTTAACAGCTTAAATGACCTTGCTACTGTATATGATGGAATTGAATTCAAATATACTTTTGCAAAACCTGTTACTGATGCGGCAAGAAAATTAACCACTATCAACAGCAAAACAGAAGTAACAATTTCTCCTGAGCAAATTCAGTCTATTACAGAAAAAGTAAGAGAAATCAGAAACCAGATTGTAGGGTAATTGAATTGGAGAAATAGTGGTTTGAAAAACAGTTCATACTGATCAAATCATTAAATCAACATCACTAAAACAACAACTAATAAAAATTAATACATACTATGAAAAAAGGATTTTTAAAATTAGTACTGGTAATTTCAGGGTTTGCAATCGTAAACACCTTATCAGCTCAAATTACAGATACAGTAGCTAATGTATGTGCTAAACATTTTGAAGATAAATTTATTTCTGATGGACAGCAATACCGTGCATTGTTAATGAATGCTGATGAAACAGCTGAATTTCATGTTACATTGTATGGCGGAACACTTTATCGTATTGCAGCCTGCAGCGGATTGAAAGATGGTGATCTTGTTATTTCAATTTATGATACTGCTCCGGAAAGAAACTTATTATATTCTAATAAAGATTATAAAAATGCTCCTTTTTGGGACTTTAAAATCAACAGTACACTTGATTGCGTAATAGAGGCAAAACTTGATAGCGAAGGATCCAGAAGCTCTGGTAGAGCGGTTGTGTTGATAGGCTTCAAACAAATAAAATAACGCATTTATTACTCCTATTAAAGACATTAATTACTGCGGTATTAATGTCTTTTTTTTTCTAAACTAAGGTGGTTATATTTGTATACGTTGTAGTATATTATTAAACTTCAAATGAATACCTTTACCGCTCAAAAAATACCGGTTATCCCTTACTTAATACCAGTACCCGATAATACGATACTGTAAAACACTTAACACATAAATACTTATAATATAAATGAGTGAACGAATATTAAAGGCGCTGATGCAGATGTTTGCTATTATTGCCAAAGTGGACGGCATTAATGACAGTGGACGATTAATTGTACAATCCTTCTTAAAGCAGCAGCTAAACCAGGAATTAGTTGACCAGTATCTTGCCATATTTGATGAGTTTTTAGAAGCTCACCACCAGGTTGCTAAAAGAAAAGATGGTACAGCTAAACGTACTTCATTAAACTCTGTAAAGGTTTTAAAAATCTGTACTCAGATCAACAGCGAGCTTACCCAGGTTCAAAAGGTGGTGGTACTAATACGTTTGCTCGAATTTATCAATTCAAATACTGAAATATCTGAGCAGGAATACGAATTTGTAAATACCGTTGCCGAAACATTTAATATTGCTGATGAGGAATTTAAGCGCTGTATGAGCTTTATTCAGGCTAAAGACAATGTTGTTCCGGATGCATCAAAGGTTCTTATAATTGATAGTAACGTTACACATAATTTTAAAGAAACAAAACACGTTTTTGCTGAAGGAATTGACGGGCAGGCACGCATACTTTGGTTTCAAAGTGTTAATATTTACATTCTTCTTTATTTTGGGAAAAGTGATTTATACCTGAACGGACAAATTTTAACTCAGGGTAAAGTATTTATTTTAACTCCGGGTTCTTCCCTAAGAAGCTCTAAAGTTAAACCTGTATACTACAGTGATATCCTAAGTGCCTTTATGAGTGATACTAATAAAGCCAGAGTATCATTTGTTGTTAAAAATCTAGAATATAAATTTAAAGGCGGTAAACTGGGATTACGTAATATTAATTTCAGCGAAGAATCCGGCAAACTCATTGGTATCATGGGTGGCTCGGGTGCTGGTAAGTCTACCCTACTGAATGTACTTAACAGTAACGATGTGCCAAGCGGTGGTTTCGTTAAAATTAACGGCATTAATATCCATACCGAAAAAAATAAAATTGAAGGTGTAATCGGTATGGTCTCCCAGGATGACCTATTGATAGAAGAGCTAACGGTTTTCCAAAATCTTTTTTACAATGCGAAACTTTGTTTTGGCGATAAAAATGATGAGGTAATTTCCGGAATGGTGGTTGATGTTTTAACAAGCATAGGTTTAATTGAAACACGTGATTTAAAAGTCGGCAGTCCTTTGGAAAAAACAATTTCCGGTGGTCAGCGTAAACGTTTGAATATTGCGTTGGAGTTGATACGCGAGCCTTCTGTGTTATTTGTGGATGAGCCTACTTCAGGACTTTCATCGCGCGACTCAGAAAACATTATGGACTTGCTGAAGGAGCTTGCCCTAAAAGGTAAACTGGTATTTGTGGTAATCCACCAGCCATCATCCGACATTTTCAAAATGTTTGATAAGCTGATGATACTTGATGTTGGAGGTTATCCTATTTATTATGGCAATCCTGTTGACTCGGTTATTTATTTTAAAACCGCTGTAAACCACGTTAATTGCAATGAAAGCGAATGTGCGGTCTGTGGTAACGTAAATCCCGAACAGGTATTTAACATTATTGAATCAAAGGTATTGGATGAATTTGGTAACCTTACGCAGAGCCGTAAAATATCACCTTCGGAATGGAATGTACAGTATAGAGAACGCATTGAAAAAACCGTTGCAGAGGTTGACAACATTACCGAGATACCGGAAAGCACCTTTAAGATCCCTAGTAAATTCAAACAATTTAAAGTTTTTATTACCCGGGATGTATTGTCAAAGCTTACCAATACACAATACCTTTTAATCAATTTACTTGAAGCACCGGTATTAGCGTTTATACTCGCTTACCTTGTTAAATATTACAACACCGACCTTTCCAACAAAGTAGGGTATATTTTCCGTGAAAACGAAAACTTGCCTGCCTACATGTTTATGGCTGTTGTAGTAGCCTTGTTTATAGGCTTAACGGTGAGTGCGGAGGAAATTATACGTGACCGAAAAATTCAAAAACGCGAGTCTTTCCTTAATCTTAGTAAAGCAAGTTACATCTGGTCAAAAATTACCATCATGTTTGTTTTATCGGCTATTCAAACACTTTTATTTGTGATAGTTGGTAACTATGTACTGGAAGTAAAAGGCTTACTGTCTGAATATTGGCTGGTATTATTTACTTCGTCTTGCTTTGCGAATATGCTGGGATTAAACATTTCTGCGAGTTTCAACTCGGCAGTAACCATTTACATTTTGATTCCGTTCTTAATTATTCCACAGTTATTATTAAGTGGTGTAATTGTGAAATTTGATAAGTTAAACCCAAGCGTTACATCACAAAGTAAAGTACCTTTTACAGGTGAAATAATGACTTCCCGCTGGGCCTTTGAAGCGCTTGCCGTGAAGCAGTTCAAAGACAATAAGTTTAATAAAGACCTTTATAAATACGATAAAGGCATTAGCATTGCAACCTATAAAAAAGATTATTGGTTAACCGAACTGCAAAAAAAGCTGGACAATGCGGAAAGTAATTACAAAAACCCTGCTAATTTTCAGGAAGTGTCGGATGCTGTGCTAATGATTAAAAACGAGCTGACAAAGGAGCTGAATACGAATGGCAATGAAAAACTGAAAACGCCAGTTATTGCAAACCTTAGCATGCAGACATTTAATACCGAATCTGCTAAGCATATACGCGACCTGTTAGCGGTTTTAAAAACAAATTATATTAAAAATTATAAAAAACACAGCGAGGCGAAAGATAAAAAAGTAGCCGCACTAAACAGAGACAGTACATCTCAGGCACAATACCTTAAAACCAAGGATGAATATGAGAACGAAAGCCTTATAGACCTTGTTACCAATAGAAATTCATTCTATAAAATATTGGATTTGAACGGTGAATATGTTCAGAAAACGAATCCTGTTTATCTGGACCCTACAGATTCTAACCTGGGACGTGCGCACTTTTTTGCCCCTCGCAAAAAGTTTTTAAACAGGTTCTATGATACCTACTGGTTTAACATCTGTGTGATCTGGTTAATGTCTTTAGGCCTTGCCCTTACACTGTATTTCGATGTGTTGAAGAAGTTTATTAATTTGCTAGAGCTAATCTTTAGTAAGATTGGCAAGAAGCCCACAGCCTAGATGATTTAATATGTGCTATTTAAAATGTAATAGACGATGTTACATTTTAAATAGCACTTAGTAAATACCTTTCTTCAAAGTTTAAATAAGCTACTTCGCACTCTTATGATTGAACAGCTTCCCATTCAGGAGATCATACCTGATATTAAAAAAAAATTAGCTGCTCACAATACTGTTATCCTGCAAGCTCCACCTGGAGCTGGAAAAAGCACATTACTCCCTCTTCAATTACTAGATGAACCCTGGCTGGCCGGCAAAAAGATAATAATGCTGGAACCCCGCAGACTTGCTGCAAGAGCTGTCGCAAACCGGATGTCGACATTGCAGAATGAACCTGTAGGCACTACAATAGGTTACAGAGTCCGTTTTGATAATAAGGTTAGTAAACATACTCGTATAGAAGTTCTTACCGAAGGTATTCTTACCAGGATGCTGCAACAGGATAATACTCTGGAAGGTGTTGGGTTAGTGATATTTGATGAATTTCATGAGCGAAGTTTACACGCGGATCTCGCACTGGCTCTCTGCCGAGAGATACAACAGGTGCTTCGTGAAGACCTCCGGATTTTAATTATGTCGGCAACGCTGGATGGCGAAAAACTGTCTGCATTGCTTAACAATGCACCCATATTAACCAGTGCGGGAAGGCAATACCCGATTGATATTCATTATTTATCGCCTGATAGCGAAAGTAAATTGCATCAACAAATGGCAAAAGCCATACGCAAAGCCATAGCCAATGATACAGGTGATATACTTGCCTTTCTTCCGGGAGCAGCAGAAATACAGCGCACACAGGAATTATTAGAACTCGAATTGGCTGGAAGCATCAGCATTCACCCGTTGTTTGGTGATCTTTCACAACAAAAACAGCAAGAGGCTATTCTACCGAATCCACAGGGGAAAAGGAAAATAGTGCTTTCTACTTCTATTGCAGAAACCAGTTTAACCATCGAAGGCATCACCATTGTGGTTGACAGCGGTTATTGTAAAACTCCCCGTTTTGACGCAAAAACAGGGCTTACCCGTTTGGATACCGTTCGCGTTACGCAGGATATGGCAGCACAGCGCGCAGGCCGTGCTGGCAGGTTGGGGCCAGGAGTATGCTATCGCCTCTGGAATCAGGCTTTGCATCAACAACTCCAGGCACACCGAAATCCGGAAATAATGGAAGCCGATCTGGCTCCTACTCTTATTGAGCTAGCCCAATGGGGATTGCAGGACATGACCGCTATGCATTGGCTGGATCAGCCACCTGCGGGTTCAGTAAAACAAGCACAAAATTTACTGGAAGAGTTGGATGCAACACACCTCGGGAAAATCACTGAACGAGGAAAAGAAATGCTGCGCCTGCCAACACATCCGCGCATCGCACATTTACTTTTGGAAGGCCAATCATTCGGTTTAATTGAGCTTGCTTCCGATATTGCGGCTGTACTGGAAGAACGAGATCCATTGCAAAAGGAAACAGGTGCCAACCTTACCTTACGTATTGAAGCCTTACGAAAATGGCGTAACAAGGAGTATGTAAGTGCCGACAGAAATGTGCTGGAACGCATTGAAAGACTTGCTTCTCAATGGCGCAAATTTTTTTCTGTTCAACAGGATAACACTCCTCCTATTGATCAGGAAGTCGGAAAAATAGTGGCAGCAGGGTATCCGGAACGTGTTGCCAAGCAACGGGAACAAAGCCACCGCTACCGCTTATCCAACGGTAAAATTGTAAAGTTGAATGAGCATGATCCATTAAGTCATGAACCCTACCTGGCAGTAGCACATCTGGACGCAGGTACAACCGAAGGCCGCATTTACCTTGCTGCACCGTTGAGTCCGGACGATATTATGCACTTAGCAATAGAAAAAAAAGTAATTAGCTGGGATGCCCAGAATGGTATACTGATTGCAAGAAATGAAAAAAGAGTGGGTGACATTATCCTTGAAAGCAAGATAATATCAAGCATTCCAGACGAAGAACGGATTAAAATTTTATGTGAAGTGATCCGTAAAGAAAGCCTCACTGTTTTTAACTGGACAGATCAGGTAATAGAATGGAAAGCACGTTTACAGAGCATTAAAATCTGGCGACCTAATGAAGAATGGCCTGACCTGAGCGATGAGCATTTGCTAGATACACTTGAAGAATGGCTTGCTCCTTATATTACAAGCGTAAAAAAACGGGAAGACTTTTACAAGCTCGATTTATATAGTATTTTATCAGGGCTGCTTTCTTATCAGCAAACACAGCAATTAGATGCCCTTGTACCATCAAAAATTATAGTACCCAGCGGATCAATGATTCCATTAGTGTATCAGCCGGACGGATCAAGTCCAGTCCTTTCTGTGCGTTTACAGGAAATGTTCGGTTTGCTGGATACACCAACTGTTAATGAAGGCAGAATAAAAGCTACTTTACATCTGCTTTCGCCCGGTTATAAACCGGTGCAGATTACCCAGGATTTAAAAAGCTTTTGGAAGAACACGTATCCGGAAGTAAGAAAAGAATTAAGAATACGCTATAAACGGCACCATTGGCCGGAAGACCCATGGACAGCAGAAGCCATGAGAGGTGCGAAGAAACGAGGCACGTAAAGAACAATTTGAATACGTAAGTTTTATATATCTTTGATTAAATATTTTTTGAAATTGAAATGATACTCGGTATAGGAACTGACATAGTAGAAGTGGCACGCATCGCGAGAAGCATTGAAACAATTCAGTTTCGTGAAAAAATATTTTCAGCAATTGAAATAGCTTATTGCGAAACAAAAACCAACAAAGCCGAAAGTTATGCCGCGCGCTTTGCCGCTAAAGAAGCTTTTTTTAAAGCATTGGGAACCGGCTGGCGTGGAGGAATGGCTTTTAATGAGGTGGAAATAAGCAATGACGAACTTGGCAAACCCTCCCTGCAAGTGCTTGGGAAAACTGCTGAAATTGTGGCAGAAAAAAACATCAAAAATTTCCATATTTCACTTTCTCATACCAGCGGAACGGCAATAGCAATGGTTATTCTGGAGTCTTAAAACAATTAGAGAAGCTTTCGTGTTTCAACTTAAAATGCTATCTTTCAAAGTATTGTTAAATAATAATTCGTGAAATTCGTAGCAATCAGTATGCAGTAAAACTAATTTTTTTCGGTTTTTGCTTTTATTTATAAATATCATTACCTTTAACAGATACAAAAAATTGAAATACATGAAAAAAATATACACCTTAATCACCGGCAGTTTATTAATTGCAGCTTCCGCTACACAATTAAATGCGCAATGTGCAGGAGGCCGTTACCACGATTTTATTTTTCCAGGAGCCACAGTAACCAGCAACGTTACTTATGGAAGTAATGCACAATTCAATAACGTAGCATTAACTCTCAAACTTGATGTTTATGAACCGCAAGGCGATACTGATACCTTAAGGCCCTTAATTATTTTCGCACATGGCGGAAGCTTTGTTGGTGGAAGTAAATCAAGTGCGGATATGGCAAAGATATGCACCGATTTCACAAAATTGGGATATGTTGCAGCCTCTATAGATTACCGCTTATATATGACTGACTTACCTTTTCCAGGACCCGATTCAAATGATGCAGGAGCAGCTGTAATGCGTGCAGTACAGGATGGACGTGCTGCGGTACGTTTCTTCCGTAAAAACTTCTCTGAAAACGGCAATACGTATGGAATTGATACCAGTAAAATCTATTTTGGTGGAGCGTCAGCGGGCGGGCTTATTGCATTACACCTTGCTTATATGGATGAGCAAAGTGAATTCCCTACCTATATTGACACAACAGGAACAACAGTTGGATCTAAAACAGGACAAAAAGGATTACATGGTGGAATTGAAGGCCTGAGCGGTAACCAGGGATACTCATCACGCGTAAAAGGCATTATTAATCTTTCAGGCGCTATTTCAGACACCGCCTGGATTCATACAGGTGATGTTCCTCTACTGAGCACCCATGCCACTGGTGATGGTACAGTACCATACGGTACTGCGTTAATTTATCTACAACCTCCAAACACCTACCCAATTCAAACTATAGACGGCAGTGCTACAGTTGCTGAAAAGGCAAATGAAGTAGGTCTTGTTAATTGTTTTAAAACATATTATCTAAATTCCCATGTTCCGGAAACAAACATAGTAGTCTATGACACTACACTTTGTCTTATGCGTAATTTTCTTGAACATTTAACCTGTGGCACACCGCTTAATTGTAATTACACAAGCAAAGTAACAGGTATAAACGACCTATCTTTTAACGATGTACGTATTAATGCCTATCCGAACCCTGCAAACAATAGTTTAACTATTGATCTAACAGCCTTCAAGGGTAAGAATGTTAACATAGAACTATATGATGCATTAGGGCGTAAAGTAAAGAGCTTTACTAATATTAAAACAGAACAATATATCATTGCACGTGATAACACGATGCCAACAGGTATCTATTCCATCAATATAATTTCTGAGGGAAAAATATACAGTAAAAAAGTAATGTTTGAATAAAAACAATACCACTATTTTTAAGCGAGAACGTCCCGTATTTGCGGGACGTTTTTGTTATTAAAGCTTTTACCAAAGTCTTTATTCCTGATAAAGCATAAAAAAGTGTTACAAATTTATACAAACCGGATTAAACTATTTTGAATACGAAAGTCAATTACATCATAGTAGGACAAGGCCTTGCAGGAACTATACTTGCACACACACTATTGAAGCAAAACAAATCTGTTCTTATAATTGATGCAGCTGGTTACTCTAATACATCGAAAATAGCTGCGGGACTATACAATCCACTTGTATTCAAACGCCTAGTAAAAAGCTGGTTAGCGGATGATCTGATTCCTTTCATGGATGATTTTTACAGAGATGCGGAGAAGCTTCTCAATGAAAAATTTTATTTCAAAAAACAAATTGTGAAGCTCTTTGCCGAAGAGCAGGAAAAAGTGCTGTGGTTAAAAAAAAGTACTGAAGAAGTTGGTAAATATTTAAGCAAAACAATAGCAGATGATTTTTTGATGGATATTATCCACAATCCTCTTGGTTCATCAGAAGTAATAAACTCCGGAAACTTAAATACCGCAGCGTTTTTGGATGCTTTTAGAAATTATTTCAAAACAAACAATCAATTACTGGAAGAAAAATTTGAGTACGATCAATTAAGTATTACAGAAGATTCTGTTAGTTATAAAAATTTTACCGCAGATAAATTAATATTTTGTGAAGGCTATAAATCCCTTGACAACCCTTATTTCAAATGGTTACCATTTAAACTAACGAAAGGTGAAATTCTGATTGTGAAAATCCCTTTATTATCCGGTAAAGAAACAGACTACTCCGAAAAGGTGATCAATAAAGGAGTTTTTATCCTGCCACTCGGTAACGATACCTATAAAGTTGGCGCCACCTATGAATGGGAAGATCTGACAGAACAACCCACCGAAAAAGGTAAAGCATATCTCATTGATAAGTTAGAAAAAGTTTTGAAAGTACCATTCGAAATTATTGGACACCAGGCTGGTATACGACCCACAGTGAATGACCGCAGGCCATTGATTGGTATTCACCCTGCACATAAATCACTAGGCATATTTAATGGGATGGGTACAAAGGGGGTTATGCTTGCCCCCTACTTTGCTAAACATTTTGTCGACTTTTTAGAAAACAATATGCCATTGGAAAAAGAGGTAGATATTGCCCGGTTCAATCTTCTTGTTGGTTACAGATAAACGAATGACTACGAATTTACGGAACATACTTTTTAAGAAGACCAAAGCTGTTCATAACGGTAATGAATAAAGGACTGATTACAAATTTGCGGAACGCTCCTTTAATAGGGATAAATACCATTTCGTAAATTCGTTACCTTTCGTTTATCCGTAACCAATCATTTCGTAGTATATTTGTACTCTTTTTAAGACCCCGTGACCAAAGAAGATATTTTACGCAAGTACAGTGATTCAAAAAACAATTCCTTGCTAAGCCAGGAATTGAAGGGAGAACGTGCGCGTATTCAGCTGAAAGGGGTAATTGGTTCGGGTGCCTCCTTTATTGCAGTTGCAGCCCATCAAAATATTTACAAAACCAATTTACTGATACTTGCCGATAAAGAAGAAGCGGCCTATTTCCTGAACGATCTTGAAAATTTATTGGGAGAAGAGAATGTATTGTTTTTTCCTGCATCCTACCGCATGCCTTATCAGCATGAGGATATAGACAACTCCAATATTTTATTACGCGCAGAGGTATTAAATAAAATCAATAGCGGCAAAAAGCACGTTTGTATTGTTACTTATCCCGAAGCGCTTACCGAAAAAGTTGTAACAAAAACACATCTTACTAAAAACACGCTAGAATTAAGGCAGGCAGAAAAAATTTCTATTGACTTTATCACGGAGGTGCTTTTAGAATATGGCTTTGACCGCGTGGACTATGCCATAGAACCAGGACAATTTTCTATACGGGGCGGTATTGTGGATATATTTTCATTTTCTAATGACCACCCTTATCGTATTGAATTTTTAGGAGATGAGGTTGACTCCATCCGAAGCTTTGATCCTGTGTCACAGCTATCTGTTCAAAAATTAACGTTTTGCACCATTATACCGAACGTTCAAACACGGCTATTGCAGGAAAGCAGGCAAACGTTTTTTGAATTCATTCCAGAAAATTCTGTCATCTGGTTCAAACATTTTCAATTAACAATTGACAGGATTGAAAAAGCTTTTACACTCGCTGAAGTATCTTATAAAAAGCTGGATTCAATGGTTCAGCAGTTGGAGCCACTGGAGCTGTACATCGATAAAGATACATTTACAAAACAAGTATTAGGATTTCCATTGGTGGAATTTGGAAATAATTTTTCCTTAACCCCAACAAAAACTATTACTTATAATTTCTCCCCTCAGCCCAGTTTTAATAAGAACTTTAACTATCTCAATGATAATTTTAACGGGAATATCCGTAATAAATTAACCAATGTTATTTTTTCAGATACTGCAAAGCAGATTGAACGTTTATATAAAATATTTGAAGATATTTCTCCTAAGAAAGGAATTACCCCAACATCTAAGCCTGCAAGCACAAACGCTGATGGTAAAAATGATCCGATCTTCACTCCTATTTTATTATCCATTCATGAAGGTTTTATTGACAGCGATTTACAGCTTGCTTGTTATACCGACCACCAGATTTTTGACCGTTATCACCGCTTTCGCTTAAAAAGCAGCTTCAATAAAAAGAATGAAGCCCTTACCTTAAAGGAACTAAAAGGTCTTAATCCGGGTGATTACATCACTCATATTGACTACGGAATAGGGCGTTATGGAGGTTTGGAAACAATTGAAGTGAATGGTAAAACACAGGAGACCATACGACTTGTTTATAAAGATTATGATATTGTTAACATCAGCATCCATTCCTTACACCGTATTGCCAAATACTCCGGAAAAGAAGGTGCTGAGCCGAAAATAAACAAACTTGGCACCAATACCTGGGCCACGTTAAAGCAAAAAACGAAGAAAAAGGTTAAAGAAATAGCATACGATTTAATTCAGCTATATGCTAAACGTAAAGCTCTGAAAGGCTTTCAATTCAGCCATGATAATTACATGCAGAATGAGCTGGAAGCGTCCTTTATTTATGAAGACACACCAGACCAGATAAAAGCGACTGCTGATTTAAAAAAGGACATGGAAAGTGAATGGCCTATGGACAGGCTCGTTTGCGGAGATGTTGGATTTGGAAAAACGGAAGTGGCTGTGCGTGCCGCATTTAAAGCAGTTTGCGACAGTAAACAGGTTGCTATTCTTGTACCAACTACCATTCTTGCTTTACAGCACTATAAAACATTTAAAGAACGTTTAAAAGACTTTCCTTGTAAGGTAGATTACATCAATCGTTTTAAGTCGGCAAAAGCACAAAAAGAAACACTTGAAAAATTAGCGAAAGGTGAAGTAGACATATTAATTGGCACTCATGGCATTGTTGGTAAAAATGTAAAGTTCAAAGACCTGGGGCTCATGATTATTGATGAAGAGCAAAAGTTTGGTGTTGGAGTAAAAGACAAATTGAAAACATTCAAAACAAACCTTGATACGCTTACATTAACAGCAACGCCAATTCCACGCACGCTGCAATTTTCGATGATGGGAGCGCGCGATTTATCCGTGATCAGTACGCCACCGCCTAACCGTTACCCGGTGCAAACAGAGCTGCACACCTTTAATGAAGAAATTATTCGTGATGCGGTGATGTTTGAAGTATCCCGGGGTGGACAGGTGTTTTTTGTCCATAATCGCGTGCAAAATATTATGGATATTGCCGGGATGATCTCGCGGCTTTGCCCTGACGTTAAAGTAGCCATTGGCCATGGGCAAATGGACGGTGATAAGCTGGAAGAGGTAATGCTTGCTTTTGTGGAGGGAGAATATGATGTACTGGTTGCTACCACTATCATTGAATCGGGCCTGGATATTTCCAATGCAAATACCATTATTATCAACCAGGCTCATATGTTTGGTTTGAGTGACCTGCACCAGATGCGTGGCCGTGTTGGGCGTTCAAACAAAAAAGCATTTTGCTATTTACTATCTACCCCTGTTTCATTGCTTACACCGGAGGCACGAAAACGCCTTAAGGCAATTGAAGAATTTTCTGATCTTGGAAGCGGCTTTAACATTGCCATGCGCGATTTGGACATACGCGGAGCCGGTAATTTATTAGGTGGTGAGCAAAGTGGCTTTATCAATGAGATAGGTTTCGAGATGTACCAAAAAATATTAAACGAAGCTATTGTTGAATTACGTGCCGAGCATGAAGAATTAAGAGCTACTGATGTTGGCGGTTCGCATAAGTACACCGGCAATGTGCATACCGCCTATGTTAACGATTGTGCAATTGATACCGATATGGAAATTCTAATTCCAGATAGTTATGTAAATAATATCACCGAACGTTTAAATTTATACCGTGAGTTAAATGATGCGAAAGATGAAGCAGAGTTGGAACGCTTTGAAGTTAACCTGAATGACCGTTTCGGCCCGGTACCTGATTCTGCTGTTGAATTAGTGCATACTATTCGTTTACGCTGGCTGGCAATGGAAGTAGGATTTGAAAAATTATTGTTGAAGAACAACCGTATGTCCGGCTACTTTATTCAGAACCAGAATTCACCTTATTATCAAAGTGAAACATTTACTAAAGTATTAAAATTTGTTCAGCAAAACCCACGTACCAGTAAGATGAAGGAAAATAATGGCAAACTTTCTTTATCGTTCGAAAACATTAAATCCATTGACGATGCCATTGAGGCTTTGAAACCGGTGATTGCAAAATAATATATATATTCATATACCTGGATCGGCTTAGAAGCATTAATCAGCTTGCAATTCCAATGCTTAACATTGAAACCTCTTTTATCAATCAATGACCAAGACAAAAGAAATTATTATCGAAAAAGTAAATTTACATCCAAGAAACAAACATCGTTCCCGCTATGATTTCAAGCAACTGATTAGTGTCTGCAGTGAATTGGCGCCATTGATTTCTATCAATAAATACAACAATGAATCCATTGATTTCACTAACCCCATCGCAGTAAAAACCTTAAACAAAGCCTTATTAAAATACTTTTATGGAATTTCAAACTGGGACATTCCTGAAAATTATTTATGTCCGCCAATCCCCGGAAGAGCTGATTACATTCACTATATAGCAGATTTATTGAGTACATGTAATAACGGAGTAATTCCCACAGGTAAGTCTGTAAAAGCCCTTGATATTGGTATGGGTGCCAACTGTATATATCCTATAATTGGCACTAAAGAATATGGTTGGAAATTTGTTGGTTCCGATATTGATCCGGTAGCCATTAAATCTGCCAATGAAATAATAAAAAACAATAAACTGTCAGACGTAATTGAATGCCGGCAGCAAAATTTAAAACACATTATTTTCAGAGGAATTATTAAACCTACCGAAACATTTGATATTACAATGTGTAACCCGCCTTTTCATGCATCCTTGGCAGAAGCGAATGCAGGCACCGAACGTAAATGGAAAAACTTAGGCAATACTAAAACTAAAAAACGAGTTTTAAATTTTGGAGGTCAGAATGCGGAGTTATGGTGCAAAGGAGGAGAAAAAGAATTTGTAAGCAGAATGGTTGAAGAAAGTGCAGAAATACCTGAAAAATGCTTTTGGTTTTCTACATTGATTTCAAAACAAGCGAATTTAAAAGGCGTTTATAATGCACTGATAAGAGCGCAGGCTTTTGACATTAAAACCATTGATATGGCCCAGGGACAAAAGGTCAGCAGAATTGTTGCATGGACGTTTTTAAATAGAGCACAGCAAACCGAATGGGCACAAAAACGATGGAATAAATAAACGCCATTTAAACACCAAAAACCTCAATCGAATTTTTGGTAGTTACTTCAGCAACCTCTTCCACACTTATGTTTTTAATTTCGGCAATTTTTTTTGCAACCAATACCAAATAATCGGGAATATTACGTTTGCCACGATATGGCGCTGGTGCGAGATAGGGCGCATCAGTTTCTAATACCAGGTGTTTTAAATCAATAGCTTCTACCACTTTGTCCAGCCCGGAATTTTTAAATGTTACCACACCGCCAATCCCCAATTTAAAGTTTCCTGCTGCTAATACTTGTTCTGCCTGGGCCACATTGCCACTGAAACAATGAAAAATTGCTTTAATGTTATCCTGTTTGAACTCACTGATTATTTCCATTACTTCATCAAATGAATTACGGGAATGTATCACATACGGCAGATTATACTTCTTTGCTAATTCAATTTGCGTTCTGAAAGCATCCTGTTGCTGCTGAAAAAAGGTTTTATCCCAATACAAGTCTATCCCTATCTCTCCAATAGCAACAAATTTGCGCTTTTCCAACCAATGCTTCACCACCTGCAATTCATGTTGATAGGTTGCGTTCACTGAACATGGATGCAAACCCATCATCGCAAAGCAATTATCAGGAAACTTTTTTTCAACCTGAAACATACCCGGGATGGAATCACTTTGTATATTCGGTAAAAAAAAACGCTTTACACCGCTGTTGATAGCCTGTTCAATCAGTTCAATGCGATCAGTATCAAATTCTGCTGAATAAAGATGCGTATGTGTATCTGTTAAAATCATGATGTAAAATTACGGAATTTGTGGAACCAGCCACGAATTTGAAATTTGTTTTATGTTCGATGCCTGAACACATTATTCAGCCTACTCATTAAAGATGTAAATTACTTTTTAATTCGTGAAATTCGTGGCAAACCTTTTGAGAGCGTAATATTAATACTGATAAAAATCATTTTTATTTGCTTTAAAATGTATTAAATTTGTTAGTATTCAGAACAAACTAATTTATCATTGATTCTTAATTTATTTAAACATGCCTATCTACCATAAATTGGGGAGCTTTCCTCAGAAACGACATACTATTTTTGAAAAACCTGCCGGAGGCTATTACTACGAGCAATTGTTTGGTACCGAAGGTTTTCATGGGCATTCATCCTTATTATACCATACACACCGCCCTACGCAGGTAAAAGAAATTATCACTTCATACAACGTTGCACCTAAAATTGCAATTGATAAAAATATTAAAGCGTTATTACTAAAAGGTTTTCAGGTGAAGCCGGCAGACGATTTTTTAGACAGCCGTAAAGCAATGCTTGTAAACAGCGATTGCATCATCGGTTTGGCAGCGCCCCGCCATTCCATGAAAAATTATTTTTATAAAAATGCGGATTCCGATGAAATGATTTTTATTCATAAAGGCAAAGGTACCTTACGCACTTTTATGGGAAACATACCCTTTGAATATGGTGATTATCTAATTATTCCACGCGGTATGATTTACCAGATGGAATTTGACAGTACCGACAACCGCTTATTTTATGTGGAATCACATTCTCCTTTTTACACACCAAAACGTTACAAAAGCTCATCAGGACAGTTATTAGAGCATTCTCCTTATTGTGAACGCGATTATAAACTACCGCAGGATCTGGAAACACATGATGAGAAAGGCGACTTTATTATCAAAATTAAAAAAGAAGGGATGATCCATGAACTGGTTTATGCCTCACATCCTTTTGACGTAATTGGTTGGGATGGCTACAACTTCCCATATGGTTTTAGTATTCATAATTTTGAACCAATAACCGGACGTGTGCATCAACCGCCACCGGTGCACCAGACATTTGAAACATCTACATTTGTTGTGTGTTCATTTGTTCCGCGTTTATACGATTATCATCCAAGATCTATACCTGCTCCATACAATCATAGTAATATCGATAGTGATGAAGTATTATATTATGTTGATGGTGATTTTATGAGCCGTAATAATATTGAACTTGGCCATATAACATTACATCCAAAAGGTATTCCGCATGGACCTGCACCCGGAGCAATGGAGCGCAGCATCGGACAAAAAGAAACTCAGGAATTGGCTGTTATGGTAGATACCTTCCGTCCGTTAATGGTTACGGAAGATGCTATGGCTATTGATGATGGGGCGTATTATAAGAGCTGGGTGGAATAAGTGTTATAATCAGATACAATTTCTTATACCTGACAGGTTTGAAGACCTGTCAGGTATGAGAAATTAAAAGAAACTTTTCCTTTTGCCCGAACGCGAAGGTTTACCAATCAATACTCCCAACAACCCTCTGGTAACTTCCTTAAAAATTGTTTTTGCAACACTGCTATTTGCAATATTTTTTAGTGTATCGCCAATGGAAGAAACATTTTCTTCCATGCTGCTTTCTTTTGAAGAAGGAATATTTTCTTCGGGTTTTTCTTCTGAAACAATCTTTTTATTTAAAATCTCATAAGCACTTTCTCTGTCAATTTCTTTATTATATACCTGCGCAATGGATGAAGAAGTAACTTGCTGATCCTGTTCGGCAGGCGTCAGAATATCCATACGGGATTGAGGTGCACACATCATGGTATGAACAAGCGGTGTTGGAATACCTTTTTCACTTAGAACAGTTACCAAGGCTTCGCCAATTCCAAGCTCCGTAATTAGTTGATCTGTTTTATAGAATTCTGTGGATGGAAAATTTTCTGCCACCAGCTTAATATCTTTTCTATCCTTTGCTGTAAAAGCTCTTAGAGCATGTTGTATTTTTGTACCCAGCTGACTTAAAATCACATCCGGAATATCTGTAGGTGCCTGAGTGCAAAAATAAATGCCCACGCCTTTACTTCTGATCAATTTGATAATTGTTTCGAGTTGCTGCATCAGGGATTTAGAAGCTTCTCTGAATATAAGATGCGCTTCATCAATAAAGATGACCAATTTAGGCTCTCCTCTATCCCCTGCTTCCGGAAATTTGCTGTATATCTCAGCAAGCAGGCATAGCATAAATGTTGAAAATAATTTCGGGCGATCCTGAATATCTGCTAAACGCAAAATATTGATGAATGCTTTGCCATCACTATCCTTTTGTAAAAGATCTTCTACTTCAAATGATTTTTCACCAAAAAATTTATCACCGCCCTGCTGTTCCAATTCTAATAATTTACGCATGATTACTCCGGAAGAAGCAGGAGAAATGGTTCCATAATTTTTTTCAATTTCTTTCTTCCCATCACCATCAGCCAGATGCTGCAGCACTGCTCGAATATCTTTAATATCTAGCAAAGGCATTTTTTTATCATCGCAATATTTAAAAACAATTGCAATTGCACCCTCCTGATTTTCATTCAGTTCTAATATTTTAGACAATAAAACAGGACCAAATTCAGACACAGTCGCTCTTAACCGCACACCTTTTTCATTTGAAATGGTCATCAGCTCAGCCGGGTATGCACGCGGTGTCCAGGGCAAGCCTATCAACTCCATCCGTTCTTTAATCTTTGGATTATCAGCGCCAGCTTTTGCAATACCGCTGATATCCCCTTTAATATCCATTAACAGCACATTCACCCCTTGTTCGGATAATGCTTCTGCAAAACGCTGTATTGTTTTCGTCTTTCCTGTCCCTGTTGCGCCTGCAATTAAACCATGACGATTAATAGTACTTAAAGGAATTTTGACATATACATCAGGTATGTTCTTACCACCGAATACAGGGCCTCCCAGCATAATACTTTTTCCGGAAAACGAAAATGCGGTTTGAATTTGTTCTTTAAATTTTTCTGCTGACATACTTCGAATTTTATTTATCTAAAAGTGCAATAGAACTATTATAACACATTGATTGTTAGTTTTAATACCGCTAACAGGGTTTAAAACCCTGTCAGCGGGCAGTACATTGCCTACTGTAAAATTGCTACATTGCAAAATTATTATTAATGTGCTTCCAACCAATTATTCCCTGTACCCATTCCTATTTCCATAGGTACATGCAACGAAGAAATTGCATTTTTCATTCGGTTTTCAATGATTGATTTAACTGTTTCCATCTCTTCCAGCCACACATCAAACACTAACTCATCATGCACCTGCAGCAACATTTTCGATTTCAAATTCTGTGCTTTAAAATCTTTATGAATATTGATCATTGCAATTTTAATCATATCAGCAGCGCTGCCCTGAATAGGTGCATTAATCGCATTACGCTCAGCAAAACCACGCACCGTGTGGTTACTGGAATTAATATCACGTAAATATCTCCTTCGTCCCATGATTGTTTCTACATAGCCGCGTTCTCTTGCTATTTCAATATTTTCATCCATGTAAGATTTAATGCGTGGATATTTTGCAAAATAATTTTCAATAATCACTGCCGCTTCTTTACGAGGAATGTTTAATCGTTCGGAAAGCCCGAAAGCAGAGATTCCGTAGATAATTCCGAAGTTAACCATTTTAGCATTTCTACGCATATCGGATGTAACCTCTTCCAGACTTACGCTATACACCTTTGCTGCCGTGGCTTTGTGAATATCCTGACCGGATGCAAATGCCTCAATCATTCCTTCATCTTTACTTAACTCAGCAATGATCCGCAATTCAATCTGAGAATAATCGGCAGAAAGCAAGGTGTAATTTTCACCACGAGAAATAAATGCTTTTCTGATCTCACGCCCGCGTTCCGTGCGGATAGGAATATTCTGTAAATTCGGATTATCTGAACTCAAGCGCCCGGTTACAGCTACTACCTGGTTATAGGAAGTGTGAATGCGGCCGGTACGTGGGTTAATCAGTTCAGGCAAGGTATCAACATAGGTGTTTTTTAACTTCACCAATTCGCGGTAATCCAAAATCTTTCCGATGATTTCATGCTTCGCTACCAGCTTTACCAATACATCTTCCCCCGTTGCATACTGACCAGTCTTCGTTTTCTTAGGTTTTTCAACAATCTTCAACACTTCAAATAATACTTCACCAACTTGTTTTGGCGAGGACACATTGAATGGAGTTCCCGCAAGCTGTTGGATCTCCTGTTCTACAATAGTAATGTCCTTTTGGAGTGCAACAGAAAGCTCATTTAACGCATCTTTATCCAAGGCTATACCTTCCGCCTCCATATCTGCTAGAACAGCAATTAATGGAATTTCAATTTCTTCAAATAGTTTTTTTGTATGTGCCGAATCCAACATTGGGCCAAACACATTTTTAAGCTGTAAGGTGATGTCAGCGTCTTCTGCTGCATATTCCTTTATGTCCTCTATGGGAACGCTTCGCATTCCTAATTGCCCTTTTCCTTTTTTACCTATTAGCGTTTCAATTGATACTGGTGAATAATTCAAATAGGTTTCCGCCAGCACATTCATATTATGGCGCATATCAGGCTGGATAAGGAAATGCGCTACCATTGTATCAAACACCTTACCTTTTATCTCTACTCCATACCGTTTTAAAATAGACAAATCATATTTAATGTTTTGGGCAATTTTTCCGATATTTTCATTTTCAAAAATTGGCTTAAATTCATTTACCAATTGCTGGGCCTCCACAAAATCTTCCGGAAAAGGAATATAATAGGCCTCTCCCGTTTTATAGGCGAATGATATACCCACTAATTCAGCAAGGTTAGTATCTATACCCGTTGTTTCTGTATCAAAACAAATCTCCGGTTGTTTATTAAGCTCTTCAATTAATAATACCCGTAACTCTTTGGTATCAATTAAATGATAGGTGTGGGGAAGTGAATCAATTTTTAAAAATGGGACATTTGAATTTCCTTCTGGTGCAATCTCTTCCACAGGCATTTCAGCTAGTAATTCCTGTTCTATTGCTATTACCTCATCTTCTTCTGAGCCAAATAAATCTCCCTGATTCGGATTGCTTTTTTTAGGAGGAGTCGTTTTAATCGTTTGAGATACCTTCGCTTCCTTTTCCTGAGAACCGCCTCCATTAAATCCCATTTGCTCTGCCAATCTTCTAAATTCGAGCTCATTAAAAAGACCAATTAAAACCTCCTTATTCGGCTCTTCCATTTCCAGGGCTTTTTCATCAAATTCAATAGGCACATCACAAATGATAGTAGCCAGCCATTTCGACTGAATTGCTTTATCTGTATTTTGCTCTACCTTTTCTTTCAGTTTGCCTTTTAACTTATCCGTATTCTGAATTAAATTTTCAATACTTCCAAAATCTTTCACCAGCTGAATGGCCGTCTTTTCGCCCACTCCGGGGATACCAGGAATATTATCCACCTTATCACCCATTAACCCTAAAATATCAATCAGCTGATTTACATTTTCTATGTCCCATTTTTTACAAACCTCTTTTACACCCATTATTTCCATACCATTTCCCAAACGGGCAGGTTTGTAAATAAAAATATTATCAGAAACAAGCTGCCCATAATCCTTATCGGGAGTCATCATATAGGTTGTAAAGCCTTCCTTTTCAGCCTTTTTGGCCAATGTGCCGATAACATCATCTGCTTCATAGCCATTCGAAAACAAAACAGGAATATTAAAGCCTTCAATTAATTTAATAATGTAAGGAATAGATGCCGAAAGGTCTTCCGGCATAGCTTCACGATGTG
The DNA here is from genome assembly GCA_040387415.1 of Bacteroidota bacterium. Taxonomy (GTDB): domain Bacteria; phylum Bacteroidota; class Bacteroidia; order 2-12-FULL-35-15; family 2-12-FULL-35-15; genus 2-12-FULL-35-15. Next base: position 133,756 of record JAZKDU010000018.1, read on the forward strand.
CTTTATATTCTGCAAATTCCGTATGGCGCACAGTAGGTTCGGCAGTATCAAATACAACTGCGATATGCGATGGCTTTTCTTTTTTTAGAACTTCTAATAGTGTATTTGTAAAACCCAATACAGCAGATGTGTTTACACCCTTTGAATTGATACGATGATTATTACTGAATGCAAAATAAGCGCGGTAGATCAATGCAAAAGCATCCAGTAAAAAAAGTTTTTTTTTGTTTTCAGACATTGTATTTTCGGAATTATTATATTCTATAAAAGTAACCGAAAAAATTCAAATTATTTAATTGTATGACGTTAAAAAAATTAAATTTTAAAATCCGCTTACTCCGTATTTGGGGGGGGATTTCTATTTTGTTTTTCGGGTCAAAAACCTTATATATACTGACAAATAGCACTCAAATAGCGGTAAAATTCAGTAATGTTTCTTAAATTTGATCATAAAATCAATTCCCTTGAAACTGTATCATCCTTTTCTTTTTGTATTTATTGCAATTTGTTTTATCAGTTGCAACAAAAGCTCTGAAAAAAAACAGGAGCCCATTGTTTTGATTGCTAAGCCAGAACTGATGAACGAGGAGGTTTCTGAGCTTATCGAAAACAAACTGAGTGATCTGGATACTACAACAACCCTTGTAATAGCGGGTGACAGCTTGATTGCAACGAAACTTATCGTTGAATTTTATAAAAAAAATGATTTCAAGGTAAATTGGACTGACAAAGGGAAGCACACAAAAGAAAGCGATTCATTATTAAGGTTAATTAAAAATGCAGAAGATTACGGTCTAGTCCCTGATGATTATCATCTCAGCAAAATCACTCGAATATCTGAAATTGAAAAAGATAAAAAGACCGGAAAATTTGATGCTGTAAAATTTTTAGAGGCTGAGCTTTTGTTTACGGATGCTTTTTTCAAATTAGCCGTTCATACAAACAAAGGAAGACTCAACAAGGACAGTCTTAACCGGGAATGGAAGGTCTCGCAATTAGACACAAATCTTATTGATATTTTAACTGCTGCAGTTGCCAAGGGCACCATACAGCCAGCCATTGATTCGTTAGAGCCCAAAAACAAACAATACGTACTATTAAAAAAAGCACTGAAAAATTTCAGAACTGAATTTGTAAACTCCAATTGGGATAGTCTGGCTTCGCGCGAATCAGATTCCCTTACATTTAATGAACGCCTGAAGCAGCGGCTCATTGCCAGCCATGATTATATTGATACAATAGCTGGCTCAGATTCTATTAAACTAATTAAAGCAATTAAAAATTTCCAGTATAAACATAATTTGACGGAAGATGGAAAAATTGGAAAGCTTACTTTTAAAGCGCTTCAGCGGACTAAAAAAGATTATATCCGGCAGATTGAAATAAATATGGAACGCTGGAGAATGTATAATGAGCCCAAAGAAAAACAGTTTGTATGGGTTAATTTACCAAAATATGAAATGCGGGTGATAGAAGAAGACACCATGGTTATGGAATCCCGCGTAATTGTTGGCCAGCCCGATCATCAAACCCCCACACTGAAAAGTACAATTCGTTATTTTCTAATTTATCCATACTGGAATGTACCACTAAGTATCGCTACCAAAGAAATTTTACCAATACTGAAAAGGGACACATCTTATTTACGAAGAAAAAATTTTGAGGTGCTTGACAGACGCGGTAATGTAGTAAAGGACTCTATTATAAAATGGAAAAAATATTCTGAAAATTATTTCCCATGGCGTTTGCGTCAACGCATGGGTGATGATAATTCGCTCGGTATTTTAAAATTTAATTTTGAAAATAAATATGGTGTTTATTTACACGATACTGACAGTAGAAGGCTATTCAAAAGGGAGATGCGCGCTATGAGTCATGGCTGTGTGCGTTTGGAAAGATTTATTGATTTTGCCAAATTTTTAATCCGTGACGACAGCGTGAATTACCCTATTGATTCACTAAAAATGGATTTTTTGAAGGAAGAACAAAAGTACGTCTACATAAAAAAACCTATCGCTATTTACATTAATTACTTTACTGCAGAGGTAGATGAATTTAATGATCTGTTCTTTTTTATGGATGTATACAAACGGGACGAAAAAATGCTAAAAGCATTGAATTATTAATAACCACACAGCTGGCAATTTAAGAAACTCTACAAGTAAATAGCGAGTAATACCTTATCCTTAACAAGAATCCGTATCTTTATACCTCATTTAAAACAAACACAGTGACTTTTGACGAACTAAATTTAAATAAGCCTTTATTAAGCGCCTTAGACGACTTAGGATATATCTATCCTACTCCTGTTCAGGAAAAAGTATTTCCAGTAATCATGTCCGGCAAAGATGTGGTAGCAATAGCGCAAACAGGTACCGGTAAAACATTTGCATATCTGCTGCCTTTGTTAAGGCAGTTAAAATACTCCGAACAAAAACACCCACGGATTCTTATTGTAGTACCCACAAGGGAATTGGTATTGCAGATAGTTGGTGAAATTGAAAAACTGACGTCTTATATGAATGTTCGCTACCAAGGTGTTTACGGTGGCACAAATATTAATACACAAAAACAATTAGTTTATAACGGACTGGATATATTGGTAGCTACTCCTGGTAGATTAGTGGATTTGGCACTTACGGGATTGCTGCGCTTAAAAGACCTTCAAAAGCTGGTGATTGATGAAGTAGACCAAATGCTAAGCCTGGGATTTCGCCAGCAGTTAATCAGCTTTTTGGATTCATTGCCTGTTAAACGTCAAAACCTGATGTTTTCAGCAACTATTACTGAAGATGTAGAGAAAGTGATTGCAAAATATTTTTATGAACCTCAAAAAGTCGAAATAGCTGCACACGGTACTCCGCTTGAAAAAATCATTCAGCATGCGTATCATGTTCCTAATTTCCATACAAAAGTTAACTTATTAGAATACCTTCTTAACTCAAATGTCGATTTAAGTAAAGTGCTCGTTTTTGTGGAAACAAAAAAATTAGCCGATGAGTTGTTTGAGCAAATAGAGAAAAAAATTGTTGGCCAAATAGGCGTTATTCATTCAGGCCTATCGCAAAATGGCAGGATCAATGCCTTAAAGCATTTCCACGAAGGGCGTAAGCGTGTTTTAATTGCAACGGATATTATTGCCCGTGGACTTGATATTTCGGATGTTACGCATGTAATCAATTTTGATACATCCAGGCTGCCCGAAGATTATATTCATAGAATTGGCCGTACCGGAAGAGCGAATAAAAGCGGTGTAGCGATCTCATTTATCAATGAAGTTGAAGAAGAATATCAGGCGTTGATTGAAACCATGATGGATAAACGAATTCCGATGGAACCGTTGCCGGAAAAGGTACAGATTTCAAAGATATACACCGAAGAGGAAAAACCATCCATCATAGATAAAAACCTAAAACGAATAGCGGCCATTAAACCGCCTAAGGGCCAGGGAGCCTTTCATGAGAAGAAGGCAAAAAACACAAAAGTCAATTTAGGCGGCCCTAGTGTAACCGATCCTAAAAAAGGGAAATCGACCCGAAAAAGTACCGATAAATGGAGGAGATAAAGTATTTTTAAGGTTAAATGAAAGATCAACAACCAAATAATCCCTTACACGGGAAAACGCTGGAAATGATTGTCACTCATTTAGTTGCTTTTTATGGCTGGGAACAATTGGCTTATCATATTAATGTCAATTGCTTTAAAATTAACCCCAGTATAAAATCGAGTTTGGTATTTTTAAGGAAAACTCCCTGGGCCAGAAAAAAAGTAGAAGAGTTGTATCTCGAAATCACAGCTTAAATTAAATCAGGTTAAACTAAAAACCCTCACATCTCAGAATTAACCAGGCATACGGGCAATCTGCTTATCCATGGATTTAATTTGTTTAACCAAATCTTCCGTTTTAGGTTTTAATGCTTTTGCCTTTCTGAAGTAATCTTTTGCTATTCTGTTTTGGTTGCGCTGTATTTCAAGCGAGCATAATTGTAAATAAGCCGTTGCTAATGCTTCCTTATCTTTAATTCCTGCTTTTACTGCCTCCACCAGCGTTAAACGCGCTTCTTTATGATTTCCTTTTTTTAGCTGAATAAACCCTAATTGAAGAAGGTTTTCCCCCTTCATATCTCCAATAATAGAGGATTTAGTATTCAGACTTTTACGGATATTACTTTCCGCAGTTGATAAATCATCGGACGCCATAGCCAGGTTACTTTGCAGCATATAGTAGCCCGAACGGACAGGCTTAAATAAAAGACGTGGAAATTTAATCTTTTTAATATAACGGATTGCTTTTTCAACATCGCCTTCAGCAACGGCTTCCTGCACCAAACGCATCGTTCCAAGCATAAAATAGAGCAGTAATGAAAAAAAGGCTAAAATATAGCAGATCCAGGCAGTGATGGCATCATCATAGACATGTGCTAAAATACCTAGCCCAATTAAAATAATACTAATAGGTAAACGATAAAGGATATAAAAACGAAGCAGTTTCATAAAAAAATTAAATTAAAAAAGACTTAATCAGTTTTCAGTTAAATAATGCGCAAAATTAGTGCAAATTTATCAGAGTCGGCTATTAATTCTTTTTTAAAGAAAATATTTTTACGCATCTATGCCATTAAGGATTTTATGCATTAGTATTTGACGGGCAAATTGTATATTATCAAGACGGGCTACCGGTAAGTTATTTGATTTATAAAGAGTGAGAGATATATCAAGTTCCTGAATATAACACATAATCATATCGTGAATCACCCCCGCATTTTTCATATTGGTTATAGTCGTATGAATTGCACATTCCACCGAGTTCGGGTCATTACAATTAATAATATTTTCTATTTCTTCTTCTGTTAACTGTATCATAACGATTATTTATTAAAAAATGTGGTAAAAGGTTCTACTTCTCTTTACTAAGGTTAAGTAGTAAGTATTTTAGCTTCCGGAAACCTGTTTAACCATGCTTTAAGTGCCTCTTTACGTGATATTGTAATTACCGTTTTATGATCTAACTGCACTTTTATAGCATTCGGGTTCGCAGCAGGAATAATTGTTTTGAATTTTCTCATTATTTCAATTTTTAATACTAATTACAATTTCTATTCAAATCTATTCCATCTTTTACATTACATTTTTTATATTCGATAATAACATGATTTTAATAGCCGATATAAATAATTTATGCTTTGACCAAAAGCATTGATATTGTTATAAATTTGCAGATATGTTTAAAATCCGTCATTACGAAAACCTTCATATACCATTGTGGCTGTTAAAAGACACCTGCTGGATGTTACAATGGAAGTCCCTGGGAATTTTTATGATTGCACCTACTGTTTTGGTTGCAGCTATTATTGCAATAAAAAGCTGGCGAGAGGGTGGAGACGATTTTTGGATCAACCTCGCAATATTATTTTGGATCGTGGGCAATTCCTATTGGATGATGTGTGAATTTACCCACCACGAAACATTAAAGGACTATGCCGGAGGGCCATTCCTTCTAGGCATGATCTCAGTTTTGTATTTTTACAAAAAAAGATTTTTTAACAACAAAAAAGAGGTTTAAAATTGCACTTTATGAATTTATTCGGCTCCTCTTTTTTCAATGCAAGCCAATGCCAGTCGAATTTTAAAATAACTGAGCTCTTCATTTAAAAAGTCAAAGATATCTTTCAATTTCTGCATCTTACCAATCGATTTTAAAGCATTTTCCACCATATCCACCTCTTGTTGATTGATAAAATGATCGATGGAAGAAATATCCCCTTTCAAATATAATTGCGCAATATGAGAGTAAATGGTTGTGCTGCTTAAATTTCGTTTTAAAGCAATCTCTTCCGGAGATAATTGCTGTTGATACAAAACCAATGTTTCTTCGTACGTACTTACTTTGGGAGCTTTCGCTGAAATACCATAGCACATCTCATGAATAACCTTTAAAAAATATTGACCATACTTTTCAAATTTATGTTGCCCTACCCCTGAAATGGTAAGCATTTCTTCTTCTGTAAGCGGTTTCTCCGAGGCCATTTCTTTTAATGTAGCATCATTAAAAATAATGTATGCAGGAAGCTTTTCTGAATCAGCAAGTTGTTTACGCAGTTTACGCAATGCTTCAAATAAATTATTGCCTTCGCCTTGCTCAGTAAACTTCGCTTGTTTTGTTTTACGCTCTCCCTTCTCTGCATCCTGAACCGCTTTAGCCCGAGGCTGCACGAGCTCGGCCGTCCGTTTACCAAATACGATTTCTTTCCCGCCTTCTGTCACCTTTAAATTAGAACCTTCATCATAGGCTATTTCAATAAATCCCTGGTTCAACATTTGTAAAATATATTGCTCCCAATTAGCATAACTTATTTCCGCACCCGCACCATATGTTTTTATTTTATTGTATCCATGTTCTATCAACTCACCTTTTGTAGAACCTCGCAAAACATCAATTAACATAGTAGTACCAACCTTTTCATTCATTCTCAGCAATGCCGACAATGCCTTTTGAAAGATGAAAGTACCATCAAAATGCTTGCGGGGATTTTCGCAGACATCGCAATTACCACAATTTTCATGGGGTGTTTCGCCAAAATAACTCAATAAAATTTTCCTCCGGCACATATCAGCTTCAGCGAATTGCTGCATCCGCTTTAATTTTTCCAGGTTAATTTTTGCCTGGCTTCCTTCCTGAGCAAACTTTGTAAGCATTACCAGGTCTGCAATATTATAATACAGTACCGTATCACTGTTTAACCCATCCCTGCCTGCCCGGCCTATTTCCTGGTAATATCCCTCAATATTTTTAGGTAAATTAAAATGAATCACCCAGCGTACGTTGGACTTATCAATACCCATCCCAAAGGCCACGGTAGCGCACACTATCTGCAATTTATCATTAATGAAATCATCCTGCGTTTTATTCCGCTCTTCGGCCGGTAAACCCGCATGATAACAACCCGCTTTAATACCGTTTGCTTTCAACGCTTCTGCAACCTTTTCAGTAGTTTGCCGGCTTAAACAATATATAATTCCCGACTCATTTTCTCTGTCATTGATAAATTCAACAATGTCTTTTATACGCTCCTTTGGTTTTATACCCGATTTTACAGAAAGGCTCAGATTGGGCCTGTTAAACGAGGCAACAAATATCTCAGGAGCCGGTAAATTAAGCTGTTTTACAATATCCTTACGGGTAGTTTTATCTGCAGTGGCTGTTAATGCGATAACAGGGACATCAGGAAAATGCTCTTTTAATAATTTCAGCTGAGTATACTCCGGCCTAAAATCATGCCCCCAGGAAGAAATGCAATGAGCTTCATCAATGGCAAACAACTTTACTGGCAAACTCTTAAGGAGCCGGTTCATTTCCTGAACCAAACGCTCCGGAGAAATATACAGCAGCTTTATTTGTCCATGAAGGCATTGAGAAATAATATCTTCTTCCTGATTTACCCCTAAACTGCTATTGAGATAAGCAGCAGGAATATCGTTAGAATTAAGCGCATCAACCTGATCCTTCATTAGCGAAATCAAAGGAGAAACTACCACACATAATCCGGGTAATAAAAGAGCAGGAATCTGGAAACAAATGGATTTACCACCGCCTGTCGGCATTAAAACCACCACATCCTTTTTATCCATCACACATTGAATCACCTCCGCCTGCATTGGGCGGAACTGGTCATAACCGTAATGTTTTTTAAGTAAAGATGTTGCTTCGGAGATCATTAATAAATAAGTTTTATTCCCACTGATGGAGTTTCAAACCCTATTAGGGGTTAATTCTTAACAAAGATAAAGCATTACAGCACTGCATTATGGGAACTCATAAAAGTAATTTCAGAAGATGTTTTTATTATTCAAGAATTTCGCTAAGTAGTACCCCATACTAAAGCATCCTTGTAATAAATAGCCTCCTGTAGGTGCATCCCAATCCAGCATTTCACCAATTACATAATGATTCGGCATTTTTTTTAACTGGAAGCTATTGTCAATTGCGTTTAAAGAAACTCCGCCAACCGTTGAAATGGCTTCATCTATTGGCGCTAAAGAGCTAATGATCAGCGGCAGATTTTTTATTTTTTCTGACAGCGTTTCCAAACGCGTAAAATCCTCTTTATTTAAAACCGATTTCAACAAAGCCAACTGAACAGGATTAATGTTCAGTTCATCCGCTACATGTTTACTGAGTGACTTATTTCCCTTATTACTAAGCTTATTTAATATTTCCTTAGCGGAAAGTGAAGGTTTTAAATCCAAAAATAGTTCAGCAGTTCTATTCTCCTTCAGCTGCTTTCTGAGATAGGGGCTCAAAGCATATAAGGCTCCGCCTTCCAAACCAAATTTTGTAAGCACGACTTCCCCCTTCTTTTCCTCCCCATCACACTTTAATACTATATTCTTCAGTGATTTCCCTTCAGCCAATTCAATAAACTCCTTGTTCCATTTCACTTCGCAGGCGCAATTTGATGCTTCAAAAGGAACAACTTCAATCCCCTTTGCTTCAAGGTGGTTCAACCAGCTCCCATCCGAACCAGTGACCTTCCAACTTCCTCCACCCAAAGCAAACACAACAATATCAGGCATTTCGGTCAACGTATGATCTGCAGTACTTTCCGGATAAAGATGCTGGAATACAAGACCCTTATCATTCCAGCCTTTCCATACATGCTTCGTTTTAATTACAACGTTCATGTTCTTCAACACCTTTAAAATTGCATTAAGCACATCAATGGGTTTTATCCCTTTAACAGGAAACACACGTTTGCTGCTGCCTGTATAGGTTTCAATGCCAATACAGCTTAGCCAATTTCTGAAATCACTATTTGTAAAAGATGAAATAACAGGCTCAAAAAAAGAAGCGGGTGTATATCGTGAAACGAATTGTTCCTCCACCTCCGAATGTGTTAGATTGAAACCACCATCACCTGCCACCAGGAACTTTCTCCCCAATGCGGCATTTTTTTCATAAATAGTAATATCAAATTTCACCTCATCCAGTTGTGCTGCAAGCATCAATGCAGAAGGGCCTCCCCCAATAATTGCAACCGATTGCTTTAGTTTATTTTTTTGCACAGCTATGGTTATTAAGAAAATTTTTCAAAATAAGTTTCATATTACGTATGCCTTTATTTTTATACAAAATAAACTTATGAAATCGCGCGTGAGGATTGACCAAACGCGATGGCGAGTTGCCTGTGTGGCGGAATCGTTTGGTCTTGATTTTTTTGTTACTTTTTTCATCAAGGAAAAAAGTAAACACACAGTTTTTTGTTGTAGCACCTTTGTACAAGTTATTTTAATAGTATTATTAAAGTTATTGGTAACAATTTGCTTTTTCAATCCGATCCCCAAAAAAATAAAAATCACAATCAATCATCTCCTTCGGAAAAAGACTGTTGAATTGCAGATGCTTCCTCTGTTTTCACAGAATCCGCCACCATCGCATTAATTGTATTTATTTCATCGGTAGTTAAAACTCTCCATTTCCCCATTGCAATACCATCAATCTTAATATTCATGATCCGCACCCGCTTTAACTTGATAACATTATATCCTAAAACTTCACACATTCTTCTGATCTGGCGGTTAAGGCCCTGAACCAATATGATTCTGAACCTGTCCTTCCCTTGCTGCTCAACAAAACATTTTTTTGTTACTGTTTCTAATATGGGCACCCCCTCACTCATTTTCTTAATAAAATCAGATGTTACATGCCTGTCAACTGTAACTATATACTCTTTTTCATGATTATTACCCGCCCGTAAAATTTTATTTACAATGTCTCCATCATTCGTTAAAAATATTAATCCTTCAGAAGGCTTATCCAATCGGCCAATCGGAAAAATCCGTTTTGGATAATTTATAAAATCAATGATATTATCCTTGTCTTTCAGATCAGTAGTGCAGGTAATTCCCACAGGCTTATTAAAGGCGAGGTAAACAGATGCTTCCTTTGTTTTTAAAGACTTTCCATCTATTTCAACGGTATCACCCGGATTAACTTTCGTTCCCATTTCCGGCTTCAGGCCATTAACAGTAACTCTCCCTTGCTCCACCAATTTATCAGCCTCTCTGCGGGAACAAAAACCGGTTTCGCTGATGAATTTATTTATACGAATCTGCATACTCTCAAAACTACTTAATTTTTTGATTTTAAATGCCTGCTTTAAATTATTAATCCTGAATTCAATTTTCAATCTAGTACTATTTGTACAGAAATAAAATTATGAAAACGCGCGCAAGGAATGAACAAACGCGATGTCGCGCTGCCTGTGTGGAGAAATCGTTTGTTCTTGAATTTTTGTTTCTTTTTTTCAAGAAAAAAGAAAAACACACAGTTTTATAAATAATAATAATCGAACTCCGATTATTAATTTTGAAATACTCGAATCTCTGGTATCTTCTATCTAACATCTAAATTTATGTTGCTTTTTATCCTTAAATTCGCAGTATAAATATGTCGAGCAACTTTTTAAATAGTCCTATTGAATACCTTAAAAGTGTAGGTCCCCAAAAGGCAGATATTCTTAAAAAAGAATTGCGCATTTTTAAATATGGCGACCTGCTTACCTTTTATCCATTCCGGTATGTTGATCGCACCAAATTTTATAAAGTCAAAGAAATAAATGAGGATTTACCCTATGTTCAGCTGCGGGGAAAAATCATCAATACCAAAATGGTTGGTATTAAACGTACACAGCGATTTGTTGCCACATTTGCAGACGATACAGGAAAACTGGAATTGGTGTGGTTTCAGGGAGCAAAGTGGATCGCTGAAAAAATAAAACCCCATGCAACCAATGAATACATCGTTTTTGGGAAACCAAGCTATTTTAATGGCTTTTTTAATATTTCACACCCCGAAATTGAACCCATAAGCGAAGAGAACACCACTTTTGCCAGTGCATTGCAGGCAGTATACAACAGCACCGAAAAACTAAAAATTAGAGGACTTGATACCAAGGGAATTGCACGGTTACAAAGATCCCTGGTTGCTTTAATTAAAAACAACATCCCCGAAACACTTTCTGTTTCAATCCTTGAGCGGTTTCAAATGCTGTCGAGGGAAGAAGCATTAAAGCAGATTCATTTCCCTAAGAACCCGGATCTGCTAAAAAAGGCTGAATTCAGGTTAAAATTTGAAGAACTCTTTTTTATCCAGCTCAAATTATTAAAACAAAAGGTAGTCCGGGAAAAAACATTTCGGGGCTTTATGTTTTCTAAAGTGGGCGATTATTTCAATAATTTTTACACCAATTATTTACCCTTTGAATTAACCAACGCACAAAAAAGAGTCATTAAGGAAATCCGGCTCGATATGGGCTCAGGCAAGCAGATGAACCGTTTGTTGCAGGGAGACGTTGGCAGTGGTAAAACACTGGTTGCTTTAATGAATATTCTTATTTCGCTCGACAATGGATTTCAGGCCTGTTTGATGGCACCAACAGAAATACTCGCCAATCAGCATTATGAAACAATTTCAGAATTGTTAAAACCGCTAAACATCAACGTTGGATTACTTACCGGTTCTAAAAAGGTTAAAGAACGCAGGGTAATACATGAGCAGCTGCAAAGTGGTGAAATGCAGATTTTAATTGGTACACATGCCTTGCTGGAAGATGTGGTTCAGTTTAAAAATATTGGTTTTGTAGTCATTGATGAGCAGCATCGATTTGGAGTTGCCCAGAGGGCTAAAATGTGGCATAAAAACACACAATCTCCCCACATGCTCATCATGTCGGCTACACCTATTCCACGAACCCTTGCAATGACACTTTACGGTGACCTGGATGTGAGTGTGATTGATGAATTACCTCCAGGCCGAAAACCAATTCAAACGGTTCATCGTTTCGACAGCCACCGGGACAGGGTGTTTGGATTTATGAAAGATCAAATTGCTTTGGGCAGACAAATTTATGTTGTTTATCCCCTGATCAAAGAATCCGAAACCATGGATTACAAGGATCTGATGGACGGCTACGAAAGTATATCCCGCACTTTTCCGCTCCCGCAATACAATGTAAGTATTGTACATGGCCAAATGAAAGCTGATGCAAAGGACTACGAAATGCAGCGTTTTGTAAGCGGCATCACTAATATTATGGTAGCTACTACCGTAATTGAAGTTGGAGTAAATGTTCCCAATGCAAGTGTAATGGTAATTGAGAGCGCAGAACGTTTCGGCTTATCACAGCTTCATCAGCTTCGGGGACGCGTTGGAAGAGGCGCAGAACAATCGTATTGCATCCTGATGACCTCTTATAAGTTAAGCGCTGAAGGCAAATTGCGCATGGAAACCATGTGCAGAACAAATGATGGGTTTGAAATTGCAGATGTCGACTTAAAACTACGCGGCCCGGGAGATATGGCCGGAACCATACAAAGTGGTGTACTTGATTTGAACATAGCCGATCTGGCAAAAGATGCCCAGATATTGCATGCCGCACGTAATATGGCTATTGAATTATTAGCGGAGGACCCCAACCTTGAAAAGGCAGAAAACAACTGTATTGCCTACCAGCTTGCCCTATCAACTTTCGGCAGTACTAACTGGAGCAGAATTTCTTAAGCCTGAGTTCAAGTGTAATGTTTATACACTGAGTTGAAAAACAGTGTTTTACCTACCTGTCCTCCCGAGCTTTTCGCGAGAGATCTTTATTAATTAAACATTATAGCGTTTTATGACCACTTTTCCTTTTACCGTAAAAATGGGTTTAGGAAATGTATTTGCTAGCGATTTATCAAGTGGTATTTATACATATACACTTGTAGTAGATGGCAAAGTAGTTGAAGCAAAGAAAATGATAAAACAGTAAAATAAAAACGCTCCCAATCTATCTTTTGGTAGGTTGGGAGTTTTTAATATTTCGGCAGGTTGATATAATTGATTTGTATTCTATCATTAGTTTCGTAAATTTATTATTGCTTATAACATACAATAAAATGAAAAACAATTTTGTTTTTTTTAGCATTTTTATTCTGTTTGCCTATAGTGGAAGAGCGCAACAATTTGTAAACGGGGATTTAGAAGGTCCAGCCTCTGGTATTAGTGCTCTTCCTCCAAATTGGCAAAGTGTGCCGTTTGACGATGTAAACTGTCAGGCAACACATTTTGGAGCAGCTACCCCAGATTTAATGGATACCATAGACCTTGGTGCTAATTCGGCAGGACTTTGTGGAAGACCTTATTCGGGTTTAACTTTTGTAGGCGGTATATGCGGAGGCGACCAAGCTAACACTTTCTTCCAAGAGGGAATTATGCAAAATATATCAGGTTTAGAAGTTGGAAAAAATTACAATATCAATTTCCATCAGTCTGTTGTTAAACAAAATAATGCTTTGGATAAATCAGGGTCATGGATTGTTTATATTGATACGGTTTTAGCTGGCACTGCGGCATTAACACATAGCGAAGTGATATACAATAGTCTTTCGATTCCTTGGGAAGCAAGGAGTATTACTTTTACAGCCACAGCAACATCACATTTGATTAAGTTCTTACCTGTAGATAATGACGCCAATGGTACGTTTTCTATGTCCGATACAGCTGGAGCTTTACGGATGGGTATTGATGCAATAAGTTTAAGTTCAGCAACTGGAATAAGAGAATATAATCCAATGTTAATTTCTGTTTATCCTAACCCCTCAAACGAAACCTTTAACATTTCACTACCTGTAAAACAAACCTTTAACTTGCAGGTTACTGATAATGCTGGCCGTACCGTTTATACCAGTCAAAACGCTACTGGTAACATTACAGTTGATTGTAGCAACTATAGCTCTGGTGTTTATTTTGTTAAAGCAGTAAATGAAAGAACGGTGTTAACTAATAAGCTGGTTAAGCAGTAAAATCAAACAACAACAGAATAATTAAATATTTAAACTATTTTATCCTTTGTAGCTGTTCTTTCACCTGCAAACACTAACAAAAAACTTTTATTTTTCACCTAATAATACCTCTCCCTAAAATCTGCTTTTTGCTTTAAGTAGTCCGTGCTATCCTTTGCCTTAAACCAAAAGGTTTTAAATACCCTTGCAGCCCTGGCTTTTTCATTGCTTAACAAATCTTTTTCGGGTGGAAGTATCCCGTTCCCTTTATTTTTGCTGCCAGAACTATAAGGGTAGGATAGTTCGTTTAATTTAATGGTTTTACCCAACGCATATTTTCTTCCGTTTTTATGATTGGCATACCTGCGTGCTCGGGTAAAGCCCATCTGCAAATATTTACGGGCCATATCGGCACCAACAAAATCTTTATTTTTTAAATACTGTTTGAACAGTTGGTAGATTTTTTTTGCGGAAGCTTTGGCCTCCTTTTCTGTTTTAAATTTCCAGAAAGGCAGAAGTTCTGATTTATAGGGCTGCACAAGCAATACCCCCTGTTCGCCTATACCAATCCGGTATAATTCAGGATGTTTCCTGAAATCAGTACTCTTAAAATCCAATGAATAATTAAATGAGTTGCCGGACATTGCTGTGTTTTCAAAACATGGACTATGCTATCCATAATTTGAAGCACTAAATAATTATTCCAACCATTTCTGCAATATTTTCAGCTGTTCAAGCCCAAGCTAAAAAAAGAGATCCCTGAATTCAGTATGAATTCAGGGATCTCTTTTAGAATTTAAGTTTCTTAATTATTTCACTACAACAAATTTAGAAGTTGCATGTATAGAAGACCCATCAACGCTCACAAAATAAGTACCTTTGGTAAACTCATCTGTTGAAATCTGAATTTTTTGCTCTCCGGAATTTAACTTCCCGGTTTTGATCGTTTTAACTAATTTACCTTGTAAGTTATAAATTGAAATAGTTACATCAGCAGATGCATTTAATGCAAACGCAATGGTACCATTCTCATTCATAGGATTCGGATATACGCTAATACCAGAATTAACTGTAGATTTTGAAATGCTGCCATTCTCTTGCTCATCAATACTTAAAGGCCCTAAATAATTTTCACTTTTCCACATACCACGTCCGTGTGTAGCTGCGTATATTACGTATGGATTATACACTTCCGTTCCCGGACGTCTTTGCTGACGGATTTTAAACACCGGAACATTTGGAAATAAGCTGCTTTGGCCATTATCAGCACTCCATACAGGATTTGAAACAGTAATGTCGGCAGTTGAAAAAATACCCGACTCTGTTCCTAAAATTACGCGTTTAGGATCATTTTTCTCTATTATAACAGTATATACGGGCATAACTGGTAATTTGCTAGTGCCTGTACCTTGTTTACCAGTAAAATTAGTAGTTGATGTAGAGCTTGCGCAGGTTGCTGCTGTGGTAGAATAAAACACATGCACCGGCACTCCGCTGCCATATCCGCCAATAGAAACGGCTACTTTTTCAGCGTCAACAGGATCAACTGAAATACCAGTTATAAATCCACCAAAACCGCCTATTTGGGTTTTCACAACAACTGTATTTGGACTGGATACATCACCATTCGTTGAATCTTTAACTGCTGCTATATTCGAGAAACGGTACAATATACCAGAAGAAGTTCCAACATATAAAATATCTCCATCAGCAGACCACACCAACTCTTCTGCCTCTCCAGCAAGTGTTCCTAATTTAATCCATGGTGGTGTTCCCGAAAAATCCAAAGCTCCTTTTGTCATCCAAACTCCACTTGCACCATTAAATCCTACTGCAATTTTTGCCTGAAACGGATCAGGTATCAACGCTGTATCTCCGGGACCAAGCTGTGTTGTTAATGTAAAATCTATTGGATATGCATATTCCGGACGGGTAATGCTAAGATTTGAACCTGCCGCATATATTACATCAAATGAAGCATTCACTATTGCACCATTTGCAGGAGCGGTAGTAAAATAAAAGTCATATGCACCTGTAATGTAGTTAATGGAATTAGTGTGTGTACCATCAACTGACCCTACCAGTATGCCTGAACCATTATCAGTAACTTCTTGCAAACCTGCTTTAAATTGAATAGAATCAGGAAGATAACTTGCCACTGAATAAGGCTTATTTAAAACACCTGTAAAATGTTTATTGATTCCATCGCCCGTACCTATTGTCTGACCAACCGGCTGATTAATAAATTTATAAAAATCAGGGCTATTGGTTGCTGTCTTTGTTTCATATAATGCTATAGGAGTAACAAAAGATGCAAATCCTGCATCGCCCAGTGTTGGAAACAAGGTTGCAAACTTAGCCGGATAAAAGTCGCTGCCTCCTCCGCCTTTAGCTGAATGCCGTTTAAGCGTACCATAATATACTGTACTGAACGATACATTAGGACTTAAGAAAGATATCTCACATTCCGCACCATCACCTCCACCTATATCCATGGCTGATTTAGTTGTATTTCCATGCCCGCTGATATAATGCGTACCATTATCCTGTGATCCTCCTATAAATGCTCTTTTTGCAGGGTCATCACCGGCAAAGGCAACTGAATAATACTGAGTTACATTATAACCATTGTTTAATGGCTGAAATCCTGTTGATTGACTAGCCCTGAATACACCTCCATCACAACCAATGTAAAGTATAGCTTGAGTAGGATGGAATTTAAAATCATGAACATCAGAATGAACATAATTAGGATTAGGCATAGGACCATTAAATTCATTTTGTGACGCAAACTGATACCATTGGCCTACACCAGGAACAGCAGGGTTGGTTTGTGACCATTGCCATATAGCCACTCCCCCAATAAGGATATTTGTTTTTTCTCCAGGGAAAACTTCAATCGTATTATCATAATCTGATTGACCTGTTCCAAAAAGTTCAAACTGAGAACTGCCACCGTTACCAATGTTTGTCCAACTTGCACCTTTATCAATTGATTGATATACACCCATCAATAAACCATTGGATGATTTACCTGCTAAAGCGTACATATAATTAGGATCATCAGGAGATACTGCAAATTCGATACGGCTCACACCAGATGCAGGCAATCCAACTGCAGTGGAGGTAAATGTACCGTAATCACCAGTACCGGATTTGTATAACTTGTTGTTAACATTTACAATAACAGTACCATCGCTTGCTACATCAACATCCAAAGCTGTGGTTGTATTTGCGTTTCCGTTACCCTGACGGATAGGGTGCTGCCATGTTGTTCCACCATCCTCAGATGATTGCAAACCGTATTTGGTTGCTGCATAAATTCTGTTCGGATTAACCGGATCTACACCAAGCTCATGAACCGAAGTAAATGCGGTGGATGCTGCCGGTGCTGTATTATTTAAAGAAGTAGGAATTGTTGAAGCAAGGCGGGCAAAAGTTAATCCGCCATCTGTTGACTTATAAATTCCTGCCCCCAAAATACCTGCTGAACCGCCACCCGTATAAAAATAAAAATCACCTTCACCTGTACCTGCATATATATCACCGTTTGCTGCTTGAGCCAAGCAGATGATAGCAAGATTAGGCTGTTGATCAAAAAGAGGTACACTACTCCAATTACCTCCCCCGTTATGTGAAACCCACAAACCTCCGGAAACGCTTCCTGCAAACATTTTACTAGGATTTGTTCTATCAATCAAAATTGCTCTGGTACGTCCGCCAACATTATCAGGACCTAACTCCGACCACTCAAGACCCAATGAAGCTGATGCTCTGTCTGCACGCATCTGATAAGCTTCTTCCCTTACTTTAATTACATCCATTGGATCAATAGTTCCGGTAATTGGATCTTTTTGAATATTAAAAAGCCATTTAGCAGCACCTGCAGCGCCTCTTTCCAGCTCGGTAATAGATGTTTCGGTAGTTGTTCTTGGTGTATATTGAGAAGTATTATCTAAATAGAGCGATGAAAAGGATAAAATTGTTCCAGCGAGCAATGCTGAAGATAAAAGTACTGTCGAATTTTTCATTTGTAATTAAAAATTAAGTTATAGGGGAATTCCAAAGATAAATATAATATAATTAACTGCAAAATTTGTTAGAAAATATGCTTTTCCGCATGGTAGGAGGATCTTACTAAAGGACCGCTCTCCACAAAACGAAATCCCTTTTTAAGGCCGATTTCTTTATATTTAGCAAACATTTCCGGACGAATAAACTCCTGAACAGGCAAATGTTTTGGAGTGGGTTGTAAATACTGGCCTAATGTTAACACGTCACAGCCTACCGCTCTTAAATCATCCATTGCTTCAATAACTTCCTGCTCCGTTTCACCTAAGCCAAGCATAATGCCTGACTTTGTTTTTAAACCTGCTTCTTTCAAACGTTTCAACACTTCCAGGCTTCTGTCATATTTAGCCTGAATACGCACTTGCTTTGTCAGCCTGCGAACGGTTTCCACATTATGGGAAACAATATCAGGCCGAACATCAATAAGCTGTTGCAGATTTTCCCATTTACCCTGAAAATCAGGTATTAACGTTTCAAATTTTGTACTCGGGCTGGCTCTTCTGATCGCATTAATTGTTTCTACCCAAATGGTAGATCCACCGTCTTTCAAATCATCCCTATCTACAGAAGTAATTACACAATGTTTTACCTTCATTAATCGAACCGATTCTGCTACACGTTCCGGTTCCTCTAAATCAACAGCTTTAGGCCTTCCGGTAGCCACATTGCAAAATCCGCAAGAGCGGGTGCAAATGTTACCAAGAATCATGAAAGTTGCAGTACCTGCTCCCCAGCACTCTCCCATATTTGGGCAATTACCGCTTTCGCAGATAGTATGTAATTTATGAGTTGAAACTATTTTCCGGACTTCAGCATACTCTTTGCCTGTAGGGAGTTTTACTCTTAACCAATCGGGTTTACGTTTAACCACTACATCTGTTACTTCCAAATTTTTTTCTGACATTGTCTGTTACGAATAATCGTAAGAATTACTAAAACCACTTTTTGCCCCAAATCATTTTCAAGTACAATGAAACATATACCTGCTGCTTTTTGTTATGTGCCATAATCGGCAGCGCTTTGGGATAAACATCCGCTACAACACCTGTTTCTACCGCCTTTATGGCGTTATACCGATCGGCATACTCAAAGCTAAGCGCTAATTTTGCATAACCGGCAGGATATATTGTTGTTTTTTCAATTCCTTTAAAAAATGGGGCTTTGCCATAAATGTCTTCCTGCTTGTGCACGGCCGGATCATACCTTTCGGGTGAAGGCATATCGGAGGATGTTCCTTTTTTTATCTCCAGATAAACCGGTTTGGCAAAGGCGAGTGTAGCACCAACAAAATAGGAATATCGGATTTCAACACTTTTTTTATCACTTTTTTGAAACAACACATTCTGTAACCCAATACCTGGGCGCACAAGAAGCACGGTATTCAATTTACCATAAATAAAGCCTTTAGAATTTGAGTAATAGGAGTTAACACTTTTTGCTTCTTTAGGATGTTTAAAATTGGATGTTTCTATTTCAAACATTCTTTTACGCTTGCCTGTAACATGCACCCCTCTTCGGTATGCAAGGCCAAAGCCACCTGCAGAATGCATAAAAACACCAAAATTCTTTTCATTACGATACAATACATTCATATCCTCTCCATTTTCCAAACGGGTAAGATCATCCTTCAATTGCTGCGCTGCAAGTTCAAAGGAGAAAACAGAAATTAAAAAGCATATTAAAATTGTTTTACGCATCATATAAATTTGTTATACAAATATACTACATTAAATAAACTATTCAAAACACCCGCTGAATTAACGTACAACAAACAATATTGGTAATATATAACCCTAATTTTTCCCAGCAGGACAATAAATACGTAAATTAGCCTTCAATAGTTATACAATTATTGAATAATTTTAAAGGCATTAACATTCATTAACGTTATGAAAATATCCAAAATAAAATATATAGGCGGCCTACGCACAGAAGCTGTTCATTTAAAGTCGGGAAACACCATTATTACCGATGCACCGGTAGATAATAATGGTAAGGGAGAAGCCTTTTCCCCTACTGATCTGTTAGCTACCTCTTTAGGTTCCTGTATGCTCACCATTATGGGAATTGTAGCGCAGCGTCATGAAATAAACATGGATGGAACTACCATTGATATTACCAAAATAATGGAAGCTAATCCCAGACGGGTTGTTGAAATAATTGTAGAATTTGGCTTGTCTAAAAACAATTATACTGATAAAGAAAAAGACTTGCTTGAAAATGCTGCGCGTACTTGTCCTGTTGCTAAAAGCCTTAGTTCTGACTTGAAACAAACGGTTATTTTTAATTATTAGCACAAAAAACAGCTATTGAGCGAAAATTCTAACAAACTCCAGTTCCTTCAAACTGGCAACAGTTATTGTATCTTATTAGAATCCACTTATTTGCTGAAGCGAATTCAATTAATGCCTGCATTTCTTCTTGGTTCCATAAAAAAAATCAAATAATATTTGCGAAACCGATTAGTTGCACATATATTTGCAACCGATTAGTTTCGCATTTTATTTTTCACACATGAGAAGAGATATTTTTCAGGCAATTTCTGACCCGACAAGACGTGCAATTCTTGTACTTATTGCCTCCCATGCAATGACACCAAATGCTATTGCAGAACATTTCGATACCAGCAGACAAGCCGTTTCTAAACATCTTCGCATCTTAATGGAATGTGAGCTTGTAAAACAAGAGCAAGCTGGCAGGGAAATTTATTATCAACTGGAAGCTGAAAAGATGAAAGAAATAGACAAATGGCTAGACCAATTTAAACAAATATGGCAAAGTCGCTACAATGAATTAGACAATGTATTATCAACCCTTAAAAACAAGAAAAAATGAACAACACACTATTATTTGATTTTACTGTAAACAAAGAAAACAAAACAATTACCATAAAAAGAGAGTTCGCAGCTGAACTGGCTTTGGTTTGGGATGCTTACACAAAAAGCGAAATTTTAGACAAATGGTGGGCACCTAGTCCTTGGAAAGCAAAAACAAAAACAATGGATTTTCGTGAAGGAGGACACTGGCATTATGCTATGGTTGGCCCGGAAGGTGAAGAACATTGGGCATTGGCAAACTACACGAGTATTCAAACACAAAAAAAATTTACAGGACTTGATGCTTTTGC
Source organism: Bacteroidota bacterium (assembly GCA_040387415.1). Lineage (GTDB taxonomy): Bacteria > Bacteroidota > Bacteroidia > 2-12-FULL-35-15 > 2-12-FULL-35-15 > 2-12-FULL-35-15. Next base: position 154,772 of record JAZKDU010000018.1, read on the forward strand.
AGACAAAGACGGCAATGTGAATACCGAAATGCCACAATCAACATGGGAAGTAACCTTTACGGATAAAGGAGAACATACGCTTGTAGAATTTCTGATTTCATATGCTGATTTGGCTCAGCTTGAAGAAACCATAAAAATGGGATTCAAAGAAGGAATGACAATAGCAATGGAAGGACTAGACGAATTATTACCTTCATTAAAAAAATAAGAGTACATACAAGATCTACCCGTGCTAACCCCATTTTCTTCTGGAAGTGGGGTTTTTACATTCCTAAGTACTGAATCCAGCATCACGCTGAAAAAAGAAGGTAAAAACAATTTCAAAAGCCGATACCCCCTTCTATTTGCAACAATTTAATTACATTTACGTATAAACAAAAATGACTTTTGTTTCTGCTATATTAAAAACATCTGCTTTTTCTCCATCAACTGGCAGAAAGAGTTTTATATTTTTTTCAAGCAATAAGGCCTTCCTTAATTAAGCCCGCACGATAACCTAATCTGCGGGGAAAGGTGTTTAACCTTTTAGTACTTCATAAATCATTTTCTTCAATTAAAATTAATTTCTATTCACATGAATATATTCTACAGTATTCGCCATAAAGGAAAGCTTGCAGTATTGCTATTAGCAGTTGTTCTCCTTGAAATCAGCTCTTCCAATCTATATACCGACAACATCAATCAGATGAGTGACTCCTTCTCTGAATTGTATGCCGACAGATTGATTGCTCAAGACTATATATACAAACTTGCCGAAATACTCCATAAAAGAAAATACACTCTAATACAACAAAATAACGAAAATACTGAGCTAAACAACCTTTCTCATAAGGATAAAACTGAAATTTCGTTGCTTTTAAATAATTATGAAAAAACACAATTGACACCTAGCGAAAATGCACTGTTTAAGGATTTCAAGAACAATCTTTCTTCCCTGATGGCAATGGATCAAAGGTTTACAAAATCCAGTAACAATAACTTAAAACAGTATTCGGAGAAACAGAACAATTTGCTTACTCTTTCTCTTGAACAGCTAGAACAATTATCAGAAATACAACTTTCAAGAGGTAAGAATCTGAATGAAACGTCCTTAAAAACAGCATCCTTTTCCAACTTGCTAAATCAGTTTGATATGGCAATTGTAATTATTATTGGTATCGCAATACAAGCCATAGTTTTTGCATCCACATCAACAATTCCTAAAAGCCCACAAAATCATCTTCTTAATTAAAACATATTTTATTCTGCTGCCAGTTGCCTGTAAAAAGAAAACAGTTCAACAATACCTCAAACAACAATAACAAAAAATCCTGATTTAAAGCAGCAATGGAAAAAAGCAGGAGTTATTTCTCAACCGGAAATTAAGTGTTGAATAAGGTACACTAAGCAAAACCAATCTCTGATAGCGCCTCATTTTTACAAAAATGAGGCGCTTTTTTTTCTCAATTAATTTAATAAATAACTCCGGACAAATCCGGAGTTATTTATGTTAACAGCCTATATTGTTTTAATATTTCTATTGAACAATTTCCTGCTCAACAAACATAGTTTTGTTGCGCAGAAACACACCCACCCAAAGAATAATCAGAAAAATGGCAGCAACTGGTGGTTCACCTGCAGCAAGCTCAATAGATAGAGCCCCTCCAAGATAACAACACAAAAGAAGAAAACCAATACGTATTGTTTTAGGAAAAACTAATAAACCCACTGAAACGAGCTCAATAACTCCTAAAAGAACAATATACCTGCTTAATCCTATTTTACCCAAGCCTTCTACAATTTGCTGGGCTCCGGTAAGCTTCATGATACCGCTCATTACAATCATAAGGGCAGGTATTGCTATTAATACCGTTGAAATAATTTTTGTTGATTTTTTTGTCATGATTTTTAGTATTTAATTGTTTATTCGACAAAATTAGGCCAACTAAGTATACATTTGATACTAGTTTCCAAATGTATACCGATATACAAAAGTATACCACCATGAAAAAGAAACAGTTATCTGTGTTATATTTGTTATAAATATGGAAACTCAAGAGTCAATTATACACGACAAAAGAAAATGTCCAACACACCTTTCAGCGGGAGAATGCACAAAAGCATTACTTCCTGTGCAGGACGCTCTGGATATACTTCATGGCAAATGGAAACTTCAAATTATCCTTTCTCTTACTTTCGGTAAAAAAAGATTTAAGCAAATTCTCAGAGAAATACCGGGTTTAACTCCCAAAATGCTTTCAAAAGAGCTGAAGGAGCTGGAAATTAATGAGCTGGCACTTAGGAATGTATTTGATACATTGCCCGTAACTGTAGAATATGAACTCACCGCTTATGGCAAAACATTGCAACCTTTGATACAGGAACTCCATAAATGGGGAGCCAAACACAGAAAAAAAATAATTGGAAGAAGCAAAAAGTAATTACTCTTTATAAATTGCCTTATAAATTTGCTAAATTGGTGCTGGTAAGTTTATGCAATTATTTGCTCTAGCAATTAGATCATAAAATATGAAAAAATTATTTAAAATACCACGTTTCACTGCTATAAGCTTAGCACTAATGCTGACTGCGGGAGTAGTGGTAGCTTCTGAGATAGCTTGTACCAGTCAAAAGCCTGGGTGTGGCACTAAACGCCAGCACAAAGCAAGAAAAAAACAGGTAAGACGGATGGCTCCGAGTATGGGTGGGTAGAATTAATTATTTAATCCTTAATTAATTTTATCACCTCCACTTTTTCTGCCGTTGCAATTCTAATGTAATAAATGCCGGCATCCCATAAGCTGCAATCCACCTGATTGCTGGCTCCTGACGATAGTTGTATCATTTGCTGATGCTCTACTTCCTGGCCAATAATACTATAAACCGTTATCGTTCCCACAAGATCTTTTTTTCCGGAATTTGTTATTACAAACTGATTGTTTGCCGGGTTAGGAAACACCTTCAAGAGTGTTTGTAAAGCAGTATTTTGTTCAACACCGGTAAATGTTGGAGTCCAAATACTGTCTATCCACAAAGGATTATCAATGAAAGGATTTCGGTTATTCTGAATTTGATATACTTTATTGTTCCTGTTTGTTTCCTTAGTACTTACAGGGTCTGCATGGCTCCATTGCACCAAAACATCTACTTGCCAAGGTAAAATAACCGATTTATTGGTGGCGCCCGATGTACTCCATGATCCATCTTCCCCCTGATAACGTGTACTCATATAAAAATAGCCGCGTGCTAGATCGCCTTTGTATTCATCAATCGGTTCAAAAACAGTGGAACTGTAACCAGCATTGGAGCAAGCACCTAATTTACTGCCATTTAAGGATGTCCATGAAGCTGTGGATACATCGCCATAAGGATAATTGCTGCGTATATTATTTACGTAGCCATCTGTAGGATATACATGAAACATGTCTGAACTTGGTCCTGTTGCAGAATTAAACCAGCTTTGCGGCCATGTATGCTCGCGGTTAAAACAATCCGCTTCCCCATTGTAGGATCCGCACTGATCTGAAACAAACGTAAATTCATAGGGAGGCGTTCCTGAAGGCAAATCGCTATACATATCCCATACTTTACCGTTTGATTTTTTATCTGTATCATCAAAATGATTCCACAAACTGCTATAACTTACCGTATTATGGTTATCAATAATATTGTGAAGAGCCGTTTTAAGTGCTGCGCCTGTTAAACCCTGGGCCGAATTATAATAGCCGGATGGAACCTGCGCTTGAACTCTGGACAGGAACAAAGGGTAAAGAATACATAATACTAGTATTTTTTTCATAAGGCAAAATTTAAGCAGTTTGGTGGGGATATAGTATTACAAAAAGCCACTGTGTTAATCAATTCAACAAAGTTACCGTTTATTTACTTTGAATTAGGGTCTTACAACCAGTTAAATAATAAAATTGTTGATACGGTTCAATTAAGTCCGTGTAAATAAATCAATGTCATACTGCATTCAGCAGTTGTATCACTCCCAAAAAAGCCGGGAATGGATATCCGCATAGCAAAACAAGCAGAACATGACACTCGTATTTTACAAGGACAAATATGAAACAAAAAAACGGGTGCATCTTTCGATGCACCCGTTTTACTTGTTTTTGCAGAATTGAAAAAGAAATTATTTTTTATCTTCTTTTACTTCTTCAAAATCAACGTCTGTTACTTCACTGTCGTTTTCAGCTTTTGCACCATTACCTTGTTGCTGACCATTTGCATCAGCACCGGTTGCATTGTACATATCCTGAGAAGCAGACTGCCAAGCAGTGTTTAATCTTTCCAAAGAACTGTCAATTCCAGCAATATCGCGTGAAGCGTGAGCAGCTTTCAAATCAGTAAATGCGCTTTCGATCACTGATTTTTTCTCAGCAGGAATTTTGTCGCCAAATTCTTTCAATTGTTTTTCCGTTTGGAAAATCATTGAATCAGCAGCATTTATTTTTTCGATTTCTTCTTTTGCTTTTTTATCTGAATCCGCGTTAGCTTCCGCATCCGCTTTCATTCTTTTAATTTCTTCGTCAGTTAAACCAGATTTAGCTTCAATTCTGATATTGTGTGACTTACCGGTAGCTTTATCTTTAGCAGATACATTTAAAATACCGTTAGCATCAATATCAAAAGTTACTTCAACCTGAGGCACGCCTCTTGGAGCTGGTGGAATACCATCCAGGTTAAATTCACCTAATTTACGGTTATCTCTTGCCATAGCGCGTTCCCCTTGATATACAACAATTTGTACAGAAGGTTGGTTATCACTTGCAGTGGAGAATGTTTCCGATTTTTTTGTTGGAATAGTAGTGTTTGATTCAATTAGTTTGGTCATAACACCACCCATTGTTTCAATACCTAATGAAAGTGGAGTAACATCCAATAATAGTACGTCTTTCACTTCACCGGTTAATACACCACCTTGAATAGCTGCACCAATAGCAACCACCTCATCCGGATTAACACCTTTTGAAGGAGCTTTTCCAAAGAATTTCTGCACGGCATCCACAATAGCAGGTATACGTGTAGATCCACCTACAAGGATAATTTCGTCAATATCTCCTGTGCTTAAACCTGCATTTTTCAATGCTGTTTTACATGGTTCGATAGTACGTTTAATCAAATCGTCAACTAACTGCTCAAATTTAGCTTTTGTTAAGGTGCGCACCAAGTGTTTTGGGATACCATCAACAGGCATAATGTATGGAAGGTTAATTTCAGTTGAAGCACCGCTTGATAGTTCAATTTTAGCTTTTTCAGCTGCTTCTTTCAAACGCTGTAATGCAATTGGATCTTTTGATAAATCGATACCGTTTTCAGATTTGAATTCAGCAATCAACCAGTCAATAATTTTATGATCAAAATCATCTCCACCTAAGTGAGTATCACCGTCAGTAGATTTCACTTCAAATACACCATCACCAAGTTCAAGAACAGAAACGTCATGAGTACCACCACCGCAGTCAAACACAACAATTTTCATTTCTTTACCTCTTTTATCAAGACCATAAGCTAATGCAGCTGCAGTAGGTTCGTTGATAATACGTTTCACTTTTAAACCAGCAATTTCACCAGCCTCTTTTGTAGCCTGACGTTGAGCATCATTGAAATAAGCAGGAACGGTAATAACCGCTTCACTTACTTCATGTCCAAGGTAATCTTCAGCTGTTTTCTTCATTTTTTGAAGAATGATAGCAGAAATCTCCTGAGGAGTATATTTTCTATCGTCAATTTGTACTCGCGGAGTGTTATTATCGCCTTTAACTACTTTGTATGGCACACGTGTAAGCTCTTTTGTTACTTCATCAAAAGTGTGGCCCATAAAACGTTTAATAGAATAAACTGTTTTTGTAGGGTTTGTAATGGCTTGACGTTTTGCAGGATCACCCACTTTACGCTCACCGTTTTCCACAAATGCAACAATAGAAGGAGTTGTACGCTTACCTTCACTGTTAGGAATTACAACAGGCTCATTACCTTCCATTACGGAAACACAAGAGTTTGTAGTTCCTAAGTCAATACCAATTATTTTACTCATAATTATTTTGTTTTTAAAGATTTCTAATTAATTTAACAATTACTTGTTTTCAATCATTATGCCATTGATCGATTTAACGAAATTATGGCATAAAAAAAGCGCCCAACCACCAAGTAGCGCTATTTAATATGACAAAGCGACAGAATTACGGACAAGCTAAGCCAAAGTGGTCTAAAAATCTTAAATCTGCGGTATATTGTCCACAGGCCAAAGAATCCCAGGTGATAGCTGCCAGCGGCTTTGAAAACGGTGCCTTGCTGTAACGTGATGAAAATACGCCTAAACCATTGGTAATATTGGTAAATTCCGGTTTTTCCTGCACAATAGTGGTGGATGGCTTGTTTACTTCAATGAATGTATTCAAATCATCCCCCCCGGCAACTAAAATTAATTCCGCGTTTAAAGCCCTTCGCGCATATAAACCCGAATAATCGCTCAACTGATTTCCAACAAATTTCAAAAATGCCTGCCCCTGGAAGTCACCTTTCATTTGTTCCCCACCTGACAATTTTTGTGTTTTTTGCTCCGGGAACACCCAATCAAGCCTTTGAGTGATATTACCGCCAGAAGTAGAATCAATATAATTGAAACGAACGATCAGCTGATACAAGCGGGCATTTTTGCCGCTTGTCCACCGTATCGGGAATTGATAACTAGCATTGGAAGATAATATAAAACCGAAAAAAGGAGAACCCGGTGAAGGGGTAGTAAAAACAGCATCTGTTAACAATGATGTTTGCGCACTAACGGTGGTACCGGTTTCATTGCTTTTAACAATCAGCTGGTAATCACTATCGGTAGTTAAAAAACCTGCTGGAGTGGATATGGAATAAATAGCATTTTGCTGATCAGGAGCATAAAAAACACCTGGCACTTTAGGTATAGTATTGTCAGCGGTTAAATTGAGCTCAGCTCCGGTTTTCAATCGTTTTAAAACCACATTTAATGAATTGGAGAACTGCACAGAATCCTTTACCTGTGCATATCCAAAGGCACCTCCTTCGCCCAGAAAGGCTTTATTGACTTTAATATACTGTTTTGTCTGAGATTGATCCAATAGCCCATAAACCACCATTGTTTCCTTGTAATCACCTATCACTTCCAAATCTGTACTGCAGGCAGAAAATAATGCAATGGAAGCTAATATTATATAGTTTATTCTGTTTTTCACGATATATGCTCTTGTGTAACGTGATACAAATGTAATTAAATTATTACGGTTTCAGTAAATTTTAACGCTTCTGCTTCTAATTTGAACCCGTAAGCAAAAAAATCAAAAAGGGATTAAAAAACAATTGTAGATTTGTCAAAACTAAACGATCCAAAAAATGTCAATTCATAAAGAAATTAAGAAGATAACTACCAACGTATTGCTTGAAATGAAAGCTAAGGGTGAAAAAATATCCATGCTTACAGCTTATGATTATACAATGGCAAAAATTGTGGATCATGCAGGTATTGACATTATCCTGGTTGGAGATTCTGCATCCAATGTGATGGCGGGCCATGAAACTACATTGCCCATTACGCTTGATCAGATGATTTATCACGCATCATCCGTGGTAAGGGCTGTAAATCGTGCGTTAATAGTAGTGGATCTGCCTTTTGGATCGTACCAGGGAAATTCAAAGGAAGCTTTGAATTCTTCTATAAAAATAATGAAGGAAAGCGGTGGACATGCCGTTAAATTAGAGGGCGGCAGAGAAGTGAAAGAGTCTATTGAGCGTATTTTAACTGCCGGTATCCCTGTTATGGGACATTTGGGACTAACTCCGCAAAGTATCTATAAATTCGGGACCTATAACGTACGTGCAAAAGAAGAGGAAGAAGCACAACGTTTGATTGAAGATGCCCTCATACTTGAAAAAGTAGGTTGTTTTGCCTTGGTTTTGGAGAAAATACCTGCCAAATTAGCTGAAAAGGTAGCAAAAGAATTAACAATTCCTGTAATTGGCATTGGTGCTGGCGGTGGCGTTGACGGGCAAGTACTTGTTTTTCATGACATGGTTGGTTTAACGCATGAATTCAATCCACGCTTTTTGAGACGTTACCTAAGCTTATACGATGAAATTAAGGGTGCTGTAGGACAATATATTAAAGATGTGAAATCGAAAGATTTTCCAAATGCAAGCGAGCAGTATTAAATAGTTCACTAGTTGATTAGTTTACTAGTTCATTAGTAAATAAACGGATATACCAGTAAGTTAGTAAGCCTGTGAACCACTGAGCCTTGAACCAGTAAAACCAATGAATCAATTAGAAATACTTTACGAAGACAATCACATTATCGCCATTAATAAACGGCCTTCTGACATTGTGCAGGGTGATAAAACCGGTGATACCCCTTTAAGTGATTTTGTTAAACAATACATCAAGGAAAAATACAATAAACCGGGAGAAGTATTTGTAGGCACAGTTCACCGGATTGACCGGCCGGTTAGCGGAATTGTGCTTTTTGCGAAGACCAGCAAAGCCCTTGCCCGTTTGAACCAGATGTTTCAAAGCAAGGAAATTCAAAAAACATACTGGGCGGTGGTAAAAAACAAACCACAGTCCATTAGCGGAAACCTGGTTCACTACTTAAAAAAAAACGAGGCAAAAAACATGTCAAAAGCATTTGACAAGGAAGCTCCCGGAGCACTTCGTTCAGAATTGGATTACCAGTTAATCGCCAGCTCCGACAATTATCACTTACTGGAAATAAAGCCACATACCGGCCGCCATCATCAAATTCGTGTTCAGCTGTCAAAAATGGGCTGCCCGATAAAAGGCGATGTAAAATATGGCTTCGATAGAGGCAATAAAGATGCTTCTATTCATTTACATGCCAGAAAAGTGGAGTTTATTCACCCGGTAAAGAAAGAACCGGTTATTATCATTGCACCTCCACCAAATGAAGTGCTTTGGAACGAATTTTTAAAAAGAGCGGGGAAGTAAATCAATTAGGCAATTGTTCAATTTTGAGTAGGCAATAAAATAGTTGTTCTATAAAGTCATTCTGAACTAATTCAGTATCTTGTAGATTGGGAAACGAGTTCGAGATGACTATTAATACTACAAATCTGTAGACATTCGCTATCCGTCACCTAATTACCAATCCTTTTTTCTTAAGTTTTTAATTCCGGAATCTCTTTTCTTAGACTCCAAACGCCTTTCTTTAGAGCCTTTGGTAGCTTTTGTGGCTCTGCGCTTTTTTTTTACAATAAACGATTTATTCAGCAGATCATAAAATTTTTTAATAGCGATTTCCTTATTTCCCAACTGAGAACGCTCCTCCTGCACAATAATTTGCAGAATGCCATCTTTTGTAAGCTTTCCTTCCAATTTTTGAATCAGGAATGCTTTTTGCTCTTCTGACAGTAATGCAGAATTCAAAACATCAAAATCAAGCTCCACTTTGGTTGAAACTTTATTGACATTTTGTCCGCCTGCCCCCCCACTCCTGCTGGTTTTAAAACGAAATTCAGTATCAAAATTTATCCCTTTAACATTCATTAGTACGCAATAATTTTGATAAAATTAAGGATAATTCAACCGCAACAAGCATTTACCTATATTTACAGTTGAAATTAATGTGTGAATGAAAATTAAATAGTCGAAAAACTTTAGTAGAATCATTAAAATGCCTTCTTTAAAACCAACCTTTCTGTTTCTTATTTCAATAATCTGGTTAAGTCCAAAAAGCTTTTCACAGGATTCCGCTATTGCAGCTCAAATAAAATATTACACCCAAAAGACTGAAAAACAATTAGATAAAGAAAAAGCGTTGTCTACTTTTTACTCAATAAATGCCAATGGTATAAGCATTTATGCCTCCACTCAAAACAAACTGAAGGCTTCGCCCGAATTTCATATCAGCTGGAATAAGCTGGACGATTTTAATACCCATTTGAAATCCTGTACTACAGAAGAATCCTTTCAGACCTACCTTAAAGGCAACTACGACAGCGCTAAACCCTGCATTTCCTTAACAAAAAAAAGTCCGCCAAAAAGCAATACGAAAACCGGCAAATTAAGTGGACTAAAAATAGCCATTGACCCAGGACACATAGCTGGTGACATGGAAATGGGGGACATTGAAAAAAAATGTTTAACCTTCAAATGCGACAGTTTGAAAGGTTTGAAGGACTCCATTGCCATTTCAGAGGGGATGCTCACTTTTGCTACCGCTAAATTATTGAAAGATAAGCTGGAAGCTGAAGGGGCTGAAGTATTTATGACCCGTACATTTAATGGCAGCAGCGCTTTTGGCCTAACCTTTGACCAATGGCTTAAAACATCCTATGCTGGTACGGTTGACAGTTTATTTAAGGCCGGAAAAATCTCTTTGAGCCAAAAACAGTTTTTTATGGGTTCAAAGGCGAGCAAAAGGGACAAATTCCGGGTTATTTTTAAAGATGTAGAATTATCCAAACGTGCCAAAATCATTAACAATTACAAACCAGACCTTACCATTATAATTCACTTTAATGTGGACGAAACCAATACCAATTGGACAAAACCCGCAGATAAGAATTTCAACATGACATTTGTTGGGGGGGCTTTTATGAAGAATGATTTATCATCCCCGGAAAAAAGATTTCAGTTTTTGAGATTACTGATCAGTGATGATCTGGAAAAATCAACCGCTTTAAGCTCCGCTGTTATAAAAAGCTTCGAAAAAAACTTAAATGTAAAAACTGCTTCAGCAAAGGATGCAACATACCTCATGGAAGGTTGCCTCCCAACTTCAGAACCAGGAGTTTACTGCAGAAATCTGCAATTGACCAGGTACATACATGGCCCATTAGTTTATGGGGAAACCCTGTACCAGGATAATTTAAATGAATGTATTTTACTAAACAAAGAATGTGATAAAACAAAAAATGAACGAATACAACAGGTTGCCGAAGCCTATTTTCAAGGCATTCTGAATTATGTACAAAAACAATAAAATTGAAATATCTCTTTAAAAAGGGAATTTCTAGAATAATTTAATAAATATTTTTATCTTTATTGATAATTTCTGTTTAAATTATTAACAGTCAACATTATACCAATGAAAAAAAGATCTTACTCTACTATACTTTTAGTAATTTTTTTAGTCAGTTTTAATTTACTGACCTACGCATCCGCAAAAAATAATGATTGGATATCCACCGGGGAAAACCCCAAAGTGTTTATTGAAAACAAAGGTCAGTTCACTACCTATAATCCCAAAGAAACCGTTTTGTATGCCTACGATGATGGGTCCACAATGATCTATTTCACCCCGACAGGTATAACTTACCGCTTTTTACAAGCCATAAAAAAAGAGGAAGAAGAAAAAGAAAGAGAGCGGAAAAAAGAACAAAACATAAAAACCGTTGAAGATTGGAAAAAACATGAGGAAGAAGAAAATAAAGTAAATTACAACATTGAGGTTATAAATTTTAACTGGGAGAATGCAAATGCTGATGTTCAGGTAATTGCGTTGAATGAAACCCCTGATTATCACAGCTATGCCCTAAATGGAAAAGATGGCGTAGTGAGAAACATCAATCACCTTAAAGCATTTAAAAAGCTGATTTACAAGAACATATACCCAAATATTGATATAGAATACGTTTTTCATCCTGAAAAAGGAATAAAATATACGGTTGTTTTGCATCCTGGAGCTGATGTTTCCCAAGTAAAGATGAAGTATGATAATGAAAATTTAAAATTTAAAAAAAACGGAGATCTCCTTATCCCTACTGTATTTGGAAACCTGATTGACCATGCCCCCGTTACTTTTTATGCTGATAACACCTCTAAAATTATACCTTCTCATTTTGTAAAAAATGGGGCAGCCATTGTATTTGAGTTAGGTACTTACGACCCATCAAAAACAGTACTTATTGATCCCTGGGTGCAGACGCCAACCCTATCCAATTCCAATTCTGTATGGGAATGTGAGAAGGATGGTGCTGGCAATGTTTATATTATTGGAGGAGACACTCCCATGAGATTACGGAAGTATAATTCGGCAGGTACCATGCAGTGGACCTACAATACTCCATGGGATACCGCCAATGGATGGTTAGGGACTTTCGCTACAGATTTGGCTGGTAATAGCTATGTTACAAACGGAACGCCTGCAGCGCTTCAAAAAATAAACCCAAGCGGTGCTATGTTATACAGTGTTACAGGAGGCGGTTCGGATGAATATTGGAACATCACTTTTAACTGTGACCAAACCAAATTAATTGTTGGAGGCAGCAAAGGTGGCTTTGGCTTACCTCCCAATATTACGGGTGCTATTTATGACATAAATACCAGTAACGGAAGTGTTACCGGAACAAAAATTGTTGGATACGGCAGCTCCTCGGCATTTCCCCCAACCATTCAGGAAGTTAGATCAATCAGCTCCAGCAGAAATGCAAAATATTATTTTATAACACTGGATACTGTTGGTTATATCAACCAGGATTTTACAGCTTGCAGCACCTCTCCTCCCCCTTTCAAAATTAATCACACCTATCATTTGAGTTATAAAAGTGAAAATTATCACTATAAAAACTGCGGGATAAAAGCTATAAAAGCAAATAAAAATTTTGTGTACACCCAAAATGGCACCACCATTCACAAGCGCTCTCTTGCAACTGGTGCCATTATAGGTACAGCAACTATTTCAGGCGGGATTTCAGTGAGCACCCTGGGTCAAAACCAGGTAGGTAACAGCGGTATTGATATTGATAGCTGTGGAAATGTATATGTTGGCTCGGGTAATGCTGTAATTAAATACGATGCCAATTTAACGCAATTATCTTCGGTAGCCGTTCCATTTAAAGTGTATGATGTGGCCGTAAGTTATAATGGAGATGTTATTGTATGCGGCACCACCGGCACGTCCTCAAGCAGCAGCAGAACGGGCTATGTTCAGTCCATCAATATGACTGCCTGCGACCCAATGATTCTGTTTTGCTGTAATGCTACTGTGTGCCCTGTTCCTCCTTATTGCACCAACGATGCACCGGTTACATTAAGCCCTGTGGTTGCGGGAGGTACCTGGAGCGGACCAGGAATTACAAACGCTTCGACTGGTACCTTTTCTCCATCTGTGGCAGGACCAGGAGTTCACACCATTATTTACACCTTAGCCTGTGGTTCGGATTCTGTACATATTACTGTCACGTGTTGCGGTGCTGTTATTAACCCTGTCGGAAGCTTCTGTATGGCTGATGCGGCCGTTAATTTAACTGCTGCCACTGCAGGCGGTACCTGGACAGGACCAGGAATAACCAGTGCTTCATCCGGTACTTTTTCGCCATCAGCAGCGGGTACGGGAACACACACCATTATCTATACCATCAGCGGTTGTGGAAATGATTCATTAAATATTGCTGTTGGATCATGTGTATCACTTACTGCCTGCCAGGAAACCAATGGAGATATAACCGCTACCAGCGGAACAGCGCCTTATAACTGGTATAATCAGACCACAACCCAGGATTGCAGCACCTGCGCCTTCGGATGCTCATTCCCACCAGGATGTGCTGTAAATACAACATCGTGGGTAAGCTTTAGTACCGGAACAACAATTACTCCTTCCGGAACATACCCTGTACTTTTTATTGATGCAGGTGGCGACAGTTTACAAATAACCAGCTTATCCTCTTTACCAGCCTGCACTACCACAAGCTGTCCAACTTTAACAGTTACTGCTTCTGCTATTACAGCAGCAAGCTGTGCCGGCCAGGCAGATGGCAGTTTTAGTGCATCTACCAGCGGTGGAGCTTCCCCTTGGGATTATACACTTGTAAACAGTGGCGGAACAACTGTTGCTACTTTCTCTAATATGGCCGGAACACAAAGTTTTACGGGGCTTTTAGCTGGTGTGTATACACTCAATGTGCTGGATAACGCAGCCTGCCCGGGAACAACTACCGTTACTATAACCGAACCAACGGCCACTATTACCGCTGCTGCAGCGGGCCCGGATCAAACCATTTGCAGCAGTTCCGCACTTTTAGCAGGCAATACCCCTACTGCAGGAACCGGGGTATGGACCTTAATCAGCGGAACTGGAACTATTACAACACCTGCCTCCGCAAACTCCGGAGTAACCGGCTTGGGAGTAGGAACAATAGTATTTGAGTGGACCATCAGTGACGCATGTTCCTCCAGTGCCGATCAAATTACAATAACCAATACCGGTGGCGGACCTGCTGTAGCTATTACCTCTCAAACCAATGTATCCTGTAATGGCGGAACCAATGGCAGCGCCACAGCTTCCGCAACGGGAGGCACTGGCACTTTAACCTACCTATGGGCGCCAAGTGGAGGCGCAGCAGCAACAGCAACTAATCTACAGGCGGGAACCTATACCATTTCTGTTACGGATAATGGCAACTGCACGGGAATAGAAACAGTAACACTAACAGAGCCCTCTCCAATAACAGCCAGTGTGAGTACTACACCAGCAGGCTGCAGTAATGATGGGACTGCAACAGTGAATGCAAGTGGCGGATCGGGCACCTTAAACTATTTATGGTCAGTAGGTGGAACTACCCAAACCATTAACAACCTGAATGCCGGCAGCTATTCTGTTGATATTACAGACTCTTTAGGCTGCACGCAGGCTGCGAGTGGCACAATCACCTCAACAGGAGGTATTACGGCAGGAGCAGGCTCAAATGACACCATAATAGCTGGTTCTTCAACACAATTAACGGCTACAGGCGGGGGTACTTATTTGTGGACCCCATCCACCGGGCTTGATTGTGATACCTGCACCAGGCCGGTAGCAAGCCCTGAAATAACTACTATTTATTGTGTAACGGCAACTGATATGGGCTGCAGTGATTCTGCTTGTGTAATGGTAATTGTAATTGACGAAAATTGCGGAAGCGTTCACATGCCTACAGGATCAGTATATGTTCCAACTGCATTCAGTCCAAATAACGATGTTTTAAATGATGTATTTAAGCCCGTATCCAATTGTGTACACGACTATCAGTTTACAATATTTGACCGTTGGGGCGAAAAAATATTTGAAACAACCGATACCGAAGCAGGCTGGAATGGTTACTATAAAGGAAGTTTATGTAAACCCGATGTGTATGTATATAAAGTATCCTATGTGGATGATCCTAAGAATAACTTTCATCAGTATATCGGAAGGGTAACGTTGCTTAAATAATTAATAGATAAAACGGTTTAATTATTTATTGGACTTTTAGAGACTGTTTAAATTTTATTGATTTTTTTGTTATTGCTTTCCAAAAGTCTTCGACTAAGCTCAGACAGACAGCGCGCGGTCATATTGAGCTTGTCGAAATATGTGGGGTGAATTCGTACCTGTAGATTTTTTTTATAAAATTAAACAGACTCCTATACTCTCTTAATTTTATGAAGCCCCCTAACAGTGATGTATTGTTGCTAACAAGTTCAACTAACCTAAGATGGTTAAACAAAGACTAACAAATATGAATATGGAAAATGTGCTTCGTATGGTCATATCCTATTGCACTTCTGAGGATTAGAAGGAACATAGTAGAAAAACACACTATTAAACCACAGATATAGATAGTACACATTCAGATAACAGAATAAAAAAAGGCAGCTAACAGCTGCCTTTTTCATTAAGAAAATAGTTGAAAATTATTTGGCGCTTAACCTTGTAACTGCACGCTGGCTTTCCTGGTTGTCGGGATTAAGAAGCAGGGATTTTTTATAATTTAAAAGTGCTTGCTCTTTTTGTCCCATCAAACGATACGACTCTCCCAAACCTTGGTAAACACTCCATGATTCAGGGTAACTAATTTCATTGTGCTTAAAAACTTTATAGGCTTCTTCCGCTTTTCTTGCTTTTAATAATTTGAATCCAATACTATTATAACGCTCATGCCCGTAAGCATAGGCCAATGGAGCCAAGCCCGCTAATTCATTTTCCACAAGTTTTGTTTTCGCAATAAAATAATCAAATGGGATAAGACCATCAATTAAATCGCTTTCGTATTTTGCAATGCAATTCCCTAAATAACCGCATTTATCATCGCAGGTACAAATACCTTTCTCATATGCAAACAACATTCTGTCTCCTTCAATCAAATAAACAGAATCACTTTGCTCCATTACTATTTTATTAAAATTACAAAATGCAGCTAAAGCTAATTGTGAGTAGTTCTGTGAGGCATTTTTAAATCCACCATAAGATGTCTGCCATACGGTTTGTATTAATGGAAGTCCACCTTCACAAGGATTAATTTTACGAATTACGCCAGCCACATTTCCTGCACCTGCATGGTATGCATGAAGCACCAGCAAACGAAACCATAGATCCGTTTCATTATACTGCAAATGTGCACTATCCAGGATGGTGCGCACATACGGTATGCAGATACGGCTTAATAAACGAGAAGCACCTAATGCAGATTTTTCAATATCAGTGCGCTCATCCACTTTTGCATTTACCACAAGACCCATATTTTTTGCTACTGCTTTCATCAACTGAAAAGGGCCATTGGCGCCAACAGTAGACTTGGTATTCATTTTACCGGGACTTTCAATTAATAATATTGCCTGCGCATACCAAGGATCCACGCCATTCTGACGGAATACGTTAATTGACCGGCTGATGGTCGGCATTACTTTTTTAAATTCGTAAAAATCTTTTTTACCCGCTGTAATGTATAGGGTTAAACTATCAGGGATATTGTTCGCTCTGCGAATACTGTCTTTATAAATTGTTTTTTGAACCTCCGACAATACACCCCAATTTTTCATCGAAATACGATCCAGCATTTGACGAGTGGAAGCCATACTTACAATACCAGAATCCGGTGAAAGGTTCATGATCTGCTGCCAAAACTTAGGCTGAGGAAGATTATGCCAGCCTTCAGCATACAAATTCTCCTCATTAATAAATTTCATTTTGGTTACATCGTTATAACCTACCACATATTTTTCAATAACGGGTACTTTGCTGACATCGGCTCTTTGCGCAGTCGCAGACATTACAATGCCTTGCATTGCTATAATCAATGCTAACAGGCAGTATAAATTGGGGGTATATGTAGTTTTCAAATCTTATATTTTTTAAAAAAATTTTTATAAAAGTAATTTCCGTTAAGAGAGTTGAATCAGCTATTTTAAAAACTTTTAAACAAACGTTTTCAACAACCCGTATTATTCTACGGATTGTTTGCCCTGGAGTTTCAATTATTTTTTGTTTAATTTAAAAACTTATAAACACTGTGAATAAAGGCGCTCCAAATATTGCCCAAAAAAGTCCTATAATTTAACGTGCAAAAAATGAAATCGCACCATTTAATTCATTAACTTTGAAATCTAATATTTTATAATCACAATCAAATATGTCAAAAACCAATATTCTTATTGTTGAAGACGAAAGCATTATTGCTAAAGATATTCAACATAGTTTAAAAAAACTCGGATATACTGTTATGGGAATATGCTCAACGGGTGAAGATGCCGTACGAGCAACTGAAGAATTAAAACCGGACCTGGTTTTAATGGATATCATGTTAAAAGGTGATATTAGTGGGATTGATGCTGCAGGCCAAATACGTGAAAAATATAATATTCCGATTATTTTTCTTACTGCTTATGCTGATGAAAGTACATTAAGCAAAGCAAAAATTTCAGAGCCTTACGGGTACATTATAAAGCCTTTTAAAGAGATCGATTTACGTACATCTATTGAGATGTCGATTTATAAACATGAGAAAGAAACTGATGTAAAAAAAGAACGTGATTTTTTATATTCAATCGTTGAAAATAAAGATTCAAAAGATATTCTTTTTGTTAAATCGAATTCTCGCTTAGTAAAAGTTAAATCCAGTGATATTTATTATGTAGAGGCATTGAAAGATTATGTGGTAATTAACACTGCAAGTGCACGCTATACTATTCATGCTACCATGAAGGATATTGAGAAAAAACTGCCTTCCAATGATTTTATCCGTGTACACCGTTCATTTATAGTACGTATTGATAAAATTATTGCTATTGAACAACCGAATCTGATCCTTGAAGAAGATAAAAAATTAATCCCTATCGGTGGTTCTTACAAAGATGCGTTAGCGAAGCGTTTGAACATCATGTAATTTATGTAATGCTGGTTTATTGTTGTCCATAATAAACCAGCATTAATAATACCCCCTGAATAATCATAGTACCATCAATACCGGCAACGTAAAAATATTCACTGCGCCTGGAGGTACTTTTTAAAACCAGCACCGAATTTATCACCGCAGCAATCTGCAGCGCGATAAATACCTCCAAACTGATCATTCCTACTGTATATTCAGGAATAATTAAGATCATATAAAACAGCATACATCCAAAAGCCAGCCACCGTGCTTTATCTTCTCCTATCAAATGTGGAATGGTAGAAACTGAGTCTGCTTTATCAATCCGTAAATCGCGAATATCAAAGGGGATGCAAATAGCAACCATAAAGAAAAAACGGATAAAAATATGCAATACATTATTTTCGGTTAATCCCGAATTGCTGAGCAAACAAGGTAATACTGCTGTTACCATGGTCCATACAAATACAAGTGTCAGTAACTTTAACCATGGGCTTTTGCGAAGCTTTACAAATGGAGCAAAATAGATAACGGATAACAATAGTAATGGTGAAAGATAAAGAAGTAGGATTATGTCATTCAAAAAAAAGGTAATCACGGACCCCACCATCCCTATCGCGATTAGCAGCTTAATGGTTTGTTGATTTTTAAATATCCATACCCTCCGAATAGAATTCAGACTGGTATCCTGTGATTTTTTATAGAAAACACGCTGAAAATTATATACAAAAAGTGTGGCAAAAAAAACAAGGAATGAATAAGGTAATAACTGCTCCTGCTGACGGATCTGGATTGCAGTACTTTGTATCAGGCAAACTGCCCCAAGGGCCACGTATATATTGCCAAACAGAATAAAATTTAAAACACGTTTAAGGAAATTCAATTTTTAATTTATTTATTGTGCTTATAAAAGGAAGGCACAAAACAACACTGCCAGGGCTTCAAACCCTGGCAGTAAATAGTTATCCAGCCATTAATTTTTCTATATCATCTGCCTCAATTGGTATGTTTGCCATCAGGTTAACAGGTCCCTTTTCAGTAATCAGAATATCATCTTCTAAACGAATTCCCAAACCCTCTTCCGGTATATATATTCCCGGTTCGCAGGTGAATACCATACCAGCCGCAAACGGACGGTATTTGCTACCAACATCATGAACATCCAATCCTAAAAAGTGTGACGTACCATGCATAAAATACTTTCTATACAAAGGCATATCGGGCTGCTGCTGCAGGATATCTTCGTGTTTCAGCAAGCCTAAACCAACCAATTCTTTTTCCATTAATTTACCAACCGCTTTGTGATAGTCAATAATATTATTGCCTACTACCAGCATTTCTATTGCGGCACGCATTACACGTAAAACTGCATTATATACTTGTTTCTGACGTGCTGAGAATTTTCCGCTGACAGGTAAACAACGCGTAAGATCACTTGCATAATTTCCATATTCAGCAGCCACATCCAACAGGATCACCTCTCCTGCTTTACACTCTTTATTATTATCCGTATAATGCAGCACACAAGCGCTTGCACCAGATGCTATAATGGGCCCGTAAGCAAAGCCACGTGAACGGTTGCGTACAAATTCATGGACTAATTCTGCCTCAATTTCATATTCCATTACCCCCGGTTTAACGAAACCTAATAATCTTCGTAACCCTTTTTCGGTAATATTACAGGCCTGCTGCATTATTTCCACCTCGTATTTCGACTTAACAGCTCTTAATTCGTGCATGATTGGGGCAGAGCGGTTGTAATGATGGAGTGGGTAACGTTCTTTACAAAATTTAACAAAACGCGCATCCCGAGTCTGAACTTCAACAACTGCGCGGGTATGTTCGTTTGTATTCAGGTATACATTTTCAGCTTCAAACATTAACGTATTAAACACCAGAGAAAAATCTTTCATCCAGTATATCTTTTTAATACCAGATGTGGCTGTAGCTTCCTGTTTAGTATACTTGTGACCTTCCCATACAGCAATATGCTCATTGGTTTCTTTCAGAAATAATAGCTCACGGTTTCCTTCTTCTTTGGCATCCGGAAAAAGCACCAAAATACTTTCTTCCTGATCTATTCCAGAAAGATAAAATATATCTGTATTCTGAATGAACATCATGGAACCATCAGCACTGGTAGGCATTACATCGTTTGAATTGAAAACTGCTATTGAATTCGGTTTTAATTTTTTTGCAAAACGCTGACGATTTTCAATATATAATTGCGGGTTAGCCGAGGTGTATTTCATAGTAGGTATAGATTTGGAACTCCAAAGTTTACAATTATTATCCATAAAATGAAATAAAACAAGGAATGATTCAAATAAGCTCCTGAGCGAGTGCTATATTTTATCCGGTGCAACTACATTTAATCAGAATGCTATGGTATTGATAAAAATTACAACAGTATCGAAACTGCGGAGGAGGAATGCAATCACGTTTTAAACGCCATTTAAATAAACAGACGTTAGACTCAATATAACTATTTCCAATGATACAAGCAATGACAAATTGCTTTTTTATCATCCCGCTTATTTAAAATCAGTTTAAATAACATTGTGCTGCTTATTTACTTGATAGAAATCATTCTGGGTGTTACATTTGTTCCCCGAAACGTAATTTCTATTAATATCATATCTTATGAGTACTACTTCCAGCAATTTTTTACAATCTTCTTTGGGAAAAAAATTAATAATGAGCCTTACCGGTTTGTTTTTAATTTCATTTTTAGTTGTCCATGCTTTACTTAATTCATTCATCTTCTTTAATGATGGCGGATTAATTTTTAATGAAGGAGCAAAGTTTATGGCTGAAAACCCCATTATCCGTGCAATGGAGTATGTGTTATTTATCGGTTTAATAATTCACTGTGTGCAGGCTTTGTTTGTAACACTTCAAAACAACAAGGCTCGTCCGGTAAAATATGCCGTAAATAAAGGGGAAGCAAATAGCAAATGGTATTCGCGCTCTATGGGTCTTTTAGGTACTTTGTTATTAATATTCCTGATTATACATCTTGCTAATTTTTGGGTAAAGTCACGTTTTACAGGTTTACCGGGCGAAGATGCTAATGGAAATGAAAATTTATACCTGGTGATGCAGGAAACTTTCAGAAACGTATGGATCGTAATTTTATATGTATTAGCGCAGATTTCATTAGCTTATCACTTAATGCATGGTTTTCAATCTGCCTTTCAGACATTAGGATGGAATCATCCAAAATATACACCGGTTGTAAAATCAATTGGCTTTTGGTTTTCCATATTGATTTCTGTAATTTTTGCTGCTATGCCTATTGCAATGTTTGCCGGATGGGTAAAATAAATGCAGAATAAATTGATGAATACTTTTTAAAACTGAACTTTAGAATATCAAATATGTCAAAATTAGATTCAAAAATCCCTGAGGGCCAATTGGAACAAAAATGGGAAAAATACAAATCCTCTGTAGCCCTTGTTAATCCTGCGAACAAAAGAAGTCTTGAAATCCTTGTTGTTGGTTCAGGTCTTGCAGGAGCTTCTGCAGCAGCAACTTTGGCTGAAATGGGTTACAAAGTAAAAGTATTCTGTTTCCAGGATTCGGCCAGAAGAGCACATTCTATTGCTGCTCAAGGGGGAATCAATGCTGCGAAAAACTATCAGAATGACGGTGATAGTACCTATCGTTTATTTTATGATACTATTAAAGGTGGTGATTACCGTGCACGTGAAGCGAATGTATATCGTTTAGCATCTGTAAGCGCCAATATTATTGATCAGTGTGTTGCTATCGGAGTTCCGTTGGCTCGTGAATATGGTGGGATGTTAAGTAACCGTTCCTTTGGAGGAACACAAGTGCAACGTACTTTTTATGCTGCCGGACAAACCGGGCAACAGTTATTATTAGGTGCTTACAGCGGTTTGCAACGCCAGGTTGGTTTAGGAACTGTTGAAATGCTTGCCAGACATGAAATGCTGGAAGTTGTTACTATTGAAGGCAAAGCGCGTGGTATTATTGCTCGTGATTTAATAAGCGGAAAACTAGAGCGCCACTTCGGACATGCGGTTCTATTATGTACAGGAGGTTATGGTAACGTATTTTATTTATCCACCAATGCAATGGGCAGTAACGTAACTGCCGCCTGGAAAGCTCATAAAAAAGGAGCCTTTTTTGGTAACCCTTGTTTCACACAAATTCACCCAACGTGTATTCCTGTTTCAGGAGATCACCAGTCGAAATTAACATTGATGAGTGAATCACTCCGTAATGATGGACGTATCTGGGTTCCAAAAAAACAAGGCGATACGCGCAAGCCGAATGAAATTCCGGAAGAAGAAAGAGATTATTATTTAGAGCGCAGATACCCTGCCTTTGGAAACCTTGTACCACGTGATGTTGCATCACGTGCAGCGAAAGAGCGTTGTGACGCAGGCTTTGGAGTAGGTAATTCAAAAATGGCTGTTTACCTGGATTTCAAAGCAGCAATTATACGTTATGGCCATACAAAAGCCGTAACTCAGGGCATTAATAATCCATCGGCTGAACAATTAAAAGTTTTCGGAAAACAAGTAGTTGAAGAAAA
Source organism: Bacteroidota bacterium (assembly GCA_040387415.1). GTDB lineage: Bacteria > Bacteroidota > Bacteroidia > 2-12-FULL-35-15 > 2-12-FULL-35-15 > 2-12-FULL-35-15. Next base: position 177,414 of record JAZKDU010000018.1, read on the forward strand.
ATATGGTAACCTGTTTGAAATGTATGAGCAGATTACCGGTGAGAACCCATATGAGATCCCAATGCGTATTTACCCTGCTGTTCACTATACTATGGGTGGGCTATGGGTTGATTATAATTTAATGACTACCGTTCCAGGTTTATATGCGTTAGGAGAAGCTAATTTTTCTGATCACGGTGCGAACCGCCTTGGAGCATCCGCGCTTATGCAAGGTTTAGGAGATGGTTATTTTGTTATACCATATACAATAGGTGCTTACTTATCCAAAGAAATCAGTGTAAAAGCTATTTCAACGGATCATGAAGCGTTTGTAGCTGCAGAAAGAGACGCACAAGCTATTATCGATAAATTTTTATCTATCAAAGGCACCAAATCTGTTGATTATTTCCATAAGCGTTTAGGCAAAATTATGTGGGATAAATGCGGAATGGCACGTAATGAAAAAGGGTTGAAAGAAGCCATTGCAGAGATCCGCCTGTTACGTGAAGAATTCTGGAAAGATGTTCGTGTTCCAGGCACAAACAATGAGTTAAATCCTGAATTAGAGAAAGCCGGACGTGTAGCCGATTTCATTGAATTAGGTGAATTAATGTGTATGGACGCATTGAACCGTTCTGAATCATGTGGTGGTCACTTTCGTGAGGAATCACAAACAGAAGAGGGAGAAGCATTGCGTAAGGATGAGGAGTTTTCGTATGTTTCTGCATGGGAAAATAAAGGTAACCACACCTATGAATTGCACAAAGAAGAATTAAAATTCGAATCGATTAAAATCGCAGCAAGAAGCTATAAATAGGCCTCACCCCTGCCCTCTCCGAAGGAGAGGGAGAAAGGGCGGTTTATTAAACATATATATATAATTTGAAAATCAGTCACGTTAATTCTCCAGATTAACAAATCAACAATTCAACAATTCAAATAGTATGAGTCAGGGAAACATGAATTTAACGCTGAAAGTATGGCGTCAGAAAAATGCAAAAGCACAAGGACAATTAACTACTTATCCTGTGAAAGGTATTTCTCCGGATATGTCGTTTTTGGAAATGTTTGATGTATTAAATGAAGAGCTTATTAATAAAGGCGAAGAGCCTATTGCATTTGATCACGACTGCCGCGAAGGTATTTGCGGGATGTGCAGTATGTTCATCAACGGACAGCCCCATGGCCCTAAGCGGGGTGTTACTACCTGCCAATTACACATGCGTTCTTTCAAAGATGGCGATACCATTGTAGTAGAGCCATGGAGAGCAGCGGCATTCCCTGTGATTAAAGATTTGACAGTAGACCGTACCGCATTTGACCGTATTATCACTAAAGGAGGTTTTATATCAGTAAATACAGGTAATGCGCAGGATGCAAACAATATTCCTATTCCAAAGCCCGATGCTGATGACGCCTTTAATGCAGCGGCCTGCATTGGCTGTGGAGCTTGTGTTGCTACTTGCAAAAACTCATCCGCAATGTTATTTGTTTCTGCAAAAATTTCTCAATTGGCTTTATTACCGCAAGGCCAGGTAGAACGAATTGCCCGTGCTAAAAACATGGTTGCTCAAATGGATGAGGAAGGATTTGGTAACTGCTCCAATACAGGTGCCTGCGAAGTGGAATGCCCTAAAGGAATTTCATTAGAGAATATTGCACGTATGAACCGTGAGTTTTACATGGCGAATATTAAGGAATAATTTCCTTTTAATACTAAAATAAAAACGGCATCATTTATAATAAATGAATGCCGTTTTTATTTTAAATCCGCTTTTTTAATTTTTAATTTTGCCTCGTCCTGAAATAAGTTGACACAAACTTGAACTTATATGAGAACAACAAG
>JAZKDU010000019.1:0-151385 GCA_040387415.1 Bacteroidota bacterium
ATTAATCTTTATTCTGGAAAAATCCACCAACTATTTTTTGCACCATTACCTTTTTCATTTATATCGGTTGTTTACCTTTCCCACCTCCAATGGTGGAGATCACCATCCATCCTGATTTATTCTAAATCATATCTAAAAATAGGCTCCAGGTCGGTGAGTTCATCCATCATAACATTCAAATCTGTTACTAAACCATTGTTAAAGCCATATACCCAGCCATGTATATGAAGGTCGCGCCTTTTCCAGGCACGTTGAACAATGCGGGTTTTGGCAAGGTTGTGAACTTGTTCAATTACGTTTAATTCCACTAAGCGGTTTTCACGTGCCTTTTGATCAGTTATTGATTCCAGTTCAATTCTGTGTTTTTCATACACCTCCTTGATATTGCGCAGCCAGTTGTTAACAAAGCCGTGATCTTTATTTGACATGGCAGCAATAACCCCTCCGCATCCGTAGTGTCCGCATAAAATAATATGTTTGACATGCAGCACTTCAACCGCGTAATACAATACACTCAGCAGGTTCAGATCTGTATGAACCACTAAATTGGCAATATTACGATGTACAAACATTTCACCTGATTTGGTTCCTGTAATTTCATTGGCGGGAACACGGCTATCAGAGCAGCCAATCCATAAATATTCAGGGTGTTGACCCAATGTGAGGTTTTTGAAAAATTCAGGATCTTGCTTTAATTTTTCTTCTGACCACTTTTTGTTGCCAGCAATTAATTTGTTATAACTGTCATTCATGGATATGTAAGATTATATTTTTAACTGAATTTTTTCAAAAAAGTGTTTACTAATAAAAAAGCTATTTAATTAAAGTTGAATATTTTAAAATTACTCCTTTGTCGATATTTTTTTCTTCTGCAATAAATAAAAAACTTTTTAGACCGGAACGTTCCAGTATATACTCTTCAGATGCTTTAGAGGATTCACCATTGAAAATTATCCCGGCTATCGGAATGCCTCTGTTTGTGAGCGCTTCAATAGATAGAAGCGTATGGTTTATACTTCCTAAATAATTTTTCGAAACCAGAATCACTTCTGCATTTAATTTTTTAATCAGATCAATTACAAGATATTGTTTGTTTATTGGAACCATTAAACCTCCCGCACCTTCTATGATAAGTGTATTGGAGGTAAGTGGTGCAATTATTTTTTCAATATCAATTTCTATACCGTCTGCTTTAGCTGCAGCATGTGGCGACATAGGTGATGATAAACAATATGTTTCGGGATGAAAAACAGAATCAGAGTTGCTGGTTAATGAACGTACCTTCATGGTGTCGGTATTATTCAATTCGCCCGCCTGTATTGGTTTCCAGTAATCAGCGTGCAGCGCCTCCACTAAAATGGCACTGGCAAATGTTTTACCAACATCTGTACCAATACCTGTTATAAAAAATCTCCCCCTTCTTTTAGGGAAGGGGGAGAGGGAATGAGTTGCTGTCATTTGATTCGCTTACTAAGCTAGTAGTGCTCTTGAAATAACAATGCGCTGAACCTCTGAAGTTCCTTCATAAATTTGAGTGATTTTGGCATCGCGCATTAAACGCTCCACATGGTACTCCTTCACAAAGCCATATCCTCCATGTATTTGAACTGCTTCAACGGTTGTTTTCATTGCTACTTCGGAAGAAAATACTTTTGCCATAGCACTTGCTGTAGTGTAATCTAAATGTTCATCTTTTAACCACGCAGCTTTTAAGCACAATAAACGAGCCGCCTCAATTTCGGTAGCCATATCCGCCAGTTTAAACTGGATGATCTGATGTTGATTGATTGTTTTTCCGAATGCCTTACGTTCTTTTGAATAAGCCAATGCTAACTCATAAGCTCCGGAAGCAATGCCTAAAGCCTGAGAAGCAATACCGATGCGTCCTCCGGTTAATGTCTGCATTGCAAATTTAAATCCAAAACCATCTTCACCAATTCGGTTTTCTTTAGGTACTTTAACATCCGTAAACATCAATGAATGTGTATCAGAACCACGGATCCCTAATTTGTTTTCCTTTGGTCCCACTACAAAACCAGGCATTCCTTTTTCCACTATCAATGCATTGATTCCGCGATGCCCTTTAGAAGCATCTGTTTGAGCAATTACCAGATATACAGAAGCTGTACTACCATTGGTGATCCAGTTTTTTGTACCGTTTAATAAATAATGATCTCCTTTATCAATAGCGGTAGTTCTTTGCGATGTAGCATCAGAACCAGCTTCTGGCTCTGATAAGCAGAATGCACCAATGATTTCACCTTTAGCTAAACGGGTAAGGTATTTTTGTTTTTGCTCTTCAGTACCAAATGTTTCAAGTCCCCAGCATACAAGCGAGTTATTAACGGACATTACTACAGATGCAGATGAATCTACTTTGGATATTTCTTCCATTGCCAAAACGTAAGAAACGCAATCCATTCCGCCACCACCGTATTTAGTAGAAACCATCATTCCCAAAAATCCAAGTTCTCCCATCTGCTTTACTTCTGCTGCAGGAAAAGTTTGGTGCTCATCACGCTCTATCACTCCGGGTTTTAATACATCATTTGCAAAATCACGAGCCGCTTTTTGAATCATTAAGTGCTCTTCGCTCAGGTTAAAAATCATATCGGTAAATTTTTATGTTGAAAATTCTTTTATTTTTGATCTTCTGCCAAAGCAAAATTATTACTTATGCGGGCAGAAAGGCAAATGTAAATTTTAAATTTTAAATTCGCTAATAGTTTATGACAAATACAGGCGCTCAAACATACAATGTGATTGGTTTAATGTCAGGAACTTCACTTGATGGGCTGGATATTGCATTTTGTCGGTTTACTGTTGATAATAATAAGTGGAATTATGAAATAGTGGAGGCGGAAACGATCTCTTACTCCACGGCATGGAAACAAACGCTGCTAAGCCTAGAAAATACAGATGCGCTTACTTTTCAGCAGACTCATATTGATTATGGTTTTTACCTCGGTAAACAGGTAGTTGATTTTGTTGAAAAATACAGATTAGAGGCTGATTTTGTTTCATCACACGGGCATACCATTTTTCATCAACCTGAAAAAAAATTAACTGTTCAGATCGGGGCAGGAAATGCAATTGCGGCAGAATGCAATTTACCCGTTATTAGTGACTTTCGCTCACTTGATGTGGCTCTGGGGGGGCAAGGGGCTCCTTTAGTTCCTATAGGTGATCAATTATTGTTTTCAGATCATGATTTTTGCCTGAATTTAGGAGGATTTGCCAACGTTTCTTATCAATTTAACGAGGAGCGTATTGCATATGATATATGCCCGGTAAATATTGTAATGAATGCTGTTTGTGCCACTTTGGGCAAGGATTATGATAATGGTGGGGAGTTGGCCTCTAAAGGGGTGATTGATGAGCTGTTGCTTGATGAAATGAATAATCTTTCTTTTTATAGCAAACCGCTGGATTGTCCAAAATCATTGGGGAAAGAATGGGTATTAAAATATATAAATCCGCTTTTAGCAAAATATAACCTTTCTGAAACAGCTGTATTACGAACCTTTTGTGAGCACGTAGCCATTCAAACGGCAAAAATGTTGAACAATAAACCTAAAGGAAAGCTGCTTATTACGGGTGGCGGGAGCTATAACACCTTTTTGATTAAATTAATTAAACAGCATGTTATTCATGAGGTGATTATACCGGACAAAAAGACAATAGAATTTAAAGAAGCATTGATATTTGCTTTTTTAGGTGTTTTAAGGATGCGGAATGAAGTGAACTGCCTGAAAAGTGTAACCGGAGCCAGGAAGGATAATACTGGCGGAGCAATTTATTTTGGTGGGAAGGTATAAGAAATATTAAAAAGAAAGATAACTACTATCAATAGTTATCTTTCTTTTTAGAATATATTAGAATTTATCATCATAGAAGTCATCTTCTTCCTCGTCTTCATCATCGAAGTTTGTTAGCTTAATATCATCTTCAACAGTAAAATCCTCTTCTTCATCTTCTTCATTCAAGCTCTTTTTCCAGCTTTTTTTCTCTTTCTCTTTCAGAGGTTTAAGTGAAGGAGCTTTTTTAGCATCTCCTGTTTCCTTGCCTTTTTCATTTTTTTTGGCAGGACTGTTCTTTGTATTGATAGGTTTTTTCATTTTAAATGAAATTGTTTTTCAAACTTAATTTTTAATAACTGAACTACAATATTACAAATTTCCGAAAAAAATTTCTCAAACAAAAAAAAATTAAGAGAAATTTATACAAATATCGCTTTACTTTTGTGTTGGTACGAATATTTTCGATAAAATATAAATTTTATAATATGTTGACTGATTTTTTTAAGCTTACATTTCTGGGGAATTCGTTAGAAAGCTATTGTTGGTTCGTTGGAATAATATTAGCCGGGCTGATTTTTCAGCGGATATTATCCAGGCTGCTGACACTTTTTGTTTTTAGATTCTTACAAAAATACGCTACAGGTGTAGGATCAGACAGGCTATTGGTGTTATTGAAAAAACCGATGGGTGTGTTTATCATGCTCCTTATCATTTATCTGGCCTTTAACCGCCTTTCATTTCCGGTAGAATGGAATTTTGAAACCATTGATAAATTTGGTTTACGGATGATCCTGTACCGTTTTTTTCAGATTTCTATTGTTGTTTCACTAACGTGGATCCTGCTTCGTGTGGTTGATTTTTTCGGAATTGTTTTCATGCACCGTGCCTCTTTAACGGTTTCAAAGTCCGATGATCAGCTGGTTCCATTTATAAAAGAAACCGTTAAAGTTATTATCAGTATTTTTTCTTTATTCTTTATTCTTGGTGCAATATTCGAATTGAATGTGGCATCGCTTATTGCCGGGCTTGGAATTGGAGGTTTAGCAATAGCCTTGGCTGCAAAGGAATCCATTGAGAATTTATTGGGTTCGTTCACTATTTTTTTTGACAAACCGTTTGTAATTGGAGATAGCGTAAAAGTGGGTACTGTAGAGGGACAGGTTGAAAACATTGGGTTTCGCAGTACCCGTATCCGTACCGTTGAAAAAAGTTTTGTAACAGTTCCCAATAAAAAATTGATCGATAACGAATTGGATAATTTTTCCCTTCGCACTCAAAGGCGTGCCAGCTTTAGCATTGGCTTAACCTATGAAACGAAAGCGGAACAATTTAAAAATATTATTACCGATATAAAAGCTTTCATATACAATCATCCGCAAACTGTTAAGGAGGAAGTGCATGTGCGTTTGTATAATTTTGATCCGGATTCTATAAATATTATGGTACAGTACCTTGTTGACAGCCCTAATTATAATTTATATTTAGAGGTTAGGGAAGAAGTTAATTATAAAATTATGGAGATTGTGGAGAAGCACGGCAGTAGTTTTTCTCATCCAGCTGCCCTTGTACCGATGAATAATAAAATTCAACCGTCATGATAACATGTGAGTGATTATTCTATAATATTCACTTTTCCCATGTTTTTTTTAAAGGTATAACTGCTGTTTTCTTTATGTGGATTAACGTCCAGGATTTTATGTCTGTAAGTGTCTCTGGTACGGCCGTAGTTGTATGTTTCTAAATAACTTTCATTTATATAAGAATCTATTCTTTGGCCATCATTTCTAACAATAATTTCAAATTCGCCACCTATACTGGAAACGTTATCGTCTCTTAAAAATTTACGGCTGTAACCTTTTTGATTAAATGTAATGTTTAATGCCCAATTGAATATGGGCATATGGTAGTAGTTTTTTAAAGTGGATTGTTCCTGCCACTTATTACCCAGGTTATCGAGATACTCCTCACCACCAACATTTCGTAAGGATGTAATTTCATTTCGCGAATTAAAATAATTTCTGTTCAAATGATAATATTGAAACTGTTTTTTATCATAAGGTTGACCGGTCAATTTAGCTTCAAGTATCTTTTTGACTTCTACCGGATTTACAGAGTACATCATTCGTTAAACGGAATTGAATCACTTTTAATTATAATCCTAACACTATTTCATTCGGATCTTTACCGCCAAACAGCATTTTAGTTGGGTTTTCCAACATCTCTTTAACTTTTACAAGAAAACCAACCGATTCACGTCCATCAATAATCCGATGGTCGTATGATAAAGCTACATACATCATAGGACGAATTACAACTTGTCCATTTATAGCTACCGGGCGTTCTACTACATTGTGCATTCCAAGAATAGCACTTTGAGGAGGATTAATAATAGGAGTACTCATCATGGAGCCAAATACACCGCCATTAGTAATGGTGAATGTTCCACCGCTCATATCGTCTAAAGTAATTTTATTGTCGCGTGCTTTTAAAGCCAGATTTTTAATTGCGGTTTCAATCTGTGCAAGGCTCATTTGTTCTGCATTACGAACAACAGGAACAACAAGGCCTTTGGGCGCACTTACTGCGATACCAATATCAGCATATTTATGATACACAATTTCTTCTCTATCAATCATTGCATTTACAGCAGGAAAATGATTTAATCCTTCTGTTACTGCCTTCGTGAAAAAGCTCATGAATCCAAGGTTTGCGCCATGAACTTCTTTGAATTTATCTTTGTATTTCGCACGCAGTGCATAAATAGCACTCATGTCTACTTCATTAAAAGTAGTTAGCATGGCGGTTTCGTTTTTTACGGCAACCAGTCGCTGTGCTAATTTTTTTCTTAAAGGAGACATTTTTTGTCTGTCTGTATCTCTTGTTCCACCCCATGTTGCAGCTGATGAAGAGTCAAAACCGGATGCCATTGCGGATAACACGTCAGCTTTGGTAATGCGTCCGTCTTTACCAGTAGCGTTTACTTTTTTTGAATCTACTTTGTTTTCATCAATTAATTTTTTAGCGGCAGGAGAAGGTATTCCGGAAGCATAGGTAGTTTCAGATTTAGAAGTGGCAGTTTCAGTTTTTTGTTTTGGACTTTCTGTTTTTGCAACAACTTTTTCTTCAACAACTGTTTTTTTATCCGAATCTTTTTTAGGCGCTCCTTTTGCACTTGTATCAATAGAACAAATTACCTGGCCTACTTTTACAGTATCACCTTCGGCAGCTAATATTTTTACAGTACCCGCATCCTCAGCATTAACAGTTAATGTAGCCTTATCTGAATCTATTTCAGCCAACTCTTCATCTTTCTCTGCATAATCGCCATCTTTTTTTAACCAACGAGCAATCACTACTTCTGTAATGGATTCACCAGGGCTTGGTACTTTTATTTCAATTGTTGCCATAATTTATTTTAAGGTTTGAGATATAAGAGCTGTATAAAGTGCAGAGCTAATATCTCACATTTATTTTAGATTGCTAATTGTTTTTCAAATAGTTTATTTATAATATTTTGCTGCTGTAAGGTATGAAGTTTACCATATCCTGTTGCAGGACTGGCGGTTTCATGGCGCCCAATGTACTTTAAGTTCACATCGCGGAAGCTTCTCAGCATATGAGCCCACGCGCCCATGTTCTCAGGCTCTTCCTGAACCCATAAATACTCCGAAGCATTTTTATATTTTGCTATAATTTCCATTAATTGTTTTTTCGGCAGCGGATATAATTGCTCCAGGCGAACAATGGCAAGGTCATCATTGCTTTCTTTTTGTTTGGCTTCAATAAGGTCGTAATAAATTTTACCGGTACAGAACGCAATTCGTTTAACCGATTTTACGTTTGCAGTCACATCATCAATCACTTCCTGAAAGCCGCCAGTTGTAAAGTCTTTTAATGAAGAAACACAAGTTGGATAACGCAATAATTTTTTTGGAGTAAAGCAAATTAACGGTCTGCGGAAATCGCGTTTGATCTGTCTGCGTAATACATGAAATTGATTGGCAGGCGTAGTGCAATTAACTACCTGCATATTGTTTTCTGCACATTGCTGTAAAAAACGTTCCATCCGGGCGCTTGAATGTTCAGGGCCCATACCTTCGTATCCATGAGGTAAAAGCATTACCAAGCCATTCATTCTGCGCCATTTGAATTCTGCGGAAGTAATAAACTGATCAATAATAATTTGTGCTCCATTAAAGAAATCGCCAAACTGTGCTTCCCATATTGTTAACGTATGCGGTGCTGTTAGTGCATAACCAAATTCAAAGCCTAATACGCCATATTCCGAAAGTGATGAATTATAAATGCTTAGTTTTCCTTTGGTATCAATATTATTAAGCGGAGTATATTCTTCTTCCGAATCTTCTACTTTAATAACGGCATGACGGTGAGAAAAAGTGCCACGTTCAACATCCTGACCACTGAAACGCACGTCATTTCCCTCATTCATTAGTGTGGCATAGGCCATTAATTCACCCATTGCCCAGTCGTAACTATCGTTGGTAATCATTGCTGCACGGTCAACAAATAATTTCAATGTTTTATTAAAAAACTTTTTTCCGTTGGGTAAGCTTGTGGTTTTTTTTGCAATATCTACAAATAATTTTTTATCAACTGAAGTGTCAGGGGATTCATCAAATGCATTTGGAGCAGCTATTTTAAGCCCCGTCCATTGACTTTTTAAATAAGATGTAATTTTTGTTTGTCCCGTTTTTTTAGCTTCATCTAACTTTTCCTGCAAAAGTTCTTTAATATGAAACTCCGTTTCTTTTGCAAAATCGGCATCAATATCGCCACGAGAAATTAATTGCTTAACATATATCTCTCTAGGATTTGGATGTGCCGCAATTGCTTTGTATAGCATAGGCTGAGTGAAACGGGGCTCATCACCTTCGTTATGGCCATGTTTACGGTAGCACAACACATCAATAAATACATCACGCTGAAATTTTTGACGAAATTCCACTGCTAACTGAACAGTGAAAACCAATGCTTCCACATCATCACCATTTACGTGAAAAACCGGTGATAATACTACCTTAGCAACATCGGTACAATACGTACTGGAGCGGCCATCCAGGTAATTAGTGGTAAATCCAACCTGGTTATTAATAACAAGGTGAATTGTGCCTCCTGTTTTATAACCTTCCAACTGGCTCATTTGTATTACTTCATATACAATGCCTTGTCCGGCCAAAGCAGCATCACCATGAATTAATATAGGGCATACTTTACTATTATCACCATTGTGAAAGTTGTCAATTTTAGCACGTGCAATACCCTCCACAACCGGATCTACAGCTTCTAAGTGAGATGGATTTGGGGTAAGGCTTACGTGGAAAGGTTTTCCGTTATTGCTGATTTTGTCGCAGGAATACCCCATGTGATATTTAACATCACCATCAAATAATGAATCTTCTGAAAGGTATCCTTCAAATTCAGAAAAAACATCTTCATATTTTTTATCAAGAATATTGGTTAGAATATTTAAACGCCCACGGTGAGCCATACCGATTATAAAATCTTCGATGCCCATATCAGAGCCTTTTTCACAGATAGCATCTAATGCAGGAATGGCCGCTTCTGCACCTTCAAGGGAAAAACGTTTTTGACCAACAAATTTGGTATGCAGAAAATTTTCAAATGAAACAGCCTGGTTTAATTTATGCAGAATCATTAGTTTCTCATGCGCTGCGAATGTTGGAGTGTTTTTACTACTCTCCATTTTTTCCTGCAGCCATTGATTAATTTTTGGAATACGGATGTACATGTATTCTGCTCCAATGGATTGACAGTAAGTTTGTTCCAGGTGAGCAACAATATCCTTTAATTTTGCAGGACCAATACCAATTTGAGCACCAGCCTGAAAAACAGTATCCAGATCATTCTGAGTCAAACCAAAATTTTCAATATCCAATGTTGGTGCATATTTTCTACGTTCACGCACAGGGTTAGTGTGTGTGAATAAATGCCCACGGGTACGATAGCCGTTTATGAGATTGATTACATCAAACTCTTTTTTTACATTTTGTGGTATTTCGGTAGATTCCGTATAATTTTTACGGGCAAATTCGAATCCCTCGAAAAATTTCTGCCAGCTTTCATCTACAGAACTATTATCTTTTGAATATTGCTGAAACAAATCCTCTATTGACGAGGTATCTGCGTTGCCTAAATAAGAAAATTTATCCATCATGCGTTCTCTCTCTAAATTATGGGTGCAAATTTAAGGTTTTTTAAGGAAAGAAAGGTAAAGAAGAGGCCAGTTATGAATAATTCCGCTCAGGTTGTTTTATAATGGTTCCTGATCACTACTTTTTGAAGTTCCCGTTTTATGATTAAATCGCTGACAACAGCTGAAAAGGACTCGGTTAAGTTCTCATTTACAGCCTTTTGTAATTGTACATCGCTTAAATCAATGCGGTAGAGGATACTCATGAATTTTTGTTGATTTGAATGGATGAGCTTGTCAATATGGGGTTCAATTTGGTCAAATAATTCTTCATAAGCATTGTAAGCGTTGCCGGAAAATTTTATTTCCAGGCCAAACATATCAAAATCCTTAATGATCTGATCGGCTGTAGCCTTGATTAAATCAAGACGGTTTATATATTGCGAAAGATCGGTAAAGTTCATTAATCTATAATTTTTTTCGCTCTCTTACCGTTTCTAATCTTAATCGTTCTACGGGGCGGTTATTAATAATATGCTCATTAATAATTTCATCTATATCTGTGAGTTCAACACCAACGTAAAAAACGCCTTCGGGGTAAATAACAAGGGTAGGTCCGAAATCGCAAATATCAAGACAGCCGGATTTTTGTGCCCGAAGTTTAATCGGTAGTTTCAGTTCTTTTAATTTTTTTTTGAAGGCATCTACAAGCTCCATTCCATGAGCTTCGCCACAACTTTTTCGGGGAGCTTCAGGAGCTCGCTGATTGGTGCAGATAAATATATGTTTGTCGTAAATCATAATAGTATGTTTTTACAAATCTACGAATTGCAAATTTAACATGGTAAATTTAGAAATTGTTTAAATTTTATTTTTTGTTATTGCTTCGCAAAGTCTTCGACTAAGCTCAGACAGACAGCGTGCGGTCATATTAAATTATTTGCTGTTCCTTAGTGCTTCTTAGTGCACTTAGTGTCTTAGTGGTATTATTTCTATAGTAATTAACAATTAACTATTAACAACAATTTTTCAATTAATTTAAGTTTAACCATATTAGTTTTATTTTCGATAAAAAAATAATTGCTTAAACATTATGGAAAATACAAATTCAGCTAAACCAGCCTCTTTAATTGCATTATTATCCGTGTTTTTCTTTTGGGGCTTTTTAGCCGCATCCAACGGAATATTCATACCTTTTTGCAAAACGCACTTTTCATTAAGTCAATTTCAATCTCAATTAATTGATAGTGCTTTTTATGGGGCTTATTTTATCGGATCATTACTGTTGTATATTTTTTCATTGAACCTGAATAAGGATATTATTAATAAAATCGGTTATAAAAAAACTATAATTTATGGTCTTGTAATTTCCATCATAGGTGCATTTATAATGATTCCTGCAGTGGATTCCGGCTCCTTTATGTTTATCCTTGGTGCTTTTTTTATTATTGCTTTGGGTTTTTCGTTGCAGCAAACATCTGCCAATCCCTTGGTGTTGAATTTAGGAAACCCTGCTACGGGTTCACATAGATTAAATTTTGCAGGCAGTGTAAATTCTCTTGGAACTACCATTGGGCCTATACTTGTGAGTTTAGCGCTGTTTGGTAAAGCCATTGCAACAGATGCCGATAAAACGGCAGTATCCATAGGTTCTATCAATATTTTATACGTGATTTTAGCCGTGGCTTTTGCGCTAGCAATTATAATACTCGCATTTTCAAAAATACCAAAACTTGAAATAGAAGAAGAGGCAGGAACAGATATGAAAATATTAAAAGAGCCCTTGTATTTTATTATGGGAATTTTAATTTTCCTGACTGTTGTTTTTTTATTTTTTGCGTTCAGAAACAGGGCAGGCGAAGTTATTGCGGATGGTGTTGATTACAGTAAATTTGCTTTTTTAACGAGCATTTTCGCATTTCTTTTACTGTTAGTTTTTGTTTTGTTTGTTTTATTAAATAAAATTAAAAAACAAAATAGATTTGAAATAATGTCCTATCCGCAGGTTACATTGGGAATGATTGCAATATTCATTTATGTAGGCGTTGAAGTAAGTATACAAAGTAATTTGGGTACACTGCTTAAAACTCCTGAATTTGGCGGCCTCGATGATTCACAAATAGGACCATACATTTCTTTGTATTGGGGCAGCTTAATGATTGGCCGTTGGGCAGGAGCGATTGGAGCTTTTAATCTCAAAAAAACGACTAGTGTAATTTTGACACTTGTAATACCTTTTGCAGCATTATGCCTGGTATTGTTTATGAATCACCTGAGTGGAGCGGACGTTAGCACGTTTTTTTTATATGCAATTTGTGTTGGAATTTTAATCGCAGGTTTTTTATTGGGCCGGCAGAAACCAGCTTTAACATTAATGATTTTTGGAGCTTTAGGGGCAGTGGCAATGGTAACAGGCTTGCTTTGTACAGGGAAACTTGGTGTTTACGCTTTTTTAAGCGGAGGTTTGTTTTGTTCGATTATGTGGCCTTGCATATTTTCTTTAGCAACCGCAGGCTTGGGGAAATATACCAGCCAGGCATCTGGTTTTTTAATAATGATGATACTTGGAGGTGCTTTTATACCCCCGGTTCAAGGCTTGTTGGCCGATTTTACTGATATTCATAGTTCATATATTATACCTGTTTTTTGTTTTGTTTATTTAACATGGTATGCCTGGAAAGTAAAAAGAGTACTAATTAGTAAAGGAATTGATTATGATGCAACAGCTGGTAGCGGGCATTGATATTGGTGGAACCAATACTGTATTTGGATTGGTTGATTCAGGTGGTAAGATTCTTTTTAAGGAAACAGTTTCAACAGAACATTTTCCTATCCCTGAAGATCTGGTTGCAGTAATATGCGAGCATATAAAAAAGGCACTTATTCCCTTTACAGATCAGTATGAATTATCGGGTATTGGGATTGGTGCGCCTAATGGGAATTATTTTAAAGGAACAATTGAATTTGCACCTAATTTAAAGTGGAAAGGTGTTGTTCCACTTGCCAAATTATTTTCCAGTCGCCTAAATTGCAAAACTATTTTAACAAATGACGCCAACGCTGCAGCTATTGGTGAAATGATATTTGGCGGTGCTAAAGGCATGAAAGATTTTATTTTTATTACGCTTGGAACTGGTTTAGGCAGCGGAATTGTGGTTAACGGAGAAATGGTATACGGACACGATAGTTTTGCAGGTGAAGTTGGTCACGTTATTATGTTTCCGGAGGGCAGGCAATGTGGATGCGGTAGAAAGGGTTGCCTGGAAACGTATTGCTCGGCAACAGGGTTAAAACGTACCTATTCTGATTTATTGATGAGCCGCCATGAAAAGACCGATATGGGGATGGTTGCGGATGCAAAGTATATTTATAATAAAGCAAAATTAGGTGAAAAGGATGCTGTTGAAGCGTTTAATTATACTGGTGATATACTTGGCTTGGCTTTAGCAAACAGTGTGGCTTATACAAGCCCTGAAGCTATATTTTTGTTTGGTGGGCTTGCCCTTGCTGGAGACTATATATTTAGACCAACTATTGAAAGTTTTGAAAAAAATCTGTTAGGAATTTATAAAAATAAAATAAAAATCCTTCCTTCTCAACTATCTGAAAATGATGCAGCTATACTTGGTGCAGCTTCACTGATATGGAAAGAGAATAATAAAATCTCCTAATTAGTATTCTATCCGCCTTAAAGGCATTTTTATTGTATTCCCATATTTACATTTAATTTTTTAGCCAAAAAAACATAAAATTAATAGTTTACATTGTAAACTGTTAATGGTTTTAACTACTTTTGCGACATGATTTCTGAGAAAGATAAACGGCTTTGTGAACAACCTTTAGGAAGGGCCATGGTTGTGATCACCAAAACATACTGGGGGGCTCTAAGCAAAAAATTGGAGCATATTGGAATCGATCGTCATTTTACTACCATGGTTGCTATTGACAAAGCAAAGGAAAAATGTACTCAGCAATATTTATCTGATTTCCTGAATATGGATAAGGTATCTATGGTAAGAGTATTGGATTACCTGGTTGACAAGGGAATGATCACACGTGGGGTGAACCCAAATGACAGAAGAGAACATATTATACAGTTAACACTTAAGGGAAATAGGATAATGCCTGAAATTCATAATGGAATAGCTGAAATGAATAAAACAGCGTTAAATGGGATTAGCAAAAGTGATCAGGGCGTTTTTAAAGGCTTTATTGAAATAATTATTCAAAATCTGAAAAATTTACCTGTCAACGAAATTGATGTAAAAATTAAAAAATAAAAATTAAATGAAGTTGAAAAATATTTTAATAATTGTGGTGGTCGTTGGAGCACTTGCGGCAATAAAAATCTTTTTATTTCCATCCAAATCAACTACCAGTACTGCAGCACCTCAAGGTAAAGGCGCTGCCAACGTAGTATCCGTATATGTTATTAAACCCGAAAAGCTTGAAAATGCAGTGTATGCATCGGGTACTATTTTAGCAAACGAAGAAGTAGAATTAAAACCTGAAATTGCAGGTAAAATTATCCAGCTATTATTTAAGGAAGGTACTTCTGTTACAAAAGGGCAGTTGCTTGTAAAGATCAATGATGCTGACTTTCAGGCACAATTAAAAAAACTTAAACTGGAGAACGAACTTTCTGAAACCCAGCTCAAGCGTCAGCAGGAGTTGTTGAAAATAAGCGGTGTAAGTCAACAGGAATTTGATATTGCTCAAAACGCAACAAATACAATAAAGGCAGATATAGATTATCTGAAATCACAAATTGAAAAAACAGAAATCCGTGCCCCGTTTAATGGTTTTATTGGATTGAAAAATGTGAGTGAAGGCGCCTATGTTACAATGGCTACAGTGATTGCAAATATTCAGCAGGTCAATCCTGTTAAATTAGATTTTACTGTTTCGGAGCGTTATTCGGATATCGTTAAAAAAGGAGATAAAATTATTTTTACAATTGAAGGCAATAGCAAAAAGCTGGAGGGTGAAGTGTTTGCCATTGAGCCCAAAATTGATATGGCAACACGCACATTAAGAGTAAGGGCTATTTGTCCTAATAATCAGGGAAGTGTTTATCCTGGTGCATTTGCAAGGGTTCAGCTTTCATTTGATAATATTGAGAATGCGGTGATGATTCCAACGGAAGCGATTATACCTGATTTAAAAGGAAAAAAAGTATACCGTATAAAAGATGGTAAAGCGGAATATGTAAAAGTAGAAACCGGTTTAAGGACTGAATCCAGGATCCAAATTACCGAAGGGGTAGCTGTTGGCGATACAATTGTAACCACAGGCATTATGCAGTTAAAGCCTGGAGCGGCTGTTAAAATAATTGATTTTAAATAAGCATTAAGAATGAATATTTCATCTATAAGTATAAACAGACCTGTGCTGGCAATTGTAATGTCAGTAATCATTGTTTTGTTTGGGGGGATTGGGTATAAGTACCTTGGTGTTCGGGAGTATCCTTCTATTGATCCGCCAATTATTACGGTGAAAACAAATTATGCAGGGGCTAACGCAGATGTAATAGAATCGCAGATCACAGAGCCTCTTGAAAAAGTATTGAACGGTATTGAAGGAGTAAGAAGTATTTCTTCCTCCAGCAACCAGGGATCAAGTACTATTACTGTTGAATTTAACCTGGATGCAAATCTGGAAGCTGCTGCTAATGATGTGCGTGATAAAGTATCACAGGCTGTACGCCAGTTACCACAGGATATTGATGGATTGCCAACCGTTACCAAATCTGATGCAAACTCTGATGCTATATTGTCATTAACATTACAAAGCAGTACAAAAAATCATCTTGAACTAAGTGCTTTCGCTGAAAACGTGATTGCAGAACGTTTGCAAACAATTCCGGGAGTGAGTACAGTGCAGATCTGGGGACAAAAAAGATATGCAATGCGTTTGTGGATGAATTCTGATAAACTTGCGGCATATGGATTAACACCTTTGGATGTGAGGCAGGCATTGGACAGGCAGAATGTTGAACTCCCTTCGGGCAAGCTTGCTGGAAGCACCACCGAATTAACCGTTAAAACAATTGGTAAACTTACAGATGAAGCAGGCTTTAATGAAATGATCATTCGTTCGGATGGCCAACGTGTAATTCGTTTTAAAGATATTGGTACTGCCGTTCTTGGGCCTGAAAATGAAGAAACAATTCTTCGTGAGTCGGGCGTTCCTATGATAGGCTTGGGCGTGGTTCCTCAGCCAGGTGCAAATTATATTGCAATTGCTGATGAGTTTTATAAACGGGTTGAACAAATTGAAAAGGATCTTCCAAAAGATTTTACTTTAGGAATCGCTTTGGATAATACAAAGTTTGTAAAGCGCTCTATTCTTGAGGTTCAGGAAACCTTGATAATAGCCATTATCCTGGTAATTTTAATCATCTACTTGTTTTTCAGAGATTGGCTGGTTGCCTTTCGTCCGCTTATCGATATTCCAGTTTCCTTAATCGGTGCATTTTTTATTATGTACATGATGGATTATTCCATTAATGTATTAACTCTTTTGGCAATTGTTTTAGCTACCGGTCTTGTGGTGGATGATGGTATTGTTGTTACAGAAAATATCTATAAAAAGATAGAGGATGGAATGGATCCCGTGGAGGCTGCTCATAAAGGATCAAAGGAAATATTCTTCGCTGTAATATCAACTTCCATTACGCTTGCCGCAGTTTTTATGCCGGTTATTTTTTTGGAAGGATTTGTAGGCAGGCTGTTTCGGGAGTTTGGTGTGGTGATAGCGGGTGCCGTTTTAATTTCAGCGTTTGTGTCATTAACATTAACACCTATGTTAAATGCTTATATGGTACGCAAGGTGCATAAAAAAAGTCGTTTTTATGAGCGCACCGAGCCTTATTTTGTAAGGATGGTAAATGGTTATCAGAATACACTTACACAGTTTATGAAAAGACGCTGGCTGGCTTTTGTAATTATTGCAGCAAGTATAGGGCTTATTTTTGTTATAGGCGGTTCATTGCAATCAGAGCTTGCACCGCTTGAAGACCGCAGCTGGTTCAGGGTTTCCATTACTGCACCTGAAGGGGCTTCCTACGAGTATACGGATGCTTATGTTTTGAAGTTTACAGATTTTATAAATGATTCCATTCCTGAAAAAAGAATTTGTTTAACGGTTACCGCACCCGGATTTACGGGTTCTGGAGCAGTTAATTCGGGTTTTGTTCGATTGGCTTTGGTTGAGCCAAAGGATCGTGAACGATCACAACAGCAAATCGCAGATTACATAACCAAATCAACAAAAAAATTTCCGGAAGCAAAAACATTTGTAATTCAGGAACAAACCATTTCATCAGGAGGTTCACGTGGTGGCTTGCCTGTACAGTTTGTACTGCAGGCTCCTAATTTTGAGAAGTTAAAAGAAAAGCTGCCTTTGTTTATTGAAGAAGCTAATAAAAGCAAAGTGTTTCAAGGGACAGATGTTAACCTGAAATTTAATAAACCCGAATTGAATATTACCATTGATCGCGAAAAGGCTGCTAGTATCGGCATTTCTGTCAGTGATATTGCACAAACATTACAATTGGCATTAAGCGGACAGCGTTTCAGTTATTTTAACATGGAAGGTAAGCAATACCAGGTGATTGGTCAGTTGGAGCGATCAAAACGTGATGAACCGCTTGATTTGAAATCAATGTATACCAGAAATAGTAAAGGTGAAATGATACAATTAGATAACGTTGTAACTGTTGAAGAGCAAAGCAGTCCGCCACAATTATATCATTATAACCGTTACCAGTCCGCTACTGTTTCAGCAGGTTTAGCGCCTGGTAAAACTATTGGTGATGGTATCCAGGAAATGGAGGCTATTGCTGATCGGATTTTGGATGATTCATTTTCTACAGCATTAACAGGGCCTTCCCGTGATTTCGCGGAAAGCGGATCTAACGTGTTGTTTGCATTTGTTCTTGCTCTGTTAATTATATACTTGATTCTTGCAGCTCAATTTGAAAGCTTTATTGATCCGTTTATTATTATGCTTACGGTACCATTAGCCCTTTGCGGAGCTTTATTGGCATTATGGTATTTTAACCAAACCTTAAATATTTTCAGCCAGATTGGTATTATTATGTTAATTGGTTTGGTAACTAAAAATGGAATTTTAATTGTAGAATTTGCTAACCAATTAAAAGAACAGGGTAAGCCAATTCGTGAAGCCATACAGGAAGCTGCTGCTGCGCGTTTACGCCCTATCTTAATGACAAGTATCGCAACGGCTTTAGGCGCAATGCCTATTGCTTTATCCTTAGGAGCAGGCTCCAGCAGCCGAACAGCAATGGGAATTGTAATTGTTGGTGGTATTATGTTTTCGCTGGTATTAACCTTATACGTTATACCTGCTATTTATTCTTATTTTTCAAAAGAGCATAAACATGAAGTTAAAGAGATTGAATAAGTTATTTGTTTTTTTGTTATGTATTATTTCTGGGGCTGCACAAGCTCAAAAAATAACTATTGAACAAGCTATAGAACTGGCTTTGAAAAATAATTATGACATACTTATTTCGGCCAACTCATCTAAACAGGCATCAAATAATAACACTTTGGGAAATGCAGGAATGCTGCCACGTGTGGATTTGAATGCAACGGGTAGTTTGGCCAATAACGCCACTAAGCAGGAATTTTCGAGCGGATTAACGGTTGATAAAAGCGGGGTAGAATCACGTAATATTACTACTGGTGCTTATTTGACCTGGACTGTATTTGACGGCTTTAAAATGTTTGCAACACACGAAAGACTGAAGGAATTGGAACGAATGGGTGCGCTGAATGTTAAAATTCAGATGGAGAACACGTTGGTTCAGGTAATAGAAGCTTATTATACGATTGCCATGCAGAAGCAAATGATAAATGGGTTAAAGGAAAATATAGCAGTATCTGATGAACGTTTAAAAATTGCACAAAAAAAATTTGATGTTGGTGCAAGTTCAAAAATAGATGTATTACAGGCAAAGGTTGATATGAATGCATTAAAATCAACGTTAATGCGCAAGAATACTTTGTTGTCGGATGCTAAGGCAGGTCTGAATCAGCTGTTAGTTCAGCCTGTTGAGCAGGATATTGATGTGCTGGATAGTATACCATTGATGGACCAGTATAAATACGAAGATTTAAAAAATTCAATTATGACTAATAATTCAGATTTATTATTTGCTCAGAAAAATATTGAAATCTCCAGATACATGATCAGGGAAGGGAAAGCAACCGCTTATCCCCGGTTAAATTTAAACGCAAATTATATTTTTACAAGGTCTCAGAATCAAGCTGGTTTTGCATTATTAAACCAGAACCTTGGGTTAAATTTGGGCTTTACCGCCAGCTGGACTGTATTCAATGGTTTTAATACTTCGAATGCTATTAAAAATTTACAACTGAATTTAGAAAACGCTACGTATGAATTCGAAAATTTAAAAACAATCACTCATCTAAATATCGTAAAAGCCTTTAAGAGAAATCAGGATGATATTTCAATTTTAAAGCTCGAGGAAGAAAATAAGCTGCTTGCTAAAGAGAATCTGGATATCGCATTGGAACGTTTCAGGTTGGGAGCAAGTACCTCTATTGAATTAAAAGTAGCACAGGAGAGTTATGAGGAATCGATTAACCGATTGTCGGATGCACGTTTTAATGCAAAAGTTTCAGAAACTCAATTGTTAAAACTAAGTGGAAGTATAATTAAATAGACGAATTATTTAGCCCCATATATATTTCTAATACGCTTTTTCCCTCTTCTGAAAATTGTTATATTTACGGTAAACAAACTTGTAGATTTAAAGGTTTGTTTTGAAAAATTGCAATGGCTTTAACTCTCGAGGAATTTCAAAAAGAATTATCACGCATAACTGATAAGAAAGAAAGAATTCGATCTATACAAAAATATGTATGGCCTACAGATAGCGTTGTTCCTAGTGCTACAGCTTTAGCTGAGAATCACCAAATCCTAAATGAGGCTTATGAGCTTGCTTTGGAAATAAATGATAAATGGGGCCTGGCCTATAGTTATATAAACAAAGCATTTGTTGGTTTGTTTGTTACTCAAGATCCCAAAACCATTGAATATTTTGAAACTGGTTTAGCAATTTTTAAAGAAATTGAAAATCCCGTTGGCGTTGCCCGTACATTCAATATGATGGCGTATTCATTGTGGTCATTGGGTAAATATGATGAGGCATTGGAATACGCCTTTAATAATCTCAAACATGCAGAAAATTATTTGGGTGGCGATTATTTAGGTTGGGCAAATTATACGCTTGGCGTTTTTCATTATGATTTGAAAGATTATTCTGCATCTGAAGGGTATTATAAAAAGGCATTTGACTATTTTAAAGCAGGTGAAAATGCGCTATTCAGTTGTTCTAGATGTCAAAGTGGTTTAGGAAGCGTGATGATCGCAACTAAGCGGTTTGATGAAGCATTGGAATTTATTCGATTGTCAGCAGAAGGATTTCGTGAAACAAAGAATGTAATGGGGGAGGGTAGGGCCTTGAATGATATGGGGGTGGTTTTAAAATTAATGGAAAAATATCAAGAGTCTGAAAAATACCTGAAGGAGAGTTTACAGCTGCGTGAAGATTTGAACCATTATCAGGGAGTAACAACTACCTGTATAGAGCTGGGTAGTTTGTATTTGAAAATTAACGAATATGAAACTGCTTTAAAATATCTTCATCGTGCACTTGAAATTGCAGAGAGCAGTAAATCGAAACCTAAGATTTACCAAGTTCATGAATTACTGGGTGAAGTATATAAGCACACGGGTGAGTTAGCAAAAGCTCTGGAGCATAAAGAGAAATTTTATGAACTTAAAACAGAAGTAACTGGTGAGCTTGCCACCAATAAATTAAAGAACCTGCAAACACAATTTGCAACTGAAAAATCAGAAAGAGAATCGGAAATACATCGCTTAAAGAATGTGGAGTTGAAAAAGGCGTATGAAGAAATTGAGGAGAAGAATAAGAGTATTATTGATAGTATTAATTATGCAAAACGTATACAACAGGCTATTTTACCAAGTGATACTGAGGTGAATGAACTTTTACCTGAATCATTCGTACTTTATTTACCTAAAGATGTTGTGAGTGGTGATTTTTACTGGATAGCAAATAAAGGTGGTAAGAAAATTTTTGCTGCAATTGATTGTACTGGCCATGGTGTTCCTGGAGCATTTATGAGTATGATAGGGCATACATTATTAAACGGAATTGTTAATCATAAAGGAATAACCACACCAAATGAAATTTTGGCTCATCTCCGTAAAGGAGTTATTAATTCGCTGAAACAAACAGGAATAGCTGGTGAAAGCCAGGATGGTATGGATATTGCACTTTGTACGCTGGATGGTCAAACCCTGGAATACGCAGGTGCTAATAATCCTTTATGGTTTATTAGAGAAGGTAAAATTGAAGAAATTAAAGCAGATAAACAGCCTATTGGAATTTATTACGGAGAACCAAAACCATTTGTAAATCATTCTATTGAATTAAATAAAGGTGATTGTATTTATATTTTTACGGATGGATATGCTGACCAGGCAGGCGGTCCGAAAGAAAAAAAATTCCGATATAAACAAATGCAGGAATTAATTTTGGAGAATTACACAAAAAGTATGAGTGAGCAAAAAGAAATTTTTCTGAATACAATTAATAACTGGAAAGGTAATCTGGAACAAGTAGATGATATTTTACTTTTAGGAATCAAAATATAGAATGAATAAATTTCTTAAATTATATGAAATAGTAATAAACTGGCTGAGTACAAAGTTTACACCGCGGCAAATTCTTGTTGTATCAAGTATATTTGTTGGTATCACTGCAGGGCTTGCCGCAGTGTTTTTAAAAACAGCAGTGTATTATATCCATCTTGCACTTACACACGATTACCATATCCCCTATCAATATTTTTTTTACCTGATCTTTCCGGCTTTTGGAATTATACTTTCAGTTTGGTTCGTTCAAAAACATTTGAAAGGAAAATTAGGAAGAGGAACTGCCAATATTTTGCATGCCATTGCGAAAAAATCTAGCTTTTTGCCTAAAGATCAAATGTATTCTCATATTGTTACAAGCGCACTTACTGTTGGTTTTGGAGGCTCTGCAGGATTGGAATCACCGATTGTTGTGACGGGTTCTGCCATTGGTTCAAATTACGCGAAAACGCATCATATTAATTATAAGGACAGAACCTTATTACTTGCCTGCGGTGCTGCGGCAGGAATTGCAGCAGCTTTTAATTCTCCAATTGCCGGTGTTTTATTTGCCTTGGAAGTGCTGTTAGTTGATGTTTCCATCTCAGCATTTATTCCACTCATTATAGCAGCTGCAACCGGAGGTTTACTTTCGAAAATTATATTGCAGGAAAATACGTTATTGTCTTTCAAATTAATTGAACCATTCAATTACTATAATGTTCCTTATTATATAATTTTAGGATTGCTAGCAGGCTTCGTCTCTGTTTATTATTCACGTGTATATTTGAAAATAGAATCTTATCTTAAACCGAGAAAGGATAAGATATATAGTAAGGCTATTTTTGGTGGTCTGTTACTTGCGTTACTAATATTATTTTTCCCCTCTTTATTTGGTGAGGGTTATGAAAGTATAAAAAATCTTGCAGACTTAAATCCTGAAAAACTTTTTGAGCACAGTATTTTAGCAAACTTTATTTCACAAAAGTGGCTCTTGCTGCTTTTTATTATCCTAATCATGTTTTTTAAAACCATTGCTGCCGCAATAACAATAGGTAGTGGCGGGAATGGTGGGAATTTTGCTCCTTCACTTTTTGTTGGAGCCTATTTAGGTTTTGCCTTTGCCTACCTTCTTAATTTGCTTGATATAACGCATGCTCCGGTAAGTAATTTTACTTTGGTTGCCATGGCGGGTATATTAAGCGGGGTGTTCCATGCACCGTTAACTGCAATATTTTTGATTGCTGAAATTACAGGTGGATATGAATTAATGATCCCATTAATGATTGTTTCTGCAAGTAGCTATATGATATCAAAATATTTTGAAACGTATTCTATGGATATTAAAAGATTGGCGCAAAAAGGCCATGTTTATACGGATGATAAGGATAGAAATATTCTCACCTCATTAAACATCTCTAATCTAATTGAAACTGATTTTCAATTAGTTTCACCTGGTCAAACACTGGGACAGTTAGTAGAAGTGGTAGCTCATTCTAAACGAAATATTTTTCCGGTAGTTGCAGATGGTGTGTTCGTTGGTGTTATTGTACTTGATAATATCAGGGAGATAATGTTTAAGCACGATATGTATGACAAAGTATATGTTAAAGAAATAATGAGAAAGCCTTTTGCAACTGTAGCTCCAGATGATAGGATGGATTCCGTGATGAAAAAATTTGATGAAACGGGTGCCTGGAATTTACCGGTACTGGAGGATGGGAAATATATTGGATTTGTTTCGAAATCGAGCATCTTTGTGCAATACAGAAGCCGATTGATTAAAACAGCAAGTGAATAATATTAGTTGATTTTTTTTCTTAAGAAGTGATATTAATTACAATCTCTATCCGCACTCCGAATAATCGCAGCTTTTACATTTTAAGCATCCTTCTTCATAAATTAAACCATTTGGATCATCACAGTTAGGGCATATTTTATCCTGTGCAAGCGTTCCGCTCGGTATAAACTTTTTTAATGCCCGCTCTACCCCATTTTTCCATGTGTTGATGGTAGCATCATATAAATTCAAATTCCGCACTAAATCCACCACTTGCGGGATAGGCATTCCATAACGAAGAACACCCGAAATTAGTTTTGCATAATTCCAGTATTCTTTATTAAAAGAATGTGATAAACCTTCTACAATCTTTAGATTCCCGGATATATCCAGAAAATGAAAATCATATTGCTTTTCATTAGCAGCAGTCATTGTTTTAACAATCCATCCCTTTTGGATCCAATCAGGAATGATAAATGAATCCTGCAATTTTCCTGTAAATATTTCATACGGTTTATTATCAATAAGCCCTATAAATGCAATCCATTGCTCATCTATATTCATAAAACGAACAATCTCCGCTTCAATTTTATCGGGACGTATTGGAATATTGTGACTGTTAACTTCAGGCCGATTTTCTTTTTCAGTAGTAGCAGAAATTAGAACACCGCTGCGTGAGCCTTCACGATATACGGTAATACCTTTTAAACCTTGCTTCCAGGCCTCCAGATAAATTTCTCCTACCTTTTCTTGTGATGTATTTGCTGATAGATTAATTGTTGAACTGATAGAATGTGTGGTGTATTTTTGAATAAGCGATTGTATTTTTATTCGTTGGTTCCAGTTAATTTCAGGTGCCGTGGATCCGCTGTATGGGCTTTTATTGATGTTAGTTTCCTGGGTTTGATCCATCCATAATTTTAGTTTAGGATGATAAACCTCAAACTCCTGCCAGGAATCACCTGATGGATCTACAAAATCTATACGTACATTTTTATCATTCGAATTTATTTTTTTTCTTCGTTTGTAATGTAATTGAAACACAGGTTCAATTCCAGAAGACGTTTGTGCCAGTATGCTTAATGAACCGGTTGGTGCAACGGTGCTTAAGGAAATATTTCTTCTGCCAAATTCCATCATTCGCTTATATACAATTGGCAATTCATGCTGAAGCATTTGAATAAATTCGGATGTGTTTTCAATTTGAGAATTAAAATCTTCAAATTTCCCTCGTTCAATTGCCATATCAATAGAGCTCTCGAATTCTGCTTCACATTTGGTTTTTACAATTTTTTCAATTTCTGTCAATGCCTGATCCGAATCGAATTTAAGATTTAGTGCAGCTATAACGTCTGCTAATGCTGTAAATCCAAGTCCCGTTCTTCTGCCTTTTTTTCCTGAAGTATAAAATAGTTCCCAGGTTCTTTCTTCAACTGATTTTATATATTCTGGTTCAGGATCAGATTTTATTTTTGTGAGAATACGCGACACATTTTCTAATTCAAGGTCCACAAGGTCATCCATTAGGCGTTGAGCCTCATAAGTAGTTTCGTAAAATTTTTTAAAATTGAATGTAGCTTGCGGTGTAAATGGAAAATCAACAAAACTGAACAGATTAAGTGCAACCAGGCGACAACTGTCTCCTCCCTGCATGGCAATTTCTGAACACGGATTAGTAGATACATTTTTAAATCCCGGATAAACAGATGAAGTAGAGTAGGTGTGTTGTTTGTCCCAAAAGATTAGTCCGGGTTCGGCAGAAGCATGCGCACATTCAATAATAGTATTCCATAAGTCACGCGCTTTTATTTTTTTCGATATTTCGGGAATGGCTGCATCTATAGGGAAACGTAACGTATATATTGAATCGGTTTCTACAGCATTCATAAATTCGTCTGATAATCTCACCGAGATGTTTGCTCCTGTTACCTTCGTAAGATCTTGTTTGATTTTAATAAATTCTTCTATATCGGGATGGGCTACATCCATTGTAATCATTAACGCACCACGCCTTCCATCTTGCGCCACTTCGCGGGTGGTATTCGAAAAACGATGCATGAAAGTTACTGCACCGCTGCTTGTTCCTGCTGCATTTGCTACTCTCATGCCTTCAGGCCGGAGTGTTGAAATGTCAATACCAACTCCACACCGTCTTTTAAACAACTGGGCCATTTGCTGATCGGTGTAAAAAATACCACCGTACGAATCATAAATTTCGGGCAACACAATGCAGTTGGATAGTGATGCAAACGTAAAAGGATTTCCTAAGGATGACATCACACTGCCTTGAGGAATGATGTATTTGAAATTTTTAAAATAATCGAAAATTTTTTCTTCCGTTAAAAGTGGACGTTCCTGACCGTATTTTGACAGATGCTTAAAGTTTTCAGTGGACTGCGAATTGTTTTTGTATTCAATTTCCTTTCTGGCAAATTCTTTCGCCATTCGCCTATGCATATCATCCGGGCTGTTTTC
This sequence comes from Bacteroidota bacterium, assembly GCA_040387415.1. Lineage (GTDB taxonomy): Bacteria > Bacteroidota > Bacteroidia > 2-12-FULL-35-15 > 2-12-FULL-35-15 > 2-12-FULL-35-15. The sequence continues at coordinate 25,943 of JAZKDU010000019.1, forward strand.
AACCAACTGCCCTTCAGTATTTTTTAGTGCATATTTATTTATCCAAGTGGTGGCTGCAAGTTCATCGCCTTCGAAGTATACAATACACTTTTTAAAAACTTCCTGATAGGTATAAGTCTGCATTGATGGAAGAATTTGTTAGACGTTTGTATTTTGTAATATGCTGAAACAATCTTCTAAAAGAAAAATTTGTTCCACATCACAATTCACACTATGCTCAATAAGTAAGTTGTAAAATTTCAAGAAAATAATTCGAGATTTTTATTTAGATCTATACAACAACGCTTGTTTGACGGCTCGCTTTTTGGAGCTCAGCATCAAATTTAGCTGTTAATTTATCATCCCAGTTTAGTATTCCTTTCATGTAAATCAAAAGCGGTGTTTCCCATGCTTTAACGGTGCCAATATCAAAATAAAGTGCACCTGTACGCCTGATGAAAAAATCAGTTGGAGTACTGCACATTTCATGTTCAATACTGTAGTGCAATTGAGCTCTCAATAAAATAGGTAAAGGATCATTTTCTGTTTTTAATTTTTCAATAAGAATGAAAACGTGATCGATATTAGATCCGTAACGGTTGACAAGTGTTTCGGTTTCTGCTGTTGTCAAACCAAGTTCCTGTGCACGATTTTGTTTACTCTTAGCAAAATTATTAAAGCCTGCTGCGCCCCCAGTTTTGCCGCCTGAAAGCGTTAGGTTTTCTGTGGTACAGTTTGGAATTGCTTTTCCTTCTGCATGTTTAATTTTCTTACCAATAAGATCAACAATTCGCTGCGCCATTTTCCTATAGCCTGTAAGTTTCCCACCTGCAATGGTTATAAGTCCGGAAGCGGATTCAAATATTTCATCTTTACGTGAAATTTCCGATGGCCCCTTACCAGGTTTCTGAATTAAGGGCCTTAAGCCTGCCCAGTTTGATTCTACATCATTTGCTGAAAGATGAGCAGATGGGAAAATATCGTTAACACATTTCAGAAGATAAGTCATATCTTCAACTGTTACTTGAGGATTTAAAATATCGCCAGAATAAAATGTGTCCGTTGTACCAATATAAGTTTTTCCTTCCCGTGGGATAACAAAGATCATCCGTTTATCATGTGTATCGAAATAGGATGATTGTTTTAGCGGAAGTTTTTTACCATCAACAACAATATGAACTCCTTTTGTAATATGTAATTTATGCTGGTTATCGGGTTTATCAAGGTCATCTATTTCATCTACCCAGGGGCCTGTTGCATTAACAATATAGTTGGCCTTTAACTCTATAATCTGTTGGTTAAATTGGTCGCATGCTTTAATGCCGGTAATTTTACCATCAGAATAAATAAACGAAACCGCCTTCATATAGTTGAGAGCAATAGTTCCTTTACTAACAGCCTCTTTTATTATTTCAATAGTGAGGCGTGCATCATCTGTGCGGTATTCGTAAAATAAAATGCCACCAAGTAAATTATCTTTGCGAAGTAAAGGCTCAGCTGCAATGGTTTCCTCACGATTTAAAACAATATGCTTTTCCTCTTTTTTAACACCGGCAAGCCATTCATAAATGGTCATTCCTAATCTTGCAGTAAATGTAGTTAATGAACCATCTTTAACGATAGGTAATAGTAAACGCTCGGGTTTAGTTAGGTGTGGTGCATTATGGTGTACGATAGCTCTTTCTTTTCCAACTTCAGCAACAAGTTTAAATTCGAGTTGTTTCAGATATCTAAGTCCACCATGAATAAGTTTTGTAGACCGGCTGGATGTACCGGCAGCAAAATCCTGCATTTCAATCAGCGCTACTTTTAAACCCCTTGCCGATGCATCTAACGCGATACCTGCTCCTGTAATACCACCGCCAATCACAATCAGGTCGAAAGTGGATGAGCTCATCTGGTTGATAAGTGATGATCTGTTTTTTGCTGAAAATGAAGTCAATTTAATTGCTGTTAGATGGTTAATGTATTGTTGGCCTATTTTCAGATTTTAAAACGATCTGATTGGACGGAAAAAATAAGAGAAGTCTTTATTTAAATAATCCTGAAATCCGAAGTCAAAATGCTGATACCAGGCGAAGTGAGAATCTACTTCTGAAGAGCTCCAGTAATAACCATGCTCGTAGCCACCAATGAGTTCTTTCTGATCATATAAAACACTCAATTCTTCTTTGGATGGCAAGTACCAATCACTGTAACCTTCAGAAACATATTGATTGCACAAACGTGCTGCAATACGCTCAGAGCCGCTGCGACAGCCGGTAATTATTTTTTTTGTGTTTTCAAGTCCGCTGTTAATTCCTGTTTCTGTATCATCAATCAATGTGTTATAACATCCCCATTGTGCGCGTTCGCTTTCACCTGTATCAAAAGAGGCAATCAAACCATGCTCTCCTGTTTCATCCACATAAAAAATAATCCCTCCACCATAGGTTTGGCCGACAAACATTTTTTTGCTTTTACTCATATCCGTTACAACTTTGTTACTTACCTTAATAGATACAACAAATTTTGAGAGCGCATCTGTTTTGTCTGAAAGCGATAGTGCTGATATGCTTGTTTTTGAAGGCATTGGGGGCATTTTAGGAAGTGTTTCCAGCAAATTATGCAGACACGAAATTTTAACAGCGTACCCTGCACTTTGTCCGTAAGTGGTAGTGGAATTAATAATACCAATAAGATTTCCTGCATTATCAAATAGGGGAGCACCTGCACAGCCTTGTTTTGGGATACAGGATATTTGGTACATTGTTACATCATTCGTATAACCTGATTTAGAACTGATAGTTCCTTCCTGCACCTTAATTTTTTCTTTCGACTCATTCGGATAACCCATTATAAATATTTTTTCATTGTCCTTAACATCCTTTATTTTGTAGGTATATGGAACAGTTCCCACAGAAAGGAAGGACGGGTCATCTATTTTTATAATAGTAAGATCATTGGCAGGATCCGATTTAACTACACTGCCAACATATGTTTTTTTTATATCGTTAACAAATACTTCTACTTCAAAATGGAACCCGGCCTCGAGCTCATGATTACTGGTAGCAACATATCCTGCCGATGACAAAACAACTCCTGTTCCATTCCAGTCTTGTGCTTTTATAGTAGAAAAAGTAAAATAACAGATGAACAGAACGAATAGATATTTTAATTTCATATTTCTTTTTTTTAATGTATTGATGTTAAAATCCTTTTACGATTTTTAAATTTTTCGGTTTCATTTAAAAGCACTCTTTCGGTTAATTGTTCACTAACCCTGCCACTTTTTTAGGTTTAAATGCAATTGCTGCTTTAACAGCAGTTTTCCATCCGTCATATACTTCGTTTACCTTTTCTGGAGTAAGGCCCGGACTAAATGTTTTGTCAACAAGCCATTGAGTGGCTATTTCATCACGGTTTTTCCAGAAGCCGGTAGCTAATCCTGCAAGATAAGCAGCACCAAGTGCAGTAGTTTCATTTACAACCGGCCTGTCAACCGGCACTTCCAAAATATTACTTTGAAACTGCATTAATAAATTGTTTTTTGCAGCTCCCCCATCAACTCTAAGGCTTTTCAGTTGAATGCCGGAATCCTGTTCCATAGCCATCAATACATCTTTAACTTGATAGGTAATCGCTTCCAGGGTAGCCCTGATTAAATGTTCTTTACTGGTTCCGCGGGTTAGCCCGAAAACAGCCCCGCGTACTTCGCTGTCCCAATAAGGCGTTCCTAAACCAACAAAGGCTGGTACAACATATACTCCATCGGATGTAATAACATTATTTGCATGCGCTTCACTTTCAGATGCTTCCTTAAAAAACTGAAGGCCATCCCGCAGCCATTGCACAGCCGAACCTGCAACAAAAATACTGCCTTCCAAAGCATATTCTACTTTGCCATTAATGCCCCAGGCAATTGTAGTAAGCAGGCCATGGTTGGATGGAACGGCTTTATCTCCTGTATTCATTAACATAAAGCAACCGGTGCCGTAGGTGTTTTTTGCCATTCCTTCTGTAAGACAAGCTTGCCCGAATAGGGCAGCCTGCTGGTCACCTGCAATACCCGATATTGGTATTTTAAGTTCCTTAAATATCCCGCCTTGCTTCTTTTGAATAGCTGAAATTTCTGTTTCCGTGTAACCGTATATTTCTGATGAAGAAGATACCTTGGGAAGCACGGATTCCGGCACATCTAGTATTTCCAAAAGCTGATGATCCCATTTAAGATCATAAATATTGTACATAAGTGTACGTGATGCATTGCTGTAATCGGTAACATGAACTTTACCACCGGTTAATTTCCATACCAGCCAGGTATCAATCGTGCCAAACAATAATTCATTTTTTGAAGCTTTTTCTCTTGCACCGGCAACCGTATCAAGTATCCATTTTAATTTAGTTCCGGAGAAGTAAGCATCAATCAATAGTCCTGTTTTATTACGTACCAGCTCATTTAAACCTTTATTCTTTAGTTCATCACAAATATCAGCCGTTTGCCTGGATTGCCATACAATAGCATTGTATATAGGGATACCAGTTTTTTTGTCCCATACCACAGTTGTTTCACGCTGATTGGTAATGCCAATAGCAGCAATTTCTTCTGCATTATACTTCAATAAAGTTTCGTTAACAACTTCTTCAACCGATTGCCATATTTCCAATGCATCGTGCTCTACCCAGCCTGGTTTTGGAAAAAATTGAGTGAATTCTTTCTGAGCTATATTAACCACTTCGCCTGCTTTATTGAACAAAATGGCTCTGGAGCTGGTTGTTCCCTGATCAATTGATAAAATATATTTTTTTTCCATGAATAGGTTGTGAATCGCGGGTTATTTATTGGTTACGAATAACGAATCGTTCGGAATTCGGAAAAAAACGGTTTTAAATATTTGATATGTTTTGCTGTCGAACTAAATTGGCTATTAATTATTTTCTTTGCGTTCGTTGATAATTGCCAGTATAATTAAAATTAAAACAATAGGAGCAAAAATCCATAATAGCGGATAAATTTCCTGCTTAAATAAAGCTTTGTATGTAAGTGCACCTAAAATACCCCCCAATATAGGTCCAATAACAGGTATCCATGCATACTCCCAGTCTGATTTCCCTTTCCCAATAATTGGTAATATAAAATGAGCGAGACGTGGCCCTAAATCCCGGGCCGGATTAATGGCATAGCCGGTTGTGGCGCCTAGTGATAAGCCTATTGCCACAATAAAACCTCCTATCACCAATGGATTTAAGCCATCTGAAAATTTATTGGCACCAATGGTTAATAATCCAAACAATAAAATAAACGCTCCTATAATTTCGCTCAGTAAATTTGCCCATGTTTTGCGGATTGCAGGACCTGTGGCAAAAACGGCAAGTTGTGTTCCCTGGTCTTTGGTTTCTTTCCAATGTGGTAAATAATGGAGCCATACTATAATGGCACCGAAAAATGCACCTGCCAACTGCGCTAAAACATATACCGGCACTTTTTCCCATGCAAACTCACCAACGCAAGCCAAAGAAATGGTAACAGCCGGATTAAGATGTGCTCCGCTGATACTGCCTACCGCATAAATAGCAATAGTAACAGCTAATCCCCACCCGGTTGTAATTACAATCCAACCAGCATTTTCCGCTTTTGTCCCCTTTAATATAACACCCGCAACTACTCCTCCGCCAAAAATAAACAGCAGCATAGTTCCGATAAATTCACCTAAAAATAATGACATGTGTTTTTTCGTTTTAGAGTTTAACTGATTTAATGTTGGGTAGTACTATTGCAGCTTATGCAGTTTTAATTCTATAGTTTTCTATTTAATCTGTTCAAAAATATCAGGATAATCGCTAATAATACCATCAACTTTCATCTGTTTCAATTCCTGAATTTTGGCCGTATCATTAACGGTCCATGGAATTACTTTAATTCCGGCAGCCTTACATTCTTCAATCACTTCAGGAGTTACCGTTATGTATTCCGGAGAGTAAATGGTTGGAGAAAAACCTAAGTTTTTTAATCTGACTGAAAGGGGCTCCTCCGAAGTTGGTTCATACAAATAGGCCGTTTTAATAGAAGGGTGTTTATCATGAAGGTATTGCAGTGTGCGGATATCAAAGGATTGGATAATTACGCGGTCTTCAATTTTTTTTTCTTTTATAACAGCAACAATAAGTTCAACAAATTCATCGGGTTTAGGATGATATACATTATCTGTTGCAGGGGTACTTTTAGTTTCAATATTGTAGTAAATGGCAGGCAAGGATTTTGCTTTGGTGTAGGCCTCCGCACTGTCAATAACATCTGCTAGTTTAGGTTTATGTGCAGGTAATTTCAGTTGTTTTGGAAAACGGGGATGAGGCTTTAAACCCACATCAAATTTTTGTGTTTCTTCATACAGCATCTCATAAATATTCAGTTCTTTTTCTTCAGCTTCGCTAACAAAGCTGCCATCCGCTTTTGTGGTGATCTCATGATTGAAAAAAGGCTCATGGCTTAAAATAACCTGCTTATCCTTGGTAATTACCGCATCCATTTCAAGCGTTGTAACACCAAGATCAATTGCTTTTTTAAAAGCAGGAATTGTATTTTCGGGCATTAGTCCCCGACAGCCACGGTGGCCCTGTTTATCAAAAGTAACAATTGCTCCCGGTGGAAGCATTTTATTAGTATTGTTTGTAGAACAGGATAGGAGTATGCAACTCATTAAGATAAAAATGTTTTTCATTATTTTAATGTTATCCCTTCAATGGTTTTGGAAAGGGTTTTATTTAAAACAAAGATATAATATAATTTCATTCTGCATTTATTCTGTAAAACAGAATTAGCCCTCCCACAGAAGCGGATAAGGCTTGAAATGTTAAGCCATTCAATTACAGTAAATTTCAACTTAACTATTAATAAAATGATATCACCGAATTCTTAGGATGGAAGGAGGTTTTCAACTTTAATTTTGATTTTAAAATAAAGCTTAGAGAAATTCATCCTTGAATTATAATTTATGAAAAAAGTATACTTAGTAATAGTATTGAGCATAATCAGTATTATTGGAAAAACGCAAAATTTCGAATGGTCAAAAAGAGCGGGTTCATGGGCCTACGATTATGGTAATGGGATTGGTACCGATAATGCTGGAAATATGTATGTAGCGGGTAAATATGAGCTGAATGCTAATTTCAGCGGTACAGTTTTACCCTGTGAGGGAAATCATGATTTGTATGTTGCAAAGTACTCACCCTCCGGTGCCCTTACCTGGATAAGAACCGCTGGTGGTAGTTCAGGTGATTATGCACATTGCCTTGCTGTTGATAATTCATTTGTATATGTAGGTGGAGAAGTGCAGGGATCAGGAAACAAAATTAAATTTGTTGGATCTTCCATTGCTTTATACGCCAAAGGATCTAATGATATTGTGGTGGCTAAATACGACCTTAATGGGAATTTGATTTGGGCAAGAAATGATGGTGGTGTTTATAATGAAGAGGTTCTTGGTATCACCTATGATTTGGCGGGAAATGTTTATATCTGTGGTTTTTTTACAACAAAGGCTTCATTCGGATCTACTACTATCACAGGTTATGGCGACAGAGATATTTATGTTGCTAAATATAGTCCGAGCGGAAATTTTTTATGGGCGAAAAAGGCGGGCGGCTCTGCAAAAGATGAGGCAAAGGCAATTAAATGTGATGCCGCTGGTAATGTTTATATATGTGGTATTTTTAAAGGATCAGCCAACTTTAATGGTCAAACAGTTAGCTCAAAAGGTAACTACGATATGTTTGTTGCAAAGTATACAACAAATGGAGAAATGCAGTGGGTGAAAACGGCCGGAAGTACTTGGGATGATGCAGCTTGGGGAATAACTGTAGATAATGCCGGAAAAATTTTTGTAACAGGGGAGTTTAATGCCTCTGTTAAATTTGATGCAATCCAGTTAAATACAACTGGAGGTGGCGATGTATTCGTTGCTCGTTATAATTCATCAGGAGGTGTTGAATGGGCGAAAAAAGCTGGCGGTACGCAACCCGACAGAGCGAGAGCCATTGGGACAGATGGTAGTAATATTTTTATTACCGGACAATTTGGTGGTACTGCAACTTTTGGCTCTATTACAAGGACTGCAGCTGATAATTCGGATGTTTTTATGGCGGCAATGAATAATAGTGGTAGTTTTTTATGGGCAACATCAGCGGGTGGTGCAGCGGATGCTCCTGAAGATTTGGGTTACGAATCAGGAAATGCCATATGTGCAGGAACATCCGGGAGTGTGTATGCAACCGGTGCTATTTTGAATGGTGCTCAATTCGGATCAACTACTCTTAACGCCTATAGCCGTACAGATATATTCATCACTAAATTAAAAAATGGTTCAGGTGGAAACGGAAGCGAAGGCGGGGGTAGTACGGGTGGTACTGAATTAGTAGCTGCCGGGGCTTCCTGGAAATACCTTGATAACGGTTCCAACCAGGGAACTGCCTGGAGAACGGCTTCTTATAGTGATGCGACATGGAATACGGGTAATGCCGAATTAGGTTATGGTGATGGGGGAGAAGCCACGATTGTTGGCTACGGACCTAATTCAGGCGCAAAATATATTACCACTTATTTTAGAAAGAGTTTTAACATTGTGAATACTGCCACTGTTACAGGTTTGGAATTAAGCTTGCTTCGTGATGACGGTGCTGTTGTTTATATTAATGGTGCAGAAGTATTCAGAAGTAATATGCCATCCGGAGCCATTAGTTACAATACACTTGCAACAACCGCAGCATCAAATGAATCAGAATATACGATAGCAAACATTTCTGCTTCTTCGTTGGTTAATGGATCAAATGTAATAGCGGTAGAAGTTCATCAAAATGCCGGATCAAGTTCTGATTTGAGTTTTAATTTAAAGCTTAAAACGTTAAGTGGTGGTATGATAGAGCAAGATAATTTCGATACAGAAAGAAGTGCTGAATTAGTTGAATTAAGAGCAGAAAAGAATGAAAATAACATTGATATAAGCTGGAATAATTCCGGAGACCTCACAACGGAATATTTCATAATTGAACGAAGTATTGATGAAGAAAATTTTATTCCTGTAGGCTTTGTTATGCAAGACTCTATTGCTGCTAATCGGTACATATTTTCGGATAAGCAAATTAACCAAACAGATTCCTTGTATCCGAAATTGTTTTACCGGATTAACCAAACTGATTATGATGGCAGAGCCTCTTATTCTTCCTCTATTTCTGTTAGTTTAAAAGAAAAAGAAGAGTTTGAACACACTATTTTTGGCATGTATCCAAATCCGGCAAAAAATTCATTTACAATTTTTGCTTCAGAAACTAATAATTTAAAATATACCTTTTCAGTTTATGATGAAGTTGGCAAAAAGGTTTTTGAATCAGCCATTACAGATAACCTTTCAAAAATTGATATAAGTAATTATAGTCCGGGTATTTATCTGGTAATAATTAATTCTGGAAATAAAACAGTTTTCCAGGATAAGCTGGTAGTTCAATAGTCAGCAGAAATTAAACTCTATCATCAGGCGGATATTGTTAATCATGAAAACGATGCATTGAACAATTGAATTGGTACAACATAATTTAAAAAAAAAGTAATTGTTAAAGAGTTTTTAAAAATGAATCCTAAAGGGAAATTTATATTTATTGATGACGATGTTCAGGAGCATGTAATGTTTAAAAAAGCATTAAAAAAATATTGCGATAACGAAGTTCTTAGTGCCTATAATGGAGAAGAAGCATTTGAGATTATTAAACAAAACAAACATTCGGTATTTATAATCATCTGTGATATTAATATGCCAAAGGTCAATGGACTTGAGCTGAAACGATTGATTGAAGGAACCCCCGACTTGAAAATGAGGGCAATTCCATTTATTTTTCACAGTACACATGATAGTGGAATAGTGGTGAAGGAAGCTTATTCATTGGGAATTCAAGGGTTCATTAAAAAATCGGATGATATGTCAGAATCAGTACGTTGCCTTGATCTGATTATAGAATTCTGGAGTTCCATTGTACATCCCAATACTATTGATTAAAAGAGAATGCAAATAGCAATTTTTGTTCGCTGATCAAGATTTGGTTTTTCTATTACATGTTATAAATGCGCACCAATATTCTGTGTTTTTATAACGCGTTTTTTTTGAAGGGCTGTTTAACCGTTAACCGGAAAATAAATATTAAACGTACTTCCTTCCCCAAGTGTGCTTCTTGCCTCAATGGTTCCTGAATGGTTTTCCATTATTTTTTTACAGATGGCAAGCCCAATACCATTTCCTTTGTATTCATCCTGTTTATGCAAGCGCTGAAAAATTGTAAATATTTTTTTGAGATATTCCTGATCCATCCCAATACCATTGTCACTGATGCTTATTTTATGAAATTTTTTGTTAGGTGATTTTGGCAGAACACTGTTTTTTATTTCCGAAACAATTTTAATTTTCGGTTTCACTTTATCCTTCCTGTATTTTAAAGCATTTGTTAAAATATTGGAGAACAATTGTCGCAATTGAACCGGGGACCCCTCTATTACTGGCAGCGCTTTTAATGATATGCCTGCCGAATTTTCATTAATGACCAGTTCAAGGTCTTCAATAACTTCTTTAGCAATATCATTAAGATCAATTTTTATTGGATTGATTTTTGAAGCGGATAAGGAATATTTCACAAGGTCATCTACCAATGAGTTTAACCGAACTGCGGATTTATTAATGATCTGTAAATTATTGATTTTTTCAAGCTCTTCCTCCGAATTTTTACTGATAGTAAGTAATGAAGAATAGGTGGCAATTTTCCGGATGGGTTCCTTAATATCATGCGAAATAATATGGATGAAGCGCTCCAGGTCATTGTTGGCTTCATTAAGCTCCGCTATTTTATTTTCTAGTTTTTTCTGGTTAAGGGCAAGAGCTTCTTCGTGTTTTCTTTTTTCCGAAAGATCCGTAACAATTATTCCAATAGCAGCAAGCGTAGGTTGAAGGTTGGTTAATGAAATATAAACAGGGATTTTTGAACCATGTACGTTCAGTATAATTTCCCCTTTACTTAAACCTGACGAAAGGCTTTGCTGTAGCTCCTCAAATCGGCCTACAGATTCCACATAGGAATTAAAAAAAGTTCCAATTATTTTTCTGGCCGGAATATTCACCAGCTTTGAAAAGTACTCATTGCAATATAAAATAATTCCTTCTTCTGAAATACTTAGAGCCCCTTCACCAAATTTTTCAATAAGCACCCTATACGTATAATCAGCAGATTCAAGCGAATAAATATTAGGCTTACCATTATTGTTAACAATCAATGCGTCAATAGCACCGTCCTTAATGGCCTGAATGATGTTTTTTGCTTCAAACAGCTGGTTTTTGAGCTCTTCATTTTCAGCTAAAATTGAATCAATTTGTAAGTTCCGCTTTTCCAAAATAATTACTGTCTTATATTCAATATTTTTAATACTTTATCTGTTTCAGACAGATCCCCCAAAATGGTACGTATGGGGCCAGGGCCTGTTTTTATAAGTGTTGGCAGCCCGATGATCTGGTGCTGGGCGGCCTGGTGTTTTTCTTTATTTACATCAATGATTTCCAGCTCAAAATTGCCGAATAGATGAGTGTTACAAATTTTAGTTATATTTTCTATAGCAGTAATTGATTTTACAGACATACCGGAAACAAACAAAATAAATTTGTTCTCTATAATATCATTTTTTCTGTTACTTTTCACTTAATGGTTCACTGTTAATGGTTTAATATTCAATCCTACAAGCACTTTTTCTTCGTTCGACAGATCACCGATGATTTTACGGATTGGCTCAGGAAATTTTCGTACCAAAGTTGGTACGGCAAGTATTTGGTCACCTTCCGCAAGCTGGGGATTTACCAAAAGGTCAATTATTTCAATAGAATATTTCCCCTTTAGATGCACTTCAGCATATTTACGGATGTTTTCCAATGCATGTATGGATTTCGGAGTTTGGCCGGCAATATATAATCGTAATTGCCATTCAGCCTTTGCAGTTTTCATTTCCTCTTTTTTAGGTTAATGTCAGTATCTGAAGTAAGTTTAGCTTGCAGTTCCTCTGATGCTTTTAACAGGCTAAGTTCTTCCTGAACGGATTCAAATTCATTTCTAAGGGCAGCAATATTAGCCTCCAGAACATTTCGTTTGCGGGATATCTCACGGTCTTTCCTGTTAAGTTCGTCCTTCAGCTTTAGCTCCGATACTTTTTTGTGTAACTGATTGGTTTTCCGGGCAGCACCTGTTAAAATACCATTTGGTCCAAGTTCTATATCTAATAATTCAATTCCTCTGCTATTGATCACAAATTCTCTTACCTGGTTAGAGTGTCCCATTCCACGTGATTTAACAATGTAAACCCCTCTGTTTCTTTCGCCTATGCCTTCCAGGTCCCGCACAGTTATCCAGGTATCTACAAGTGAGGCAACGGAATCTTCTGCCAGGTTTTGAACCTGTGTTTCATTTTGCTGGCTTAAGGAAGTAAATAAGCCGGTAATGTTATTCATTTTTAACATATCAATAAGCCTTACCAGCATGGACCGCACTTCATGAGAGCTTCCTACACTGATCAGGTTGCTGATAGGATCAATAACAACGGTAGATGGTTTATATTCCTTTATTAATTTTCTTAGGGTAAGTAAATGAAGCTCCAGCCCGTTTAACGATGGCCTTGAAGAATGGATCTGCAACAAACCCTTTTTTACCTGTGCTTCGAGGTTAAGTCCAATGGATTTCATATTGCGGATCAGCTGATCAGGCGATTCTTCAAACGCAAAATAAATCACACGTTCCCCTTTGCTGCATTGCGCATTGGCAAAATAGGAAGCCAATGTTGTTTTAGCGGTACCAGCTGTTCCAGAGATCAGGATGTTACTTCCTCTGTAAAAACCTCCTCCCAAAAACATTTCATTTAATCCCGGAACCCCTGCTGGTATTATTTCAGAGGAAACTTTGTTATTTAGTTTAAGGGAGGTAATCGGCAATACCGATATTCCATCTTCATCAATTAAAAATGGGTATTCATTAGTGCCATGGGTAGATCCCCTGTATTTTACTATCCTGATTCTTCGGGTCGAAACTTGTTCTATCACCCTGTGATCCAATAAAATTACACAGTCTGAAACATATTCCTCCAAGCCTTGGCGTGTTAAGCTTCCTTCGCCTCTCTCACCTGTTATAATAGCCGTTACGCCTTTTTCTTTGAGCCAGTGGAAAAGTCTTCTTAATTCAGATCTTAGGATGGCTTGGTTATCGAGGCCAGCAAACAATGATTCAAGGGTATCCATCACCACTCGTTTGGCTTTTATGGTATCAATTGCATACCCTAACCGAATGAACAAACCATCAAGGTCATATTCTCCGGCTTCATCTATTTCTGACCTTTCAACTCTTACGTGATCAATGATTAATTTTTTCTCTTTTTTAAGTTTTTCCACATCAAACCCGAGCGATTTTACATTTAATGCAAGTTCTGGTGCAGTTTCTTCAAATGAAACGAATACTCCGGGCTCATTGAAGTCAGTAATACCCTTGATTAAAAATTGCATGGAAAGAAGGGTTTTGCCGCAACCGGCACTGCCGCATACCAATGTAGGACGCCCTTTTGGAAATCCGCCTTCTGTAATCTCATCTAGTCCGTCAATTCCGCTTGGTGTCTTGAGGAACTCAAATTCCGTTACCTTTTTTTTAGGTTTTGATTTTTTTTGATTCATAATTCCGATTGATAATGACTTTGCTTATAGCTGTTTTATGGTCTTTACTGCGGTTGTCAAATATGAAAATGTATTCATTTTCAATTTGAAAGACATTTTTACGTTTGTAGCATAGTATACTATATCTAAGTATTTTTTTACTTCCGTAACAGAAATGTATTAGAATTCGTTTCTGTGTGCCAAAATCGAAACAAAAATATTGCATTTTTAAAAAAATAAAAAAAAAATCGATAAAAAACCTAAAAAAATCGGTGGAATTAAAATTAAGATAGGTGGGGTTGGGTAAAATAATACCCAAAATTGTAATCTTGCCCATAAGTCAAAAATGGCAAATAGCGAACCTTTATAACGCAATCATAAAAAAAAACACATAAAATTAAGATAGGCAATTTTTTTGAATAGTCGCCTGAACATATCCTTATGAAAAAGCGTTAATTTTGTTGTAATTCATTTAGTAAAAAAACGGATTGTAAAAACTGATTATTATTTATTAATAATATTTATCTTTCCTTTATAAATTATCATGACGAATGCATTCTGATTCACACTTAAAATATTTGACTCCCGATTGTCCAGCCTTTTTAAAAGGTGGCGGTGAAATGGGTAAACTTACTCGTGACTATAACTGGTCGGATCACAAGCTTGGAGCCCCTGAGAATTGGCCTCAAAGTTTAAAAACAACGCTAAGTATTTTACTCAATTCAAAATTCCCGATGTTCCTTTTTTTGGGAAACGATCTTACTTGTTTCTATAATGATGCTTATCGCCCAAGTCTTGGAAATAATGGTAAACACCCCTTTGCCTTGGGCCAAAAAGGTGAAGATTGCTGGCCGGAAATATGGTCGGTTATTAAACCGCTGATTGATCAGGTGCTTGCAGGAGGCGGAGCAACCTGGAGCGAAGATCAGTTAATTCCGATATACAGGAATGGTAAATTGGAAGATGTGTATTGGACGTTCAGCTATAGTCCTGTTGAAAATGAAGAAGGGAAAGTAGTTGCTGTATTAGTTATATGCAGCGAAACTACAGAAAAAGTTTTGGTTCAGAATCAACTGAGCTTTGCTATTGAAGCAACGGAACTTGGCACATGGGATTATAATCCCCTAACCAATAAATTTAATGGAAACCGAAGATTGAAAGAATGGTTTGGCGTGGCTCCGGAAGGGGAAGTTGAATTAGATCTTGCAATAAATGTTATGGCCAAAGAGGACCAGGCTCGTGTGACCCAGGCTATCCAAAATGCATTAAAATATGAATCAGGAGGCTTGTACGATATAGAATATTCAATTGTTCATCCTGTTACAAAACGGGAAAGAATTGTGAAAGCAAAAGGAAAAGCCGTTTTTAACGAGAATAAGGTTGCTTATCGGTTTACAGGCACATTGCAGGATTTTACAAAGGAGGCTCTTGCCAGAAAAAAGGAAAAGGAAATTTATGCTAACTTACGTAATGTAATTGCTCAGGCCCCTGTGGCTATGTGCATTTTACGTGGTTCATCTTTTATAGTTGAGATTGCCAATGATCAAATGTTTGAATTGTGGGGCAAATCAGAATCAGAAGTATTAGGGAAACCTATTTTTGAAGGTTTGCCGGAAGCTAAAGAGCAGGGAATAGAACGGTTATTATTTAATGTATATTCCACTGGCGAACGGTTTATAGCGAATGAAATGCCTGTTAATTTACCTCGAAATGGTAAAATGGAAACAGTGTATATTAATTTCGTTTATGAGGCGATAAAAAATGAAGATGGAACAATTGAAGGGATAGTAGCCATTGCTACTGATGTAACTACCCAGGTACTTAGCAGAAAAAAAATTGAAGAAAGTGAAGAAAAGCTAAGCATTGTAATTAACTCCAGTCAACTGGGAATATGGGAATTAAATCTTCAAACATCAGAGGTCGATTATTCCGACAGGTACCTCGAAATAATTGGGCTTAAATCGAGATCCGGTTTTTCACACGCTGAACTCATGAAACAAATTCATCCTGATGATCTAGAAAAACGTGAGAAAGCCATGAAAGAAGCCATAATAACAGGTACATATAATAACGTAACCCGGGTCATCTGGAGCGATAAATCAATTCGGTGGGTACATTCCAATGGCAAAGTTTTTTATGATGACTTGAAAAAGCCTATTAAAATGATTGGTACAGTGAGGGATATAACGCAGGAAAAACGTCAGCTGGAAGTGCTTGAAAAAAGTGAAGCAAAGTTCCGTTTACTTGCAGATTCAATGCCACAGCATATCTGGACAACAGATACGGAAGGTATTGTAAATTATTTCAATCAATCACTTTATGATTATTCGGGTTTAACAAAAGAGCAAATTGAAAAAGATGGATGGCTGCAAATTGTTCATCCGGATGACAAAGAACAAAACATAAAAAAATGGGGCAATGCAATTGCCACCGGCCAGAATTTTTTATTTGAACATCGTTTCCGAAGGCATGATGGAGAATACCGCTGGCAATTAAGCAGGGCCATACCGCAAAGAGATTCAGCAGGCATCATTCAAATGTGGGTGGGTACCAGTACTGATATACAGGATAAAAAAGTGATAGAAGTTCAACTGGATAAGTTAGTTAAAGAAAGAACAATTCAGCTGGAACGCTCCAATGATGATCTTCAGCAATTTGCACACGTTGCAAGTCATGATTTAAAAGAGCCTTTGCGTAAAATAAAAATATATACAAATCGTGCAAAGAGTGAATATGACACAGTTTCTTCCGAAACGCTGATTAGTTACCTGGATAAAATAACAAGTTCATGTGCGCGAATGCAAATGATGGTGGATGGTATTTTATCGTTTTCTTCTTTGAATGCAGGTCAGCAAACAATTCAGCCAATAAATCTGAATGATGTATTCAATAACGTAAAAAACGATCTTGAAATTTTAGTTGAAGAGAAAAACTCAATAATTTCATATGATAACCTGCCTGTTATAGAAGGTGCGGAAGTATTGATATATCAGCTGTTTTATAATCTGGTTCAAAATGCGTTAAAATTTTCAAAACAGGACGAATCTTCAGCTGTTAAAATTACCTCTTCCCTTGTAAAAGAGAAAGGAATTGAATTTGCAATAATTAAGGTGCAGGATAATGGAATAGGATTTGACCAGCAGTATATTCATCAGATTTTTGAAACATTTACAAGATTAAACGCAAAAGATGAGTATGAAGGTACCGGACTAGGGTTAACATTGTGTAAAAAAATAGCGGAACGGCATGGTGGAACAATAGAAGCCGAAAGTGTACAAAATAGAGGCTCCGTTTTTATAGTTAAATTGCCTTTCAAACAACTTAAACATATTATTTAGTGAATGATAAAAAGTAATATAATTCTTCTTGTTGATGATGATGCTGATGAACGCAGCCTGTTTGTTGAAGCGGCAGGTACAATAAATCCTCCTGTCATCTGTCACGTATCACCAGATGGAAAAGAAGCAATGGAATTTTTAGAAAAAAATTCAGATAATTTGCCGGGTGTTATATTTCTTGATATTAATATGCCGGTGATGAATGGGTGGCATTGCCTCAAAGAACTGAAATCAAAAGAACGGCTTAAAGATATTCCGGTGATTATGTATTCTACTTCCTCCCGCCAAAGGGAAATAGATATTGCAATTGATTTGGGTGCAGTATGTTTTTGTGTTAAACCCGAGAATTTTAACATGCTGAAACAAATATTGGAAACAGTCAACAATAATTTGGGAAGTAATTTAGTGGAAGCGTTGAAACAAAATAATTTAAAATTATTCCATTTTTAAAAACAATCTGCTTAAAATAGTTAGACCCTTAAAGAAGCTTTTTGGGTAGTATTCTGCGGGATTTTGCTTTCAGATTTTTTTTAAATCCGGCTTTTGAATCAGCATTAAAATCTAAGGTGGTGTACCATGAATTTTCCGGCAGAAATTCTTCCTCTATATGTTTTGATAATTTTTTTGTAACTTCTTTGGATCTGATCACAGTAATGCATTCAGTATTGTAATCGGCACTCCTGGGGTCAAAATTGCAGGAACCTATCACCGTTATAAATCCATCAATTAAGATTGTTTTAGAATGAAGTCCGTAAACAGGTTTGTATTCAAGCGCTGTTTGAACATCGGGAGTCATTAATTTAAATCGTTCTTTTGCATCAGGTTTAAATTCGTATATCTGTATTCCTATTTTCAAAATTTTATCTCTGTCCCGCTGGTATCCGCTGAAAGCTTCGTAGTTATCAGTAGAGCCAAGGCTATTGGTTAAAAGCCTGATTTTTACTCCGCGTTTAATTGCATCGGTAATCATTTGTTCACCCACTTCAGTTATAATAAAATAAGGGCTTTGAAGATCAATGGATGTTTTTGCTGAATTGAAAAGGGCTTTAATTGAATCGGTAATTATACCTCCTTTTCTGTTTTGCTTATCCTCATTTTTCCCTGGTTTATCAGAAATAAATGAAACCTGTTTAACCCAATCGAATTGTTCTGCACTTTGAGTTTTTTTAAACTCAGTCGAATAGCTGTCGATTTTTTCTCTGATTGTTGAAGGTGTGTTTTTTATCGCATCAGCGTGTAATCTAGTAAAGCGCGCAGAATCATTATACTTGTTGTTTTTTCCTGAAAGTTCAGTATAGGGTATAGTCAATTCATCATTCCAGAAAGTATCAAAAGAGCGCTCCACATCAGTAACAGCTTTACCGAATAAAATAACATCCCTGTCCCTGAAATTATATTTATGATCATAATCGAAATACCTATCTGCTATATTTCGTCCACCCATAATACTAACTAAACCGTCAATTGACAGCGTTTTATTGTGCATGCGCCTGAGTAACCTGTTTGAATTTTGTAAGGTTTTTTTAATTCTTCTATGGGGCATCCCGAGCTTAAGGCCCGCATTATAAACTTTTATGTCAATATTGGGATGGCAATCAAGTAATTGAATTTCATAGCTGTACATTGTACTGGCAGCATCATCAACGAGTATGCGTACTTTAACTCCCCTGTTTGCAGCCTGCACAATAAAATCGCTGGCAATTAGTCCCGTAATATCTTTAGCAAAACTGTAATATTGAATGTCGATTGTTTTCTGCGCATGTTCAAAAAACCAAAGCCTGGAGATTAAACTATATCCGCCATTTTCAAGCGTATAAATCCCTGTTTCTGTTTTCATCTTTTCCTTTGAAAGAGCCAGGGCATCTATGATACTCTCTGAATGAGAAGTAACGGACTCACAATAAATTACATTCTTTTTGGTAGAATTGGAATGATTAATAGAAGGGGAGATGAATAAAAGAAATGCTATAAAACTAAAAATATACCAGCCCATACTCAATTTGATTGAAATCCTATTTCAGACCAATAAATAAATATGCCAGATAACAACTGTTTCAGGCATTTTTAAACAGAAACGCTACTTTTTTCTGAAAACGAACAATGCGACTTTTTGTAATATTTTATTTGCAATTTGCGAATTAAGCTATTATGAATTCTTATCCTCAAATCATAGCTCTTAAGAGAATTAGTAATAACCAAAATGACAAAACCCTTGAACAACAGTGTGTTCAAGGGTTTTGTTTTTGCGGAGAAGGTGGGATTCGAACCCACGATACCCTTGCGAGTATACAAACTTTCCAGGCTTGCTCGTTCGGCCACTCTGACACCTCTCCGTTTGGGAGAGCAAATGTAACATTTTTTCTGTTTGATACCCTTACTTGATTTTATTAATTTTTTTAATGATATTTACAGAAAAATAAATAGAATATTTCATATTGAAAATTTTGTAATCTGGCAGCAAATTCAACAGTTGTAGCCATAAACCAATAGCAGATGAAAAAGAAATTACTTTTATTCAAAATCTTCTTCTTTATAATTATTTCAGGTGTAAATGCCCAGTGGGATCCTATTGGACCTAATGGTGGAACTATCAAATCCTTTGCTACTGGGGGAACAAGTGTGTATGCGGGCACTGGTGGAGCTGGCGTGTTTCTATCAACTAACGGGGGAGGAAGCTGGACAGCAGTTAATAGTGGATTAGAAAATCTTGTTGTTCGATCCTTGGCTACAACTTCCACAGGTACAACTGTTTATGCAGGTACGGAAGGTGGTGGTGTGTTTATTTCTACCAATAGCGGGTTTACCTGGTCTCCGGTAAATACCGGTTTAACAAATACAACTGTAGGTGCATTAATCATTAGTGGAACCAATGTGTTTGCAGGAACCAGTGCAGGGGTGTTTTTATCAACAAACAATGGTGCCAGTTGGAGCGCGGTTAATACCGGCCTTACATCTATGGAAATACGTGCTTTTGTTATAAATGGATCATCCATTTATGCTGGTACAGGTGCTGGAATATTTGTAACAGCAAATAATGGTGGTAATTGGACAGCTGTTAATTCGGGCTTAACAAATACTTATGTTTCCGCATTAGTGGTAAGCGGGCCTAGTATTTTTGCAGGAACCAGTGCTGGAGTATTTGCTTCTACTAATAATGGAGGGACATGGGCCGCAGTTAACAATATGGTCAACGTAAGCTCATTAGCTGTTAGCGGGACAAAAATATTTGCAGGAGCATATATGGGTGGTGTGTCCGTATCAAGTAACAATGGCGGATTGTGGACACCTGTCAATAATAATTTGTCAACTAATGTGGTATCGCTTGCTGTGAGCGGAACAACTGTTTTTGCAGGTACTGATGGTAATGGTTTATTTCTGTCAAGTAATAATGGCAGTAACTGGACCAAAGCAAATAACGGGATAACAAATACGAATGTTCAATCACTTACTGCCAATGGTTCAACCATTTTGGCAAGTGCTTTCGGTAGCGGAGTGTTTTCGTCAGGTAATAATGGTGCAAATTCCTGGGCTTCAATTAATACTGGTATAACTACTACTTCTGTTCAGGCAATAACGTCAAACGGAACCAACCTTTTTGTAGGTACTTATGCTAATGGGGTTTTTACTTCAGCTAATAATGGAACGCTATGGGCTGCAGCAAATACAGGACTTACAAATATGAATGTTACTTCATTTGCAATTAGCGGAACTAATATTTTTGCAGGTACTTTTGGCGGAGGGGTGTTTTTGTCAACTAATAATGGGGCGCAATGGACTTCTGTGAATACAGGTTTAACAAATACTTCAGTACTGTCATTAGTGGTAAGCGGATCAACTATTTATGCTGGAACGTATTACGGAGGAGTGTTTTTCTCCGATGATAATGGAAATAGCTGGACAGCAGTAAACACAGGCTTAACAAATCTTAATGTTAATGCGCTGGTTATTTCCGGCACATCTGTTTTTGCCGGCACTTATGGCGGTGTATTCATGACTGTTGATAGCGGAGGTGTATGGACAGCAATAAATAATGGTTTAGCAAATGATGATGTGTTGTCACTAGCTGCTATTAACGGAAATATTTTTGCCGGAACGGATGGTGGAGGAGTTTTTTTTACAAATGATACAGGCGTTTCCTGGACAGCAGCGAATACCGGTTTAACAAATCTTACCATTTATTCATTAGTGGTTAACGGCCCAAAAATTTTTGCAGGTTCATATGCTGGCGGAGTTTGGGCACGTCCTTTGAGTGAGATGGGGATATTGGCCGGTATAAACGATAAAAACAGTTTGAATTCAAGCCTTCATATCTATCCTAACCCTTTCAATACATTAACTACTATTGAAATGAAGGGGTATAGCGGATCAGGAGAATTGGAATTTATACTATATGGGCTGCTGGGGCAGGAGGTTAAACGAATTAAAAATATTTCTACTCCAACCATTACAATAGATAGAAGTAACATACCGGATGGAATTTACTTTTATAAACTTATGGATAATAAAAAACAAATTGCTTCAGGAAGAATTGCTGCCCAATAAATGGCTGCTACGCCAGCAGAAATTGTAATTGTTCTATTTGATAAACTAAGTGCCCAGTCATTAATTAATATTTTTTTTAGAAAATAAAATATTTTTGTAATAAAACAGTTATAAAGTATATTTTTACGTTGCGTTTTGTGAAATTAGCTCTGAATAAAAGAATTGATCAAAGGATTAAATGAAAAACAACAACCTGTTTCTATTGCGTATTTTTACTTTTTGTTGTTTTTTACTTTTTGTAACTTCCTGTACAAATAAAAAGAATACCGCCATGCACCGTGGCTGGCATAACATGAATGCCAGGTACAACGGTTATTTCTATTCCAGAGAAAATATAAAGGAATCAGTTAAAAAAGTAGAAAAATCGAACAAAGATGATTTTACAAAGCTGTTACCCCTGTTTATTTATACCGATAATATCAACGCAAAAAATTACTACAGCGATTTTGATAAAACAATCAAAAAATCCTCTGTGGTTATTCAGCGGCACGCCATAATTAATCCGAAAACAAAGGAAGAGATTCCGAATGCCTGCAGATGGATTGATGAAAACTATATGCTGATCGGTCAGTCTCATTTTTACAAACGAGATTTTTTTTCGGCCTTGGAAATGTTTGAATATGTTTCTAAAAAATATCCAAACCCCGAAGCAAAGTACGGTGCAATGCTTTGGATGATCAGAACAAACAATGAAATTGGCAGTTTCTCTAAAACAGAAGCGGTTTTTGATGAAATTAGAAGTGCCGAGGATTTTCCTCAGGACAAATTTTATCAGCGGGAACTGGCAGCAGTTACGGCTGATTATAACATTAAAAAAAATGATTATCCCCGGGCAATTGTCCAATTAGAAAAAGCAATTGAGCTTACCAGAAAAAAAATGGTAAAAGCCCGGTACACTTTTGTACTCGCGCAGCTGTATGAAAAGCTGGGTGACAATAGCAAAGCATCAAAATATTATGAAACAATTCCTGCCATGCATCCCAATTATGATATGGAATTTACAGCACGGATCAATCATGCAAAGTTATATGATGCACAGTCGGGTGATACTAAAGTGATCAAAAGACAATTGATGCGAATGCTGAAGGATGCCAAAAATCTGGAATTCCGCGATCAGATTTATTATGCGCTTGCAGAAATAGCATACAAAGAAAAGGACATTCCGCTGGCCTTTACCTACCTTGATAATTCAATTAAGGAAAGCGTTTCCAACAATACACAAAAAGCCCTGTCTTATTTAAAACGTGCCGATATTCATTTTGAAAAAATGAATTACAAGCCAGCATCGGCTAATTATGACAGTACCATTGCCTTTTTACCGAAAGATTATCCCGATTATAATATCATTGAGTCAAAGAAAAAAAGTTTAGATGCATTGGTACTGAATTTGAATATAATTTCGCTTGAAGACAGTTTGCAACAAATGGCGAAAATGCCTGAAAAGGACCGTAATGAAGCGGTTGAAAAAATGATTTCGAAAATAGAAGAAGAAGAGCTGGCTAAAAAAGAAGAACAGTTAAATCAAGCAAAGAATCCCGATCCAATACCTCAAAACCAAACAACTACTACAGCTCAAACCCAAACCGGAAATGCCTGGTATTTCTATAATCCTTCCACGGTTAGTTTTGGTGTTGGAGAATTTAATAAAAAGTGGGGAGGCCGCAAATTAGAAGACAACTGGCGCAGAAGTGAGAAAAGCCAGGAAATGGTAACAACTGTTGAAAAGGAAGAAGAAGAGGGAGGTGTAGATTCAGTTGCTAATGCAGAAGCTAATGTATTGGCTGAAAACAAAGAAGAGCCGAATGTTAAAAAGGATAAGAATTACTATTTGAAAAAAATACCATTAACACCTGAAGCGCTTGCAAAATCCAATGGAAGAATACTGGAAGCCTATTACAATGTGGGTTCTATTTATAAAGAACAGTTGTTTAATAATGTCAAGTCGGTAGAAACGTTCGAAGAAATGTTGAAACGTTATCCCGATAATAATAAATATAAGCTTCCTAGCTATTATCATTTATACCGTACTTATTTATCAATGAACAATGCGGCTAAAGCCGAGTATTATAAGGGTATTTTGTTGAGGGATTTCCCTGATTCGGAATACGCAAAAATCATTAAAGATCCCGAATATGCTAAAGATGTAATGGCCAGCAGAAGCCAGGTGGAACAATTTTATGCGGAAACCTATCAGCTGTATTCAGAAGGAAAGTATACCGAAGCTCTTGCTAAATGTGAAAAGGCTTCCCGTTCTTACTCTAAAAGTTATTTAATGCCGCAGTTTGATTTTGTTAAGGCCCTTTGTATTGGCCGTACGCAGGATTTAAATGCATTTGAAAAAGCATTAACCCAGGTAGTTATTAAATATCCGAAAGAGCCTGTAAAAGAAAAGGCACAGGAAATGATTGATGCTATTAAAAAACAAAGAACACTTCCAGCTGCGGTTGTTGATACTACCCACAATACTGCTGCACCAGTATTAGCGGATACAACAACAGCGAAGCCCAAATTTATTTTTAAAGAGGGTGGGGAGTATTACTGGGTAACGGCAGTAGTAAATGGAAAAGGTGATATTGCTAAGTTTAAAACAAAACTTTCGGATATCAATGACGAATCATTTGGTATGGAAGAACTTAATATTTCTACTGTTTTTCTTGATCTGGTGCATCAGCTGGTAAGTGTAAAGAGTTTTGATGGAAAGGAAGAGGCGATGAAATATTATAATTTCTTTAAAGATAACAAAGACGCCTTTGCCGATCTGGAGCCAGGTACATTCCAATCATTCATCATTTCCTCCGAAAATTATACCGTATTCTATAAGGATAAGAACATTCAGGAATACCAGCAGTTTTTCACCCAGAACTATAAATAATTTTGTTTATTTGGATTTTTCCATTAGTTTCGCATTTATAAACATTATAAAGTATCCACCACCATGTTCATGAAAGCTATGGCAAAAGACAACAGTTCAGAAACTCCTTCAGTAAATTTGATTGGTGCAGGAACCGTAATTCAGGGCGATGTCACAACTAATGGAGATATACGTATTGATGGTTCATTAACCGGATCACTTAACGTAAAAGGTAAATTGGTAATTGGCGTTTCCGGAAATATTGAAGGAGAGGTTGTTTGTCAGAATGCTGATATTTCAGGGACTTTAAAAGGTAAAATAGCAGTAACAGGCCTTCTGGCTTTAAAAGCTTCTGCAAAATTAACCGGTGATATCGTTACCAGCAAAATTGCTGTTGAGCCTGGTGCAGTATTTTCAGGCTCTTGCAGTATGGGCGGTGTAATTAAAGACATTAAAGGTGAGCGAACAGAAAAAACCAAATTTGCCGAAAAAACAGCTTAACAATTACGCTAAGTATTCCGCCATGGGCATCCAGATGGGTGCAATCATTTTTGGTGGAGTGATTGGCGGTATTCAGCTGGATAAATGGCTTCAGTTAAAATTTCCGATTTTCACCCTTGTATTAACTCTTTTTTCAGTATTTCTCGCAATTTACTATTTTATAAAGGACGTTCTTAAGAAATAGTATGGCTGCTTTCAATTCATTTTTCGTTAAACTTTTTTTGTTTTCTATTGGTACAGCGGGTTTATTGCTTCTCTGGCAACAGTACGCTTCTCCTCGTTTTCAAACGGATATAGGCTGGATAGTCTGGTTGTTTTTTATTTTTGTGACATCGCTTATCCATATAATTTTGGTAAAGGCGGCCGAAAGTAGTCCCAGGAAATTCCTTACCTATTTTATGGCGCTTACAGGTGTTAAATTATTCGGTTATCTGATCATAATCCTTATTTATGCCTTGTTAAAACGCGAAGCTGCTTTAGGTTTTGTAATGCTATTCCTGGTCCTGTATTTTCTTTACAGCGCTTTTGAGGTAATAACCCTCCTTAAACACTTCAAAAAGTAGATTTGTCGTTAATAATCACGTGTTTATCCTCTCCGATTTTTAACTCACAGAAATCGTTGAAAAAAGGGTTTAAATCTGCTGACATATTGATTGAAATTGCCTAAATTTGCGTCCGATAATAAAAACGATGTAAAGTTTATTGTGTAATGGACAACAAAATCAATATTTTTAAGCACTTTTTACTGATAGTTTCCCTTCTTTTTATCTCTTATAAAGGATTTGCGGAGGATCAGGATTCTGTTACAACTTCAGAGACTTTGTCAGCGGAGGAAATTCATCATGGCGAAGAGCATGGTGCAAAAGCTTTTGATGCAGGTGCAACAATTGTAGAACATGTTGCTGATAACCATCAATGGCATTTTTTCGGAAATGTTTCTCTTGCATTGCCTGTAATTGTGAAAACAGATAAGGGTTGCGAAGTATTCTCATCATCACATTTTGGTCACGATGGAAAAGAGCCTTATCAGGGAGAAAATTATATTTATGCTATTGAAGAAGGTAAAATTGTAGTACTTGATGAAGCAGGTAGTTCTGTTAATGAAGAGGCAACAAGTACTTTATGGGATTTTTCCATTACAAAAAATACAATGGCCATGTTTATGAGTATGCTGTTGATGATTGTAATATTTTTCTCAGTTGCTAAAGCGTATACACGCAATAAAGGTAAGGCTCCTCGCGGACTTCAGTCTTTTATTGAACCGTTGATTCTCTTTATTCGTGATGATGTGGCCAAAGTTAGTATCGGAGAAAAAAGATATCAGGTTTTTATGCCGTTTCTTTTAACCGTATTTTTCTTTATCTGGATCAATAACTTATTAGGTTTAATACCATTTTTCCCGGGTGGGGTAAATGTTACCGGCAGTATCTCTATTGCTATGGTATTGGCAGCATTTGTATTAGTGATCACTTTTGTAGTGGCTAATAAACATTACTGGAGACATATATTTGCAATGCCGGGTGTTCCGGTAGGGGTATTGTTTATTCTAACTCCTATTGAAATATTAGGTTTGTTTTTACGTCCGTTTGTATTGATGATTCGTTTGTTTGCAAACATAACAGCTGGGCATATTATTTCACTAGCCTTCTTTAGCTTGATCTTTATTTTTGGCGAAATGAATGCTGGCCTTGGTTGGGGGATTTCTATTGTATCACTTGTATTCACTGTGTTTATGGGTGCATTGGAATTGTTAGTAGCATTTTTACAGGCATATGTATTTACATTGTTAGCGGCCATTTATTTTGGTGCTGCTGTTGACGAAGGTCATGAAGTACACAATCACGTAGACGATCATACACATTAATATTTAAATATGGGCTGGGTAGTTTGCCGGCAGCCTAATAATATAACAACCGGTAAAACAAAACAATAAATAATAAAAAATATGTTATCATCAGTATTACTTGAAGCAAGCCTTACTTACGGTTTAGCTGCTATTGGTGCAGGAATTGCTGCTTTAGCTGCAGGTCTTGGTATCGGCCGTATCGGTGGAAGTGCATTGGAATCAATTGCACGTCAGCCGGAAGCTGTTAACGACATCCGCGCGTCAATGATTTTGGCTGCTGCACTTGTTGAGGGAGCTGCATTCTTTGCGATGGTTATCGGACTATTAGTAGTTCTAATCATTCACTAAAATGTTCTCTAAGTCATTATCTGCAAGGTTGTTGCAGATAATGGCTTATTTAAATTGAATCAGTACAGAGTATATATATAGTAATTATTTAATATTTAATAAAAAATAACATGGAATTAGTACAACCATCATGGGGTCTGATATTTTGGATGACAATTTCTTTTTTGATCATCTTTTTCCTGCTTGCAAAATTTGCCTGGAAACCAATTCTTGGAATGATTAAAGAGCGCGAAGACTCTATTGAAGCAGCTCTTGCTTCAGCAGAACAAGCAAAAGTGGAAATGAAACTTTTGAAATCTGAAAATGAAAAAATCTTAGCGGAGGCAAGAGGTGAGCGTGATTCAATGCTTAAAGAAGCTCGTGAAATAAAAGATAAAATTATTGCGGAAGCTAAAACAAGTGCGGTAAGCGAAGGCGAGCGTTTGTTAAAATCTGCACGTGAAAATATACAAAACGAAAAAATGGCAGCGATTACCGACTTGAAAAATCAGGTGGCAGTGCTTTCCATTGAGATCGCTGAAAAAATTCTGAAAACAGAATTATCAAGTGATGATAAGCAAAAATCATTGGTTAAAAATTTATTGCAGGACGTTAACCTTAACTAATTTTTAAAACTTAAGCACTTAATAAAATGCAAGGAACAAGAGTAGCAGCACGATACGCAAAATCATTCATTGATTTAACCATTCAGCAGGGCGTTTTAGAGCAGGCGTATGCGGATATGAAATTTATTTTAGAAGTATGCAAGTCTAACCATGATTTTGTAGTGTTTTTAAAAAGTCCTGTTATTAAAACAGATAAAAAACAAGCTGTTATAAAAGAAATATTTAGCGGAAAACTAAATAAAGTTACAGAGACGTACCTTCATTTGATTGCAGATAAAAAGCGTGAAATCTATTTAGTGGAGATTGCTGCTGAATTTGTAAATCAATATAAAGAAAATAAAAAAATTCTTACTGCCGTAATTACTACTGCAAACGGTATTGATGATGTTATCCGCAAACAAGTAATGGACATTGTTAAGGGAACAGGTAACAGTGAAGTGGTATTGGAAGAGAAAATAAATAAAGATATTATCGGTGGATTTATTATACGTGTAGGTGACAAGCAGGTGGATGCAAGTATTGCACGCAAGCTGAATAATCTTAGACGTAATTTTAAAGAGAATCCTTTTGTAAAAGAATTTTAGAAAATGAAAAAAATAAAATATCTCGCATTTTTTTTATTTTGTGCCTATACCTTGAGTTCGTTTATAAATGTGTATGGTGGTGAAAAAATAATTCATAATACTAAAACAGGTGAAGTACACAAAGGTGACGAGGTTTTGTTTTATATGGACGTTAAAAATTATGCGTTCGGACTTGGTGATTATAGTGTGAAGAATCTTGCAAAAAAAGAATTGTTTTACGTAAAGCACGAACATTATACAACTAGTACCTCTGCTGTTCCTGCAGGACAAATTGACCCAAATAAGGTTTCATATTTTAAAATTTTATTTTTTAATAACAATAAAACAGTTGAAATTCCAATAACAACTAACGGAAATTTAGCGCGATCCTTTATAAAAGATGGTCTTATTGTAAATGGTGATCTTGATACACTTGCTCAAGCCCGTTATATTTTAATAAATGGAAACGAATACAGTAAAACACGATATGGCTCAAATAATAATAATGGGAACACTATAATTATTAATACTCCACCGCCTGCAAATAGCAACGGATTTAATTTACATATCCAACATTAATAATAAAATTAAATTTTAAAATATAAATAATAAACAACAAAATGGCAGAAGTTAAACCAGCAGAAGTATCTGCAATATTAAGACAACAGTTATCCGGTTTCAAATCGGAACAGGAATTGGAAGAAGTAGGTACTGTACTGCAAGTAGGTGATGGTATTGCCCGTATTTACGGACTTTCAAAAGTTCAGTCAGGTGAGTTGGTTGAATTTACCAGCGGATTAAAAGGTATCGTTTTGAACCTGGAAGAGGATAACGTTGGTGCTGTTGTATTGGGTTCATCCAATGATATTAAAGAAGGTGATGTTGTAAAACGTACCGGTAAAATTGCCTCTATCAAAGTTGGTGAAGGTATGTTGGGGCGTGTAGTTGATACAATGGGTAACCCCATTGATGGGAAAGGACCTATTACCGGACAATTATATGAAATGCCTTTGGAGCGTAAAGCGCCAGGTGTAATTTATCGTCAGCCGGTAACTGAACCATTGCAAACAGGCTTAAAAGCGATTGATGCAATGATTCCAATCGGTCGTGGTCAGCGTGAGTTAATCATTGGTGACCGTCAGACTGGTAAAACAGCTGTTGCAATTGATACGATCATAAATCAAAAAGAATTTTACGAAGCTGGTCAGCCGGTATTTTGTATCTATGTAGCAATTGGACAAAAAGGTTCAACTGTTGCAAATATTCAACGTGTATTGGAAGAAAACGGTGCAATGCCATATACTGTAATTGTTGCGGCAACAGCATCAGATCCTGCTCCAATGCAGTTTTATGCTCCTTTCGGAGGTGCGGCAATCGGTGAGTTCTTCCGCGATAGCGGTCGTCCGGCATTGATTGTTTATGATGATTTATCAAAACAAGCGGTAGCATATCGTGAGGTTTCTCTATTGTTACGTAGACCTCCGGGACGTGAGGCATATCCTGGTGACGTGTTTTACTTACACAGCCGTTTGTTAGAGCGTGCTGCTAAAATCAACGCGAATGACGATATTGCAAGAAGTATGAACGATCTTCCTGAATCAATTAAAGGGATTGTTAAAGGTGGTGGATCATTAACAGCTTTACCGATCATTGAAACACAAGCGGGTGACGTTTCTGCATATATTCCAACTAACGTAATTTCAATTACGGATGGTCAGATA
Organism: Bacteroidota bacterium; assembly: GCA_040387415.1. Lineage (GTDB taxonomy): Bacteria > Bacteroidota > Bacteroidia > 2-12-FULL-35-15 > 2-12-FULL-35-15 > 2-12-FULL-35-15. Next base: position 55,925 of record JAZKDU010000019.1, read on the forward strand.
TTCCTGGAATTAAATTTGTTTAACTCCGGTGTTCGTCCTGCTATCAACGTTGGTATCTCTGTATCACGTGTTGGTGGTAATGCACAAATTAAATCAATGAAAAAAGTGGCTGGTACGTTAAAGCTTGATCAGGCACAGTATCGTGAGTTGGAAGCATTCTCCAAATTCGGTTCTGATCTTGATGCTGCAACAAAATCAGTACTTGACAAAGGTTCACGTAACGTGGAAATATTGAAACAGGCGCAGTTCTCACCTTTCCGTGTTGAGCAGCAAATTGCAATTATCTATTGTGGTACAAAAGGTTTATTGCGTGACGTGCCTGTAAACAAAGTGAAAGAATTTGAAGCAGACTATATTGCTTACCTGGAAGCGAAACACAAAGATGTGTTGAACCAGTTAAAAGCAGGTAAGTTCTCTGACGAATTAACAGATGTGCTTGAAAAAGCAGCAAAAGAAGTTTCAGCTAAATATAGAAAATAAAGTATTGAGATAGGAGATATGAGTATTGAGATGAAATGCTTCTCAAATCTCATATCTCACGTCTCACATCTAAATAAAACATGGCAAATTTAAAAGAGGTTCGTAACCGTATTGTATCCGTAAGTTCCACGCAGCAAATTACCAGTGCAATGAAAATGGTGAGTGCTGCAAAGTTGCGCAGGGCACAGGATGCTATTGTTCAAATGCGTCCTTATGCAAGTAAACTAAAAGAAATTTTAGAGAACCTGAGTGCAAGTCTGGATAGTTCGGAAGGTACTTTCTCCAAACAACGCGAAGTAAAAAACGTGCTGCTTGTGGTTATTACTTCCAATCGTGGATTATGCGGAGGGTTTAATGCAAACGTAATTAAGGCGGCAAGCCGTATAGCACGTGAAGGTTATCCTGTGGCTAAAGTAAGTGTTTTGCCTATCGGGAAAAAAGCAGCAGATTTCTTTAAGAAAACAGAATATGGAATTGTTGGTTCCGATATGCCGCGTGGATTGAATGAGTTATTTGAAAGCCTGACATTTGCAAATGTTGCACCTGTTGCTGGAAAAATAATGCAGCTTTTTGTTGACGGGCAGTTTGATAGAATTGAATTAGTTTACAATCAGTTTAAAAATGCTGCTGTGCAGATCACAACGGTAGAACAGTTTTTACCGGTAGCACCACCACAGCCTTCTGCTACAGGTAAATCAACTACTGCTGTTGAATATATTTTTGAACCTAGTAAAGAATATATTGTTTCCGACCTGATTCCACGTTCTTTAAAAACACAGTTGTTTAAGGCATTGCTAGATTCACACGCTGCAGAACACGGTGCACGTATGACATCCATGCATAAAGCAACAGATAACGCTGGAGCTTTGATTAAAGAGCTTAAATTAACATACAACAAAGCCCGTCAGGCTGCTATTACCAACGAAATTTTAGAAATCGTTGGTGGTGCTGAAGCATTGAATGGATAATATTTAGAGTAAGCTTTTAGTAAGACAAAAAAATCCCGCAATAGTTGCGGGATTTTTTTTTGCATTTTTTGTGCTTCCTTATGTTTAATTGCCAATTTTCTTTGACTGTAATGATGTGCTTTATATAGGTTTCCACAAGGGACGATTTTATTTTTAGATAAATTAATTCTCAGATTTACTTAAATATAAGTCTTCCGATAATCTTGATTAGCATTTTGATAGATTACATCCAGAAAGTCTTATCGGGCTATTCTTGCATTGCTTATAAATAGTGCTTTTCGATGAGTTTTAATGTATACTATTAAACTGTAAATTAAAAGTCTTTTCGGGTTATGTGTGTATTGCTTATAAATCGTGTTTTTCATAAGTTTAGCAACAGTTTATGGAAACTGTATTCGAAAAGTCTTATCGGGCTATGTATGCATTGCTCATAAAATATGGCCCCTCCAATAAGCTTGTCATTATTCTGTGAAATTGAATAAGAAAAGTCTTATCGGGCTATAGGTGTATTGTACAACAGCGTATTTTTGCCGCAAAATTAAATCAATACCTAAACTGCTGTCGAAAATAGCTCATTGTCTTTATTATCTTTCTCTAGTTTGATAGCAAGCTTCTTTTTAATCCCAATTTTTTATGAAAACAAAACTACTTTTACTTGTTGCAATCCTATCGTTAAATTTTACTGTGGCACTGTTTGCTCAAAACGTTTCCATTTTATCAGGAGAGACTACAACTATTCATTCTGATAAAGTTTATAACGGGGATTTTGGGCCAAATAACACCGGTGGTTCTGGGTTCTCGTGTAATTACAATAAAGGACGCGGTATTATTTCTGTAGGTTTTGAGATTCAATCAGATGGATATGCCAGTTGGGATATTGCCCATATCGCCTTTTACTACAATGGTAGCTGGAAAAGTATAGCCTGGTTTAATAATGGAGACAACCAGAGCGGTTGTGACCAAACAACATATAATGCGAATCATTATACAACTCCTATTGCTGGTTGTACTTATGGGGGCGGTAATTATGAAACACACAGTGCTTATTCGGATTATACCAAGATAGGAAAGATGGGAGGGGGATTTTCTGATCGTTATCAGAATATAACCATGAAAAACATGGGAAACCTTCAGGTTTTTCACGGAAATTACCTGCCTCAATCAGGGGTGATACTAAATCGTGTAAAACCTGCGGACAATAATATGTGGGGAATCCAAACAGCTGTTTATACTACTACAGGCAAGCCTTATCCGGCTTTCAATGACCCTAACCCTGCAACAAAAAAACCGACAGGATATGATGTAGGTAATTATGTACAGTATGGGAATTTGCCTGGTTTTATATACGATCAGTATACAGGCGGTATTGGAACCGTAATTTTAAACATAGCGAATTTGCCACCGGATATGTTGGAATCGCCAAACTTTAAGGTGCATGTTTATGCATTATCCATTGGCAACAATCAAAACCGGATATACGAAACTACCTACAGCAATCAAAATTTTATGACCAATGGGCCAATGTCTTTGGTTGCCAGTCAGGATCAATGCACAGGGGTTAATTTATCATGGAGCAATAGTTCAAATGTTTTACCTGATGATGGAAATGTAACTTTAAAGAACGTTATATTTAGAAATGGAGCGTATCTTGCTACAGTGTTAGGAACAGCAACAACATACACGGATGCTACGGCTGTTCAGGATGTTAGTTACGACTATAGCGTAAAACATGTAGCATTTAGTGAAACAGGTGAAACATACTACCGTTCTCCTTCATCCGCAATTGCGGCAGGATACAAAAAACCAAGACCCGATCAAGCAATAAGTCAGACTGCATCTTCAACTACCTGTAATGGGCAAATAAATGTTGGATGGTCATTTAATGGTTCAAATCCTCAGTATTTCAGAATTGATACTTCGTCTTCTTCTTCCGGTCCATTTGTTGCAATGTCATCAACTATTACAGGTTCCTCCCGCAGTTATAATCATTCGGGAGTAATAAGGGGAAAAAGGCAATACTATAGAATTTATTCTATAAACTCATGTAGCGTTGTATCCAGCACCTATGCCGAATGTAACGGTATTTCCATTGCAGATCCTGCTTTACCAACAGCAGTGACTGCTACAGCTAACTCTTCTTATGATACAGTAACAGTAAGCTGGGCAGACAATGCCAATAATGAAACAAAATATCAGGTTATAAGGCAGGACAATTTGGGAAATCAGGTAACCTTTGATGTAAATCCGAATGTTACCTCATATAAAGATAACGGAATTGTGGCTTGTCGTGATTATAGCTATACCATCAAAGTGTTCAATGATTGTGTGCAAAGTGGTTTAGTTTCCGCAGCGGCTTCTACAGGTATTATCCCGCCACCAAATTTGAATGCAACGTTTAATCTAACTACCAAAAAATTAACATGTTCCAAAGGGTATTTCAGCAACCGGATAGAATTGGGCTGGCAAAATTACAATGGTCAAAATATCGACCTGTTTAAGATCTATCGAAAAATTAGCGGAACCTCATTTGATTCAACACTTGTTGGAACTGCAGGTGGTGGTAGTGGTTTTTATGTTGACAATACTGCTGATGCACGCGTGTATTATAAGTATACGATTGTTGGAATTAAATTTTGTAATGGCACTGATGTACCTTCAAACCTTTCGGAAGACATTGGTTTCAGAAACCCGACAGGTGTTATAAGCGGACACATTGAATACAACGGTGGAATTGCACTTACAGGAGCAAAGGTTATTATTCAACCTGCAGGGGGAGCAACCGGTAAATCTTTGAGTTTTGCTTCTGGAGCAACTTTAACCTTGCAAACGGCAAGCACATTAACATTGACAGATGAACTTCGGTTAGAGTTTTGGTTTAAACCTACATCGTATGCAGCTAACCAAAACATTGTAGACAAAGCTGGTGTATTTTCATTCAAACATATTGGATCTAATTATGAGGCGAAAGTGAATGTGGCGGGAACTACTTATACCATTACTGTTCCTGAAGCAACCTTTGCTTTAAATAGTTGGAAGCATGTCTCCATGCAATATGCGGGGAGTTCAAACGTATTTAAATTATATGCAAATGGTGTGGCAGTTGGAAATACAGTTATTCCGGGAGGCAGTGTAACAAATACTTCCAACCAGATAGTGTTTGGTGGAGTAGGTTCCACCTTCTTGCTGGATGAATTTAGATTAATTGCAAAATCTACGTTAGATACCAACATCAATATTGATCATGCCCGCTTTCTAAATCCAAATGTAAATGGAGCAAAAATAAGTTTGCGTTTTGATGAAGGATATGGAGATTATGCGTATGACGGCTCTTCGCAAAGCAATGTTTATAATGGGAACCATTTTATTAAAACCTCCGGGGCAACATGGTCAGCGGATATTCCTACATTGAGTCAGTTGAGCTACTTTGGTATTACCAATGTTTTGGGTAATTATAATGTTGAAGGAATATTGTTTTCCGGAACAGGTGAGAATTTCACAATCATTCCTTCCTTTTTAACTCACTCGTTCACTCCTGGTTCCCGCGCTGTGTATTTAGGAGATGCTTCTACAGTATTTAATAATCAGGATTTTATTGATAACTCCTCTTTTACAGTTACCGGAACTTTGTTTTATAAAAATACAACTTGTCCTGTTCCCGATGGATTATTGAAAATTGATGGATCGGCTGTTATTTCTAATGGTCAGCAGGTTGTGACAGATGCAAACGGGGCCTTCTCTATACAGGTTCCAATAGGCCAGCATTATATTTCTGTTGACCGCTATGAACATTATATGCAAGATGGCAGATTCCCCGTAACCGGGACGCATAATTTTCAGGAGCCCATTACCGGAATTCAATTTACTGACAGCACCAAACGCTCTATTGTGGGTAGGGTTGTAGGAGGTTTGATTGAAACCAAGAAAGCACCAGACATGGGGCGTTCGAAAAATAATATTGGACGCGCAAAAATCAGAATTGTATCTCCGATATCGGGACTTCCTTGCTATACTGCTGAAGTGATTACCAATGCTTTAACAGGAGAGTATCGTTTTGATGTGCCTCCATTAGAATACAGGATAGACTCTGTGTATGTGCTTGGTAATAAATTCGTATTAACCAAAGCAATAACACCATCTCCATTTACAAATTCCAACCAGTTGGTAGACCTTCGTAATCTGTTGGTTACTACAAAGGTGGTGGATACTCTTTTTGATGATTCGGGCGGGGTAGTAAGTATTGATTCGTCAGAGTTTCATAAGCGTCATGATATGACTTACAGAATTAAGCCTTCTATTAATGTAACAGATACATTGGGTCATTTGTTTATTGGGGAAGACTCTTTAAAGCATGGTGGAACTACGTTTTCAATAAAACCTACCGGTCCGGGTTGGGGACCTTTCGGATTCCCTGTATTTCAGCAGGGAGAGAAGTATGCTGCTAAAATTTATGCCAATGAGATTTATAATAATTTCGATAATTCCACGAAAGATACCGTTAGGTTATCTGGAAATGTATTGATTACAAATGCACTTGTAGATGGCACAGATCCTAACTCTACTATTCCGTTTACAGAGGGCGTAGCAACATATAGATTTACCTGCGGTTCTCCCAACACTTCAACCAATGGAATCAACCCTGCTTTAAACTACACAAAAAGTATTCAAATAAATGTTGTTCCTACTGGTGCGGCAACGGTAGTTTGGGAACCTAATCCTTCTGTGACACCAAAAATATATCATGCATATGTGGAAGGACAGCGTATTGCAGGAACCGGTATTGCCACATTAGGGCCGGAAAAAGTTGATTTTATCTTAAGAGATCCTCCAGGATCCAGTAGTTCTTCGAGTTGGTCTACTGGAACTTCAGTGTCAATCGCGAAAGATTATTCAAAGGCTTTAAGTTCAGAAACAAATGTAAGTGCTACCATTAAATTAGGTACTGAGAAATCTGTTGGAATTGGGGTTGAAACAGAGATAGAGATAGATAACAATGTGGGACTAGGCATCAGTACTGTTGGAACAAACGCTTCTGGTCACGGCTGGTCGGAAACGATTACTTCGAATTACGCTGTTTCTACAAGGGATGATGCAGACAATGTTGGAGCACCGGCAGATATTTTTATTGGCCGTTCCAGAAATTGGTTAGTTGGACCAACGCTAAATATAGAGTTGATAGATGACTCACAATGTGCAACTGTTGGCGGATGTTTTGGTGCAATGGTGAACGGAAAACGTATGGTTAAGAAGGCTGGCTATGCAATTGCTCCGGCTGATGTTAAAACACGTTTTTCTTACACACAGAATGAGATTGAGACCGTTGTGATCCCAACATTGGAAAGTTTGAGAGCAACCAAATTGGCGGGTCCGAAATACACATCACATGTACCATCCACTGATCCAAGATTTGGTTCAAACAACGATGATCCTATTTGGGCCACAGCTGCTACAACAACTACCCCTGATATTTGTGAACCTGCTGATTTCTCCGGTCCATCTTATACATATACCGGTAATGTTTTAACTGGTAGTGATACGGTTAGATCAATGAATACACAAATATCATTATGGAAAAAGGCATTGGCGAGAAATGAAAGAGAGAAAATCCAATGTATCACTAACACCGGAGGAATATTATTGGATAACTTTTCACTTGGTTCTGCCATTGTTACCAATTCTTATTCTACAGACAGGGAAGCACACAGTTCAGAAACATGGGAGCTTTCTATTGGTGGAGATGTGAACATACAGCTGGGCGCGGTATTCGGTGGAATAGGTGCCCAATTTGAAGAATCAATTTCTATAACTGAAACTTCCGGTGGCGAGGAAAGTAAATCTACTACCAGCTCCACTAGTTTTGAATATACGTTGTCTGATGGTGATCCTGGCGATATCATGAGCATTGACGTATATAAATCTCCGGAAGGAACTGGAAATATTTTTGTAACCAGAGGTGGTTTTACGATGTGTCCTTATGAGGATGCTGTGATGTCACATTACTATAATCCAGCAAACCCTTCGGCCTACATTGGTTCCCATACCTATAACGAAGCTGGTTTTTCTACAATTCAGCTGGCAACAGTTCAGCGAGAAATTCCTGAAATAAGTATTACTCCGGCAAATCAATTTAGTATTCCTTCAGATCAGCCTGCTGTATTCCAGTTATTGCTTACAAATCAAAGCCCGTTAACGGTTAACAACGATATAGATTTTGCAATCCGAGTTGCAAGTGCAAGCAATCCATACGGAGCGGTTATTAAGATTGATGGCTTAACTCCCAGCAGTACTTATAATATACCTGCAGGAACTTCTGTAGTTAAAACTTTAACTGTAGAGCGTGGCCCTATTGAGATTAATTATGATAGTCTGATGATTATTTTTTCATCGGCCTGTAGTGAGGATATTGCAGATACAGCTTATATCTCTGCGCATTTTATCCCAACTTGTACAAATATTAGCATGACTTCGCCAAGTAACAATTGGGTATTTAACAATGCGGTAAACAATACAGGGAACCTGATAACCTCTAATTATAATTACAATTACGGTGCTGCTGTTGATACCAGTACAACTCCTGATACTCAACTTGGATTAAACAAGATTGGATTGGAAATGAAACCTGGCAACTCCAGCACATGGACCGAGTTTAAAAGTTTTTATAAATATCCTGCCTTAGGGCAAGATACAATTCCTTCTAATCAAATATACAGTCAGCATTTGTGGGATATTTCAGATATACCTGATGGCAATTATGAAATTAAAGCAAAATCATATTGTTTAAATAAAGATGGTAGCTATTCTTCTGTTGAATCTCCGATTTTAGCTGGTGTAATGGATCGAATCAATCCGCATCCATTTGGAACACCATCACCTGGAGATGGAATTTTAGACCCGAATGATGACATTTCAATTCAATTTAATGAATCAATTGATATTGGAAGTTTAGGTTCACCGAATTTTGACATACGCGGTGTATTAAATGGTACAACTGTGCGTCATTCGGAAAGCTTGAATTTTAATGGTTCAGGTAATTACGCAGAAGTGTCCGCTGGTGCAAATTTGCAAAGCCGTGATTTTACATTTGAATTCTGGGCGAAGTTAAATGCAACCGGTATAGCGCAAACAGTAATATCCCAGGGGTCAGATGCCTCACAACACATATATATCGGGTTTAATGCGTCCAACAAATTAATTTTTGGATTGGGATCTACTTCCATCACCTCTAATTCGGCTATTGGAACCGTTAACCAGTGGCATCATTACGCAGTTGTGTATAATTTTAATCTAGAAACGGCAGCACTGTATGTTGACGGAGTAATTGTAAACACAGGGAACCAAAATATTTACGGTGGTTATACGGGTTCCGGAAAATTAGTATTCGGTAAGGAATTACCCGGAAATATAAACTACCTCAATGGAAATGTTCATGATATCAGATTATGGAGCAAGACGCGAACCGTAGGTGAAATCACACAAAATTTTACTAAGGACTTAAACCGCAGTACAAGTGGATTGTTGTATAACTGGAAGATGAACGAAGCGGAAGGTGCGGTTGCAACTGATTACATCAGAAGTCGAAATGCGGATATTGTTGGAGCAACGTGGGAGATAAATCCAAATGGCAGTGCAGCGCAATTTGATGGGGTGGATGATGTTATTAAGATTGCTTCCAGCACTATTCCTATCCTTAAAGAAATGGATTTTACGTTGGAGTTTTGGTTTAATTCTACACAAAGTTCAGTGGCCACTCTTTTCTCCAACGGAACAGGAGATGGTTTAGGACCTGATTCATTGTTGTCGTGGAACATTCAGAAAGATGCCAATGGCAATATTCACGTGTATCACAAGGGTATGGACTTTGTTGCTACCAGTACAAATTATTTTGATGGTACCTGGCATCATTTTGCTCTGGTAATGCAGCGTTCAGCAAACCTGTCGTGCTATATTGATGGTAATTTGCAAAACTCTGTACAAGCACTTTCCTTCGAACAAATGGGAGGAGCTAAAATGTATTTAGGAGCAAAAGGCTATTATGTTGCAAGTGTAGAAACCTTCGCAAATTATTTTAATGGAACAATAGATGAATTCCGTTTCTGGAATACGTCCAGAAAAGCCGAGCAAATAAAACGTGATAAACAATATAGGTTGAAAGGTGATGAATACGGATTGCAAGCGTTTGTGCCTTTTGAAGGATATGCTTTAGTTTTAGGTGTGCCTGTATTGTCTTCTTCGTTTAATAATTATTCGGCAAATACATTAGCCGTTACACCATTCAACGGAACAGCTTTCATTTCTCAAACGCCAACTATTAAGCTGCCTCGACCTATACAAGCAGTGAATTATACCTGGTCGTTAAATAATGACAAGATCATTATTACTCCAACCTCATCTCCTGAGCTATTGGAAAATGTTACGCTTGATATTACTGTGAAAAATGCATACGATCAGCGTGGAAATAAAATGCAGTCGCCTAAAACCTGGATTGCTTATATGAACAAAAACCAGGTGAAGTGGGCTGAACAGGATTTTTCAATCAACAAATTAGTATCTGAAATAAAAACATTTGATGCAACTATTGTAAACACTGGTGGTGCATTAAAGTCATTTACTATTGGAAACATCCCTGATTGGTTACAGCCGGATATTACTTCGGGAGTTATTTCTCCGAACAGTACTAAAATTGTCCATTTTACAATTGATGAAATGGTTAATATCGGAGAGTTTGAAGAGGATATTGCATTAACAACCGATTTTAATTATCCGGAAAATTTAAAGATTAGATTAAAGGTTTCAGCTCCGGCACCAACCTGGACAGTTGATCCTGCTCAGTTTCAATACAGCCAGGGCCTAATAGGTCAGGTGAAGATTGATGGGATCATCAGTACAAATCCTGATGACAAGGTAGGTGCATTTGTGGGCAGTGAATGCCGCGGTGTTACTAACTTGCAGTACTACCCTCAATACGATAAATATTTTGCTGTATTGGATATATATAGCAATAGCACAAGCCCTGAAGTTGTAACTTTTAGAGTTTGGAATGCTGCGCAGGCCAAAGAACATAGTGATGTTACACCTACCATTAATTTTGGTGCGGATAATATTGATGGGTCCTTTGCTTCACCAATTTTCCTTGAAGCATCCGATGAGCTAAACAGAACAATTCCTTTGCATCAAGGATGGAATTGGGTTTCAGTAAATGTGGCCTGCAATGATTCCTTAAATATAAATGCCTTTATGAATTCTATTAATGCAACGACTGGTGATATTGTAAAAGGACAAACAGCATTTGCTGATTTTTCTACAACAAATAACTGGACCGGTTCATTGGCGAATCAAGGAATTAAAGTTGAAAAAAGCTATCGTATAAAAGTAGCTGCGGCCGATACATTAATTTTTAAAGGAAAACAGATTGACCCTACAACACGCATAATTCCCATCAACACAGGTTGGAACTGGATCGGATTCGTATCCTTAAGAAATCTGTCAGTTACCGAGGCGCTGGGTAATTTAACCCCAACAAATGGCGATGTAATAAAGGGACAATCAAAGTTTGCTGTATATGATAACGTACTGGGCTGGGCTGGAAGTTTAGCAACAATGCAGCCGGATAAAGGATATATGTATAAAGCAGCTTCGGCAGCAACATTTACTTATCCTATTACAGGTTTGTATACGAAAGCATCAGAAATTCAAGAGCAAACATATACTACTACATGGAATGTGAATGCGAATCAATTTGCGAACAGTATGAGTGTAATTGCAAAATTGGATTGCGCTAACGGACAAATTGCAGAAAATATTACGTTAGGAGCCTTTGTAGGAACTGAATGCAGGGGAGTTTCAAGCATCAGTAATACTGAGGCGTTGAATGGTATGTTCTATTTAACTGTATTCTCAAATTTGAATAGTGAAACTGTTACTTATAAGTTAATTAATGAAACAAACGGAAAAGCAATCGATTTGGACAATACCAGCATTTTTACAAACAATGGAATAGAAGGTGGTATTGCTAGTCCTATTCAGTTATCGTCATCTTTCACAACAGATTTTTGTGAAACGATTGCAAGTGTAAATTCATTTGATGGAGGCATAGCATCGGTCATTGCTAAACCAAATCCATTCAAGGATGTGCTTGTGTTGGCGGTGAACCTGAAAACAAATAGCGATGTAAATGTTGTTATACGTAATGTTACCGGGCAAATTGTATATTCAAATTCTTACAACTCAGTGAATAAGGGGACAACAGAATTTAATATCAATTTCGAAAGGGAAAAAATGGCTGCTGGTGTATATTCAATTGAAATACGTTCCAACTCCGAAATACACTATTTAAAAGCAGTTAAATTCTAAAATAAAATACATTAAAACCATAGGTAGTCATTGATGATTACCTGTGGTTACTAATTTTGATACAATGAAAAAAAATTTATTAGCCGTATTAGCTGTTCTAATTATCAAAGCTACTTTTGCACAAGCTCCTTCATGGACTGTAAACCCCGGGCAGTTTCAATACAATATGAGTGTGGTAGCTCTGGTGAGTGTTAATTGCCAGGAGCTGTCCAATAATTCCAACATGTTAGGTGCTTTTGTGAATGGTAGTTGCCGCGGTGTTGCTTATACAAATAGTATAGTAAACGGAAAGCATTTAGCTTATTTATTAATTAACAGCAACAGTGTAGCTGGGGAAACTGTATTACTAAAATATTACGATGTTGCTACCGATTCAATTTATAATTGCAAGGTTAGTATTTTATTTTCGGATAACTCAAGTTTGGGTACCAATAATAGTCCGTTTAATGTTAGAAATAATGATGCCCCAACGGCATTGTCATTATCCAATTCAATCATTCCTGAAAATACTACTGTTGGAACTAGTGTTTCAACAGTAAGTACCATTGATTCAGATTTGGCAGACACGCACTCTTATACATTAGTTGCAGGAAACGGGTCAGCTGATAATTCTAAATTCCAAATCACCGGAAATCAATTGGTGCTAAATGCCCTTGTTAATTATAGTATTCAGGATACTTTACTTGTGCGTTTGAGGGTAACTGATAATAATGGGTGCTATTTCGAAAAAGAATGCATTCTTCAAGTAGTAAATGTGAATGATGCACCTACGGCAATCATGCTATCTGATACAAGTGTTTTTGAGAATGTGTTGAATCCTGCAGTAGGATCTTTTTTAGCATTAGACGTAGATGCAAATGAAACATTTACGTATTCATTAGTTTCCGGTATTGGGAATGTTGACAATGGTAGTTTTTCAATAAGTGGCACTAATTTAAATTTTGTTGGTACAGCTAATTACGAAGTAAAAAATACTTACTCGATACGTTGCCGTGTAACGGATTTAGGAGGATTGTTTTTTGAAAAAGTTTTTACAATTCTTGTGAAAGATGTGAATGATAACCCAACAAATTTACTTTTAAGCAATAATAAGGTTTTTGAAAATGAACCGGCAAATCAGTTTGTGGCAAAGCTTTCTACCATTGATCAGGACGTAAATGATGTGTTCACTTATACGTTTGCAAATATTGGCACGAATAACAATACAAGCTTTGCAATCTCTAATGATACCTTAATAGCTGACCAGTTATTTGATTTTGAAACCAAAAACAGTTATGTCGTTTACATAACAACTACTGATTCTGCTGGTCTGTTTTTTACAAAGTCATTTACTATATTAATTAAAGATACTCTGGATGCGCCTACTGATATGATGATCAGTAATGCAACTGTTTCTGAAAATGCAGCCTTCAAAACATTTGTTGGAAAATTAACAACTGTTGATGCCAATTCTCCTGGTCCGAATGTATATGTATATTCATTAGTAGCGGGGACAGGAAGTGCGAATAACAGCAGCTTTATGGTAAGCAATGATTCCATTTATTCGCAGGGCGTGTTTGATTTTGAAACAAAAAACTTTTACAATATTCGTGTAAAAACTACATTGTTGAATGGTATGTCTTTTGAAAAGCCAATTGTAATTAATGTTCTGGATGAAATTGATACTGTACAAAATATACTCTTAAGCAGCAATTCAGTCAATGAAAACGGTGTAAGCGGTATTCAGGTTGGTGTTTTGTCAAGTGTTTCACAAGACAATGGAGGGGTGTTTGTTTATAATTTAGTTAGTGGTACTGGTTCAACCGACAATGCATTGTTTGCGGTTAATGGTGCTCAGCTTAGCTTTATTGATACTGCAGATTTTGAATTACTTAATTCATATTCGGTTCGGATAAGCTCGACTAATGGCTTAGGTCAATCATTTGAAAAAGCATTTACAATTGGCGTTTCTGATATAAATGACAAGCCTGCTAATATTTCCGTATCGAATGATACATTAACGGAAAATGCAGGTTCCAATTTTTATATAGGTGATTTCACAACAACTGACCAGGATACCTGGGATAGTTTTGTTTATACCTTTGATAACTCAATTTTGAATGACAATGCGGATTTTACACTTTTAACTACTGGGAAATTATTTGCGACACAATCATTTGATTTTGAAACGAAAAATGTATTCACGTTAAGTATAAAGTCTACAGATATTGCTGGTCTGTCATTTGTAAAACAATTTACGGTTTATGTTACGGATACAAATGAAGTACCTAGTGCTTTAAATTCTTCAGTTCTTGAAATTTTTGAAAACGTATCTGCAGGTGCTACTGTGGGATCATTTACCACAACAGATATTGATACATTGGATACTGCCACCTATAGTTTAGTTAGCGGGGCGGGTTCAGCCAATAATGCTTCATTTACTATTTCGAATAATCAATTGTTGAGTGCTATTATATTTAATTACGAGCAGCAAAATCAATACAGCATCAGAGTTAGAACTACCGACAATGGAGGCTTGTACATAGAAACAAGTTATGTTGTATCTGTACTTGATGCTAACGAAATTCCTACTCTGATTACACTCTCAAAAGATACAATCCCTGAGAATACTGCTGATTCAAGTGTTGTTTGTGTACTTAGTACTACTGATCAGGAAGGTGGTAGCAATTTTGTTTACACGCTAGTAGTGGGTTCCGGAGATGCTGATAATATGGCATTTGGAATCGTAGGTGATAAATTAGTTTTGATTAGCTCAGCCAATTTTGAAGTGAAGAATACTTACAATGTACGAATCAGAACAACTGATGTTTCAGGTGGTTTTTATGAAATGCCATTTACCATTTTTGTGAGTGATGTTAACGAACAACCTGAAATTGATATTGCGGATTACACCGTTTCGGAAGCAGCACTTATTGGGAATAACTTTGGTACTATAACTGTTACAGAATTGGATAACAATCAGACGCAGCACTTTAGTATCATAAGTTCCGCTGTTCCTTTTGGAATAGACTCTGTGAGTGGCGCACTTCATATTATAGGTACTGTTGATTATGAAGTTCAGAAAGAATATAGAATACTTGTTGTTACAAAAGATGATGGAATACCTTCCCGTGCCGACACTGCATTAATTAAAATAAGTGTTTTAGATGCTATTGAAGAAAATGGATTTTTTCCTTCAGTGGATTTCGTCTCTCCGAATAAGGACGGTATAAACGATTTTTGGCAAATTACAAATGTTGATTTGTACAGTGATTTTAGTTTGAAAATTGCTGATCAAAATGGACAAGTTGTTTACAAAACAGATTCTAATTATCAGAATGAGTGGGATGCCTATTTGAACGGGAGTGCACTTCCAAATGGTAATTACTATTATGTATTCGCGAATTCGAATACGGGTAGACTTTATAAAGGAATCATTACGGTGGTAAAATAAGCTTGATAAATATCATTTTAAAGAAACAACGATTACGAAAAAATAAATTATTTACACATGAAATTTTTTAATAAAATAATAGTTGGATTAATAGTAGTGTCAGCGCTTAATTCAAATGCGCAGGATTTATCAATGGACTACTATTCATTTTTGTACAATAAGTTTAATATTAACCCGGCATTTTGCGCAAAAGGAGATAAGCTATCAGCTATTTTAAATGTTCGACAAAGATCCGGATTGTCCTCAAATAATTCAATGTTGGGAATTAATGGCCTGTTGGGAGATAATCAAGGATTGGGGGCGCGAGTTATTTCTGATAATCGTGGAGCATTCCAGGTTTTAAAAGCAGATGCTACGTACGGATATAAAGTAAAGGTAAATGATAATCAAAATGTCTACTTTGGTTTGTCAGCGGGATTAACCAGCAAATCAATTAATAAAGCAAAAATTAATAATTATGATCAATTGGACCTTTCTGATCCTGCATTGGAAACCTCTAATTTGAAATCGAACTCATTTTCTACGGGAGCTGGTTTGATCTATGATTTTAAAGCTTTTGAATTTTCCGTTAGTGCGCCACAACTATTAGAAAGTTCGCAGAAAATCAGTCCTACTACTGTTTTTATAACAAATTATAAATTTGAGCTGAATAATGATATCTCTGTTACTCCTGAATTGTTTTACTTTAACTTACCTGTAGTGAAAAACTATGGAGGAGTTCAGGTGAAAGGAGATTATAAAAATTTGGTATGGACACAATTGGGCTATCAAACAAATTCCGCTTTTAATCTTGCATTAGGTGTGAAATTTAATATTTTTGAGCTTGGTTATGGATATATGGCATCGAATAATTTAATGAAAAATTTGTCAAATGGAACACATGAAGTTCTTCTTAAAATTGGAATTTCGAATAAAAGTCAAAAGAATGTATCTTTAGACAACTCAAGTGTTGATAAAAATCAAAATGGCTTGTTGGGAGATAAAAAAACGAACGTTGATTTGAGTGGCTACACCAATCGTTTAAATTCGATCATTGATAAATTAAATGAATTAACGGCCGCTGATGCAAATGTTTCAAAAGCAGATTTAAAAGTTCAGTTAGATGTACTTCGGAACGAATTAAAACAAATATCCAACAGCAGCTTCTCTTCGGAGGATCCCGAAACATTGGAAAAGAAATTAATTCTTATAGAAGGAAAAATTCAACAAATAGAAAACTCCATAAAGAATAAATAATGAAATTTTTGATCCTATTGTTGTTTATCCCTTTTAGTATTTTTGCACAAACGGATCAAGAGCTTTCTCAGAGAAATAAAGCCCGGATTGATTCGCTGCTAAAACGTGTTGACAAGGCGGCAAACGATATCACGCACATGCAACAGGAAGAAAACGTTGTCAAGGCCGATTCTTTGATTAAGGTTGTTGACCGTTTGGCAATGACCTTAAACGAAAATCAAACACAATCAGGTAACGATGTGTTAAAGGTGAATGATAGTGCACTTTCAAAAATAACGGAGACAAAGCACTATTATATTGTTATTGCCGTATATGCAAATCAAAAATTAGCCCAACAAAATAAAATTTTTCACAAATTGAATTATGCAGATGTAGTGAAATCCCGCAAGGGTAAATATTATTATTTGGCGATACCGTGTATGGATGGAACAAAAATACAAAACGAGGTAGAAAAGTATGAGGCCAAAAACAAGTGCGATGCTTGGTGGGTGAGGTTGTAGTAAATTCTTAGTTTGGTTCTCGGACTTTTGAAACAGAAATTTAAAAGTTACTTAGTTATTTCTTTTATCTTAATTCCGTCATTGACTCTTTTTTTTAGAAAGGGTGTTTAGGTTCATAAATGTATTATTCCTGCCCCACTTTTTTGTTTTTCAAATCAATCTTAACATCCACATCCATATCTTCCTGTTTAGGAATCAATTCACGTATTTTGCTGTCATTTAAGGCGGGAATAAGCATTGGAGCAATCTTTCCCACAGGCTTATATAACAATGACTCCTCTTTAGTTTTAAATGAGATTAGAGGATAGCTTTTTTCTACCGCATCCGCCATAAAAATCATCACGCTCATTACCAGCGCAAATTTCAAAACACCAAAAACAGCTCCTCCAATTTTATTAACAGCACTTAATGCCATGCCTTCAACCATTCGCTGTACAAGCTTTGCGATAAAATATACTGAAATTACAATAAGTAGAAAAGTAACTGCGAAAGAAACAATTGGGAGATAAGGAGATTGCCAGTTAAACCAATCACGTATTTTAATTGCGCTGCTATCCGAGAATTTGATACCACCCCATACGCCAAGTCCAAAGGCTATTAAGGAGGCAGCTTCTATAATAAGGCCTTTTGTAAAACCTTTATATAAACCCCAAACTAAAGGTATACAAAGTATAATGTCTATATGGTTCATATATGTTATAACACACTAATTCTTTAAAATACACTAAATGAAAGAAAATATTTTGTCATATGTGCAACTATTGAATAGCTTTTAAAAAACAAAAATAGCAATATGGCAAAGAAAAAGATTATTATATCCAATTAATTCAATCTTTAAAAAACTTATTAAGAAAATAATAATATGCATTGATGCATGGCTTTCTGGACAGCAGAAAGCCATGCCTTTTTAATGTAAGTTTAAATCTGGGGCAGAGCTTGATTTAAGATGTGGGCTTTGTAAAAGTGCAATCAGTTTTTTTACATTTGTTGCATTCGAAAAATTTTCAAAAAGAATAAGCTCACGCTTTTGCTTATTTGCTGGATCAAAAGGTGTTTCAAATAAACGGTTAATTTCTTTTGTCATTTCAGCCGAAGTATCAATTACTGAGCAGAAAGGCTCCAATCCAGTGTTTGCAACCATTGGAGTGTTAACAACACAATGTCGCCCATTGAAGAGTGCGGCCAGTAATTTTAATTTTATTCCGGTAGCCTGGAAAGTAGGTAATACATTTATTTGAGCTTCTTTAATGAGTTGATCTATTTCCTGCGTGCTGATATTGCCCTTTAATTGTATATGAGAATGTTTTGAAACAGCCGCATACAGCTCAGCAGAAGGTTCACGGCCGGCTATAATCAGAGGGGTTTGTATGCTGGAGAATATTTCATTTACCAGATAAAGCGCAGCTTCATTATTTTCACCTACTTCTAAATTGCCATGATATAAACAAAACTTACCTTTTCCTTCCTGTATGTTTACTTTTTCATGTGGATGAAATGCGGTGATGTGATGAACATTTTTATAACGTTCGGATAATTGTGCAACATCAGCATTTGAAATAGCGGCAACGTAACGGGCTTTGTGTAATATTCCTTCAAAGCTTTCCAGCTTTTTTGCTTCCATTTTAAAGTAGATTTTTTTAAAAAATGATTTCTCTACTTTTTCTAAATTTTTATAATAATCATGCTCAATATTATGGGTTCGCACAATTAACAAACGTCCTTTGAGCCGTTCATCATTTAAATGATAACAACAGTGCAAGCCTTCAAATAAAACAGGATATTCGTCTGCTAATAAATTTCTCATTAAATCATCGGAAGCGCGTGTTATAACTACAAATGGTAATTTATTGACCAGTTGTATCTTATTCATTTTACGTTTGTAGTAATATACTTTTTCGCAAAATCCTTCTAATTCAGGTGCTTCAGCGCGGCCATATTCGAAGCAATGCAAGTGGATTTTAATTCCCTGTTCATGCAATGCTTTTATTTTGTAAAACACATCAATTACCCCGCCATAATTGGCAGGATAGGGTACATCAAAAGAAATTATATGAAGGTGTTTCGAATTCAATTAAAATAGTGTTATAAAAATTTCTGATAAACAGCAACCAGTTGCTGCTCTTCATTTTCCCAGTTTAATTCTGTGGCAGCAATTTTACTGTTTTTTTTCCATATTTCAAGCGTTTTGGAATCATGCAGAATATAATTAAGTTTATCTGCAATATGTCGTGGATCGTGATTTTCAATACAATCGCCAATAGAATATTTAGTTATAATATTTTGTATTTCAACCAGGTTAGAGGACAAAACAGGCACCCCCGCATGTATATAATCGAAAAGTTTATTAGGCAGGCTATACCGGTAATTGATATTGGTATCTTTATCCAGGGTTAAACCTATATCGGCAAGTTGTGTATATTGAATTAGTTTTTCAAAAGGGATTTTACCAATAAATTTCACTTTATCACTTAGCTCTAAATCATGTACCATCTGTTGTAACTTATCCATTACATCTCCGCTTCCAATAATGAGTAATACAGCGTTTTGTATGTAATGCATTGCTTGTACAGCTTCTTCAGCGCCTCTGTCAATATTAATTCCGGCTCCCTGTAATACAATTATTTTTTTGTCTAATGGTAGGTTTAAATCTTCTCTGCTCTTTATTGGTATGGTTGTTCGTGTAGCTAAAAGTGGTATGTTTCTTACCACTTTTAAGGATACCTTATATTCTTCACTATATATTTTAGCAATGGAAGAATTGACGGTAAAAACATATTTTAATCTAGGGAATATCCATTGCTCGATACGTTTCCATATCTTTTTTTTTGTCGGATTATTCTGTAATTCCGGAACTTCACAAAATAATTCATGCGTATCGTAAACTAAATGATTGGATTTTAATTTAGAAATTAAATAGTTGGGCAAAAGTGTATCAAGGTCATTTGAAACTAGTAAATCGCTTTTGTGGAACAATAAAAAGATAAACAAACGTACCTGGTATTCTGCATAAAATAACGGCCCTTTTTCGAATAATAAAAACATTCGCTTGGTAGAATAGTCGCGGCCCGTAAGCGGAAGACTTTTAAGTTGTTTGCGTCCTACCAGAGTTACATGATATCCCAGTTTGTGCAATGTAATGCAGGTCTTATGCACCCGTTGATCGGTACTTAAATCATTTATTACAGAAACAATGGCTTTTTTCATTAATTATGCCTGTTCAATAGTATATTGTTAACAGCTTTAGTGCGAAGATACGAATTTGAGTGTTTCATAAATTCGTAATGATTGGTTTATCGGTAACCGATCATTTTTCGTTTCTTTGTAAAAAAAATAGCGATGAATATTTTAATTCTTGGTTCAGGTGGACGTGAACATGCATTTGCATGGAAATTAGCAAAGAGTGAAAAAATAAAAAAAATTTATATAGCGCCTGGAAATGCAGGTACTTCTGGCTTTGGTACTAACGTGCCTATTTCAGTAACTGACTTTGATGCAGTGAAAAAACTGGTTTTAGAAAAGGATATTAATATGGTTGTGGTTGGTCCCGAAGATCCTTTAGTAAAAGGTATTTATGATTTTTTTGTGACTGATGAACAACTGAAAAATATTCCGGTAATAGGCCCTGATAAAAATGGCGCACAGCTCGAAGGAAGTAAAGATTTTTCAAAACGGTTTATGATGCGTCATAAGATACCAACCGCACGTTACGAAACATTTACAAAAGATACGCTTCAGGAGGGTTTGAAATTTTTGGAGACGCTTCAGCCACCATATGTATTAAAAGCGGATGGTTTGGCAGGTGGTAAAGGAGTTGTCATCCCAACAACATTAGAAGACGCGAAAATGGAGCTTTCTGAAATGCTTGCCAATGCTAAATTTGGTAATGCTTCAGCAAAGGTAGTGATTGAAGAGTTTTTGGAAGGTATAGAGCTGTCGGTATTTGTTTTAACGGACGGGAATTCATATAAAATATTACCTTCTGCCAAGGATTATAAACGCATTGGAGAAGGTGATAAGGGTTTAAATACTGGTGGGATGGGTGCTATATCACCTGTTCCATTTGCAGATGAAGCATTCATTAAAAAAGTAGAAGAACGTGTTATTATACCTACTATTAATGGATTAAAACAGGAAGGAATTACGTATAAAGGCTTTATTTTTATCGGGTTAATGAATATGAACGGTGAGCCGCACGTGATTGAGTATAATGTGCGGATGGGAGATCCGGAAACAGAAGTGGTTATTCCCCGTATTAAATCTGATTTATTGGATCTTTTTGAAGGAGTAGCTAATGGAACACTGGATCAGAAAACTTTCGAACTGGATAACCGTTTTGCTACAACCGTAATGCTTGTAGCGGGGGGATACCCTGAAGAGTATAAAAGAGGAGATGAGATAACAGGTTTGGAATCAGTGGAAGGAAGCATGGTGTTTCACGCAGGAACTACATCTGACCTTGAGGGTAAAACCTTGACAAATGGAGGCCGTGTAATGGCAATTACATCGTATGGTAATACAATGGAGGAGGCTTTAAAAAAGTCGTTTGCCAACGCTGAATGTATTCAGTATAAAGATAAATATTATCGAAAAGATATTGGAAATGATTTAAGAAAATACTATAAATAGTGGATGTTTTTATTTTTTTACAAACTTTCCAGATTGAACCGATGAGCCTGATATAAGCTTACAGATATAAATTCCTGAAGACAAAGCACTGATATCCATTTCTACTTCATTTTCATTTTTGTAATTAAATGCAGCTTTTACCAGTTTACCTGTGTAATCAAATACTTCTAATTTCGTAATTTCTGACGTTTTTTTATGAAAGGCAATTTTATCATTAGCTGGGTTTGGAAACATGTTTAGCTCAAGTTTAGGGCGGGTGCCTTCATCTATTCCTACATTACCGGCTTCATTATATACAACAATACCTTTTGAACTGTGAGCCATCCATACGTTATTAAAAGCATCTACATGAATATTCATAACAGTATAACAAATGTCATCAGGAAAGCCTGAGTTCGTTTCATTGTAAGTAATCCAGGTGCCGTTGTCAAGGCAGAAAACTCCATCCAGACAATCACTGCCGATCCATAATTTACCAGTATGATCAAAAGCGATCCCCCACACCAGCGGATCACCTAACCCATTATTACTGGTATAAACTGTTTTTTGCTGCATGGTAGTTCTGTCAAATTCAATAACACCATAACCAGTAACCCATATATCACCTTCCTGATCAAAAATTATTCTGTTTACTTGCTGCAAGCCTCCCAAAAATGGAAAACTGGGATCATAAAAAAAATATTGTGTAAAATTAGTACCATCAAATTTTAATAATCCGGCATCGAAAGTACCCACCCAAACTATATTGCTTGTAGACCTGTCACACTTTACTGACCATACCCTGTTGTTTGGGCCGATTAAACCGTTTCCTGTATGGTAACGCGTAAAATTAATACCATCGAATTTTAAAAGGCCGTTGTAAGTAGCAATCCATAAATTATGGTTATTATCAAAATCCATACCCCTAACCTGTCCTAATCCTTGATAGGATGGGATATTTAATATTGCACTTAAATTGTAATGAGTAAATGTTATTCCATCAAATTTCGCCATGCCAAGGAATGCATACCCAATCCATATGGTAGTTCCATCAAAAACAATTGAAGTTACCATATCATCTTTTATGTTTGAATTTAAAGGTGTCCAGGAAACCCAGGTGGTTCCATCAAATTTTGTCAGGCCACCGCGCGTACCGATCCAAATATTTCCACTAAGGTCTTGTTCTATTACCTGTGCATTATTGATAGGAAGTCCGCTATTGGAAGTATTATATACTTTCCATTGGTTGTTTTGAGATAAAAGTGTAGTGGAAGAAAAGGTTATTCCACAGATAAAGAGTAGTATATATTTCATGACTCAATAGATTGTTATGTAAACATAGTATATTTGTGATCAGAAAGCAAATTTATTTTAACTGTTGTCATCTTGTCAGTTCATTAACCACTGGCACGCTGTTTGAAAGAAATAGTCCGCTTAATATTAATAATTAACCATCTAAATAAAAACAAAAATGCAAACCGGAAAAATTAATGTTCAAACCGAAAACATTTTCCCAATCATTAAAAAATTCCTTTACAGCGATCACGAAATATTTTTACGTGAGCTTGTTTCTAACGCTGTAGATGCAACACAAAAACTCAAAACGCTTTCTTCTATTGGTGAAGCAAAAGGTGATTTAGGTAATTTAAAAGTGGAAGTAGTTATTGATAAAGCAGCCAAAACGCTTACTATCAAAGATAATGGTATTGGTATGACGGCTGAAGATGTGGAGAAATACATCACCCAGATTGCATTTAGTGGTGCTGAAGAGTTTGTTCAGAAATACAAAGATAAATCATCTGAGGTAAATGCGATTATCGGGCATTTCGGTTTAGGTTTTTACTCTGCATTTATGGTGGCAAAAAAAGTAGAAATATTTTCTTTGTCCTTTAAAGATGGTTCAAAACCCGTTCGTTGGGAATGCGATGGAAGTCCAAACTATACGATAGAAGAAACGACTAAAACAGAAAGAGGAACTGATATAGTATTGCATATTGCTGATGATTCGGAAGAGTTTTTAGAGGACTCTCGTATTGAAGAATTGCTGACAAAATATTGTAAATTTTTACCTGTTGAAATAAAATTCGGTACTAAAAAAGAAAAAAAGAAAGAAGACGATAAAGAAACCGAAGTAGAGATAGATAATATTATAAATAATCCTAGCCCGGCATGGACAAGAAAGCCAGCGGATTTGACCGATGAAGATTACAAAAAATTTTATCGTGAACTATACCCGATGAATTTTGAGGATCCTTTGTTCCATATTCATTTGAACGTGGATTATCCATTTAACCTTACCGGTATTTTATATTTTCCAAGAATAAAAAAATCATTTGAGGCACAACAAAAGGATAAAATTCAATTGTACAGTAACCAGGTGTTTGTTACTGATTCGGTAGAAAACATTGTTCCTGATTTTTTAACGCTGTTACGCGGTGTAATTGATTCTCCGGATATTCCATTAAATGTAAGCCGCAGCTATTTGCAAAGTGATGCAAGTGTGAAAAAAATATCGGGTCACATCACTAAAAAAGTAGCGGATAAACTGGAAGAATTGTTTAAAAAGGACCGTAAAGACTTTGAAAGCAAATGGGAAGACATTAAAATATTTGTACAATACGGAATGCTTTCTGAAGAGAAGTTTTATGAAAAAGCTCAGAAATTTGCTTTGCTGAAAAGTGCTGACGGTACTTACGCTACCTTAGAAGAGTATGCTGAAAAAGTAAAACCAACGCAGACCAATAAGGATAAACGAATTATTTATCTGTACACTACCAATACTGAAGAGCAGCACAGTTTTATTGAAACAGCCAAAGATCGTGGTTATGATGTGTTGATCTTTGATAGCCCTATTGATTCACACTATATCAATCAGCTGGAGTCTAAATTAACGGATACTTCATTTGTTCGTGTGGATTCTGATACTATTGACAAGCTGATCAATAAAGAGGAAGTGCAACCATCAAAACTATCTGAAGAAGAGAAGAAACAGTTGCAGCCAATTGTTGAAGGAATTGTTCCAAAAGAAAAATTTAGTGTAGTATTTGAAAGCCTAAGTGAGAAAGACGCTCCAATGCTGATTACCAAGCCTGAATTTATGCGCAGGATGAAAGATATGAGCGCAATGGGTGGTGGAATGGCTTTTTATGGTTCTATGCCTGAAATGCATAATTTAGTTGTAAACACCAATCATCCGCTTATTACTAAAATAGTGAATGAGAAAAATGAGGACAAGCAAAAACAACTGACAAAACAGGCTGCTGATTTGGCAATGCTTTCGCAAGGCTTGTTAAAAGGGGAGGAGCTGACTAAATTCATAAAACGCAGCGTAGAGCTTATTGATTAAGTACTGACAAAAAACGTCATGCTGACATAAGCCAAACAATGGTATGTGCTTTGTCAAGAATAGATTTATACTAACTAAAAACAACAAAATGAAAAGAGGAACAATTATTTTATTGGCAATTGCCGGTTTATTTTTATTAATCGGGTTTAATGGCTGCGGGTCTTACAACAACATGGTAACCAAAGAAGAAGGGGTTACGGCTCAGTGGCAGCAAGTAGAAGTTGCTTATCAGGCACGTATGGATAAAACTAAAAATTTATTTGAAATTGTTCAGGGTGCTGCTGATTTTGAAAAGGAAACTTTACAAGCGGTTATGGAAGCTAGAAGTAAAGCAACCAGCATTCAAATTGATCCTACTAATCTGACGCCAGAAAAAATGGCTGAATTTGAAAAGGCACAAGGTGCATTCGGCTCTTCATTAGGACGGTTAATGGCTGTTGCTGAAAATTATCCACAATTACAGGCTGTAGGTGCATTTCGTGACTTTCAGGCACAATATGAAGGAATGGAAAACCGTATAGCTACTGAACGCAGACGTTTTAACGAAATGGCGCAGGACTTTAATACATATATCCGCAGATTTCCTCGTAATATATGGGCAGGAATCTTCGATTTCGATAAAAAAGCATATTTCGAGTCACAAGAAGGTGCTGAAACAGCTCCGGATATTAAAAGCATGAGAGAGAAAAAATAATAGGTATGAGATTCGAGATATGGGTATTGAGAAATCGTACTCATATCTCTCATTAAGTTAACTTCATCTCAAATCTCATATCTCACGTCTCAAATCTAATAACAATGAACGCAAAAGACTTTTTTACCGAAGAGCAAAAACTAGCCATTCAAAAATCCATTGCAGATGCGGAGCTTAATACTTCCGGGGAAATTCGTGTTCATGTGGATAACGAATGCAAAGAGGATGTTTTGGATAAGGCCGCAAATATTTTTCACGGGTTGAAGATGGATGCTACAGAATTGAGGAATGGTGTATTGTTTTATCTGGCTGTAAAAGACCATAAATTCGCCATTCTGGGTGATAAAGGGATCAATGAGAAAGTTCCACATGATTTTTGGGATCATATAAAAGATACAATGCTTGCTTATTTCAAACAGAAAGAATTTACAGAAGGTTTGTGTACAGGGATTGAAATGGCTGGTGATAAATTAAAAGCACATTTTCCGCTGCAGCATGATGACGCTGATGAGTTAAGCAATGATATGACCTTTGGAAGCTAAGCAGTTCATCTGAATAGTTTCCATTTGTACTTTTCCTCTCTGAAAAGAGGCAGGGGATTATAAATAGTAGCCTTCCGAATACTAAATTTTTAATTCTTGAAAACACCTAAAAGTTTGATTTAATAATTTTAAGATTATTTCCTTTTTCAAAAAAATAACGAATGCTTAAAAAACACTACCATATTTTAATTGTAACTTTATTTTCGGCTCTTGCTGGGATGGCTATAGAAATACCTGAGCGTCCGAATCCACCACGTTTGGTAAATAATCTTTCAGTAGAAATGCCTGATTTTTTGTCTGCTGAAGAAACGGCAATACTCGAACAAAAGCTTTCAAGTTTTGCGAATGAAACATCTAATCAGATTGTTATTGTGGTTGTTGATGATTTAGGAGGAGATGAGCCATGGAGTTATGCTACTGAGCTTGGGCAGAAATGGGGGGTTGGACAGGGTAAATTCGATAATGGTATTGTTATCCTGGTAAAGCCTACAGGTGGTGAGGGACAGCGTAATTTATTCATTGCTGTGGGGTATGGCTTAGAAGGAGCAATTCCGGATTTAACAACCAAACAAATTCGGGAGAAGGAAATGTATCCGTATTTTAAAAAAGGGGAGTATTTCACTGCTTTAGATAAAGCAACGGATGTATTGATAGCACTTGCTAAGGGGGAATATAATTCTGATGCGTATGGCAAAAAAAATAAAAAGGGATTTCCCCTCGGAGTGGTTGTTCCTATTGTTTTGTTTATTTTATTTATTATTTTTAAATCAAGCAGAGGTGGAGGCGGTGGAGGCTTAACCATGGGCGCAGCAGGTTTTATATTAGGTTCAGGCTTGGGAAGAAGTAGCGGTGGTTTTGGTGGCGGTGGCTTTGGGGGCGGTTCTTCAGGAGGTTTTGGCGGATTTGGTGGTGGTGGTTTCGGTGGTGGCGGTTCTGGCGGTAATTGGTAGGTTTAAGTATTAAGTATCAGGTATAAAGTATTAAGTATCAGGTATCAAGTACTAAGTAGTTGGTATCTTATCATGTACAAGTAAAGGGTAGTACGGCCATTTCAAGCGTTAATTATCTTAATACCTGATACAAATACCAGAGGTATCAAGTATTAAGTATCAGGTATCAAGTACTAAGTAGTTGGTATCTTATCATGTACAAGTAAAGTGTAGTACGGCCATTTCAAGCGTTAATTATCTTAATACCAGATACAAATACCAGATACAAATATTATTTTCCCATCCACTTCTCAATCTCTTCTTGGTCAAGATCTATATAATTAACATCGTGTTCCACAACACTGTTGTTTACCATATAAATAGCAGGCATACTCGTTCCTGCAAGGTAGATAAAGTTCCTTCCCAATAAAATACAATACGGAATGTCTTCGGTATGCGTTGTTTCAAAAAACGGTTTCAAATTTTCCTCATCCCCATTTAACACGAAGTAAAAAGAAATAGCGGGATTCTTTTCGTGAATGATTCTGATTTTATTGGCTGCAATTCGGCAATGCGGGCAGGTAAGGCTCATAAAGGAAATAATGTGCTTGCCTTGGGATAATGTTTTGGGAGGAGTATTTAATTGTGCATTATTATACAAAGAGTCTAATTCAATTTTAAAATTTTCATCCGCTTTATTAAGGTAGGCTTCGGAATAATCAAGTGCTACAGGATTAAGGACAAAAGGCAATGTAAATGCGCAGGTGAAAAATAAAGTATTTAAAAGGGTCCATTTTTTATTAAGGGACCAACCTTCATGATATTTATATAGAATAAAAAGGATAGCAAGCATAATACCATTTTTAATCAAAGCCTGCAAAGGAGTCATTTGTATAGTAGTGCCAAAGCAGCCACAGTTCCCTTTGTTTCCGGTAAATAACATTAGCAGAATAAGATAAACGCAGAATATTAAAAGTGTCGCAATTCCAAGCTTATAAGCAATTTTGCGAAGGTTAAGATTTAGGAGAAGGAGAATTCCAATAAATAGTTCAAGGCCTATTAAAAGTCGTGCAATAAAAGGTGCAATTTGCCAGCTGATAAAACCCAAATCAACAAAAGTATATTCAAAAGGTTCAATGGGATAGAGTTTGGTATAACCGGAGAAAATGAAAATACTGCCAATTAAAGCACATAAAACTACTAACAAGATCTTTTTCAACATAATTTATTTGCGGGGAAAATTTAGGCGTAAAAAAAGCGCCCTATTTTAATAGGACGCTTTTACTGAAATTAAAACTATTTAAAAGTACAGGTTCTTGTTGATGTTCCACCACCAGTTGTGGTTCTTGTGTAGCTTAAACATTGTGATCTTGCAGCACCTTTTTTAGAATCTGTATACGTTACTGTTGTGGGCGTAGATGATCCAGCATACGTACATGTACAAGTATGATCTTTTTTGCAGGAAGCAAACGAAGCTAATGCTACTATTCCAATAAATATTACTTTTTTCATGTTTTTATTTTATATTGTTAAAATTATTTTTATCTGATTTTATGTATCTTATTTAAGATCACATGTGCCAGAAGTTACATATTTAGTGGTAGTTGTTGTGGTATAATCTTCAATATTTCCGGAAGTCATATTGTAAGTAGTTCCACTGTCAACATCTACGTCAGTATCTTCTGAACTAGTGTTAACGCATGCTTTTTTTGCATCGCTCTTTTTAGCTTCAGTATAAATCGTAGTACTTCCACCTGAACCACCGTTTGAGGTAGTGGCAGTGGTGGTTGGGCTTGTTTCCCAATCAGTAACAGTAGTTGTTGTAAAAGTAGATGTGCCGGTACAAGTACAAGTACGGTCTTTTTTGCAGGAAGCAAAAGAAAATGCAGAAATAACAGCTGCACATAATAATATTTTTTTCATATCTTTTTTGTTTTATTAAAAATAATGGAACTTATAATGCAAATTATTTAAGATCACAGGTTGTTACAGTTGTAACACTACCATTCGTTTCGGTCGAGCTTAAGCAATTTGCTTTTGCCGCGCCTTTTGTAGATTTTGTATAGGTTGTAACATCTGCTGTTGTACCCGCTACACCGTTATAAGTAGATGTGCAACTACAGATGCGGTCTTTTTTGCAAGAAGCAAAAGAAAATGCTGCAATGACTGCAACAAATAATATTCCTTTTTTCATTTTTAATAGTTTTTGGTTAATATAAACGCAAACTTATGAATATTATCTGAATACGCAAGAGTTAAAGGTAACTATCTGTTTGTTAGTTGGTTGTCGGTTGATAGGGAGGTGTAATAAGAAAGTTATTTTACCTCCTTTACCGGAATAGCATTGTAAACGCTTACCCCGTTTACGGATTCAATATTTACTGGTAACCCGCTTGAGCTGATGGCATTTCCTCCCAGTTCTTTAAAATTAACAGGTAGTGTCCCATTAAAGCTGGAACCAGAAATTTCTTTCAAATTCATTGGCAAAGCGCCATAAACACTGCTTCCTCCTATGCTTTTTATATTTACATCCATTTGTTCGCTTATCAGTTTTACATTAATAGAACCATCCGGATTTATTGGAACGGATGAAAAAGAATTGAAATTTATTTTATCTGCTTTCGCCTCATTAAAAATGATAGTGTTTTGAAGAACAAGAAGCACAAGTGCTGTCGCTATTACTGTTAAAACTGTTTTGGTGTATAGATCCGGTTTCATATTGTTGTTGATTAAAGTTTATAGATTTGCTAAATTACAACTATAATTTCCACATTTCGATTCTAATAACTTTATTCACCTAATCTGAGTTACTTCGTAGTTTAATTGAATATAGTTACCTTTACTTTCTAAATAAAATTTGGTATGGCAAAAATTCAATTTGGTAAATGGTTAGGTGGGGGCTTAGGCTGGGCATTTGGTGGGCCATTGGGAGGTATATTAGGTTTTGCATTGGGATCGGCATTTGATGCGGCAAGCGTTACGGTTAGTACGGAGAAAACACAGATACCAGGTGGCGCACCTCATGTTGGTGATTTTACTGCCAGCTTATTGGTGCTGTCTGCCGCGGTGATGAAAAGCGATGGCAAAATATTAAAAAGCGAATTAGAGTATGTAAGAAAATTTTTAGCAAGGCAGTTTGGTGAGAATGCCGCTCAACAGCAGCTGTTGGTGTTAAAGGAGATCTTAAAGCAGGAAATTCCTTTACACCAGGTATGTATTCAGATCAAGCAGTACATGCCGCATTCGGAACGTTTGCAGATCATTCACTACCTTTTTGGAATATCAAAAGCAGATGATCATGTGGACGAAAAGGAATTGCATACAATTCATACTATTGCTAATTATTTAGGGATAAGCGCTGCGGATTTTAATTCCCTTAAAGCAATGTATTTTAAGGATATTCACAGCGATTATAGAATTCTGGAAATTGAAACTATCGTTTCGGATATGGAAGTGAAAAAAGCATACCGTAAAATGGCCGTTAAATTCCATCCAGATAAAGTTGCTGCTCTTGGTGATGATGTTCAGAAGGGAGCACATGAAAAATTTCAGCAAGTGCAGCAGGCGTATGAAAATATTAAAAAGCAAAGAGGCTTTTCTTAATAGGATACCTAATCCTTATAAATAAAAATTTGCTACTTTAGATCAGTATCAATTGCTGAAATTGAATTTCCTTGCAAAATTTCAATTAATTCAGGATTGTTGGATTTCTGGAACAGATGGAAGTTAGTATTGGAAATAAAATGAAAGGTATCCGTTATTTTCAAGCTGTTATTTATAAGCATTCCGTACTTTCTTGTTCCGTTTTTTAAATAAATAATGGCATCCACTGCCTGATTGTTTTTAAAATAGTTCATCATAAGTATTATATATGATGCAAAAATAGGCTGATCACATTATTACAATGTTAATAAGAGATTATTGAATAATTAAATTTAGGAATGTCAGTACTCCATAGGTAATAAGTGAAGATGAAAAAAAATCTTACAAAGCTTATTGTCTTCATCAATATAAGCTTTCTGTCTTTCAGTTAATCACTAAAGTGTATCATCCAAAGCAATAAAAGAGCTGATATTATAAACTCCAAAGCCCTCTTGATCAGAAGGCTTTGGAGTATTATAAATTCTGGAATATAATTAAGCAGAATGTTATTTATGCTAAAATTTATATCTCGCAGCCACCATTATATTTCTTCCCGGTGAACTGATCCCAGATGCAAATACACGATAGTGGGTGTCAAATAAATTTTCAATACCTAAATTAACTGTGAAGTGTTTAGTAATATGATATGCTGTTTTAATATTTAAAGTAACCCAGCCCGGCATACCATTTGGAGTAGCCTGAACTAAATTATCTTCTCCGCTCGGACTATAATCTTTTAATGCTTTCGGAGTACTATAGCGGGCATACACTTCAGCTTCAAATTTTTTGAAGTGGAAAAATAAGCTTGTTTGACCAAACATCGGAGGTATATGATCCAAAGGAACTATAGTATCATGCTTCGGATCATTTGAAGTAGCATCCAATTCCTGACGATATTGTCCTGTTGTATAAGTTAAAGATGTTTTAAACGAAACATTTTCTGACAAATCTGCCAGGATAGCACCATATGCTCCTTGCACATAAGCTTCGTTTGCGTTTTGTGCTGATTGAACCCTGCTCATAGCTCCATTATAAAAAATAGAATCTTTACCCTCGTACTGACTGTTTTTGGTTACAATTGCATTTTTTAACAAAGTATAAAAATAATTCCCTTCAAATTTTATTTTATAATCAAATGCTGTTACCGCGAATCCTGTTTCAATGTTATAAGCATATTCAGGTTTTAGTGTTTCATTAGGAATAACAATGTTACCTCCCACTGATTCAAATACCTTCGTCATATCATCCACATTCGGAGAACGGTATCCGGTAGAACCCAAAATGCTGAAACGTACATTTTTTTCAGGTATGATTATTAAACCTAAATTTCCATTTAAAGCCCCATTTTTTTGAGTAGTGGATTTAAATGGGAAAGGGTAGAATGTCGTATCAATAAAATTGGCTTTTAAGGTATTGTTGCTGTAACGTAAACCCTCAGAGAAAATTAATTTCTCATTGATTTCCCAGCTGTGTGTTAGGTATGCCGCAACTGTTGACATAGTGCTGCCCCCATCAGGATAACGTGTTGAAGCGGGCTTTTCAACATCAGTTAAAATATTTACTGAATGTGCAGTTGAATTAACGTTATTATATAACGCTTCAAGGCCGTAACTTAATTCGTGTTTTTCTTTTACCTTTTTTCTGAAATCAGCATTCAGGGAATACACCTGAACGCCTTCAATTTGAAAGGTTTTATTGTTGTTGTTAAATCTTCTGTTTATACGGGATTGATCCTGGTTTTGGTATGCGGCTGTTATTCGTAAATTGTCAAAAAATTTACCGGTTGATTTTATGGTTGTGTACAGGGAAGCGAACATACGATTCTGCGGACCGTAATACCATTCGGCATATTTTAAATTGCTGCCTGAATATTCCTGTAGTCTGTCATAACGGTCTATATTGGATGACGTAGAGTATTGTACATTCAATCCGATATTTACATTTTCATTGACTTTATACAATAATTTCTCCATAAAGTCTACTTGCGAGTAACCACTGTTTTTTTGAATATTGGGGTTAGTATTATAAACCATACTATCCCCGCTGTTGTCCGGTTTTCTTTCTGCGTAATAATAATTACGCCCAAAATCAGGGTTTGGGTTGCGGGAATAACCGGTTCGCAAATCATCAAAATCACTGTAAGTGATGCTGGTTAAGGAAGCCAACTTTTTAAATCCCAGATTAAAATCCACGTGTCCCGACTTTTCCTTATTGGCAGTTGAATAGCGTAGGTAAGAATTTAGCTTAAAATTCATTTTGTCATCTCCGAATTCTGGTTTTTTTGTGTAAAAGTGCATTACACCGCCAAGTGCGTCACTTCCGTACATCACCGAGCTTGGGCCATAAATAATCTCTGCACGGTCAAGCATGGAGTTATCTACAGTTATTATATCCTGCAAGTGCCCGGCACGGTAAATAGCATTGTTTAGCCGTACACCATCTACAACCATTAAAACACGGCTCGCTTCAAAACCTCTGATTATAGGGCTCCCTGCGCCACCCTGGCTTTTTTGGACCATAATATTACCTGTGTTGGCAATCATGTCAGCGGATGTCTGGGAATTGTTTAATTCCAGGTCTTTTGCCTTTATAATATCAATGGTATAAGGTACATCCGATTTTTTTTCTTCTGCCTTGTTTGCAGAAAATACCACTTCATTAAGGTTAATAAGCTTAATAGGCATGGTATCATTGCTCGTATTTATTTGAGCGTTTGCAAAAGTCATTGCAATTACTCCTGTTAAGGTATATATAAGTTTTTTCATATAAGTTTTTAAAAAGGGTTATAAATAGTATTTATTTTCGTTCAATATATTGAACGAAAAGTACAGAAAGCTCTTAGCTGGATTCAGTCGGCAGTGCATATTAAAAACACAAGCAGAAATAATTCCAGGTGGAACAATTAATAATTTTAAATATTTTTTGTCAAAAATCAGACTAATTCCGGTGGAATAAAATCGGAATCAACATGTGGAGATAAATAAATTGGATTAATCGATGAGTAATGTTTTAAGGTCGAAGCAATTTGATTCAATTGTAGATATGGATCACAGCTAAAATATAGTTTAATTATATGGTCGGTTAATTTTTTTGAGGTTCCGTTTTTTAAAGGCTTATTGGAAGCAATATGATTGTTAATGTGCTCATCAAGATGGGCGAATAATTTTTTCTCCTGTTTGTCGTTAATACAGTGAAAGGTAATGGATGTTATGTTTTCTGAACTTTTAACGATGTCATATAGTTCACCTTTATAATACATTTCTTTCCCGTTTTCTACCCAGTCAATTTGTTTTAATTGGTCTTTATCGATAGTAATAACAGTAAATTCAGATAATTGTAAGCCCTGTTTTATTTCTGATTTTATTTCTTTCTTTACCTGGTATTGAACAGCCTTAAATGCAATGAAATAACCTACTGTATTGAATAGGAAAATGACAAGTAAAAGAAGCACAGATATTTTTTTCATAAAGCGGTTTAACAAAAGTAATTAAATAATTTTCAAGTTCAAATAAATGCCTTTCTGTCATTTTTTATTTTTGGTACAAACATTGAGTTAAAAGAATAACTTTTTCATTCAAGTTAAGTATAAATACTATGCGTAATACTACATCCAAATTATTTTTCAGTCTGCTCTATCCCAGTTTATTTGTATTAATTCTTTGGGGAGTAAAGCTATTTGAAGTAGTTGAGAATGTTAATTTATCATGGTATGGTTTATTTCCCAGAACAATTCATGGTTTATTTGGTATTATAGTTTCACCGCTTCTTCATGCGGATTTCTCTCATTTAATGGCCAATTCTACTCCATTGTTGATTTTAGGAACTGTTATTCTCTATTTCTATAGAACCATTGCCTTTCAAATATTTTTCTGGGTATATATGATGACTGGTATATGGGTATGGGTAATAGGTCGTAATGCATATCACATAGGTGCTAGCGGTATTATATATGGTTTTGTCACTTTTTTATTTTTTAGCGGAGTATTCAGAAAAGATTCACGTTTGCTCGCATTGTCTTTATTTGTTGTATTCTTATACGGTGGCACTGTTTGGGGCATTTTGCCCTTAAAAAGTGGAATGTCCTGGGAATCCCATTTATTAGGTTCTTTGGCAGGTTTAATAACAGCGTATAATTTCCGTAACGAGGGCCCTCCAAAAAGGAAATATGATTTAGGTGATGATGAAGAAAATGAGCAGATTGATGTAAGTGAAGACTATGATCCGTTTGAAGATGCGCGAAACGTTCCAACCACTACTCCTATTACATATCGCTATATTCCAAAGGATACAGAAAAAGATCAATTGTGATTTTTTCTTACCAACTATAAGTGTATGCCTGAATTTCCTCCTTTTAAAATCCAGATGAAACAAAGAATTCATACTATTTTTAGTACCTTCGTGCTCTTATAGTAGGATTACCGGCAAGGAATAAAATGATTTGCGAAACAGCATTTGCTGTATTTTAGATAATGTTTCGTTAATTCGTTTGGATTCGTTTATCCATAACCAGATTCGTTTGTCTATAACCTAATTTATTTACTTAATCCTTTTTAAAATTGAACTATTTATCAGTAGAATCCGTTTCAAAATCATACGGATCAAAAGTGTTATTTGACAAAATAAGTTTTGGACTCAACCAGGGCCAGCGTATGGCTTTGATTGCAAAAAATGGTGCTGGTAAATCAACACTTCTTAAAATCATTACAGGCAAAGAAATATCGGATGGTGGTACTGTTACATTCCGAAAAGATATTATTGTTACCTACCTTGATCAGAATCCGCTGTTTGATTCTAACAGTACTGTAATTGAAGCTATTTACAATACTGACAATCCCATGCTGAATGCTGTTCGTGATTACGAAGCAGCTTTACTTGCTTTTGAAAATGACTATAACGATAAAACTTCTGATCAGTTAGAGCTATGCAGCGCCCAGATGGATAAGCTGGAAGCCTGGGATTTTGAAGCTAAAGTGCATGAGATATTACAGCGTTTAAAGATTGCTTTTCTTGATAAGCAGATTTCTACGCTTTCCGGAGGTCAAAAAAAACGCGTTGCTTTAGCTAAAGTGTTGATTGATGAACCGCATTTGCTTATTCTGGATGAACCTACCAACCACCTTGATGTGGAAATGATTGAATGGCTGGAGAATTACCTGGTATCACGGGATCTTACGCTATTGCTGGTTACTCATGATCGTTATTTTTTAGATAGCGTTTGTACAGAGATTGTAGAAATTGATGCAGGTAAACTGTTTCATTACAGAGGTAATTTCCAGTATTTTGTAGAGAAAAAAGCGGAGCGGGAAATGATGGAAGACAGTGAAATTGACAAAGCGAAAAATTTATACAAACGGGAGTTGGAATGGGTGCGTAAAATGCCCCGTGCTCGTGGTACTAAGGCTAAATACAGAGTGGATTCTTTTCATGAAGTAAAAGAAAAAGCGTTTAGCAAACAAACCGAAGACAAGTTAGTGTTGGGCGTTCAAATGTCACGTATAGGTGGTAAAATATTAGAATTTACTAAAATTAAAAAAGCTTTCGGTGAAACAAAAATTGTAAATGATTTTTCCTACATCTTTAAAAAAGGAGAGAAAATTGGGGTTATTGGTAAAAATGGCGTTGGTAAATCTACATTCTTAAATATGATCATGGGGCTTGAACAGCCTGATACTGGGAATATTTCTACAGGTGAAACCATTGTCTTTGGATATTATTCACAAGAGGGCTTGAAGCTGAATGAAGATAAGCGTGTGATTGATGTGATGAAAGATATTGCCGAATTTATCCCATTGGCAGATGGTTCAAAGCTATCAGCTTCTGGTTTATTAACTAAGTTTTTATTTCCTCCTGACGTACAGTATGGCTTTGTTTCTAAGCTGAGCGGTGGTGAAAGACGCAGGCTTTATTTAATGACTATTCTGATAACTAATCCTAATTTTTTAATTCTGGATGAGCCAACCAATGATTTGGATATTGTTACATTGAGTGTGTTGGAAGATTTTTTGACTAGTTTTCAGGGTTGCTTGCTTGTTGTAACCCACGATCGTTATTTTATGGATAAAATGGTTGACCATTTGTTTGTATTTGAAGGCGCAGGTGTGGTTCGTGATTTTCCTGGTAATTATACCGAATACCGCGACAGGAAGGAGCAGGAAGATAAAATACAAGGCAAAGAGGCTAAAGCGCTACAGCAAACTGCTGCTAAAACAGCAGTGTCCGAAGCTGTTCCTGCGCAAATGGCAGAAAAAAATGCTTCAAATTCAAGTGTTCCTAAAAAAAAATTGAGCTTTAAAGAAAAGTTCGAATTTGAAGAGCTTGAAAAAGATATTGCTAAGCTGGAGGCTGAAAAGCTGAAAACCACTGAAATGTTGAGCTCAAGCACTGATAATCATGATGATATCATAAAATGGACAGAGAAAATCGGATCAATTATCAAACAGCTGGATGAAAAATCATTACGTTGGTTAGAATTGAGCGAAGGATTGTAAATTAGCTGGGTTTGATTGTAACTACCTGAAAAACAGTTGTTAGTTAGGGGTTGAAAATATAAATTACCGGAAAATAAGATTTATAAACATAAATTCGTAATTTCGTAATTAGCATATATTCAAATGGAGGTAAAGGATAAAAAGTCCTGTAAAACTGCATTCAATGGATAATTGTTTGAATCGTGTCAGGTAGATTTTTGTAAATTTATTCTTAATATCACTGAACAAGTCCAAAAGACGATGGTAAATAAGATACTCAAACGATTAATTGTATGTTTTTTAATGTTGTCAGCGTGTTTTACGGTGTCAGCACAGATTTTTGATACAATTCCTGCACGGCACGTGTTAGCTACAACAGGCGGTTCCGCAGTTATTCCCGGTTGGGGCTCCATTGATTATACCGTAGGCGAGGTAATTGTAACTTCAGATTCTTCTTCATCATCCTCTTCACCAGTTAATTGGTTAACCCAGGGGTTTCAGCAGCCCAATGATGCAATTCCATTGGCAATACCAATTGAAGTTCCGTTAAAAGTGTATCATGGTATTACTCCTAACGGAGATGATCACAATGACACATGGGAAATTGATGGTATCGAAAATATTCCTGTAAATACGGTAACTATTTTTAACCGCTGGGGCGATATCGTATGGAAAGTGGATAATTATAGTAACGTATCACCAAAAGTGTGGGATGGAACAAACAAAAGGGGCGGGGCATTGCCTGACGCAACCTATTTTTATATAATTGAAGCCTCTGGAAAAGTTTTGGAAAAAGGTTGGGTTGAATTGACGCGCTAACAGAATTTAATTTATACGATTTATTCAAAATGAAAAGATCAACTCAAAGTATATATGCAATCAGGCCTTCCCATTGGAAGAGTTTAAGTACATGCATTTCTGTTGTGTTCTTTTTCTTTTTTTTCGGGCAATTGTCTTATTTGTCTGCCCAGCAGGACCCTCAATATAGTCAGTACATGTTTAATCAATTGGCTATTAACCCTGCCTATGCCGGAAGTAAGGAAGCGATAAGCACCGCAGTTTTTTTTCGTAGCCAATGGCAAGGCATTGAAGGTGCTCCAACTACTGAAACAGTTTCAATTCATAGCCCTATACGAAAAAAAAATGCAGCCCTGGGTTTCAGTGTAATTGCTGATCAGATAGGACCGAAAAAAAGTTTTGGAGCTTTAGGTTCTTATGCATATCGCATAAAAATTAAAAATGGTAAATTATCATTTGGATTACGTTTTGGAATGTACCAGTATTCCTATGCCTTTCCTGAGGATATGTATAAGGACAAACTTGATAAGTATAACGGTGGTATTTCATCAATAATAGTTCCAACGGCTGATGCAGGTGCTTATTATTATACTAACTCCACTTACATTGGTGCAAGTGCAACTCACTTGTATAATGGAAGACTAACAAATTTGGAAGCGCAGACAGGTGATAATGCCAAACTATCCCCTCATTTGTTTCTTACGGCAGGTAAAGCATGGGAAATATCAGAGAAACTAGTATTCAGCCCATCTGCTATGGTGAAAACTGCAGCCAATGTACCGGTTTCGGCCGACCTTAATTTAAGCGTTTTACTCCAAAATCGTTTATGGTT
The DNA here is from genome assembly GCA_040387415.1 of Bacteroidota bacterium. Lineage (GTDB taxonomy): Bacteria > Bacteroidota > Bacteroidia > 2-12-FULL-35-15 > 2-12-FULL-35-15 > 2-12-FULL-35-15. The sequence continues at coordinate 94,744 of JAZKDU010000019.1, forward strand.
AGGCCTGTCACTTCGCTCTAGATATGGCGTTGCAGTTTATACTCAATTTAGTATTAACGACAAATTTAAGGTGGGTTATGCCTATGAATTGGGGATAAATAAAGCAGGTAGAAATTTTGGTGGCAGCCACGAAATCATGATAAGTTATGATTTTAGAGCATCCTCTAAACCTCCGTTCTTTTCGCCCCGCTATTTTTAATGCTATGTGTTATAACAGCTTTGTAATCCGTAGTACATTCGTAATTTGTGTTTATGCATAATTTGTAGCTTTAATATGAGAATATCATTTTTTATCAGTTGTGTTGTATTTCTGTTAATCACCGCATCGTCCTTTGCCCAGCTTGATAGAGCTAATAAGGACTATGAGGCTAAGGAATATGCAATGGCGATAAAAGGCTATGAAAGTTATTTGCAAAAAAATGAAACAAATATAGAGGCGCTTGAAAAAGTTGCAAATGCTTACCGTATAACAAAAAATTACCAGCAGGCTGAAGTGTATTATTCAAAATTATTGCAGCAAAGTAATGTTCCTCCCATCAATCATTACTATTATGGGTTGATTTTAAAAAACAATAATAAAATAGACGAAGCGAAAGAGCAGTTTAAAAAATACACCACAGCAGTACCGGGCGATAAAAAAGGTACACTTCTACTTAAATCATGTGAGGATGCTAAAAAGCTTTTAAAAAAAGCGAAAATGTTTGATGCGAGTCTTGTTCCAGATATTAATACTGCTTCTTCCGAGTTTTCCCCTGTAATTTTTGAAAATCAGTTGGTATTTGTTTCTAACAGAAAAAATTTTTCAACGGGTAAGCAGGAACTTTTACATGTATTTTATACTGACATTAAGAAGGAGGGATCCGCATCAAAAAAAGTGCAGCCTTACCCTTGGCCTGTAAATACAGAGTTTCAGGATGGACCGGTATGTTTTAATCCGGAGCAGAATATAATGGTTATTACCCATGTGGATTTATTAAATAAAAGCGATAAAAATTTCGTAAACCGCTCGAAATTATATTTTTCTGTATTAAAGGATAATAAATGGTCAAAAGTAAAACCCTTTCAATACAACAGTGATGAATATTCTATAGCACATCCTTGCATTTCAGCTGACGGAAAAAAGTTATTTTTTGCGAGCGATAAACAGGGTGGAGAAGGAGGGATGGATATTTATGTTTGCGAAAAAGAGGGTGAAAACTGGGGGGCTCCTAACAATTTAGGGAAAAACATAAATACGTTTGGTGAAGAAGTGTTCCCATATATTAATAAAGATGGGACGTTGTTTTTTTCATCTGATGGACATTCTGGTTTGGGCGGTTTGGATGTGTTTTCATCAGTAAACAGCAATGGAAAATACGCAAGTGTAAAAAATGCTGGAGCCAATTTAAATTCCTCAACAGATGATTTCGGTATCGTATTTACTGATGATAATCATAAGGGGTATTTTTCTTCTGATAGACTGGGAGGTTCAGGAAGCGATGATATTTATAGTTTTACTTCAGTAGATAATTCAATAGTTATTGCTGGAAAAATAGTGTTGGGAGTCAATGTTAATGGCCCTTTAAAAAATGGAGGAATATCGCTCTTGTCTGAAGATGGCGAAGCTTTAAGTACTTCAAGTACTGATAAAACGGGCGCTTTTAAATTCGAAGGTCTTGAATCTGGAAAGAAATACATGGTGAAATTGAATGATGAGAGTAATACCAAGCAAAAATATTATTTGCTGGATAATAAATCAGACTTTATTCGTGAAACAGGTATTGATGGTAAAGGTGGAAAATTCGTATTCCGGAATTTACCTGCGGATCCTAATGCTATGCCTGAAGTGGTTCTTGGAGGTGGTACGTTTGCTGGTAACCTATTAGTCGGTGAAACCTCAACAAAGCCATTGGTTAATACCCGTGTTAATTTGTTAAATGAAAAAGGAGAAATTGTGCAAACAGTAGTTACCAATGCTTTCGGAGCCTTTGTGTTTACCAACTTACCTCCTGACCAAAATTTTTTAGTACAGGTAGATGAAACAGATACACAGTTAACACTAAAGACAAAAATTATTCTTACCAATAAAAACGGTAAGGAAATGCAGGTTGCATCAGCAGGTGAAGGAGGAAGCTTCAAATTTGAATTCCTTGCTGCAGATAAAAATACACTCAAATTAATGGAAGTGGAAGACAATGAATTACGGATGGACTTCAAAGGTAAATTTGTGGGTGATAATAAAAAGCCAATGGCCAATGTTATTGTTAATTTAGTGAATGAAAAAGGAGAAGTGATTCAAACCACAGTAACGGATAAATACGGGTCTTTTAAATTTACCAACTTGCCTGCAGATCAAAAAGTATTGTTTGCAATGGATGAAAATGATCCGCAGTTAAAATTGACAAAAAAATTAATGTTGATGGATGAAAAAGGCAATCTGGTTAAGGAAGAAGAAAAAAACGAAACAGGAACCTTCAAATTTAATGTTTTGCCAAGTGAGAAAAAGAAATTAAGTGTTGTATATGTTGACGACCCTTGGTTAAAGGTTTTGCAGTTAAAATCAAGCACAGCTAAAGCGAACCTTACAATTGTTGAAAAAATATATTACGCTTCTAGTAAGTATGAAGTTTTGCCGGAGGCTGCAAAAATTTTGGATAAAGTAGTTGGTATCCTGGAAAAGGATACAGTATTGGTAATCGAAATTTCCTCCCATACTGATTCTCATGCAACCTCGATTACTAATAACAAGGTTTCTCAAAAACGTGCAGATGCCGCTGTTGAATATATTTTGAAAGCAGGAATTAGTCCAAATCGCATCACAGGTAAAGGTTATGGTGAAAGCCAGTTGATTAATAAGTGTGCAGACGGTGTTGAGTGTAGTGAAGAAGATCACGCAAAAAATCGTAGAACAGAGTTCAAGGTATCACGAAAAGCAAAGTAATTGCAGTATTGGCTCCTCTTTTAATTATGCGTAGCCCGCCCCTCTATTCAGAAAATTTAAGACTTAATTTACTTCAATTGGTTATACGCATCAGTTATTTGATAAGATAAACAATTATAACCCTCCCTCACAACAATAGTCTTCGATCAGTCGATATAAAATACCGTTTAACTTTGTAATATCATATTTTTTTTTAATTTTACAACATTGTTTTTGAACGCATTACATAAGTTTTATGTCTGTTTTTGATTACATTGGAAATGCAATGTTAAAAAGATACAGATGCAACCTTTTTACCCGTTATTGAATCTATACTGTATGTAATACAGGATAGGATTTATAACAGGTTAATATTTGAAATAAAAAATTACATGAAAAACAATTTTACTTTTTTTGCCGGATTAAAAATTGCTATTGTAGCCGTGTGTTGCAGCCTGAATGCAATGGCTCAACCCGAAGATAAATCATATTTAAAACAAGCTAATTCGGATTTGAAAGCAGGTGATTATATACCTGACTCAAAGTATGGTCCGGTTGTTACACCTTCAAATCTCACAGAAGCTCTTAAGAACCCTGCAATATATAAAAGTGCACGTTTCAGTAACTCCGGCCTTACTAAATTCCCTGAACAGGTATTTTCTTTTCCGAACATAGAAGAGCTTGATATTTCTCAGAATACAATAAAAGAATTGCCTTCAAATTTAAATGAGCTTCAAAATTTAAAGGAATTGCATGTCAACAAAAATCAGTTGACTTCTATAGGTAATGAAATAATTTTATGTAGCAAGTTGGAAGTAATCCAGATACAGAATAACCCCCTTCAGAGCATCAGTAAAGACATAGAGAAAGTTATTTCCTTGAAAGAAGTGACCATTGGAGAGGTTGCTAAAAATTGTAAAGTGCCGGTTGAGCTATGGAACCTGACAAATTTGGTTAAACTTAAAATTACCAATGCAGGTCTAACAGAAATTCCCGCTTCAATAGCAGGCCTTAAACGCTTAGGTGAATTGTGTTTGGCAAATAATTCGATTTCTAAAATTCCTGAAGAACTCTATACACTTACAGACATTACATATATTAATCTTGGTGGTAATAAGATAAATTCAGTTTCGGGCTCAATAAAAAACCTGGAACACTTATATTACCTCGGTGTTTATTATAATCCGCTGAAAGCATTTCCGGAAGAAATTGGCAATTTGAAAGAATTAGCTTTTCTTAGTTGCTGGAAAACCAATATTCCTAAAAGTGAAGTAGAGAAGTTCAGAAAAAAATTACCGGTTGCAGATATACATGATACGGAAACAGATCTTCATTAAACAAAAAAAAATACGCATTGAGATGAATAAATTTTACTTTTTAAGTCTGTCTTTTTTTCTTTTATTTGTTGTAAGTTCATATTCGCAGAACGTTACGGTGGAGATTGATGGTGATAACGTATCATATTCAGAACCTGGTTGTTCCGATTGCTGGTCTGGACCCGATCCTGTTTGGCATATAAGAGCAATTACTACAAGTGGTACTTATAATTGGAATACCAGTGATGATGATATTAACTGCGGTTTTGTTGGAATTACAAATTATTTCTGGGTTGCCCCTCAAACGCAGTTAGATAATTCAAGTATTTCTATTTCTATGGATGCGTATGAGGACGATTCGTTTCTCTGTGGATCGGATGATAACAAATGTAATGGGTATACTACTCTAGGAAGTGTCGTGATAAATACTAATCCTCCATGCCAGTGGAATTACAATACATACCAGAGAGTTTGTGGTAGTGGTACCTATGGCGTTAGATGGAGCTACTACTGGTATTATCAAACTATTTTGCCTGGTTCTATTGGGGGCGCAAGCACCATCTGTGCTGGCGATGATCCAGCTATATTAACCAATGCAACTTCCGGGTCAGCGTATGTAACATACCAATGGCAGTATAGTGACGATTTAGGACTAACATGGAATAACTTTATTGGTGAAACAGGCTTAACGTATGATCCTCCTGCCGGGCTTTCAGCTACAAGATGGTTCAGACGTATGGCATCTTCTTGTGGAGGTGTTGCAGATGTTTACAGCAATATTGAAATAATAACAGTAAATCCAACTCCTGTAGTTATTGCTACACCTGCTTTCCAGGCTATTTGTTCTGGAAATACTTCTTCTGTTGCTTTAACAAGTTCACTTATAGGTACCACTTTTGCGTGGACGGTTACGCAAACTGCTGCTTTAGGCGCTTTTGCTGCTAGTGATACAACAATTGCTCAGCTTTTAGCAACAACAGGTATAGCTATAGATACTGCTAAGTATACAGTAACGCCAACACTAGGACTTTGTGTTGGGTTACCTGTGGTAGTGCCTGTTATTGTTAATCCAACTCCTACAGCAGTTGCAACACCTGCATTACAAACAATCTGTTCTGGAGATACTACTTCTATTGGGTTATCTGGCGCTGTTGCCGGAACTACTTTTTCCTGGACTGTTTTTCAGGCTGGCGTAACAGGTGGACTTCTTGGATCTAATGCCGCTATGCTGGCCCAGATACTTACAAACACTGGGTCTGCCCCGGGGAATGCTGTATATGCTATTACTCCTACAGCTAATGGATGTCCGGGTGCACCTGTAAATGCAGCCATTACGGTAAATCCTTTAAACAATGCTTCGTTTACATACCCATCTGCTACATTTTGTCAGTCAGGCACAAATCCTACTCCAACGGTAACGGGTTTGCCAGGAGGCATATTTTCTGCAACTCCGGCAGGCCTGGTAATTAATTCATCAACGGGTACAATTAATTTGGCTGCAAGTGCTTTATCTTCATATACGCTTTGTTATGCTACTGCTGGTGTTTGTCCTAATATCAGCTGTATAACAATGACTATTATTAGTTCATCGCCTAATGCTAATTTTAGCTACGTTGGATCTCCTTTTTGTCAGAATGCAGCTAACCCTTTACCGCTTTATGATGTAGGAGCTAGTGCCGGTATATATTCGGCCATACCAGCCGGCTTGGTATTCTCACATATTAATACTGGTGAAATTGATTTATCTGCAAGTGCTCCCGGAACATATATAGTTACCAATCACATTCCGGCAAGCGGCAGCTGTGGGGCTATAACAGCAACAACTTCGGTAACCATAGTTCCTTCAGACGATGCATCCTTTACTTATCCATCAGCAACATATTGTATTTCAGGCCCAACACAAACACCAACAATAACAGGGCTTGCAGGTGGTACATTCTCTGCTGTTCCGGCCGGATTATCTATTAATGCCACTACGGGAGCAATTAATTTAGCTGCCAGTACCACGGGCGCTTATACGCTTTCGTATACAACAAATGGTCCTTGCCCTAATATCAGTTCCATTACAATGACTATTACCAACAGCACGCCTTCAGCAAGCTTTAGTTATATTGGTTCTCCTTTTTGTCAGAATCAAGGCAACCCATTCCCTTATTTTGCGGTAAATGCAAGTGCTGGAATTTTTTCTGCCACTCCATCAGGTTTGGTATTTGCACATGTTAATACCGGGGAGATTGATTTAGCTGCTAGTTCTCCAGGTACATATACAATTACCAATAATATTCCAGCAAGTGGATCATGCGGTGCTGCAACAGCAACGGCCACCATCACTATTAGTTTCGGTGATGATGCCTCTTTCTTATATTCTTCTGCCACTTATTGTACAACAGGAACTCCTCAAACGCCTGTTATTACAGGATTGCCGGGAGGCACTTTTTCTTCAGTTCCAAATGGTTTATCACTGAATGCAACAACTGGAGCCATAAATTTATCTGCCAGTGCTTTGGGGGCATATACGCTTTCCTACACAACAAATGGACCTTGTCCTAATACAAGTTCAATAACAATGACAATAACAAATAGCACTCCATCTGCAATATTCAGCTATCCTGCTGCTTCTTATTGCCAGAATGCAGTGAATCCTTTTCCGCTTTATGCTCCGGGTGCAAGTGCTGGTATATTCTCTGCTTCACCAGTAGGATTGGCTTTTGTTAATTTAAATACAGGTCAAATTGATCTTGCTGCAAGTGCTCCTGGTGTATATACTATTACAAATAATATCCCTGCAAGTGGCACCTGCAATGCGATCAGTGCAACATCAAATGTTACAATAAATGTTTCTGATGATGCATCTTTTACATATTCATCAGCAACTTATTGCCAATCGGGCACACCACAAACACCAACAGTAACAGGCTTACCTGGAGGTATATTTTCTGCAGTTCCTTCCGGACTTACACTTAATCCGGTAACAGGTGCAATTACCTTATCTACAAGTGTTGTGGGTGTGTATACACTTACCTATACAACAAATGGAGCTTGTCAGAATACAAACTCTATAACAATGACAATTAATAGTGTTGCTTCAACTGCCACTTTTAGTTATGCAGGCACACCTTTCTGTCAGAATATAAATAACCCTTTTCCAACTTTTGCTGCAGGCGCCAGTGCTGGTACTTTTTCTGCTACTCCTGTTGGAATTGTGTTTGCGCACGTTAATACCGGTGAAATTGATATGACCGCAAGCACACCGGGAACATATATTATTACCAACACCATTCCGGCAAGTGGAACATGTGCTCCGGTAAGTGCGAATACTACCATAGTCATAAATTCACCTGATAATGCTTCTTTTGCATACTCTTCAGCTACCTATTGTACTTCCGGAGTAAATCAGTTTCCGGCAATTACCGGCCTTACAGGAGGTGTTTTTTCTGTAATTCCTCCGGGACTGTCTGTTAACCCTTCAACGGGAGAGATTAACTTGTCGGCAAGCAATGTAGGTGCCTATGCACTTTCCTATACAACAAACGGAACTTGCCCGAATACCAGTTCAATCACCATGACCATTGGAAACGTTACCCCTTCAGCAACTTTCACGTATCCAAGTGGTAGCTATTGTCAGAATGCAAATAATCCTTTGCCGGTTTTTAGTACAGGAGCAAGTGCTGGTTTGTTTTCAGCTACTCCTGCAGGCTTAGCATTTGTTCATATTAATACTGGTGAAATTGATTTGGCAGCAAGTGCCCCTGGCACGTATACCGTTACTAATGCTATTCCTGTCAGCGGTACGTGCGGAGCTGTAAGTGCAACAACCACAGTTATCGTAATTCCTTCTGATGATGCATCCTTTAGTTATACTTCTGCAACATATTGCACATCTGGAACTAATCCAGTACCTGTAATTACAGGTTTATCCGGAGGTGCTTTTTCAGCGCTTCCTGCAGGATTAATCGTTAATGCTGTAACAGGTGAAATAAATTTGTTTAATAGTGTGTTGGGAACATACACATTAACCTATACAACAGCTGGGGCTTGTCCTAATACAAGCTCAATCCAAATGACCATTGCTAGTATAACACCATCTGCAGATTTCAGTTATACAGGCGGTACATATTGCGGTAATGCTAATAATTTGTTCCCTACTTTTTCACCGGGAGCTAGTGGTGGAGTATTTACCGCGCTCCCTTCAGGTTTGGTGTTTGTGCAGGCAAATACTGGTGAAATTGATTTTGCGGCCAGTGCCCCGGGAACGTATACGATCACCAATACTATTCCGGCCAGTGGAAGTTGCCTTGCTGCAGTTTCAACAGCAATTGTAGTTATCAATGGCCCTCCGGTCATTACTGCAACTCCGCCTTTTCAAAATATATGTATTGGAGGTACTACAAACATTACGTTGTCAAGTACAATACAGGGTACTGCTTGTAGCTGGACAGTAATTCAAACCGGTGCTACTGGAGCTACTCCTGGAACCGGTCCTATTATTACTCAAACATTAAATATTACCGGCACAACTCCTGGAGTAGTTGTGTATAATATAACATCTAGTGCTGGCGCATGCGTTGGAGCACCAATAAATGTAACTGTTACGGTTAACTTATTACCTGTAGCCAATACCTCGGCTGTTGCAATTATTCCATCAAATTGCGGTGGTCCTTCTGGTGGAATTACCGGTGTTACAATGACTTCAGGGCAGGCACCATATCAATATGCATGGCATGATGCAGGGGGAGCGGTTGTAGGAACCAGTGTTGACTTAAGTAATGTTGTACCAGGCGCATATACATTAAATATTACAGATGCAAATGGATGCTTAATTACAGTGGGACCATTCAATGTAACCATTACCCCGCCCGTGATAGCTCAGTTTACTGCGGATACGCTCACCGGAGAAACTCCATTAACAGTTAATTTTACGAATGGCAGTATTGGAGCAGCAACGTATTTATGGCAGTTTGGTACAGGCGATTCATCAAATGTAATGAACCCGTCATACGTTTATTTGCCTCTGGGACAATCCACTGTTTGTCTTACTGCAATAAGCGCTACCGGTTGTATAGATACAGCATGTTCTACAGTTGATGTGTATCTGAACTCCGTATTTATTATACCAAATATATTTACACCTAATGATGATAACGTTAATGATATATTCACTGTTCAGGGTATAGGCTTAACGGAGCTAAATGGTGAAGTATTCAATCGTTGGGGACAAAAGGAATACGAATGGCATACAACCAATGGTGGGTGGAATGGCCGTACTGCAAGTGGTATTAAGGCTTCTAATGGTACATATTATTACATGATCACAGCAAAAGGAATAGATGGAAAGGTGTATTCCGAAAAAGGATACTTCAATTTAATCCGCTAGATTGCCTTTATTGATTTAATATGAGTACAGGTTTGAATGTTAAAAAAATAGTGTTTAATTTTTGTATATCTGATTGGTTATGAAAAAGATAAATTTGTTGATAGCTGTTTTTGTGTTGGTTCTATCGTTTATTAAAGAATCAACCGCTCAAACCATTTCTGACTGGCAGCTTTTAAAGCTTGACATTGCGGGTCATACCAAAATAAAAGGTGTGGAAGCATTCGCTCAGTCAAATAAATGCAAAGGGGAGGATGTGGTATATGTTAGGTTTGTTAACCATAATGAATACCCCGTTGCAATAAAATGGTTTGATGCAATCCAAACGAACGAGCATAAATGGATAAGAAAAGAAGGTGCTGCGGATAAAAAAGCATTAACATTAGCCGCTAATCAGGATATTAAAGGGGATTGCTTAAGCGAATTATTTATAGAATGTATTATTAAATTAAAAGATTATGTAGATAATCCAAACAATTTTAGTGAATATGCCGTATATCATCTGGAAGTTATTGCAGTAAAATAAGGTTCATACTAATTAAATTTTATAACGTACATTATAGGGTAGAAAAAAAATGATTAAAAAACTTACTCAGCAATTAGAGTGTGTTTCACGTAAACCAAAGACCATCCTGGTTGGATTGTTTCTGATGTTTGCTTTGTTATGTCCTAATGCTGGGGTTTCACAATCTGCTTCTACTTCTGTTTATTGGAGTTCTGGTTGGTGTACTATCTGTGGTGGATCATCATATTCCTGTAATCCTCCTTGGTCAGGAAGCGGTAATTGGAATAATGGTATAAGAAATTTTGGTGATCCTATTCCTGGCGGTAATACAATGACTGGTGCTTGCGTAACAGTTTACAAAGCCGATTGCGGATATAATATGTTATGTGTTGCAATAAACGGGGTTACAATACAGTGTTTACCACCTATAGGAGATTGCTGGTGTGGAAACTGCTGGCCGCAGACATATTGTTTTTCGGGAGAAATACCCGGTTATAATTATGGTGGAACAAATAGTGTTCAGCTTTATCTGTCCGGAATTGGTCAGGACGAAGATGCAGTATGTGTTTCCAGTGCAGATATTGATTTTACCTATACTCCTTCCTGTATACAATCCAGTGATCCATCCTATGCAACTGCAAGCCCTAATCCAACCTGTGGTGGCGCAACAACATTAAGTGTAGGAGGTGGTTCTTTGGGAACAGGTGCTTCCTGGAACTGGTATGCTGGTAGTTGTGGTGGCAGCTATGTTGGTAGTGGTTCTTCTATCAATGTAGCACCCGGTTCTACAACTACTTATTTTGTAAATGCTCAAGGAAACTGCAATACTACCAACTGTGCGGCTGTTACTGTTTACGTTAATTCATATTCTTCCGCTCCTGCAGCAGCCTCGGCAAGTCCTAATCCATTATGTGGTGGTGGAACTGCCACACTGAGTGTGATAGGTGGTTCTCTTGGAACGGGTGCTAATTGGGATTGGTATGCGGGTGGTTGTGGTGGAAGTTATGTGGGATCAGGTTCATCCATTAATGTATCACCGGGTACAACTACAGCTTATTTTGTAAGGGCGGCTGGTACGTGTAATACCACTGGTTGTGCTTCTGTTACAGTTATTGCTGGTGCTTCTTCTTCAGCACCATCTTCAATTTCAGCGAGTCCCAATCCTACCTGTGGTGGTACTACTACATTAACACAAAATGGCGGTTCACTTGGGATAGGGGCTTCCTTCTTATGGTATTCTGGGGCTTGTGGAGGTACTTTTATAGGAACAGGAAATTCAATCAATGTATCTCCGTCCTCATCTACCAATTATTATGTGCTGGCTTCAGGAACATGTAACACTACTTCTTGTGCGGGTATTACAGTTACGGTTAATTCGGCTCCGGTCGCAAGTGCTTCTCCTTCTAGTCAATCAATATGCTCTGGGAATACCGCAACTATCAATTTAAGTGGTGCCTCCTCTTATACTTGGACGGCATCACCATCAGGAGTATCTGGCGCTAGTTCTGGAAATGGTGCAACAATCTCCCAAACATTAGCAACCACAGGACCTTCAACAGGTACTGTCGTTTATACGGTCACACCGAGTTCTGGAGGCTGTGTAGGAAATCCGATTTATGTAACTGTTGTTGTTAACCCTATTCCTAATGCTACAGCGAGTCCTTCCACTCAAATAATTTGTTCTGGTGGCACAACTTCAATTGGCTTATCGAGCAACGTTTCGGTAACCTCATATAGCTGGACAGTAAGTCAATCTGGTGCCTCTGGTGCCGCTCCCGGATCAGGATCTACGATCTCTCAAACGTTGGTCGCCACTGGAAATTCACCCGGCACTGTGGTATATACAGTTACTCCTTCTACAGTAAATTGTACAGGTTCTCCGATTTCCGTAACAGTAACTGTAAACCCGAATCCTATTGCCACGGCAGTACCTTCTACGCAAACAATTTGCTCAGGAAGCGCAGCGTCTATATCTTTAACGAGTAATATTCCCGGAACTGTATTTAATTGGAGCGCCTCTCAAAGTGGTGCTTCTGGTGCTTCTCCTGGCAGTGGTGCTTCCATCTCACAAACATTAGTAGCTACTGGTACATCAACGGGTACAGTAACTTATACGGTCACCCCATCTGTTGGAAGTTGTGTTGGGCTTCCGATTTTTGTGACCATTTCTGTAAATCCAAGACCTGTAGCAACGGCTTCACCTGCATCGCAAACACTATGTACCGGATCTTCCACGGGAATAAATTTAACAAGCAATGTTGCAGGAACTTCTTTTTCCTGGACTGTTGTCCAAAATGGCGTATCTGGAGGTTCTCCGAGCAGTGGTCCAAGTATTGTGCAGCCCTTAGTGGCAACGGGCAGTACTCCAGGCACAGCAGTTTATACAATCACGCCAACAGTAAATGGAACAGGTTGTACGGGGTCTCCTATAAGTGTTACAATAACGGTCAATCCAATTCCAACAGTTACTGCCATTCCTCCATCACAAACCATCTGTTCGGGAAATGCAACAAATATAGCGTTAACAAGTAATGTGAGTGGAGCATCATTTTCATGGACAATCAGCCAAAATGGTGTAACAGGAGGTTCTCCGTCCAGTGGTGCTACAATAGCGCAAACATTATCAACAACAGGGTCAGCTCCAGGGTCAGCTGCATATACCATTACACCCTCAGCAGCAGGCTGTATTGGTAGTCCAATTTCAGTAACTGTTAATGTTGATAGAATTCCAGTTGCAACTGCAACTCCGGCTTCACAAACAATTTGTTCGGGAACGGCTACTTCAATCGCCTTGTCAAGTGATATTCCTGGTACCACTTTTGCCTGGACTATTGCTCAAACAGGGGCCTCTGGTGCCAGTAATGGCAACGGTTCCTCTATCACGCAGGTTTTGTTGGCTACAGGTATTACAGCAGGTACTGTTACTTATACGGTTACTCCAACATTCGGTAACTGCCCAGGAGCGCCTATCACTGTCACTGTTTCAGTCAATCCAACACCTGTTGTAATAGCTACTCCTTCTTCTCAGGCATTGTGTTCCGGTTCTTCTACATCAATTGGGTTAACAAGTAATGTTGTCGGTACTACTTTCTCGTGGACAGTTAATCAAACTGGAGTTTCAGGTGCAGCTCCGGGATCAGGTTCAAGCATCATCCAAGTATTAAATCTTACAGGAGCGGTTAACGGTAGTGTTGTATATACAATAACCCCAACTTCTTCTAGCGGATGTGTAGGTAATACTTTAACAGTTGTAGTTAATGTAAGTAAAGCTGATAATCCGGCATTTACCTATGCGGCAGCAACCTATTGTCAAACGGGACCAAATCCAACGCCTTCAATTACAGGTTTAGCAGGTGGTACTTTTTCGGCAATTCCGGCCGGTTTAGTGTTTGTTAATGCGAATTCTGGACAGATCAACTTATTAGCAAGTGCATTGGGGACCTATGCTATAACTTACTTAACAAATGGTCCTTGTCCAACCACTAGCACAGTCAATGTTACAATAGTTAATTTGCCTTCTGCTACTTTTAGTTATGTACCTGCTCCATATTGTCAATATGCAAGTAATATTTCTCCCACTTTTCCTGTAGGGGCAAGTGCTGGTAATTTTACAGCAAGTCCTTCTGGTTTGGTATTCACAAATCCTGCCACTGGGGAGATTGATATGTCGTTAAGCACACCAGGAACATATACAGTAAGAAATACAATTCTTCCAGGCGCATGTCCTGGTGCTATTGATTCAGTAGTGTTTACGCTTAATACAGCACCAATAGTTACCGCAACACCTGCAGTTCAATCCATCTGTTCCGGAACTGCAACAGGGATTGCATTAACAAGTTCAATACCGGGTAGTACGTTCGCCTGGACAGTTAGCCAAACAGGCGTTACAGGTGCAGTTAACGGTAATGGGGCCTCTATTGCTCAAACATTAACAACAACTGCTCCGGTTACAGGAACTGTTGTATACACTATTATTGCCACAACACCAGGCGGTTGCCCGGGACAACCAATTACTGTAACCATTACTGTAAATCCTATTGCAGTTGCAACGGCTACGCCAAATGTACAGACCATTTGTTCAGGCACATTAACTTCTATAGCCTTATCAAGTACTGTTGTTGGTACCTTTTTCTCCTGGACAGTGGCTGAAACAGGGGTTACTGGAGGTACAAACAGTTCAGGATTAACCATAGCTCAAACACTTACAACAACCGGAGTTGTTCAGGGTACTGCTGTGTATACAATTACACCTTCAGCAAACAGTTGTAATGGAGCGCCAATAACGGCAACAGTTAGTGTAAATCCTGTCCCTGTTATAACAGCTACTCCTGCTACGCAAACAATTTGTTCAGGAGATATAACTTCAATTGCTTTTACAAGTAATGTGGCAGGTACTACTTTTGCATGGACATTTAATCAAACCAATGCTACCGGGGCTTCTGATGGTAATGGCCCTTCTCTCGCGCAAGCATTAACTGCAACCAGTTCAATAGCTGGTATTGTTACTTATACTGTTATTCCTACTGCCGCAGGTTGCAGCGGTACTCCAATAATAGTTACAATTACAGTTAACCCAAGGCCGGTGGTAACTGCGGCCCCTTCACCGGAATCTCTTTGTTCTTTTGGTACTTCTACAATTGCATTAACAAGTAATGTGGCAGGAACAACGTATTCATGGACTGTTGCACAATCTGGTGTTATTGGTGCCGCTCCTGGTAACGGCTCTAATATTTTTCAAACACTTTCAACTACCGGTACTACAAGCGGAACAGCTATTTATACAATAACACCAACAGCAAATGGCTGCCCTGGAACTCCAGTAAATGATACAGTAACAGTATATCCGATTCCTGTTGCTACCGCTAGTCCTGTATCGCAAACATTTTGCTCAGGAGGTGTTACATCCATCGCTTTATCAAGCAATGTTATAGGAACTACCTTTTCATGGACAGTTGTTCAAACCGGTGTGTCTGGTCCCGCTGTTGGCAGCGGATTAACCATTGCTGATGTAATAACTGCCACGGGCATTACAACAGGTACCGCTGTTTATACAATTACTCCAAGTGCTGCTGGCGGATGTCAGGGATCACCAATTTCAGTTACTATTACGGTTAATCCTCGGCCGGTTGTTACACCGATTCCTTCTGCAGTAACAATTTGTTCTGGTGACACTACTCTAATTGCTTTAGTTAGTAATATTTCCGGAACATCCTTTGTTTGGGCTGTAAATCAAACTGGCGCATCAGGAGCTTTTGCAAGTAATGGGAATTCTATCGCACAGAAATTAACCGCAACAGGTAATACTGCTGGAACTGTAATCTATACAGTCACCCCTACATTTGGACCATGCTCTGGAACTCCTGTTACCATTAATGTTACTGTTAATCCAAGGCCGGTAGTAATAGCCACGCCTACTTCTCAATCTATTTGTTCCCAGGAAACTACTTCTATTGCATTATCAAGCAATGTTGCCGGAACCACTTTCCCTTGGACAGTCACTCAAACAGATGTATCAGGTGGGTATGCAAGTTCTGGAGATACCATTGCACAGGTATTAACCAACATTCACTTTTTTGCTCTTCCCGGTACTGCTGTTTATAATGTTAAACCAATAGCAAATGGATGTACAGGTACTCCGATTAACGTTTCAATTACGGTTAAACGTACCGATAATGCAGCCTATGCGTATACTTCTGGAACATATTGTCAATCTGCGCCAAATCCAACTCCTGTAATTACAGGTTTACCTGGAGGAGTTTTTACATCCAGCCCTCCAGGCTTATCCTTTAACCCAACAACAGGTACTATAAATACTGCTGCAAGCGCAATTGGTAATTATACACTGGCCTATACAACAAATGGTCCATGTCCAAAAACAAACCCGATGACATTGACTATTACTATTGCTCCGTCTGCAGTATTTAGTTATCCAAATCCTGCTTATTGTCAGCATGGAAGTCCAAATCCTGCACCTGTTTATGGAGTAGGAGCAAGTGCTGGTATTTATACTGCCGTGCCTTCCGGTTTGGTATTTGTGCATGTGAACACGGGTGTTATTGATCTGTCGCAGAGTGCGGCCGGTACATATACGATAAGCAATACAATTCCTGCCGGTGGTACCTGTGCGGCCGAAATAGCAACATATACCATTACTATTAATCCGGCTCCAACAGTAACTGCGAGTTCTTTAAATGATACCATATGTTCAGGGAATTCTACTACTTTTAGTTTAACAAGTACAATGCCTGGTACAATTTACAATTGGACAGTAATTCAGACAGACGTTTCAGGAGCTTCGAACGGAAGCGGTAGTTCTTTATCACAGGTATTGGCAACAACTACTACTGCCTCCGGTACTGCAGTTTATTTTATTACTCCTTCTGCAGGGGGCTGTACTGGCCTGCCTATAACAGAAACGGTAACTGTAAATCCGATACCTTCTGCAACAGCGGTTCCTTCAGCACAAATTGTATGTTCGGGAGATTCGCCATTAATAGTGCTTACAAGCAATGTTACAGGAACAGTTTTTAATTGGACAGCCGTCCAGACTGGTGTAACCGGTGCAACAACAGGTTCAGGACAATTTATTTCAGAGCCATTAACGGCAACGTTAACTACAGCCGGAACAGTTGTGTACACAATTACTCCAACAGCAGGTGGCTGCTCGGGAACACCTGTTATCGTTACAATAACTGTTAATCCTAAAGCAACAGCAATTGCAACACCTTCTGTACAAACAATATGTTCAGGAGATTCAACCTCAATAGCATTGAGTAGTAATATAGCAGGCACCACGTTTACATGGACTGTTGCACAAAGTGGTGCAAGTGGAGCTTCTCCAGGAAACGGATCCTCCATTACACAGATTTTATCTGCTACATTCGGCTCTACTCCTGGAACTGTGACATACTCTGTTACGCCATCCACAAATGGATGTCCTGGATTGCCTATAACCGTAACAATTACTGTAATTCCAAAACCAATTTTAACCATATCACCTGGCGTACAAACTGTTTGTTCCGGAAGTGCAACATCTATCGCATTGACTAGCAATATTTCAGGAACAACATATGCATGGACCGTTGCTCAAACGGGGGTAACAGGAGCTACTCCTGGTACTGGTGCCAATATTGTACAAACGTTAACAGCTACCGGCAGTATTCCGGGCACAGCTATTTATACAATAACTCCAACAGCAGGCGGATGTACCGGACTTCCTAAAACAATAACCGTAACAGTGAATCCTACACCTACAGCTATTGCTACTCCTTCGGCACAAACGATCTGTTCAGGAAATAGTACAAGCATAGCATTAACAAGTGCCGTTTCAGGAACCTCGTTTTCCTGGACAGTTAGTCAAAACAATGTAACGGGTGCAACTGCTGGTAGCGGTGCAACCATAGCTCAAACATTGTCAGCTGTAACAACCGGAACAGCTTTATATATTATTACACCTACTGCAGGTGGTTGCCCGGGTACTCCGGTTTCAGTAACTATAACAGTAAAACCTACGTTGGTGGCAACAGCATTGCCTGCTACAAAAACCATTTGTTCGGGCAGCTCTGTTTTAATCCTGCTATCTAGCAACATTGCCGGTACCACTTTTACCTGGACAGCAAATCAAAATGGTGTTTCAGGGGCATCAAATGGAAGTAATGATACAATTGCTCAAACATTGTCCACAACAGGACCTGGTGTAGGAACAGTAACCTATACAGTTATACCAACTGCCGGTGCATGTGCTGGATTACCAATTTTGGTATCTGTAACGGTAAACCCGCCACCTGTAGTCATCGCAACTCCTACTTCACAAACATTGTGCTCTGGGGCTACAACATCTATTGCATTATCCAGTAGCACGCCTGGTGCAACTTTTACCTGGACAGTTCTGCAAACCGGTATCACTGGTGCTGCTGCAGGTGGAGGTGCTAATATTGTACAAGCCCTGACAACTACCGGTGTTGTTCCGGGTACTGCTGTTTATACAATTACTCCTTCAGCAAACGGATGTTCCGGAGCTGCGGTGAATGTTACAGTGAATGTAAATTTGTTGGATAATGCTTCCTTCTTTTATTCTTCCGCTACGTTTTGTACATCAGGTGCTAATCCAACACCTACAATCACTGGCTTGCCAGGAGGGGTGTTTTTATCAACAACACCACCTTTTACATTAGCAGTTAATCCGTCAACAGGAACAATAGATCTGGCAACAAGTGCTTTAGGTACTTATACATTGTCTTACACTACCGCAGGGACTTGTCCGAATACAAGTTCTATTAACGTTACCATTACAAATGTTACCCCATCTGCAGATTTCAGTTATTTAGGATCGCCCTTCTGCCAGTATGGAACTAATCCTGCTCCAATTTATGGTGCAGGTGCGAGTGCTGGAACCTATACCGCTATTCCGGCAGGTTTACAATTTGTGCATGTGAATACAGGAGAAATTAATTTGCAAACAAGTGCACCTGGTACGTATACTGTTACCAATACAATTCCAATAAGTGGTTCCTGCGGTGCTGCAAGTGCAACATACTCTATCACAATTGATGGAGCTCCAACTGTAACAGCTACTCCCTCAATGCAAACAATATGTGGCGGAAGCTCAACTTCTATTGACCTGACAAGCTCAATGCCTTTTACCACTTATGCCTGGTCTGTTGTAGAAACAGGTGTTTCAGGTGCTTCTGCGGGAGTGGGCGATAGTATTGTACAAACATTATCAACTACTGCATTGGTTTCAGGTATTGCTGTTTATACAATCATACCAACTTCAGGAAATTGTCCCGGACTTCCTATAGATGTTACAATTACAGTAGATCCTTGTCCTATAGGAACCGCTATTCCTACTACCCAGGTAATATGTTCCGGTGAGTCAACATCAATAGCACTTACAAGTAATATTATTGGAACAACCTTTGCCTGGACAGTTGTAGCATCTGGCGCTACAGGTGCTACAAACGGTACAGGAGATTTTATAGCTCAGCAATTAACTGCAACCGGTACTTCAGCAGGAACAGTAATATATACCGTAACATTATCAGCAAATGGTTGTGATGGTATTCCAGTACCTGTAACCATTACGGTGAATCCCGTTCCGGTGATGACTGCAACTCCAGCCGCCCATACAATTTGTACCGGTGATACAACATTAATCGTTTTAACAAGCACTGTGGCCGGTACTACTTATTCCTGGATTTCCAGCCAACTAGGCGTTACCGGTGCTTCCGATGGTAACGGAGATACGATTGCACACATTTTATCAGCAACCGGTACTATTCCGGGGGTAGTAACATATACAATTACACCAACGGCTGACGGTGATTGCCCAGGCCTCCCTGTTACGGCTACCGTCACTGTAAATCCCGGTCCGATTGTAACTGCAACACCTTCTACACAAATAATATGTTCAGGTGACTCATCTGCAATTATATTAAACAGTAACATTAATACTTCCACTTTTGCATGGACAGTGGTTCAAACAGGTGTTACAGGTGCTGTTGATAGTTCAGGAACAGATATTATTCAAACGTTAACAGCCACAGACAGTATTCAGGGCTCAGCCGTTTATACAATTACAGCAACCGATACAACAACAGGGTGTTCTGGAACTCCAATAGATGTATCTGTATTAGTGAATCCACTTCCTGTTATTAAGGCAACACCTGCAGCTCAGGTAATTTGTACAGGTAGTACTACTGGTATTGTTTTATCAAGCAATGTGGCAGGTACGTCATTTGCATGGACAGTTGTTCAAACAGGGGTTACAGGGGCTTTTGCCGGATCAGGAGCCAATATCGCACAAACGTTAGCGGTAGCAGGTTCAACGTCAGGAACTGCTGTATATACAATTACCTCAATGGGGGGCAGTTGTGCTGGTAATACAATAACAGTGACAATAACTGTTAATACCATGGATAGCTCTTCATTCTCCTACGGTGCTCCATCCTTCTGCCAAAGTGGTGCTGATCCTGTAGCGATAGTTGCCGGTTTACCAGGTGGTACTTTTTCGTCCTCAACCGGCCTGGTAATACTTGATACGTTAACCGGATTAATTGATGTAAGCGCTAGTCCATTAGGTGTTCATATTGTAAAATATACTACAAACGGGCTTTGCTCTGATACAAGTAATACCTATGTTACTATTACAGGTGCACCGGGAGTAGGTTTTGCGTATTCAGATTCATCATTCTGTCAAAATGGTAATAATCCTGTTGCAATTTTAGACAGTGGTGCCGTAGCGGGTACTTTCACTGCAACTCCTGCCGGGTTGATATTTGCAGATTCTTTAACCGGGGAAATTGACTTGTCGGCCAGTGCTCTCGGAACGTATGCTATAACCAATACCATTGGTCAAATTGGTGGATGTGGTACAGATAGTACAACAATAAACATTACCATTGTTCCGCTAATCGCGACAGCAACACCTGCTTCACAAGCAATATGCTCAGGAGGCACTACTTCTATTGCATTATCAAGTTCACTGCCGGGTACAACTTATTCTTGGACAGTTGTTCAAACAGGGGTAGTGGGAGCTGCAATTGGAAGTGATTCAGTAATTGCTCAGACTTTATCATTAACTGGTGGAGCTTCTGGAACGGCTGTGTATTCAATTATTCCATCAACAGGATACTGTGTTGGTGATACAATAACTGTAACAATCACGGTTAATCCTGCCCCTATTGGAACAGCAACCCCGTTATTGCAAACAATATGCTCGGATAGTGCAACTTCTATTTTATTATCAAGCAATACTTTTGGAAGTACTTTTTCATGGACTGTTGTTCAAACAGGTGTAACGGGCGCAACTTCTGGAGCCGATTCAATAATAGCCCAGGTGTTGACAACAGTAGGTAATACTCAGGGCACTGCAGTTTATACAATCACTCCTGTTGCGAATGGATGTACTTCGGGAGCACCAATGAATGTTACAATTACAGTAAACCCTTCCGAGGATGCTTCGTTTGTTTATAGTTCAGCTACTTATTGCCAATCAGGGAATGATCCTTTGGCATCAGTAACAGGCTTGACAGGCGGTACGTTTACTGCTTTACCGGCAGGTTTAATAATTGATTCATTAACAGGGAAGATCGATCTTTCAGCAAGTGTAATTGGAGTATATACCGTAACATATACAACAAACGGCCTATCTTGTCCGGGGTCCAGTTCTATTACTATGACAATTGGCAATACCAATCCTTCTGCAGGCTTCAGTTATACAGGTCCGTTTTGTCAGAATGGTGTTAATCCTTCTCCTGTTTATGTTTCTGGTGCAAGTGCCGGTATATTTTCAGCAAGCCCTTCCGGTTTAGCGTTTGTTCATGTAAATACAGGCCAGATTGATTTAGCTAACAGTGCACCGGGTACGTATGTTGTTACTAATTATATTCCAGCCAGTGGCACTTGTCTTTCAGCAACGGCAACTACTACAATTACAATTAACACCCCGGATGATGCGTCTTTTGTTTATACGTCAGCAACTTATTGTACTTCAGGAACCGATCCGGTACCTTCAATAACAGGTTTAGCTGGAGGTCTTTTCTCTGCTGCTCCTGCAGGTTTATCAATTGATTCATTAACGGGTACAATCACATTATCTTCCAGTACTCTTGGTGTTTATACTGTGTTTTACGCAACAAATGGCTTGTGCCCAGATACCAGCTCTATCACCATGGTAATTACGGATACAACACCTACTACAGCGTTTAGTTATATAAGCTCTCCATTCTGTCAGAATGGATATAATCCCTCTCCGGCTTTTGTTCCGGGCGCTACTCCAGGGATATTTTCGGCAAGTCCGGTTGGCTTAGTGTTTGTTCATGTTAATACCGGTGAAATTGATTTAGCTGCAAGTATTCCGGGAACATACACTATTACAAACCATATTCCTGCAAGCGGATCATGTCTGGCGTCAAGTTCAACAAGTACAGTGATCATAACTGATTCTGATGATGCATCTTTTGTGTATTCTTCCGGAACATATTGTACATCAGGAGCTAATCCAACACCTTCTATTACTGGAGTTGCGGGTGGAACATTCTCTTCTTCTCCTGCAGGGTTGGTTATTAATCCTGTAACTGGTACTATTACTTTACCAACAAGTGCTTTGGGAACATATACGGTTAGTTACACAACAAATAGTACTTGCCAAAATACAAGTTCTATAACGATGACAATAGCTGATACTACACCTTCGGCTAGCTTTAGTTATCCTGCTTCTCCTTTCTGTGAGGGCGGAAATAATCCTTTTCCAACTTTTGTGCAGGGTAGTAGTGCCGGTTTATTTTCAGCTGCTCCTGCTGGTTTGTCTTTTGTTAATTTGAATACAGGTGAAATAAATTTATCGCTGAGTTCACCAGGTACGTATGTTGTAACAAATACAATTCCGTCAAGTGGTTCCTGCCTTGCTGCAAGTGCGGTTGATACAATTATAATCACACCGCTGGATAATGCTTCTTTTGTTTATAGTTCGGCAACTTATTGTATTAGCGGTAATGATCCAACACCTGTAATAACTGGTGTAACAGGCGGTGTTTTTTCAAGTGTTCCTGTTGGATTATTAATTAATTCCATAACAGGTACAATTGATCTGTCGGCAAGTGCTTTAGGAGTGTATACACTTACTTATTCAACAAACAGCGTATGCGCTAACGAAAGTTCGATAACTATGGTAATTACTAATACAACGCCTGCTGCAGGTTTTAGTTATCTGGGGACTCCATTCTGTCAGAATGAAGATAATCCATTCCCAGCTTTTGCTTTAGGTGCTAGCGCAGGAATATTTACAGCGACTCCTACAGGTTTGGTTTTTGAACATGTTAATACGGGAGAAATTGATTTAGGATCTAGTACACCAGGTGTATATATTGTTACCAATACCATTCCTGTAAGCGGTAGCTGTCTGTCTGCAACCGCAACAAGCACAGTAACAATCAGTGCTTCACCTGTTATAACAGCAACTCCTTCATCTCAAACTATTTGTACAGGAGGAACTACTTCTATTGCTTTAACCAGCTCAATGGCCGGTACAACGTATAACTGGACAGTTAATCAAAATGGTGTTTCCGGAGGTAGTGCTGGTACCACATCAACAATAGCTCAGACATTAACAACTACGATATCTAATCCGGGCATGGCCACTTACACCATAACAGCTGACGCTAACGGCTGTTCAAGCGATCCGTTGATAGTTACTGTTGCAGTGAGTTCCCTTCCATCAGGTGGTGGCCTTGGTGTAGTAATTACTTCGGCCAACTGTTATGATACAGCAGGTTCGGTTTTGGGCTTAATGGTTGCTCCCGGACAAAGTCCACTTACCTATATCTGGCAGAATTCAGCAGGTGATACAATAAGTACCGGAAGCTCAGAACTTAATAATGCTGCTCCAGGAACCTATTCCTTAACGATGAGCGATACAAATAACTGTTCAATGGTTATTGGACCCTTTGTTGTATTGTCTAGCTCAAATGTAACTGCAGCATTTACCGCAAACCCAACAACAGGTCAAACTCCATTAACTGTAGATTTCACAAATGGAAGTATGAACGCAACTAATTATTTATGGGAGTTTGGAACAATTGATACATCTATACAAACCGATCCGACTTATATAATTGAACCAACCGGAGATTTCCAGGTTTGTTTGATCGCATTTAATGCATTCGCTTGCTCTGATACCGCTTGTTCCACTATTATTGTTGGTGAGAATTCAGCATTTATTATACCGAATGTATTCACACCGAATGATGACGATGTTAATGATGTGTTTACTGTTAGAGGAATTGCATTGAAAACATTAGATGCTGAGATATTTAACCGCTGGGGACAAAAAGAATATGAATGGCATTCCGCGAGTGGTAGTTGGGATGGCCGCACGGCTAGCGGACTTTTAGCGCCTAGTGGAACTTATTTTTATGTTATTAATGCAGAAGGTAAAGACGGAAAAAAATATTTTGAAAAAGGTTCCTTCACACTTATTCGAGATAATAACTAATTTGCTCTGCAATTGCTTATTTTAAACACATTACGCATTATATAATTTGAATATTGGGGCATTTGAAGATATCACAGATTATAAAAAAAAATTGCTCATCAGTTCCCTATTAAAGACCACATTAATTAATACCTACAATTCCGAAAATCTATTTTTTTTAATGATAGAAAATATATAACCATGCAACTTTTAAATTTTGTTTGCATCTTATCGTAAATGTTTGGTAATAAAATTATTGATTTTTAAATTTTGATTACTTTCGTGACTATATAAAGGCTCATCATGTATAAAAAAAAATATTACTTTGTTTTATTATTAGTATGGGCCTTTTCAGGTTCAAATAATGTATCAGCTCAAAACAATTCAGGTTGGGAGCCTATTTATCTTCAGGTAACTGGTGCTAATACAATGGATGGTGTGGAAGCCTCGTTTCAAATGAATACCTGTAATGGTGAAGATGTGTTGTGTATTAAATTTATTAATCGTAATAAGTATCCAGTAAAGTTAGAATGGTTCGATGCAGTATTTACTCAGGAACTAAAATGGATTAATAAAGATCAACCGGAGAATAGAAAAACAATTACGCTTCCCGCAGAAACAGAGGCCAAAGGATCATGTTCAAGCAATGCTTATCCTGAACTCACAATAAAATTAAAAGACTTTATAGCTGGTAAAAAAGATTTTAAGCGGTATTCAGCCTCGCAGTTAAGAGTTATTTCAGTTCAATAGACACCAAAATAAACATCCATGAAGAATAAATTACTCATTATTCTGTTATTTGCAGGCTTCTCGGTTTTTTCACAAACCGTTAATGTCAATATCATTTATACTGGTGCCCAGGCACAGGGATGTTGCACTGTGTGTGGTGTGGATTATTGGTGCATAAGTAATAATGTCGGAAATTGTGGAACTGCGGCAGCATGTGACAATAGGGTATTCACAGATCCTGTTCCTGTGGGGAGCATTGTTACAGGGATTTCCGTTCAATATTTTGGAGCTGGCTGCAACTCAACTGCGGAGCCAACATTTATTAATGGTGTTCTTATTGGTTCAGCTCCCAGTGATGGAATTTGTGCTTGTATTCCTTCTTCATGTTCCGCATATCCAATTGCTAATACAGCTTATCCTTGTCCTGGTGGGATGCCAGGATATGTGTATGGTGGAGCAAATGTTTTCAGATGTTGTCCAAATGGAGCATTTTGCCCTCAGCGTGCCGTTATTACAATTACATATACAGCCGTATCCATAGCTCCAACTTCTATTACAGCTACCCCGAATCCATCATGTGGAGGTGCTGTTACATTAACTGAGGTTGGCGGATCTTTAGGGCCGGGGGCTGCGTATAAATGGTATACCGGTTCATGCGGTGGAACCCTTGTAGGCACAGGAGCTTCCATTTCAGTTACACCAACATCTACAACTACCTATTTTGTAAGAGCTGAGGGTACAGGAGGCTGTTTAACAACGGCTTGTGCGCAGGTTAGCGTTACTGTAAATACTCCATCTGTAGCACCTGCTTCGGCAACGGCAAGTCCGAGTACTACGTGTGGTGGGCCAGTAACTTTAGCAGTAGTGGGGGGCTCTTTAGGAACGGGCGCTAGCTGGAAATGGTTTTCTGGCTCATGTGGTGGAACATCGGTAGGCACAGGGTCTTCAATTACAGTTACTCCAATAGCAAACACAACTTATTTTGTACAGGCACAAGGTGTATGTAATACTACTACATGCGTGTCTGTGGCCGTTACAGTAAATCCGGTACCTTTTGCAATAGCAACGCCCGCTTCACAAACCATCTGCTCAGGTACGGCACCTTCTATCGCCTTAACCAGCTTTACACCCGGCACTACTTTTACCTGGACAGTATCGCAGACGGGCGTAACAGGTGGTACAAATAATGGAGGAGCCACAATAGCAGAAACATTAACTAATTCGGGCGGTTCTCAGGGCACAGCGGTTTATACAATTACTCCAACCGCTAATAGTTGTGTGGGAAGTACAATATCTGTAACCATTGCAGTTGATCCTATTCCGGTGTTAACGGCCACGCCCTCTACACAAACCATCTGTGCAGGAGCCGTGGTTCCAATAGCATTAACAAGCAATGTAACTGGCACCAATTTCACATGGACGGTAGTGGAAACAGCTGTGACGGGTGGGACTAACAGCTCAGGCTCAAGCATAGCCGATCCTTTGGTGGCTTCAGGTGGTGTTAGCGGTTCAGCAGTATATACAATCAATGGCAGTGCTAATAACTGTGCAGCTGCTCCTATTACAGCTACCATTACCGTAAATCCGGATCCGGGTTCCAGCGCTACGGCAAGTCCTGCATCATCCACAATTTGTTCGGGAACAACTACCTCAATTTCTTTGACAAGTTTAACTTCTGGTACAATCTTTACCTGGACTGTAGTTCAATCTGGCGTCAGCGGAGCTTCTCCTGGCACCGGTCCAACTATTTCTCAAACATTAACAGCAACCGGAATTACTCCCGGTACTGTGACTTATTCTGTAGCAACTACGGCCAATGGTTGTACAGGGAATCCTATTACAGTTACCGTAACGGTAAATCCTGTTCCAGTTGCAACAGCAACACCAACGTCTCAAACCTTTTGTTCAGGAGACAGCACTTCCATCGTATTATCAAGTAATATTCCAGGTACAAGTTTTTCATATACAGTATTTCAATCAGGCGTTACAGGCGGCACCTTTGGTAGTAATTCACCAATTGTACAAACGCTTACTAATGCTGGGCCTGGCTCCGGTACAGCTGTTTATAGCATAGTTCCTTCTTTAAATAGCTGTTCAGGAACACCTGTAAACGTTACAATTACCGTCAATCCAATGGATGACGCTTCTTTTGTGTATTCATCGGCAACGTATTGTTTGTCAGGTAATGACCCTACACCCGTTATTACAGGTTTAGCGGGTGGCACATTTACATCGATTCCTTCAGGCCTGGTAATTAATCCAAGTACCGGAACAATTACTTTAGCAACAAGTACAGTAGGTTCCTATATACTTTCTTATACTACAATTGGTACTTGTGCCAGTACAGACACAATTACCATGACAATTGATAACAGCACCCCTTTTGCTGGTTTTACATATCAGGGTTCTCCTTTCTGTCAGAATGGAACTAATCCACTCCCGGTATTTGGAACAGGTGCAAGTGCTGGTGCTTTTTCAGCAAGTCCAATAGGCTTAGCCTTTGTACATATTAATACCGGTGAGATTGACCTGGCTGGAAGCGCCCCTGGTACTTACATTGTTACCAATAGTATTCCGCCAAGCGGTCCATGTGGTGCTGTATCAGCAAGTACTACAGTAGTTATTACGGCTTCAGATGATGCTTCTTTTGTATATTCTTCAGCAACTTATTGTACTACCGGTAGTCCTCAGACGCCTGTTGTAACAGGTTTATCAGGAGGTGTTTTTTCATCTTTGCCTTCTGGATTAACACTTAATCCTTCTACAGGAACCATCACCTTATCCACCAGTTCGTATGGCATGTATACATTATCTTATACAACCAACGGTGCCTGTCCGAATACGGAATCAATAACGATGACAATTGATACAATTACTCCATCAGCGAGTTTCAGCTATATAGGATCACCATTCTGTCAGAACGCTGGAAACAATCCATTTCCATTATTTGGGCAAAATGCAAGTGCAGGGATTTTTACAGCTACTCCCGCAGGTTTAGTGTTTGCGCATGTAAATACGGGAGAGATCGATCTGGCTTCAAGTACAGCAGGAACCTACACCATAACAAATACAATCCCGGCAAGTGGTATCTGTTTGCCAATCAGTGATACGTATACAATTACAATTGGAGCTTCCGATGATGCAAGTTTTAGCTACCCATCAGCAACCTATTGTACTACAGGGCCGACTCAAACACCAGCTATAACGGGTCTTATAGGTGGAACGTTTTCTTCACTTCCTCCCGGCTTAACACTAAACCCTGCAACGGGTACTATCACGTTATCCACTAGCACGGTGGGCACTTATACACTGACGTATTCAACCAATGGCTCGTGCCCGAATTCAAGCTTTATCATTATGACGATAACTGACAGCATGCCATTTTCAAATTTTAGTTATTCGTCCACTTCATTTTGTCAGAATGATATCAATCAGTTCCCAACATTTAGCCAGGGAGCAAGCGCTGGCGTATTTACATCTAGTCCTGCAGGTTTAGCTATTGTGCATGTGAACACAGGAGAACTGGATTTGTCAGCTAGTACTCCCGGTACATATACACTTACAAATACAATTCCTGCCAGCGGATTATGCCAGCCGGTAAGTTCCTCTATAACCATTATAATTAATCCGGCCGATGATGCAGCCTTTACTTATCCATCGGCAACGTATTGTACTTCAGGCAACCCACAAACTCCAACTATTACAGGCTTACCTGGTGGAACATTTTCTGCCGTACCTCCGGGTCTATCAATTAATCCGTCTACAGGCACTATTACCTTAACAAGCAGCCAGGTAGGCAGCTATACATTATCGTATACAACATTTGGTACCTGTCCGAGTACAAGCTCTATTACGATGACTATTAATGATACTGTTTCCGGAGCTAGTTTTAGTTATGCGGGTTCTCCTTTCTGCCAGGCGGGAGGTAGCAACCCTTTTCCAACATTTGTTCAGGGTGCTAGTGCAGGTATCTTTTCGGCTACTCCTTCTGGTTTAGTCTTTGAACATGTGAATACAGGAGAAATTGATTTGGCAGGAAGCACACCGGGTACATATGTAGTAACCAATTCAATACCGGTGAGCGGTTTTTGCGCCTTTGTGAGTGCAACGTATACCATAACAATTAATGCTGCACCAGTGGTGACAGCCGTAGCATCATCTCAGGCTTTTTGTGCTTCCACTACAGCAGCTGTTTCAATCGCTTTGACGAGTAGTCTTCCCGGTAGTATATTTACCTGGACAGTCTTACAATCAGGATTGAGCGGGGCCGGGCCGGGTACAGGTCCAACCATTACGCAAACATTAACAAATGCAGGCAACAGTCCGGGAACGGCAACATATAGTATTATTGCAAATTCAGGTGGTTGTATAGGCACTCCAAGCACGGTAACGATAACAATAAGTCCAACAATAGTAAATACTGCTTCAGTTGTTATCACTCCTGCTAATTGTGGTACTTCAACAGGTGCAATAGCAGGTGTTACGGTGACTTCAGGGCAGGCTCCTTTTACGTATCAATGGCTCGATTCTTTGAATGCACCTGTAGGAAATGGTATTGATTTAGCGAATGCGGGTCCTGGAAACTATTCATTGACTGTTACAGACGGTAATGGCTGTCCATTTATTGTAGGACCGTTTACAGTGAATTCTACACAGGCAGTTATAGCAGCATTTACTCCGAATCCGGTAACAGGCGAAACTCCGTTATCAGTGACATTTACCAATAACAGTACCGGTGCGGCTACTTACTTGTGGGATTTTGGTACGGGGGATGTATCCACTGCCGTAAGTCCTTCTTATGTGTATACACCGTTGGGAACTTTTAAAGTATGTTTAACAGCTGTAAGCGCATCCAATTGTATTGATTCGGTGTGTTCTTCTATCAATGTGTATATTAATTCAATATTCATTATTCCGAATATATTTACTCCGAATGGTGATGATGAAAATGATGTATTTGCAGTACGTGCAGTGGGGTTAAAAACCCTTGATGCAGAAATATTCAACCGATGGGGACAAAAAATATATGAATGGCATACTACTAATGGCGGATGGGACGGACATACAGCAAGTGGCGTTCTTGCTACGGATGGTACATATTATTACATCATAAAAGCGGATGGTATTGACGGGAAAAAATATTTTGAAAAGGGGCCGTTTTCGCTTGTCCGTGGCGAGCAGACAAAATAAAATTACAGCTTCACCGAATTCGTATTTTTCTTTTTTAAATTAAAAAAAAATTAACCCTTTGCATAGATAATAATGTAAAGGGTTAATTTTATTCATGCTTTTACTGCATGCTGATTTCGTTGATCATATATCGTGTACTCTTTTATCTCAATTACAATTTTTGCCATTTATTTTTAACGGTTACCACTATAATAATCGAAAAAATATTGTATTTGTAAAAATATTGCTTTATCTTCGTATCTAGCACTAAATACTATACTATGAGAAAAAAATTACTTTTTTTAATTTTTTTACTGGTTTTAATATTCTCCTCTCAAAATCAGATAAGAGCTCAGAACACTGACTGGAAACCCATCTATTTACTTGTAAGTGGAGGTAATACAATGAATGGTGTAGAAGCGTTCTTTACTGAAGCAATATGCAACGGTGAAGATATTATCCATGTAAGGTTTAATAATCACAATGAATACCCTGTAAAATTAGAGTGGTTCGATGCTGTATTTACTCAAGGCTTGAAATGGATTAATAAAGATCAGCCAGGTGAAAAAAAATCAATTACATTACCTGCACATGTTGAAGTGAAGGGAACATGTTTAAACAATCAGGTTCCTGAACTTTCTATTAAAGTAAAGGATTTTGTAGTGGATAAAAAAGAGTTTAAGCGCTATGCCGCTTCTAACTTAGTTATAATTCCTGTTCAATAGTCTAAAATAGAGAATATGAATAAATTTCTTACAAGCCTTTTATTGCTTTTTATAATAAGTTCTTCTGTTTTTGGGCAGTCCGTTAACGTTACGATTACGTATAGTGGAGCACAATCACAAGGATGCTGTAATGTTTGCGGTGTGGATTACTGGTGTATGAATAACACCGGAGGATGTGGAACAACTAATGCATGTGAAAACACATCATTTTCTGATCCGATACCTGCTGGTAATATCATTACTTCAGCAACTGTTACTTATTTTGGAGCAGGATGTTATGCAACTTCAGAGGCAACATTTATTAACGGTGTTTCGGTAGGTTCGGCTCCTAATAATAATCAATGTATATGTGGGGCTTGTGATGCCTATCCTACACCTGTCACAAGTTTCCCTTGTGGTATTCCCGGTTATGCTTATGGTGGTATAAATACACTTTCCTGTTGTCCTGATGCAGCTTTTTGTCCTCAACGGGCTGTTGTTACGTTCACTTATACTTCCAATAGTGGTATAATGTCTTTTGCACCTTCTGCTGCAACAGCTACTCCGAGTTCACTTTGTGGTGGATCAACCACATTGTCACAAGTTGGTGGTTCATTAGGAATTGGTGCTTCTTATAATTGGTATTCTGGAAGTTGCGGTGGTACATTTGTTGGGAGCGGATCTTCTATTACTGTTTCTCCATCCTCTACCACTACTTATTTTGTGTTAGCGGCAGGTACTTGTAATACCACAGGTTGTGCTTCTGTTACAGTGACTGTAAGTACACCTTCTACTGCGCCTTCTTCAGCTACAGCAAGTCCAAACCCAACCTGTGGAGGTGCTACAACGTTAACTGAGATTGGTGGTTCTTTGGGTACAGGCGCTTCGTATAACTGGTATTCCGGCAGTTGTAATGGTACTTTTGTTGGTTCAGGGGCTTCTATTTCTGTATCACCTTCCTCTACAACTACTTATTTTGTATTAGCATCAGGAACGTGTAATACAACAGCCTGTGCTTCTGTAACCGTTACAGTAAACTCATCTTCAAGTGCGCCTACTTCTGCTTCGGCAAGCCCTGCAACGGTATGTGCCGGTGTTTCTTCAACGTTGTCGCAGTCTGGAGGTTCGTTGGGAGCCGGTGCTGCTTATAAATGGTATTCCGGAAGCTGCGGTGGAACATTAGTAGGTACAGGAAGTTCAATTACTGTTAATCCTTCCACAACAACAACTTATTTTGTTAGGGCAGAAGGATCCTGTAATAATACGGCATGTGCATCCGTTACTGTAACGGTCAACCAGGTTCCGTTTGCGACAGCAAGTCCTTCACCACAAACAATATGTTCAGGAACAGCCACATCTATCGCATTAAACAGCTTTACTCCAGGTACTTCATTTTCCTGGACTGTTACCCAAAGTGGTGTGACTGGCGCTACTCCAAATAATGGTGCAACAATAGCCCAAACATTAACAGCTACAGGAACATCTGCCGGTACAGCAACTTATACGGTTACACCAACAGCAGCTGGCTGTGTAGGGAATCCTATAACTGTAATTGTTACAGTCGATCCAATTCCTGTTGCAACTGCAACACCCACTGCTCAGACTATTTGTTCTGGAACAGCAAGTTCAATTGTATTGACAAGCACAGTTTCTGGAAGTACTTTTTCCTGGACAACAGTTCAGACTGCGGTTACAGGTGCAAGTAATTCAAGCGGTCTAACAATTGCCCAAACCTTAACAGCAACAGGGCCAACATCAGGTTCTGTAGTTTACACCGTAACTCCATCAGCAAACTCTTGTTCCGGAGCACCAATTACTGTTACTGTTACTGTAGATCCGAAGCCTGTAGTAACCGCTACTCCTGCATTAAAAACAATTTGTTCAGGAAGCAATACCTCTATTGCATTATCCAGCAATGTGTCAGGTACCAGCTTTAACTGGACTGTTTCATCAACAGGGGTTTCGGGTGGTTTAACTGGAAATGGCGCAAATATTACAGACGTTTTAACAACTACAGGGGCAGTAGCCGGCACTGCGGTGTATACCGTTACTCCAACTGCAAATAATTGCGCAGGCGATACCATTCATGTAACAATAACTGTTAATCCAATGGATGATGCGTCATTCTCTTATTCCGCCTCAACGTATTGCCAAACAGGAAACGATACTTCTGCAACTGTTACTGGGTTGCCAGGAGGGATATTTTCATCCACGGCAGGTTTGGTATTTTTAAATACTTCAACCGGGCTTATTGATTTAAGTGCAAGTACGCTTGGAACCTATACTGTAACTTACACAACAAATGGGATATGTCCGAACACAAGTACTGCTAGTTTTACAATAACAAGTTCTCCGGCTACGGGCTTTAGTTATACAGGCTCACCATATTGCCAATTTGGTACCAACCCATCTCCAACATTTGTTCCGGGAGCATTTGCAGGAACTTTTTCGGCTACCCCTGCAGGTTTGGTTTTCGCGAATGCAAATACTGGTATTGTAGATTTAACAGCAAGTACACCAGGAACCTATACTGTTAAAAATATTATTGTAGCTAGCGGAGGCTGTTCTGCGGACAGCGCTACCACTACTTTTGTTATTTCTACTACACCTGTTGCTACAGCCTCACCTTCTCCGGATACTATCTGTTCAGGTACAGCAACGGGAATTACCCTTAGCAGTACTTTGCCCGGAACAACATACACCTGGACTGTTGCTCAAACAGGTATTGTAGGAGCTACTCCCGGAAGTACAGCATCTATTGCTCAAACATTAACAACAACTGGAACTGTGCCGGGAACGGCTATTTATACCATTATCCCTACCGTTGGTTCTTGTGTAGGTTCAGCAATAAATGATACGATCACTGTTAATCTTATTCCTGTTGCGACAGCAACTCCACCATCACAAACCTTTTGTTCCGGAGTTACTACAGCTATTTCATTAACAGGCAGTGTGGCTGGCAGTACCTTTTCCTGGACCGCAAGCCCTGCAGGTGTGTTAGGTGCTGCATTTGGTTCAGGTCCTTCCATAGCTCAAACGCTCACTACTACCGGTTCCATTGCAGGTACTGTAACGTATATGGTAACACCTATGGCTAACGGATGTTCGGGCAATGCGACAAGTGTAACTGTTACAGTTAACCCTCCGGATGATGCTTCGTTTAATTATACATCAGCAACTTATTGTCAGTCAGGTACTAATCAAACACCTTCTATTACAGGTTTACAAGGAGGAATTTTCTTTTCGACACCTGCCGGATTATCAATTAATGCAACTACTGGCACCATTAATCTTGCAGCAAGTGCATTAAATGCATACACTCTTTCCTACCTGACTAATGGAATTTGTCCGGATACAAGTTCAATTATAATGACCATTGACAACTCTAATCCCTTAGCGGATTTTAGTTATTCCAATGCTACTTATTGTCAAAATGGAGTGAATCCATCTCCAATTTATCCAGTGGGCGGGAGTGCAGGTATCTATTCTTCAATTCCTGCAGGTTTGGTATTTGTGCATGTAAATACCGGGCAGATTGATTTAGCAGCAAGTACTCCAGGCACTTACACTGTTATCAATAATATTCCTGTAAGCGGTACGTGTGCCTCCGATAGTGCATCAACAACAGTTACTATTACACCATCTGATGATGCATCCTTCACTTATACTTCGGCAACATATTGTATATCGGGGACCAATCAATTGCCAACTATATCAGGCGTTCCGGGAGGTTTGTTTTCCTTATTTCCGGCAGGCTTGGCAATTGATACTTTGACAGGAGAAATTACATTGTCTTCCAGTCTTTTAGGATTGTATACTGTTACCTATTCCACTAATGGCCCTTGTCCGAATACAAGTTCCATTACGATGACTATTGACAGTGTTACACCAAGTGCTGTCTTTACATTTCCTAACGCTTCCTATTGTCAAAACGGAAGTGATCCTTCTCCCGTGTATATTGCAGGTGCAAGTGCAGGAACATATTCATCAACGCCTTCAGGTTTAACCTTTGTTCATGTGAATACCGGCCAGATAGATCTATCATCAAGTGCTCCGGGTACTTATACGGTTACCAATACAATTCCTGCAAGTGGTAATTGTTTTGCAGCCAGCGATACAACTACTGTAACCATTACTGCAGAAGATGATGCTTCATTTGTTTATTCTTCCGCAACGTATTGTTTGACTGGACCTAACCCAACACCAACTGTTACAGGATTAGCTGGAGGTATTTTCTCTGCTACACCAGCTGGGTTATCGATTAATCCAACAACAGGGGCAATTAATTTGACTACAAGTTCTGTTGGAAGCTATGCGCTTAAGTATACTACTAATGGCCCTTGTCAAAATTCAAGCACCATTACAATGACAATCACTACAAACGTAGTCTTTGCAAGTTTCAGTTATCCGAATACATCCTATTGTCAAAACGGAGTGAATCCACTTCCTGTATTTGCAACAAATGCAAGTGCTGGAATTTTTTCGGTTACTCCAATCGGCTTGGTGTTTGCGCATGTTAATACCGGTGAAATTGATTTAGCGGCTAGTGCACCGGGTACATACATTGTTACAAATACAATACCTGCTGGCGGAGGTTGTGCTGCTGTCACAGCAACAACTACCGTTATTATTACGCCTGCAGATGATGCTTCGTTTGTATACACTTCTGCTACCTATTGTATTTCTGGAAATCCTCAAACTCCGGTAATTACTGGTATGCCAGGGGGTACATTTTCATCTTCTCCTTCAGGCTTATCAATTAATCCAACAACAGGAGTGATTACACTAACAACAAGTGCTTTGGGAGTATATAATGTATCTTACACAACAAATGGAACCTGCTCCAATACTAGTTCAATAACAATGACAATTATTGCTAACAGCCCTTTTGCTGATTTCAGTTATCCTGCTTCTCCATTTTGTCAGAATGATCCTAATCCATTCCCTACTTTTGGGCCTGGTGCAAGTGCAGGTATATTCTCGGTTTCTCCCGGAGGTATAGTGTTTGCTCACGTAAATACGGGTGAAATTGATTTGGGACAAAGTGCCCCAGGTACTTATACTGTTTTAAATACTATTCCGGCAAGCGGTACTTGTGGTATAGTAACCGCAACTTCTACAGTTATTATAAATGGCTCTGATGATGCCTCTTTTGTATATTCATCAGCCACTTATTGTTTAACGGGAACCAACCAAAGTCCTGCTATTACAGGATTGCTTGGAGGTGTTTTTTCATCCGTTCCTCCCGGAATGACAATTAATCCGGCAACAGGAGAAATAGACCTAAACACCAGTTCGGTAGGTGCCTATACGCTTACTTATACCACTAGTGGTACATGTCCTAATTCGAGTTCAATTATTATGACTCTTACTACGAATACTGTGTTTGCAAATTTCAGCTATCCGGGTTCACCATTTTGTCAGAATGCGGGTAACCCATATCCAACCTTTGCACCAGGAGCAAGCGCAGGTATATTTTCAGCTCCGGCAGGTTTAGAATTTGTGCATGTTAACACCGGACAGATTGATTTGGCTGCAAGTGTAGCAGGAACCTATATTGTTACCAATACCATTCCGGCAGGGGGAGGGTGTGCTGCAGTTACCGAAACGTATACTGTAACAATCAATCCACCTGATAATGCTTCATTTACTTATTCGTCA
The DNA here is from genome assembly GCA_040387415.1 of Bacteroidota bacterium. Lineage (GTDB taxonomy): Bacteria > Bacteroidota > Bacteroidia > 2-12-FULL-35-15 > 2-12-FULL-35-15 > 2-12-FULL-35-15. The sequence goes on from JAZKDU010000019.1 coordinate 131,070, forward strand.
GCTACTTATTGCACATCAGGAACTCCTCAAGCACCAACAATTACAGGGGTACCAGGCGGTACGTTTATGTCTAGTCCTGCAGGCCTTTCTATTAATCCGGCCACGGGTATAATTACATTATCGACAAGCAGTATTGGAGCTTACACTTTGTCTTATATGACGAATGGTACCTGCCCTGATACAAGCTCCATCACAATGACGATTACCAATACAACACCATTTGCGAATTTCAGCTATCAGGGATCTCCATTCTGCCAATCGGGCATAGATCCTTATCCGACTTTTGGCCCGGGGGCAAGTGCCGGTACCTTTACAGCAATTCCAGCGGGTTTGGTATTTGTGCATGTGAATACAGGTCAGATTGATCTTTCTGCAAGTGCATCAGGTACTTATACGGTAACTAACACTATTCCAATAAGTGGTTCCTGTGGGACGGTGAGTGCAACAACAACTATTATTATCAATTCGGCTCCTGCACCAATAGCAACTCCTGTAACCCAAAACATGTGTACAGGGGGAAGTACATCCATTGCGTTAACGAGTTCCGTATCCGGTACTATCTTTATGTGGACGGTAGTTCAAACAGGTGTTACCGGTGGCTCACCGGCAGGTGGTGCGACTATAGCACAAACATTAACACTTACGGGAACAACATCGGGAACTGCACTTTATACCGTTACTTCTAATGCGAATGGTTGTGTGGGACAGCCAATAACTGTTCCTATTACTATTAACCTATTGCCTGTTGCCAATTCAACTGCAGTGGTAATTACTCCTGCTAATTGTGGTGCTTCCAATGGTTCGATAACGGGTGTGGTGATGGTTTCAGGTCAAGCGCCATTTACTTATCAATGGAAAGATTCATTAAATGTTACAGTTGATAATAGCATTAATCTTGATAGTGCCGGAGCAGGGAATTATACTTTAACAGTAACGGATTCAAACGGATGTTCGGTTAGTGCTGGTCCTTTTGTGGTTCCCGCAACACCTCCTGTTGTGGCTGGATTTACGCTGACTCCTATTACAGGAGAAACTCCATTACTTGTTAATTTTACCAATACAAGTTCAGTTGAAGCTGTTAATTTTCTATGGGAGTTTGGAACAGGTGATAGTTCAGTAGCTGTAAATCCATCGTATACCTATCTTCCATTGGGGGATTTCATTGTTTGTTTAACGGCTGATAATGGTTTTGGCTGCTCAGATTCAGCTTGTGCAAGTGTTAACGTTTATCTTAATTCGGTATTTATTATTCCTAACGTGTTTACACCTAATGATGATGATGTGAACGATGTATTTAGTGTGCAGACCGTAGGTTTAAAAAAGATGGATGCTGAAATATTTAACCGCTGGGGTGAAAAGGAATATGAATGGCATTCTACTAATGGAAGTTGGGATGGGCGTACGGCAAGCGGTGTAGAGGCACCTGCAGGAACTTATTATTTTATTATCAGTGCAACCGGTATTGATGGGAAAGAATACTTTGAAAAAGGAACCTTTACGCTGATACGAGATAAATAAATTTATAATTAAGGACTTTTGAAAATGGCGTAACATACTAGTTACGCCATTTTTTTGTTTTAAGTTAGCAGCAAACGTTATGTCTAACTTTTGTATTCATCTGGAAGTTTGTTTTACAAATATTAAACAGGCTTGCTCTTTGTTGCTTAATCTTTTGGTAAGGTTCCTTGTGCATTATTCCAAAAAATAGTCAACTAATTGCTCATAAAGGGTATTGCATTGGTTCAATTACGAGCTGTTTAATAAGTTTGTTTTTGGTACTATTGGGGTAATTAATTACAATTTAATTAAAGCTGCAATAAATTATTTCATATTAGAATCGGGTACAGTTTCAGGAGTTACTTTTATACCGTCAAAACGGATTTCTATATCGTTTTTGAATACAATAGTTAAAAACAAGTAGCCGGATTCATCATAAAATTTCCAGTCACCTTCTTTAGAGCCACCAATATATTTTCCGGTTTGTTTTTCATTCCCATTGGAATAATAGAAAATCTGCATTCCATCGGGTATTCCATCTACAAAGTTACCAACGTAACGTAGTTTACCGTTATCCGTATAATAATGTTTCCATTCTCCATCACGTTTATCGGATTTGTAAGAGCCTTCTTCACGATACCCCTGCATTTCAAACATCCACGGCCCTTCTTTAAGACCATCGATGTATTCACCTTTTGTTACCACTTTTCCGCTGTCGTTGTATTCGGTCATGCTACCATCGAGCAAATCATTTCTATAGTTTTCTTCGAGTAATAAATTTCCACTTTCAAAAAACCATTTCCAGATTCCTTGTGCTTTGCCTTTTCTGTCGTATTTTCCGTTTTGCTCCACCTTTTCATTTGGATGATAGAAAACCCATTCTCCGACCCGTTTACTGTTTATATATTCACCTTTTGATTTTACTTTACCATCAGGATATAATTCTTTCCACATACCTTGTTGTCTTCCTGCAGTATCTAAAATACCTTCAGCGGTTAAAACACCCTCAACATAAACTTTTGCAGCAATTACTTTTCCTTCCTCTGAAAATTCGCGGTGAATTCCTTCTTCAACACCGTCTTTATAAGTTCTTGTAAACCGAGGCTGGCCATTATCATAATATTCGGTTCTTACGTCTAATTTAGCTAGTTCCGGAGCATTCGCCTGTATAGCACCGTTTAGATATTTGGTGGTGTTTAAAAGACTTCCTGTAGGAGAATATTCTTTTAAATAACCGTGCATTTTGTCATCTGAATAGTTGACTTCCTGTTTTAAAGCACCTGTCGGATAAAATTCCTTCCATATCCCTTGCTTAAGGTTTTTGGCATCCCTGCGGTTAATTTTTTCTTCCCGCTGGATATATCCCATTTTATAGTCGGTAATGGTGATAATGGTGCTGTCGGGAGCAAACTCAAGTCCTACGCCTTCTTCCTTTCCATTTACAAATGGAATGGTTTGTTTAGTTTTTCCTGTCCTTAGATCAAGATTAGTAGGTTTATAGTATACAAGGGTATTTCCTTGTTTTACATCATTATCATAATTTTCGGAAGTGAGAAGGTGTTTTTCTTTTGTGTCGTATGTTTTTTTAAATCCGCTTTTGCGGCCGTTTTTGTAATAGAATTCAAAAGCAAGCTGTCCTTGTTCATTATAAAATTTCCAGACACTGTCCAACTGAAAGTTTTTTCGGTTGCCCTCTGATTTAATAGCTCCGTTAATGGAATAAGTTTTCCAGTATCCATCAGGTTTACCATCACGCATGGTGCCTTCGCTTGATACTTTACCATTGTCGTAATAAAATATATTGTATCCGTTGTTGTTCACTTTTTGATTTGATTGGGCGAACACCACAGCAGGCATGAGTAATAAAATAATTTTAAAAAAATTGCGCATTTGTATTTTCCTTTATTACTAACAAAGTTAAACAATTTGAGGCAGTTTTTGAATTTAAGCCTTAATCAAACTATTAATTTGTTTTTTAATTTTTCGTAACGTTTCTTTGTATCGGTTTAACTATTGTTTAAACGTAAATATATACCAATTATTATGAAAGTTATTGATTGCATTAAACATGCCAAAGCACCACTTTTTTCAATTGAAATTCTACCACCTTTAAAGGGTAAAAGTATTCAATCTATTTTTGATGGAATAGACCCATTAATGGAGTTTAAGCCATCTTTTGTTGATGTTACCTATCACCGTGAGGAGTATTTATATAAAAGGCGTGAGGGAGGATATTTAGAGAAAGTAAGTATCCGTAAACGTCCGGGAACGGTGGGGATTTGTGCCGCTATTATTAACAGGTATCATGTGGATGCTGTTCCACATATTATTTGTGGAGGATTCAGCAAAGAAGAAACTGAAAATGCACTGATTGATCTTCATTTTTTGGGAATAGATAATGTATTGTTACTTCGTGGCGATTCAATCAAAAGTGAACCGGAATTTGTGCCAGAACCTAATGGGCACGCTTATGCTGTGGATCTGGTAAAACAGGTTAGTGATATGAACAGGGGTAAATATATTGAAGAGGATCTTGCGGATGTTTCACCCACTAATTTTTGTATAGGTGTGGCAGGGTATCCCGAAAAGCATTCAGAAGCACCTAATCTGATCTCTGATATTAAAGCTTTGAAAGCGAAAATGGATGCAGGGGCTGAGTATATTGTTACACAAATGTTTTTTGATAATTCAAAATACTTTGAATTTGTGAATAAATGCAAGGAAATGAATATTCATGTGCCTATTATTCCAGGGTTGAAAATTTTAACCACTAAAAAACAAGCGACACTTTTACCAAAAATATTTAACATTGATATTCCTCAAGCATTATTAGAAGAGATTGAAAAATGTAGAACGGATGCGGCTGTAAGAGAGGTTGGCATTGAATGGTGTATTAACCAATCGAAGGAGCTGATAAACCAGAATGTACCTTGTTTGCATTATTATACAATGGGGACTTCAGAAACCACAAGAAGAGTGGCGAGCCAGGTGTTTTAAGGTTGGTTGCGCGATGGTTGATATTTGATGAAAGATGTAAGGTGTTGAAAACAGAATGAAAATATAGGAACAAAAAAAGAGGCGTTTTCTAAGAAAACGCCTCTTTTTTCTTGGAGTATTTACTATTTCATCTGAACCATACGCTTCGTAAATTGTACACCATTTACAGTGACCTTCGCAAAATATAATCCTGCAGGAGTATTTTCTGTTCCGCCATTGAAATCATATTTGTAGTTACCGCTACTTTGAGTGTCTTTGTCTGCCAGTGTCAGTATTTTTTTTCCTAACATATCGTAAACCTCAACGGATACAACCGCTTGTTCGGTTAGCTGATATGAAATTTGTGTGTTGTAATTATAAGGATTAGGGCTAACGGTAAATTGTATTTTATTGCTTTGCTCGTTAATGCTAGTTCCAATAGGATTACCATGTGTATATTGAACGAAGTACAACATCATTTCATCTTTGGTTGTTAAACCGAAAGTTACAGGTAATGGACCATTATTATTAAAAGTGGCCTGCTGTATCAGACCATTCCTTGGATTGATTTCAACCATAGGATCCATAATCCTTACTGGAGGATGTTCCCAATCATAATACCCTTGGTTAATTGTATAGTCTGTATTGTAAAAGCCCTCAAACACCTGGTCTCCCTTACTTCCATCGGGATTTCGTTTGTAGATGTCAAAATCTTTTCCATATTTATGTGTATGCGAAGAAAGCAGCCATAAATTCCACATGGTAGTTTCGTTGGCATCATGATCTTCCTGTGTGAAGGTCACATTGCTACTGTTATTAAGAATAAAAATATTTGTTTTTGTTATTAAATCAGAATACATCCTGGTTGGTGCAGTATGCTTAGGTTGAGTATATATGTTAATATATATATCAGTACCAACAACAGAGTCCGCGTTTGAGTTGAAAAAATGATGGTTAAGATCGAGTACTGCTCCTGTTTCCCATAAATATGCTGTTCCTGCAGGAAGCACAATGTCATCAGAGAATTGCCATGCACTTACAAAGGTGTTGTTGCCGCTGGATGATCCGGCTCCAGTGATAGGGTTTTGAATTCGAATTCCATCTTCAAATGAATTTGCAGCACCCGGTTCAAATTTGTAAATAATAAAGTGGTGTGAATGGCTTGGCATAAAAAGTTCGATACGATTTACATCTACGGAATCAGCTAATTTTAAATCATATTTTAAGAAGTATTCCGCCTCAGAAAGCGCATCTAGAAATATCTTGCCAATGTGAACCTGGAAGGAGCCAGGATCAGTGGGTAATGGATGTGAAGCGGGTGTATTATCTATACCATATCCGTTATAATATTTATTAATAATTGCCGTATCAACAACATTTCCCGTCTTTGGTGCACCTTTATAAATCCATTGGCGGAGCAATTCAATTTCCTTATCGGTTAAAGAAGTACTGTTTTGAGGACATGCAGTACCCTCTCCTGTTGTAATACCGTTGTCAGCATCCAAGCCATTGATACATTTTCTTAATAAAAAGCTGCGATGAGGGTCACCGGGAGCAACCAATTTATTTGCTTTGCCAAGAGCTGTAGCGTTTACTGGATTTATATTAACAATGTCAGCATACACAGCAGAATCAGAAGCACCAAGATCAAGAGATCCCGAAAGGTTTGTAGAGTTATGGCATGATACACAATTAGCCTGAAATACATTATATACCATATTGTACGTGTTCTGCGCCTTTGCTAGTTGAGTAATCGCCAGTACAAATATGGATGCAACCTTTAAAAAAGTAATTTTTTTCATGCGTATAAATTTTCAGTGACAACTAATCAATTAATTATAATTCTTTTTGTGATTTTGTGATTTGTTTTAATGTCTGTAATTTCTACCATATATGCACCGGCAGGAATAGCTTTTATATCCAATGTGGTATCATCTGTAAATAGAGCCGTTTGTGAAATCTGTTGTCCTGTAATAGTAGTAATCTGAACTTTATATTCAGATTTTTTTGAAAGATAAATATTCACTTTGCCGGATGCTGGATTGGGATAAATGAATGCCTGAGTTATAGCAGCGGATAAAGGTTCATTAACATTTACAGTTAAAGGAGCTAACAAAGGGTCATTGGCTAGCAGGGCAGCAACATCAATGGTTTCATCACCAGCCTGATAAGTCAGCCACATGAAAGCATCAAACAACATTTCATCACCGGTGCTGGTTCCTGCAATTACATGTGTAGGAGGACTGTTAGGATTATTTGGATTATTAACAGTGTTATCAAAAACATGCTTGGAGAATAATTTATATCCTGCAGGAATTTCAACCAGGTTTGGATATGTGTAAAACCCCTGCCAATTAAAATCCCAATTGTTGATTTTTATCAAGGGAATAGTATCTGTACCTAAATATGCATAATTAACAATGCTGCTGCAAATTTTGTGAGAGTGTGGGAAGGCAGAGAATATTGAAATAGGAACAGGTAATCCTCCTGAGTTAGGGTATGTATCCGTAAACGTAGAAACATTGTTGGCAGGGATGGATAGGCCCCAATTCTGTAATGGTGTTGAATTATAAATCGGACGTATTCCTGTTTCGTTTGCCGGATAAAAATACATTCGAATTTTAGTGCTGTCAATCTGGCCAACACTGCCAGCAGGATAGTGCATTTGAATTACTATTTTAGAGCCGGCCTTAATCATTATTCCTGTTTTTAATGGCGCAATTCCAGGGAAAACAGTAGGAGCAGAGCCTGGTGCGTATCCTCCGATTCCGAAATTTCCGGGAGGATTAAAACATGTTCCGGATAAATCTGTTGAAGTATTGCCTGCTGTATCGGCATTTACAATTACGTGGTGAACAATTTCCGGATTGCCCGGTATAATTTCAAATGCTCGAAGAACTCTATCCTGAGTAAGTCCACTAGGAATAGAAAAACACACATAGATATCATTAGAAGTAGCAGTGCTTGTATAAGTGGGTATCTGCAGGGTCATTGTTGGAATTCCATTCAATTTATATTGAGAATACTGTGGAGGTGGAGGTGCAAGAGTGGTATCGCCTTTTATTGCTCCGCCATTAATCCAGTTTATAACAGCATCTTTTTCCGATTGTGTAATTACGCGCTCATGAACGAACCGCGTGTATGAAGTATCAGGGGACCAAGGCGGCATTCTGCCGATCTGTAAAGCGTTTTGTATTGACCAGGTTAAAGGTAACACCTGGCTGTAATTCATCATTGAAGGTGCATGCTGACCTTCATGATGGCAGGTTGTACAATGGCTGTAAAAAATATGAGCAACGTCTTTGTAGTCGGTTTGTCCTTTAATTGAGGCAATGTTGACGATTGCTATTAGTGTAATTAGAGTGTAAATTTTTTTCATGTTTTTAATTTTTTAAAATCAGCAAAAACTTATACCAAAAAAGTAATAAATCTTTTAAATAAAAAATTTATATACAAATGGTATGATATTGTTTGCTAATATAAGCTAAATAAATAATAAAAGAAAATATTTCAGGACTATTTATACTTGAAACGGGGAAAAAAGTTCATCAGTTAGCAGGAGAGTTGAGCATCAATTTGCTGATGTATTTCCCTAAAATATCAAATTCAAGGTTAACAACTGTGCCCTCTTGAATACTATTGAAATTAGTATGTTCAAAGGTGTAGGGAATAATACAGACAGAAAAAGAATTTTTTAGTGAATTAACAACTGTTAAACTAACTCCATTTACACAGACAGAGCCTTTTTCAACAGTTATATTATTTAATGATGCATCATACTCGAAAGTAAAGGTCCAGCTGCCGTTTGTTTCTTTAACATTTGTGCAGATCGCAGTTTGGTCAACATGTCCCTGAACAATATGGCCGTCAAGCCTGTCACCAAGCCTCATGCAACGTTCCAGATTTATTTGGTTGCCAATTTTAAGCTTAGCAAGATTTGTTTTTTGAAGTGTTTCTTCAATAGCAGTTACGGTATACGTATTGTTGTGAATGTTAACAACGGTAAGGCATACACCGTTATGTGCCACGCTTTGGTCAATTTTAAGTTCATGGGTAAAGGCTGAACTTACTGTAATGTTAAGATTACTTTGTTGTTTGTGCAGAGCAGTTACTTCTCCTAGGGCCTCTATAATACCTGAAAACATAATACGATATTCAATTTTCTAATTCTTAAAACACTAAAATTATTAGGCAGACATTAGTTGCTGCGTTTGTTCTTTTCCTGTAATAACTGAATGAAACCTTTAATAATCCTGGGTTTTATACCATCAATGCGTATTTCATTAACAACGCAGACATAAAAATAAGTACCGTCTGAGCAAGATCGTTTCGTGTTTTTATTTCTGCCATCCCAAAGTATATTTCGGTCAGATGTTTCAAACATTAATACTCCCCAGCGATCGTACACTTTAAAATCCACATCCTTCACATAACGATAGGGTAGGGAAGAGAAAAGATCATTACGTCCGTCCCCATTAGGTGTAAACACATTAGGGAGTTCATAAACAGGACAATTATCCCCACAAATTTTATTGATTACAGGACTTTCATTTCCTGTGGAATCGATTGCCGTAAGCGCATAACATCCGGCAACGGATGGGATTCCTTCAAATAAATAATTGTGAGTATACGAGGTAACATTAATATCATTCGAATTAAAAATTAACTCCAATGTACCTTCCATAGTTGGGGAGAAATAAAGGTTGTATTGTGCCGCATCATCACTGCAGTACGTATTAGGGTTTGTCCAGGTGATTACATTCTGCATTGCTTCACAATCATTTGCAACAGCGAATACCGGCTGGCAAGGCGGAATTAAGTCAACAGGGCTTTCACATTTCACCTGTGAATGATTGTATAATGGGCGAAGCAGAGCAGTGTCAGAATACTGTCCTACACTTACTATTTTGTAACAATAGCTAACACCATTGACCAGTGCGGTATCTGTGTAAGATGGTATATTGGTACTGTCAATTTTAACAAATACAGCAGATCCTGTAGGGCTTTCACGGTAAATATCATATTGATAATTTGTCCAAGGCACAACTTCCTGCCACGATAGATTGACCTGTTCATCAGCAGGTGTAGTTGTCAGAAACACAGAAGAGGCGGTATTTGTAGAACCCTTAAGTAGTGCATTAGAATAAAAATCGACCCGGAATGTATACGCAGAATCGCGGGTATTTAATCCGTTGCTGATAAAGCTGGAATCCGTTAACTGATAATACGAAGGCTGTATATAGCTTGCTACCTGTGTAAATGCAGCAGCAGCAGGGTTAAAGCCTGAAGCCTTCATTAACCTGTATTCATATGGTGGGGGATCTGCAATGGTATCCAGGTTAGGAGCAATTCCTAAAGGTTTTATCCAATGCACCCATATGCTGTCATTAGTTCCGGTACTGAGCACACTTACATTTGTAATAATAGGGACATCCCTAACTAAATGGGCACAGACATTTGTGGAAGCATAACTTTGAGAACCATCGGAATAGTAGGCAACTACCATATAGGAGTAATCTACCCCATTTATAAGGCCCTGGCCGTTATTATTATCTGTAAAAGCAGTAAGTGAAGGTACAGTAGATCCAATGAGTGTATACCCTGAAGAGGCAGGTACTCCGGTTTCACAGGCAGATGGAGCCCAGGAGTCACACATGTCTTTACGATACATTAAATAACCCAGCAAAGGATTATCGCCCAATGTATCATTACAAATGGCCGTATTCCAGTTCAGGATCATGCTTGCACCACTAGGGATTGCCGCGAGACCGGTAGGAGCAGGAGGAATAACTCTTATGAATACCGATTCAAAATCCACCAGTGGTGTTTCTGTATCACTGTCAGTAGCTTTAAAAGTGACCAGGTAAGGTAAAAGCTGTACCTGTGTGCAGTTAGGAGTCCAGTTGAATTGCCCTGCAGCAGGGCTGATGGAAGGACTGGCAGAAAATACTGCAGTGGGATTTATTTGGAATGGCCCTCCGGTAGCATTTAATGTTATCAGATTTAATTCAGCATCTGTAGCAGTTACTGTAAAATTTAAGTTAGTTCCAGCAACAATACAGGTATCATTAATGTTTTTAATTTCTGGAGGTGTATTTGTGCAGGCTCCTACATCAATCTGCATATCCCGTAAAACGGAACCAATGTAATAGCGTTGATTGTTATAGGGTGATCTTCTGTATTCTTTAATTAAAATAGCAATGTTGTATTGGCAGATCATAGTGGGTGTACACCATAATAAATCCCCCTTTAAGGGATCAATATTTGTTGCCGACATATTGGGTGGAAATGAATAGCCGAAAATTGGGCCTCCATTTGCATAACATGTTGTTAAGCTGTATGCCAGGCTGTCTCCATCAGCATCATATGCTCCTGGATTGTGTTCAAAACATTCACCCGTGCAGGCTTCATCGATGGGTGGATTGAGCAGGGTTGGTGAACTGTTGGAGCCCAGCCAGGGATTAATTACTAATTCAGTACGAAGGTAAAAAGACTGATCAACAGAATTAGGAATATTACAAATACCGCCATTACGGTTGGGGTCTTCCATGTAAATGAAATAATTACCATCTCCGGGATAGGTATGAATGGTTTCGTAAATATTTTTTTTTGTGTAGGTAGCAATAGATGTCCCATCCGCAGTAATACAAAGATTGGAAGGCCCGTTAATCCGGGGTGCCACTGCACTGTCGCCATCACCAAAATATACAACTAAGTCACAGCGGTCGGCTTGGGTGGTAGCTGGATCAGTATTGGTATAGGTAGTTACAATTATTTTAAATGTTCTTCCTGATATATGCTGATAGGTAATTTCACCTGCACGGTTATGTGTTGCAAATAAATTGCTGAAACCTGCAAGTAAAATTGTAATCAGGATAATCGATTTTTTCATTTTGAATAATCTATTGAAACTCTAAATTACGAAATTTTTTTTAATAAAACCGGATATAACCCAAATTCATCAAATAATAATTGGGCATCAGTTTTATTTACATCCGATTATCCGTTTATTACTGCAGAGTGCTTAATTACTGGGTTTGATTTTTTCCTGGAAGAGCTGCACAAAACCTTTAATTACCTGAGGTTTTATACCATCAATGCGTATTTCATTAACAATGCAAACATAAAAATAGGTGCCGTCTGAACTAAGACGTTTGGTATTTTGATTTCGCCCATCCCATTCTATATCAGGATCAGATGTTTCAAACATTAATACTCCCCAGCGATCGTACACTTTAAAATCCACATCCTTCACATAACGATAGGGTAGGGAAGAGAAAAGATCATTACGTCCGTCCCCATTAGGTGTAAACACATTAGGGAGTTCATAAACAGGACAATTATCCCCACAAATTTTATTGATTACAGGACTTTCATTTCCTGTGGAATCGATTGCCGTAAGCGCATAACATCCGGCAACGGATGGGATTCCTTCAAATAAATAATTGTGAGTATACGAGGTAACATTAATATCATTCGAATTAAAAATTAACTCCAATGTACCTTCCATAGTTGGGGAGAAATAAAGGTTGTATTGTGCCGCATCATCACTGCAGTACGTATTAGGGTTTGTCCAGGTGATTACATTCTGCATTGCTTCACAATCATTTGCAACAGCGAATACCGGCTGGCAAGGCGGAATTAAGTCAACAGGGCTTTCACATTTCACCTGTGAATGATTGTATAATGGGCGAAGCAGAGCAGTGTCAGAATACTGTCCTACACTTACTATTTTGTAACAATAGCTAACACCATTGACCAGTGCGGTATCTGTGTAAGATGGTATATTGGTACTGTCAATTTTAACAAATACAGCAGATCCTGTAGGGCTTTCACGGTAAATATCATATTGATAATTTGTCCAAGGCACAACTTCCTGCCACGATAGATTGACCTGTTCATCAGCAGGTGTAGTTGTCAGAAACACAGAAGAGGCGGTATTTGTAGAACCCTTAAGTAGTGCATTAGAATAAAAATCGACCCGGAATGTATACGCAGAATCGCGGGTATTTAATCCGTTGCTGATAAAGCTGGAATCCGTTAACTGATAATACGAAGGCTGTATATAGCTTGCTACCTGTGTAAATGCAGCAGCAGCAGGGTTAAAGCCTGAAGCCTTCATTAACCTGTATTCATATGGTGGGGGATCTGCAATGGTATCCAGGTTAGGAGCAATTCCTAAAGGTTTTATCCAATGCACCCATATGCTGTCATTAGTTCCGGTACTGAGCACACTTACATTTGTAATAATAGGGACATCCCTAACTAAATGGGCACAGACATTTGTGGAAGCATAACTTTGAGAACCATCGGAATAGTAGGCAACTACCATATAGGAGTAATCTACCCCATTTATAAGGCCCTGGCCGTTATTATTATCTGTAAAAGCAGTAAGTGAAGGTACAGTAGATCCAATGAGTGTATACCCTGAAGAGGCAGGTACTCCGGTTTCACAGGCAGATGGAGCCCAGGAGTCACACATGTCTTTACGATACATTAAATAACCCAGCAAAGGATTATCGCCCAATGTATCATTACAAATGGCCGTATTCCAGTTCAGGATCATGCTTGCACCACTAGGGATTGCCGCGAGACCGGTAGGAGCAGGAGGAATAACTCTTATGAATACCGATTCAAAATCCACCAGTGGTGTTTCTGTATCACTGTCAGTAGCTTTAAAAGTGACCAGGTAAGGTAAAAGCTGTACCTGTGTGCAGTTAGGAGTCCAGTTGAATTGCCCTGCAGCAGGGCTGATGGAAGGACTGGCAGAAAATACTGCAGTGGGATTTATTTGGAATGGCCCTCCGGTAGCATTTAATGTTATCAGATTTAATTCAGCATCTGTAGCAGTTACTGTAAAATTTAAGTTAGTTCCAGCAACAATACAGGTATCATTAATGTTTTTAATTTCTGGAGGTGTATTTGTGCAGGCTCCTACATCAATCTGCATATCCCGTAAAACGGAACCAATGTAATAGCGTTGATTGTTATAGGGTGATCTTCTGTATTCTTTAATTAAAATAGCAATGTTGTATTGGCAGATCATAGTGGGTGTACACCATAATAAATCCCCCTTTAAGGGATCAATATTTGTTGCCGACATATTGGGTGGAAATGAATAGCCGAAAATTGGGCCTCCATTTGCATAACATGTTGTTAAGCTGTATGCCAGGCTGTCTCCATCAGCATCATATGCTCCTGGATTGTGTTCAAAACATTCACCCGTGCAGGCTTCATCGATGGGTGGATTGAGCAGGGTTGGTGAACTGTTGGAGCCCAGCCAGGGATTAATTACTAATTCAGTACGAAGGTAAAAAGACTGATCAACAGAATTAGGAATATTACAAATACCGCCATTACGGTTAGGGTCTTCCATGGTAATGAAATAATTACCATCGCCAGGATAAGAGTGTGTGGTTTCGTAAATATTTTTTTTTGTGTAAGTAGAAACAAGTTCACCGGAAGCGCTGCAGGTATTGGAATATGGCCCGTTGGAACGCTGAACCAAAGCGCTGTCGCCATCACCAAAGTATACCATTAAATAACATTTGTCGGTGGCTGTTGTTAAAGGATTTGTGTTAGTGTAAGTAGTAATTATTATTTTATAATTCTTATAGGAGAGATATTGATAAGTGATTTCTCCCGCACGGTTATGCGTTGCAAATAAATTGCAATAACCAAATAATAGCGTAACTGCGAGAAGGAAACCTTTTTTCATTTAATTAAAATAGTACAATATATAACTTCAAATAATGAATTATATTTCAAAGAACGTGGTAAATAAATGTTTACGGATTAAAATTTTACGTATGAAAAGTAATAATCGCTAATCCATTAAAAGGAGTCGATGGATTTAACAATATTTAAGAAATGAAATAAAGAGAGTTAATTATTTTCTGTTGAAAAACGAATGGTAAATTTAGTACCATTTGTTCGATCCAGGTCAAGTGTGCCCTCCACCTGTTTTGTAAGCATGTTAATTAACTGAAGCCCTAGGGAATCAGTGTTTTTATGGTCTATTGAATGGGGGATCCCAATACCATCATCTGATACCTGTAATATATAGTTGTTTGATTTTTTTGTTTCCTTGTCTTCGCCAAAATATAAATAAATGTTACCGGCACGTTTTTCTGGAAATGCATATTTGCAGCTGTTCGAAATAAGTTCATTTAAAATAAGCCCACACGCAATAGCAGTATCGATTTTAAAATAATGAGATTTCTGATTAATATCCATGTGCAGCTGTACTTCCTTTGGATTAAGATTATAGCTGTTATCCATATATATTAAAAAAGAATGCATGTATTTTGTGAAATCAATACGCGACAGGTCGGTAGATTCGTAAAGTTTTTCATGAACTAAAGCCATTGCCCGGATTCTGTTGCGGCTTTCCGTAAAAACTTCCAATAAGCCGGGATGTGTGATCTTTTCCGATTGAAGATTTAAGAGGCTTGAGATTACCTGCAAATTGTTTTTTACTCTGTGATGGATTTCTTTAAGTAGAATTTCTTTTTCTTTTAAGGAAACAGTTGATGCCTGTAGCTCTTCCCCCAACATATTGATTCCAATAGCAAGGGCATCAAAATCATTTCTTTTGGCTGATACATCAGCTTTTTTATCATATTTCAGATTGGCTAAAGCTATTACTACATTTAAAATTTCATTAATACGCTTTGCATTCTTTTTTTCATCTTTTTTAATCAGTTTTGTTTTTTTTTCAATGTTTTCAAGACCTTTAATAATGGCGGCTTGCATGGTTAGTTTGCCGGAAGATTTAATACCTGTTATCCGGGAAACAATTTTATATATATCATCTAATTCTTCAGCCACTTCTCGGATTATTGATTATTTGCAAATTGTTTTAACCATTCAATTGCCTTGTTTTTATCGTTAAACAGTTTAGTAGGAACAGCAGGCTTATTAATCCCAAGAAAAAAATTTCCTATAATACGGCTTCCCGGTGAATTTATAAGCATAGCAATTGCAGTTACTCCCGGAGTGCGATTGCGCATTGAAAAATGATCACGCGCTTCCTTACTGATTGTTTTGATTGCTTTTAAGTTGACAAGAAGCGGGAACACCATTCCTGATGAAATTGCTTTTATAGCAGCACTATTAGCCATGGCGTCTTCTAAAACAATTTCAACATTAGGTTTAACAACCGTATAACAAATTCCATCATCGCCAAGCCAGGTGGTAAATGTCCTTAATTCAACCAGTTTGTTTTTGTTTTCACTCATTAATCATCCTTTTAACTTGCAATCAAAAATAGTTTATTTATTTGAACAGGAGAGCTTTACTTTTATTTAACGAGATTTTTTGATTAAACGTTTCGAATATATATTTGACAAAATTTATAAATTTATTATAACAGGGAAAAAAATACACAGGTTGACACTTTTTATGGCTGTAAAAGAGCCCTAGATGGTTAGTTGCTACTAATTTAAATTGTTTTTTTATCGGGCATTAAGATTGTATAATTTAATTATTCTAAAAATAATACATATACAATTATGCAAAGAAAATTAATTTTAGTGGGCACTGTTGTAGCGTTTTTTGCAGTGGCGTGTGAAAAAGTGCCTATTTCAGGTAGAAAGCAAGTAAGCCTTGTTCCCGAATCTGAAATGATCAAAATGAGCCTTACCAGCTATAATGATTTTTTGTCAAAAAACCCTCCCGTTACTGGTTCAGATCCTAATGCCTTGCTGGTAAAAAAGGTTGGTGCTGGAATTTCTCAAGCTGTTGAAGTGTTTTTGAAAGAGAAAAAGCAGGCCTCGCGAATTAAAGGTTATAAGTGGGAATTCAATTATGTAAATAATGCAGCGATCAATGCCTGGTGTATGCCAGGAGGAAAAGTAGTTGTTTATTCAGGATTAATCCCCGTTACGCAAACAGAAGATGCATTGGCCTGTGTTATGGGGCATGAAATTGCACATGCTATTGCCCGTCATGGTAATGAGCGTATGAGCCAAGGCTTAATTGTAGAGGCCGGTGGGATGGCGTTGCAGGTTGCCCTTGCACAAAAAGCTCAATTAACACAAGATTTATTTTATCAATCCTATGGAATCGGTTCTCAGTTAGGAATGTTAAAATATTCGAGGGTGCATGAAAGTGAAGCGGATAAATTGGGATTAGTATTTATGGCATTGGCAGGATATAACCCAAGTGAAGCCGTTGCTTTTTGGGAGCGTATGGCTGCTGCATCAGGAGGAAATGCACCCATAGAATTATTAAGCACGCATCCCAGCGATGCAACCCGAATTGCTGATATTAAAAAGTTTTTACCTCAGGCAATGAAATATTATAGAAAGAAATAATATTAATTAACGTTCTATTTAATTTTGTTAGCTGTTTAAATTGTTTTAAAGGACTTTTAATTTTCATTTCAAAATTTTGGAACCAGTTATTAAATCCAATATTCTATTTTTTTATAATCGAAAAATGGCAGGAACCAGCGTGTAAATTTTGCGGGCTAGCAATTTAACTGGTTTTAATAGAACGTACAAGCTAAAGAGGCAGATTCAAAAGCCAGTCAATGGCTTCTTTTTTTTGAGTAAAGGCGCGAAAAGGATATTGCGGCCTATTAAAATGGCTAAGAAAATTTGCTGCAAATTTGTAAGTGTTGTTTTTAACTAATACCGCAGTTCCTCTGAAAAGGGGCATGT
This sequence comes from Bacteroidota bacterium, assembly GCA_040387415.1. Taxonomy (GTDB): domain Bacteria; phylum Bacteroidota; class Bacteroidia; order 2-12-FULL-35-15; family 2-12-FULL-35-15; genus 2-12-FULL-35-15. The sequence goes on from JAZKDU010000019.1 coordinate 148,208, forward strand.
TATTCATATCTGCAACTATGCGTTTTCCTTCATTGGTTATATTCATGTTTATTCGCACATCTGAAAAAGTAACATAAGGTTTGTTATCGCTGAGTTTTTCGGCCAAGGAAATTAACTCTCTTATTTCTGGAAATCCGAGTTCCGTTCCCTCGTTATATGTGAAATAGACAATAGGTTCTTCAAATTTAATTGTAACGTATGGAAGCTTTATTTCTTTCATAAATTGCTTTGTTGTCAGTCATTAAAAATGTAATAAAAAATAAGTTCTCAATCAGTTTTTATTTGCTAAATAATAACTATTAGTATAGTTATCTAAGATGTTAAAATTAATGTTTTAAGAATGAAAAAACAAAAAAAATAACATTCTAGAATTTGTATTTAAAAAAATCAGGCAATAAAATGTATTCCATTTGTAATTAAAAATTTTAGAAAATACTGTGCTCGAACGATTAACCTATGCCATGTGAGGGCCGTTTCTAAACCAACTTAGCCAATTGTTCTTCGGGGCGATAATTAGAGTTTGAGCAAATACTTTTCAGGATAACTCTTAGTCTTCATTCTGGTATTTTTCAGTTGTTGTTGAAAATACAAGTGTACTTAAATGTTAGTTTTTAACAATTGCAACTAATGCCCGAAAATGAAGAGTAAAGAGTTAAATATTCTTGTAATTGAAATATTGTCATTCCCTCCAAACACAAAATAAACGCAAGAAAAAAGTTTAATCAATTGCCTGTACTTCCCATTTGCAGTTGAATTTTCAAAAAAGTCGATTTAATTATAGTGTAAATTTTACCAGTTATGGATGCTTTAAGTTGAGTTAACGTAATTGTGAGAATTGGATGCTTTTTGTATCTAACTTAAACAAAGTTTTCCAGCATTAATTTGTTAGAACAATAATCAAACATGAAAAAAAAACTAATACTATTCTTACTTGTTAATCTTTTATTAAGCTCAGGATTTGCTCAACAAGGACCAAATGCTTCTGGAGGGCAAGGGGTGGGTGCGGGAGGTTCAGTAACCTATACACTTGGGCAAACCGATTATATTGCTGTCATTGGTAGTGGTGGTTCTGTTCACCAGGGTTTGCAGCAACCTTACGAAATTCAGGTTATTTCAGGTATTGAAGAAACTCATATTAATTTAACTATTGCGATTTACCCGAACCCTGCTACAGACTATTTGATTTTGAAAGTGGATGATCAGGAAATTGAGAAATTAACTTATCAGTTATATGACACTCAGGGGAAATTATTGATAAATGAAAAGTTGAAAAGTAATGAAACAACTATTAACATCGAGCAGTTGCCTTTAGCACCCTATTTTGTAAAGGTTTTTAAGAATAAAAATGAGGTTAAAGTTTTTAAAATAATTAAAAATTAACTGTTTGATGTTTCCATAAATTACTATTGAGCATTTTACTTTTAAATAAAAAAAACGAATAATGAAAAAATCATATAGCAGACTATTATTGGTGTTTGTGATACTGGTATCTTGTATATCTTTTTCGTATGGTCAGGCACCTGAAAAGATGAGTTATCAGGCTGTTATTCGTAACAGTACTAATAACCTTGTAACAAATTCCTTCATTGGAATGCGCGTAAGTATTTTGCGTGATTCTACTTCGGGCCCACTGGTTTATATAGAAACCCATACTGCAGTCACAAATAGTAATGGTTTAGTAACAATTGCAGTAGGTAACGGCAATCCGGTTTTGGGGCAATTTGGATCCATTAATTGGGGAGATGGTACCTATTTTATTAAAACCGAAACCGATCCTACTGGCGGAACTTCATATAGTATTACAGGTGGCAGTCAGCTATTGAGTGTACCTTATGCTTTGTATGCAAAAACATCGGGTAGTTCTGCTGGTGCTACAGGATTTACAGGTGCAAGCGGAATAACTGGCAGAACGGGTTCGACAGGATTTACGGGTGCTACCGGGCAAATGGGGGTAACCGGAAACACTGGATTAATTGGAACTACTGGATCAACTGGGAAAACCGGATCAACAGGAACAACTGGTTTAACCGGCAGAACTGGATTTACTGGTGCCACTGGTAACGTTGGACTAACCGGTGCGACAGGAAATAATGGTAATGATGGTGTAATAGGGGCTACAGGTTCGGATGGTATAGATGGATTAAATGGATCTACAGGTAGTACTGGGGCTGATGGTATAATTGGTATGAGTGGCTCAACTGGTTCTATTGGTGTTACTGGTGCTTCTGGGGAACGAGGTGCCACAGGTTCAATTGGTGTTACCGGGGCTTCAGGGGAACAGGGTACAACAGGTTTAATAGGAAATACAGGAAGTACTGGTAATGCAGGATCAACAGGAGTTAGTGGTAGTACTGGCTCAACAGGTACTACCGGCTCCATTGGAAATACAGGTTTAACAGGAAGTATTGGTTCTACAGGAAACACGGGTTCTATTGGATCAACAGGAAATACCGGCAAGACAGGTTTATCAGGAAGCACTGGTTCAACCGGATCCACAGGTTCAATAGGTAACACAGGAAGTTCTGGGTCAACAGGTTTTACCGGTAAAACGGGAAGCACCGGAAATACTGGGGGAATAGGTTCAACGGGTAGTACAGGTTCCACAAGCAACACTGGGGCTACTGGATCTACGGGTAATGTTGGTTCTACTGGCTTAACAGGAAACACAGGTTCAATCGGAAGTACAGGTTCTTTGGGATCAACAGGCAGAACAGGTTCTACTGGAAATACTGGTTCAACGGGTGGTACAGGCTCAACCGGAAATACGGGTTCTTCGGGATCAACAGGTATTACAGGTTCTACCGGAATTACTGGCTCAACTGGAAATACAGGTAGCACAGGATTTACGGGTCGTACGGGTTCAACAGGTATTACAGGCGCTACTGGCTCAACTGGAAGTACAGGCTCAACTGGAAATACGGGTAGCACAGGATCTACGGGTAGTACAGGTTCGATAGGTAGTACAGGTTCGACAGGAAGTACCGGTGCTACTGGCTTAACAGGAAGTACTGGCTCAACTGGAAATACCGGTAGCACAGGATCTACTGGTAGTACAGGTACTACAGGTTCTGCTGGAAACACAGGTTCAACCGGAAGTACTAGCTCAACTGGAAATACTGGTAGCACAGGATCTACAGGTCGTACGGGTTCAACAGGTAGTACAGGTACTACAGGTTCT
>JAZKDU010000020.1:0-127674 GCA_040387415.1 Bacteroidota bacterium
GACTACATTTCAATTCGATGGAACTCAGCTTACTGCTTTTACATAGGTGCTACAAGCTATGCGGGAGATAGTGCAAGTTGCAAATGCTTTTTTAATTGTGCGCTTCGCGCGAAATATTTTGCATTTGCCATTTAGGTCAGTACATTTAATAAAGTTTTGTGCGGCAAGACAAGTTTGTGCAAGTAATCCGCACAGCTTATAGCTGCAAAACGTTACTCTCGTATTCATAGTAAATTCATTTTGAAATGAAATCCGTAGTTAAAGTATTCCTCTTTCTTTTTAGTCTTTTCCTTTCGCTTGATTATTGCAAAGCCCAGGATCAGAAGATAATTGACTCACTTTGGTCGGTAATAAAAACAACTCAGCAGGATACCACTTTAGCTGCTACGTATGTGGAGCTTTCGGAATACTCGTTTTCAATTAATCTGGACACTACCGAATACCTCTGCAAAAAATCTTTAGAAGTTGTAAATAAGGGACTCAACACTGCTAAAGGGGAAGAAAGGCGGGCGTACCTCGATATAAAGGCTTCGGCTTTAAATAATATTGGAGCTACATACTATCAAAGAGGAAACATACCTGAAGCCATAAAGTATTATACCGAAGCCGTAGTAATTCAGAAAACCATTGATGATAAAAAAAGCTTAGGCTCATCGTATAATAATTTGGGAGCCGTGTACGTGCATCAGGGTAATATTTATAAAGGACTAGAGTATTTTGAAAAAGCACTCGCCATTCAAAAAGAGGCTGGTAATCAGATGGAAAGCTCTCTGGCCTTGAGTAATATTGGTATTATTTACCAGGAATATGGTGAAGTGGGCAAAGCATTGGCCTATTTTGAAAAAGCGTTAAAAATTCAGGAGCAGCTTCAGGATCCTAAAAATATAGGAGTAACCCTTCACAATATTGCTTCTGTATATAGCAGTCAGGGTGATTTCGTAAAGGCGCTTGAATATTATGAGCGAAGTTTTAAGCTCTTTGAAAAAACGGGACAAAAAAAGGAGCAGGCCACATCATTAAACAATATGGCATCTATTTATAAGCAATTGGGTGATTTAGCAAAAGCCAAGGCGTATTATGAAAAGAGCTTAAATCTTAATCAGCAGTTAGGTTATAAAAGGGGGATTGCATTGGCTCTTACCAATATTGGCAATATACTTTTAACAGAAGGGAATGCTGTAAAAGCCCTTGAAAACTATGAAAAAAGTCGGTTATTATACCAGGAAATTAATTATAAAAAAGGAATTGCATTTACTCTGTTAGATATAGGCAATAGCCATCTGAAGGCGCAAAATTATGCTGCGGCTTTAGATGCGGGGCAAAAGGCTTTGCAAATTGCTAAGGAACTCTCAAATCCTGAAGAAATTAAAGATGCAGCCTATTTTCTTCAGAAAATATATCAGAAAAAGCAGAATTGGCAGGAGGCATTTAATATGAACCAGCTTTACATGCAGATGCGGGACAGTATTCAAAACGACAAAACCAAAGAAACCGTTTTGAAACAACAGATAAAATATGATTATGAGAAGCAGGAAGCCTTAAAACAGGCAGAATATGATAAAGAGCGTGCAGTTTTTAAGCAAGAGCAGCGGGTGACTACCTATAAAGCCTATTTTTTGGCCAGTACCTTGCTTTTTGTATGTGTACTGGCTGTACTATTGATCAGCCGCCAGCGTATAAAAATAAAAAAACAGAAGGAAGCGCATGAATTGGAACAGCAACTTGCTCAAAATCAGTTAGAACGTAATAGGTTAGAAAAACAAAACCTGGAATCTACACTTCTGCTGAATCAGGAAAAGCTAAACCACATTACAGACCGTTTCCGGGAGAAATCAAAATTAATGGATAAGATGCAGGAAGAGCTGGATATTATCAAAATTGAAAGTTCAGAAGAAAAAGGAGTAAAAAAACTATTAACCACAATTGAAGAGTATATTGACCCAAATGAATACTGGGAAGAATTCATTACCAGTTTTAACCTGGTAAATAAGAGCTTTTTTGATCAGATTACAAAAAAATACCCGGACCTTACCAAAAATGAATTGCGGTTATGCGCCTTGATTAAATGTAATCTTGGAAACAAGGAAATTGCTAATATTTTGAGCATTACCCCCGATTCGGTAAAAAAATCACGTAACCGTTTGCGTAAAAGGCTTCAATTGGAAGTGGACGATAGTTTGACGAAGTATATTCAGTTTTTGAATTGAGTTTTATCTTTCATAGATGTATAATTTAGTGATTTTACAAGAAAGCGAATGATCTGGATTATAAAGCGTTTTTTCATTGTGCTTGTATTTTATTCTTGCTGTTTTGCTTCATTTGCCCAGCAAAATGGCAGTAAAAACGGAGTAAACAGGGGTGCTGACTCACTAAGGCCCCCTTTTTATTCTTCGAACTCCCGAGTATCTGATACTTCCCGGATTAACTCCCTCAATATGCTTGCATGTGAAATTCAAAATAGTAACCCGGACACTGCTATTATGATGAGTACAGAGGCACTTAGACTTGCTACTGTTATTGCAGGTGAAACAAAAAATCCTACTGTTTTAATTGCAGTAAAAAAAGGAATTGCCAAATCGTATAATAATCTTGGAGTGTTTAATTTGCTAAAAGGTAATTACATGCTTACACTCGATTATCATTTCAAAGCACTGGAAATAAGCGAATCGTTAGATGATAAAAAAGGAATTGCTGCTACCAGCATTAATCTTGGAATTGTATTCTTTGACCAAGGTGATTATGCAAAAGCACTCAACTATTACTTTAAAGCATTACAAATAACTGAAGAGTTGAACGAGAAAAAATGGTACTCCTATGCTCTCAACAATATTGCGAATGTTTTTTTTGAGCAAAAAGAGTATACAAAAGCGCTGGATTACTATTTCAAAGCATTGAAAGTGGCAGAAGAGTTGGGAGATAAAGATGGAATTGCTATTAAGATGGTTAATATAGGAAATGTATATAGAATTTTAGCGCTGTCGGAAAAAGTGCCTGCTTTGAGAGACTCGCTGAATGAAAAGGCATTGAACTATCATTACAAGGCCTTAAAAATGTATGAAGAATTAGAAAATAAAAATGGAATTGCTTCTGCTGTTAGCACTATTGGAACCGATTACATGTACATAATAAAATCAAGAAAAGGGGTTGTTGAGAAGGATTCCCTTTACAAAAAAGCGCTGAACTTCTTTTCCAAAGCTTTAAAAATGTATGTGATTCAGGAAAATAAAAACGGAATTGCCGAAAGTTATGGTAATATCGGTTTAGTTTATTTTGAAACAAAGAAATACAAAGAAGCGGAAGAATATATACAGAAGTCCCTGGCAATTGCTGTGGAAATAAATGCGATTGATTTCGTCAAAGATAATCATGAGCTGCTTAGTGTGCTATACACTCAAACTCACCAACCAGCCAAAGCACTGGAACATTATAAAAAGCATATAGCGGCAAGAGATAGCCTTTTTAATGAAGAAAACACAAAAGAAATGCTTCGTTCTGAAATGAACTTTGAATTTGAAAACAAGCTGGCGGAGGAAAAACTCGTTCAGGATAAAAAAAATGCTATTGCTTTAGAAAAATTAAAACAACAGCGTCAACAGGGTAATTACTTTATAATTGGTTTTGCTATTGTTCTGTTATTCTTATTTTTTATTTTCAGGAACTACACCATGCGTGTTAAAGCACAAAAACTATTTCATCTAATGGAACAAAAGCTAACTAAAAACGAGTTGGAGATTAATAAGTTGGAAAAGAACAGGTTAGGGTCGGAATTGATGCTTTATCAGGAAAAACTACTAAGCCATACCAATCTTATTAAAGAGAAAACACGATTACTGGACAATTTGCAGGAGCAATTGGATGAAATCAAACATAAAAATATCGGTCTAAGCGAACAAACAGCAGAATATCTTCTTGCAACAATTAAGGAAAATATAAATTCCAGGGAATACTGGGAAGAATTTATTACCAATTTCAATCTTGTTTACAAAGCCTTTATGGATAGACTGATAGAAGAATGTCCTGAAATAAGTAAAAACGAATTAAAATTATGCGCCCTTATAAAAAGTAATTTAGGCAATAAAGAAATTGCAAACGTTATAAATATCAGCCCCGACTCTGTAAAAAAGGCGAAAGCCCGTTTAAAGAAAAAGCTAAAATTGAAAGAATCCGAATCATTAACAGCCTATATTTTGGGTTTAAACCTGATTTGAACATTGTTTAACTTTTTGATTTTCAGGACAGTTTAAAATTGTCTCCCTTTTGTCGCCCCCTTGCTTGCCGAATAAACTGTTTCTTTTATATGTTTGCACAAAAAAGCATCAAACATTTAATTTATAAGCAAATGAAAATAAAAATAGTACTTGCAATTTTAATGCTGGTATGGTTAGCTCCGGTAAATGCACAGGTAATGACATTCCTGAAAACTGTTGGTTCATCCAGTTACGATCAGGGTAATTGCATTCGGCAAACTTCTGATGGCGGTTATATTACCGTTGGCCAAACAATGGGGTTGGGAGCAGGTAATTCAGATGTATATTTGGTTAAAACAGATTCGGCCGGCACTAATTTATGGACCCGGACATATGGTGGCTCTGCGGATGATTTAGGAAACTCGGTTCAGCAGACTTCTGATGGAGGATATATAATAGTGGGTACCACTTCCAGCTTTGGTACACCAAATATGAGTGATGTTTATCTGATAAAAACCGATGCAAGTGGAATTGTATCATGGTCAAAAACCATTGGTGGAAGCGACAATGATTTGGGTTATTCCGTTCAGCAAACTACGGATGGCGGTTATATAATAGGAGGTAACAGCTACAACACTATCGGAAACTTTAATCTTTATTTAATCAAAATGGATAGCAATGGAACTCTTGTTTGGTCTAAAACCTATGGGGGAGCAGGTACAGAGCATGGAGGGTTTGTTACACAAACAGCTGATGGAGGTTATGTTATTATGGGCGATACCTATAGTTTTGGCTTACAAGGAGGCATTTATATAGTAAAAACGGATGCCAGCGGGAATGAAGTATGGTCAAAAACATACGGAAATTACATGGGTGGAAATGAAAAACTTTCGATTCAACAAACCGCTGATGGAGGTTATATTGTTGCAACTTTCACTATTGAACTTGGAGATCACGATGCATGTCTTATTAAAACAGATTCAAATGGAAATATAATCTGGGCAGGCAGTTATGATATTATGTTTGGTTCGCAAAGAGGATATTCGGCCAAACAAACTGCAGATGGAGGATATATTATTTGCGGTTCGGGTTCTTACCAGACCTGGGGAGGAGTTTATCTTGTAAAAACAAATTCAACAGGAAGTGTGCAATGGTCAAGGCTTTATTATGGAGTTAAGGCCCTTGATGTAACACAAACTACGGATGGCGGATTTGTTGTTACAGGGTGTGGCGTTCATAGTGGGTCTACTGAGGTTCTTTTACTTAAAACAGATACAAATGGAAATTCTTTCTGCAATGATACTTCAATAACATCCACTAAGGGGTCACCTGCAATAACTTATGGCGCTCAAACTTCAGTGGTATCTACCAGTGGAACAGCCACTAGTCAGAATACAATGACTTCTTCCGGAGGAACAAGTGCATCGTCATGCTCTACTGTTGGAATAAATGAAATTACTTCCAGTTCAACACTTATTGATATTTATCCAAATCCGGGCAATGGAAATTTTTCTTTGAAAGCAAACACAAAAATTGCAACGATCAAAATTTCCAATGCGTTTGGAGACACAATTCATTTTTCGGAAATAAATTCCGAAAAAGCAGAAATTGATTTAACACAACAAGCGAATGGGATTTATTTTTATCAAATTAAAAGTGATAATGGAGCTTTTAAAACAGGAAAAGTAATTATTGCAAATTAAAACACTATCGCTTAATTTTTTAAAAAAGCATAACAGATTGATTATCAGCATAATTTGTTCTGAGGTTCAGAATTCATTGCGGTAAACGGTTATTTTTCTCTAAGCAAACGCCAGTTTAACCGAGTAGATCCGGTTTTAAATCGTAAAAATCGCATCTTTTTTAGCCTCACAATTCACAGACTTAATTTATGTCTGTGAAATTGTGGGTTATTTTTTTGATTAAAACCTGTTTTTTGTCCCTATTCTAATTGTTATCTTTCTTTTTTCTGACTCGAATGTTTAATTTATTGTTGCGTCTGGGGGTCGTGTAGGGGACAAAAACCAATTGCCTGTATTTTAATCAATTGATTTTCAGTAATTTGAAAATGTCAACCTTTTGTCACCCATCAAAATTTTGTCAGCGTTTTTTTTGGCTATACGTTTGCAATCGAAAATTTAACACAAACTAAAACAAACAAAAAACTAAAAAAACATGGAAACAACAACACAAACATCAACATCAGGAAAAGGTTTAGGAGTGGCTGCATTAGTAATTGGAATTATCACTTTTATCTGGTCAATAATCCCTCTTTTGGGTGCAGGGGCATTTTGGCCATCAGTTATCGGTTTGGCACTGGGTACTATTGGTTTAGTAATGGCTTTTAAAGGGCAAAATGCTAAAAAAGGTATTATCATAGCCGGGTTTATTCTATGCATTGTTTCAACAGGAATATCAGCTTATTGGGTGTCGGCAATAAATACTGCAGCAGAAACATTGAATGCAATGACCGCTCAATAAATTCAAAACTGAGTTGAAATCATTAAAAAAATGAACAAAAACGAACAAAAACAGCAAAAAACAATCAAAAAATAATCAAAAACCAACTAAAATCTTTAAAAAACTAAAAAAACATGGAAACAACAACACAAACATCAACATCAGGAAAAGGCTTAGGAATAGCTGCTTTAATTATTGGAATTATCACTTTTATCTGGTCAATAATTCCTCTTTTGGGAGCGGGCGCATTCTGGCCATCAGTTATCGGTTTAGCACTGGGTACTATTGGTTTAGTAATGGCTTTTAAAGGACAAAATGCTAAAAAAGGTGTTATCATAGCCGGTTTTATTTTATGCATTGTTTCAACAGGTGTATCCGCTTATTGGGTGTCGGCAATAAATACTGCAGCAGAAACGTTGAATGCAATGACCGCTCAATAAAATCAAAATCGAGTTAAAATCATTAAAAATCGAACAAAAACAACAAAAACAGTCAAAAAACTAACTAAAAACATTAAAAAACTAAAAAAATGGAAACAACAACACAAGCATCAACATCAGGAAAAGGTTTAGGAATAGCTGCATTAATTATTGGTATTATTACTGTTATCTGGTCATTGATCCCTATTTTTGGAGCAGTCGCATTTTGGCCTTCTGTTATTGGACTGGCTTTGGGGATCACGGGGCTGGTACTGTCGTACAAAGGGCAAAATGCAAAAAAAGGGGTAATCATAGCCGGTTTTATTCTATGCATTGTTTCAACCGGGGTTTCTGCTTTTTGGATATCTTCTGTTAATGATGCGGTGGAAACATTAAATGCCATGAATGCTCAATAATCCAAATTTTTAATTGAAAACAACGTCATTACAACAAAATCAGGCGGATCCGAAAAGCCATAACGAGTAGGAAAATTAACTAACAAATATAATTAAACATGAAACTAAACTCTTTTTTTATGCTTGCTGCTGGTACAGCAATTCTCGCTTCTTGCGGTTCTTCTTCTGAAACAACACAAACAACAACTCCGGTAACCGAGCAAGCAACAACTGCTGTAGAAGCCCCAGCTCCAACAATGGTAATTAACGAAGCGGACTGGGTGGAACAAGATCTTAAACCAGTATCCTCCTTTGTAAACGTATCAATGAAATTACCAAAAGATGCCAAAATGGAAAAAAATGGCAATGGCGGGGTTGATATTCGTATTGGTGATTTTTATTTGATTACAGTAGGTAATATTGCTGTAAGTAATATAAAAGAGGCAATGGATAGCGACAAAAGCATGAATGTGAACAATGCCGGCTCTTATATTAATGGCAAAGTGCTATTAGAAGAACCTAATGGCTATGTATATTCTATACAAATGAAGAATGAAGAAAATGGTACAAAATATCAGCCGGAAGCGCACTTTGCTTATTATGTTGAAAAAGATGGAGCTGTTTTTTCTATAAAAGACGAACGTCCGTTGGATAATTATTCTGTTGCAGGTGCTGCATATAGCGAAGAAATTGCAAAGCAGATATATGCAATTGTTAAATCTTCAGCAAAAGCGAACTAATTTAAGCTTTACATTTATCACTGAATTTTTAATGAAAGGGCTCCTGAACAGGGAGCCCTTTCTGTATTATAGGAACCGATTATCTGCTTAACACTAATGTTTATATTTTGTTTAGTTATACTTTCAATTTGACCATTTATCTATTACTTTTAACAAAATTTTTAATTCAATAAAATGAAGATGAATCAATTTTTATTAACCGCAGCATTAATTGGTGGCAGCCTGTTAAGTGCTCAAACCAATAAAATTAAATATACCGAATATGATTTGCCGAATGGTTTGCATGTGATATTGCATGAAGATCATTCCACGCCAATTGTAGCAGTTACAATTTTATATCATGTGGGTTCTAAAAACGAAGACCCTAAACGTACCGGTTTTGCTCATTTTTTTGAGCACCTGATGTTTGAAGGTTCTGAAAATATTAAGCGTGGAGAATTCATGAAATTGGTTCAGAATGCGGGTGGTGATTTAAATGCAAACACCTCTTTTGACCGTACTTTTTATTACGAAGTATTACCAAGTAATCAGCTGGAGCTTGGTATATGGATGGAAGCAGAGCGCATGCTGCATTCCAAAATAGATACCATAGGTGTTGAAACTCAGCGCAAAGTAGTGAAAGAAGAATTAAAACAGCGTAATGAAAACACACCTTACGGATCAATATTAAATGAATCTTTCGGCCATGCCTTTGTGGATCATCCGTATCGCTGGACACCTGGCGGCTCACCGGAGTATATTAATAAAGCATCTTTACAGGAGTTTGTTGATTTTTATAAAACATATTACGTTCCAAATAATGCAACCCTTTCCATTGCAGGTGATCTGAATCCTGCGCAAACAAAAGCGTTGATTGAAAAATATTTTGGCGGTATTGCAAAAGGTACTTTGCCGATTGTTCGTCCTACTATTGTAGAGCCCCAAAAAACTGCTGAAGTACGTGATACTGTTTTGGACAATATTCAGTTACCTGCTGTTATTATGGCTTACCATATTCCTGCGCAAGGTACAGCTGATTATTATGCGGTAAACATGCTTACTACGTTACTATCACAGGGTAAAAGTTCAAGGATGCAAAAGTCAATTGTGGATAAACAGCAGAAGGCGGTGTACGCTGGGGCGTTTCCTTTGTCATCAGAAGATCCTGGATTAGCCCTTGTTTTCGGAATCACGAATATGGGAGTTGCCCCTACTGAGCTGGAAGCTGCAATGGATGCGGAATTCGAAAAAGTTAAAAAAGAGCCGATCAGTGAAATGGAGTTTCAGAAATTACGCAATCAGGTAGAAAATGATTTTATTGCAGCAAACACAAAGATGTCCGGAATAGCTGAAAATTTAGCCAATTATTATGTTTATTTTAAAGATGCAAACCTTATTAATACGGAGATTGAACGTTTTATGAAAGTAACACGTGAAGACATTCAAAAAGCATCTCAGAAATATTTAACGAAAGAAAATCGTGTAGTGCTCTATTATTTGCCGAAAACGGAAAATAATTAAGATCTCTGAAAACCTCGTAATTAAAGGCCCAAAAGATAAAGCGGACAATAATAAAACAGTAAAAAGAAAATTTTTTATGAAAAATAAATTACTAATAGCACTAACATTACTTTCTTCCGTTCTGTTTGCACAAAAAAAAGGAGTGCATGGATTGGATCGTTCAAAGCGCCCAACGCCTGCAGAAGCTCCTGTTATTAAGCTTGGAGATATACAGTCATTTGAATTGCCAAATGGTTTAAAAGTATTTGTGGTTGAAAATCACAAGCTGCCAACAGTGGCCTATTCAATTGTGTTGAATATTCATCCTGAACTTGAAGGTGATGCAGCAGGTGCATCAGCAATTGCAGGCGAATTACTAACAAGTGGTACCAAAGTGCGTACAAAAGATCAACTGGATAATGAAATTGATTTTATTGGTGCAACGCTCAATACATCCGCTACCGGAGTGTATGCAACAGCCTTAAAAAAACAACAGAATAAATTGCTTGAGCTGCTGTCAGATGTAGTGATAAATGCTGATTTTAGACAGGAAGAGCTGGATAAGCTTAAAACGCAGGCCTTGTCAAGCCTTGCAACCGAAAAGGATGATCCGGATGCAATATCCGATAATGTGAAATCGGTATTGAATTTTGGTAAAACACACCCCTATGGTGAGATCCAGACGGAAGAAAGTATTTCGAAGATCACCTTGGATAAATGTAATACATATTACAAAACATATTTTCGTCCCAATGTAGCCTATATGGCTGTTGTGGGTGACATTACATTAAACGAAATAAAACCATTGATTGAAAAATATTTTGCTGCATGGCAAAAGGCGGAAGTGCCCAACGCTGCATTCCCAATGCCTCCGGCACCGGCTAAAACCCGCGTTGCAATTGTAAATAAACCTGGTGCGGTGCAGTCGGTTGTGAATGTTACATACCCGGTAGATTTAAAACCGAATAGTGATGATGTTATTAAAGCGAAAGTGCTAAATACTATTATTGGCGCTGGTTTCTCGTCTCGCTTGTTTCTTAATCTACGTGAAAAACACGGCTTCACCTATGGTTCCTATTCCGCTTTAAATAATGATGAACTGGTAGGTGAATTCAGCGCTTACGCAAAGGTTCGCAACGATGTTACCGATAGCGCTTTAGTTGAAATAATGTATGAGCTAAACCGCATCAGATCAGAAAAAGTTCCTCAGGATGAATTGGATGGAATAAAAAATTTCCTTACCGGAAGCTTCGCAATTGCTCTTGAAGACCCCGCTACTGTTGCTAAATTTGCTATCAATACAGAACGATATCATTTGCCAAAAGATTACTATGCAAATTATTTAAAAAATCTTGCTGCTGTTACATCAGAGGATGTATATGCGATGGCTCAGAAATACATACGTCCGGAAAATGCCACCATTCTTGCTGTTGGTGATAAAAGTGAAATTTCAAAAAAGCTGGAACGATTCAGTGCTTCTAAAACAATTGAATTTTATGACAATTACGGGAGCCCTGTTACAATGCTTTCGCAGCCTATTCCTGCAGGTGTTACAGCCAAAACGGTGATTGATGCATACATTAAAGCTATTGGTGGTAAAAGTGCGATAATGGAAGTGAAAGATGTTACAACCACTATGACCACTAAGTTCCAGGGGATGGACCTTGTTTTAGTTACACAGCAAAAAACTCCTAATAAATATGCTATGTCTATTAAAATGGGGGAAATGGTTATTCAGAAGGATGTGTTTAATGGTGTTAAGGGAAAGCAGACCACCTTACAGGGGAAAAGTGAAATCACCGGTGATGGCTTAGAAGAGATAAAAGAACAGGCAACCTTGTTTATTGAGATGCAATATGAAAAATTGGGTTACAAGCTCAATTTAGCTTCAATTGAAAGTATCAATGGCAGAGATGCGTATAAATTAGAAGTGGTGAGTCCAAAGAAAAAGAAATCCACAGAATATTACGATGTTGAAAGTGGCTTAAAGGTACAATCTACTACTCAAACGTCTAATGCAGCAGCAGGGCCAACTCCAATAGTACAAACCAATAATTTTTTAGAATACAAGGAAGTAAACGGAGTTAAGTTTCCAAGCTCGGTTTCAGTTACAGGCGCAATGTCAATGCAGCTTACAGCCCTGAATATTGAGGTGAATAAAGGCATAGCAGATACTGAATTTGGCATTGAGGCGAAATAAAAAACATAAACTGCTCCTGTTAAAATGATTATAACCTTTTATTGTTTGACTCGTAAAACACGATTTAGTACGAAAGCTATTTATTTATGAATGAAACTGAAGTTATAAAAGGTTGTTTAAAGAATAATCGTGAGAGCCAAAAGGCTTTGTATGATTATTTTTATAATAAGATGTTGGGCGTTTGCCTGCGTTATGCAAAGGATCAGACAGAAGCAAAACAAATGCTTCACGAGGGGTTTACTACTGTGTTTTCAACACTAAAAAGTTTTAAATCAGTTGAACCTCTTGAAGGTTGGATCAGAAATATAATGATTCACGCCTGCATTGATAATTTGAAAAAAAACAAGCAGAACTTAATTGTAAGTACTGTGTATGCAAATAAAACTACTGTGGATACTACTGAGGAAATAAGTGACGAGGTCCTGTTTTCGAAGGTTGATAATGAAAAAATATTAAAGGGTGTTCAGGAATTAACACCCGCCTATCGTAAAGTGTTTAATTTACATTTAATAGAAGGTTACCCTCATAAAAAAATTGCTGAATTGCTTGATATAAGTGAAGAAACGTCAGAGTTAACTCTAGCAAAGGCCAAATATAATCTACGAAGAAATATTAAGCAATTAATTAAAATTAAGAATGGTAAATAATACTCATGACCGCAAGCTTGATGAGTTGGTGAAGCAAGCGTTAACTGATTACGAAGTTCCAAGTGCTGACTCCGATTGGTCCCAGATGGAAACGATACTGGATGCTGCTCCCAAATCAACCTCAACTAATTTTACACTATTTGAGTCTTCTTCTTTTACAAAGGTTGTGCTGCCTTATACCATTATTGCTATAGTGATGCTAGTGGGTGGGTATTTTATATATACCATGGTAAATTCTTCAAAAACGGAGGATACCCAAATTGCTGAAACGATAATAGCTGATTCTGTTGAAAAACCAACATCTACTGTAATTGCACCTGCTAAAGAGGTATCTAAAGAAATTGCTAAGGCAGATAGTCAAAAGGTGACTACGGTTGATACTGCAGCCAAAGTGCCTGTGGCAGCTGAAAAAATTCCGGCAAAAATCACAGAACCGGTAGTTGCTGCAAAACCTGTTGAAAAGGAAAAATCAGCCGAAAAAGTGACAGCCCCTGTTGTTAAAAAGGTTGAGAAAACAGATGAGGAAAAAGCCGCTAAAAAGGAATTGGATAAACAAGCGGCAATAAAAAAAGAAAAAGAGAAAAAGGAAAAGGATAGGAAAGAAAGAGAGCGTAAAGAAAAAGAGAGAAAAGAGAAATTGAAAAAAGACTCTATTGCTAAAAGCACACAGAAAAAATCCGAAAACGTTGGGTTAAATAATCTGTTTTTACGTGGTATCAATGCGGATAGCGTGAGGAAGTATCAAAACCAACCGAAAGATACACTGAAGGCTCCGTAGAGGTGCTAAATGTAATATTATAATGCTGAACGAAGCTCGATTAACCTGCTTCTGATCAGTTTGAGTTTATTTTCGATGTCACTAAACTGGCTTTTTTCGGTTTTAAATTCGTGTTTAACGGCCTTCCTGTTTTCTTTTAAATACTTTTTAGCCCCATCAAGTGTTAAACCTTGCTCTTTTACAAGGTTGTAAATCACTTTGTAGTTTTCTATGTCTTCAGGAGTAAATAAGCGGTTGCCTTTTTTGTTTTTTTTAGGTTTGATACTGTCAAATTCCTTTTCCCAAAAACGGATCAGCGAAGCGTTTACATCAAACATTTCCGCTACTTCCCCAATGGAGTAATATAATTTAACAATATCAGTTTCTTTGTAAGGCAAATAATTGGTTCTAAGGATTCAATTTTCAAACAAATATAAATATTTTCTCGCGATTTTAAGTGACATCCCCTCTCCTTGTGGAGAGGGGATTAAGGGGAGAGGTTTTAATCAAACGATTGAGAAGATTGTGACGACAGCTCTATCAGCTTCTGATATTGCTCCGGTGTTAAATCATTGTAATAATAATTCACGGGATTCATTTTTTCTCCCGCTTTCATTACTTCATAATGTACGTGTGGAGCGGTGGATAAACCGGTACTGCCTACATAACCTATTAATTGTCCCCGTTTCACTGCTTGTCCTGCGCGTACAGCCATTTTACTCATATGCCCGTAAAGGGTTTTGTAACCATAGCCATGATTGATCACAATGTGATTCCCGTAGCCCTGTGCCAGTGCATCCGCGCGTTCTATTGTCCCATCCCCGGTGGCATATATTTCTGTACCCTGGGCAGCTGCAAAATCCATTCCAGGGTGAAATTCAGCAGTTTTATAAATTGGATGCGTTCTCCAGCCGAAACCGGATGGCTGATGTCTCAAATCTTCATTTGAAATAGGCTGTATGGCAGGAATAGATGCTAACAGTTTTTCCTTCCCCTTTACAAGATTCACAACTTCATCAAATGATTTTGATTGAATGTATAACTGTTTGCTGATCCTGTCGAGGCGTTTACTGCTTTCTATCATCAACTCGGAATTGTTAAAACCCTGTAAGGCCTTATAGCGGTCAACTCCACCAAAACCCGCTTGCCGAATGCTTGCAGGGATGGGTTCTGCTTCAAAGATAGTCCTATAAACGTTGTTATCCCGCTCCTGGATGTCGCCAAGCACTTGGGTGACTTCTTCCATCCTATTGTTTAAAAGCTCGTATTGAAGGGTTAATTCAGAGATTTCGCGCTGTAATTGCTTTTCCTTCGGAGAATCAAGGTATCTGTAAGCAATAAGAATAGTAATAGTTGCAAATACCAAACCCGTAGCCAGATAGGATAATACACGTATTACCCGTTTCCGTATAGGTACGGTGATCTTTTCAAAAGAGAGAGACTTGCTGTTAAATTTGTAATTTATTTTACTCATCCATTAAGCTTTTCATCCTTTGGATATAATTCATCTTTTTAAAAATGAAATATTTTAAGGCTTTTCTTACTTACTTCTAATGCGAATTTACACAAATAAACTAAATTTGCAATCCGGTTGAAACACAGTTAGCAATTTAGCAATTGCGCAGTAGGCAAATTAATAATATCACAATAATTAAATAAAAGAATGATTAATGAATCCTGTTTCGTAAATTCGAAATAATTCGTTTATCCGTAACCAGTTTATCCGTAACCTCCAATGGAATCAAGTAAAGTACGTCAGACATTTTTAGATTTTTTTCAATCAAAAGGGCACCAGATTGTTCCTTCAGCGCCAATGGTAGTAAAAAACGATCCTACATTGATGTTTAATAATTCGGGAATGGCTCCTTTCAAGGATTTGTTTTTAGGTAATGCACCTATCAAACACCCTCGTGTAGCGGATACTCAAAAATGTCTTCGCGTAAGCGGTAAGCATAACGATTTGGAAGAGGTTGGCGTTGATACCTATCACCATACCATGTTTGAAATGCTTGGTAACTGGAGCTTTGGCGATTATTTCAAAAAAGATGCGATTACCTGGGCATGGGAATTACTGACTGATGTTTACAAAATTGATAAAAGCAGGTTATACGTTACTGTATTTGAAGGCAGCGCAGATGATGGTTTGGGCTTCGATCAGGAGGCATTTGATATATGGAAACAGTTTATTCCGGAAGAGCGTATTTTACGCGGAAATAAAAAAGATAATTTCTGGGAAATGGGTGATACCGGCCCTTGCGGCCCATGTTCTGAGATCCATTACGATGGACGTACTCTAGAAGAGATCGCAAAAATACCAGGTGCATCACGCGTAAACAATGATGATCCGCAGGTGATTGAAATCTGGAATAATGTATTCATGGAATTTGAGCGTAAGGCAGATGGTTCGCTTGTAAAATTACCAAAACAGCATGTGGATACCGGAATGGGATTTGAGCGTTTGGTGCGTGTTCTGCAAAACAAACAATCCAATTACGATACGGATGTATTCACCCCGTTGCTTCGTAAAATAGAAGAGTTAAGTGGAAACAGCTACAAACCAGATAATGAAAATGATTCTGCTAATAGAGCGCAACTGACTATAAATATTGCAATGCGCGTAATTGCAGATCACATTCGTACTATTTCTTTTAGTATTGCAGATGGTCAGCTGCCTTCCAATACAGGTGCAGGATATGTGATTCGTAGAATCTTGAGACGTGCTATCCGCTACGGTTATCAGTCATTGAGCCTGAAAGAGCCTTTTATGTGCAGGTTGGTAGATACGCTTTCAAAACAAATGGGACAGGCATTTCCTGAATTGATCTCACAAAAATCATTGATCGAAAAAGTTATTAAAGAAGAAGAGGTTTCTTTTTTTAGAACACTTGAAAAAGGTATTGATCGTATCAATTTAATTATCCTACATCGTCCTTGGAAATCATTAGATGCGCCTGCAAAAATGATTATTGAAGGAAAAGAAGTTTTCGAGCTTTTTGATACTTATGGTTTCCCTCTTGATTTAACTCAATTAATAGCGAGAGAAAATAATTTTGAGGTGGATGTAGAAGGTTTCAATAAATGTATGCAGGAGCAGAAAAATCGTTCCCGCGCTGCAACATCTATGGATACTGGTGACTGGATATTGGTTGAAGGAAGAAAAGCAGAAGAAGGAGGTAGAACTTTTGTAGGATATAAAACATTAGAAAGTGAAATAAAAATTGTTCAATACCGCAAAGTGAAAGCAAAAGGGAAGGAGCAATATCAATTGGTATTGGACAAAACACCTTTTTATGCTGAAAGTGGCGGACAGGTTGGTGATACAGGTGTTTTAGAGTCGGCAAATGAAAAAGTAACGATAACAGATACCAAAAAGGAAAATGGGATCATCATTCATTTTACAGATAAATTACCTGAAAATTTCACACGTAGTTTTATAGCAAAAGTAGATGCTGAAAGACGTCAGCTGACAGAAAACAACCACAGCGCAACTCACTTGCTACATGCGGCTTTGCGTAAAGTATTAGGTACTCATGTGGAACAAAAAGGATCGTTGGTGAACGATGATTACTTACGTTTCGATTTTTCTCATTTTTCGAAAGTGACGGACGAAGAAATTGCAGAGATTGAAACCATTGTGAATCAAAAAATTCGTGAAAATATTGCATCTGATATACAGGAAATGTCAATTGATGAAGCACGTAAAACCGGAGCTATGGCCTTATTTGGCGAAAAATACGGTGAGGTGGTTCGTGTGGTAACATTTGATAAAAATTATTCGATAGAGTTATGTGGTGGCACTCACGTGCCGGCAACAGGACAAATAGGCTTGTTTAAAATATCGTCAGAAAGCGCGGTAGCAGCAGGTGTGAGAAGGGTTGAAGCGATTACTTCAGTAAAGGCAGAAGCATTTTTTAATGATCAGGCAGCTTTAGTAAATGAGGTAAAATCGTTGCTCAAAAATCCGAAGGATGTTATAAAAAGCTTGCAAGGCTTAATGGAGCAGAATTCTGACCTGCAAAAGCAGGTAGATCAATTGCTTCGTGAAAAAGCGAGAACAATTAAAACAACATTGTTGGAAAAACAGCAGGTTGTAAATGGAATTAATTTTATCGCAGAACGTATTGACCTTGATTCTGCTGATGCAATCAAGGATCTGTCGTATGAATTACGCAGCCAGATTGATAATTTATTTATGGTGCTTGGCAGTGATGTAAAAGGTAAACCAAGTTTATCCATCATTATTTCGGATAACCTGGTGAAAGAAAAAAGCCTGAATGCAGGGACTATCATACGTGAAATAGCAAAAGAAATTCAAGGCAGCGGTGGCGGACAGCCTTTTTATGCTACGGCAGGAGGGAATAACTCTCAGGGTATTGCAAAAGCTTTGGAAAAAGCGAAAACGTATTTGAATTAATCCTTGAAAGGGTTTGAAATCCCGTCACTGTAAAACATGTAGCAAACCTTCCAGGTTTTTAAAACCTGGAAGGTTTATTATGCAAACTTTGGAAAAGACAAACCTATTAAATTAATCCTGATGAGTTTCAAACTCTGGAAGAAGGATTTCTATTGACATTGAAACAAACATATATAGCAAACCTGGAAGGTTTATTAATATACCGCAACAAATAATAGCGTATATACTATTTCTCCACTCTCCAATCAATGGGCAATATCCCCTGGTGTTCCAATAGCTTATTTGTTTTTGAAAAATGTTTACACCCGAAAAAGGCTCCACGAGCCAGTGGGGAAGGGTGAGCAGCTTTTAAAATAAAGTGTTTGTCCTTATCAATTAGTTCTTCTTTTGTATGGGCAAAACGTCCCCACAACAAAAAGACTATTCCTTTTTTTTGTTCAGATATTGTTCTGATTACTTCATCTGTGAATGTTTCCCAGCCTTTGCCCTGATGAGATCCTGCGAGGGCCTCACGTACAGTTAATGTTGCATTAAGCAGTAAAATACCCTGGTCGGCCCATGGTTCCAGATTCCCTGTTTGTGGAATGGGAATACCTAAATCAGTTTCCAGTTCTTTAAAAATATTTGCGAGGGATGGCGGTTTTCTGATTCCCGGACTTACTGAAAAACATAATCCATTGGCTTGTCCTTGCTGGTGATAAGGGTCTTGTCCGATAATCACCACTTTTACATTTTCGAATGGAGTACGATTAAAGGCTGCAAATATTTGGTTACCAGGAGGAAACACCTTGTATTGTTTTTTTTCAGTAACCAGAAATTCCTTAAGTTGCTTAAAATAAGGAGCTGAAAACTGTTTGGCTAAGGCGTTTTTCCAGCTGGAATGAATGGCAATAGTGGTTGAAGTCATACGATACTATCGGATTAGTTCTCAAAAATACGATCATTAGACTGAAGAAACCGGCTTTTTTGTGAAAAATAATTGGCAAAAACTTTGTTAAATTGAAGAATTATTATATCTTTGTGTTCTCATTATATAAAAATTAAATATTTCTGACAAATGAAAAAGTCTATAATAATTGTTCTGTCTGTTATTTTTGTCAGTACTGTTATGTTTTCCTGCAAGGTTCAACATGAAAAATGTGCTGCGTATGGGAAAATAAATAAAATAGATACAGGCAAATCGTTTACTAATAAAACGGAGAAAGCAATTTAATTTTTTTTAATTAATTCTGCTGAATACATTAAGGTAATCTGTCTGTAAGATGAAAACTTTTTTAGTAATTGTATTGTCCCTGCTATTATTCACCACTACTATTACTTCCTGTAGAACCCATCAGCCTTGCAGCGCATCTGTAAAGTCAAATAAAAGCCTTGCAAAAGCACAAGAACAGCCAATACAAAAATCAATTTAAAATTTCAAAGATGGATTGGCTGGATCTAAATACCGAGAGTCAGTTTGAAGGAATCAATCAGGAATCAGCTGAGCAGCACATAAAAGGTGTGATGCTTTTTAAGCATAGTTCCCGTTGTTCCATCAGCTCAATGGCGCTTAACCGTTTGGAACGCAGCTGGAAGCTTTCCGGTGATAACATCCCTACTTATTACTTAGATTTATTAAAGTACCGCTCTGTTTCGACTAAAATTGCTGAGTTATATAATGTTGAACACGAATCGCCCCAGGTATTAATAATTAAAAATGGAAAGTGTATTTATTCCGCCTCCCATTCAGCGATTTCAACTGCAGAAATTGAAGCGGCCCTTGCATATTCTCAATCATAGAGAACCTCTAATAAAAAGCTGATATAATTCTCTCTGTTAGCTATATGCAGGAACATAAGAGAATGCATTATGTTTACGAACTAATCAGTAATAGGTTAAGAAATGACCTAAACGATCTCTTTTATGACCATACACACGCTTTATATCAATTATTAAAAGACAAGCCCATTGAGCAAATTTTGCGCAATGGGCTTGAAACGTACTTTTTAGAATAATTATGTGAATCTTATTGTATTACCATCTTTTCATTTGCGATCATATTTTTTTCAGAAATAACTTGAATAAAGTATACACCTGCATTCAACTCTCCTTTTTCAACAACTAATTGTTTACCAGAAAAACTAATATTTTTAATTTCCTTCCCTAAGATATCCACAATTTTTACATTAACATTTTTCATCTCGGTTGTGAATGAAACCGTTGTTTGTGAACTAAAAGGATTTGGAGAAATGCTTACAGAAGAAGCCGCTTGTTTGCTATAAATTCCAGTAGTCATAGAATTAATAAAAATAGAATCAGTGGCTATGGTAAGTGTTTTAGCCATACCAACTGCATCATTTGCTCTATAACTGGATATAGATAAAAGCATGGTGTCAGTTGCTGTAAATGAAGAATTTATTTGAAATTTAAATTCAGCAATTTTACCGTAACCGCTTCTGTTCGTGTGGTCAGTGCGGGTCATCGCCCCATATGCGGTATTTGCCAACCCGTCAATTTGTGAAATGGTGATAGCGTCAGTTCCCGGAGTTCCAAGCCAATTCGCAGCATAGCCAATGCTTTCAGTACCTGTTTGAACAACAGATGCATCATAATTTATATCGAAAGCAATACCGTATAAATTAGAAAGAGGTGATGCAAGTGTACCTAACCATAATTCGGCAGTTACCCAATCACCGGGATTATATGCGATATTGTTGATTACAAAATACATATCTGATGTGGCTCTGACGTCAAAATCAGTATACACCGGAGGAACAATTACATGTGTAAGATTGAAATTTGAAGTAATAGCCAATGTGTCGTTTGCATCAACTACCCCATCTCCATTACTATCCGCATGTTTAACATCCTCTCCATTAGTTTGTTGGGTTCCCCAATTGTTAGCAACATATGCCTGCCAGATATTACCAGTATTTGCACGTGGTGTTCCGGTTTGAGCGAAATGAATACCTATTGGCAGAAGATCGTTATTATTAACAAGTGAATCATTGTCAGTATCTCCCGGCCATACTGCTTTTGGATTAACAGTAACAATTACACTGTATGTAGTAGGATTGGTACATCCATTTACAGTAAGATAATAAACGTAAGTAACGTTTACTGGATTTCCAGAGGTATTAATAAGTATCTCATTAGGATCACCATTACCGTTGGCTGCTGTGTTGCTTATTCCAGCTGTCGTTGCTCTGGTCCAGGTAAATGCAGTTCCTGTAATTAAGCAGGTTGGCGTATAGCTGAACACATAGTCTGTGAAAATAGCAGGTGGCGTTAAAGTGCTGCTTAATACTGGTAATGGGTTTACTGTAGCGGTTACATTGTTCATACCTGTACATCCATTTGCGGACACTGTAATGGAATAAACGGCTGTTCCCTGATTTATACTTGTTGTAGAAAGAGCTTCAGAAATAGTTGTTCCTGTACCTGCAGTTGCTCCGCTAACCCCTGTTTGAGCTACTGTCCAGGCAAATGAAGCACCTCCGGTTGAACTTGTTATTGAATAATTAAAAGTAGAACCACTGCATATGGCAGAAGGGTTTGGGTTGCTATTTATTGAAGGAGTATCTTTAACAGTAACCACCACATTGTAAGTAGTAGGATTAGTACAACCATTTGCAGTTAAGGTGAATACATAAGTAACATTTATTGGGGAAGTAGTTGTGTTTATAAGTACTTCAATAGGATTGCCGATCCCGGTGGCTGCCGCGTTGCTAATGCCAGCTACAGCAGCCCTTGTCCAGGCGAACGCTGTGCCAGAGGTGCTGCTTGAAGGTGTGTAATTAAAAGCAGAGCCACTGCATATTGCAGAGGGGCTTAAGGTACTGCTTAATGTTGGGTACGTTGTACCTGCAACAATTGTATTCGAATTTGAGCTTATGGAGCAACCGTTTGAAACACGCACCCTGTAATAGTAAGACATATAAGCAGTTAAACCAGTTATAGTTTCGGTTATTACATTGCCAATATTCAAATTGTTGTAGCCTGCTAAAAAAGTACTAAATGAAGAGCTCGTTGAAACATCTAAATAATAAGTTGTTGCGCCCGACAAAGCCCCCCAATTTGCTTCGAAGGAAGAGCAGGTAATGTTTGTTGCGGTTGCTGCGGAAGTGGCTGCTATAGGCCCAGCGTTAACTGTGATTGTATTGGAGTTTAAACTAACGTTGCTTCCATCGTCTACACGTACACGATAATAATAATAAGTACTATTTAACCCGGTTACATTATAAGTTAGTGAATTACCTACATTTAAATTGTTATAAACATTTACAAAAGTTGTGAAAGCGACATCGGTAGACACATCAATGTAATAGGCCACAGCGCCAGACACTGCCGTCCAGTTCGCATTGAAAGAAGTACACGTGAAATTGTTTGCGGCTGTTGCTGTAGGTGAGGGCGGAGCCTGAGCGAATGAATTGTAGCTTATACCAAAGCTTGCAATTAAAATGATAACTATCATTTTAAAGGCTGAAGAGGTTTTGTTTACATTGTTAAAGCTGTTAAAATCGTAATTATTTATTTCCATTTTGTTGATGTTTTTTTTGTGAGCTTCGATCAGTGATGTGTTTGTTGTGGGTTAATTCATAAAAAAGGATTACGAATATTGTTGTCACAAACATATAACATAAAAACAAATAAAAAACATTTGTTTTGTGTTTTGCGGCTTTAGCTTTATAATTTGCTTGTACTTATCGGTAATCGGATGGTGTAAAAACTGGCATAGAAATCATTTTGCGTACTTTTTTATCAATTCAGCCAAATCCATTTTTACACTTCGGGCAACGGGAATACTACTTTCATCCGTCATTTCAATGATTCCTTTATCTTTTGCCGGATTATATTTTTTAATGTATTCAACATTTATCAGGTGAGAATTATGGCATCGAAAAAAACTCTCTCCTTCCAAAGAGTTCTCCAGCGATTTTAAATTTTTAGTGACAAATCGCATTTTGCCATCATTACTAAATACTTTAGAATAGCTTCCATCCGCTTCGATTCTTATAATATCTTTAATATTAATATATTCGGAACCTGTTGCCGTTGGGATTGTGAGCTTACCGGATAATGCAGTTTTTATTTTTTCCTCCTGTATAGCTGAAATAGCTGGTTTAGCTATCCTGTCGGAGATTCTGTTAATTGCATTTATTAATTCAATTATATTTATTGGTTTTAACAAATAATCAGTTGCGTTTACTTTAAATGCTTTAATAGCAAACTGATTATAAGCGGTCACAAATATTACCTGAAATTTTCGATGTTCAAATTGTTCCACCATTTCAAGCCCGGTCATTTGGGGCATTTCAATGTCCACAAAAACTAAATCAGGATTTTTATTTTGAATTTCTTTTATTCCGTCTTTTGCTGAAAGAGCAGTGCCTACTATTTCTACGCCAGGACAATATTCCTTAATGGCTATTTCCATAGCCGTTACAGCATTTTTTTCATCGTCAATTATTACTGCTCTCAACATGTTTTATTGATTATGAATTAAATAAACAAGGCAAAACAAATTCGACCCTGGTTCCACAAGCCTTTCCTGTATCATCCTTTAAATCGAAATATTTCACCACCATATCTGTATTGTTAAGTGAATTTAAAATTTTTAATCGCTGATCAGTTGCCTTTATTCCAAACGATTCTCTTGTTTTGCGCTCTTTATTTTTCTTCATTGATTCTTCTCGCCCAATGCCATTATCCTCTACTGAACAAAGCAAAGAGTTGTGTGTTAATTTAATATCAATGGATAGTTTTCCTTCGCTTTCTTTTTGCATCAATCCATGCCATATTGCATTTTCAACAAAGGGTTGAAAGATTAATGGAGGAACTAAATAGTCATTAGGTACAATCCCCTGCTCAATATTTATGGAAGACTTAAAGCGGCCCACAAAGCGCTGTTCTTCTAGTTCTATATAGATTGAAAGGGTATTGATTTCATCATTAAGTGATATATATTCCATCTGCGATTGTTCGAGCACCCTTCTGATCAGATCGGAGAATTTAGAAAGGTACAGGCTGGCTTTTAATTTGTCATTCTGAAGAATAAAACTTTGAATGGAATTTAAAGAATTAAAAATAAAATGCGGATTCATCAATTTTCTTAATGATATCAACATAAAATGTGACAGGTCATTTTTTAATGTTTCCTGAAGCTTTTCAGTATATTTTAAATTTTCCACCAATTTATCACGCTGTACTGTAATCTCTTTGTTTTGTTGATTTAGCTCTTCATTCTTTTCTTCTACTAAGTTGTTTTTCCTTTCAATAATTTTATTTTTTTCTTCCACCAAATGTTTTTGTTTTCTGATTTCTTCGTTTTGTATTTCTACTTTTTCTTTTTGACTTTCAATAACTTCTTTTTGCTTTTTTGTAATGCGAAGCGAACGGAAAATTAAACCTGCAAAAATCATAGATAGAAGCAAACCGGACATTACGGACCATATTATAATCTGCTGCTTTTTTTTATCGGTTTCCTGCTTTGTTATCTGCCTGTCGTATTCTGCTTGTTTTGCCAATTCATTTTTACTAAACTCATAGTTCATTTCCTTGCGCAGTATTTCGTTGTTCTTCTCCTCGTTGTAAACGGAATCCTTGGCAATCATACCGTTTTTGTAGTGTACCAGTGCTTTTTCGTGTTTACCGGTTTTGGTATAGAGTTCACCTAGATATTCATTCCCGGCTTTTACATCAGCCATATTGCCAATTTCCTCGGCTATGGATAATGATTTTTCCAAATACTTTTCCGCTTCTGCATATTTTTTTGTTGCAGTGTACAATTGTCCAATATTTCCCAGTTTTATTGCAATTCCATTCTTATTTCCAAGTTCTTCGTCTATTTTCAATGCCTTGAAATAATAATCAAGTGCTGTAGTATACTCTTTTTGTGCTGTATACACATTTCCAATATTATCAAAACTGGCGGCAATTATTTTTTTATTTCCAACTTGTTCTGCAATTTTTAATGACTTAAAATAATAATCCAGAGCTTTATCATATTTGCCTTGATTTTCGAGTATAGTTCCAATGTTACCAAGGTTATTTGCAGTTCCATCTTTGTCCCCAAGCTCTTCTGAAATTTCTTTTGCCCTGAAAAAATAATTAATTGCTTTAGGGTAATTGTTTTTGTATTTGTATAAGATCCCAATATTGTTGCATGCGGCAGCAATTCTTTTTTTATCCCCCAGCTCTTCTGAAATTTCCAATGCTCTGAAGTAATAACCCAGGGACTTTGGATAATCGCCCTGCCTGCAAAATACAACGCCTATGTTGCCAAGCCATTTTGCCATGTCTTTTTTATCTCCAAGCTCTTCCGAAATATCTAAGGTTTTGGAATAGAAGTCTAATGCTCTTGGGTAATCACCTTTTTCATAATACACATTTCCGATATTGCCATAGGCAGTGCCAATGCCCTTTTTAAAATTAAGCTGTTGAGCAAGATTTAATGATGAATTTCCATAATGCATAGCAGAATCGTAAAGCCCTTTTTTTACGTATTCCCAGCATAGCTTATAGCTGTGTATTACTTTATTGGTATCAGCTTTGTCGGATCTAAGAAGAATTTTAAGTGAATCTATTTTATTTTGCTGCGAGAATGAAGAGATAGTAAAAGACAGGAACGTGCAAAAAACAAAAACGTGAAAAAAAGTTGACTTCGTTTTTCCAAATGGCTTTATTCCATTACATATGGCAACCCAATGACTAGGATTGAAAATACTGTTTTTGCTTTAGGATGTTTCATGAATAACTATAAATACAAGAATGTATTAAAAACGAACTAGTAATACTCCCGAACATTCAAACATTTAATACTTTAGAACATAACAAATATATACTAAAAAAAATAATTTCAAAATTTCAATACTCCTTATCTCTGCATAACTATTATTAAACACAAAAGGGACTATTTATAGTCCCTTTTGTGTTTAATATAGTAGTAGAAAAATTATTTATTCAATAATCAATTTCTTGATTTTTACGTCAGCGCTGGAGCTTAGTTTAACATAGTAAATGCCTTTTGCAAATTGCGTTAGGTTAATTTGTTTATTGTAATCAGATGAAATGTTTTTATCCGAAGAGCTGAATATTTCCTTGCCCTGAATATCAGTAATACAGATTACTAATTCACGGAAATTAGCATTTTTAACCACAATGTTAAAATTACCAGTACTTGGGTTTGGATAAATTGAAATGCCTTCAAGGCTTAACTCTTCAATTCCTGCACAATATTGAACTGCCATGTTTCTGGAAGCAGAATTAGAACATCCATTAGTATCTGTTACTGTATAGGTAATGCCTTGTAAAGCACCGGCACTTTCAGGATGAAACATACCTAATGAATCAACACCAATTCCTGAATAAGTACCTCCTGCCGGAGAGCCGCCTGTTAAAGCAAAAGGGGCATCTGTTGTGCAGGGAGTAGTTGTAAAAGCTGTAAGAGCAACTATTGGTAAAGGTTTTACGGTAATAGTGGTTGGAGCAGAGGTTGCTGCGCAACCATTAACCGTTACAGTAACAGTATATGGCCCGGCTGTTGAAACATTAATAGAATTAGTTGCTGGTCCGCTTGACCAAGTGTTGCCTGTCAAGCTGCTGGAAAATAAAGTAACACTTTCTCCTGTACACAATAGAGTGGTGTCAGAAGTAGTAATAGTTGGTGTTGCCGGAATTAATTTTACAACTACGGTAGTTGTGTCAGATGTTGAAGAACAGCCATTGTCAGTTGCTGTAACAGCATAGGGGCCAGCAGTCCATACGGTGAGTGAGTCATTCGTTGAATTATCAGACCACATAATACCAGTGGCATCATTTGAAACTAAAATTACGCTATCACCGGTGCAGAATGTGGTTGGACCATGAGCTGTAATAATTGGAGCTGTTGGGTATGCATGAGCCATTACCATTGTTACTGCTGATGTTGCAGAACATCCGCCATTGGTAACAGTAACGGTATAAGAATCGGAGTCATAAACAACAAGTGAATCATTAGTAGTTGTATTGTCGCTCCATAAAATTCCGCTGGAAACATTTGAAACTAACAGAACACTGTCACCATCGCAAAATGTGGTTGTTCCGTAAGCCATGATGGTTGGGGTAGCGGGAGTTGGATTTACAGAAACACTTACATTGTTAATTGTGTCATTTAAGTGATTTACGTCACTTAGCAGAGTTATATACGTTTCGAGCATGTGGGTACCTGTAGCGCTAAAATTAGCAAGCTGCGTTACAACTAAGTTTTGCAGCGAATCCGGTGCCAGGTCGCCTACCATTAGAGTATCTGTAAATGTTTGAGTGCTTGCGCCTGAAATGTTCACTGTTAGTATAACAGTATCCACATCAAAATGGATTGTATCCGTATCAAAATTTTTAATTCTGATAACAACAGACTGGTTTGTTGCAGAACATTTTGGTGATACAGGTGAAACTATAGCTGTGATTCCAATATCCTGTGATTTTGCCTGCTCAAATGCCCCTGTAAAGCAGGCTGTTAGTGCAATACAAAATAACAATTTGTAGCTTGATGATTGAATCTTAAGAGTAAAGTTTTTTAGCATTGTAGGAGAATTTAAATTTTAAAGTAAAATCACGTTAAGCTACAAATCTAAAAAATAAATCTTAAACATCACTGTTTTTAAAAATGTTTTAGCAACAACAGCTTAAATGAATACATTATGTAGATTATTTGTTATTTTTATCCAAATCATAATTTTAATCAATAATTTTTTAATAAATGGGATAAAAATGGGGGGTAAGGTCAAATATTTGGTGTTTTTAAACCAAAATGATCTTTTTTTATGGGGGTATTGAAAATAAAAGTGCAAAAATTTAATTTTTTCGTCCAAAATTTATAATTTTGCAGACGAAAAATCAGAATACACTACTTTTCAAAATCAGATAATTTAAAATAAATTTAAAAAACTATGGCATTTCACAGGTTTAAAGCATTAGAAACGGTTCTTACAAGAACCCCGGTAGAAGTTACTTTACCAAGTCTTAAAGTATCAGAATTTTTTGGTGAGAATGTTTTTGGTATTGATGCCATGCGTGAGTATTTATCTGAAGAAGCATTCGGCAGCGTAATGCAGGCAATAGAGCAGGGTGCACGCATTGATCGTAAAATGGCTGATCAGGTTGCAGCATCCATGAAATCATGGGCAAATTCAAAAGGCGCTACACACTATACACATTGGTTTCAGCCGTTAACAGGCACCACAGCAGAAAAGCACGATGCTTTTTTTGAACCTACAGAAGGTGGCCGTGCGATAGAGCGTTTTGGGGGTAGTCAGTTGGCGCAGCAGGAACCTGATGCTTCCAGTTTCCCCAATGGTGGTATCCGTAATACATTTGAAGCACGTGGTTATACTGCCTGGGATCCAACATCTCCGGCATTTGTAATGGGTAAAACTCTTTGTATTCCTACAATATTTGTAGCCTATACCGGTGAAGCACTTGATTTTAAAACTCCGCTTTTAAAAGCGCTGCATGCTTTGGATAAAGCAGCAGTTGATGTTTGTCAGTATTTTGATAAAAATGTTACTAAGGTTACTGCTACATTAGGTTGGGAGCAGGAATATTTTTTGGTAGATGATGCCTTGTATAATGCACGTCCCGATCTGTCAATGACAGGCCGCACCTTGTTTGGTCATACACCAGCTAAAGGGCAGCAGTTAGAGGATCATTATTTTGGATCCATCCCTGAACGCGCAACCTCTTTTATGCGTGATTTTGAAATAGAATCTTTAAAGCTGGGTATTCCAATTAAAACGCGTCATAATGAAGTGGCGCCAAACCAATTTGAATGTGCACCCGTTTTTGAAGAATGTAATTTGGCAGTTGATCATAACTCTTTGTTGATGGATGTAATGGAAAAAGTGGCCAGACGCCATAATTTCCGTGTTTTATTGCACGAAAAACCATTTGCCGGTGTAAACGGAAGTGGGAAACACAATAACTGGAGCCTTGGTACCAATACAGGTAAAAATTTATTGAGCCCGGGTAAAACGCCAAAAACCAATTTGCAGTTTTTAACGTTTTTCATTAATACAATTAAAGCGGTTCACGATAATGCTGATCTGATGCGTGCATCCATCGCTTCTGCTAATAATGATCATCGCTTAGGTGCTAACGAAGCTCCTCCCGCTATCATGTCGGTGTTTTTGGGTACACAGCTTTCCTATGTTTTGGATGAATTGGAGAGTAAAGTAAAAACAGGTAAAATGAGCCCAGATGAAAAAACCGCATTAAAGCTGAATGTAGGTAAAATTCCTGATATTTTATTGGATAATACCGATAGAAACAGAACATCACCATTCGCCTTTACCGGAAATAAGTTTGAATTCCGTGCTGTAGGTTCATCAGCAAATTGTGCTGGCCCTATGATCGTTTTAAATACGGTAATGACTGATCAGTTGATTAAATTTAAAAAAGATGTGGATGCGTTGATCAATAAAAACATTGAAAAAGATGAAGCGATTTTCCAGATCCTGCGCAAATACATCGTAGAATCGAAAAAAATCCGTTTTGAAGGAAACGGTTACGGTGAAGAGTGGGTGAAAGAAGCAGCAAAAAGAGGTCTTTCCAATATTAAAACGACACCATTGGCTTTAGGTGCTTTTGTTACAAAACAAACAATGGATCTGTTTGAGCGTCACCATATTCTGACAGAACGTGAGCAGCATGCACGTTACGATATTTATTTGGAAACCTATACTAAAAAAATCCAGATCGAATCGCGCGTAATGGCTGATTTAGTGATGAGTCAGATTATTCCAACTGCGATTAAATACCAAAGTACTTTAATTGAAAACGTTAAAGGCCTGAAAGAAATCATGTCTGCCGCGGAGTTTAAAAAGAACGCACAAATTCAGCTGGAAATGATTTCGGAGATTTCACTTCACATCCAAACCATTAAAACAAAAGTGGATGCAATGGTGGAGGCGCGTAAAAAAGCAAATGCTCTTACCGATGTAAAAAAGCAGGCGGTGGACTATTGTGAAAAGGTAAAATTGCATTTCGATGTAATTCGTTATCACGTGGATAAACTTGAATTATTGGTTGATGACGAAAGCTGGCCATTGCCGAAATACAGGGAGTTATTGTTTACAAAGTAGTGTGTGTGTATGGAGTTCAAAGTTGTGTCAGATCTGTTTCTGACACAACTTTTTTATTATAGTGCCAGACCAATTAGTATAAATTGCCACAAAATATTTTTTTTGTGTCAATTATTTATTTATTTTAGCACCCTTAATTAGCTAAAACCTAAAAACTGATATGAATATAAGTTCAAAAATAATTGTCACATTCGTTGTGACTCTAGTGTTTTCGGTAAATGTAATGGCGCAGAAAAATTTTTCTGTTGAAGCAGATAATGCATTCAAAAACAAACAGTATTTCAATGCAATTGAACTTTACAAAAAAGCCTATACAAAAGCTAAGAAGAAAGAGGATAAAGCAAATATTATTTTTACCATAGCTGAGTGT
This sequence comes from Bacteroidota bacterium, assembly GCA_040387415.1. GTDB lineage: Bacteria > Bacteroidota > Bacteroidia > 2-12-FULL-35-15 > 2-12-FULL-35-15 > 2-12-FULL-35-15. The sequence continues at coordinate 30,167 of JAZKDU010000020.1, forward strand.
TACCGTTTAACAGGTGACAGTAAGCAGGCAGAGGCTTGGTACATCAAAGCAATCAAAGCAAATTACACCGATCCTAAAGCAAAATTATATTTGGCAGATGCTAAAAAAGCTCAGGAAAAATACAATGAAGCGCTTATTGAATATACGAATTACCAAACGGAAGCTCCTTCTGACAGAAGAGGTGAAGATGGAATAAAATCATGTGAATTAGCTACAAAATGGAAAGAAAACCCTACCCGTTATAAAGTAGAAAACATGACCCTGATCAATAGCAAGGATCCTGATTTTTGCCCTACTTACGCTGATAAAAAATACAATAAATTATATTTTACCTCTATGCGTCCTGGTGTAACTGGTGGCGCATTTGATGGTACACTAGGGGAGTTTTATAGTGATATTTTTGAAACTCAAATGGATAAAAATGGCAGATGGAGCACGCCTGCACCATTACCGCCACCGGTAAATACAGAGGATAATGAAGGTTTGAGCACCATTACAAAAAAAGGTGATATGTTGGTGTTCACCCGTTGTGTGTCCGCTAAAAATGCAAATTCATTAAACCAGTTATGGTTTTCTGTAAAAAAAGGAAATGTTTGGGGTGAGCCGGAAAAAGTAGCTTTTTGCAACGATACTACTAAATACGCTTCTCCGTCAATTTCTTCCGGAGGTACAATTTTGATTTTCTCTTCTGATATGCCTGGTGGACAAGGAGAAAACGATCTTTGGATGTCTAACTTTAACAAAAAAGAAAAAAAATGGGAGGCACCAGTTAATTTGGGTGCGAATGTTAACACTGCAGGGAATGATTTATTTCCTTTCCTTCATGATGATGGAACTTTATATTTCTCATCTGATGCGCACTTAGGAATGGGTGGTATGGATATTTTCAAAGCAGAGAAAAAAGGAAAAGGAGAATGGACCAATGTAACTAACTTAAAATACCCTATCAACTCTGCAGGTGATGATTTTGGGATTATTTTTGAAGGTGCTAAAGAAAGAGGATATCTGTCTTCTAACCGTGAAGGAACAAAAGGTTCTGATGATATCTGGTCATTTGTATTGCCGCCATTATTGTTTTCTGTTACAGGTACTGTTAATGACGCGAAATCAAAAGAACCAGTTGAAGGTGTTGTTATAAAATTAAAAGGTTCAGATGGATCTTTAGTGGAAACTAAAACAGATGCAGAAGGTAAATATACGTTTGCAGCTAATGGCAATGCACGTTATATAAACCCGAATACATCTTATGAAATTACAACTCAGGTAGGTAATGATATTGTTACCAAAAAAGCACCAAATGGTTTTGTAAACAGTTCGGCTAAATCAAAAGTAACTACTGTTGGAGTAGAGGAAGCTAAGACATTTAAAGGGTTGAACTTTTCATTAGTACCAATTGAAAAAGAGATTCGTTTCCCGGATGTATTGTATGATTTGGGTCAATCAACTTTACGTCCTGAATCTCAGGATTCATTAAATTTCTTGTACGAAACGTTAATTGATAACCCAACCTTTATCATTGAATTAAGTGCTCATACCGATTCACGTGGTGGAGATCCAGACAATCTTAAACTATCAGAAGCACGTGCTAAGTCTTGTTTCGATTATTTGGTGTCAAAAGGAATACCTGCTGAACGTATGGTTCCAAAAGGTTATGGTGAAAAACGTTTATTGGTAACAGATCCGGAAATAAATAAATTAGGAACAACGCAGGAAAAAGAAGCAGGTCATCAAAAAAACAGACGTACTGTATTCTCTGTATTACGCAAAGATTATGTGAATCCAAACGCACCTAAGGTTGCGCCTAAAACACAGCAAAAACCAAAAACAGAAGAAGAAGAGGAAGAAGAAGAATAAAATTAGTTAAACGATTTTTTTATAAAACATCCCGCCCGGCTGTTATTCTTTTAACAAAGAACACGCTGAGATTCGGGATGTTTTAATTTTGAATAACCGGGGCAGGATAATAAGCGAGCAAATTATTTTATAAATGAATACAGATAGCAGATATAATTTACGCGGTGTGTCAGCATCAAAAGAAGATGTACATAATGCAATTGCAAAAATTGATAAGGGGTTGTTCCCCAAAGCTTTTTGTAAAATTGTTCCGGATTATTTGAGTGGTGATGATGAATATTGCATAGTAATGCATGCTGATGGTGCTGGAACTAAATCTTCGCTTGCCTATTTGTATTGGAAGGAAACAGGAGATCTTTCTGTATGGAAAGGTGTTGCGCAGGATGCTATTGTAATGAATACAGACGACTTGTTATGCGTTGGCGCGATTGATAATATATTACTTTCATCCACTATTGGCCGTAACAAAAGCTGTATTCCCGCAGAGGTTATTTCTGCTATTATTAATGGCACAGAAAGTATTTTAGAGCAGTTAAGAAATTACGGTATTGGAATACATTCAACGGGTGGAGAAACAGCTGATGTTGGCGACCTTGTTCGTACAATTATAGTAGATTCAACGGTGGTATGCCGTATGAAGCGCGTGGATGTTATTGATAACAGTAATATACAGCCAGGTGACGTGATAGTAGGATTGGCGTCATATGGTCAGGCCAGCTATGAAACGGAATATAATGGCGGAATGGGCAGCAATGGCTTAACTTCCGCAAGGCATGATGTATTTGAAAAATTACTGGCGGGTAAATATCCTGAAAGCTTTGATCCTGCTGTTCCGGAATCATTAGTGTATAGCGGTAAAACAGGTCTTACAGAAAAAATAAATTTTGAACATCATTCTCAAAGCTTAAATGAAAGGTCTCAAATCTCTATAGACGCAGGTAAATTAGTGCTTTCCCCAACACGTACTTACGCACCGATTATAAAAAAAATAATTGATACGTATCGTTCACAAATTCATGGGATGGTGCATTGCAGTGGTGGTGCGCAAACTAAAGTATTGCATTTTGTAGATAATGTCCATATAATAAAAGATAATTTATTTCCGCTTCCCCCTTTATTTAAACTGATTCAGGAGCAAAGCGGAACGGATTGGAAGGAAATGTATAAAGTGTTTAATATGGGCCACCGGATGGAATTATACGTTCCTCAATCTATAGCAGCCGATATTATTGCTATATCTGCATCGTTTAATGTAGATGCACAAATCGTTGGCAGGGTGCAGGCAAGCGACAAAAAGCAATTAACAATTCAATCAGAATTCGGCACTTTTGAGTATTAGCTTCCTAAACCGGAAGTGACGTAAGGTAGTGCTGAATTTATTTCAGAATCTGATGAAATGACCAATACAGCAGAACGAATTAAAGATATTTAGAAAAACTATTAAAATATAATACCGTGTTAGACAAATTAGCCGCCATAAAAAGACGTTGGGAAGAGGTTGAACAGAAGTTATCTGACCCCAAAGTAATTGGTAATATGAGTGAATTTAAAAAATTCAACAAGGAATATAAAGATTTAACAGAAGTAGTGCATGCCTACCATGAGTATAAAAATGTGGTAGAAAATATTGATTTTAATAAGAGCGTTCTGTCTACCGAAAAGGATGAGGAAATGCGGGAAATGGCCAAGCTTGATATGGACGAATTGGTTCCCAAAAAAGAGTTGTTGGAAGATCAGATCCGCCAGATGCTTATCCCTAAAGATCCGGAAGATGCTAAGAATGTGGTGATGGAAATCCGTGCAGGTACTGGCGGAGATGAAGCAAGTATTTTTGCCGGTGACTTATACCGTATGTACACCCGCTATTGCGAAGGAAAGGGCCTGAAGCTGGATGTAGTTGATTTTAATGAAGGTACGATGGGTGGATACAAGGAAGTTGTTTTTAATGTATCCGGTGATAATGCATATGGAATATTAAAATTTGAAGCTGGTGTGCACCGGGTGCAGCGTGTACCGAATACTGAAACGCAAGGGCGGGTTCACACCTCGGCAGCAACGGTAATGGTAATGCCTGAAGCAGATGAAGTGGATGTTGTGATTAATCCTGCAGATCTTGAAATTCAGTTTGCACGTTCAGGAGGCGCTGGAGGACAGAACGTAAATAAAGTAGAAACTAAGGTAATGTTGACGCATAAACCATCAGGTATTGTAATTACCTGTCAGCAGGACCGTTCGCAGCTTGGGAACCGCGAAATTGCAATGAGGATGTTAAGGGCGAAGCTCTATGAGATAGAGTTACAAAAGCAAATGGAAAGTGCTTCCAAAAGACGTAAAACAATTGTTGCAACAGGCGACCGTTCTGAAAAAATACGCACGTATAATTACCCTCAAAACCGTATTACGGATCATCGTATTAATCTTACGTTGTATAATTTAACTTTGTTTATGGGTGGAGATATACAAGAAATGATTGATGCCCTTCAGTTGGCTGAAAATGCAGAGCGTTTGAAAGAAGGCGGTATGGTGTAAATAATATAGATTATTAAATAGTGTTCAAAAAAAACGCCCGCTTCAATCGAAGCGGGCGTTTTTTTTGAATGTTGTTTTATTTTATTTTTCAAACTTGTTATATCCTTTTGGAATTTCAAATGTGTCAGGAGTAACCACTTTTTTCGTGATTTTAGTAACTTCAAGACGACCTGTTTCTTTACCTTTCAAGTCTGTTTGGATTGACAGCATCGGGAACATGTTTTTTGTATCAGGTATTTGTAAGAAATAAACGGATGCTTTATCCTTACGGTTCAACTGACGTAATAATTTATCAAAGAAAGCGAATTTGCCATCTGCTAACCAATAGGTGATCACAACACCTTCTGTATTGTTTGTAACAATGTACTCAGCACATTTATATCCCTGAAGATTTTTTACGTTCTGACCTTTTGTTACAGTGCAGCTTCCTTTAATAACTGGCTCTGCTGGTGTTGGCTGATCCATATAAAGTTTACGCTCATGATTTAATGATTTCATGTTTTTAGCATCCATATTCACCAAAAACGAACCTTCTATTTTATGAGATCTGCTTCCAATTTCATCAATTCTCACTAGGTTTTCTTTAACATAGTAAACGTAGCTTGTGGTATCTGTGTTTGTTCCTTTTTTAAATTCGATTATACCTTCGAATGATTGAGATACGGCAGTAAGTGAGAACATAGTCATCATTACGACCCCTGGGATTAGTTTTAGAATTGACTTTTTCATTGTTTAGGTTTTAAATATTAAATTTTAGAATATGCTACGTTTTAAAATGTATCTATTATAGTCGGCTAAAATAGCAATTTTTTAGTTGGCTACCTGCTACATTCCAAAACTTGTGCCAAAAATTATTAACAGAAGTTTTTTTGTAAATAAATACACCTTATAGGCAAATATACGTAATAAATTATAATAGGTTCCAGATAACGTGGTAAAGCTATTTTTATAGAAGGTATTAATTTATAGTACGGTTGAAGTGTAAGAGATTATATAACCCTTATTTTATAAGGGTTACAACGCCTTTGTACTTGTGCAAACGGTTTTTAAAATCAGTAACATTTACAGCATAAACGTATACATCCTGCTGCGTGATTTCGGTGCCATGATTTACCTTGCCATCCCAGGGTTTATTAATATTATCAGTATAATAAATAAGATTGCCCCAACGATCAAAAATGGTCATTTCGAATTTTATGATGGAAATACCTTTACCGGTAAAGCTGTCATTCAGGCCATCGTCATTTGGAGTAAATACATTCGGGATATAAAATATAAAATCAGGTTCAATGATCACTGTTTGATAGGTGGTGTCACTGCAGTTAAACTGATTAGAAGTAATTAAAGTAATAACATAAGCTCCTGTATCGGCATACGTATATGGACTAAGGTTAGAAGCCGAGCTTGTACCATCACCATAATTCCAGGTCCAAATGGAAGCACCGGTAGAAATATCCGTTATGTATATAACAGGGTCAATAATTGTTGCTGTCTGCGGTTGTGTTGTGAAATTAGCCTCCGATAAAGGGTGAACAGTTATGTAGTTTGTTTTAGTGAGTTCAATAACACATCCACTATCAGAAGTAACTGTTAACTCAGGAGTATAAAATGCTGTAGAATTAACAGATCCATTTTCGTAGCAATGAAACAGATCCTGTGATGTGCTTATCGGACTTCCGTCACCAAAATTCCAGCTGAATTGCGCATTGTTGCCGCTCGTAATAGTTGAGGTGTTTTGAAAAGTAATACATAGCGGCTCGCAACCAACAGTATCATTTACACTAAAGTTAGGAACAGGATTTGGATTTACAACTATTGTTTTGGTAACAGAATCCGCGCATCCAAAATCAGAGACTACTATTAATTCGGCAGTATGAGTTCCTGGAGTGTATAAATGGGATGTGTTGGAATTATTGTCTGTAGTAATTCCGTCATTAAAATTCCATACAAAAGATTGTATACTTCCATTACCTGAAATGATTGATGAATTAATGAATTGTACCGGAACACTTTCACATACGTTTAAAGCACTATATTGAGCCATTGGTAAAGGGTGTGCTACTGCACTGTTTGTAATGGTATCCGTACACCCTGTATTTGTTGTTGTTATTAAAGAAACGGAATAGTTTCCCGAAGTAACATATGCGTGCTTCGCATTTAAAGTGCTGGATTGACTACCATCACCAAATGACCATAAATGGTTGACTAAGGAATATGGTGTATTAACAAAAGAGGTATTGGTAAAATAGATTGTATCTCCTGTACAAGCTTCATTAAGCGTAAAATTCGCTATAGGATTGAAATGTACTTGTATTGGTTTAGATATCGTATCGGAACAGCCAAAATTAGTGTTGGCTATTAAAGTAACCGTGTGACTTCCCGGATTTGAATATACATGCAAAGGGTTTTGTGTGAAAACAGTAGTAGTAGTGTCTCCAAAGTTCCATTCCCATGAGCTTATACTGCCTGAAGCTAAAATAGTGATATCGTTAAATTGTGTTGCATTGTTGTTACAAACACTAGTATTATTAAAATCAACAACAGGATTAGAATGAACAATTATAGCTTCAGTAACAGAGTCAATGCATCCGAAGTTGGAAACAACTGTTAATTTAGAAGTGTATGTTCCAGGATTTGCATACAAGTGCCCACCCGTAACTATTTGTCCCGAAAATAACGGGCTGCCGTCTCCAAAGTTCCATGACCATGAACTAATCATATTACCGGCCGGGATGTCAGATGAATCATTAAATAGCACATTGTTTCCATCACATACATCAACAGCACTGAATTGCGCATTTGGAAGTGGATATACGATCACATTTTTTGTAACTGTATCCTTGCATCCAAAATTATTTGAAGCGATTAATGAAACGCTATATGTTCCCGGCAATGAAAATAAATGTGTAGTATGTTGAGAAGTACTTAGAGGAGTTCCATCACCAAAATTCCAGGACCACGCTGTGACAGAGCCTCCTGAAAAGGAAGATGAATCATTAAAGATCATTGGTTGCGTTAAACAAACATTTGCAACACCAAAATTTGCAACAGGAACACAATTAACACTTGTAGTTTTTGCAACCGAGTCTTTGCATCCTTCCATGTTGGTCACTATTAATTTAGTATTAAATGTTCCACAGGAAGCATAGGTGTGAGAAGGGTTTTGTATTGAAGAAGTGCTCGCATCCCCGAAATTCCAATCCCAATTTGAAATAGCTCCAGCTGTTAAATTGTTGAATATAGTTGCCCGATTTTTACAAACAGTATCAGCATTGTAGTTTACCACAGGTAAACAATTTACAATTACATTATTAGTAATACTATCCTTGCAACCAAGATTAGAGGTTGCAATTAATTTTACATTAAATGTGTCACAGGCAGCGTACGTATGTGTTGGGTTTTGTATAACATCTGCAGCGCCATCATCAAAGGTCCATTGCAAGCCGGTAATACTGCCTGTTGTAATTGTGGATTGATTATTAAAAATTGATGTTGCTCCCTGGCATACTTCCGCAGCAACAAAGCCTACCACTGGTAGTGGATCAATAATAATCTGTTGAGTATCTATACCTATACATCCCTGGTGATCCTGTAATGCGAGTGTTACGCTATACGTGCCAGGCTGGGAATACACGTGGGTAGAATTTATGTTGTTTATATTTATGTTGTTATTTACTAGTGTAGCGCCATCTCCAAAGTTCCATGTTAAGCTTTGAAACGTACTAAAATCATACAAGCTGCTGTCCTGGCAGACATCAAGAAATTGAAATCTGGCGGTATCTCCTAAACATATTTCGGGGGTTAAAACAGAAAACTCTACATAAGGTTCAAAATTAAAGTTACTATAAAAACATTCTTTTTGAGAATAGTTATAAAATCCGAAATAGCCTGGTAAATAACAATCGTCCCAATCAAATGCAAGCTGGCCGTCAATGTATATAACGGCATGAGTGTAAGTAAGTCGTAGTTCGAAATGGTGATTAAAATTTTTGACCCATCCCGCTCCGCCAAAATCATTTTGAACCACTGTAAATTGCGGTGTGTTTTGATGTCCCCAAAAGGTCTGTACATAGCTTCCTGAAGGTATTATTCCATTCATTTTACATAATGCTTTCCCTTTTTGTGCTGTAAATCCGCCATTAACTTGCAATGCTTGTTTCCAATCAAATAGCCAGCCATTATAATTATCGGATTGCCCCAGGGGATTAAGGAAGCTAAATACAAATCCCATCATATCATCATCATTGTCGGTTGTTTTAAAATCACCGGTGATTTTTACTCCCATGAGTTTAAATGGACTTATAAAAAACGTGGGATTTCCATTAACGCTTTGATGAATCTGGCTGCCTGCATTTTCCACCGCCCAGTTACCGTTAGCCGTATAGCCAGCCTGAGACCAACTGCTGAAATTAATGTTGGTTACACATTGGGCATACAAATGCAGGTTTACAATTAGTAAAATGTAAACAAGCCATCTTTTTTTTAGCCGATATGTAACGGTAATGCTCAAAAATTTTTAGATGTTAATGTATATTAGTATAACCTTACCTTAACAATGTTACGATTCCGCGGTAAGAGTGTTTGATCAGTTTTAAATCAGTAATTGCAATAGAATAAACATATACATCCTGTTTGACGATTTCGTTGTTGTTATTAATCTTGCCATTCCAGGGTTTGTTAATATCATCTGTTCTGTAAATGAGGTTTCCCCAACGATCAAAAATTGACATTTCAAATTTGGTAACAAACATACCTTGGCCGGTAAATGTGTCATTTATACCGTCCTCATTGGGACTAAATGCATTGGGAATATAAAAGGAAGAAATTGGTTCAATGATAATTGTTTGATAAGCAGTATCAATACAATTGTATTGAGTGGAAGTAATTAATGTAATGGTATATGTACCTGTATCTGCATATGTATGCGGAGAAGGGTGCTGAACTGCAGAAGTATCCATATCTCCGTAATTCCATAGCCAAAAATCTGCACCGATGGATAAATTTGAAATGGCAATATTAGGGTCTGTAATAGTTGCAGTTTGTGGTTGAACAATGAAATTGGGTTCCGGTAACGGGTAAACAGTAATGTAATTGTTTTTGGTGAATGAGCTTACGCAGCCGCTGTCGGAAGTAACGGTAAGCATCACATTAAAAATATTTGGGACGAAAGCCGAATCGTTTTTGTAACAATATTCTGGGTTTAACGAATGGTTAATAGAACTTCCATCCCCGAAGTTCCAATCGAAAGTGGCTGTGTTAATGCTAGTAATAACGGATTGGTTTTGAAAAATTACACACAATTGTTCGCAGCCCGTTGTATCGTTTGCTGTGAAATTAACAACGGGCATAGGATTAATAATGATAGTATTAGTAACGTTATCCTGACAACCAAAATTCGAAACGGCTGTCAACTCAACAGAATAAGATCCTGCATTTAGATATAAATGTGATGCGTTTTGATTATTGGAGACAGCAGTGCCATCACCATAATCCCATATCCATGACTGCAGTCCATCATTAGTAGGATTAGCAGTAATGGTTGATACATCAGTAAATTGAGATTGCGTGCCGAGACATACATTAACAGAGCTGAACAGAGCTTCAGGTAATGGGTGGATGATTATGTTTTTGGTTACTGTATCCTTACATCCATTGTTGCTGGTAATAATTAATGTAACGCTGTGCGTTCCTGATGCTGTGAAGGTGTGGCTGGGATTCTGTGAGGTACTTGACAAAGTACCATCGTTAAAATTCCATGACCAGTTTGTAATACTATTTCCAACTGCAACAACTGACGAATCATAAAAATTCATGACCTCGTTTAAGCATACTTCAATATCTCCAAAGGCGGCAACAGGCATTGGGTATATGGTAACAGGATGTGAAACAGTATCCGCACAGCCAAGATTTGAAGATTGTGCTATCAGGGTAATAGTATAAGTCCCGGGAGTGGTGTACAAATGATTGGGATTCGATACTGTAGTATTTATTGGTGATCCATCACCAAAATTCCATGACGAGTTAGCAGTAACGCCAACAGGCGGGTTTAAAGTAGTGTTGACGATCAAAGCAGAATCTGTTAAACAGCTATTGCTTACTGTAAAAGAAGCAACAGGTGGAGCAAATACATTTACGGAATTGTTCGTTACGTCAGCGCAACCATCTGCGGTAGTGGTTAACAGCGTCACATTGAAAGTGCCTGCGGTGGAATAAAAGTGTGTTGGGTTTTCCAAAATGCTGTTAGGGCTACTATCACCAAACAGCCATAAAAACGAAGTAATGGACGTAGAAGAATGCACTGTTGAAGTATTGGTGAAAACTAAGGAATCATTAAAACAGATGTCACTATGTGTGAAAGCTGCTGTGGGCAAGTAATTTACCTGAACCGGTTTAGTTACCGTGTCCGCGCATCCAAAATTATTATTTGAAATTAATGTTACGGTATAAGTCCCAGCATTTGCATATAAATAAGAAGGGTTTTGAGAATTATTCAAAGGGCTGCTGTCACCAAAGTCCCAGCTCCAATTAGTAATCGTTCCCGGAATAGAAGAAGAGTTATCTGTAAACTGTGTGTTATTTCCCTGGCAAACGCTGGTATTAATAATACCTGCAACAGGGTTTGGATGAACGGTAACAGTATTAGTAATAGAATCAATACATCCGAAACCTGAAACAACTTTCAATTGAACTGCATAAGAACCTGAAGACGAATACAAGTGACTAACAGCCTGGTTGCTGCCGAATGCACTATTATCATCAAAATCCCAGGTCCATGAAGAAAGTACATCTGTTAGCGGAATACTGGAAGAATCAGTAAATAATGCATTTGTTCCTAAGCAAACTGCCGTTGATACAAAGTGTACGTCAGGCAAAGGATGAACAATAATATTTTTTATAATAGTGTCCTTACATCCGGAATTACTTGTTGCAATTAAAGTAACGCTATAGGTTCCATAATTTGTGTAGTTGTGGGAAGGGTTTTGAAGGTTACCTAAAGGTGTTCCATCTCCCCAGTTCCAGGACCAGCCTGTTATAGTACCGTTTGAAACCGATGATAGATCATTGAAATTCAGTGCCTGATTTAAGCATACATTTGTAAAACTGAAATCTGCAAGCGGTAAACAATTTGCTGTAACAGCTTTTGTAACAGAATCTTTACATCCGGCATCTGAAGTAATCACTAGTTTACTGTTATACGTACCACAGGAAGCATAGGTATGAGAAGGGTTTTGACTAATTGATGTGATTCCGTCTCCAAAGTTCCAGTTCCAATTTGTAATGTTGCCTGGGGAGGGGATGACAGAGGTATTATTAAATGGAATAGCAGTAATGCTGCATTGATCTGTGAAGGTATAATCCGCATCAGGCTGTGGATAAACGGTTATGATACTACTGATAGAATCTTTACAGCCATTACTATTGGTAGCAAAAACTCTGTAACTAGCAGTTGCAGATGGTGTTATTGTATACGGATTGTTAGTTGAGCCCGTATTCCATGCGTAAGATACGCCTCCGCTGGCGGTAAGTGTAGTACTTTCTCCCGGGCAAAGCAACGCATCACCCACAATAGCAACCACAGGGAGTGGATTTACCATTACATATTGTGAAACTGTGTGAGTACCATTATTATCCGTAACGGCTACATTATAAGTTGTTGGAATAACAGGACTTACTGTAATAGAAGCATTGGTGGAGCCGGTATTCCACAAATAAGTTCCAACATCAGTAGCGGTGAGGATAGTACTTTCTCCTATACAAATTGCTGTGTCGCCTGCAATAGGGGAGCATCCGTTAGAGGTGTAGCCCGGTAAACAAGGGCATTGATCATTAATATCCAAAACGCCATCATTGTCAACATCAGCGGCTGCATAAGCAGCTGCATCTGCAACTAAAAACAGACCATAGGGATTGGATGATCCCCCAGGAAAATTATATACTAAAACATCTACATAATTAATTCCAACTACCCAGGGTCCTGTAAGTGCCATATTTAATTGGCTGCCTGGAGCAAACGCGCCCCCACTAATACCCGTGCTATTGCCATTTATAAAAACATCAGAGATGGTATTATCTGCATATCCGGCAAGATATAGTGAATATGCTCCAGGAGTGGTTACACTATTACCATTGCAATCGGGAGGCAAATTAAGTGTTAGTCTGAAATACCGATAGCCGTCAAAAGGATTATTTGCGCAGGGAGCATCGGAGCCGGTAATCCAGTTGCCATTATTCATAGGCGGTGCTAAGGATGCCGGATCAACCCATGCGCCAGGTGCGCAGCTATTGTTAATTAATGCTGTACCATATGTTAATCCTATAGGATTGGGAGGGTTGCTTGTGTACCATGGCGATACAACCCATAAAGGATCTATTGATCCGGGAGTACCCTGACCGGTAGATAATGTCACAGGATTAGGAAACGTTTGGGATTGAATGTTCCCTAACCATGCTACTAATGAAATTATTATTAATAGATTTTTTTTCATGTAAGGCTTTTCAAGGGTGCAGACTAAAAATTTTTTTTGAAAAACGGAATTGAATTCCAAAGTATTTTGTCTGTTATTTTATCAATGTTACAATTCCTTTATAATTGTGCTTTTTGTTTTTTAAATCGGTAACCTGAACAACATATACGTATACATCTTGCTGTGCAGCTTCTTTTCCGTCATTGGCCTTGCCGTCCCAAGGCTTATCAATTTCATTTGTATAGTAAATCATGTTACCCCAGCGATCATATATTCTCATTTCATATTCCTTAATAAAAGTACCTTTTCCAATGAACGTATCATTTATATTGTCACCGTTGGGGGAGAATACATTTGGAATATAAAATGTAAAATCCGGATCAATAGTGATGGTTTGATTCGTAGCATCAATACAGCCATACAGCGTTGATGTAATAAGTGAAATAGTATAAACTCCTGTGTCGGAATACGTGTGAGCAGGCGGGTTGTAAAGTAAGGATGAGGTGGAATCTCCAAAGTCCCAATTGAGAATTGTTGCTCCGGCAGATAAATTTGTAAATGAAATTAAAGGGGCTGTTATTACTGCGGTAGATGGATCTGCCGTGAAATTTGCGATAGGATTAGGATATACTGTTATATAATTATTTTTAGTTTCAGTGGCGGAGCAGCCACTATCTGAAGTAACAGTTAGTGAAACGGAATAGGAAACCGGTGCAACAACAGAATCATTGGTATAACAATGCGCGAAATTTTGTGATGTGTTTACAGGGCTTCCATCACCCAGCGTCCAGGACCACAGAACATTTGTACCTGCCGAAAGAAGTGGGTAATTCTGAAAAGTAGTACACAGGGGTTCACAACCAACAGTATCACTTGCCGTAAATGCAGCTGTTGGCATACACGATACTATTATAGGTTTTGTAAGCGTGGCTGTGCAGCCACTATCACTGATAACGGTAAGCGTGGCATTATAATTATTGCAAACAGGATAAAAATAATTGGTGTTTGCAGTAGTTGCAGAGTCGTTGTTGAATCCGAATAACCATACGGAGTTATAATTACCAGATGAAACTGTGCTGGTGTTTGTAAATACAGTAGTATCACCAAAACAAACCGGAGGAACTGTGAATGCTGCAACAGGGTTAGGGTTTGAACCTATTAAGATGGTATCATTTTTTTTGCAAGAGTTAGAATCAGATACCGTAACAATATATTGACCTACCGCTAAACTTATACTGTTTTGTGTAGTTTGAGGTGGCACAGTATTCCATGCATACGTGTAGGGTGTAACTCCACCATAAGGGTAAACCATTGCCCAACCATCAGCATCTGCAGGGCATTGGGCATTCCAGCCTTTTATACTATCCTGCAATAGGGGAGGAGCAGTTAATGTAACAATGGTGTCAAAACTACATCCTAAATTTGATGATACATGACACGTATAAGTGCCACTTGTTAAGTTTCCTGCTTTTGATGTACTGTCGTTTAAAAGAACAGTATTAACTGTAGGAACCCATGTGATGTTGGTAATATCCTGATTACTTATCAATGTAATTGTTATTTCGCCATCATTGCTTAAATTACATAATGGATTTTTTTTCTGAATAGTTAATGCTTTTGTATCATTGGAAATAGTTACGGTGTCTGTAAAAAAAGAATGATTACAAGAGCCGTCTCGAACGGTAACAATGTGATCTCCCAACGATAAATTGGTTCTTATAGAATCCGTATTTCCATCATCCCATAAAAAAGTATATGGAGGAAGCCCTTGTCCGGGAGCGGGTCTTACTTTTACTGTATTAATTGCGGGATCACAAGGGTGGCTTGTAATTAAGGTTGGGATACCTCCGCATGATTCACGGCCAAATGGCAAAGGTGTTACAAAGCCATCACCAGAGGCTACAATATCGGAGTTGGAGGCGTATGCAATATCAAACACTGCGGCTGTTGTAGCTTTATACTCTTTTTGTACTAAATTGAAATCGAAACGATACACGCCATTAGATGCGCCCACAAATACATTGTTACACTTGTCAGCTAAAATTCCTCCACCAAGATTCTGCTGTCCACCGGGAATAGTCACACTACCTAGTAATGCATAGGTGTTTCTATCCCATTTTTTCAGGACAGCTCCATCAGATGTAAAGACAAATGACGCCCCCCCCATGGTCATCATATTATAACCATTAGCCAGATAATATGTATAGTAGCTAGGAGTGCCGCCAACTCCAATTTCAGAAAGATTATATCCATTGGGAACATTCGCTAATACATTGTTGACACTATCCGCAAAAAAAATATCGTTTGATATCCCTCCGCATAAATAGGATTTACCTGTTTCATCAATACAAAGTCCTGCCATATCTTCATGTGAACCGGACATTGATAAGGCATTTATCAAAACCCCGGTACTAATATCAACTTCAGCAATATTCAACGTAGGTGACGTAGTACCGCCCCCTGCAACAATTACTTTGTTGGTAACGCAATTAAGGGCCATACGCCAGTGCTCTTGATAGTCGGAGCTAATAGTGCTTTGCCATGTTTGAGTTGAGGATGTGGCGAATTTATAAGTGTGAGCACCGCTGGAAACAAAACCCTCCGAAAGATAAAAATTTCCGTTATTTTCAACTAGCATATCACCATAATACATCTGATCAATTCCACTGCTTCCTAAAGACCAAAGTGCGGCACCTCCAGTTGAACTGTATTTTTCAACCACAAAATTGTTTTGTGATCCACCGTAAATGTAAATGTTGCCATTATCATCGGTTCCATTGTCGTATGCCAGGGAAGGGGTATAGCCAGGCACAACTGTCCAGGGATCAATTATAATTTCCTTACTGTTATCATAAGACTGGATATTGAATGAAATAATATTGTTTTTAATAGTAAAAGATGAATTTATTTGTTCTTTATTGGCAGCGTAAAATGTTACTGGTGCATGATCAATAATATCACCGGCAAGAGAAGGAATATGGATGTTTCCGTTTTTTAAAGCAATATTAGCTGCGCCAATATATTGCATCTGCACTTTACTGATGTCTGCGCCAGGATGAATCAGTAAATTATATTTTAATCCATTTTCTGGATGAAAAACATACTCTACGTCTATACCAGGATATAAATCCTTGTAAATTAGTTTTGAATAACCATCACACATTACTGTTGTGGGTTTTTCATTTCCATTGTTAATTACATATGAATAATAAGTGCTTTGTTTATTTTCAACAACAATGGAAGCATTTGGGTTTGAATTTAGCCACTTAACCTCAATGTACTGAATCTCCGTTTTAAATTTATGCTGTCTCTCCTCCCGTTTCGCTTCAGTTTCGAACATATAGAAAATGGGTGCCTTAGATTTTACGTATTTAGTGAAGCGGTAGCTAAGGGCATTATTATAAAAAAACACTTGATAACCTTTATCAACACAGTAATTAAAAGCTTTTTTATCAGCAGGCAGATCATTCTCAAACTGGCCTTTGTTTTCAATAAATGCTTTTCGTTCGAAAGGAATTACTTTCCAGGGTGTCTGGGAAGGCTTTACTCTACTTGCATTTTGTGAAAAAAGAGCAGATGATAACAATACGATAGAAAGAAGAATTACAT
This sequence comes from Bacteroidota bacterium, assembly GCA_040387415.1. Lineage (GTDB taxonomy): Bacteria > Bacteroidota > Bacteroidia > 2-12-FULL-35-15 > 2-12-FULL-35-15 > 2-12-FULL-35-15. The sequence continues at coordinate 46,624 of JAZKDU010000020.1, forward strand.
ATGATTTTAGATATGTCATTACAGTTCCAAATTTTTTACATAAAGTAAGCCACCTGAAATTTCAGGAAGCTATCAAATATAAGGGTTTTAAGAGAAGATGCCAAATTTGAGGCAAAGGTTGTATCAAACACCTAAATAAAAGTGTTTTTTGAGAAAAAGAAGTTTTTTTGGATCCAGAATTACCGCACAAGTGTCACAATACCTCTGTAACTGTGTTTTTTCCTTTTAATATCGGTAACTTTAATTGTGTAGACGTATACATCCTGTTGAGCGATTTCGCTGCCATAGTCAGCTGTGCCGTTCCAGGGCTTATTAATATCTTCAGAAAAAAATATCAGATTTCCCCATCGGTCAAAAATCATCATTTCAAATTCTATAATAAAGACGCCTTTTCCCGTAAAAGCGTCATTTTGCCCGTCATTATTTGGGGTAAAGGAATTTGGAACGTAAAATAAAAATTCCGGTTCAATAGTAACAGTTTGATATGCGGTATCTATACAATTATTTAAAGTAGAAACTATTTGAGTAATTGTGTAAGTGCCTGTATCCGCATAAGTGTGAGGCGGTGGGGAACTGATGGAAGATGTATCAGAATCACCAAAATTCCATTTCCAGAAATTAGCTCCTACAGACAGATCTGTTATAGAAATAACCGGGTTAATTATGGATACTGTTGCTGGCTGAACAGAAAAGCCCGGCTCTGGATTAGGAAACACTTTTATGTAATTGGTTTTAGTCAATGTGGCTGTGCATCCACTGTCTGAAGTGACCTGTAACGTAATGTTAAATGCTAGTGTAGAATATACCGCATTATTGTTATAGCAAGTGTTTGGATTTTGATTGGTGGAACTGCCATTTCCCAAATCCCATGAATAGTTAGTATTGGTGCCGGTTGCAATGGTTGATTGATTTTGAAAGTTTACGCAAACAGGTTCACAACCAACCGTGTCATCTGCTGTAAAAGCCGGTACAGGATTGGGATTAACAATATCCGGCTTCGAAATGGAATCTTTACAGCCAAAACTTGAAATAACCAGTAGCTGAACAGAATACGTACCTATCGCTGTGTACAAATGGGTAGAATTTTGGCTGGTTATAACGGGGCTGCCATCACCAAAATTCCAGATCCATGATTGTATAACATCATTGGTCGGATTGGTTGAAATTATTGACTGGTTATTAAAAGCGGAAGTGCTTCCTAAACATACATTAGTAGTTGTAAATGAGGCGACAGGCAGTGGATGGATTATAACATTTTTAGTGATCGTATCCTTACATCCATTATTAGTAGCCGCAATCAAAGTAACATTATATGATCCGGGATTTGTATAGGTATGTGTGGGGTTCTGAACTGTTGCAAGAGGGCTTAGGTCTCCAAAATCCCATGACCAGCCGCTAATGTTGCCGCTTGTAACTTCTGAAGAATCATAAAAGTTCATTGTTTCGCTGAAGCAAACATCAGCAAATCCAAAATCAGCGATGGGCATAGGGAATACTGTAATTGAGTCTTTCAACGTATCAGCACATCCGAGGTTAGTTGATCGTGTTATTAAAGTGATCTCGTAGCTGCCGGCAAGGTTGTATAAATGATTTGGACTATTAACCGTTGTATTCAAGGGAGTGCCATCACCAAAGTTCCATGACCAATCAGCGATGGTGCCCATTGTTGGGTTAAGACTGGTATTGGTAAACGCAGCTGCAGCGAATAAACAGGTATTGTTGAAACTAAAAAGAGTGGTTGGGGCATCAAAAGTCTTAACCGGTGAGGTTTGTGCATCTGTGCATCCGTTCGCAGTAGTAGTTACAAGTGTTACGTTATATGTTCCGGGAGCTGCATATTTATGTACAGGTGTTTTTAAATTACTTGAAGAGCCATCATCAAAATTCCATAAATAGGTAGCTATAGAGTCAGGTGAATTCACTGAAGAATTATTTGTAAAACTCATACTATCCCCAAGGCAAACATTGCTATGGCTAAAAGCAGCGACAGGATTATTGAAAACAGTAATTTGAGAAGTGGATGTATCAGAACATAAATGATTACTTGTGACAATTAAGCGTACATTGTAATTACCCGGAGCAGCATAAGCATGTGTATTACTGCTTCCTATGCCAGCTGTATTATCGCCAAAGCTCCAGTTCCAGTTAGTAATGACATCAGGATTGTTAATACTTGAGTTGCTGTTTAAAGGAACTGCTGTTCCGTCACATTTATTAACAGATGTAAAACCCGCGTTTGGCTTTGGATACATTATAACATTTTTAATGACAGAATCTATACAACCATTTGAGCTGGTTACTGTTAGTGTCACATTAAATGTTCCATCATTTAAGTAAACATGCGAAGGGTTTTGTTGAATGGAAGTATCCCCGTCACCAAATTTCCATTTCCATGAACTGATACTTCCTGAAGTAACGTAGGATGAATCTGTTAAAGGAACTGCTAAGGGTTGGCAAACGTTGGTAAATGTAAATGCTGCTGTTGCGGTTACGGAAGAAACCACAATATTAATAGAATCAATATTCGGGATAGGACATTTATTGTCTGAAAAGACGCATTTATAGGTACCCGGTGCTAAATTACCAATGCTGTCAGTGATCTGTGATAATGTAATTCCATTGTTTGTCCAGGTATACGTATAATCAGGAACTCCGCCATTTAAATTAAGTTTGATATAACCATTTGGAAATCCACCGCAGGATGGCTGTATAAATGGCTGTGTCTGAAAAATGCAAGGCGGGATGACAAAGGCTAGTTCAGTAACATGCCCAAGCCCGCAAGCACTTATCGTTTGATTAAAAGTGTTAAATGCCAGATCCAGAACTTTACCGGTTGTTGATTTAAAATCAATTTGATTAAAATTAATATCATACATATAAACTCCGGTTCCGGATCCGACAAATACTTTACCGCAACTGGTAATATACAGACCTCCATTTTTCTGGTTAACTCCTCCCGGAACAGTCACTTGCTTTACAATTGTACCGTTGGTTTTATTTACTTTAAATAGGGTTGCGCCATCATAAATGTAAAGGTTGTTGCCTAATATGGTCATGCCATTATAGCCTTGAGAAAATCCTCCGTCTGCCACATAACCTGTTCCGTATCCCCAGCTTCCTACTGCCGGATAAGTTGCTGCAATGGTATTTGCGGGTGTCCATTTGTAAATTAAGCTGTTTGATCCATCAGAAGCTACGCAATAAACATCACCATTATAATCAATAGCTCCACAGTGAGGATCCTGGCAGCAACTTCCGCTTTGGTTATAACCAATAAGCGCTCCTGTTTCAGTGTTTATTTTTGCAAAACCTGTTTCGCTGTGTCTGTAGCCTGTTAAAGACAATACCTGTTGATTACATTCGTTTAAAACAAAGCGCCAGCACTCGGTAATTCCAAAACTGTCCCATAAAAAGTTACCTGCAGAGTCAACAGCGCTGGCATCTCCCCGTGGACTGCCCAAACCAACAGTGTTGAAGAAACAATAACCACGTGAGTCGGTGAGCATATCGCCATAATAAGGGGCGGTTCCGCCCATTACATCAGTAGATAAAATTAATGCACCGGTGGGCGAATATTTTTCCAGAATATATGCACCGTTGGTAATGTAAGAGTTTCCATACTTGTCTACACCATTATCTCCGGGATTCATTGTCATCGTTGGAGGTGTAACCCAAGGATCAATGGTTATGCTTTGTTGATTGATGTTTTCTAATTTAAACGAAACCGTATTTTTCTTTAAAATAAAGCTGCTGGCGATTTTTTGTTCTTTGTTTAATGTGTTGTAACTTATTGGGGCATGGTCAATTATATCGCCCTGAATTGTTTTGATAATAATATTGCCATCAACAAGTTCAATGCTTTTTGATCCGTTGTATTGTTGCTGTATTTGGTTAATATCTGCTCCGGGACTAACATACAAATTGTATTTGAAGCCTTCTTTTTCTGTGAAAAAATACTCCGCATCAATGCCATTGTAAAGGTTTATTATTTTCAACTTACTATATCCTTTGCAATGTGCAGTGTAAGGTTTAACAGCATTTTTACTTATTACATAACCGTAATCTGTTGTTTGCTCATCGCTTACTTCTATAGTTGCATTGGGATTGGCATTCAGCCATTTTAGGGATATAAACTGTGTTTCGGGTTTATAAAGCTGCATTTTGCGTTCACGTTCACGCTCTTCTTCCGGATCATCCTTTTCCTCTCTGTCTTCTTTGGACAATAAAGATTTGGTGTAATAAAAAATCACCTCTTGGTTATAAAAAAATACTTTTGAACCATTATCAATGCAATAGCTGAAATCGCTTTTTAACGAAGGTAAAATAGCAGCAAACTGGCCTTTGTTTTCTATAAATGCTTTTCGTTCAAAAGGGATAGCTTTCCATGATGTGTTTGAAGTAGCAGAACTACTGGTCCTTTGAGAGAAAAGGTTAGTTGTAGACAATGTAATCCAAAGGAAAACAACAGTTGATTTTAAATATGGGAATAGGATTCTCATTTATTTACTAAAGTATACTGTCTAAAATTTCAGGAAGCTATCAAATATAAGGGTTTTAAGAGAAGACGCCAAATTTGAGGCAAAGGTTGTATCAAACACCTAAATAAAGTGTTTTTTTAAGAGAAAAATGAGGTTTTAGGGGTTACAAATTACCTTACGAGTGTTATTATGCCATTATAACTGTGTTTTTTCCTTTTAATATCGGTAATTTTAATTGTGTAGACGTATACATCCTGCTGAGCGATTTCACTGCCATAGTTAACGGTTCCGTCCCAGGGCTTATTAATATCATCAGAAAAGAATACCAGATTTCCCCAGCGGTCAAAAATCATCATTTCAAATGTTACAATAAAGACGCCTTTTCCGGTAAATACATCATTTTTCCCGTCATTATTTGGTGTGAATGCACTGGGAATGTAAAATAAAAATTCTGGTTCAATAGTAACAGTTTGATAAGAGGTATCTATACAGTTATTTAAAGTAGAAACTATCTGAGTAATCGTGTAAGTTCCTGTGTCCGCATAAGTATGAGGCAGGGGTGAACTAAAGGAAGAGGTATCCAGATCACCATAATTCCAGGTCCAGAAATTGGCCCCTGCGGAAAGATCTATTATAGAAATGATAGGGTTCAGAATAGATACTGTTGCTGGCTGAACAGAAAAGCCGGCCTCTGGATTGGGGTGAACAGTTATGTAATTATTTTTAGTCAATGTGGTTGTACATCCGCTATCGGAAGTAACCTGCAATATAATATTGAATGTTATTGTAGTGTATATAGAATCATTGTTATAACAATGGTTAGGGTTTTGATTGGTGGAGCTGCCATTTCCAAAATTCCATGAATGGCCGGTATTAGTTCCGGTTGCTATGGTTGATAGGTTTTGAAAATTTACACAAAGAGGTTCACAACCAACGGTATCATCTGCTGTAAAATCGGGTGAAGGATTTGGATTGACAAAATATGGCTTCGAAATGGAATCTTTACAGCCAAAATTTGAAATAACCAGCAGCTTAGCAGAATATGCACCTATAGCTGTGTACAAATGAGTAGAATTTGTAATGGTTATAACGGGACTGCCGTCACCAAAATTCCAGATCCATGATTGTATTACATCATTGGTAGGATTAGTTGAAATTGTCGACTGGTTATTAAAAGCAGAAGTGCTTCCTAAACATACATTGGCAGTTGTATATGAAGCAATGGGTAGTGGGTGGATTACAACACTTTTAGTGATCGTATCTTTACATCCATTATTAGTAGCCGAAATTAAAGTAACGTTATATGAGCCGGGATTGGCGTAGGTATGTGTTGGGTCCTGACTTGTTACCAGCAAGCTTCCGTCTCCAAAGTTCCATGACCAGCCACTAATGTTACCGCTAGCAACTTCTGAAGAATCGTAAAAATTCATTATTTCGCTGAAGCAAACATCAGCAAATCCAAAATCAGCAATGGGCATAGGAAATACTGTAATTGAGTCTTTCAACGTATCAGCACATCCGAGATTAGTTGAGTGCGTTATCAATGTCACCTGATAATTGCCTGGAATACTGTATAAATGATTCGGATTATTAACGGTTGTATTCAAGGGTGTGCCATCGCCAAAATTCCATGACCAGCTGGCAATTGTGCCCATCGTGGGATTGAGGCTTGTATTGGTAAACGCAGCAGGAGCAAATAAACAGGTGTTGTTAAAAACAAAAGCGGAGCTTGGCGGGTCAAATACATTTACGGAATTATTTATTACATCTGAACAACCATCAGTTGTGGTGGTTAATAAAGTTACGTTGAAAGGACCTGGAGTAGAATAAAAATGAACAGGATTTTGTAGATTACTTGTAGGGCTTCCATCTCCAAACACCCATAAATAAGAAGCAATGGCAGCGGAAGAATGAACAGAAGAAGTATTAGAAAAAAGCATAGAGTCTTTAAAACATACATCGTTGTGTGTAAAGCCAGCAATAGGGTTGTAAAACACCTGAACAGATTTTGAAACTGTGTCGGCACATCCCACGCTACTATTAACAATTAAAGATGCGGTATAACTACCTGCATTTGCATACAAATGAGGAGGGTTTTGGTTAATATTCAAAGCGCTGCCATCTCCAAAATTCCATACCCAGGCATTAATGGTTCCGGAAGCTGTAGTGGAGTTGTCGGTAAACTGGGTGTTATTGCCATTGCATTTGGAGGTGTTGGAGAATATTGCTATAGGATTGTCATGGATTGTTATTACTGCGCTGCCGCTTTGTGTTTGAGTGCACGTAGTGGAGCTTGCATCCGTCACGCTAACAAGTGAATACGTATAAGTGCCAGCGATTCCTGTTGGTGCAGATACAGTTACGCTGTTTCCACTGATGGTGTTTACTGTTTGATTTGAACCACTATTTATTTTATAAGTAAAAGTGAAAGGGGGTGTTCCAACAGCCCCTGTAAAGGTAACAGTTGGTGCATTAGCATTTTTACATACAGCTATTGTACCGCTAACACTGGCTGTTGGTAAAGGATTTACTTTTACAGTTACCGTTTGCTGGGCTGAAAGACAGGATTTACTATCTGTAGCAATCACACTGTATGTAGCAGTGATAACAGGAGAAACTGTATTGTTTGGGCCAACAGAAACGGGAGAATTCCAGGTGTATGAATATCCTCCACTGTTACCGCCATGAGCAACTGCAGAGAGTATTGCGTTTTGACCGGCACAAATAGTATCAGTAATAACCGGATCAATATAAACTACGGGCGGTTCGGTAACTGTTGCGATGGCTGTGGTAGTGCAGGAATTAGAATCGGTTACAGTGCAGGTGTACGTTCCTGCTGCTAAATTATTTGCTGTAGCTGCAGTTTGCCCGGGGGTAGAATTCCAAGAGTAAGTATACGGTGTGGTACCTCCAGCAGGTAAAGCTGTTGCAGTTCCATCGCTTCCGGCAAAGCAACTGGTTATAGTTGAAGATGTGGTTGCTGATAATACTAGTGGTTGCCCTATTGTGATGGCAGCCGCTTTTACGCAGCCTGAGGCATCAGTAACAGTTGCAGTATAACTTCCGGCAGAAAGTCCTGATGCCGTATCATTTAATTGAACGGGACTAGTGTTCCATGAATAAGTAAATGGAGGAGAACCTCCTGAAACACTTACAAAGGCTGAACCATTCGAAAAACCATTACAGGAAGGTTTTTTAATCAAAATACAGGTATCCATTAACGCAGGAGATTGAAGTATGACTATGCTATCCGAATGTGATTGGCAGAAAGCGTCATTTACCGTATACGAATATGTTCCTGCTGTAAGTCCGGTTATTGCAGCTGTTGTTTGACTCCCCGGCTGCCATATATACGCATAAGGAAGGCTTCCACCTGTCGCGGAAAGAGTGGCTGTCCCAGGAAGGCTGCAAGAGGCATTGGTTGAAGTATCACTAACAGCCAATGGCGGAGGCGATGAGCATGTAGGCCCAATATTAGCAACAAAATCTTTTCCGGAAGCCAGAATATCTCCATTATGAGCAAGTATAACATCATATACATTATGGTTAACAGGAATAGAAGAAATGTGATTAAGTGATGCATCATATTTTTCTATAGTGCTCATAGTGCCTGCATAAATGTTACCGCAAAAATCAAATGCTAAACCGCTACAGGAAAAGAAAGCCCCATTAGGGACCGTAACAGAATTAACGAAGGTAAGTGTACTTTTGTTAAACCTGCGTAATTCTGCACCATCATAAATGTAAATATTGGGTCCATTTACGGTGATTCCGTTAATACCTCCAAAATCAGTTGGAACATATAATGGACCTGATTCATATAAAGAAAAGCCGCTTAATACGGATCCGCCAGGACTAAAATCAGCATTTGTCTTTCGTAACACGTTTGTTCCAGGGTCTCCTGCATAACCAAAGGTAACGTGCAACGAGTAAATATCCCCATTACAATCAGTTGCGATGGATCTTGTTTCAACGGAATAGCCCAGTTCATTCGAAACAGCTCCGGTAGCAGTATCAATTTTACCAAGGTTGATATTTGAATTAAAATATCCCCCAACAGACAGAATTGTTTTCGATTTGTTAAAATCAAGCCGCCAAAGCTCACCCGAAACAGCTGTTGTAAAAGTAACAGCTCCCGAAGAATTTAGTTTTGCTACCCCAGAACCGCAACAGCCATCACATAAATAAACAGAGCCGGAATTTGCCACGGCAAAATCACCATAGTAAGAATAGCTAGTGGTTGTACTTGTCCATTGGAGTACTCCCGTAGGCGTATATTTCTGAACCTGATGATTTGAAGGAGTTCCGCCAAAAACATACACATTCCCTAAGGAGTCTTCCTGCACATCATAGCCGTTGTTTGTAACTGGTAAGCCAGGGTTAATGAGCCAAGGGTCTATAATTAAGTCTTCCTGTAAAAGATTTAAATTTTGGTCGGGAATTAATTCGATAAGATTTCCGGATAAATTATAATGGAAAGGAATTTCGGCATTTTTTAAAAAAGCCTTTGGTGCTTTATCTATTAGGGTATCCAGGGCTGCTTCTACGTGAAGATCTCCCTTATTATCAAGGTAAATATTCTTAGCCCCCTTTATCCGATAGGAGATAGTAGGTATACTATAGCCTGCACGTACTATAAACTGGTATTTAATCCCCCCCGTTTCCGGTAGAATAAATTCAGCATCTACACCATCATAAATATTTGTAAAATAAAGCTTTTTGTATGCATCTACATGATCATATTGGCTGTTGTCTGCATATCGTCCATACGTATAGTAATTGTTAGCCTTTTCCCTTGCAGTAATTTGCATTAACGGGTTGGCATTTACCCATTGCATTGATACCACTTCTCTTTCTGTTAAATCGACTTCATCATCTTCTTCTTCTTTTTCACCCCTTTCTTTCTTTTCCTTCTCTGGATCTTTTTTTTCTGTTTTTGTAAATAAAAAAGTAATGCCGGTGGTCGTAAAATAGGCATTAAATTCAGGGTTATTGACCGCGTATAAAATTGTTCCGGAAAGGTTTATTTTTTTTCGTTGTAAATCCTTTTTAAATTGTCCCTGCTCCTCAATAAAAACTTTGTTTTCAAAAGGGTGCGCTACAAATTTTCTTTCTTGAATTGGTGATTTGGCGGAGTTGTTAAGAGTAGCGCTTTGTGAATAAACTTTAGTGCGTAGCCCACCAAAGACTAACAAACATGTTATACAAATGATTTTATATGTTTGAAAAGTTTTCATGTTATGGTTTAACTAATGATACGAAACCTTTGAAAAGATGTTTCTTTTTGTTGAAATCAGTTAACTTAAAGGAATAAACATATATATTCTCTTGAGCCATTACATTGCTATGGTTTATCTTGCCATCCCAAGGTTTACTAGCATCATCCGAGAAAAAAATCAAATTTCCCCACCGGTCAAAAATACTCATTTCGAATTTTGTTATAAAAATGCCCTGCCCTGTAAATGTATCATTTAGCCCATCATCATTGGGTGTAAAAGTATTAGGAATGTAGAATGTAAAATCGGGCTCAATAGTAATGTTCCGGTAGGTGGTGTCAATACAATCAAATAAAGTAGATGTTACCAGCGTAATGGTATAAGTGCCTGTATCTGCGTAAGTATGTGGTGCAGGGAAGGGAGAGGAGGTGGTATCCAGATCGCCAAAATTCCAAGCCCAGAAATCTGCTCCGGTAGTTAAATCTGTAATTGCAATAATTGGATTTACTATGGAAGCGGTGCCTGGCTCAGCAGTAAAATTGGGTACAGACCTGGGGTATACTGTTATGTTGCTTTTCGATAAAGAAGCAGCACATCCACTATCTGAAGTAACTGTTAGAACCACATTGTAGTTTAAAGGAGCATAAACAGAATCATTGATAAAACAATGACCGGGATTTTCTAAGCTGCTTGCAGAGCCGTTTCCAAAATCCCATAACCAGCTAACGGTGCCATTGGTAATGGAAGACAAATTCTGAAAATTTATACATAAAGGTTCGCACCCAACTGTATCATCTTCTTGAAAATTTACTACAGGGTTGGGATTGACAATGCTCGTTTTAACAATAGAATCGATACATCCGAATTGAGAACTAACAACTAACTGAACAGTGTATGAACCTACTCCGGCATATTCAATAGTATTGTTTTGAGCTGTACTCAAAGGATTTCCATTACCAAAATTCCATAGCCAGGATTGTATCGTATCTGTTGCAGGAATGGTTGACATGTCTGTAAATGTGGTGTTATCGCCCTGGCAGACATTTGTTGTAGTGAATTGTGCCGCTGGCAGAGGATGTACGGTTACACTTTTTACAACGGTGTCCTTACATCCATTATTGGTTGTAACAATCAAAGAAACACTGAATGTCCCAAACCCGTTATAGGTGTGGGTAGGGTGTTGATTTGTATTTATTGAAGTGGCGTCACCAAAATTCCATGACCACCCAGTAATAGTGGAATTTAAAGAAGCAGAGGAATCATTGAAGTTCATAGCTTGATTTAAACATACATCGGTAAAGCCAAAGTTGGCGGTGGGAATTGGAAATATGGAAATAGTGTTGGTTAACGTATCGGAACAACCGAGATTAGATGAATGAGTAATTAATGCGACTTGATAATTACCAGCAGAAGTATACATATGTGCAGGGCTTACTAGAGTGGTATTCAACGGAGAGCCGTCACCAAAGTCCCATACCCAGTTTGCGATAGTACCAATTATTGGCGTTATGCTGATATTCGTAAATACTGAGGTATTGTTTAAGCAGGTGTTATTGAATGTAAATGAAGATGTGGGTGGATCAAAAACATTAACTTGTGATGTTAATGCACCAGAGCAGCCATCTGCAGTTGTTGTTACCAAGGTAACATTATAAATCCCTGGAGTTGTATATTTGTGAACAGGCACTTGTAAGTTGCTGGTTGGGCTTGCATCTCCAAAAACCCATAAAAAAGTGGTTATGGAAGCAGGTAAATTTACAGATGAAGTATTGGTAAAGTGCGTGCTGTCACCAAAGCAAACATCGGTATGGGTAAATCCAGCTATTGGGTTGTAATATACCTGAACAGGGTTAGTGCTGGTATCCGTGCAGCCGGAGCTATTGCTTACAATTAGAGTAACATTATGAATACCACTGTTTGTATAAGAATAAGATGGGTTCTGTGCAGTGTTTACGGCACTGCCATCACCAAAATTCCATGCCCAGGAACTAATAATACCACCAACAGGAATTGAACTGTCTGTAAATTGTGTAATGTTTCCATTACAAACGGATGTATTGTTGAAAGCGGAAACAGGGTTGGAATGAACAGTAACAATTTTTGTAAGGGAATCGGAACAACCAAAATTTGAAACAACCAATAGTTTAATAGAATAGCTGCCTGCTGCCGAGTACAGGTGTCCTCCAGAAATAAGTTGATTTGTATAAAGAGGAGTATTATCACCAAAATTCCATGTCCATGATTGTATTGCATCAATAGGAGTAATGCTGGATGAATCTAAAATTTGCACGGCAATTCCATCACAGGTATTTGCAGTATTGAACTGAGCCTGCGGATTAGGATGTATTATGATATTTTTTAAAAGTGTATCAGTACACCCGTTATTGCTTGTAACTATTAAAGAAATGCTGAAAGTTCCAGGCATTGTATACATATGTGAGGGGCTTTGAGCAGCAACTAAAGGACTGCCATCACCAAAATTCCAGCTCCAGGATGTAATACTTCCGGGCGAAATAGCAGAGCTGTCGGTAAACTGTGTGGAACTACCTAAACACGTTTGTGTGTAGCCGAAAGCAGCGATAGGTTTAGGATAAACAGTGATACTCTGAGTAATAGAATCGGTGCAGCCGGAATTAGAAACAACTACTAATTGCACGTTATAATTTCCAGGGGATGTATACAAATATCCGCCTGTAATGAATTGATTTGTATTTGCTGCGCTGTTATCTCCAAAAGTCCATTTCCATGACTGTATCGTTTCGGGTGATGGAATAGTTGTTAAATCTATGAATTGGGCACTAGTTTCGTTACAAACGTTTGCCGTACTGAATTGCGCGTCAGGAAATGGATTTATAGTCACGCTTTTTGTAATCGTATCCTTGCACCCATTAGTGTTTGCAGTAATCAAAGAAACACTGTATGTTCCAGCATTGGCGAATGTGTGTACCGGATGCTGTGTGCTGTCCGGAAGAGTGCCGTCACCGAAATCCCATGAACAGTTCACTGTTCCTGGACTTGAAGTGTTAGTGAATATTACCGAATCGGTCAGGCATGTATTACTATAAGAGAACATTGAAGTGGGTGCATCAAGTACGTTAACTGTTATGTTAGCAGTATCAGCACAACCATAATCGTCCGAAGTGATAAGTGTATATGTTCCGGTTTGAAAAACGTTAAGTGCCTGCTGGCTGGAACTTCCGGGTTGCCATAAGTAATGGTCCATTCCGCTATTAGCAGTAAGCAATACGGAATCATTTCCGCAAAAGTTTAATGGCCCATTTGCGCTTATTTGGGCAGCAACGGACGATTCAGAAACTGTTATGCTTGCAAATGTTTGTATTCCGCAAGAGGTAATGGAACAGGAATAGGTGCCCGTGCTTGTTACTGTTTGTTGCAGCCCACTTCCACTGAAGGGAGCCTGCCATTGAATTATACTACCAGGACTCGTAATAGCTGAAATAACAAGGGTGTCTCCGGGACATAATTCAGCACTGGGAGTTACCGCCAGATAAGGCGTTGCGTATTGATTAACATCTACTGTATTTGAAAGCAGGGTACACCCGAATGCATCAGTGCGAACACAGTAATAGCTCCCTTGTGTTTTAACATGCACCACAGAGCTGTTGCCTCCAAAAATGCCGGAAGGGCCCTGCCAAACAAAGGTTCCGCTACCGTTACAGGTCAATTTAACAGAATCGTTAGGGCAGCTTATTCCACTTGAGGGGTTCATGGAAACAATAGGTTGTGGACTCATGCTTACAGTTACATTCGCATAGCATCCGCTGGCTCCAGTTACATAATAGACTCCAGGCTGTTTGACCCATATACTGCTTCCTGTTGCGGTCATCTGTCCGGACCAGTTGTAAGAAATCCCATCTCCACCCGAAACAGTGAGAAGAGTGGAATCTCCTGGACATAAACTGTTATTTCCTGTAATTGTAAAAGGGGAAAGCTTTTCAACAAACAGTGTTTTACTTACGTAGAATGTATCTGCAGAACAGAGTGTAAACCTTCTGATTCTTGCATTTATAGTATATGTTCCACTGGCTGTAGGGCAAAAAGTTCCGCGCGTATTAAGAATATCATAATAAGGGATACTCGAAGAAGAAGTCCAGGTTGTTTGCGTAGTATAGGGTAGTCCAGAAGGAAACCAATTATATTGGTTTCCTGTGGGATTAGCAATACTGTCGTAAAGATTAAGTTCGAAGCAATTGCATGTTTTAATGCTGTCATTGTGATCGGAATCGTTGACTAATGTCACTTTAGGAATAAAAGGTGCAAGCCCGGGATATATGTTCACTAGAATATAAGTACTTTCAGAACAACTGTTTGAATCTGTAACGGTAAAATAATAATACCCGTAAGTTGAAACCGTAACACTTTGTGCTGCTACCCCACCTGATGGGAGAACTCCCCCCGTCCATTTGTAACTATTCACACCAAAATTCCCTCCGGTAAGCTGAACAGAATTAGGGGCGCAAAGATTAATTGCAGTCGGGGTTTGTGAATTTGTATTTACTATTACATTGTCAGATATGGTTGGCTTTGAAGGGAGAGGGTTTATAATTACATAAACAGTATCTGAACTTACAAAACAGCCATCGGCCGATGTTTGTTTTACTGAGTAGTATCCGGTGGTTGTAACATAAATATAATTTGTTGTTGCCCCCGTTGACCAAAGGTAGTTAAACTCAGGCCCTCCGAAATAAGTAGAATTATAAATATTATTGGTATTCGGATTGGCATATATGATACTGCTGCTGATACCACAAAAAGAAACAGTATCGGGGCAATCTGTTTGGTAGTGCTTATCTATACAAACTCCTTTATAAGACTTGTCACAGCCCGTGCCGCTTCTTGAATAGTAATCGTAGGTTCCTTTTGTAAGGTCAAAGTTTTTAGCAATAAAAACATCTGAGCTGCCGGCTGAATTAAAGGTGTTGAAACCGCCATAACTACTGTTGCCGCAATAGGTAGTAGAATTGTTATAAAATGCGTTGGTAGTGTAACCGAGATAACCGGCAGAATAAGGGAATGTCATTTTTTTATAAAAGCTGCCTGCAATGTGAGCTACTCCGGCAGTATTTATCGCTATTCCACCCGCATAATCGTTATCCGTACCTCCGCATTGCCTGCTCCATACCCAGTTACCGCTTGCGTCATATTTGGAAACAAAAATATCCCGATAGCCGATGCTGTTAAAAGTCCCTTGTCCGTATTGATCGGCATATTCATTTAAAACGCATTTAAAATCACCTATGATGTATGCACCTGAAGCATCAACAGTAAGGTTTTTTGAAGTAAAGTCATTCGAAGAGCCGTCAGAATAAGCCCATTGTAAATTCGCATTACTATCATATTTAGCAATAAAAATTCTGTTAGAATAGGTATTTGTAAGTGTAACATTAGGAGTACCAAAAAAAATAACGCCCCCAGTAAAGTTTCCTGTTAAATACACGTTGGAACTGGGATCTATGGCAATACCACTAACGTTATTCATAGTTCCTCCGCCAATTTCCCGAAACCACTGTTCCTGGCCGCTGCTGTTATATTTCACAAGAAAAATAACATTGTTTAGTGTATTCAAATGTGGAACATCAAAAGTAATTGTATCGCTATACTGCCCTGTAACATAAATGTTCCCGGAAACATCACAGGCAACGTCTAAGCCTCTGTCAGTTAAAGTGGCAGATCCTTTTTTTACCCATAAAAAATTTCCGGCAGCATCTAATTTTGCAGTGAACACATCCGTTGAATTATACAGGCTGGTAAGAGGGATGCCTCCAAAATTGGCGGTTCCTGCAAATTCACCCGTAACTATTACATTACCGGCATTATCAACATTTATTCCATTGCCTATATCGGCATTGCTGCCACCTGCATTTTTTACCCATAGCAACACACCTGCATTATCATATTTAGCAATAAAAATGTCCTGTGCCCCAGAGGAAGTAATGGTTTGATTTCCAAAGGTGGCGGTACCATAAAAAAAGCCGGTAATATAATTGTTGCCCGCAGCATCTGCTTTAATAGACAGTGCCCTGTCTGAACCAGTACCACCTGCTTTTACAGCCCATTCATAAACACCAAGGTTATTAATCTTTGTAATAAAAATATCGGTTATCCCAGAGGAGTTAAGGGTGGTTGTTCCAAAAGTTGCAGAGCTTGTAAAATATCCTGTAGTGTATGTATTGCCATTTGCATCAATTGAAATGTCATAGGCTTCGTCAGGAGTTACTCCTCCCCCTCTCTGCATCCAAAAATTATTTTGAGCAGCTAAAGTGGCACTTAAGAAGAATAGAAAAAAAATGATCGATAAATTATATAAATATTTTCTCACCTTCATTAAACTTATGTTTTGTAAGCCTGCTAAAATAAAGATATTTAACAGGTTGCAGTATTGAGTTTTATTTTATTAATGTAACAATACCTTTATAATTGTGTTTTCTTTTGTTGTAATCAATAATATCAATTGCATAAATATAAATATCCTGCTGCGCTACTTCAGTTCCATGGTTTGCTTTGCCATCCCAGGGTTTAAGTATGTTGTCAGAGAAGAAAATAAAGTTACCCCATCTGTCATATATTCTCATCTTGAAATCGGAAACGAAAATGCCTTTTCCTGAAAAATAATCGTTTACTCCATCGTCATTTGGTGTGAAAGTATTAGGAATATAAAAAACAAATTCAGGCTCAATAATAACCGTGTGATAGGCTGTAGAAATACAGTTGTATTGAGTAGAAGCTGTCAGCGTAATAGTATATGTTCCTGTATCTGCATAGCTATGCGGTAAAGGGGTGGAAGTGTCTGCAGTATCTGAATCACCAAAATCCCACTTCCAGTAATTTGCGCCAATGGAAGCATCCATAAAGGAAATGATTGGATTCACAATACTTGTTATTTCCGGCTGAACAGTAAAGTTTGCTACAGGTAATGGATAAACAGTAATGTAATTATTTTTAGAGCCAACGGTAACACAGCCACTATCCGAAACAACCTCCAGGCTTACAGTTAACGGATAAGGTGTGTAAATGGAATCGCTGTTGTAGCAGTGCTGGGTGATTTGAGAATTCACGGGTGGACTGCCATCTCCAAAATCCCATATCCATTGTGCATTGCCACCAGTTAGTATAGTAGCAAATTCCTCCAAATTAATACACAAAGGTTCGCAACCTATGGTGTCGCTACCAATAAAATTTACAACAGGATTAGGATTCACAATACTTATATGGGTAATAGAATCGCGGCAGCCGAAACCTGAAATAGTTAAGAGCTCTACATTATAAGTGTCAGGGCCAGCATACAGATGGGATGGGCTAACGCTTGTACCAGGAGCGGTAGCATCGTCAAAGTCCCATTTCCACGTTTGTATTGTATCGGTGGAAGGTATTCCGGATAAATTGTTAAACTGTACATTGGTTCCATCGCATACATTGGTTGAGCTGAACTGAGCCGTGGGTAATGGATGCACTACTACCTGTTTTGATAGGGTATCTTTACATAAGTTGTTAGTAGTTACAATCAAAGTAATAGTGTATGTTCCTGAATTGGAATACAAGTGATTTGGATTTTGAGTGGAGCCTAACGGTGTTCCATCACCAAAATTCCATGATGAGCCTGCGATATTGCCGCTTGCTACAGAAGACGAATTATTGAAATTTACATTCTGGCCAAGACACACATCCATAAAATTGAAATCTGCCACAGGCATTGGGTAAACTGTAATAGAATCTGTTAATGTATCGGGGCAGCCCAGGTTGGATGATTGGTTAATCAGCGTAATCATGTAACTGCCCGGAGAAGTATATAAATGCGAGGGATTCAATGCCAGCGAATTTAAAGGAGTACCATCACCAAAGTTCCATGTCCAGCCAGCTATGGTGCCTACCAAAGGGTTGGTGGAGGAATTAGTAAATTGTGCGGCATTTAGTAAACAGGTATTATTTACAGTAAATGCGGTTGAAGGAGGATCAAATGTTTTAACAGAATGGTTGGCTACATCAGAACATCCATCAACTGTTTCAGTTATCAAGGTGACGTTGTAAGTGCCGGATACAGCGTAATAATGGGTTGGGTTTAGTAATGTACTTGTTGGGCTTCCGTCTCCGAAAAACCACTGATAGGTGGCAATTGCAGTAGAAATATCAACGGTAGAAGTATTTGTAAAATGAACGGAATCACGCAAGCAGACATCATTAGATGTAAAATCAGCGATTGGATTGTAGTATACCTGAACAGGTTTTGCAATGGTATCTGCACAGCCAGTGGTATTGCCTACAATGAGACTGGCAGTATAGGATCCCGCGTTGGTGTAAGTGTATCCGCCTGTTACAAGCTGGTTATTGTTTAAGGGACTACCGTCTCCGAAATTCCAGCTCCATGTACTTATTGTTCCTGTTGGAATGTTTGAATTGTCGGTGAATTGAGTTGCGGTTCCATTACATTCCGTTGTATTGGTGAACGCTGCAGTAGGGTAGTCAAAAACATGAATGTTAATAGTATTAGTATCTGTAACATTTCCGCATGATGCGATCAGCTGTATAAGCTGTGTTCCGGATGTGTTAAATACGAAAGCCAATGTGTCCTTGTCACCATTCACAATAGTTCCATTAATAAACCAATCTTCAAAACACCTGATACCAACACTGGTAGTGTTGTAAAAATATACGGTATCTCCTACACATACAGTAGTATCGCTTGGTGTAAAGGTTGGAACAGTAATGCAATGTTTGCAAATGTAATTGTCGACTGGTGTATAATCACTTGTAGCAATAGCTGGTATAGTTGTAATAGCGGCCGGTATCATTTGGTTTCCTCCCGTTCCAACGGCAGGTGTTACGTTGGTAACTACTGTAGCACAAGTGTTTTCAAAACATCCCACGGCCCCCAAACTGTCGGTTTTCATAAAAAGGGCATCAAAAAAATCCGCTCCAAAGCTGGATGTAACCGTTGACATTGCATAACCTCCATCATCCGTCTGGCGAACCATAGATCCCCTGTCGGACCCTGCTCCTCCATATGCTTTTGACCACTTTAAATTTCCAACACTATCTGTTTTTACCAGATAGGCATCTAAACTTCCGGCTCCAAAGCTGGTAGTATAGCCACTAAGAATATATCCTCCATCTGCAGTTTGTTCAGCAAAACGAGGTTGATCATCAGCTGGTCCTCCATATGCTTTTGCCCATTGCAAATTACCAAGGTTATCTGTTTTTATCAATAATAAATCATTGCTTCCTGCTCCCCAACTGTCGGTATTTGCGCAAAGCATAAAACCACCATCTGTTGTAACCTTGCCAGAAATACCCCATTGGCTGCTTGCCTCTGAGCTTGCACCTCCATATGTTTTGCTCCATTGTAAGTTTCCGGTACTGCTTACTTTAAGAAGATAAATATCAAAACCCCCTGCTCCAAAACTAGTAGTATATCCTACTACCATGAACCCGCCATCGCTTGTTTGCTCTACATAATTGCCCCATTCGCTGCCGGCTCCACCAAAAATTTTCATCCATAAGGTGTTTCCAAGAGCATCTGTTTTTATTAAAACAATATCCTCTGCTCCAAAACCAAGGCCATTCAGGAAGCCGGAAATGATATAACCGCCATCTGTAGTTTGTTTCACACGTAAACCGTGATCATCGGCCCCTCCACCAAACACCTTACACCATTCAATGGTGCCTGAAGGATCAAGTTTTAAAAGAAATACATCATAGCCGCCAGCTCCCAGATTTGCAAGGCCCGTTACAATATAACCACCATCTGTAGTTTGCTGTATGGCATAGCCTCCGTCTTCGCCAGGCCCTCCATATACTTTAAACCATTCAGGATGGCCACAGGCATCAACCTTATATACATATATATCGCAGCTACCAGCACCAGAAGTGCCATGCTGGCCAGTACCCACAAAACCTCCATCGCTTGTTTCTGCAAGTGATAGCCCTCCATTCATTCCCGGGGCATTAAAGGTTCTCATAAACGTACTTGAATTCTGAGCATAAAGCTCTACCATAGGCCAGATACATATGGAAATAAAAAGAGAAATGTAATAAATGTATCTGGTAATAAAATTCATATGTATGTATGAAGATTGCTGTTTAGTAGGCTGAAAATGCTGTCCCAAAAGACTGTTTTAAGCTCTTTTAAGGAGTAATAATATTTTAAATAATTTTTCCTATTTAGTGTTTTGCAGCAGGTTTAATCGGTTTGTTGTCCATTGCAATTATTACATCATCTGCAGGATATCCAACATCGGTACCTATTTTTTTTAATAACTCAACGGTCATTTCTGTATCTGAAGGAAGATTAAAGGTTGCATAGCTGTTTCGCTTATCAATAAAGAAATTTTCAATGTTGTTAATTTCTTTAAGCCTGGCCTCTAGTTTAGGGCTTAAAAACGGGCAATGCAATGCTTCATGTCCAATATCCATTCGAACATATTTTTTATCGGATGTTTTATTGCTGTTTTGAGAATAGGCAGACGAAATACTAACTAAAAATATAATAGTTAGTATGACTGAAGAAAAGCTTATTTTTTTTTTAGTAAATTTTGCCATGATATGAAGTTCTTGAAGCGTAAAGGGGTGATTTTTAGGAAACTACATTACTAACAAATATAAGCATTTTAAGAATAAGATCCAAAATATGGAAAAAAGGTTGCCTTATCGGAATATAATAAATTTACACTGATAGGTATATGGTAATCAGGAGTTTTGTTATTTAACCACTGTAACTTTTCCTGTGTATTTATGTTCTAGTTTGTTTATGTCCAAAACTTTAATCATATAAATATAAACATCCATTTGAGCTAGCTCTGTTCCATGATTTGCTTTACCATCCCATGGTTTATTAAAATCATCCGAAAAGAAAACCAGGTTACCCCAACGATCAAAAATAGACATTTCAAATTTTTCTATAAAAATACCCATGCCTGTAAACGTATCATTTATGCCATCATCATTAGGTGTAAATGAATTTGGAATATAAAATGTAAAATCAGGTTGAATAATAATTGTCTGATAGGTTATATCTACACAGTTATATTGGGTGGAAACCATTAACGTTATTGTAAATGAACCTGTGTCTGCATAAGTATGCGGCTGAGGATTTGAAACAGAGGAGCTGTCCTGATCACCAAAATTCCAACTCCAGAAATTAGTTCCGGTTGACTGGTTACTGATTGTAATTACCGGATTTACAATTGATGTAACTGATGGGCTTACTGTGAAAGCTGCAACAGGCTTAGGATATACCGTTATGAGGTTGGGTTTGGTTAAAATACTGGTACATCCACTATCGGAAGTTACCGTTAATGTTGGAGTGTAGGAAATCGGTGCAAATTGTGAATTGTTTATGTAACAATGCTCAAGAGTCTGTCCGTTCGAAATGGAAGTTCCATCACCCGGATCCCAGGTCCAATAAGCATTGGTGCCAATGGTAATTTGAGAGGCATCCAGAAAGCTGGTGCATAAAGGTTCGCAGCCAATCGTATCTGTTATTGTAAAGTTTACAATTGGGTTGGCATGCACATAAGTAGTTTTAGTGATAGAATGAGTACAACCAAAGTTGGATGTTACGGTTAGTTGAACAGGGTATGAGCCAGCAGCGGCATAGAGGTGCGAGGGGTTTTGGTTAGTAACTATGGGAGTTCCATCACCAAAAGTCCAGGTATAGGATTGTATGGTATCCGTTGGCAATATAGTGGACAGATTAGTAAAAGAAACACTAGTTCCATTACAAACATTGGTTGAACTGTAATCAGCTGAAGGCAGAGGGTGAGCTACAGCGTTATGGGTAACGGTGTCCTTACAGCCATTTACTGTATTGATAAAGAGCTTAACTGTGTAAGTCCCGGGTGTTGTATAGTTATGTCCTGGAGATTGAAGGTTATTGAATGTACTGCTATCTCCAAAATCCCATGTCCATGAAGAAATAGTATCACCTAAAGCAGAGGAAGCATCCGTGAAATTTATTGTCTGGTCAAAACAAGCATCTGCAAAGGAAAAGGCAGCCAACGGTTTCGGCAGCACAATTACAGTGTCCTGTATAGTATCTGCACAGCCAAGATTAGAAGAGGAGGTGAATAAAGTAACCTCATAAATACCAGGTGTGGTATATAAATGAGCAGGACTCCATGCGGTTGTATTATCAGGAGTTCCGTCTCCGAAATTCCATGACCAGGCTGCAATAGTACCCATTACAGGGCTTTGTGACGTATTTAAAAATGCTGAAGTATCATTTAAGCAGGTAGTACTGATATTAAAAGAGGAAATAGGGAAATCAAATGTTTTTACCGTCTTGTTTGTAACAACGGAGCACCCATCGGTAGTATTCACTACCAGGGTAACAGTATAGGTTCCTGAATTAGAATAATAGTGCGAGGGGTTTTCTAAATTGCTGGTCGCACTGCCATCGCCAAACAACCATAAAAAGTCTGCAATAGAGGTGGAGGAATGTACAGTGGATGAATCTAAAAAATGAATAGTATCACCAAAGCAAACATTATTGTGTGTGAAGTTTACTTCTGCATTGTAATATACCTGAACGCTTTTAGTAATAGTATCCGCACAGCCAAAATTGTTTGTTACAATTAGCGTTGCGGTATAGTTGCCGGCAGTGTCATATATATGTGAAATGTTTTGTGTGTTTTGAAGGGGACTGGAATCGCCTAAATCCCAAACCCAGTTAGTTATAGTTCCGGGAGTGCTAGTTGAATTGTCTGTAAATAAGGTGTTATTGCCATTGCAAACTTTGGTGCTTGTAAAAGCTGCAGATGGTTTTGAACTGACTGTTACTATAGCGCTTCCGGTTTGTAACTGGGAACAGTGGAGAGTGGAAGCATCCTCTACGCTTACCAGTGCGTAGGTGAATGTACCGTTAGCAGTTGTTGGTGCCTGTATAGATACGCTATTGCCAATAATAGTGGTTACTGTAGGCTGAGTAACGCCATTGAGTGTATATGTAAACGTATACGGAGCTGTAGTTCCTGCTCCGGTAAAGGTAATGTAAGGGACAATTGCACTCTGGCAAACAGTTGCAGTGCCTGTTATGGTTGCTGTTGGTAAGGCACTCACGGCCACTGTTACGCTGTCCGTTGAAGAGCAGCCCAGAGCAATTGTTGTAACAACATATACGGTGGTGTCGACATTGGTTAATGTTACTGTTGGATTTGATTGTGCAGCATTACTTAATCCGGTTGTCGGAAGCCAGCTGTAGGTATAACCCAAAACTGATGCAACTCCTATAGTACCTGGGGTATTGTCAGAGCAGGTTGTAATATCTGTGCCGGCATCGGAAGTAGGAACAGGATTAATTGTAATGTTGATGGTATCCTTCGCAATACAACCCATACGATTTGTTGTAAGGATATAATTAGTGGAAACAGCTATTGATGAAGCTGTTAATACGGGGTTGGAAATGTTGGCAGCGCTTAAACTTGTTGCCGGGGTCCAACTGTATGTATAACCTGTTACCGGTGCTGAGCTGAGCATCATTGTTTCACCAACGCATAGTATTGTATCGGCTCCAAGGCTCATTAAACGGGGTTGAATGAAAATTTGTGAAGGATTGCAAACACAAGGGTTAACGGCTGTATCAACAATCGCAATAATACTGCAGGCTTTTCCTGCAGGTACGTTAAAAGTATGTGAGTACTGTTGTGTGGCATTGTTGCTGACTAATAGTGTATCCTGAGTTATAAATACATCGCTTGAATTGTAAACACCATTACCATTTGCATCGTAATAAAATTTAATAATGGAGTTTGCACCTGAAGATATTTCCTGGCCGGTATTTGTTATGTCAAGGCTTACGGTTACTGTTTCTCCGGATGAAGGGTTAGGTACAGATACGGCACTGGCATTACTAAGTGATAAATAAGCTTTGTAAGTAAATACAGAAAGTGTAGTGTCACCGGTAATAATATTTATTCCACAATTATTCCCTGTTAAGGTGCATAGAACGTTGGCTGAGCTGATTGTTTGTCCGGTAAATAATGAAATATCGCAGGACAACTCCTGTGGATCCCCGGTATAATCAAACGTAAATGTGGTGCTGTCCGCAACAGCTATACCCTGCGGCAGTTTCCACATCAGATAAGTTTTTCCGTTCAGGGTATATTGTGAAGGTATTCCGCTTAAGGGCGCATTGTGAAGGGCTAGAAAAGAGCCCGGGATAAATGAAACACCGATGGGAAGCTGTACTATAACAGAATCAACTATTCCAAAGGCAGCAGGCCCTTGATTTATAACTACCACCTTCATAGTTGAATTAGCTGCGCATGGTGATATATAAGTAGTTGCCAGTTTTATATCGGTATGATAAGGTGTTGTAGCGCCAGTGATACCAAGCTCTGAAGATAATGATAACTCCTGACCCGTTGAAAATCCGCAGGCAGCCTTGCCGTTTAAGCTAAAGCCTATATTGCTGCCGGAAGTATAGCTGCAATTGGTAGTAACTTTAAAAGCCAGTTTTAATGAGTTTAATGTTGGTTCCAGTGCGCCTTTTAAACCTTGGGCTCCAATGGTGCTGTTTATAGCTGAAATATTCCATTTCCACATCGTTCCGCTAATAAATACAGGATCAGAAATGGTTACAAAGGGGTTCGCAACCGGATAGCTGAGTTGAGAACTGCCAGGAACAATTGTAACACCAACAGGTAAAGTTGCTGTTAACGTAACATTGTAAGCATTGCCAAGCTGAACATTTATTCCTTCGAGGGAATAACTTGCCGTGTCGCATAGCAGGATTGTACCTGAAGGGCCGGTAACATTTACAGTGAGGGCCGGTATAAGGGGCGTTAATTTTAATTTTATTGTTTTAGCGGTGCAAGGATAAGTATCAATATCTACCGGATAACCCGCAACACAGTTCCAGCCTGCATAAACATCTATACTATCCTGTAAACAGGAAGTAAAAGTTGCTGTTATCCTGAAACTGCGCACAGTGCTGGCATTTACTGTCCCCACCTGATAAATGCTTCCAACAGGTACTATTGGAAGGTTGGTGCCTAAATCAACTACTTCAATAATGTTAACACCTGAAATTGTTGGGCCACTGAGCCATGTATTTAAAGCATTAGAAACATTGGAAGTGTTGGATATACTGACATCCCAGCTTGCGGTACTGTCCGGAACAACCACTGAGGGTAATGTTGATTGTAAAAACAAAACAGGTGCCTGGTATACAATAGAATCAAGGGATGCAGAGGGGATTACAGTAGGATAGCTTCCCGGGCCCGTTATAATTGGAGTAGTGGCAAAGTTCCATTCATTTCTTATTACCTGGGATATGGTTGGAGTAACTTTGCAGGAAGGCTGAATAGTAAGTTCCAGTGTGCCTGCAAAACCATCATCACTCAATGGTATGGATCCCCCGTAGCCCTCAAATTTGTTCTCAACAGGAAAAATAAGGGTGTCGGAATTTGGGTCAAGTGGTGTGATTGATGTCCATGCAGATGCACTACTAACATTAGTTCCTGCAGTTCTGTAATTAATAAAACGCGCGGATACATAAGTGTAACCAACAGGTACAATGGAAGCAAGTGTTTTAGGATGCGCCCAATTGCGGTATTCAAAAGGGAAGGAATTCCGGTACTCCTGCCAGGCTGTGCCAATCCAGCCATAATAATTCTGATAGATTGCAATATTGTCACAGGATTTCACTGCATAATTATCTGCACAGCAATTGTAAAATCCATAACCTATAATAGTGAAATTACCATTGATGGTGCCACATTGAAACTTATTGGCTGGAGCAGTTGGATTTATAATATCGCTTAGATAAAATTCATTAGTGCAGGTGGCAGAAATTATTGTCCAGGTAATATTTCCTGTCACCTTGTAACGTGGTTTAAATACCAGTGAATCGGTATTTAAATAATTAAATCCTCCCGGAAGGCAGGCTCCCAAGGCAGAAACACTTAAATCGTAAAGAAAGTTACTTGTGGCTCCGCTGTTACTTACTGTAGGGTTAAAAGTATTGCAGGTTGCAATTAAAGCACCTGAGCGGTATATACGCAGCTGTGCATCTAAAAAGCTTAAGTTATTTCCATTTGTAATGGAAGATAATGCGTAACAATACTGCCATGAAGGATGGCTTCCGCTGGTTACAACTTTGCCATTAAAATTACTGGTAAGGGTGTCACCAAACATTACCCTGTCGGTTTTGATTTTTGAAAAGTTTAGACTTCCTGTGCCGTCCGGTATTCCGTCTCCTCCACCAGGTTCATTATCGGGTAAACCATAGCTGGTACGTTTAATTTCAAAATAGCTAAAATTCATACCTTCGGGGCAAGGGCTGGGACATACAACACTCACTGCGGCACTTTGGCAGTGAACGCTTACTTCACATCCACATCCGGCATCCGGAATGTAAAACGATTTTAGAGTCACTGCACTATTACTGCTTCCCCCACATCCTGCACAATTTGCTGTCAGATCAATTTTGACTTCTGATTGATTTAAATCGAATGGAGCTGCACCATTAAAAATAGCAGTTACCACATTACCCACAACGGTCACAGATGTCGGGCTCCAGGTACTCACCCCATTGTAATGAAGGATGTGAAGGTTGCCAGCATATTCCAGACATGGCGGCAGTGTATATTCAAATTTCCAGTGAGCCCCGGTTCCTACAGGATACCAAAAAGAATAGTTAGTAAATAAAAAATTAAAGGTTCCAGTTTGGCCATTGATAACAGTGGAAGGAGATGAGTTATTTATCAGATCACCATACACATAGGAGTATACTTTCCCCCAATTTTCCGGAATAAGGTAATCATTGTCGCAAATGCTTTCATAAGTGCCTTTGTAGCGCCAGCCGTTAATATAATATTGGCCTGTTCCTCCGCAGTTATTCCAGCAGCA
Organism: Bacteroidota bacterium; assembly: GCA_040387415.1. Classification (GTDB taxonomy): domain Bacteria; phylum Bacteroidota; class Bacteroidia; order 2-12-FULL-35-15; family 2-12-FULL-35-15; genus 2-12-FULL-35-15. The sequence goes on from JAZKDU010000020.1 coordinate 73,181, forward strand.
GCTATAAGTGTTCCATTTTAAATAAACCGTGTCTCCGGGGTTAATAGCTGGTATTGTTATGTACACCTTTCCTTTTGCTGTTGGCGCCATACAGCCTAAAGCGCTGGTGACTTCTGCACCCGTGGGTGCAATTGCTGCAGCCGCTCCTGATAACCCAATTTGTGTTGTGAAGCTGTTAGCATCGATGTTTGAACCGACATAGGGGTTGTAACCAGCACCAGTTGCCTGAAAAACATCAATCTGTACATTTATTGCCTGTCCTAATCCGGTATTGACTATTCTTAACTGCTGCGGACTTGCTTGTGTAACGCAGGAATTCATCTGAAAATAGATGTCTCCATTGTTTGGAGTCATTACTAAGTTTGGGATGAGATTAGGGAAAACCACATTGGCGGTGGAAACAGAGGATTGACAGTTTTGGCTGCCACAGCCCCAGTAGGCTTCAAAAGCAGATGCTACAGAAATACAATTAATAACATTTACCGTTTCACAAATAGAGATGCTTTCACCATTTTCAAATAGATTATCGTGATCTCCAATAGTTGTAAAATCGGCTCCTGATAAGGTTACTTTTTCCGAATTACCAGTGTTAAGCCAACTGCCAATGCTTACCGCACTGATCTGAACTCCTGAATTATGTATATCTGTTAATGTGAATTCGCTCAATTCCCCTAAACCTCCATTGATAACAGTAATACAGCGGGAGAAAACATCGCCTATGTTGCCGGTGTAGGATTGATTGGTGACACCGGAAATTGATAAGTTTGGCTGCCGCACAATGTAAGTAGAGGTACTATGTTCATCAAAATTGGAAGTGTTATTCGCATTGTAATCTACGTGGATATCATTTTTTATAATACCTCCGCCAGAAATATAAGTCTGCACATCGCAGCTGGCAGCAGCAGAATAGCTGATGTTTACACTTGTCAGCGTTGGAATACTTGCCAATAAAAAACATAAGGTGTTTGGGGCAGATGTAAATAAGTAGGTTGCACCAGTAACAGTGCCTGTTTGGTAGGTTATGCCGGTAGGCATGGTCACCCTTAATGTGTCATTGGTTAATAAAAAAGGAGATGGATTGTAAATGGAAACTGTGAATGTTTTTGCGGCACCACAAATAGTCAACTGAGCAGGCACGGTACTAGAAATAGAAATCATGTTGCCCTGACTCCAGCCCTGGTATGATAAAAAAATAAGAATAAAAAATATAATTTTTCTCATGCTTTTCACTGCAAAAAAAGGATGCTTTCATCAAGATGCAACAAACTCAAAATTAGTTGCATCAAAAAAAAGTAATTTTAATTTTTTAATTTGGACGAAGAACCTTACAAATATAGGGTTTCCTTCTCATAAAAGCGAGTCTATTATGAAGGTTTTAGTTGATCCAATCCGTTGCGATGGAATGAATTGCTTAAAAAGGATTTCCGTGGGTAGATTTAACGACCAGTTTTTTTAAAAACGGGAGTTTTTTAAGGGTTTCAATGGCAATATTGGTGGTACGCTCATTTTTTAGAAGCATTTGGAGGTATCGTGACAGGTTGATGCGTTTTTTAAATTGTTTTTTCCAGTATTGTTCGTACAGTTTTTCCATTTCCTGGCGAGTAGTTTTTTTATTGAAATAATCGATTAACAATGTATTCAAAAAGAAAGAACTGCGCATGGCAATGCTCATGCCGTTTCCACTTAAAGGTGCAATATTACCTGCGGCATCCCCTAACATCAGTATGTTGTTTTCAACCGATTTTTTATATCCTATTTTAATTTGTGAAATGGCCAGCGGGGTGTCAAATAGAAACTGAGCTTCGCTTAAATATTTTTTTAAAAACGGGTTTTTCATTAATACACGTTCTTCCATTTGTTTGATATTTCCATTGTTATTTTTTAAATTCTTCGAATCGGTTAAATAACAAAGGCAGTATTTATTTTCTTCAATTTTGGAGATACCACAATACCCGCTTTTGAAATTGTGAAGCTCAATTAAATCGTTGGGGAAGTCAAGTTTAACATGGTATTTGATTCCTACATAATTTTTACTTTTGTCACCTGATGTTGTGAACCAACGCGCAAGCTTATTGTCCAGGTTGCTGTGTTTACCCCATGCGCCAACACATATATCGGCAGAATAAATATCGTTTTCTGTTTCTATTGAAAATGTATTTCCATCAAATTTTACATTATGGACTTTGCAATTGTCAACCAAGTGTACGCCTTTATTTATGGCAATTTCAGCGAGTTTAGAGTCCAGTAAAAACCGGCTTATTCCAAATCCCCCTAAATCTAGATTATGCTGAAGCTGTTGTCCGGAAAGAGATGAAATGTGCAGTTTTTTAATTTTTGGTAAATCCATTTCAGAAAGCTTCAATCCCAATCGTTCCAGGAAGTTCCAGGATTCCATTGAAATATATTCACCACATACTTTGTGAAAGGGAAATTTGTTTTTTTCAAATAATACACAGGAATATCCAGCATCAGCCATTTGAATGGCTAAGGTGAGACCTGCTAAACCTCCGCCAACAATGGCTACCTGATATGAATTAGATGGATTCATTTATGCAAGGGGGCCACCATTATTACTACTTGTGTTTATTTTAAAATGTTTCCAGGTGAAAATTACTGGTAAGGCTTTTTGCAGAAACGATAAGCTGTTTAAAATAATGACCTGAAAATAAACTCCGTAATAAACAGATATCGCAGAATCGACAATGAACCAACCACCAAAAGCAATAATAATACTATTGCGGGCCCATCGCTCTTTTCTTTTAAAAGGATAGTGCGCAATATAAGCAAGAAGTATGTAACAGCAGGCAATGGTTGCACCAGCAGGGCCACAAACAAATCCGAAAAAAGGCATCACTTCTTTTGGAATATTTGGTTGATGCCAGAAAATGCGTGCGAATACATTGTGATAAGGCGAAAATAATAGGCTGGCGCCACATAAGGCAAAAATAATTCCAGTAAATGCAATTACGAGACTGCTGTAAAAAAGCCAATTCTGCCAAAAGGAAAAGGAGGTGTTTGAACTGGGAAATTGTTTTGTTTTGTTTAACATTGGTACTTTATGCTGTAACTTATGTTTTATTGTTGATTGTTTTTATGAATAGCGAGAAAGCGGAAGGCCCATTTCCAACTGATATTAATATCATTTATATCTGCTTGCTGAAATAATTTTTCTAGTTCCTTTTTTTTGAATCCACGAAGTACAGAAATGGGCGCATCATTTTTAACCAGCACCGAGTCACTTAATAAACGGGTTAAGTATTTAATGCTATAATATGCAAACCAATGCCGTTCCAAATCATTAATTATAAAACCAGTTTTTGCATAGTGCTTTAAGTAAACAAATAATTCAATAAGTTCCTTTTCCTTTAGATGATGACAAAAAAGTGAACAATGAACAATATCTACGGTGGGATTAATCTTTAAGTATTCTCTATAATCGCTTACAACTCCATTTATTGCTGCATAGCCTTTGCAATAGTTGTTCATATACTCAATGGCATCCGCATTTTGGTCAACCCCCGTTAATTTTACTTTGTAATTGTTTTTTGTTGCCCAGTCTGAAATACTTTTCATTGCATCGCCCCCGCCACAGCCAATATCAATAATGTGGTAGGTTTTGTTTTTGTCAGAAATTAATTTTTTTATTCCTGCAACCGTTACTGTGTGGCCTCCTAATGTTCGGTTAATGAAATCCAATTCCTTTAAATTCTGGAAAAGCAGTGATTTAGGTATGTTTGTACCATCTAGCATTTCAGACTGTTGCGACCGGTATTTGAATTTACTAAGCATATGAAAGTAAGGCTGTTTCAATGCTTAAACCAGGGCCAAAACCAATGGAGAAGATAGTTTCATCCTGATGATGTTCAGCTTTCATCAATTCGTTTAATACAAATAGAATAGTGGGAGATGACATATTGCCATATTCATCTAATACCTTATAAGAGTATGCTAAGCTTTCGCTGTTTAGCTGTAATTTTTGTTGTATGGTATCTAATATTTTTTTGCCACCCGGATGAATTGCCCATTTACTAATAGATTCAGGCAGAATGTTTAATTTACTACAGGCTTTTGAAACAATACCATTTACTTCACTTCCAATAAAATCGGGGATCTTTGCATCCAGTTTCATTCCGAAGTTTGTTGGCGTAATGTCCCAGCTCATTAAGTCTTTCCCTTTGTGAAGCAATAAGGAATAGAATCCATCTATTGCTAAACCTTTATGTTTATGATGCTTTGCATAGTTATCAGATGTAATAATAACTGCAGCAGCCCCATCGCCAAAAATGGTATTTGATAATAGATTATCATGGTTATTCTTTGGCTGAAAATGCAGAGTACAAAGTTCCGTACACACAATCAATACTTTTGCATTGTTATCAGATTTAGTAATCATATCAGCAATTTTGAGTGCATGAAATGCTGCATTGCATCCTAAAAAATTAACTGCTGTGTGAAAAATATCATCCGGTAAATTTAATTGTTCCATTAATTGAGCATCCATTCCGGGTGCGTAAAGACCGGTGCAGGACACTGTAATTAAATGAGTGATTTCAAAATCCGAAATTTTGATATTAATTTCAATGAATGCATTTTTAATTGCAGTAATGGCCAATGGAATGGCTTTTTCTTTAAATACATTCAAACGGTCTTCTACAGTTGTTTTGTTTTGAGTACCATTAAAAAAAACAGAAGCTGAATTGGTTTTATCAAAATCCGGAATAGCGGAATGGCGTGTGCTTATGCCGCTATGGTTAAATAATACGTTTAATTTTCTTGAAGCCGTATCATCGTTATAGGCAGCATGCATAAATTCGAGTATAACACTTTGTTCTGTGCTAAACTCTGGTACAGCTGTTCCTATTGCAATTATTCTACTCATGATAAATTTTTATCCTGCATTTTCAGGAATACATTTTAATTTTTAAAACACCCTATACATATTATTAAAAATCAAAATCAGAAAATAAACATTCATGCAGGTTGATGCAAGTAAATTCATTGCCATCGTGTTTTCATAATTGGCATCATCCGGGCTTTTCCGTACTTTATTAAACCAAAGGAGCAATCTTATAACAACAGGCATCATCAGTATTAAGAATAATATAAATGCAGTGGTTTGATTCTTTAAATTGAAATAATAAAATAATAAAGTGCTTGCCACTGAAAAAAGTGCTCCAGAAAATAGGAAGGTGCCTGTATATCCAAGTTTATAGCTGATTGTGTCAACGCCATCTTTTTTATCGGCCTGATGCTGATAAATTTGGGTGAGTGGGTAAACGCTCCCAATAAAAAGGCTTGAAATGAACATGCATAAAAGGTTATCCAAAGAAATTAAATATACATTTTCGAAATTACCAGTTGCTGATAGAACCATTATATAGGTGAAAGCGCCCTGAAATATCATAACCGTTAAAAATCCGGGAATTGCGTATTTCTTTAACCGCAAATTCCGGTAACTATAGGCACGTGAAATGAGCACATACAATAACACAAATAGTGAAAAATAAATAGATATAATCAGTGATAATAGTATTCCGGCTGTATCAAGTAAAAGTGTTACATGTAATAAGTTTTCAGAAACTTTAGGAGGATGCTTTAATCCACCGATACTTGTTTCGTCTTTGTCTTGGTAGCTATTATAGCCATTGCTTGAAGGGTAAATAAAAAAATGGAGAATTACAAAAGCAATAGCAGTTGTTTGCCAGTTAATATTTGCCGTTTGACTTAAAGCGAATAAAAATACCGGCATTAAATGGTATGAAAACGGCAAACGCAGATGTTTGACAGTACTTTTATCGAACAAGGAAACGATATTTAAAACTGGCATTTTTAATTTTTGATTTAAATGTATTCAGATTTCAGTGGTAGTGAAAAAAAATTCGTTCAAACGCTTTTTTTGATAGCTTAATAAAAAGTGGTTCGAAGGATAAAATCCATTATTTTTTGTTTAAAAAAAAGGCATCGGGTATCCCTTTGTTAATTGCATAATTAGTAAAGTCGATATAAATTTTTCCTTTCTTTTTTTCTTCGTCCGGACTATTCTCAGAATCCGATTTTGAATGAATATCTGAGCCCATAATTTTTGGAAGTTTAAATTTTTTGACGTCTATAGAAAATACCATGGCATCGGGTAAGCCATATGCTATTTGTGTTCCATACTTATATTCTGTGTGTATGGTACCATTTGATTTTGTTGTCAGCTGCATCTTTAGTACAATATTTTGTAATGGATCAATCCATAGTTTACCTAAAATAAGGTCTGTTGTATCGAACAGGGGAATAATATTAATAATTTTTGTTGCAGTTGTTCCCACCACTTCCTGTCCCTGCATCATACAGGTAAATTGGTTGGTGTCGGCAATCATTTTGCTTATCTGATCAAAGCCCTGGCGTGGAACAAGGGCAATGCTTTTGGATTCCACCTTAAATTTATCTTTTTGCTTAACATAAATTTTTGCATCAATTGGCAGCATTTTAATAAATGGCAAATCAACTTTAATATGGGCATTCACAGAATAATCCTGGGCCTTTTGAGTTTTTTTATACACTTTATTCAGCAATAGATTTGCGGTTTCCTGAGCAAATGAAGCTGTGAATGTGAGCAGCAGAATTATAACTGCAGAGAAGGATTTGAATAGTTGTTTTTTCATGACAAAATATCCTTCCTGTTGAATTGATAAATTGAGATCCATAGTAATCCGGCTATTTGAAGCAAAAGAGCTCCTGCAGAAGTCATGATTTGTTCCTTTGGTAATGGGTCTTCGAAAAAGCTGTTCCAGGTGCTCATGTGTGTTGTAAATAGAAATGGACGAACAACATCCAGCACCGCCACATCCAATGCACCAATTATTGTAAATAAAATAATAATAGCCATCGTTAGGACAATTGGCCCAATTGAATTTTCGGAAAAGCTGGATAAGGCAATGGATAATGTTGCAATCATAACCAGGCCAAGATAGGCGATTCCAAAAGCAGATAGAAAACGCCACATAACATCTTGTTCTTGAATAATAGCCAAGCCAGAACTTTTAAGTATCAACATGTCACCCGAACCAAACATCGCTTTGCTAACAAATAAAGCTAAGAAGCCAATCCATAAAAGAATAATGAAAGTATAAATACAACCGGCAAGGTATTTTGAGAAAAAAATACTGGTGCGTGATATTGGTTTAGTAAGTAATAGCCGAATGGTACCCATGGCGCTCTCACCGGAAATAAGATCACCTGTAACCAGGGCTATCAATAAAGGAATGTGAACAATTAACATTTGCAGTATAATGAAAGCAACTAAATGTCCATTTAAAATATTTCCCTGAAAAGACAGCGACTGGTCGAAAAGCTGCATTATAAAAGAAAGGTAGGTCATGCCATCCAAACGCATTGCGAATAATATGATGCAAATGATTAAGGTAATTGCCCCCAAACCTATATAACTTCTCGGCTTAGCACTTATCTTCAGTAATTCATTATAGGTACTTTTCCAGAACATCAGTGATTAATTAGTTGTAAAAAATAATCTTCAAGCTTTCTTTTTGTTTCTATAGAGAACACTTTCAACCCATTGTCACAAAATAATTTATTTATATGTGGGATATTATCGTTTGAAACATGTATTGATAAACTGTTTTGATTAACATTAATTACCTCATTCTCGATACTGGTAGCTGCCAGCAGTTGTTTTGCCAGTTCAACATTATCGAGAGTAAAGGAAACAACAAGTTCCTGTGTATTCAATAATTCAGAAACATTTCCCTGCACAAGTGTTTTTCCTTTGTTTATAATAACTACACGGTTTGCTATCAATTCAATTTCGGATAACAGGTGCGATGACAAGAGGATGGTTTTATTGTGTTCGTTTTTTAATTGTAAAATAAGATTACGGATATCCAGAATTCCCTGAGGATCTAAGCCTGTTGTGGGTTCGTCCAGAATAATAAGTTCAGGATCATGCAACAGAGTTTGAGCAATTCCCAAACGTTGTTTCATCCCGTTAGAAAACCCGCGAAGCTTATCTTTTTCACGTCCTTTTAAGCCAACAAATTCAATGATTTCAGTGATTCTGTTTTTTTTAACCTCCACGCCTGAAAGGCGGGCAAAAATCTGTAGATTTTTTTCAGCGGATAAATAAGAGTAGAAATCAGGCTTTTCGACAATACAGCCAATGTGTGAAAAAACAGATTGATGATCTTTAATAGGGTCTTTTCCGAATAGTTTAATCTGGCCGCTGGTAGGTTTAATCAATGACAGCAACGCTCTTATGGTGGTGCTTTTTCCGGCACCGTTTGGCCCGAGAAATCCTAACACATCTCCTTTGTATACTTCAAAGCTGACATCTTCTAATGCCTTCGTTTTTCCGTAATGCTTTACCAGATTCGTTACTTCTATAACTTTTTCACTTTGGAAAGTCATCAAAATAGGTTTGAATTATTCATTTAAGGTACTAAAAATTTTTTCACGCTCTGTCGATATTTAGAATCAATTTGATTGTCCATTTGGAAATTACTTTTGAGTTTTTTTTCAAACTTGTTCATTATGGCCGTTCCAGTTTCCTGGATGCAATATTTGTTTTCAACTTCAAACTCATATATTTCGGCTTTTTGCTGCTCGCTTTTATATAAAGGATAAAAAACCGCAGAGTCAACGGATGTTTCTAAAACCCAATTGCAATCGGCATTTTTCTTAAAGAATTCGGGCAAAACTGACGAAATGATATTGTTTTTTACTATTGCTTGCAGTTCCTTAGTAGTGTTTATAGGGTTTATATAAATGTGGCTTCTGATTCGCCTTTCTGATCCAATTATCACTGGTTTAAGATTTTTTATTTTTTTTGTATCCCATCCATTTAAATGACTCAATTTTTGAAAAGGTGTAATGGTACTTTCCGCTTTAAATTCAATCCATTTTTGAATGGATGAAATAGCTTGTTGAAACTCTGCTGAATTAATATTGATCTGTTTTTTTTCAACCTGTAAAAATAGCATATCCAATAATTTTGGCAGCTCCAGCCAGCCGGAATTAGTTTTTACGCGGTAAAAATCAAGCTCTTTTTCTTCTACTTCCATACGAATACTTGTATCCGTTTCCATTTCACTTTTTAGCTGTATCCCATAGGTAATGGTACTGTCATTAAAAACACGTTTTCTAAAGCGCAGTGATAATCCGCTTTTGTATAAATCAAAATCCGGGGTGTCCAGATAAATATCAAAGTAAGTATACTGGGAATGATTATATATTGAAAAGCCATCCAGTTGTCCTGAAGAGTTGATAAAATTCATCAGCGCTTTTTCATCTTTTATAAAATATTTTCTCTGCTCTTCTGTACCTTGTGCCCAAAGCAAGTTAATACTTAACAGAAATAAAAATAGTATGTTGAACGATCTGTTAATGGCCATAGTTAGTCAATCTGCCTTTTTTTGATAAAAAACTTTCCGGATTCTTTTCGCTTTCAAAATCGACAATAAGTTTACCCTCTTTTATAACATACTCATCTTTCACTTTTATGGTTAAATGGGTGTCAAATGCTATAGGGTGAGGGTCTTCCAAATTAAAAGCCTTTAATATGGAGGCTCTTCGTGATGCTAGTTTGTGATAATATAATTCTGCAATAGGCTCTGGCCACTTGGCTTTGTTAATCATAATCCGTAAGGATGGTCCGTCAAGTAGTGCAATCTTTTTTGCCATCCATAATAAATCCTGGTAAGTTGCTTTTTTATATGCAGGTAAAATTGAATTTATTTTGGTATTTAATTTTATTTTTCCTCCTTTACAACTGGCCACTTCCCATGCAAATTCGTTCACAAGACCAACTTTAAAGTCTGGAGGAAATACACCTTGAACCACTCCAAAGCTGGTTCCAAGATCAGAAAAAACTGCGGACATTCTATAATTGTATTTACCCATATTAACGGTTGTCAATAAGGTGTTTTGTTCCCGGGTATCCCAGTTGCCAATAAACTGGTGTGCAAGCAAGGCTCCCCTCAATTCTCTTCTATCATCGTTACTTAATAGGGATGGTAGGAAAGAACCAATACGTTTTACTCTGTCTGGCCGGCCTTCTAACACACATTTTTTAAATCGCACAAATTGCTTTCCAATAAAAGGTTTGAGGCTGGTCAGCTCCTCTGCCATTATATCAGTTACTGTTCCAGAGGTTGTAATAAATGGATTTAAATCAATTTTGTAAATTTCTTTAATTTTAATTGTAAGCTCTGTTACATTTTTTATTTCCTTTAACCCATCAAATATTAAAGTCAGCTTATTCTCTTCATAACAATAAGGGTGATCAACGTCATAGCCAAGGGCTGCAAAAATATGAGAACCTACCACATCCGTATGTACTTCGTCTCCCCATTTTAGGGACCATTTGTTATCGAGGTCTAAATCTAAAACATTTATTTTGGGTGCAGATCCGCTCAAACTGGGCTTGTCAAACAAAACGACCATGTCTTTTTTAGCTTTTATCTTTTTTAATTTGGCTAAATGCTCGAATCGTTTTGCCGGAGCTATTTTTTCTGGATTTTTATGCCAGAAGGGAGAGTCTTCCGGATCTTCCTGAAGATTGGACTTGCTTATGTTTTTTGCTTCCTCATTGCTTATACTGTTTTTGTAATGAAAGACCTGCCTACTCTTAAAGGTATTAGTCTTCATTTTGATTTTTTCGCATAGCGATAAAGTTGTTCTTGAATTTGCTTTTGTTTTCTGTATCAGTGATGCGTTATAGAGATAAAGCTCATAAAATAGCTCTTTTGTTGTATCGGTAATAGGTTCATTGTTCTGATAGCTTTCCTCCAGCTGTTCAATCAGATGTTTGATGTGCCTTATAAACGCATTGTTTCTTCTGGGAATTAGATTCTTATTATAATAAGTAATATCGTTATCAGTTAAAAAATGGCCTATAGTTCTCGCATATTGTAAATTGATGCGCCCGTTGTCAACAAAGGAGTCCAATACAGGAGGGTATTGCTTCAGCAGTAAGCTTCCTCTTGCTATAGGTGAAGTAAGTTCCTGAGCGATGCTGCTAAAGGATGCCAGGATACTTACCAAAAGATATACTAAAGTTATTCTTTTCATCTCATGTGTGATACTGGAGAGCAACCGCATTTATAAAACTGCTTTCGGCATTTTAGAATTTAATACCGAGAGAGACGGCTGGCAGAAGAAAAGCAGATTTCATTGTTTCCATTCTGCCTGGGCGGTTGTTTTGAGGATCTACATAAAACACCCCTCTTAGCTGTGGGTTTATATACAACAGTTGTTTAAAATAATAAATTTCATACCCAATGTATGGTGTTGCGATAATTGTTGTGATACGCATATCAGGTAAGCTGGGATGAGAAATATCAAAATATTCCCAGCCACCTATTAGCCCAACATATGGGCAGCTTTCTTTTTGTCCAATTTTAAATTTGTAACGGACAACCAAAGCTGCCTGAAAGCCTAATCTTACATCAGCATCATCTGGCAAATTAAGGAACATGCCTTTTTTCGCCCAAAGCGGTACATCAAGTGCAGCAGTATAAAGGCCAATATTTAAACAATTATTTTTTGTAATATTTCTATTAATCTGTACACTGTATCCTCGTAGCGCAAAATTGGAAGGCTCTATTTCAACGCCCCAATCCTTATCTTTTTTAGTATCATCCTTTACTACTTCCTGAGAATGGGCTGTTTTTAAGAATATAAGTGAACAGCATAACAATGCATAAACGATTAGTGGTTTCATATTATTTTTCAATTTTGGTATTGTGGATGAATTTGTGCGTAAGTGTAATTATACTGTAAAATTAACTAATATTTTGAGTTGAAAATTTTGTGTGAAATTCGGAGAAACTATTTCTATTGTTTGTCTATCTTTTCCATTCAACAAAACCAATTAAACCCATACATCCCATTATAAATAATCCCCATATCCAAAATCCTATGTGAAGGTCAAGCACCCCTTGGTAATGCAAAAAGAATCCCCAGCAAAACATTAAAAACGTTTTAGAAAGTACAGAGATCCACATACCTAGATGAAGAAACGATTCGTAGCCAGAGCAGCGGCCGGTATGCCAATGCAATTCATCAATAAACTCATGAACGGTGCGTGTAATGAATAATGCGGCAAAAAACGGCAGCACTTCAAAATCGAACCAATACATTAATCCTAGTGAAATTTCCATTAAAACGGAAGTAAGAAGGATAGTTCGATGTGTTTGTAATTCTTTATCTGTAATGTCAACTTTTACCAGCTTTGCGTGTGTAAATGCGTCAAGCAGCCAAAAGCCGGTAAAGATTGTTGCAGAGCACAATATGGCAGTGGCAAAATAAACCGGACTTATATTTTCAATTAAGTTCATAGATATACTGGACTAATATAATAACGAGAATAAGAAAACAAGTGAGCAGGTTGAACGTTTGAGTCCATAATCTGCTATGATGATTGTTTTGTATTTTTACTAAAGAGAAGGCTCTCCAGGATATTGTGATCAGCATTAACAGTAGAAATGCATTACTCTTCTCCATTAAACAGCCGGCAAGCAAGGAAAGGGCGTTCAATATATGCAGCAAGTTCAGGGTTTTTTCGGTCCCGAATATTACAGGCAGGCTTTTTACATTATCTGTTTTATCTCTTGCAATATCTGGTATGTCTCGTATAATACTTCCAATGGTTACCTGTATACTTGTAAATATAAATAATCCCGAAATAAGATCATTGGCAAAAACTCCGGCACCTACTAGAATTAAGCTGCCCCAGGCAAATCCAATAAAAATATTTTTAACTAAAAAAATATTTTTTACCCGGTAATTTCTCCCATTATAAGGGAAAGTTAAGGAGTATAATATTCCAAGAATACAAATAATTATAAGGATTAGTATATGGAATGCGGAAAGTAAATAAAAAGCAGCGGGTAGCGTAATTAAAAAAAGTTGTCCAAGAATAATGATATGCAGTTTTATACTTAAAAAGCGTCTGATGTTAAATTTGAAATCATGGGTCTGATCTATAAAATCATTAAACCTGTAAATGAGAAATATCCCGGAAATGCCACACCACTGTAGTAAAATTAATTGAGGAATGTTTACTGTATTGATAAGTATATTTCCTGCTAACAGAAGAGAGTTGGCAGCAACAAAAAACAAGTACAGTGGTTTTAATTTTATTTCCGTTGACAAGCGCTGCAGTTCTTTATTGTGGACTATTCTTAATTGCGTTCTTTAAATGAGTAGTATTTATTTTAGCTTGATACATACATTCTTTGGCTCAGTAAAAAAGTCAAATGCTTCAAAACCACCTTCTCTGCCCACTCCGGAACTTTTCACGCCACCGAATGGTGTTCTAAGGTCACGTAATAACCAGCAATTGATCCACACAATACCTGCATGTAAGGAATTGGCGATGCGGTGGGCACGTGATAGATTTTCGGTCCATACAATGGATGATAAACCATATTGTGTACTGTTCGCGTAAGTCAATACTTCAGCTTCAGTGTCAAAAGGCATAAGGGTTACTACGGGTCCGAAAATTTCTTCCTGGTTAGTGCGGCAGTCAAATCCCAGGCCTTCAATAATAGTAGGAGCAATGTAATAGCCCTCGGCAAATTCACCGTCAAGCTTTACCTGGTGTCCACCACACAATACAGTTCCTCCTTCTTGTTTAGCCAGTTCAATATAGGAGAGTATCTTTTCCATGTGTGATTTCGATACTACAGCACCCAGTCTGCTATCGTTATCAGCAGGGTTTCCAACTTTTAATGTTTTTGATTTTGCGACAAATTCAGTTTTGAATTTTTCATAAATGGATCGTTCTATAAAAATACGGGAGCCGCAAAGGCATATCTGTCCCTGGTTTGCGAAGGATGAATGCAATGTTGTTTTAACTGCATTTTCAAAATCACAATCAGCAAAAATAATATTCGGATTTTTGCCACCTAATTCCAGTGATAATTTTTTAAACATTGGAGCAGCAACTCTTGCAATCTCTGCACCTGTTTTTGTACCGCCTGTAAAGGATATAATAGGGATTTTAGGGTGTGCGGTAATAGCAGCACCCACCTTATGTCCGTATCCATGTACAATATTTAATACCCCTTTGGGTAAACCCGCTTCAATGCATAATTCAGAAAGTAAATACGCGGTCATTGGAGTGATTTCAGAGGGTTTAGCCACTACGCAATTCCCCGAAGCAATGGCTGGTGCTATTTTCCAGGTAAATAAATATAGGGGCAGATTCCACGGTGAAATACAACCTGCAACACCAATAGGACTGCGAAGTGTGTAATTGATTGCAGCATCTTCCATCGAATGACTTTCAGATGCGAAATGCAAAATACCTGTTGCATAAAAGTGGAAATTACTGGCTGCACGCGGAATATCAACCATTTTAGCAAGTGATACCGGTTTGCCATTATCAGTGGATTCTGCAATTGCCAAACGATCCAAGTTGTTTTCAATCAGTGCAGAAATTTTTAACATAATGCGTGAACGCTCTTCTTTAGGAGTGTTTGACCATTTTGGGAATGCAGCCAATGCAGCACCGGTAGCCAGGTTCACATCTTTTTCGTCCGAATCAGGAATCAGCGAATATACTTTTCCTGTTGCCGGATTATAATTATCAATGTATTGTTTGCTTAATGGTTCAATAAGTTCACCATTAATGTAGTTTTTTATTGTTTGCATGTGTTAAATACGTATCGCTAATTTAGGGTGCTATTGATGCAGCGCGCATCATATAAGGCTGTACAGGAAAGCAACTGGGATCATACATTTTTTAATTAATTGTTATTTTCCCTTTACCAATAAGCTCTGTTTTATTAAATACTTTGTAAATATAAATCCCGGCAGGTAATTCGCTTTTCTGTATGGTCGATTTAGAATTTGTTATAGTCGATTTTAAAACTGTTTTTCCCAAAACATCGAATAGTTGTAATTCTCCTTCCGGATTTGTTAATCCTTTTATTTCAATAGTTGCCGAAAAATTAAAAGGATTAGGATGAATGCTAACACTTACTGTATTGTCATTGACAGCAGTGATACCCGTTGTTGTGAAATTAAAAACCGAGGAAGTTTTTGAACAGCCGGCTGCATCAGTAACGGTAACAGCGTAATTACCTGTTGCAGTTGCAGTGTGCGATATAGCTGTTTCATTTGAAATTGGTCCTCCATTGAAACTCCATTGATAAGAAGTAGCTGTAACGCTGGATGTAAGCACAGTGCCTGCCTGACTGATAGATGGGGTTGCAGGTAGGGCACTAACCGTAATATAATTTGTTTTCGTTTTAGTATCAGCGCCATTTCCATTGTTTACAACTAAGGATACAGTGTAGGTACCTGCTGTATTGTAACATATATTAACAGGGTTTTCAAGAGGAGAAGAAGTGGTTGCCGCTCCTGTAAAGGTCCATGTTTGAGAGCTTGGCGAACCTGTGCTTTGATTCGTAAAGCTGATACAATCACCAGCACATATAATAGAGTCGCTTGCTATAAAATCTGCAACAGGTAAAGCAAGTGAACAGTTTAATGATGTAAGGGCAATCATTGGAGTAGGGCCGCAAATGTTAGTTATAAGACTGCGGCTCATAACATCATTGCCGGCAGCAATATTGTTGGCAATAAGCACCCTGCGTGTTGTACCTGTTGTAAGTGAATAGTGCATCACATCATTGGTGTTGATAACATGTCCCAGCTGATGCGCATGTCCCAGCTCATGCAGCGCAACGGATTCAAAATCAGATTGAGAACCGGAGGGTGCGTTAGTTGAATAATTCCAGTTGGTGCCATCATCAAACACAACATCTAATTCATCAACATACCAAACACCAGCGGAGCAGCTGGTATAATAACTGTAACATTTACCCAGTGTACCAGAACCCAATTCTGAACCAATGTCGAAGCGAACAACGTTTGTCCCATCATTCCCAAATGCGTTTACAGACGTAGTTCCTCCCATTTTCCAATTCATGTAAGTGCCACATCTCCAGCTAACCAAAGCTCTTTCGAAGGATGCTTTTGCAGGAGCATTGGCATCAAAACCAGTATTAGTTTCAAAGGTGTAACCACCGTTTGTGTTCGTGTTCACGTGTTCTGTCTGATAAATTACACTTGCCGATTCAAGGTTTGTTTCGTTGTAGTTTACCGTTAATATTCCGCTGCTAGTTGCAGTGATAGAGCTTACAATAACTTGTATGGTACCCGTACCGGCACTTCCGGAGATATTTGTTTTAGCGGGTACTTTTACCTGTATCTGTGCATCGCTCCAGGAAACGTAGTGTGAAGCAGCAGGCTGTACATACGTAGCACCGCCATCGTCCGGATTTTTAAATTTAACAACTGAGCTGCCTTGCGTAGCACCAAATCCTGAACCATCAATGGTAAGAATAGTAGACGTTCCGGCAGTTACGGTAGTAGGCGTAAAAGAGTTAATTACTGGTATTAGTTGTTGCTGTGAATTGTTTTGTAACCCACTGATAGCAATGGATTTCAAAACAGAATATTTATGCGCGGTTCCTTTTTCAACAACATTGTAAAGATCATTTTCAATAGAATTATATTTTTTAAATGGGTCGGATGCACTGTTATTTGCAAGGTCATATTTTACAAAGCCCTGAACATCGGCATAAGCTTGAAACTGAAGATTAGCAGAATTCAAACTTGTTGGATTAGTTGTTTTGGCAGGCTCAATAAAAAACATCCCGATAGTACCTTCAGTTAACTGTAAGCCCGGTTCTACCAGGTGCATTTTGTTCCCGATTGTGCCGCCTTCAGTAATAAGTTCTATTTGAACACTGCTGATTTCACTTTTAAAATTTTTATATATTTCAATAGTATTTGAAGTGTATATCAATGTATGCAGGCTGTTCCAGAATGATTCCGTTTTCAATACGCGTCCTTCAATTATAACACTTGAATTTTGAATCCTTTGTGATAAAGGTACTTCAATCATTGAGCATTGAGAGAAGGAATTTTGAATTCCCAAAAAAATAAAACCGGCAAGGAGTAGTTTTTTGAACATAGTATAAATTTATTAGAATTGATTTTTAGTACATACCAAAGATTGTACTTTTTTTTGAGAAAACGGCAATTACTGAAAAACAAACATGCTTTTAATAATAGAGCTTATCAAACCTTCATAGATAATGGAATTAGGCAGATGAGCATTTTGAAAAAATCAGGCAGATAAAAAAGAAGCCCTGAAATGTTTTTCAGGGCTTCTTAATTTTATTTAGTTAACACAACACGTTTGGTTGTTACCGATGTGCCGGTTTGTAATCGTATAAAATAAAGTCCATCGTTAGTATCAAATAAATTAAAATCTACTTTTCCGCCATATCCTGATTCCATATCGGCTGTTTTAATTAGCTGTCCAAGACTGTTATATACAAACACTTTTATATCTGAATTTTTGTTTAACCCCACCATTACAGATACTATTCCATTTGAAGGGTTCGGATAAACAGAAAAATTATCTACATCGGATGCCTCAATATCAGTAGTGATTGAACAGAACACCGGAGCTATATAGAGAGAGGTATTAATCCCCCAGTTGTCATATGCCGTTGTCCATACATTATTATATTTTTCCCACGAAGTTCCTGGGGTAGGTGATTCTCCATCACTATTGGTAACAAGGGCCACAGTGTCTCCTAAAACATACGGACTAGTGAACTCCACACCAACATAAAAGTCACCGGATATAGGCACCGGAGACGAAAACGGGATATATGCTATACCCGGATATAATCCTGTTGAAGGTATTGAATTAAGCAATACATTTTTGGTTGCTATAGCAGTAGCTCCAGGAGACCCTCCTGTTCCGGAAGCATTCCAAACTTTTAAGTTTACGTTTGAAGCTGCGCTTGCATACACATATTTGTAAAAATAAACATACGCACCTACTATATCATTACCGTAGGTATAGCTTGAACTCATATACTTTTCTGCTTTTGCCTGATCATTATATCCATTCATACCTGAAATGTAACCCCAGTTGTTGGAATTATAAACAATTAAATTATCATCTGAAGTAATATTTAATATGGTATCGCATCCTGCGCTGCTGTTACCCGCAACCACTGTAATACAGGAAGCGCTGGTAAAGGTATTACTGCCGGCTGAATTTGTTGCAGTTAAAGAAACCGAGTAAGTACCTGTATTTGCAAAAGTAATTTGCGGATTTTGTGAAGCAGAGGAAGTACCGCCAGCGTAGCTCACACCGGTTGATGGTGTAATTGCCCAAAGCCACGAAGTTGGAGAATTAGTTGAAGTGCTTGTAAGCGTTACTGAAGAGTTTTGAGAAACATTGCTATTACAGCCACTAAAAGAAGCTACCGGAGTGATAGTTACTGAAGACGTACAGCCCGTTGCCTGCCAGTTTGCTAATCCATAGCGGCCGTTGGTTAATACGCTGTTCATATAATTTGATTGCATAGGAGTAAACATTACAAAACAATCGCTGTAATCCATTAGGTTTTCATATTGCCACAAAGTACCTGCTGAGCAGGATTGAACGGTTGTACCCTGTGAACAATAATAAAAACTTTGAAAAGGCCCTTTAACAGGAGGAGTATCCGTAAAGCCATCATCATTAACACAGCCATTTGTATTGTCGGCAAAAGTATGTTCCAATCCTAAATAATGGCCCATTTCATGTGATATGGATTTTGATATGGATAAATCAGAAGTTTGAGGGTTTTCAAAAAGCCCCACATTGTAATCTAAAACAATACCGTCAATCATTATGCCTCCTTGCATATTAGGAAGGGTAGATTGGCTGGTAGAGCCTAAATAAGCATACCCCGCAGTACAGCCGTTTGTGCAAAGAGTCATATTATTAGAAATATCACACAGCCATATATTTACATATTTCAGGTGATCCCATCCAACAATTCCGTAAGAAGCGGTTTTCATAGCATCCGAACCATTTACAGGAGAAGAGGAATTATCGTCAAAATAAGTTTGAGATGTGGTTGATCTGGTAATACCAGAAGCAACAGCACCGCTGGCATTTCTATTGGCCAGGCAAAATTGAATATTGGTATTTGATATTAAACTGTGAAAAGCTGAGCGAACTCCAGTGGTGGTGGTTTTACTAAAATCAGCATTTAATCTTGCAATGGCATTGTCAATTACTGTTTGCGTTATAGCTGCATTCGCCTGTGCGGATGCAGTTATATTAGGGTTGTAAACAACATGGAACACCACTGGAATTATTTTTACTGTTCTGTCATTATCTATTTCAGAAGAAATATTTTGTTTGTTCAGTTTTTCCTGTTCGTATACAGCTTCCAGGTGGTTTTCGACAATGTATTTTTTCATCAAATTATCTGTAGCGCAGCTTTTAAAATTAGTAGGAGTGGTGTTTCCAATGCCTTGATTATTAATGGAAGCCGGTGCATTATTCCCCTTTTTGCTAACAGTGCGGCCTGTTTTTACAGGCTTAATTCCTGACTGCTGCGCCATACTTATAGAAAACGTAAAGCATAAAACGGTCAAATAAAAAAAGCTTCTTTTGAGTTTACTTTTGATCGGTGTGTGTTGAGTAGATTGATTCATTTTAACTAGGATTTAATTCTTAAATAAATTGGTATAATTGAAAAAGCTGTTTTTTATAAAATGATTATTCTGTTATCAGTATTCCATTAAGTCAAATATATAATTTAATATTTAAAAATCCCATTTTTTGGTGATAAACCTGTATGAATAGGTTGGAATGAGGCTTTAAATGAATAAAAATTTCGCTTAAAATATGCTAACTGACAGATACAGAGTACTGTTAAAATATGTTAAGGCACTGTATTTTCCATGGAATAGGGCTATTTTTGAATTTGTATCCTGTTTTTTAAATGAAAAAAAGTAACGTTAAAATAATTACATTAATGGCAAGCCTGGCGATGATCGGCCTTATTGCCATTCAGGTATATTGGATAAAAAATGCTATAACATTGGGCAAACAGCGGTTTGAACAAAATGTTAATGAGGCGTTGGATAAAGTAGTTACACGGATGGAAAAGCAGATGGCTGCTTCTAAAATCAGTAAAAAATTTAACTTTCGCAAACAAGGCATACGCTGGTTTGCCCCACAAGATTCCCTTTCAAATAGTACTCCGTTTATTTCAGGTTCTAAAACGGAAAAAGATGGCTTTTCGTTACAAAAAGATAAAATTAATGTAAAAGTTTATGAAGAATATTCTTCCGATTCCAATGGCGTAGTCATAAAAAAGTCGCGACATAAAAGCTATTTGAGTGATAGTGTGCCTTCCGAGCTGGATGTGAATTCCGAATTAGATGTTCCAAGTGATATTCAGCAGTTTAATTCAGGCGAACTTCGTGAAAAGTGGTTTTCGCAAAAAAAGGATATGGTTAACGATATTTTTGATGAATTAGTGAGTATCAATATCTACAATGATTATAATCATAAACTCGATACAGCGCTTTTGGACTCGGTAATCCGCATGGAACTCCTCGAAGAAGGCATTTCCACTGATTATGTTTTCGGAGTTACCGATTCAAAGGAGCTTCCCTTAGATTTAAGCCGGCTAACAGAGAAGGACATCGCATTGTATCATTCCAATTACAAAATAAACCTGTCGCCCGATAATGTTTTTATAAAACCACAGTATTTATCCCTTTATTTCCCTGATAAACGCACGTACATACTCGGTTCTATGTGGTTTATGCTGTTTATTTCCGGAACGTTTATGTTGATGATTATTTTTTCATTTTATTATACTGTTTCCACCATTTTTAAGCAGAAAAAATTATCGGAAATAAAGAATGATTTCATTAGTAATATGACTCATGAGTTTAAAACACCGATTTCTACGATCTCTCTTGCCTGTGAAGTCCTGAATGATAAAACAGTTGAAAAATCACCTGATCGGGTGAATAATTATGTAAACATGATCCGTGATGAAAACAAGCGGTTGAGCCTGTTGGTGGAAAATATTTTACAAACCGCTATATTGGATAAAGGAGAATTTAAATTGAAAATTCAAAGTATTGATATCCATACACTAATAGAGCAGACCATTGCAAATATTAAGCTGCAGGTTGAAAATAAACAGGGAGAGATCACTACCCAGTTAAGTGCCGTAGCTCCGCTTATCAATGCTGATAGGGTGCATGTAACAAATATTATCTTTAATTTAATTGATAATGCCCTTAAATACTCAAAAGAGGAGCCTAAAATAAAAATAAGCACACGCAGCAATGAGGATGGCATATTTATTTCCGTGCAGGATAATGGAATAGGCATAAGTAAAGAGAATCAGAAGCGGATTTTTGATACCATGTACCGTGTACCAACGGGAAATATTCATAACGTAAAGGGTTTTGGACTTGGGCTTAGTTATGTAAAAGCGGTTGTTGAAAAACATACCGGATCTATTGCAGTTGACAGTGAACCCGGTAAAGGGAGTGTGTTCACAGTATATTTACCAAAGAATGTTCTGGTTTAACAGAGATTTTTAACACAATTTTTAAAAAAAAGGATAACAAATATTAAAATCAAAAACATGGAAAAAGTTAAGGTGTTATTGGTGGAGGATGATCCGAACCTGGGAAACCTGCTAAAGGAATACCTTGAAGCGAAGGATTATTCAACCGTTTTAGCTGTAAATGGAAAACAAGGCTACGATGTTTTTTCAAAAGACAAGTTTAATATCTGCATCCTGGATGTAATGATGCCTATTAAGGATGGATATACGCTGGCAAAAGAGATCCGTGCTATTGATGCCAATGTACCCATTGTGTTTTTAACGGCTAAATCAATGAAAGAAGATACCATTGAAGGGTTTACTGCTGGGGCAGATGATTATATCACCAAACCATTCAGTATGGAGGAATTGCTATTGCGCATTAAGGCCATTTTGCGCAGAACTGAAAACAAAACCTCCATTAATTCAGAACAGTCTGATTTTCAGATTGGCAGTTATAAGTTTGATTACAAGCATCAAACCCTTGATTTAAAAGGATCACAGCAAAAATTAACTACGAAAGAAGCGGATCTGTTAAAGCTATTGTGTTTAAATGCAAACGAGATACTCGACCGTAACTTTGCGTTAAAATCCATCTGGCACGATGATAATTATTTCAGCGGACGCAGCATGGACGTGTACATTGCGAAGCTTCGGAAGTATTTAAAAGAAGATAGCTCTGTTGAGCTGATTAATGTCCATGGCAAAGGATTTAAATTGCTGATGGGGAAATAAATTTGTCATTTTAAAAAAGCATCCTGCTTTCATTTGCAGGATGCTTTTTTGTTCATTCTCCAGGCGCAATATCATTCTAAGCTGATATTAATTCCTTTCATTTTTCGTTCTGTTCCGTTTGCTTCAAGAACAACTACAGCTTCAATCATAATCTTTTTCACATTTTTATCCTTCAGGGTTTTTAATGCATCCAACGTTTGTTGGTTTAATTTACCACCGGTATTCGGAAAGTCCACAAATACCCCTCCTTTACCCTCTGGTGAAGGAATCATGTAAGCCAGGGTAAACGATTTAATTTTCAACTCTTTATAGGGCTGCAATACCTCATCACAATTTTCAAGATCTGAATACCTGATTTTATCATTTTGGTTCATTGCGCCACAAAAACTAACATTCGGTATTTCATCCTGATACGCTTTTGCTTGTCCAAAAATTACGGAAGTGCTTAACATTGTAATCAATGCTGTTGCTGCGATTACTGTTTTCATGGCTGGAAGTATTTAGTTTCCCTATTCGTATGGCTTTTCGGTGTCGCCCCGTTTTTTTAGGTGGTGTCTGGATTCCACTTTTTATTGATATTTGGAATCATAATGCAGGAGTTTTGGAAAAGATACAGATTTAGAATATTATTTTTTTTTAGATGTCTTTTAACAAAAATGAAAAGCAGATACAATTCGCTGCCATTTAAAAAAACAAAGTTCGATTTAAAATAATTGTACATTTCGCTGAAATACAGCCCTTGCAGTACTGTCGTCTCGAGCTTTTCGCGAGAGATCCTTTCTTAATTTAAAAGAGAGCCAATATGATAGGCGAGTTCCCTCCCGTAAAAACGGGTTCGGGAGGACAGCCCTTTTTAGGCCAAAGTGGATTATAGATTAGCTATTAAATTAATAATCGAACTCAGTTTAAGAGGCTGCGCCAATCTTAATTTGTAACAGTAATAGCAGAAGTAGAAATTACATTACTAACATTTCCTGCTCTGTCTTTTACGTAAACAGAAAATGAAACGGCCTGTGAAGCAGCGCCATTGGTGATAGCTGTATTGTTTAATTCAACCGTTAAATTGCCTTGTATGGCTATTGCCTGTCCGGAGGGTGCAAGCTGAGATACACGGTATTGGTAGGTTACATTATTACGGGTATCGGTTAAAAAAAGGTTTTTTATATCAGGCGCATTTTCGCCCAGGTCACCATCACCATCTTTATAGGAAATAGTAATTATTATTTTATCCTGGTATTCAATGGCAGCAGTGGGAGTGATGCTCACAAATTCAATAGCTGGCGTTGTTGAAATATCAACATTCTTATCCTTTTTACAGGAAGAAATCGCGGCAAGCAGAATACATAGAAAAAAAACTTTTCTCATATTTTAATAGACATAAAATGACCAGTAGGATTTATACTGGACAGGTAAATTATCAGTTGGAAACCTTGTGTTATTAGGGTGATCCCCATCATTGACTAAATAACGCATGTACACTTGCTGATTATGGGGCAATACGGAAGTGTTTAATGTAATCCCGAAAAAATCAGTTCCGTTTGGTGGAGGAACATGATAATATTGGGCAGTGTAAACGGTTGCATTACTGAAATCATCCGGATCAAAAGACAACTGCATTTGATTGATTTGCAATTGCTGATACGCGGTACTGTCGTCCGACACTACAAATGCGAATATTACATTGGTATTATCCGGCAGCAGAAAAGGATTATAAATAAGGCTGTCCGGACGGTTGCTTTGGGCTGCATATGCTATTTGATAGGTAGCAGCATCTACCACCGCGTAATACGGGCTGATGGTCGGCTCTAAATTAGGGAAACTGGGCACGTTGCCCGACATATCTTTTGCACCATTTTCTATCCAGGTTTTTATTGCAAGGATATCTGAATCGGGGAGCGGTACACCAATATTATCCTGTGGCATACGGTCATCCTGGTTTACAAAGCAGCAATTTGTAATGCGCTCATAAAGCACAGATTCCAGTGGTTTGTAAGGAACAACACGGTACATAAAGGATTCTGCGGCATTGTTTTTTGTAACCGGTTGATACACCAATGTTGCATAGGATGATTGTGGCGTACGGTAATCCGGTTCAAAATTTCCATCGTGACAGCCCGGAACAGCGCATTTAGGCTGTAAAATATTTTTATGAATACCAACCAATGAATTCGGATCTGGCGGAGTGATCTCCGGTTGAGAGCCGTAATTAATACCGGCAAAAGGATTTGCAGGAAGTGCTTCCTCCTTTTTTTTGCACCCGTTTTGTATGGTAACCACCAGTGTTATCAGGGTAAGGGCAAAAAATAGTTTATATGAATTTTTTTTGATCATTATACAAAAGCCTGAGTTAAAACACTTCCCATTCTGTTTCTGTAACTTAAGGGAATGTCGTTATAAAATCCTAATATATCCGCTATAGTAGGCACAATATCAATACTTTCACCTTGTTGGGTGCTGTACAAAGTGTTTTGTTTTACTACACCATATGGTCCCAGCATCAGGCAGAATATTTCGCGTGATAAAGCCCTGCCATTCACAATTTCACCGGTATGGTCAAGTGCGTAGCGTCCAAAGGAATCCACTAAGGTATTGCTTGTTTCATTTCTGCCATGTTCCGGAGCGGCAATCAATACGGTATTGTTGGCCATACCCGGAGTGTTTTGTATCGTTTGCCAAAGGTGAGCAAGTGCATAATCCGCCTTTCTAAGATTGTTGCAGTAGGCTGTAAAATCTGCATGGCAGATGTCCACATCCTGCATATTAACTACTAAAAGTTCCGGCTTAAAATTGGTAATAATACTTTCAGCAAAATGAATATTGCGCATATCACTGTTCATGATACCTGTACCAACCCCCCAGGGATCATTAAACCCTCCGCTGATTGCAGTTGCATAACTGCTGTTTATAAATGTTCTTAGAGCAGCAGCATCCGTAGAGGTGTTTTCAATTCCTGCATCTCCGGGTTTATACTGACTCCCGAAATTATTATTTAATACATCCTTAATTTTAGAAGAATTGGTTGTTTGGGAGGTACTGAAATTTTTAGGATTTCCCAACACATTGTATCCTGCTTCACTGATCAATGAGAACGGCTGCACATAGTTAGCGCCATACAAAGCACCGTAATTAGAATCGGAACTGAAATTTAACGATGGATAGGGCCCTAACGCATTGGAAACCCACCACGAATTAAGTGCTGAGGTACCCGGTGATGTATGTTTTCTGTAATACTCAAAAATGGTAGGGTTTTCAGGCGGTGCTTTAATGTTAAGATCGGTGGTGGTGTACATACCGGTTATGGCAGTGGTATGTCCGTTAAAGTGGCCTGTAGGGCCCTGGTTATACCTGAATTCCTTAAATAAAGTACCTTGTGTTTGCAATGAAGGGCCTGAAATGGGATTTAAGGGGTCAATTCCTGCAGCAATATCTCCTGAAATGGATTCGGAACCGTTCAGCATCTGGCGCATCAGGTTTCCATCCGCTTTATGAACAGACTCTAAGTTTCTGACACCGCCTGCAAATAAACAAAATACCACATGATCAGCCCTTCTGATTCCGGTAGATGCAAACATGCGGCCGGATGGTAATATATACGGTGCTGTATAAATCCCTGCTGTGGCTAATATTGACTGTTTTAAAAACTTTCTTCTGTCCATGTTAATTAGTATCAAGTAGTAAGTATCAGGTATCAAGTACTGTGTGTATTTATACTTAACTTACTACTGAATCAATATATGTATAGTTTTAACTTATGCTTTCATATCTAGTACCTGATACTTACTACTTTATACTTAACTAATAATATCTGTATTCGTTTGATGTCATAAATGCATAATATACCAGTTCTGGGGTAGTATTAGCATCGGTATTGATCAGGTTGGTCAACTGCCACAATTCAAATTCATTCGGCTCCCGATTGTAAAACTTTTTATACGTATTTACTGCAAATAAAGGTACATCGGCATTCATGGCTGCTGTGCTTGGGATTGATACCCCTGGTGCGTTTAAGAAGTTGCGAATGATCAGGTCTTCAATCAGCTTTTTATCCCCGAACGCGTCATAAGCAGTACCCAAATCGGTAAGTGTAGCCAGGTTAATGGTGTTTCCAAAAAGGTCGGAATAAGCAATGGATATAAACTCAACCGTTGATTTTACATTGGGTTTTGCTACACCGTCCTGTGTAACATTCACATTGTTTACGCCATATACATAGCTCTTTTTAGGCTCTTTTTTACAGCCTGTTATTGCAAGCGCTGCAAAAATAAGCAGAACAAGTTTTTTGGTTTTTATGATGTTAATTAATGCCTGCATATTCGTCTAAAGAAAGTATTGTTTTTTGTAATTTTTTATAATCCAGGTCTGCTTTGTAAGCGCTTGCATGTGTTGTCATTTCAACAGAAGTGGGCTGGCGGAATAAGTATCGTAAATATAATTCCCTAACCTGGCTTTCGAAATAATTATCGGTATTCAGGAGAACATCCATATACTGATCTTTTGTATCTCCCTGTATTAAAAACAGTACAGCACTTAACCCATTTACCATGTTTACTCCCTGCTGTAGTTCACTGGTAGTGGGGTAGCGGTCCATAAAATGCTGAAAGCTGGAAACAACAAAATTTTCGGTACCCATATTAATCTGGTCGTAGAAGTAATTGTTAATCAATCTTTTGTGCATCCCGATGGTATTTAAAGTACCGTTATTTAAATCAGCAGGAATGGCTTTTAATTGCTGCATACGGGCAATTTCAAAATTAAGCTGATCAAAAACGGCAGCATAGGAAGAATCGGTCAATAAAAATTGAAAAATGGCTATTGTTTCTGTTATAGTTGCTGTGTCGAAAGAGGTTAATAATTTGATGGAGGCAATTTCGTATAACCGTTGATTATAGGCCGGTTTTTCAAATACCTCATCTAAAAACAGGTTTCTGTCCGCTATAGATAAGTTATGCTGGTTGATGTAGGAAAGGCCTGAACTTAACTCGGAAGCCTCTGGTTTTCTGCCCAACACGCTGATATATACCTTGTTAACATAATTTTCTTTAACAATGGATTCGATAGTATAGTCTGGTGGCGCCTGATTATTAGGTATTACCACCAGTTCAGCATCTTTTTTACAGCCACTGATAATAAGAGTCAATCCAATAATTAAAAAGCAAAAATTCTTCATCATATGGCTAAAGTAGTAATTCTTTTAATAACGGAAAAATTGGAAATAAGTTACTCGAAATGTCAATTCATTTATTTTAGTACGAGTGCAATATTGGAGAATGGTTTAGGGCACCGGGTTGAAATGTATTGATTCCGGCTATTTTAAATGAAAGTTCAACGAAAATACCCGGCTAAGGGCTGATTCTGTTGTAATTTTACTCACAGGAAATAAGTTGTATTAAATTTAAAACTTAGAAATCATGAAAAAGATAATTTTAATGGTGTTAAGTGTTGTAGTAGTGCAACAGTTAGCAAAATATTTTGGAATTACATCATTTGAAGATTTAAAGAATGTGTCTATGAAGGACTTGAAAGAGTTTATGACACCAAAACAATATAGTACCAACTAGTTCCAAAACAGAAAAAACACCCCGTATGGGGTGTTTTTTTGTTTAAACCATAGCATAGCTTTCTGATAATCGAACATCAGATGGTATAAAAGCCTGTTGTATATGGCTGATTCTGAACATCTGCTGTATCTTTTTGATATCATTGCGAAAAAATCTGTTACTTAACAGTATGAAGTATTTTCTGCGGCTAATTTTAGTTCTATTTTCATTGTTGCTATTTCCTTATCAGGGTACCGGGCAGGATACACTTGCACAAAAAACAATTTGGGACATTCCGCATAAAACAGCCTGGGAAAAATTTATGTGGGTTCATCGAACAGCGGTTTATACGATCACAAGAACAAAGAAAACACTGAATGATCCAAGCTACATAAAAGCATATCCCAAGAAATTTATTATCTCCATTCCTCTCTCAGCGCGTTTAATGCACTTTGATATGGTGGACTGGGGAACCAATAAACAGTTACAATACACTCCTAATTTTAAATATGAGGTAGGTATAGGGCTTAGCTCACGCTGGTCAACCTTTATAACCAATACCGGTATTGCTGTTTTTAATGGTAATAAAAATGAAAAAGGTGTTACCAAATACAGGGATTATCAGCTTAATCTGTACGGACAGCGTACCACTTCCGATATCAGTTATCAGAACTACCAGGGCTTTTACATTCGGAACACAAATGAATTTATTCCCGAAAAAAATGACACTTTTGAAGTGAGGAAGGATGTAAGGGCGCAGCTTTTTGCGACAAGCACCTATTATATTTTTAATTATAAAAAATTCTCCTACCGAAGTACCTTCGCATTTACTGAAACGCAATTAAAAAGTGCAGGCTCGTTTTTATTGGGTGGATATTATACCATATTCGGTGTTTCGTCCGATTCAAGTTTGGTATCCGGGCAGTTTGCACCATTTTTTGATACGTTATCACTTATAAATAAAGGCAGCGCGCAAACCTTCGGTTTAAATGGAGGCTATATCTATACTTATGTAAAGGAGAATTTTTATGCCACCACCTCTATAGTGCCCGGTTTTGGCTTAGAGCAAACCACCTATAACCGATTTGATAATGAATTAAAATACAGAAGTCCTTATAATCCTTCGGCTAAAATTAGTTTGCGTTTTGGTTTCGGTTATGATACCGGTAAGTTTTATTACGGTTTAATGGGAATCTATGATTACTTTTTTAGCTTCAGTAAAACCAATTGCACCTTTAATTATAATACCGGTAAAGCACGCATTTTTGTGGGTTATCGGTTTAATTTTTTAAAAACCGAGAGACGTTTGTTGAGAAAATTAAAGCTTATTGATTATCCCGGGGATCCGCATTTGAAGTAGGATTTTAAAATAAGAAGACGGATTTTTTTATGCTTTTTCATATTAACGACAAAGCCCCCTATATAGGGGGCTTTGTTGTACCTGCTTAACTTAAAAAAGCTCTTTAAGTAATTTTCTGTTGTCCGACTAGGTCTCGAACCTAGACTCTTCTGTACCAAAAACAGACGTGTTGCCAATTACACCATCGGACAATAACACAATCATTGTGTGATTGGGTTGCAAAACTAATAAATATTTTTTTAAGCGCAATACAAATTCTTATGTTTTTTTAACGGACATGAATCAATTAATTTTCTAATTTCGCAAGCATTCTCAGAATACATGTGAATTTATAAACGATAAATTATTATTATATGAATATACCTTCTAATTATCAGCGACTTAACAATATTATTGGCTGGTTTGTTTTTTTAATTTCAGCATTTGTATTCTTAAGTACCATGGAAGCTACTGCATCCTTTTGGGATTGTGGTGAATACATTGCCTGTGCTTATAAATTAGAGGTAGGTCACCCTCCGGGAGCCCCGGTTTTTCTTTTAATTGGTCGTTTTTTCAGTTTATTTGCTTTTGGGGATACTGCTAAGGTGGGTATGATGATTAATGCCATGTCAGCATTATGCAGTGCCTTTACTGTTTTATTTTTGTTTTGGTCAATTACAGCGCTGGCACGCAAAATTGTTGATAAAAGCGGTGATTTAACGCAAGGTAGAATGTTTGCTGTATTTGGTGCAGGTGCGGTAGGCGCCCTGGCGTATACATTTACTGATTCCTTCTGGTTTTCGGCTGTTGAAGGGGAGGTATATGCGATGTCAAGCTTTTTTACTGCCATTGTATTCTGGGCCATCCTTAAATGGGAGCGTGAAGCAGATAACCCACATGCCGACAGATGGATTATTTTAATCGCATACCTTGTCGGATTATCAATTGGGGTCCATTTATTGAACTTGCTGGCTATACCAGCCATTGTTTTCATCTATTATTTCAAAAAGTACGATACCATAACGCGCAAGGGGCTTATTATTACAGCTGGTTTATCTGTATTGATCCTTGGCGGGATCCAGGGGGGGCTTATCCCTATGATTGTGAAGCTGGCAGCCAAATTTGAGCTTCTTGCTGTAAATACCTTGGGGATGCCATTTAACAGCGGTACCATCATTTATGCAATTTTATTGATCGGAGGTATTGTTTTCGGATTACGCTATACAGCTAAAAAAATTAAACCGATATTAAATACAGTAATCCTGTGTTTTGCGGTTATTTTAATAGGGTATTCTTCCTTTTTAATATTGGTAATCCGTTCACAAGCCAATCCTCCAATGGATGAAAACAATCCGGAAAATGCGGTAAATTTATTATCCTATCTAAACCGTGAACAATATGGATCATGGCCTGTTTTATATGGCCAGTATTTTTCTGCACCGGTTGATTCTAAAAAGCCTTATAATGATGGGAATCCCGTTTATACACAGGATGAAAAATCAGGTAAATATATTGTTACGGATGACCGTAAAAATTCTATTCCGAATTACGATCCCCGTTTCTGCACTATTTTTCCACGTATGTGGAGCAGCCAGTCCAACCACATTGCTGGTTATAAAAACTGGACCAATCCACGAAACTATAATCATATAAAAACAACTGACCCTCAAAGCGGTGAGCCTGAAATGCTTGATAAGCCTACATTTGGTCAAAATTTGGGTTTCTTTTTTCAATACCAGATGGGCCAGATGTATATTCGATATTTCATGTGGAATTTTGTTGGCCGTCAGAATGATATCCAGGGACATGGCAATAGTTCCGATGGAAACTGGATCACTGGTATCCCTGTAATTGATAAAGCGCGCTTAGGTCCTCAAAATGGTTTGCCTGACGGATCAGATAACAATAAAGCAAAAAATGTTTTTTACGCTTTACCTTTTATTTTAGGTTTAATCGGCTTGTTTTATCACATTAAAAAAGATGACAGAAATGCGGCTGTTGTAGGGATGTTGTTTTTCTTCACAGGTATTGCAATTGTAATTTATTTGAATCAAAAACCGTTTGAACCGCGTGAACGGGATTATGCGTATGCCGGGTCTTTTTATGCCTTTTCCTTCTGGATAGGTTTGGGTGTTTTAGCGATTTATGATTTCCTCGCTAAGAAAATGAACCAGGTAACAAGCGCAGCAATTGCTACTACTGCGTGCTTATTAGCGGTGCCAACCATTATGGCGAAAGAAGGCTGGGATGATCACGATCGTTCTACCCGCACTATTGCCCGTGATTTTGCTGCTAATTATTTAAACTCCTGTGCTCCAAACGCTATTTTATTTACCAATGGTGATAATGATACATTCCCTTTGTGGTACGCCCAGGAAGTAGAAGGCATACGTACCGATGTACGTGTTATTTGTCTTGAACTCTTGAATACGGATTGGTATATCGATCAGATGGTGCATAAAGCCTACGATTCGGATCCGGTTCCTTTTTCTTTGCGCAGAGATCAGTACCGCCAGGGAACACGTGACGTTGTTCTTTTCCACGATTATCATGAAACAAAAGTACAGGGATATATTCCTGTTAAAGAATTAATGAATTTTGTGAAGATGGATGATAATGATCACCGTGTTCAGGTAGCTAAAGAAACATATTACAATTATTTCCCTACTAAAAATATGCGTGTACCGGTTGACAGCGCAGCAGTAGTTAATAATGGTACAGTACCAAAAGAACTGGCCAGCCGTATTGTTAAAAATATTGACTGGACCGTTAGCGGAAATTATGTACAAAAAAATGATCTGATGATCATTGATTTATTAGCTCATAATGACTGGAAACGCCCTATCTATTTTGCTGCCACAGCGCCTGCAAGCTCTTATTTAAACCTTGCACCATATCTTCAGTTAGAAGGACTTGCTTACCGTTTAGTTCCTATAAAAAAGAATGAGAAGGAAGCACAGGAAACCCGCATTGCTACCGATGTTATGTATGATAAGATCATGAAATTTGCATGGGGTGGAATGGATAAGCAGGGTGTTTATTTAGATGATGTATTTATCCGTTCCTGCGCACTGAATGTACGTCAGCGTTTTGGCGCTCTTGCGATTGCATTAATTGACGAGGGTAAAAAAGATAAAGCCATTAAAGTGCTTGATAAAGTAATTGAAGTAACACCACAGGAAAATGTACCGTACGATGCTACCATGTACTCTATTGTTATTGGATACTATCAGGCGGGTGCAGCTGAAAAGGCAAATGTGTTAGCGAAAAAACTATTTACCAATTATGAGAATAATATTAAATATTATTATTCGTTGGAAAGAGAAGATGTAGCGTATTACGAAAGCGATATTGAGCAGGCACAGGATATCCTGGAACGTCTTGTTTATTTCAGCGACAATTTTAAACAGGCTGCTTTGT
This sequence comes from Bacteroidota bacterium, assembly GCA_040387415.1. Lineage (GTDB taxonomy): Bacteria > Bacteroidota > Bacteroidia > 2-12-FULL-35-15 > 2-12-FULL-35-15 > 2-12-FULL-35-15. The sequence goes on from JAZKDU010000020.1 coordinate 105,664, forward strand.
CAAAAGAGTTGGAAGCCCGCTATAAATCATTGGCACAGGCGTATGGATTAACTCCTAAAAGAGAGCGCTAAAAGTGTATGGTCCTTCTACTTGTAGAAGGACCTTTTTTTTGCAATTTAATAATTACCAATATAAATCAACTTGTATTTAGTACGTCCTTCCTACCTGATAAAACAACTGTATCCAAATGCTGTTTGGAGGAAGGATGAATTGCAAAAAAAAATCTACCTTACCTTTGATGATGGCCCTGTACCGGAAGTTACCCCTTGGGTATTAGATCTGTTGAGACAACATGATATTAAAGCGACTTTTTTCTGCGTAGGAGCTAACGTTGAAAAGTATCCGGAGGTCTATAAGCGTATCCTTGCAGAGGGCCACAGTGTTGGCAATCATACCCACAATCATTTAAACGGCTGGGAAACAAAATCAGAAAATTACTTTGATAACATTGAAAACTGCGCCCAGCTTGTCAGTACGCGTTTATTTCGTCCGCCTTACGGACGAATGAAAAGGGCTCAGCGCGCGTACCTTGGCGACCGTTATTCTATTGTAATGTGGGATGTATTAAGCGGTGATTATGATAAGAGCACAAGTGCTGAAAAGTGCCTGGAGAATGTAGTTGCGCATACCAGGAATGGTTCGATTATTGTTTTTCATGATAGTATAAAGGCATCACAAAACCTGGTGTATACGCTGCCTCGCTTCATAGAGCATTCTTTAAAGGAAGGCTTTGAATTCGGGTGTTTGTAAGGAATTCAGTTTATAGTCTGATTTGGGATTGTTAATATTCGTTCATCATTATACCGAAAACACCTTAACTACACTGTCATCCCGAGCTTTTCGCGAGGGATCCTGCTTTATTTAAAATCGAATAGCCTATAATGAGTAAGTTCCCTCTCCCGTAAAAACGGGTTCGGGAGGACAGCTCGTTAAAACGAATGAGAAAATTGATTCGCTATTAAATCAGAGTGTTAACGTTGAAGCTGCATCGCTACATACATTTCCGGTACTACTAACTCCTCAGTACAATAGCCTATTTTGTTTTGAATAGAAGCCGGATAGTGTTTAACTATGTGGAAACCCAAGGGCTGAAAGAACTCCGGGATAATGCAAACAAGAAAAATATCTGTTGTGGTTTTTTTCAGTAATTCTATTACTACCGCTTTCCCAATTCCTTTTCTGCGGTAGGAAGTAACAACACCTAAAGAACACAGTTCAAAGCAATCGGTATGTTCGCGCAAACGCCCGAAACCAACCAATTCATTATCGCGCAAAGCGACTGTAAACTGATCTTTTTTTAAATCACGATTGTCTAATTCAAATTGGCGGATAAATTCACAGATGTCAATAAACTCATTTTCTGTGGGTGTTCGGAGGGTCAGCTGCATAGGTGCTGTGTTCTGGTTAAACTATCAGCATTGAACAAATAAATCCAACGCTGATAGTTCCAGAATTCAAAATTTAATTAGTGTTGGTGTCCATGCTCACCATGCACGTGTCCATGTGCAAGCTCATCTTCAGTAGCAGCGCGTACTTCCAATACTTCACCTTTAAAATGAAGATCCTGACCAGCCAAAGGATGGTTAAAGTCCATTTTCACATATTCTTTGGTAATTTCCATAACCGTACCATATAAACGGTTGCCATCATTATCAACCATTGGAAGTGTAACTCCTATTTTTACATTTTCTTCATCAAATTGCCCGTCTTCTCCTAAAAATGCTTCCATAGGAATCATTACCAAATGCTGGTCATCACGCACTCCATAACCACGTTTGTGATCAATGAAGAAGTCAAATGTATCACCTGCTTTTTTGTCGCGTAGATTGGTTTCAAAGTCTTCTAAAAGGCCTCCGGTACCAAATATAAATACAAAAGGATGTTCTTTGCTTGTTTGTTCGATTTGCTCGCCAGTGTCTTTTCTGGATAAAAGATAGTTGACAGCAACTACTGTGTTGTTTTCAATTTTCATGTAGAATGGATTAAATTAATTTTATGCAAAAATATAGTAAATCGGGCAAGTTGATTCAAAAAGGGGGCTTTATTTTTTGTAAAAAGGCGGTTTAATTTTAAACGTTTAATGATTGAAAAGTGGTTGGGGGTACATTTACTCCTTTAAACCAAGAGAATCATTCAGATTGGTATACAGTAGGATAGAACAGCCTGTTTTGTTGCGAATTGGTATAAATGAAAAATCGTTCCTGATTTTCAACTGCAAAAGGCAGATGTACCAGAAACGATTTTCAATAATTAATTAACTTCTTTCTCCTATTTATGGCACAAGGTGACAGTCGTTGATGGTGTACTGTAAATCAATTTTATTTTTAACTAATTTGTTATTGTAAACCGTTCTAACTACGTATGAAAGAGGTACACCTGTTTGGATGGTAGACGATTGACCAAGCATATACGTTAATGTTGTTAAATCAGAAGCATCAATACTTGCAAAAGTATTAGTTGATTCACCTCCAAGTGCTACTACTTTAACATTTAGGTTTTCAAGTGTAGATAAATTACTTGCGTTTGAGCTAGCACTGTCGTTACCAAAAGAACCGCTGATAGCAGCAGATATTTCATCTGCAGAAGAGGTAGATTCTATAAGAAGATAAAATACTCTTCCGTAAGTTACATCAGATACATAACAAGCAGGGTTGCTAGGGCCAACATATTTTGCAAGATCCATTGGCTTAACTGAAGTGTGAAACAAAGCATTATAGTTATAAGGAATATCAAAACTCATTGTGTAAAATGATTGTTTCAATGAAACAAGGTAGTGAGTAGCTTTATCCTTATTTGAAAAAGTAAGGTTTGATGCCGCACTTACTCCCCAAAGGCTAGCGTTTAAGCCTAAAGCCAATGCAACCTCTTCTTCTGCTTTCACCAATTCGTGTTTAAAGGTGAAACGTGCAGGCATAACCATGTTATTGTTATAAATAATATCATTTAATGCCTGAGAGATATTGCTTTTTTTAACTTCAATTAATGGAACAGAAACACTTCCCGAACCGTTAACGATATCAATAGATACTGTTCCGCCACCGCGTCTTACAGCAATAACATCTGGAGTAGCGCTGTTTAATGAAGCACCTTGTAATAAACTTCCAGGATATACTACCGATACGTTTGGATCATATAAAGGAAAATCTAGGTTACCCTGAACAACACTCCATGTATTATTGGTGCAATTCCAGGTTCCGCTATCTACGGGTACGGATGAAGTACCAACGTTTGTTAGTATTTTGTAATTTGAAAAAGGAGTAAAATCTCCACCGGATTTAATTACTTCCTCGTATGATACTTCTTCATCTGGCGCGATATCTTTTTTGCAGGAATTTAACGTAAGCATAGTTCCTGTAACAACTAAAACACCAATAAAGCGTAAATGTTTTTTCATTCGTTTGTTTTTTTATACAGATTAATTTAATTCAGTATTAATAAATAAAAACAAGTAAACCCCGAAGATATTATCTACAATTTTATTCCCCGAAAGAGTTTGAAGAGAGCTGTAGCGAGATGTGCTACTGTGGACTACTTTTTTCATTTCTTAGCGGTTTTAGAAACAAATGAAAAATTTCATTTGTTCTTGTAGGGTGTTCACTAACTTATATTACGGATGCAAATATAGTATGCTTTTTTACGAAAAGCAAAGGTTTTGATGAAAATATTGAAATAAATGATTTTTATGTTGAAAATTAATTGTTAACGATTTGATTATTAAAAACTTATAGGCATATTATCCAAAGGGACATTTTCTATAATATCTATAGGGTAACTGCGTTTTATAAAAAGTTTCCCGCCTTTAAGCGTTCCTTTTATCCCGATTTTAACATTTTTGCTCATGGCAATTGATAATAACTTAGGCATATCGCTTAAGCTCAATTTCGTAAAATCTGATTTTACTTTAAAGGTATAGCTTTCTTCTGACCGGCCTTTAATTTTCACATTTTCTGTTATATAAGCTTTTCCTGCGTTTATTCCACTAATGGTCACATCCATTTCCGATTTGTAAATATTGAATGATACTTTATTAGGGTTTTTAATACGTACCGTAATTAATGCTTCTGCGCCTTTTTGTGAAAGGCTCACAATATTTGCCTTTTCAATACCATTAAATGTAACTTCCTGGAAAGTTCCGCAGGAAGATAATAATGTAAGGCAAAATGCAATCAGAATAAAAAAGTAGTTTTTCATACTATGTAAACGTAAAAAGCTTTAATTATTTGAATTGTTGTACTATTTATTTACCAAAAGAGTCTATTACAATTTATTTAGGTGTAATAGACTCTTGGTACTATAAAATTATAAAAGCTGACGAACTTAAACTGTTTTACTCAATTCCGCGTAATATTTATAGAAATAAGGAATAGTTTCAATTCCTTTTAAATAATTGAATACACCATAATGCTCATTTGGGGAGTGAATTGCATCTGAGTCTAACCCAAAGCCCATTAATACAGAATCTAAACCCAATTCTGATTTAAACATTGCAACAATCGGGATACTACCACCGCTGCGAACCGGAACGGGCTTTTTGCCAAAAGTGCTGTCCATGGCCATGCTTGCAGCTTTGTAAGCAATAGAATTACTTGGAGTAACAACCGGTTCTCCGCCATGATGAGGTGTAACTTTTACCTTTACCGATTTTGGAGCAATGCTTGTAAAATAATCTTTAAATAACTTTGTGATTTTATCGCTGTTTTGGTGTGGTACAAGGCGCATTGAAATTTTTGCGTACGCTTTTGAAGCGATAACAGTTTTTGCACCTTCGCCTGTATAGCCACCCCAGATACCGTTTACATCTAATGTAGGTCTGATAGAGTTGCGTTCATTTGTGGTGTATCCATCTTCGCCATGTATGTCGCTTAAATCAAGCGATTTTTTATATTCATCCAGGCTGAATGGCGCTTTTGCCATTTCAGCGCGTTCTTCAGCACTTAGTATTTCTACATCATCATAAAAACCGGGGATGGTAATTTGGTTTTTATCGTTTTTCATTTTTGCGATCATCTCGCATAAAATATTGATGGGATTAGCAACAGCTCCACCATATAATCCGGAGTGCAAATCGCGGTTTGGCCCTGTTACTTCTACTTCTATATAGCTTAATCCACGCAATCCAACTGTAATAGAAGGGATGTCGTTGGCAATAATACCAGTATCAGAAATTAAAATGACATCTGCTTTTAACTTTTCTTTGTTTTGTTTAACAAAGGTTCCAAGGTTATCTGATCCAACTTCTTCTTCACCTTCAATCATAAATTTAATATTACAAGGAAGCGTGTTGGTCTGCATCATTAATTCAAATGCTTTAACGTGCATGTACATTTGTCCTTTGTCGTCACAAGCTCCGCGGGCATATATTTTACCGTCTTTGATAATAGGTTCAAATGGACCTGAATGCCACAATTCAATTGGATCAGCCGGTTGAACATCATAATGACCGTACATTAATACAGTTGGTAATTTTGGATCAATTATTTTTTCACCATATACAATAGGATAACCTGCTGTTGAACAAATCTCCACATTATCCGCTCCGGCTTTTATTAGTTCGGCTTTAATGGCATCAGCAGTTTTAAGAACATCCTGTTTGTATTTAGGATCAGCACTTACCGATGGGATTCTTAAAAGTTCGAAAAGTTCAGAAATGAAACGATCTTTATGCGTTTCAATATAAGGGTTAATAATAGTATTCATGGTATTTGCAGGGTTTATAATATTTAAATCAGCATTATTCATAGTTTGGTCGTTTTGTTTTTTATTCATCCATGGACTGTAGCACAAATTTGCAATTATTATTGCTAATATGCGAGTTTAACTCGAAAAAAGAATTGTATAATTTTTTGATCGTATTTTAAGCGATATTATTTATGAATATATCTACAGAAAGATAAAGTAGAGCAGATTAATTTTATCTTTACCTATCAAACCTGAAATTTATCAGGGTTAAGAATTAAAAATGAATAATCAGTCAGGCTTTACTTCCAGGATCACATCCCCCGATGGAATTAATTATATTAATATAGGTTTGATGCTGGTAAGCCTATTAGCTGCTTATGTGTTGCCTTTTGAATTGTTTTTGTTTTCTTATGCTGTTCTTGGCCCATTACATTATCTTACAGAAATATCCTGGCTGGAAAAAAAGAATTATTTTATTAAGTCCAGAAAAGATATCTGGATTTTCGTGCTGTTAGTATTGTTGATTACAGTAGGAATGTTTGATACCAAAGCTAAAACTAATTTGTTTGTCAGCAGTTTTATGTTTTCGGGTTTTATATATGCGCTTATAATATTGTTTGTAGAAAAGCTGGGTGTAAAACTGATACTGGTGTTTGCAACATTTGTTTTTTCGGTTGTGATTAACATCAATACCTATCCCGATGTGTCCTATATCATTTTTGCTATTTGGCTGCCCACCATTATCCATGTATTTCTTTTTACAGGAGCATTCATTTTATACGGTGCTTTAAAATCGAGAAGTACGTCCGGTATAGTGTCGTTTCTTTTTTTTATTGGTTGTGCTATTACCTTCTTTATATATATGCCTGAAAATTTTGGAATTCCTGTTTCCGAATACGGCAAAAAGGCGTATACCTATTTTAGAATCGTAAATTCCTCTATATATAAGGCAGTAGGTTTTGGGAAACTGGCGATGAATGATGAAGCATTGTATGTGAGCACGAAGGCTGTGGCTGTGATGCGCTTTATTGCTTTTGCCTATACCTATCACTATTTAAACTGGTTTTCAAAAACTACTGTTATTAAATGGAACCAGATTTCGAGAAAGAGAATGTCGGTAATACTTATATTATGGATTGTTTCTGTAGCTTTATATATATTCAGTTACAGCATAGGATTTTATGCTTTGTTTTTACTGAGCATGCTGCATGTGTTTTTTGAATTTCCATTAAATCACCAAACTTTTATTGGTATTGGTAAGGAAATTAAGCTGCTGACGAAGAAATAGCTTTCCGTTTTACTCCCACAAAAATTAAGGACAGGTTAATCATGATCAGCAAATGGGCCAGATCAAGATGATTAAAATACGCATGGAATGATAATTTAATGGTATTTACTATTGCCGTTAGGCATAACACCACAATTCCATAGGCGATCCATAAGCTGTTTTTATTTTTTTTAGCATCCATAAAATGAATGATCATAATTGGGAATAACCCAATTGCGCTATCAATAATAACGACAAGAAAATTATGGTATATGAAAATAGCGATAAAGAATAAGAGCAATTGTATACGGTAGCTAAGCGACCAATACTTTTTATTAGTAGAGTTGTTCAGTGCGGAATGCAAGGTAGCCTGTTGAGCAAAATAAACAGAGCCAACATTTAAAGCCTGCATGGTTAACCAAAAAAATTTATAGCCTGGTCCCTGGTGAATTTCAAAAAAACCATGGGAGCAACCGCCAGCAAGTGATGCAGCACTTAAACACAAAAAGAAGTATTTCCAATTATTTGTACTCTTTGTATTATCAGCTAATCGGTTTAGTGTTATATAAAAGTAAAGGCACAAACCTGTTATTATGAAATCTGTAAATACAGTAACCGGTTCATGAATTGCAACATTGCCTATATATATAGTAGTATCTATTATAGAATTATCCGCCATGGCACAAAATTAATAATTTATATAATTACAAAAACTAAAATCCAGCTGTTCTCACACTTAAAAACTTATACCAGGTAAAAAAAGCGTTTTAATAATTCGGATCAATTTAAATGGCTGTATTATACTTTAAATAAAAATACAACACGCTCTTTAATAAATAGTATTTTTGTGGTATGGCAAAAGAATTTTATTTAAAACATCATTCGTTTCATATCAAGGCGGTTTTTTCCGCATTAAAAGATATTTTCGAAAAAGAGGAATATGCTGATAAGGCAATTGAAAAGGAAATGCGCGCTCATAAAAAATGGGATGTGAAGGAACGTGGCTTTGTTGCTGATGTTACCTATGATATGGTTAGAAACTGGCGATTGTTATTTGCAGCAGCAGGTGTGGAAGGCAAGCTGTCAGATAAAACGCTATGGACTATTTTCGGGACCTATTTAGTTTTTGATGGTTATTCATTACCGGAGAGTAATTATTTTAAAGGTCTTCATGAGAAAAAAATAATTTCACAGCTTGAGAAATTTCTTAAGATCAGAAAGATCCGTGAATCTGTACCTGATTGGTTGGATGCTTTGGGCGAAAAAGAATTAGGAAAGGATTGGGATAGAGTAATACGTGCACTCAATCAGAGACCAACAACAATTCTGAGAGCGAATTCATTAAAAACAAATCCAAAAGAATTGCAAACAATTCTGGAAGAGGAAAAAATTACCGAAGCCTCTTTGATCAGTTGGTCACCGGATGCGGTGGAATTAAAATTCCCGCGTAATGTTTTCCGGACAGAAGCATTTCATAAAGGATTATTTGAGGTACAGGACGCATCATCACAAATGGTTTCTGAATTTTTAAATGTGCAGCCTGGTATGCGTGTGGTAGATGCTTGTGCAGGTGCTGGTGGAAAAACCTTGCACCTTGCTGCATTGATGAAAAATAAAGGACGCATTATAGCCCTTGATGTTAAAGAGAATAAATTACTCGAATTAAAAAAGCGTGCTACCCGTGCTGAAGTCCGGATTATTGAAACACGCACAATCGATTCGTCAAAAGTTGTGAAACGTTTAAAAGATACGGCTGACCGTTTGTTGTTGGATGTGCCGTGTTCAGGACTGGGCGTGCTTCGTAGAAATCCTGATAGTAAATGGAAATTGAATCTAGAAGAAATTGAACGGGTAAAAAAAATACAACGTGAAATCCTCAGCAGTTTTTCTGATATAACAAAAGTGGGTGGGAAAATGGTGTATGCAACATGCAGCATACTTCCTTCTGAAGGTGAAGATCAGGTAAAATGGTTTTTGGATCAGGTGGGCGAAAAATGGAATTTGTTAGGTGAGAAACGTTATTCGCCAGAAGTATATCATGCAGATGGATTTTATATGGCTTTGCTTGAACGATTAAAATAAAAAACAATATTTTTTGTTCTTTACTTCTTGTCATTTGTTTTTGAAAAAATGTTGTGTTTCAAACAAAAAAATATTTTTTTCATTAGTTTTTATTTTTTTTCAAAAAAAATAAAAATTTATTTTTTTAAAAAGGAAACTGAAATTGAAATATAAATTCAGTAGAAATTTTTTTCAAAAAAACACTTCACTGTAAAACAAACAAACTGCATGTGTCTCAAAACGCCTTTATAAAAAGGTGTTTTGAAGGTTTTGTAAAATGAATGCGGTGTAAATTTTTTAAAATTATTCGTAATTATTTTCTGAAATATTTTTTTTGTTGAGACCTTAAAACCTTGTCAGAGTCGTTATCAACAAAATTGTGTTAATAAAATAAAGTGCATTTTTTATTTTTGTGTTAATAATTTTTCTTACTTCGTGTCATAATTAATTTAACAAACAAAAACCATGGCAAAAAAAGTAGCAAAAAAAGCAGCTCCTAAAAAAGCAGCAGCAAAAAAAGCAGCTCCAAAAAAAGCAGCAGCAAAAAAAGCAGCACCAAAAAAAGCAGCAGCTAAAAAAGCAGCTCCAAAAAAAGCAGCTAAAAAGTAAAAAGAAGGCTCGTAAGAGCCTTTTTTTTTGTCCTTTATTTTCCCTTTCCCTCCTTTTGTCTATATCTTAAAGCTTCTGAATAGCACCAATACCGGGCAAATCGCTTAGTGTGATTTTTCCATCTTCAAATTTAATTCCATCAAACAAATCATTTTTAATTAATAACGGACCATCCAGATCTGCGTAATCAACCAGTGGTGAAAGTTGTGCGGCTGCGGATGCAGCACAGGAAGTTTCGCTCATACAGCCAATAAGCAGCTTTAAATTCAGTTTGCGTGCCTTGGTGATCATTTTGTGTGCTTCATATATGCCGGTGCATTTCATGAGCTTAATATTGATTCCATGAAAACAATTTTTAATTAAATCAATATCAGTATAACGTTGTATGCTTTCATCTGCAAATAGAGGCAGCGGGCTTCTTTCAAAAAGCCAGGCTGCATCATCAAAATTATTTTTAGGTAAAGGTTGTTCAACAAACAATACATTTTTATTAGCCAACCATTCTGTCATCTCCAATGCATGATATTTATCTACCCATCCCTGGTTTACATCAACGGCAATAGGTTTGTTAGTGATACTGCGTATAGTATCAATAATCAACTTGTCATTTTCACCATTCAGCTTTACTTTTAAAATTTTGTAAATTTCAGCCTCTGCAATTTTTTGTTTTATTATTTCCGATTCATCAATGCCCAATGTATAGGTGGTATATGGTGTTTTGTTTTTGTCACACTTTAATATCTGCCAGCAGGGTTTGTTTTCAAGTTTACCAATTAAATCATGCAAGGCAATATCAACGGAGGCTTTGGCTGCAGTGTTTCCGGGTTCTATCTGATCGATTTCAAACAATATAGTTTCAATGTCAAACGGGTAAGTGTATTTTGATAATAATTTCACAGCCCTGCTTAAAAATAATAAAACCGTTTCATGTGTTTCACCTAAATAGGGAGGCATGCACGCTTCTCCAAAGCCGGTTGTGCCTTCGTATTCCAGTTGTGTTATAACAATTGCAGTTGATGATCGTGTGCCATGCGCAATCTTAAATGGTCTTTTGAAATAAAGCGTATGTGGCTGATAAGTAAGTTTCATTTTTTTACGAAGAGTAATTCAATATAAATTTATAGTATAATAAGCGCATTATAAAGGTAGAAGTATGATGCATTTTATTACCCTGCAATATAAAAAAAATTAAAGTATTAGTTTACGTTAAAGTATGGGTAAACCGATGGATATATAGGATTATTTATATTGCTTAATGGACTGATTTTATTAGCAATGTATATATAATATAATTGAACCACTTAAATTGTTTTGAAAAGATGTACTTGCTTAGTATTACTTATTATATTTGTAGTGAAAACAAAAAAACTAAATTTAAAATGAAGAAAATTTTTTTACTGCTTGTAGCTCCTGCATGCTTAATTCTTGCAAGTTGTGGTGACTCAAAAACAGAAGCCGTATTCATGCCAGGTATGATGGAAATGGATTTGAAGATTAATGGAAATGATCTTTCTGTTATGGTTCCTGATTCCACAAAGGGTAAATTAGAGATGGTTGAGCAATCATGGGGTGCTACAGAAATTAAAGTGGGTGCGGATTTCCACATTTCAATTGAAGAAGGTGATGGAGATATTGCCTTGATGAAAAGCGATATCACTGGTAATGATGTTTTTAAACTTCAGCGTTATTTAAAGGATGAGCAGGCATTATTATTTTGGGAAGCTAAAAATGCGGATATGCCGGATGCAAGGTTTCACTTTTATTCTGTTGTAAAAGCAGGTTCTGCTAATTATATCATTAAAGATGTTGAAAGAGCAGAACCTTATAACGAGAAGGCGATTCAGGAAATGGTAAATGCTGGAAGCACTTTAAAAGTGAAGGAAGCTAAACCGAATTCTTAAACTCCGGATGCGCTATAACAGTATCATTCATTAAGTTATTTATTGTTTTAAAAAAATAAAATATTACAAATGGCAGCAGATAGATTTGAAGCTCACGATTATTATTTAATGGATGAGTTATTGACAGATGAACACAAGTTGATCCGTGAAACCGCACGTGCATGGGTGAAAAAAGAGGTTTCTCCAATTGTGGAAGAAGCGTGTCAGAATGCAAAGTTTCCCAAGCAATGGATTAAAGGCTTAGCAGAAATTGGTGCATTTGGTCCCTACATACCAACAGAATATGGTGGTGCAGGCCTGGATCAGATTTCTTATGGTTTGATTATGCAGGAGCTTGAGCGTGGCGACAGTGGTTTGCGCTCTACAGCATCCGTTCAAAGTTCCCTTGTAATGTTCCCGATTTTCACTTATGGAACAGAAGAGCAAAAACGTAAGTATCTTCCGAAACTTGCTGCAGGTGACATGATGGGCTGTTTTGGTTTGACAGAACCTGATCATGGTTCAAACCCATTGGGTATGGTTACTACTATTAAAGATAAAGGTGATCACTATTTATTGAATGGTGCAAAAATGTGGATATCCAATGCACCTTTTGCTGACATCGCTGTTGTATGGGCAAAAGATGAAGCAGGTGATATACGCGGTATGGTGGTTGAACGTGGCTGGGAAGGTTTCACTACTCCTGAAACGCATGGTAAATGGAGCTTGCGCGCAAGCGCTACGGGTGAATTAGTTTTTGCAAACGTAAAAGTTCCCAAAGAAAATATTTTCCCTACCATTAAAGGATTAAAAGGTCCATTGGGATGTTTAAATTCTGCGCGTTATGGAATTGCATGGGGTGCTATAGGTGCAGCAATGGATTGTTACGATTCTGCTTTGCGTTATTCAAAGGAACGTATCCAGTTTGGTAAACCAATTGGAGGATTTCAGCTGACACAAAAAAAATTGGCTGAAATGATTACGGAAATTACAAAAGCTCAATTATTAACGTGGAGGTTAGGGGTGTTAAAAAACGAACATCGTGCAACTCCTGCGCAAATATCAATGTCGAAACGTAATAACGTAAATATGGCTTTGCAGATTGCACGTGAAGCACGTCAGATACACGGAGGAATGGGTATTACAGGTGAGTATCCAATTATGCGCCACATGATGAACCTTGAATCGGTAATTACGTATGAAGGAACACATGATATCCATTTGTTGATAACAGGAATGGATGTGACCGGAATCAATGCGTTTCAATAGTTGTGGTATATAATTTGTAATAAAACAGTGTAAACTAATTAATTAAGTAAAAATGAAAAAGAACTTATTATTGCTGCTAACTATATTTTCCTTTGGATATGCTGCAAATGCACAAGTTGCGCAGGTTAATGAGGTAGTTACAAACCTTTCTGCTCTGCGTTTCAAAGCAATTACGGATAATAATAAAGATGGAATGATTATCGATTTGCGTACCACTGAGGAGATGAATAAAGGGTACATTAAAAATGCTGTTCAGCTTGATTTTTTAGCAAAAGATGCAGAACAGAAAATTGATAAATTAGATAAAAATAAGACATATTATGTTTACTGTGCGAGTGGAAGAAGAAGTGCAGAGGCAGCGGAATATATGCACCAGCATGGTTTTAAACGCGTTTATAATCTTGAAAAAGGATTTTCTGAATGGGAGAAAAATAAATACCCCGTTGAGAAAAAATAAATTTAATTAAACTCTGACAGGCTTCTTCGGTCTGTCAGAGTTCATTTCTTTATCACTTCATTCAGATATGTTGCCATAACTCACTTCTCCGTGAGATTTATAATTCCCCTGGCAAATCTCAAATACTGCAATCATTTTGTTCGGCCCCAAATCATCAATGGATCTGTCCTAAGCCCGATATAATTTTTTAGAATACATTTTTCATTAAATTTATAGCTCGGTCGTTATTTTTGTATCGGTTTACGGTCGTTAAATCTCTTTTTTTGGTATTCTATACACAACTTTTTTTGTCAGTTTTCGTAAAGTATACCTCAATATAAATTCTGCCTTTTCTTTTAAGACTTATATCTTGTCAGGATAATAATAGGGCGCAATTTATTATCTGTTCATCATTGATGCAAAAAAGAAAAGCGTACATATTAACTTTGTTTTCTTTCTGGACTTTTTGTCTTGCAGCCCAATGCCCGCAATTTTTTAATGGCCAGGGTATTGCATCTTCTAACCCTTATTGGATCGGATGTTCTGGAGGTAATTATACAATTTTTGTACAATCCACTATTGCCATTACTGGTGGTTATGTTATTGATTGGGGGGATGGAACGGCAAATACAGCCGGAGCTAGTTTAATACCTCCTGCATTCATCAGTCACACATACATTGCCGCAGTGGATACTTTTCGAATAACAATTACCACAACATCACCTGCCTGTAGCATTTCCGGAGTAGTGGTTATGGAGCTCACACCATCCGCATCTATCCAAATACCTTTGGGAAGTGCTGTTTATGGCTGCACACCAGCATCATTTAATTTCCAAAACGCTTCAACAAATATTTCTGAAACTACCCGTTTTACATGGACTTTCGGTGATGGAACTCCAGTTCAGAATTATGATTACAGCAATGCGGGGGTAGTTTTAAACCATACCTACTTGCCAGGAACATCTAACTGTAACGTGGCTGTAACACTTACTGCTGAAAATTATTGCAATAGAGGTAATCCTTCAACAAATACCTATCAACCAATACAGGTGTGGGATCGTGATGATGTGAATATCACAGCGGATGCATTAATAAAATGTGCTCCCAGCAATACATTTCATTTTGATAATACTACAAATTTAAATTGCAGTGCACTTGGGAATAATCAGCAACGTTATGAATACTGGAATTTTGGTGATTACTGGGGCCTTGGTCATGATTCAATAATCAGCTGGCAGCCTTTTAACCCACCTAACCGTGCAGGGTATGATCTTGTCTACCCAGGTATTGGTTCTTATACTGTTTTATTAATGGATAGTAGTTTTTGCGGTGTAGATCAGGAAATAATTACGGTGCAGATCATTGCTCCTCCTATCGCTGATTTATCTTTGAATGCGGACAGCATCTGCGAAGGGCAGAGTGTTATTGCAACTAATTTATCGTCAACTAATGCAAATCAGTTTATATGGGATTTTGGTGATGGTACACCAATCGTTATCGTAACCAATGCTGCTGCACAAACGCATCTGTATTCAAATGCAGCAACCTATACGGTTTCGCTGATTGCAAATATTTCTGGTGCAAGTGGTTGTACATCTTCTGCTACCGAACAAGTTGTTGTAAAGCCCTCTCCAATTGCGGATTTTAATCTCGGTGCCAATAATTTCTGCGATACGGGCACTGAAACTTTTGTGAATGCTTCATCAGGAACAATAGGCACGTATTCCTGGAACTTTGGTAATGGTAACACTTCTGCGCTGCCAAATCCTTTACCTCAACTATATACAGGCATGGGTACTTATACTGTTCAGCTAAATGTTACCGGAGCAAACGGATGCGGGGCAAATACGTCAAAACAAGTTATAGTGTATCAATCGCCTAACGCGCAAATAAACCCTTTCAGTGTTTGTAAAGCGGCTTCAGGAGTATTTTCAGATGCATCTACTTCTGTAACCGGTGACCCGATCAATTCATGGTCATGGAATTTTGGTGATTTGTCAGCAATAAGTAACTCACAAAATCCATCGCATACTTTTGCTGATTCAGGCGTTTATAATGTAACACTCACTGTTACCACCGCATTTTGTAGTAATAAGGATAGCATTTCGGCAACTGTCAATCCCTTGCCATTAGCTAACTTCCAGCAGAGTGCAGATTCGGGATGCACTGCACTAATAGTCAGTTTTACAAACCAATCTACCGGGGCATCCAGCTATACCTGGAATTTTGGTGATGGAACAGCTGCAAGTTCGGCAGTTAACCCCAACCATACTTTTACAAATCTCCAACCAGTTGATATAACCTATCATGTATCTTTAATTGCAGTTTCAGCTTTAGGGTGCAGGGATACTGTTATTGCTGATGTTACCGTATTTCACGCAGCCCACGCTTCATTCACTTCCGATTACCTTATAAACTGCAGTCCTCTGCCGGTTCAGTTTACCAATACATCAGCAGGAGCTGTTAATTATTCCTGGAATTTCGGGGATGGCTCTGCAATCTCCACAGCAGCAGATCCAAATCACTTATACGTAAATAATACTTCTTTTCTGCAAACATACATCACTACTCTTTCTGTGACTTCTCCTAATGGTTGTACGAATAGTACAAGTCAGAATATTATGGTGTATCCAAGCCCAAACTTCAGCTTCTTAGCATTACCAACAGATACCGGATGCGCCCCATTAAGTATTAATTTTAATGCTTCTTCTGGAGGCGCGGTTTATCAATGGAATTTTGGAGATGGTTCTACCAGTCTGATTCAGTCACCGGCACATACTTTTATTAACAACGGGCTTATCGATATTTTATATAATGTAGTATTAATTACAACGTCTCCATTTTCCTGCAAAGACACCACTGATTTGAATGTGCTTGTGCATCCTAATCCAATAGCGGGTTTTACCCAATCTGGTAGTTTAGGTTGTTCACCTTTGGACGTAAGCTTCACAAACAATTCAACTATTGCGAATACAAGTTCTTGGAATTTTGGTGATGGTACTTTTTCTACCGCTGTTAATCCAATTCATACGTTTGTAAATAATACCTCATCAACGGTAATTTATAATGTAATACTTCAGGTCGAAACTGCTTATGGTTGCATAGATACGATGATACGGCCGGTAGAAGTATTTCCAAAAGTAACGGCTGCTTTCGTTAGTCCGACTAATGCATGCAGTCCGTTAAATATTACAATGGTTAACAATAGTACAAATGCGATCACTTATAATTGGGACTTTGGGGATGGCGGACTTTCTTCACAAACCAATCCTTCGCATAATTATAATAATCCAACAGCTTCTGACATTAATTATACAATAAAACTAGTAGCACAATCATCAGTTGGTTGTACTGATACAACATCAGTTCCGATTACGGTCTTTTATAAACCAAATGCTGGTTTTAATGTGAGCAGTAATGCTGGTTGTCCTCCATTGAGTGTTGCGTTTAATGATCTAACGGTTGGTGTTACCAATAGTAGCTGGACATTTGGTGACGGAAGTGCAGCAAGTGGAGCTAATCAAAATCATACCTATTTGAATTCAACTGCAAATTCAGTAATTAACAGTGCCCAACTAATAGTTACAACAACTAATTCATGCCGGGATACAATGATAGTCCCAATAACTGTATATCCTGAAGTTATAGCATCTTTTTCCGGGCAAGCGAATGGTTGCAGCCCTTTAAATATAACATTCACCAATCAATCGGCTCATGCTGATTTTTACAATTGGGATTTAGGTGATGGAACATTATCCAATCAGGCAAACCTGTTGCATACTTATATAAATAATACTTCTGCAGATACTAATTATACAATACTTCTAAATGCTTCTTCTTCTTTTGGATGTGTTGATACACAAACTGTTTTAATAAATGTAAAATACAAACCGAATGTGTTTTTTAACCAAAGTGCAAATGCGGGTTGCAGTCCTTTATTGGTAAACTTTTTGGATCAATCTGTGAATGTAATCAGCCATCAGTGGGATTTTGGAGACGGCTCAGCGTTTGATAATTTGCAAAACACTTCCCACATGTATGCAAATACAACCTCTTCAACTATTACAAACAACATTATATATATTGGTACTGCGAGCAATGGTTGTGCGGATACAGCAAATAATGCGATACTGATATATCCGAAAGTAACTGCAGCTTTTACAAGGCCGCCAATTGGCTGTAGTCCTTTTACTGCTGATTTTATTAATCAGTCGCTTAATTCAACAACATATCTTTGGGATTTTGGAGACGGCAATTTTTCTGCGCAGAATAATCCTTCTAATATATTTACGACTTCTTCCACAGCTAATCAGGTGTACACCGTTCAATTAATTTCTTTTTCTTCCTTTGGGTGTGCGGATACTGTTAATAATACGATAACGGTGGCCCCTCAGCCTGTCGCGAATTTTTCGGCTTCCCCACTTTCGCAAACGTATCCTTCTGCAGAAGTTAGTGTCATAAATACCACGAATACGGGGAGTTGGAACTATTCCTGGTCATGGGGAAATTCAAATACATCTTCGCTTCAGCAGCCAGCTTCCAATATTTATTCAACCTGGGGAAATTATACAATAACTTTAATAGTAAACAGTGCGGTATGTGCCGATACGGTATCAAAATCTGTAATAATTTTACCTCCATTGCCTATTGCCGCTTTTAATATGCCTGCTTACGATGGTTGCGAGCCCGAACAAATTTGTTTTACAAATAATTCACAATACAATGTTTCCAATACATGGGAATTTGGTGATGGTAATATCTCCAATGCTCCAAACCCTTGTTATACTTATTTCAGTGCAGGTACCTTTAATGTAAGATTAACAACAACTGGTCCCGGAGGCCAGACAGATATGTTTGATACGATCGTAAATATTTATCCGAGACCTCAGGCAAATTTTTCAGCAACGCCCACTCTTGTTCAGATTCCAAATACACAGGCACAATTTCTGAATTTATCGATAGATGGAGATTCCTGTTTCTGGAATTTTGGGGATGGAGCTACTTCTTCAGCTCAGAATCCACAGCATGCTTATACAAGTGTTGGGCATTATGATGTTACATTGATTGCATCTAATCAATACGGCTGTGTTGATTCTATTACGAAAGCAAATTATATCACAGCTGAACAGATCAATGATATTGTAATACCAAATGCTTTTTCTCCCAATCCTTCAGGATCTAATGGTGGGGCGTATGATATAACAAATTATAACAATGATGTGTTTTTCCCTTTTACTGTAAATGGTATTGATGAATACAAATTAACTATTTTTAATAAATGGGGGGAAGTTGTTTTTGAATCGTCAGATATACACATCGGCTGGGATGGCCATTATAAAGGCAGAATTTGTCAGCCTGATGTA
This sequence comes from Bacteroidota bacterium, assembly GCA_040387415.1. Taxonomy (GTDB): domain Bacteria; phylum Bacteroidota; class Bacteroidia; order 2-12-FULL-35-15; family 2-12-FULL-35-15; genus 2-12-FULL-35-15. The sequence goes on from JAZKDU010000020.1 coordinate 124,228, forward strand.
TATGTTTGGAAAGCACAAGGGAAATATCTTGATGGTACAACGTATTTGAAGTTGGGTGATGTAACGTTATTAAAGTAGTAAACTATTATTAGTTCCTATATATTTGCAATAATTCGTATTGTGGCAGGTAATAGCCATATTTAGTATTGTTCTCAATTGAAAAATAAAAATTTGTAAATGAAAAGCATTTGTATAACCTTGTTTTTGATCGGTTTTGGCTTTTCTGTTTTTTCGCAGCAACTTACAAATACTCCAGCTGGCCGTGCTGATAGTTCTCGTTCTCCAATCGATCAAAGTTCCCCAAAAGTATCCGCTAAAGATACTTCCACAGGTAATTTTAAAACTAAAATTAATAAGGTTTACAAGCAACTGGATAAATCACCGATTACGCATAAATATATTAATCAATTAGATGACTTAAAAGAAAAGGTAGGAAATAAGTATAAAAGAATGGATAGCAGTGTGAATGCTGATACTGGCGGAATAGGTCGTGTTATTGCATTACAGCACCGCATTACAAAATCGTTAAAATCGAAAAAAGAAAAGCAAGATAGTATAAGTAACTTTGAATTGGCCATACCCTATGGGGACGGAAGACAAGACAGTTCATCTTTAATTTATGCACTTCCCTTATTAAAAGAAGCCGAACCGAGTCCTCAGGAAAAAATGGCAATGGCTTATGTTAAGGCCGGTTCGGTATATATGGGTTTAAATAAAACAAATGAGGCAATTCTCAATTATGAAAAAGGGTTACACATTGCAGAGGTAAATCATTCGCTTGCTATTATTGAGTCCGCCCTAAAAGGCTTATCGGAAGCGTACACGCAAAAAGCCGATGTAAAACAGGCGTTATTCTATTATAAACAGTATACCGAAATCAAAGATTCACTTGTTAAACTTAAAACCGATAAGGTTGTCAGCGAATTATATTCAAAATACGAAAATGAGAAAAAGCAACGTAAAATACAGTCATTGGTGTTAGATGCGGAAAAGAAAAAAACTGAATTAAAGCGCTCACAAGGGGTGGTTCAGGAACAAAAACAATTTATTTTATTAACGATACTGATTTTAGCTTTGATAATTATTCTGACCATTACCATATTCAGACAATATAGAATAAAGAAAAAAAACAATGATAAATTACTGATTCAAAACAACAAAATAATTGAACAAAAAGAAGCGCTGGAAGAAAGCTTAACGTATACAAAGCAATTGCAGGAGGCTTTAAAGGAAGATTTGGATCATTATATGCAGGTTGCATTGAGAAAGCAGATGAATCCTCATTTTATTTTCAATTCACTTAATTCAATTCAGAGTTTTATTTTACAAAATGATAAGCTTTCTGCAAATATTTACCTGTCAAAATTTTCAGGGTTAATGCGTAAAGTGCTTGAAAATTCGCAGCACCATTTTATTACCTTGTCAAAAGAAATAGAAGTTTTAAAGCTGTATATTGAATTGGAAGAACAACGGTTTGATAACAAATTCAATTGTTTTTGGAATATTGCTGAAAATGTAGATCTTTTCAGCGAAAAAACACCCCCTTTAATTTTACAGCCATATATTGAAAATGCTATCTGGCACGGGCTTCTTCATAAGGAAGGAGAAAGAGTATTAACGATCAGCATTATAAAAAATGAGGAAGAACTTATCTGCACAGTGGAAGATAATGGGGTAGGCAGAACCGCTGCTACTGAATCCAGCAAAAACAAACCGCATCATGAATCACTTGGGACTAAAATTACTAAAAAGCGGATAGACTTGTTAAACTCATTGAATAAAGCAAGTATAGGGGTCCATTACTATGACCTTACTGATAAAAATGGAATAGCTTGCGGAACTAAGGTTGAACTTACGATTCCGGCTATTGCAGAGTATATTTAATAAATAAAACAGGAATGATAAAAGCTGTTATAATAGATGATGAAAAAAGTGCGGTTATTTCTATAGAACTCGCACTTAAAGAATACTGTCCATCGGTAGAAGTTGTAGGTAAGTCTTTCAACGCTAAAGATGGTATTAAGGAGATAGAAACACAAAAGCCCGACCTGGTATTTCTTGATATCCAGATGCCACATACAAGTGGTATGGAAATGCTTGAACAGATTGTACACCGTAATTTTGAAGTTATTTTTGTAACTGCATTTAATGAATATGCCGTAAAAGCATTTAAATTAAATGCAATCGATTATTTACTTAAACCAATTAGTATACCTGAGCTTATAAGAGCGGTTAACAAGGTAAGTTCTAAGAGCAATTTATTGACTACAAATGAAAAATTAGAAAAGCTTAAAGCTGCACTATCAGGAAAAGTAGGGTTGCCGTTTTCATCGGGTACAGAATTTATTAAAACGGCAGATATTATTCGAATAGAAGCTGATGGCAGCTATTGTAAAGTAATAACCATTGACGGAAAAACACGGCTCATTTCCCGTAACCTGAAAGAAATGCAAACGTCCCTTGAGGACGGAAGTTTTTACCGAACCCACAAATCTCACCTTATTAATCTGGAACATATCAAAAAATACTCTCCTTTAAAAGATGGCGGTTTGGTTGAAATGCAGGACGGAGCCAATATTGAAATCTCGCGTGGCAGTAAAGCAGAGTTCTCTGCGCTTTTAAAAAATCTGTATAAATAATTTATTCTCCTCTTTTTACCAAACTCAGAGCCTATCTTAACTAGCTATAAGGTTTTTAGTTTTTTCTATTATTTATTTGTCTGTTTTCCGCACTTCACAAACTTAAAGTTGTAGTAGGTGAACTCACTCTTTTAATAAAGTAGTTCTTATCCTTCCTTTGTTCTGACAATTAATTGTAATTCATCATTTATTCACAATAAAAAAAAACAAACAAATGGAAACGATAAAAAAATCAATCGCACTGTTGTTTATTTCTATCGCTGTCTTAATCAGCTCTTGTAAACAAACACAAACACTGCCTCTATCTCTTACCGGACATAATGATTTGAAATTTTCAGGAATCGGATATAAAAAAATTAAAGGAGAAGTAACGGTTCATATAAAAAATCCAAATCCTGTGGATGTAACTGTATATCGTTCCGATTTAGATATTAAGGTAAATGATATCCGTATTGGTGAGGCTAAAATAAAAAAACGATTAGTAATTCCGGCTAATTCGGAAGTAGAACAGGTTTTGTATTTAAAATCTGATTTCTCGGGCATGGGGTATGCAGACATTCCGAAAGTTATTAAAGCAGTTCAAACTAAAAGTATTAATCTGGCGGTGAAGGGAAACCTTAGGAGCGGGAGGATGTTGCACAAAACAAAAGTTCATGTTGATATGACAGATACCATTAATATGGAAGAAAAAGCGAGACCCGTCCTGGCTTTAATTTCAAAGTCTATAAAAAAGGGGACTCAACTTCTGAAAAAAATGTAACGTCCTTAAATAAGTTGACGGATTTTTAAATAATCCCGATTGCCTCTG
>JAZKDU010000021.1:0-39800 GCA_040387415.1 Bacteroidota bacterium
ATTGTAAATTGTGTAAAATAACATACCTTCACCAACTCCAGAACCTTTACTTCGCATTAACAGGCCAAGAACTTAACACATCGGGATTGATATGATTACAATAGAAAGAAGTTGTTGCTACATGTGCAGCTATCCATTATTTAAACTTTTTGGCTACATAGTAAGAATACACAAAAAGAAAATAACTAATAGACCTGTTATAATCCCAAACAAAAGGTTTAGCTATAACATATTTTTGGTTAACCTTTCTGTTCATAAAGAGAGCGCAAAACCATTGTTTTACATAATTAAAGTTTGGTAAAAATTAACACATTTATGAAAAAAGTAAAAATAAAAGACTCTTATTTTTCGAAATATGACTTATTGGATAAATTTCAGGCTTATCAAAGCGAGGCTGCATTTACTTCTGGGAATAAGTCAACCCATCAAATGGTAGCTATGTCTGACGTAGAAAAAATCATTGATGAATTAGTTAGCGGTTTAACCAAATGATAAAGATAGAGTTTAAGGATGCGCAATTCACCTCAATTGGATTGTCAAAGCTTACCTTTGTAGATAAGGTTTGGATTGAGCATATTGCTAAACATTTAAAAGATTGCTTTAACCAAATTAAAGGAGTAACCAACTACATTCCAACCCAAGACCCAATGCTAGACCGTTCGCATATCCTCACCCAACTAGGCATCACCGAACAGGAAGATAAACTTTTCCAGGAGCAATATAAAAATGTTTAAAAATGAATAAGATTAGATTAAAAGACTTAGTCAATAAAGAAAATTTAATAAAATTAGGTTTTATAGAAGCAACAGATGAATGCTTTTTAATACCCGGGCACAAAACGTGCGTGTTGCATTATAATGGGTTTGATTGGGACGTTTATCCATCATTATTACATCAATACTCAATAGCCAAAGTAAAGTACATTTTTCAAATAAAAAATCTTTGCTTCATTTTAACGGGGATAGAATTATACATATAAAAAATACCATAATGGAAAATACAGAATTTGAAAAATTAATAGAAAGACTGCATGCATGTTCTTTAATTAAACACCCAAATAGGCCTTGGAGTGACCAAGGTAAAATAAATATATCTATTTCTTGGGAATATAGGCAAGATCAGCTTAAAGAACGAGTTGAAAAATTAGAGAAAGAACTTAACGTATCTGCATTATGAGAGATTTTATAAAAGAGGGTGAATTAAATCCAGTTTTTGATTACGCTATACAAGGTTCTTCGCCAGAACGTAAAGAGCAAGATAAAATACATTTAACCAAACAGGAGCAAGTATTAAATAAACTTGCTGATGCATGGAATTTGTTTAAGTCAATACCTAAAAATGAAAACCATGTTTGCGATGCTGATGAATTTTGCAAGGCAATACATGCCGCCCAAAACATTATGTTTGCTCAAATAGTATTGAATACAAAACATGATGCGGTTGCAAGGTTAAAGAAAATATAAAAATGTTTAGTATATTTGGGTTTACTATGGTTTACAAGATATGGCTTTAACTGAACAGAAAAAAAGATTTGCAGATCAATACTTCTTAACTTTAAAAGGTTCTGAATCAGCTATTTATGCAGGTTATTCTGAAAATACAGCTAGACAAATAGCTTATAATTTATTACAAGAGCCAGAAGTAGAATCTTATTTATCAGAATTAAAGGCCGAATACGCCTTAAAAAATGGAATAAATAAAGAATCGGTTCTTAATGAATATCGAAAAATAGCTTTTTCAGATGTTCGTAAAATACTAACTATTGACGGTGGATTAAAGTCTATTGATGAATTAGATGACGATACGGCTGGAGCTATTGCTGGTATTGAGTCTTTTGATGAAATAGAAAGAATGACAGGCGAAAAGCTTGGAACAAATAGAAAGATAAAACTACATGACAAATTAAGGGCGTTGGAAGCTTTATCTAAACACTTAGGGTTGTTCGAGCGTGACAACGAGCAAAAAAAACCAGAAAACCAAACATTACCAATAGTTAACATTTATAATACTGCCCCGCCTTTAGCTTCATCGGAGGAAAATGTTTAATGTTTCTAAGGTTTGGAACGCAAACCATGAATCACAATCAGATATTGTAATAAATCAAGGAGGCACAGATAGCGGTAAAACTTACGCTATTATGCAGCTCCTTTTTTGGTATGCAATAACTACCGACGCGCCAAAAATAGATCCTGTAATAACTATTGTTGGCGAATCTATACCAAACTTAAAGAAAGGCGCATACAGGGCAGCAGAGGGTATATCGGCAAGCACCCCAGGATTAAAATATCATATTATAAATTGGAACAAAACAGACAGGATTATTAACTTTAAAAAAGGCTGGATAATGGAGTTTATTAGTTGCGAGACAGAGCAAAGCGCAAAGAATGGTAAACGTCAATATTTATTTGTAAATGAAGCCAACGGCATTTCTTACCGTATATTCTGGCAATTAGCAAAACGTACACGTAAAAAGGTATTTATAGACTATAATCCGTCTGCCCCATTCTGGAGTCATGAAAAACTAATTGGAACAACGGAAACATCAAACGATTTTGGAAAGACTGTTGAATTGATTATAAGCGACCACAGACACAATCCATTCTTGACCGAACAGGAACACAACCAAACCGAAAACATAGCAGATAAAGAACTTTGGAAAGTTTACGCCAGGGGATTAACGGGTAATTTACAAGGATTAATATTCCCTAAATGGAAAATGATAAAAGATGAGGATTTCCCTGATATTGATTTCTTTGGCGGATTGGATTTTGGATATACAAACGACCCGACTGCTGGAGTTAAAATAGCCGTTGTAGGTAATAATGTTTTTATACATGAGCTTTGTTACTTACCTGGTATTGCTCCAATTCAAATGAAAGAGATTTTTAAGGCTAATGGTTTTACGGAAAGTACTCACGTTTATTGTGAACATGATCCAGAACAGATTAGCCAATTAAGGAGATTAAAAGTAATGGCTTTAATGGCAAGAAAAGGAAACGGATCTATAAAGGCCGGAATATTAAAGCTTAATGAATACAATGTTTTCTATACTGAATCTAGCAAGAATTTACATATTGAGAAAACTAAATATATGTGGGAAATTGATAAGGTTACAGGGAAGCCAACAAACGAACCTCAATCAGGGTTTGATCACCTTATGGATGCAATTAGATATGGAGTTTATACTAAATTCTACAGACAATAATATTTTTGTATATTAGCAGAATTAATTTCACATATTTGTATTAATGAAATTCAGTCTACAATTAGGAAGTTTTAGTTTAGGTAACGTTGGAACTGCTGCTATTAATGCTTTTAGCCCCACCAACTTCATTCCTGTAGATGGCTTTGGTGATGTAATTTATTACAACCTAAGTAATGAAAAAGAGTTTTTATACGCCTACAACCTTTGTAGCCCTTTAAAATCAATTATAGCCAAAAGAGCAAAGGCATTTAATAACGGCAAGTTAGAGTTAATTAAAAAAGACGGGAACTACGCCAAGGGTGCGTATCCCGATTCAATTAAAAAACTTTACGATCAGCCTAACGCTTTACAATCGGGCAAACAGTTTTTCTCACAGCAAAACCATTATATAGATATTTTTGGGTATTGCCCGGTATTGAAAGTTAGGCCTGTTGGTTTTGCAGATGAAATAACATCGCTTTGGAATATTCCGCCATACTTGATAAACGATTTAGATTTTACGGGTAAATGGCTAAAGCAAAATAGCATCTTAGATATTTATAAAAAACTTACATTACGTTGGAATGGTGATGTTGAGGAATTAGATTTGAAAGATATTTACTTTGTTTTGGATGATGGAATAGGTACTGATTTAGATTGCAACCTAACTATTCCAGATAGTCGAATGGTTGGTTCTGAATATCAGATATCAAACATTATTGCGGCCTATAAATCAAGGAACACACTTATTACAAAGCGTGGAGCAATCGGAATTTTAACCAATGACGGTAAAGACCAAGCGGGAACAATACCATTGCCTAGCGATGAAAAGGACGCTGTACAGGCTGACTTTAGGCAGTATGGCTTAACAGGACAGCCAAAGCAAGTTATTATAACTGATGCGGCTTTAAAATGGCAGCAAATGGGTTTTGCTACGAAAGACTTACTTTTGTTTGAAGAGATAGAAGATGATGTAAATATGCTATGCGATACTTACGGTTATCCTGTTGAATTAATGGCAAGAAGTAAAGGGCAGACATTTGAAAATAAAAAGCAAGCTAAGAAAGATTTATACCGAAGCACTATAATTCCAGAAGCAGAAAGTAGAATACAGCAAAACTCTAAAGGAATTATAGACCCAGGTAAAGGAATAACAATGATGATGGATTATTCGGAAATTGATGTTATCCAAGAAGAAGCAAAAGAGAGAGCTGATGCAAGAAAAGCGTTAAACGATGCGCTTGCGGTAGAATTTGAATCGGGATTGATTACTAAAAATATGTGGCTAATTGAATTAGGTAGAGATACTATTGATTTGCCAGAATTTAACGAATATAAAAAACAACAAACAAATGAGCCAATTACACAACAAGATTAAAGAGCTAAAACAGCAAGCTTTGCCTGTTGTTTCTATTCGCTCATTTGTAGATGAAAAAGGGAATCTTATAGAAGTAGATCAAAAACTATCTACAGAAGAAAGAACCGTAAAGGGATATTTAATAGTCTGGGGCGTAATTGATACGTACGGAACTATATTTTTGCGTGGCTGCTGCGCTAAGTCTATTAACGAACGAGGCCCACAAAGCAACGCTAAGAATAAGATAATCCATTTATGGCAGCATAGAACAGACGAACCAATCGGACAGTTTACTGTATTAACCGAAGATGATTACGGGCTATACTTTGAGGCTATTTACGATGAAATTCCTCAAGCAGAAAGAGCATTAAGGCAAATTAAATCTGGAACACTTAACCAATATTCGGTAGGTTTTTCTTATGTTTGGGATAAAATGATATATGATGAGGAAACGGAATCAATATTATTACAAGAAGTTGAGCTTTATGAGGGTAGCGTGGTTACTCGGGCAAGTAATAAAGAAACCTATACCATCCGTTCTGAGGATGTTGAAAAGGAATCAGAGTTACTAATTGATGAAACTGAAGATTTTATTAAATCACTACCTAGAAGCAGACAACTAGAATTAAGGCAATTAATAAGCAGGCATATTTCACTTGCAAAAGTTGAGCCGTTTGAGCTAAGACAACAAACACTCAAGGATAAAAACAAGCCGAATGAGCAAATCGCTGAAATTGGTGGATATAAATTAAATTTAACACAATTTTAAAAAGATGAAAATCACTTTTAACAAAGAGGGATTAACAGGCGATAATTTAAAGCTTGTTGAAGACCTAGAGAAAAGATTTACAGACTTACCAGAAGGTAAAGACGTAAACGAGCAGTTACGCTCAATCGGTTTATTGGATAAGGATAACAAGCCTACCGTAGATCTTGATAAACTAAAAGAAATGTTAGGCGATGACGATAAAGGCATTCGCTCAATTCTTAAAGCTCAAGGTGTAGCTTTAACTGCATTGCAAGAAAAGGGCAATCATAACGAACAGCCTAAATCTACAGCCGATCAAATTCGTTCATGGCAAGAAGATAACAAAGAAGCCTTAGCTAAAATTAAAGCTGGTGGTTCTGCCGATCTTAAACCATTAAACATTCGTGCCGCTGCAACAATGACATTAGCTGCAAATGCTGCCGCACCTGTTCCTTATTACATTGCAAAAGGCGCAGAGGTTATTGATTTGGTTCGTAAAAAACCTACTTTTTGGGATCGTTTAGCTAAAGGACGGACAGGCTTGCCGGCTTATCCTTGGGTTAACAAAACCAACAAACAAGGTAACGCTGCTTTTATTGGTGAAGGCGTTTTAAAACCTCTTGCATCATTTGAATTGGTAAGCGAAATATCAAACCCTAAAAAGGTTGCCGAAAGAATGAAAGCTTCTACTGAACTTCTTTACGATGTACAGGGAATGGAGACTTTGATCGAGCAAGAATTACGTTATGAAGTTGAAATGGCTGCTAATACCGCTGTATTAACAGGTGCAGTTTCTTCTACATCTCCAGCAGGTGTTACAACCATCGCAAGCCCTTACTCGTTAACAACTATTAAAACTCCAAATCCAAACAATGCTGATGCCGTTCGTGCTGCAAAAGCGCAATTGGTAAGCTTAAACTTCGATAGAGATATTGTCGCTTTCGTAAATCCTATTGATGCTGCCAACATGGACTTAGCTAAAGCGGATGATAGTGGTGTTTACATGTTGCCTCCTTTTACTACTGCCGACGGTCGTGTTATCGCTGGGGTTCCTGTAATCGAGGATAACAACATCGCTGTAGGTTATTTATTAATCGGAGATATGACAAAATATAAAGTTTTGATGTATCAAGATTTCTTTATTGCCTGGGGTTGGGAAAATGATGATTTCTCTAAAAACTTAGTAACGGTTATTGGAGAAATGAGAATTCACCAATACAGTTCAGCGAATTGGGCGGGAGCGTTTATTTACGACACTTTTGCGAATATTAAAACAGCATTAACACCAGCAGTATAATTATGGCAGACGAAAAATTAGTAAAGGCAACAAACAAGGATTTTGTTCCTGCAGAGGGAATCATAGATATCACAAAAAGAGTAAAGCTTATCGCTACTGAAAAAGCTCCGTACCATGAAGATGGCGAGGAATTTGAAGCTTCAACTGTATTAGCTGAATCTTTTTTAAAACTTGGATTTGCTACAAAAGCATAATTAAAACAAAAATGCCAACTATAATAACCCCAGCAGATTTTACCGCTGAACTTACTATCGCACAAACTGAAAACCCTTACCAACATAACGTTGTACAGGATTTTATTGATAAGTACGAACCTAAGTTTTTAAGGTCTTTGCTGGGGTTAGAATTGGCTAATGATTTTGTTACCGGGCTTACTGAAGATCCTATTCAGACTAAGTGGGATAACTTACGTGATAATACCGATTTAAAGGATATGATGAAAAATTATATTTATTATTGGTATAAGCGTAATGAAAACACTAAATCTATGGGGATTAGCGAGGTTAAGCCAAAAGCAGAAAATGCCAACGCTGTTGATGGGAATAACAAAATGACCAGGGCATGGAACGAAATGGTAAAAATGAATAGAGAGTTTGATCTCGATGTTTCAGTTTATCCAAATTGGATTGCCCCTAATTGGTTTAATAATTATTTCTGGCATTCGAGATGTGGGGTTAATGAAATTTATTATCCTATTAGCGTTTTAAATTTATAACAATGGCATACCAATACATAGAGGATGAAATAGGCAGCATAGTCGAAGTGGTATCTGTAAAGATGCTTACCGAACTGCAAGCTATCGACCCTGCTATTACAGGTGTTCATTATGAATTTGGAACAGTTTTGGAGATAATAGAAACGTTAACGCAAAAGACCGAATCAAACGAGTGGCGTTATAAAAAGTATCCCTTAGTTTGTCTTTTCGTAGACATTAAAGAGCCTATTGGCGAGGTTGGCGATTATTCCGACCTAAAACTAAACATGGCAATTGTTTACGGAACGAACGCAGATTTTAAGGCAAAACAGCGTTTAGAGCTTAACTTTAAGCGTGTTATTATGCCAATTTATCATGCATTTTTAGATGAATTAAGTTTACGGGGTAACGCCTTTATAGGAATTGGGCCAGCAGAAAGGATAAAGCACACCGCTATTAGACACTACTATTGGGGTAGAAATACCATTTCAGGCAACGAGGCAAACAAGTTAGGCGATTTTGTAGATGGATTAGGTATAGAAAACCTAGAATTAAGATATTATTTAAACAGGTGCTAGTCACCACAACACTAAAGATATGAGTTTGTTAAACACAACAGTTTGCGTAACAGGCGGTGCAAATACAGGGGTAAGCGATTGCCCTTTGGATTTCAAGCTTGCGCAATTCATTATTAAAGTGCCTCAATCATTCGAACTTACTGCCGCTAATATGGCAACTAAGGAAACCGTAATGACGGCATTAAAGGCGGCTATTTCTGCTGATTTAGCAAGCGCACGTATTTTCCCGTATCCTCAACAGGTAGCGTTTACGGACAACTCAACAGATCCAGCCTTTCAGGCTTTTTCATCTGGAACAAGTGTACCCGCTAATGACGGTATATACAATTGGATGTTCCAATTCACTAAGGGTGCTTTATGCTTATCGAATCAGTTGCGTAAATTCAATAATGATAGTAATAGCTATTTCTTAGTGGTTGATGCTAACGGTAATCTTTACGGCACAACTTCTGGAGTATCTGCAAAGGGAAACTTAAAAGGTATTCCGGCTAACTTTATCTACACAGATAAATTTAAGATGGCTACCTACACAGAGGTTTCTTTGTATGCTTATCGTGTTGATTTCTTCCCTAATTACTTGAATGAGGATGTTGCTTGGATTGGCCTTAATTTAGGTGAACTTCGTGCATTATCGGGATTAAAGAACATTGGATTAGATCAGGTTAGCGTACGTTCTGCTGCCGTATTTAAATTTAAGGCTTACGCAGGATGTAACAAAACAGATTTATACGCTCAATATTCTGCACAAATTGCAGCTTTATCTCCTGGAGATATTGATGTAAGGCGTGATGTAAACGGAATTGCAACAAAGGTAGATGTACTTTCGATTGTTGTTGACGCTAATATTGGAGGTTGGACAATTACATTAGATACTGCCGATCCAGATTATTCAGCAACAGGGCCTTTAACATTGACATTGCCAGCAGTTAGCAAACTGGTTACGGCTGGAGTTATTGGCTACGAATCATTATCGACTACTATTGTTACTGCATAATGAAAAGAGCTACTCCAAAAGCGTATTCATTTGACGAGGCTTATTTGAAGCGCACAAAGTTAGAGGATTTCTTAGCTGCATTTGAACATCACAAGGATTTGCCCTTAAAGCAGATTTGGGATAAAGCAAATAAGAAATAGTATTTGTAACAAAGAATTTACTTGGCCTATTCGTTAAATCGGATAGGCTTTGTTATTTTTGAGGTATGGAAAATGAGGTAGAATTTCTTAAAGGCTATAACGGAGATGATTTCAAAAATGATCGCATATCTTTTAGAATTAAATATAAAAAATTAGTGGTTTTGATTAATTGCAAACAAAGAAATTATAGTATTTCAATAGATTTGTATGATAGGTTTATTGATTACAAGGCACTAAAAATATTTAAACGGCTAATGGAAGCTTATCCTTTGGGTGGAAATTTAAAATACTATATTCATTAAGTAACAACATTGTGACTTTTAGTTACGAAAACTTATTTCGATATTAGTAGTGTTATCAGAAATGAATAACATAGTAGCCGATAGATAGAAACCCACTGACTGTATTAATTTACGGAGTGGGTTATTTAGGTGAGAGCTTTACTGTCTGACGATTTTAGTCCCCGATGCTGAAATAACGGGCTGACCTAATAAGTCTACTCCGTGGTGCTAAGATTGAAAGACAAAAGATTTTTAATATAGCGGGTTAGAGCAGTGTTTAGCTCGGTAGGCTCATAACCTACAGGTCAGCGGTTCGAATCCGTTACCCGCTACACATCGTCCCGATGTTTTTCATATTTTGTTTTAGGTTTATTGCCGTTGGGAGTAGTTTACCCAATGGCTTTTTTTAACTACCTTTGATTATGACATTGCCAGAATTAGCACGTAGGATGAATGCATTAAATATGCAATACGCTCAACAAGAAGCGTTAAAGTCTACCGCATTCGAGGCAATTAAGTTAAATCAAAATCAATTAAGATTAAAGGGGCAAAAGTCGGATGGATCTTTCCTTAAAGCCTACCAAAGCGGTGAATATGCCGAATATAAGAACTTCTTAAACGCATCACCGGGATTAGGTAGACCAGATTTTTATGATACAGGAGAATTTCAAGAGGGTTTTTATGTACAGGTAAAAACTAACTCATTAATATTCGGATCTGTAGATGGTAAATCTACCAAACTAGAGGCGAGAGATGGCAAAGAGATATTTGGATTAACTGTTGATAATAAGAAATTATATTACGTTCAATTTGTTAGGCCCGAATTACAGGCCTATATAACTAGAATTACAGGATTAAGGTTTAAATAAAAAAGATATGTTCGAGATTATAATTAGTGTATTAACAGCAATAGCAAACGGGATTTTAATAGCGATGATAGCAAGGGGCAAATAATTATGGGAAAGTTTAAAAGAATAGTTATCTTTCTGCTAATTGTGGTGTATTCATTCACCATGATTTACATATTAACATTTAAAGTTCAAGAAACATGGGCTTTGGTTTTAGCTTTTATAAGTCTTATTTTTGCTGCAATATGGCTTATAATTGGTGCGTGGATATTATCAAAGCCTATACGTAAATGATATTAACCCCACGCACATATAGCTCATGTTCAGATTTGCCATTGTACAACTTCATTAAGATAGTTGTGTTTAATGATCTGAAATACCTGCACCATATTAAGCCAACATTTCTGCATACCAAGACTAATCTTCAACCAATTTGGGATAAGATATTTGAGGAATACAGCGTTTTAAGCGCATCAACTCAAAGCAATCATATATTAGAGTTATTGAAAGAAGTTAAGCGATTAGAGTTTACTATAAACCTTATTCAATCATGCTTAACCGTATTGCATAACTGTAGCAAACATAACTTAAACGTTTCCGATTATCAGCCAACAATTGATACGCTTAAATCATACGGTTATTATTACGAGTACAGCAACCTATCGTTAATGGATGATATGACGCAAATAATAAATGAGAGTAAGGCGTTACATATAGATTTGGCCGATAATATTGCAGAATACAATACCTTAACAGAATCCAAAAAAGCAGAATCAACTGAATCGGATTTTCTTGATGAGGCAGCGATAATCTCAAAGTTTAACGGGTTTGCAATCAATCCACGCACCACAACCGTAATCGAATATATTTCCTATCTTAGCGTTTATAAAAAAGCTAATGCGTAGGTTATGCCAAATGAACAGTATTTAGAGGAATTTGTAAGCCCGGCAGGGTTTAAGCAATTAACTGATTTAAGCAAAGCAATTGACGTTAACAACAAGGCGTTGCAAGATGGTATTGTTGTAGCCAAGCAATATGCAGATCAAATTGGCAACTCTAAAGGTATTGGAGATTTCGAAAAAAAAGCGCAACAGGCAGCAAAAGCTCAAGAGGCTATTTCGGCGGCAACAGCCAAAACTCAATTAGCTGAAGAAAAGCTAGCGGCATTTAGGCAAGCGCAACAAGGAAAGCAAGACGCTATTGACGCAAAAAGAAAAGCAGCCGAAGATAAGGAGGCTGCTGCTGCTGAAGCTAAGATTATAAGGATAAAAAGAATTGATGAACAGGAAAAATTAAGAGAGAAAAGGGAATCAGAAGAGTTTAAGAAAGGTCAAACCCGAAACAACGCCATTTCAGCGCAAGAAGCAAGTTACGCTGCCGCTATAAAGAAAACCACCGTACAAGTTGCTACAAATACCGCTGCTACTAAGGGTAATTCAAAGGCTAAAGCGGCCGCTTTATTAACTGAAACTCAAGCAAGCGTGGCAGCTGCTGCAAATTCTGCCGCCATAAAAAGGCAAGCTATTGAAACTATTGCCGCTAAAGGATCAATAGACCAAAGAACCGCCGCTTTAGCTAGATTAACAGCAACATACACAGCTTTAACCGTAGCTGAAAGAACAAGCGCAGCTGGAATAAGATTAGGAACGCAAATTATACCAGGGCTAACAGCCCAAGTTGCTACGTTAAACGCAGCGACCACAGTAACAGCGGTATCAACATCCGCTTTATCTACTTCTTTTTCGCTACTTAAATCAGCGGCTAATATTTTGCCTGGTATCGGTATCGCTGGAATTATTGCTTTTGCTACAGGGCCGATAATAGAATACATATCTAAGATAGATTTATTTAAGAAAAAGATAGTTGATTTAGTACAGGCAAGAAAAGAAGTTTCAAATGCGAATTTAGAGGGTACTCAAAACGCACAAGCAGAGATCGTTCAATTAGTACTACTTTATCAGACAGCTCAAAACGTAGCTTTGTCTAGTGAGTTAAGATATAATGCAGCAAAAAAGCTTCAGGATCAATACCCTAAGACATTCGCAAACTATACGGTAGAACAAATTGAGTTGGGAAAAGTTGATGATGCTTATACAAGGTTAACAAAAACAATTATCGCAACAGCAAAAGCAAAGGCTAGTGAGCAAAAAATAACCGAAAATGTTTCAAGGCAATTAGCAAATGACGAACTTATTTCCGAAGCGTTATTAGAGTATGATAAAGAGCGTCTTGCTGTTAGGTCTGCTACCTCTAAAATGAAAGACCCTAACTATTCTACTGCGATACAAGGGCTTGCGGACAGGGCTGTAAAAGCAGAGGAAAGGCAGGCTTTAGCAGCCAAAAAAGTTACTGACGCTAAAAGAGATAGCGAGATATTAGACAAAAGAAATTTAGCGTTAGTTCAAAATATCGTAAAACAGCAAGAATTAGGTGCTGATATTTCAGATTTTACTCCTGACAAAGGGAAGGTCGGTAAAAAAGAAAAGGCAATAAAAGAAGCCCCAGAGAATTTCGGAACGACATTACAAGATATCATAAAACAGTCTGAATTAATATTTAAGAATGAGGAAGAAAGCTATGAAAAACGTTTTGGCGCATTAGATAGCTTTATTGAAAACTCTTTGGTCTTAGCTGAAAATGATGAATTTAAAAAGAACGCTATTTGTAGGGCTGGGGAAAAGGAAAGATTAAAAATTGTAGATCAAGCGAATAAGCAGCAGTTAGAATTAATTAATGAATCTGAAAAATTAAGAGTTCAAGAATTAACCAACTCAAATAACGATGCTTTTGAAAAGCTTGAAGCTATTCGTGAAAAAGACACTATTGATTTAGAAAACAGATATTCTAAAGGTATTATAGACAAAGAGCAATACGAAAGCGAATTGTTTACTATTGAATCAAGTTACGCAAAAGATCGTTTAGCTATTCAGATTGAAACGCTGGCCAAAATAGTCGATATTCAAAGCTCTGATTTAGATATTGGTATAGGTACAAACGAGGCTTTAATGAAGTCCGAACGTGAACTTTCTGCCTTACGTATTCAATTGGCACAACTTCAAAGAAAAGAGATTAAGCAAACGGCGGAAGAAAGAACGAAAGAAGCTGAAAAAGAATTGGCCGGCATCAAGCAGTTAACCGAAAAAACATTAGAATTTGGTAAAGCGTTAATTGATGGTATTTATACTAGGAGGTTAAACGCTTTAGCTGATGAATCTGCGGCATTGAATAAAAAGAAATCGCAGGATATTGAGAATGTTAATGATAGTGTTTTAAGTGAGGAAGAAAAGGCCGATAAGATTGCAATTATAAACGCAAGGGCGCAAGCACAGCAGGACATCCTAGATGAAAAGATTAGACAACAAAAGATTAAGCAGGCCAAAGCCGATAAAGCAGCTGCAATAGCGCAAATTATTATACAGACGGCTTTAGCACAAATAAAGGTTATAGGCCAAACGGGTGTTTTAGGATTTGTGTTTAGTCCTTTGATTACCGCTTTAGGAGCTTTGAGTTTAGCTACTGCAATCGCTACGCCTATACCTAAGTTTGCAAAAGGAACAAATAACAGTCCAGAGGGTTTAGCGTGGGTTGGTGAGCAAGGTGCAGAGGGTAGAATAAATCCAGATGGAAGCACAGAGTTAACGCCTAATAAGCCTACTTTAACCTACTTAAATAAAGGCACTAAGATTATTCCGCATCATAAATTGGTTAGTATGATGGCAAAGCCAGATCAATATAATTTCGCAGGCGCGGAACAAGTGCCTTGGGGGCAGTTGATAGCGAGTAATGACAGATTAGGGAAGAAATTGTCCAAGGCGTTCGGCGATCAGTCAATTAACAGCACTCAAGTAACTAAAGGTGGATGGAAAGCAACCCAAACTAAAATGAGTAATTTACAAAGGCACATTAAAAGAAATCTTTCGTAACGACATTGTTACTTTGCTAATTGCTTTATGTGGTGTATATTTGAATGTTCGATGTTGAACAATTAAAACTTAGCAAAATGAAAATTATTTTTTATCTATCATCTATTGTTTTTCTATTTAAAGAACTTCAATGGTTATTAGCCCCAATGAAAGAAGTTGAAAAATCAAAGAAAAGAGAAAAGCTTTTAGAATCAACTAAAAATATTAAATACGACCTCCTTTCAAAGGAACAAAAAAATGGAATTATGACTATGATAATTTTGTTTATATTTATTTTTGGCTGGATGTTCGTGGGTCTTTTTACTTTTCAATGGCAGATATTTCTATCTTTCCTGTTGTTGCAGTTTATAATAATAGCGCCAATATCAAAACTTTTTAAATATAGTTTTGCTTATACGGCCCTACATTGGATTAATTCATTAGTAGCATTCTGCTTCATATTATTTACAATAATAAATTCTTATCATTTAAAGATTGATATTGATTTTATTAATTATTTCCGTTAAAGTTCTGCTAAGTCTTTAGCGGTTTAAATCCTCTGCATTAATTTGTAGGGGATTTCTTATATTTACCGATATGAAACTATTACCTCAAAATGAGTTTGAATATTACCTTACTTACGAGGGTAACAGATCGAAGCTTATATTTTCGCCTCAAGGATGGGACACCGACACGATAGGCCAGTTAGCAAGAGATAATTACTATAACGGTATGCTGCGCACCTTATCGCTACCTATCAACTTTGTATTTGATGGAAAGTCTATTATTGAAGCAGCATTTCTAAAGTACTCATTTGAGGCCGAGGTAATATTAGAGGTTACGCAACTTAACCGTAAGTCATTTACCTACGAGGAAATATACAATTCTGAATTAGACTTTAGCCAATATGATAATGACGGAATAACAGTAAGCGTTATATTGATGGACGGCGGAGTTTCTAAGTTGATTAAGGCAAAGGAATCGACCAAGTTTGAATATGAGTTAACGGGTTTAGATGTTGTTAATATGATTTTGCCTGGGGTTTTATTCTCCGAATCATCTCAAAGCATATTCAATAACGAAAGCGGGCCAAGTGATAGGTTTATGCCATCAATTGATTTGGTAATAAATCAAACTAAATCGGGCTTCATTACTGTTCAAAATGTAGAGCAACAAGAAAATATTTCAGATGAAAGTATATTTTCAACATCTGATAATTGGTTTGTTAAAGGAAATAAAGACACGCCTTTAATGGTTAAAATTAGTGGTTTCGTAAAAGGCAAAGTAGGCAATAATGAATACGCATCCATCTATATAAGAAATAATAGTAACGTAAATATATTTCAGATTGCTAGGTTAGAAATCCAGACAGTAGATTTTAACGTGCCTTTTGAGTTTGAAACAGATATACCTTTAGATACCAAGCTTTTTATTTATGCAAGAACGGATAATTTTCCTGTAGGAAATCAACTAGAGATAACAGAGGGCGATTTGAATATAAGTTATTCTGCTAAATCAAATCCATCAAACTGTAAGGGCATAAAAGCTGAAGATTTATATAATCGTATTATTAAGCGCATCGCACCAAAGGCAACCGCTAAGTTTGGATTAAACTTCTCTAATCGCTGGAGCAACTTAATCATCACTTCCGGAAATGGAATAAGGGAAATTGAAAACGCTGTAATTCAATCTTCATTTAGGGATTTCTTTGATACGTTCAATTCTATTGATAGTGCTGGATTTGGCTTAGATGGGGGCGTTTTGATTATGGAAACATTGTATTACTTCTTTCGTAATGCCTCAATATGCAATCAATTAGACGCTAAGTCATGTTCTTTTACCGTAGCTACAGATTATGCAGCGAACAAGATTTTAGGCGGTTACAATGATGAAAATACGGATGATATAGACGGACAATATGAATATAATTCGCTATCTGAATATTCACTACCTGTTACTCGGATAATTAATGAATTAGATTGGCGTTCTAAGTACCGAGCAGATCAATATGGGATAGAAAAAATACGTGTTGATTACGTTAAGAAAACCAATGATACATCGAGCGATAATGATGTGTTTATGGTAGATTGTTACTTTGATGGAACTGATTACCGACCGATATTAGGAAGTAGCTATACTTCAGTAACAGGATTACCGACAAACGAAACAGGGCAAGGTTCTTATAACTTACGCATTACACCTAAGAAAAATTTACTTCGCCATGGTGGTTATATTCGCTCTATCATGGACAAGTTAGGTAGCCGTTATGTTGATTTCGCTTCTGCTGGCAAGAATAAGGAATTAATAACGATTTCGCCTGTTGATGGGCGAGTAGCAGAAAAAGATGATGTTCTTATTTCGGGTTTAGACAACCCTTACTTTAAACCTATAATAGCTACAGTAGTACTCAAATTACCTAGAAACATGATGCAATTAGCTACCTTAATGCCTTTCGGTTATATTCCTTTCATTTGGCAGGGTATTACATACGGCGGTTTTATATTGGATTTAGGTGTTGATTTGGCGAAAAATACAGAACGGGAATGCAAGTTGTTATTGACGGTTGATAATGAAATATAATTTAGCTACTTTTACGATTAAATGATAGGAACGCCAGCTTTAATAAATCCGTTGCGTTGGATAGATAAAACCGACATAAACAATAGCTTTGACGGCAACTACGCTATCAAACAGTTAAGGCGTGATCAAAGTAAACGTTGCTACTTTCAAAAGTTTACAACATCAATGCGTCTTATTCAGCAAGTCATTACTGATACTTTACCAGATCCAATTCAGTTCGTTAATGAAAAAGGCGTTTTAGTCGATCAAGCGGATTGGGCTTTAAATCCGTTAATACTTACGGGATTACCAGATTTAAGAATCTATCAATTAGATTTTTCATTTGCTGGCTTACCCGTTGGGTATTACTCGTTACGTTTCAACAACTTTGAATCAGAACCTATAAGCGTACAGGTATCACACCCAAATACAACGTTAATAAAATATAAGCATAGCGAAAATAACTACGATGTAGTTTTCGATACGAATATTGAATTTCAATTATTGGTAGAGGCTTATATTAATGGATATAGCCCAAAGAACGATAGGAATACATTTAACGATCAGCCTCAAAACCTTACGCAATTATCATCGGTTGCTTACCGTAACTTTAAAATATACGTTGGTGATCCGTGGCCTGTTCCATTATGGATGCTCGATAAGATTAACCAGATTTCACAATGCGATCAAGTTAGCTATGATAACGTTTATTATACGCCGTTAAACGAAGCTGAATTTGAGGTGGAAGTTAATCCACAAAATAACTATATTTACGGAAGTTTGGATATTCAACCAAGCGACAATAATAATTTTCTAAAATATAAAACACAGCCTAATCCATCGGGCGCAACATTTAAGCCAATGCAGAAAGTTGTAAAACTAGTTAATGTCGCCGCTAATCAAACGATTAGTAGCATTTTTACAACTGATAGTTTTTTAAGGCAAGTCATTGTTTATAAATCAGGTGCAGATTTTACCCTTAATCTCGGAACTACGCCAGGAGGTATTGATATCGGCCAAATCTTAGTTGATAAAAACGATGGGGATGAATATGAAGTTACATTTCCTTTCGATGGGACTACAACGGTTTATCTTTCTGGAACGGGAATTAATGCCGATAGAATATATTTGGTTTACGATCAACTAGACGAACCAGACGTTCCTATTGGTGGCGGTTCGGTTACGGTTAATCCTTTAGGAAAAGGTGCTACAATTATTTACGATACATTAAAAGGCGACCTAGAATTAGACTTTGATCTATCTACAGGATTAGGCGATACAAATAGAAAATATAAGGGGTGGGCTATATCCGGCAGTAACGGCACAACTGTTCGTGATGATGCTTACGCTATCGGATGGAATAGACTTGATCCTTTGGCTATCGGAACTGAAACAGGAGCTAACAGTAAGGTTATATCTAAGGCTAATCTGCCTCACGAAAGATTAGGTATGTATGTTGGAGATGTCGCTACAGGTACAAATGTTCCAGATGGAAAGCAGCCTTTAGCAAGGGCAAGGGCATTAGGTACTCAATCATTAAACTACGAAATGGCAAAGGGATCTGGAGAACCTACACTAGGCGGTACTGAATATCTAGGTGACGCTACTCCCTTCGATGTTAGGCCTAAATCAATCATATCCGTTTACATTACCAAAATTGAGGACTAATGGCAAAGGGTAGAGATAAAATATTAAGGATTTTACAGGTTGATGAAATAGACCGACTAGACGGCGGAAATGTTGACATAGGCAATATTTTAAAGTACAAAGAACCTTTTCATTTTTTAGACGCTAATGGTGATCCAATTAACGTAAATCAAATACCAGATCTGCAAACCGTTATTACTTTGATAATGGCAGCAACAAGCGGACAATCTGAAACGGTCTATAAAGCCACGTTCACGCAGGCAGATATTACCGATGGCTACGTTAACTACGGATTAACAGGAACACAGGTTACGATTTCAGAGATAAGCAAGGATAGTTCTGGAGCTACATTATGGACAGAGGCAGGAGGCGCACAAGCAGGCCGTAATGTTGCTGTTGATGGAGCGCAGGATATTACTATTTGGTATGTTGGGGAAGCTGCGGTAGTATTGCCTGATACTTACAAGTTGGTAAACAATAGCCTTTTAGATACAACATATACATTATCTGGAACTCAAACCTTAACAGCAGGCCAAACCGTACAAAATCCTATTATTGCAGGGCAGGCTATTTCGGCAAATGTACTTGATGGGCAACGGCTTGTTTATACGGTTTACGATTCAAGCGGCAGCGTTGTGGTTACGTTAACACAAACGGGATCAGGATCTATTAACGGAATCCCTATGGCTACAGGCGAAAGACAGGAGTTTATTTATGGTAATGATCCAAACGCCTTAAAGATTACTAATAATTCACCTAACTATCAACTTACTTGGACTAAGAACGGAGGATATGTTGGAGGGCCAATAGTAGAGCCTAACTCATCTGGGTTATTTACAAACTTTGTTATTGGTGATGTTCTAGGATTTCAGTTACTAGGATCTGGAACTATACCAATAAATGTTAACGGAACGGATTTCCCTGGCGGAATAGGAAACTATACAATTTCAGACCTTTCAGAGGTTATTATATCAGAAGCTTAAAACATGAAAATAAAGATTATACTTTCGGCATTATTTGCCATGACGATTAGCCTTGCAATGGGGCAGACGCAGTTCAACTCATATGGTGTGCGGAAATACCAAACAGGTGATAGCTTGCAAATCCTAGGTTCTTCTCCAGGACAATCGCTTATTTTGCCTACGACTAAGATGTTGCGGGCTATAGCAACTCAAACAGGGGTAAAAAACGCCAACAATTGGGGATTGGTAAACCAAAAAATAAAAACCAATACTTCTTTAAATATTATATTCCAAGGTACGTCATTAACATACGGACAGGGAGGTAATGGGTTAGGCGTAGTTCCGTTAAATGGAAGCTCAAATTCAAGAGATAATCTAGCATATCCCGAAGCAACAAAGGCTTTATTAGATACATTAGGTTATTTAAATATCTCCGTTTTAAATCATGGCTATCCAGGCGATAGGACTACAGAGGGATTAACGAGATGGAGTGTACCTACAAATGGAGTTTTAATGTTAGAGTACGCTCCAAATGATGCCAATAATTACGGAGGCTATCCAAGTGGGCCGGTTCCTATCGAAACATTTATAGCCAATCTTAGATTAATGGCAACAAGAGCTATTAATAATGGGGTCGCTGTAGGTTTCGTTATTGCCCCTCTCACTCAAACACCTGAAGAAAACAGAACTATAAAGCTTTACGATGAAGCACTTATAAAAGTAGCAATAGAGCTTAATGCGCCTTTATTTGATACAAGAAAAAATACTGATTGGATGGGGGCGTCCGTTAGTTCGGATGGGCTACACCTTTCACATATAGGCAATAGTGAAATGGCTAATCAGATTGTAGCTCAAATAATAAGTCCTAATTATAGTACTGATGTTTTTAATGGATATTCAACTTTAGCGAGAAGAATGCCTATTCAATCAAACTTTAATCTTAACGGTTATTTTAATCCCGCTACGGATTACCCCACAGGGCTTTTTGCAGTTACGGATACTTTAGTTAATGGAGTGGGTAACAAACATCAAAGCTATATTATTGTAAACGTAAAGGAAAGAGGTACGTTTACTTTTAATGGTTTTAGCTCGGAGGGCGCGATAAGACGATTGACGTTATCTTATGGCAACGGTATTGTGAAAGGCAATGTGGTTTTTGATATGCTAAATCCAGATAAATTACCCTCAAAATATAGAGATAGTATTTCGACTTTTATATTAGAGCCTGGATTAAGATTAATAAAAATTAGGGCAGACTATGTAGATAACGCATACGGAACAAGCTCGCAGTTTTTTTTAGAGAAATTAAGCTTTAAAACGATATCAACTAAAAATCCAACCATAGACGCTGTAACAACAAATACCAATCAAACAGATCTAGCTGGTAACAAAACTTGGGTAGGCACTCATACATTTACAAATACCGTAAGCGCAAACATTTCGGGTAGTGCAAATCGGTTTAAAGGAAGGGATATTAATGGCAATTACGCAAATGCAATAGGAACTTTTTGGGTGCAAGCCGGTGATGGTAACTTTAGCGAGGCTTTAATTACAACGGTACAAAGTACTTTAGGTACGGGATATAAACAAGTGAGAACAGCAAGCGGATCAGGTGTAGCCACAACTATATCAATAGCTCATGGATTAACAGGTGTTACTTCATCTTCATATGTAAGCGCAATAGCAAATAATGCAGCGAGTGCAGGCATTCAATATGTAACGGTAGATGCTACATCGGTGAATATATTTTATACGGTAGCTCCAGCAAGCGGAACGAACAACTTAACTTACTCAATAGAAATTAAACCATAATGAAATACACAATTCTACTATTTTCCCTGTTTTGGAGCATTACAGCTCAATCACAAACTACACCCGTAGCAAGCAAGCAGTTTAGCACGATATCAGATCTTAGGGCGCAGGCCGGAACTGATAAGGTTATCGTAACGCTTTCGGGCTTGACTACTATTACGGATAAGAACGGAGGTACTTACCAATGGGATGCAACAAGCGTTCTAGCTGACGATGGATTAATGGTCGTTAAGGTTGCTAATGTAACTACGGGCCGATGGATTAAGAAGCTAAACGAGAACACGATAAAGGGAATTAGGACAGTAAGTGGACTAGCACTAACAACAGCTTACAATATCACTTACGACGCGACTTTACCATCTATTCCTGCAATGATAACCATACAGGCATATTCTGCAAATGCCGCAGTTCCTAGTTGGGTAAGCAACGTTACCACGACAGGTTTTACCGTTAACTTTGCTAGTGTTCCTATTTTGGGCACTAACAACATCACATTTACATTTTTGATCATTAAAAACTAAATATTATGACAGACGAAACAACAACGCCGGAGATCGGACAAGACATACCCGCTACTTGCGGAGGAATTGCAAAGCCTACACATTCAGGACCTGGAGCAGGGCAATGGGTCTGTAATGATGGTGAGTGGTTTTGGAAACGTGACTTAGGCGGTGTGTAAATCAATTCAAATAGCCTTATCTTGCCTTATCTTTATATTGGCCTACAACGCCTTTATATTGATAGGGCATTATGATTTGCTACCGTTTGGATTGCTTAAGCTATTAGGTAATTCATGTATATTTGGATTCAGTATTTCTACTGTATTATTTGCCTTGAGTAATCATAAAAGCAAGTCAGACATTAGATGGCTTAAAATTTGTACATTAATACTGTTTTCCGTATTCGGACTGATTACAGCAAATAACTTCTTAAATGTTTCTAATATAGAATCATTGGTTATAGAGTTTAACTTTATAACGTTTTTGTTAGTTATATTTTTTATCTTTAAAGCAGACAAATACGGTAATATTTAACAGATGCTCAAGCATACATTGAACTACATTTATAACCTTATGATGATACTTGGCGGTAGTATGCTTACCTTTAACAGGGCAGACATATTCTGGCATTTAGGTTGTTACGCATCAATTGTATTTGGTTTTATGCTTAGAATGAATCAAATAAGAAAGAAACAGGAGTTAACTAATAGCCTTGTGTTCTGGAACATAACCGCAACTATATGTATATGCTGGCTTGGTTTTAAGATATGGAATATCTACAGCACTCCAGATAGCGCATGGTATCAGGTGTTCCTTTTTATCGTTTCTTTTTTTGCTGTTATTATATCTGAAAACCTTGACGCTCTCGGAAAGGTTAGTATTCCCGAACTTAGAAGAAAACTTGCACGAAAATTGTACCTACCAGATGACAAGGAGGAAACAGAATGATGTTAGAGCATATACTTAATTACGCTACAATTGTTATTATAGGATTGTTCTGTATTCGGCTTACCAATTTTGCGTCTACGGCAAAGTACAGTATGGTAAAGACAATTATTAGATTAATATTCTTTAAGGATCTTTACTACATTAAATGGCAATTAAGGAATAAGGTTTACTTGCTTACAAATGCCTTGTTAATATTGCTAATTGTAACAAACCTGATTTTGATTACACTATTTAGTCATAACAATATCCTACAAAAACCAATGCTGCAGTTTATCGTATCTCCCTTAATATGGGCATTGATCTTTGCAGGCTTTCATATTGGGCTAAAAAGATACGAAAGCAAATCGTAGCAAAGTTGTTACAAAAAGATATTGAATTTCATTATATATTTGACCTATGAAAAAATCACTAACAATATTAGCGTTTGCCTTAATAGGATTTACTGCAAATGCACAATCAGTTAAGCCAGATACATTATTGCATCGTGTTAATTGGATTGATCAGATAGGAACTAAGGCAGAACTATCGAAGGAAAGTAAATTGCGCAAGGCTAAGGTTTTGGAAATGGTTAAATCGGGTTATACCTTCGTAGGTAATGAGCGCAGGACTACAGGTCTTTATATGAAGTTTGTTAAGTAAAATATAAGTTTTTTTTGTTAGACAGTGCCTCGATGTGAATCGGGGCTTTCTATGTGCAAGACAATTGTGTTTTGTTAAAAAATAGAGAATTATGAAAAACAAAGAATTATTCGAAAAAACAGTAAGCATTTTAGTAAAGGCGTATCAAGATGATACTTTAATTGCTGGCGAGCCATGCGCTTGCGCAGTAGGCAACATCATAGCTTCAAATATGAATTACAAATTAATAAAAACTGTAGGTTCAATTAAATGGCCTTTAGGAGTGAATAATGCTAAATGGTATGACGTAGTTTGCTTAGATTCGGATTATTTAAAAGCTGAAGAAGTAAGTTATGTAGATATCGATATAAAATCAACAGGGTATTCTAAAAATGAATTATGGCTTATAGAAAAAGCTTTTGAAAGCTCGGAAAATGTAAAACAAAAAAGCGAAATTTTTTATAAATTAATGAACACTGTTGATTGTTTAAGGGAAATTCACGAAGCAAACACAAGTGATGTTTGTATAGCTAAATCATTATTCGTAAAAGAAACTGTTTAAGTTTGTCGCTATTCTTAGCGGTATTTAGCCCTGCTTAGGTAGGGCTTTTTTTGTAACTACATTGTTGCAAAAGTGTTTTTAAATAAAGTGTATATTCGTTTAATAAAAAAAACTCGACAATGAAAAAGAAATTACTAGTATCAGTTAGCGGAGGCAGAACCTCTGGATTAATGGCAAAACTCCTTTTCGATAGATATAAAGACGAATACGAAATGATTTTTGTATTTGCGAATACAGGTAGAGAAAAAGAAGAAACATTAGAGTTTGTAAGAAATTTAGAATTGTATTTCGGCATTCCTATTATTTGGGTTCAAGCTGTTGTTCATTATAACAAACGGAAAGGATCAACTCACTCAACAACTAATTTTAAAGATGCAGACCGTACCGGAATCGTATTTGAAAGAGTTATACAGAAATATGGTATACCAAATACTCAATTTCTTCACTGTACTAGAGAGCTTAAAACAAACCCTATAAGAAGCTACGCCAAGTCAATAGGATGGAAAGACCATAAGAAATATACAACTGCAATCGGATTAAGGGCTGATGAATTAGGTAGAATAGATTTAGTTAAAGCTAAAACAGAGAAACAGTTTTATCCATTATATGAATGGGGAATTAAGAAGCCTGATGTATTAGCGTTTTGGCAAAAACAATTATTCGATCTAAATTTATCAGGTGAACATCAAGGCAACTGTAAGATGTGCTATAAAAAAACTAACAGAAAGCTAGCAACCCAAATCTTAGAAGACCCATCGGATAAATGGATTGATAAAATGGAAGAGAGGTATTCTTACTTCACGCCAACTTCAAGAGAAGATAAATCTCCTTATTACTTTTTTAGGAATAATACTCCATTCTTAGAAATAGCTGAATTAGCTTTTGATGCTGGATTCGTTCCTTATTCAGATAATAACAAAATAAACTTCGATTTTGAATTAGATGAAATTGAATACGGAGGTTGCGCCGAAAGCTGTGAGCCATTTTAGTTATTAGACTAGGTTAGTCGAGTTTCTTAGTTTATAAGCGCATCGGTTTATCCTTTGCGCTTTTTTTATCCAAACATTTTTAACTATCTTCAATTATGAATTACTACAAATTATCGGGATTAATCCTATGTATTTTATCGGCAGTATTTAGCGTTATTGTTTTATCAAGTATTTTCTTGTAAATTTGTTTATGGCAATAAACGACAGTAAGAAACTATTGAATATTCAAGTAGCAAACCTTGCTATGGATAATGGTTACGCTATTTACAACTTAATGGCTGTAATCAAAGTAGAATCTGGAGGTATTGGATTTGCTGCTGATGGTAAGATTATAATTCAGTTCGAACCATCATGGTTTAAAAGAAAATCCCCTTATACACCTAGCGGACTTTGGTCACAGAATGGAGTTGAAAGACAAGCTCTAGAATGGCAGGCATTTAATTCTGCTTTTGCTCTTAATCCAAATGCAGCAATGGAAAGTACGTCAATTGGCTTAATGCAGGTCATGGGATTTCATTGGAAGTTATTAGGCTTTAAATCGGTTGGCGAAATGTGGGATTACGCTAAGGTTTCAGAGTGGAATCAATTAGAAATAGCTATTAGATTTATTAAGTCAAACAAGAAGCTAGATAACGCATTAAAAACGGGTGATGCCGCTACCTTTGCTTATTATTATAATGGTTCTTTATATAAAAAATTTAAATACGATACCAGGTTAATAGCTGCGGGTATGAAAAAGGTTTAATCATGGCAAACAAAGTAATTTTATCAACACAATTTACCCTACAGGCTAGGGATTTTCTAAAAGGCTTATTGGTAGCTGTTTTAACTTCGGTTGCTGTAGTCGTTCAAGAAGTAATCCAAACGGGTTCTTTAAAGTTTAATTGGGAACAAATCGGAACGGTTGCTTTGGGTTCTGCAATTGCTTATCTAGCTAAGAACTTCTTTGCCGCTCCTAGCGTAATAACAACCTACGCAAGCAATGATAAGGCGGCGGAAGTAGCTCAAGATATTAAAAAGTAATATGGATAAATCCAAAGATTTAATAGTTGGCGTAATGGTAATAGCCTTATTGCTATTCAGTACTTTCATTTGGTTAACACAATTTCATTAAACTAAAAAATATATGTCACAAGAAAAAAGTTGGCTGGGTAAGATCCTAGCAAGTATCCTAGGTTTATTCGCCTCTAAATGGCCGGAGTTTGTAGCAAAGCTATTTACTAAAATCCCCGATGAGGTAAAGGAAAAGGTTAGCCTGGCTGTTAAGATTGTTCAGAACATAAAGGCTTTTATTGATAGTCCTGCTGCGGATTTAATTACATCGGTTATTCCTGGTAATGTAGATGATAATATTAAGATATGGCTTCGAAAAGTATTGCCTGTTATATTAGAAAAATACCATTTGGATGGAGGTTCGGCATTGTCTCCAGAGGAATCTCACTCAATTGCTACTAATATTACCCAAGAGTTAACCGGTTTAAGCTTTGGTCAGTCTGCTTTGACTACTGAAGTGGTTTATCAGAGCATGAAAGAAAGTCCAATTTAGTTGTAGGGGTTTAAAGTAATATTTTTGCATACCAATTGAACTGCTTAATATTCAATTTAAAAGCCACTAACTTAAATGCTAGTGGCTTTGTTAGTTAACGGACATTCAAAGTAAATGCTATAATACTTATTCTTTATTTTTGCATGATACACTTCGATATTTTCTTGATTTTCGTGAACACACTTAATTCCAAATAAATCACAATCTTTAGGCAGTTCTGAATTGTCAATAGAGTGATAAGGGCAATAAATGCAGGCTTTTATTTTCATTTCTTTTTAATTTATAATATCTTATTTTTTAAGCCACCTCGTTATGAAGTGGCTTTTTTAAGTATAATTATTTAGTTAATCGTTTCTTAAATCTTCCATTTCATCTTCTTTTAAGATAGCTAAATCTATATCTATTAATGATAACCCGACTTTTCTTCTGAAACGCTCTAAACTATGTAAAGCATCATTACACATCATTTCTATGTGATTAGAATGTCTATCTATTATTTCTGATAATTCAATTTTAGAGCTACAAGAAGCTACACTTTCAATGTCAAGTAATTCTCCTCCAAAGAAGTCTTTAAATTCTTTTAGCTCGTTTTTTATTTCTTCTATTTTCATAATTCAAATTTGTTAAGTTTTTTATGTTAATCTTTCTCCTAAATACTATTAAAACTAATGCTATTCCCAAAATAGGGGTGTACGTATCGAGGGGCAAGTTTTCTTGTTCCATATCCGGCCCACAAACTAAATGATACCATCCGTAACTAAAATTATATCCAGGCCGAATATTAGTAAACTGCCAAATGTCTTGATCTCTTTTAGGCATCTTAAAACCATTTTGGTAAAGATCGCCTCTAAACATTATTCCGCCTTGCTGCCATGTTATATCGCATGGATAAGGTGGGTTATCTGCACTTGCTGATAAGGCAAAGCAAATTAGTAGGGTTGTTAGTAGCTTTTTCATATCCGCGGTTCTTCTGGTAATATAGCCCAATAAACAGGTGGTAATATCCCGAATTCAGCACCTCTACGCCAATTACCATAACCTAAGTCGATATAATTGTAGCTACCTAAAAAATAACCATATATCCTACAATAACAAAGAACTAATTTTCCAAAATCTGGCTTATCATTTATTTCTTTAACCCATTCCATTTTATTTCCTTTTAAATTTATCACTATACCACGAACCTCTTTCTCTACCTACTCGATGTAAAAACCATTCCGCATATTCGGCAGCGTATTGGATGGATTTTCGGCCCTTAAGTAGGTTCGTTTGTTGTTGCAGAGTTAGTTTCATATTAAAACCATTGATTAGCTATTGCCTTTGCGATTCCATTAAATGTTTTGCTAGATTCCTTTTGAGATATACTTTTAAACATATAAGATTGACCCCTTTTCTTACCTCCTGTATTTGATGGTAAATACGGTTTATATTCTTTCAATATTTCAGTTGGAATAAGATTTGGCAATCCTTTTAGCCAAAGTAAATTTTTCTTAGAATAAGGATCTCCATATTCATAAGGCTGAACGGACTGAGAATGTAAAGGCAATCCGACTATTTTTAAAGGCGTTGGGTTTTCTATTGCTATCAAATTAATTGGAGCGTTCATTAATTTTAAGAAAAACTCTTTTGCATCCATAGCTTTTGATAATCTAATATTACACACGTTTCCAGCAGTTGGATACATCCACCTTGCGCCAGCCTTACTCATAAAAGTGCATGGGGGGTGCGCTATCATTGCATCGTATTTACTGCTATAAGCCTCTTTTATTGCATCGCCTTTAATGTGCCATTCTGGATGTTCTCCCCTGCAATCCTGTATATCGCAACTGTATGCTTCGTGACCTTTTGCTCTTAATAATTTGGTTATTGTTTGCGATTCTTCGCAGGCAACTAATATTTTCATATTATATTGTTTATTAAAAATTATTAAACACCTCTTCAGTAAATAAAATATTATTCATTAACCAACTTTTTAATCCTTTTTTAATGCCGTAATTATAAATCTTAAAAGGAATTAAAATAAAGCTATTAATCCAGTAAACAAATAAAAATATTATACAAGCAAAGATTGTTGGTATAAAAATTATAAAACCTAATATTCTCATATCTCAATTTCCTCAACCTTTAATACATATATTTTGCCTAACCTATTAAACTGTATTCTTTCGTTTCTTTGTATTAAATGTTCGGCAACGGCTAAAGGCGCTGTATCGGTTACGTCTGATTTATTACCTATCCACAATCCTGTTTTACTAACTTTACCAGCGTAAATAATCCCTGTTAAAGGTGATGTTCCTATTTTCATAATTATTATTTTAAGGTTCTTGGGTTAAAAACTAATTGTATTTTTGTTGAGTCATATAATCGTCAAGTCTTTGCTGAAATCTTGATTTAGACTTAAGGTTATTTATAGTTCTATTTGTTTTGTTTTTGATATCTTTTCTGTCTTTATATTCTATATAACCAAACATTAAAGCTAATATTATGGCGTATAAAATTAAGCTCCCATAAAACGGTAATGTTACCCACCACCAAGACCAGTCTATTACATTACATAATTTTAAAACTACGAACGCAACGCCAAGAAAACAAACGCTGCCTATCCCAGATGAACTGTTTTTAGATTCCGACATTTTTTATCTCCTTTTTTATCTCTGGCATTTTACCAGCTTTTTTTAAATCATTAATAACTAGCATTTCTACATAAGCAGAAAAGCCGCCTCTAATTAATTTTTCTTTCGAATGAGATACTGCCGTACTTTGGATTCGGTCATCTATTCTAATGGTTGTTGTTTTTATCATAATTCAAATGTATAAAAATATATCGTAATTGCAAAATGATTATGAAATAAATAAAATATATTATAAAACATTTGCATTTAATAAAACTATTCCTACATTTACATCACTAAATAAAAAACAATATGACAAACCTAGAATTTTTACTAAGCAATCCAGAACCTAAAAAGTTAAAACGCTTTACTAAATGGCAATCGGTATTTGTATCGAGATCAGATCGTCAAAAGGGCAGAAAAATCAAATCTAAATAACCATGATTATAAACTTTAATATCACCAGAGAGAATGAACAAGGAGAAGTTGAATATTTCAATTCAAGAGGGCAAGTAGTTAAGACTTATCCGATTCAAAAGCTGAACATTTACGTGTCTGGCTGGATAGATATAGATTCTATATCAGATTACATAGATAATAATTGGTTGTCAGTTACGCAGGCGTTTTACAACGCAATGAATCCTGCATCATTTCAGTCAAATAATAAACCACAACAGAATAGATTAGTGTAATTATGAACGGCATAATAATTTATTCAAAATACATCTCTGATTCAGATTTTACTATATCCAATATAGACGATCAAAAGGAAGTCCTTATAGAATTTGATATAAGAAACGATGAAGCGGGAGCAAACATAAACAAGGAAAAAGCGGAAAAAATAATCAACCACTTAAAACAACAATTCGGGATATGAACCTACAACAACTTAAAAAACGCCTACACATCATCTTAGATAAGATTGAGAACGTAGAGGACATTCAAGGGAGCCTTGATGTAATTAACAATCCAGACCATGAGTATTACAAGGCTTTTGGGAATGATATGGAGCGTCAATACGATGCGCATAGATACCATTCAGAGATAAAGGTAATACAAGAGCAAATTAACAAGGAGTTGGAATTTATTAATGAGTTGAAGTAAAATGGAAAACACTTTAGAAAACAAAGCGAAGTTCTTTGCTCAATACTGGGGGCAGTATTTAGTTATAATGCCAAAAATATCAATGAACATTCCAATTCATGTTCATCATGTTAATTTAAGCCACATACAAGAATGCGTTTTACAACTCAAAAATCTTTCATCAATAACAGATGAAGATGCTTTAGAGTGCTATAATATACATTTTAAAGGATATTTGGATAAGGATATAAGACCATCAGAAAGCAGAATTAATTTCTCTAAAAATCACATTATCAAGCCAATTGAAGTTTGTATTTTAGAAGTAACAGACTGCCTCCGCTCAAAAGGCTACGCACTTCCCTACATGGGATTATCGGTAGATCAATTGGTAGAATACGGTTGGATTAAATTGGATGCTTAACCATGCTCGCGATAAAACACACGATCACCCCTGATGGTTACGACCCAAACAGGACAGACGAAAACTTTAACAATTGGATTAAATATATAGATAACTTGAAATGAAAACAGCAGAGGAATATATAACAAAGGTGTACGGAAATAAAACTTTTGCAAGGGCATTAGACCTAAACGATTCAGAATCAATAATGGACTTGATGAATGATTTTGCAAGTCATTACGCCAACGCAAAATTGGATGAGGCGGCGGAAAAGGCAAACTGCATTGATGTAGCAATGACTGCTTTACCTGAATACGAGGTAGACAAAGAATCAATCCTTTCACTTAAAGATACGATATTATGAACCACAAACAGCCAACATCAACAGCGGTAAAGATTAGGGTAATCATAGTTTGGTTATTGCTAACTGCGATATCGGTTTATTCGTGTAACCTTTAAAACAGAAATATATGAAAAAAATAATATTACACCTTTGTGCAGATTTAGGATCTGATAGCTATTATTACCAACAGAACAAAGAAGAATACGAGGTTATAATGATTGGCCAAAAAATAGGTGTAGAAAATTATCATCCACCTGCAAATGTTCATGGCATAATAGCTAATCCCGTATGTACAGAGTTTTCAACAGCTAAGTCTTTTAGCCATAAAGGAGATCTAGAAAAGGGAATGTTCTTAGTTAATCATTGCCTTAGAATAATTGATGAGGCTAAACCTAAATTTTTTATTATTGAGAACCCTTACAACGGCAGATTAAAGGAGTTTTTAGGGAAGCCTAAGTTCGTTTATCAGCCTTGGGAATTTGGTTCGCCTTGGACTAAAAAAACAGCTATTTGGGGCAGTTTTAATGAGCCAATAAAACAATACTTAAAATGGGAAGCTGTTCCAAAATTAGGTCTATACATAAGGCCAGGAAGATCAAAACCAGGTTTAGTCTACTTCCACAAATCAGCGGTTAACTTAATACCAGAAATGAAATGGGCCAAAAATTATATCAAGTGCGATGCAGATATTAGGTCGATGTGTAGCAGGGGCTTTGCTAAACAGTTTTATAATTGCAACAGGTAGTAAAGTCACAACATCGTTACCTTGAAACACCTAAATAATAACGTAAATTTACACCATAGGAACTGCAACTCCTAAATCAAAACATTTACAGGCTATAGCTACCCAAAGAACGTTGCAGATCGGAGGGAAAGCGTAGCCTAAATTATTTAAATTATGTCAACAGAATTAACAACAGCAACACCGGTAACAGATCAAATTTTAATAGGGCATTTGGATGCTCTAGGTTTGACTAGCAAATTAAATGAGGGAGAAAAAACAACATTCCTTTCAATTGCAAAAGCATTTAATCTTAATCCGTTTAAAAGAGAAATACACATTTCTAAGTATGGCGATAACCTTAGTATAATTACAGGTTATGAGGTGTATATTAAGCGAGCAGAGCGAACAGGTACTTTAGATGGATGGAATGCTATTACAACTGGAAGCGTAGCTACAAACGACTTAAAGGCAATTGTTACTATTTACCGTAAAGATAGATCTCATCCTTTTATTTGGGAAGCTTTATATTCAGAATGTGTTCAAAAAACTAGAGAGGGAAAAGTTACGAAGTTTTGGGAAAAGGCCGCATTCATGACTAAAAAGGTTGCAATATCTCAAGGATTTAGATTGTGCTTCTCTGATGAATTAGCTGGAATGCCCTATACAGCAGACGAAATGCTAGAGCAAATACACACAACGGAAGAAGCGACATATACAGAAATTAAGTTACCTCCAATAAAAGATAAAGCTTTTGGTCAGTTGATCGCTAAAATAGAAAGTGGGGATGCGGAGGTTTTAGAAAAAACATTATCCGCCTTTAGCTTAACAAAAGAACAATTAGATACAGCCGAAGCTGCGGAGGTTAAAGCGGTTACGACTGATGGTACAGAATAATTCACTAGCATTGAGGGCTGAAGATTTGGCCCTCATGTATAAAGAAGATTTCACTAAGAAGAAAGCAATCCAAACAGGTGTTGATTTAGTTAATCAAATATTTGAAAACGGAGAGATTGAACCTTTAAAGGTTTGGGCTAATATTGCCAGGCTAAAAGAAGTTGCAACAAGCGCAGATAAAGCCTTTAGGGATCGTATTGTAATCAATACTAAGGATAGTTCAAATGGCGTTGAATTCGCTTATAAGAACGGCTCTAAAAAGCTTTTATATAGTGAAGATCCTATTTACGTTGAAATTGCTGAAAAGTTAAAGTCAAGGGCGGATTTACTTAAGGTTGCAGAAAGTAGCAAGGATGTGATTTTTGATAGCGATGGTATTGAAGTTCCTAAAGTTGGCTGTACTTATGATAAATCAAGTGTAACAGTAACATTTTAAAAGCGTAAACCCTAACGCTTGGTTCTAGGGAAATAAACAAATTGTAGACTTACTATTAAAGCCTTTCAGAAATGGGAGGCTTTTTTTGTTATTATACGCCCACGTTATTTTTATATGGACAGAAATAGGCGATTTATGGCCACGTTAATTTTTATTTTGTAACAATAATAATACTTTACTATTCGGTAAATTATGTTTACTTTTGAATCAACAAATAAAAACGATATGAATATTTCAGATTTTAACTTTAAAACATTTACAGGTGAAGATTACCAAGTAAAGCCTCAAATTATTTGCAATGATGGATTTAAAATGTCTGTTCAAGGATCGGCAGGTCATTATTGCGAACCAAGAGAAGTAGAAAGAGATTACTACAAAATGGAAATAGGTTTCCCTTCAGAAGAAGAACCTTTAATTAATGAATTTGCGGAAGATATAAGCAATCTTACCGGCACTGTCTATGGATGGGTTCCATGCGATATAATTGATGAAGTTATTAAAAAGCATGGAGGCATAAACGAAGAATTAACTTTCAAGAGTAAGTAAAAATGACTGAAAAACTATTAACAATGAAAATCGGCGAAACCAAAGAGTTTGACCGAGGTGATCACAGATCAATACTTAGCATCAAAACTGAATTGAAGCGAAAAGGAAAGGGTAATTGGCAATCGGAATTATCTTCACATGGTTTATTCATCAAAAGGACAGCTTAATGGAAATCACACCAACTCCAGCTAGATACTCAAAATGGAAGCAATCAGAAATTGATTATCTTAAAAACAATTACGGCAGATTGAGTGACGAGGAAATAGGAGCGGATTTAGGTAGGCCTTTTAGAGGCGTGATGATGTTAAGGATTAAGCTAAGATTATTGAGGGATCAAAAAAGAATGTATCCATATAAATTAAGGTTGGCTATTCGTGAAAGGGATGTATTACGTGAAACATTTTGCTTGATCGCTGATATGAAAGCTTTAGTCTTAATGATAAGCCTGGAGCAAAGGCAATACCAAAAGGATAAATTAAAAAGCGAGTTGAGAAAATTGGATAAATTAAATATTCACAAGATAATAAGAAATGAAAGTCGAAATCGTATCGCTTAACCCTGGAGATAAATACGGAACTAAATCGCAGTACACAGTGCGAAAGATATCAGAACAGGGAGTTCATTGGGTTAGGGATGATGGGGATTCTGGTAAGTGGCTTGGAGTAAATAATAATTTAAAATTTAAGGTTAATAAGGTATGATAAGAACATTTAATG
This sequence comes from Bacteroidota bacterium, assembly GCA_040387415.1. Taxonomy (GTDB): domain Bacteria; phylum Bacteroidota; class Bacteroidia; order 2-12-FULL-35-15; family 2-12-FULL-35-15; genus 2-12-FULL-35-15. The sequence continues at coordinate 33,921 of JAZKDU010000021.1, forward strand.
AAGACTGTATGGAGTTGATGAAGCGTACTCCAGATAAGTATTACGATATTGCTATCGTAGATCCTCCATACGGTATTAATGCGGATTTAAAAAACAGCACCGATAAAAAACAAAGCAAAAAAATCTGCAAAAAAATCTAAGAATTATGGTGATCAAAATTGGGATTCAGAAGTTCCGGAAGAAGACTATTTTAAAGAACTTTTTAGAGTTAGTAAAAATCAAATAATTTGGGGCGTGAATTATTATTCTTACTCATTTTTAGCTGGAGGAAGATTATATTGGGATAAGTGCGTAACAATGCCTACTTATTCTGATGGTGAATTAGCTTATTGCAGTTTCTTAAACTCTATTAAATCTGTTAAAATTGCTTGGCATGGAATGATTCAACACGACATGAAAAATAAAGAGATTCGTATTCATCCAACTCAAAAGCCTGTAGCTTTATATAAATGGATTTTAAATCAATGGTCATTAAAAGAAATGAGGGTTTTAGATACTCACGGAGGAAGCTTCAGTAGCGCAATTGCTTGTCACGATTATGGTATTAATTTAGATATATCAGAGATTGATAAAAAATATTACGAAAATGGTTTACTTAGATTAAATCAACATCAATCACAAACAAAACTATTTTAATGACACCAGCACAATCAAATATTCTCCACGAACGAGATGCAGTCCTAATCCGTTTATTCGGCCTTGAATGGTTCTGTAAAATGAGAAAGATTAAACCAAATACACAATTAAAATTAGAGATAAAATAGTATATTTGTATTGTATTTATGGCTGATCTCTACATTAAGCCGAACTAAGAAATTGTAAACCTTTAGGTGAATAGGAGTAGAGACCTTGCAGCCTAAAGGTTTTTTTATTTTATTTATGATAACACCATTTGACTATCAAAAACAAGGACTTAACGAAATTTGGAAAGGATTTAAGGAAAACACAAAGCAACTTTACCAGCTTTCTACAGGTGGCGGAAAAACCTTTATTTTTTCATTCCTTGCTAAACATTGGATCGATAAAAAGCAAACACGTATTTTAATACTTTGCCACCGTACAGAACTGATAAGCCAGACCATTGCCAGTTTAAATCAAATTGGCGTTACTTGCGAGGCTGTAACAAGCAAAACTAAAAAGCTTAATCACTCAAGCGATGTTTATGTTGCAATGGTTGAGACCGCCAACAACCGTTTAAAGAAAGACCCTTATTTTTTTAAAGAAGTTGGTTTATTAATTGTTGATGAATGCCATATTCTTATTTTCGACAAGCTATTTAGCCATTTACCTAATTCCAAAATACTAGGTTGCACCGCTACGCCTGTAGTTTTAAAACGCATTAAATATTATAAATGCAAATATTGCAAAACCCAACATTACGAATCTACCGAATGTTGCGATTATGAAGTTGACGAATGGTCGAGGCCTTTTACATTATCTGAAATTTATGAAGATATAATTACAGGGCCAAATATTGACGAATTAATAAAACGTAACCGGTTAATTAAAGAAATATCTTTTGTTGAAAAATACATAGATGAATCAAAGCTAAAAACTGATAGCGATGGAGAGTTTACCGGAGCTTCTTTAGATGAACAATACAGCAGCGATTCAGCCGTTTTCAATGTTTTGTTGAATTACGAAAAATTATGCAAAGGCAAAAAGACTTTGATTTTCAATAGCTCCGCAAAGGTTAATCTGCTACTGTATTCAAAATTTAAAGAAGCTGGACATAACGTAAAAATGTTTGATAGCATTAATGAATGCGAACCGAGGCAAACTGTAATTGATTGGTTTAAAGATCCTAATAATCGTGACAGCGTTCTTCTAAACGTATCCGTCTTTACAACAGGTTTTGACGTTACCGACATCGAGGCAGTAATATTAAATCGTGCAACAGCCTCACTTTCCTTATTCCTTCAAATGGTAGGCCGCGGTGGGCGTATTACAAATCATGTTTATAAGGATAATTTTATACTTATTGACGGAGGAGGCAATATAGACAGGCACCAAGAATGGAGCGACCCTACAAGGGATTGGAGGCGTATATTTTCGGAGGGAATAGGTAAGGATAAAATGCGTAAAGAAGATGCTTTAGACGTTCAGTCGTGCGATGCTTGCGGATTCCTTTACCCTAAATCAGAACCTAAATGCCCTGATTGTGGTTACGAAATAACGCCTAAGCCTAAGAACGAAAAAATTGAAAGCCTTAATCTTCTCACGCCAATTCGTGAAATACCCCCACCAAACGGGGAAAAGATTTATCAATATACCATTTCAAAAGAAGAAAATATTAATTTTTCATTTAAGGTTTTGATATCGCAAATTGTGGATATGTTCATTTTTTATCGTGTAACAAAAGAAACATATGTTTCTGCAAAACAAAAAGGTGAACTTGATCGTAAAATAAAAAAGATGATACAAAAATGTTACTTTCTTTTGCTATCAAAACAGGATATAAAGGCAGATAATCACCGAACAATAAAATATTTACTTGATAAAACCGTAAAAAAACTCGATATTCACTATAATTTAATTTAATTTTATGAAGCTTTTTATTACCAATAAAAACAACTTTGAGCGCGATTGCTTAAAGTCAAAAGAAGCGCACCAAAACGCTTTTAGTCAGCTTTCTATATCCGTAACAGCTGGCAATATTCCAATAGAAATTATTACAAAGGATTGTGTTTTCAAGTTCAAACAAGTTAGGGAACAGGTTTATTTTTACGAATTTCTAGGTAGCATATAATGGAATATAAATTTTCACTTTACGAAAGCAAAGAGGGACACTCGGCTTCGGATTTATCTTTAGATAATTATATTGGAATGATTAAACATGGTGCAAATCAGGATTTAGTTATTCAAGGGAGATTACTCAAAGGGCAGGGTAAAAAGAAAGAATACAGCGACCTAAAAGCTAAAAGCAAAGTTATCATGGGATCGGCTGTTTTTGAAAGTGGAAAATCAAAACATGTTTCAAATATTAAGGCTTTAAATAATCTTATCGTTATTGATATTGATACGGAGGTAAGCGATGAACAATACCATGAATTGAAGAACGATAAATATACATTCGTTATTCACCGTAGTTTTGGGGGTGATGGGTTCTGTATATTCGTTAAGATTGATAGTAACCGGTTTGAAGATACTTTTTATGGATTAGCCGACTACTACTATAACACGTACAACATCAGCATAGATCAATCGTGTAAGAATAAAAACAGACTTCGTTTTCTTTCATACGACCCAGATGTTTACCAAAACGATAAGGCAAATAAGTTCAATCCAAAGAATGTAAAGAAATTTACTGCACCAAAACCAGATGCAACAAATTATGTTTTTCACCATGACGATTTTGATAATATTTTTAGGCAGATAACCGAACGTAGTATTGATTTAGTGCAAGGTGATTACTTTCGTTATATCCGTATTGGTTTTGCTTTATTCGATAAGTTAGGGGCTGCAGGTGAGCGTTATTTTCAAATCATTAATCAATACAACCCAAACCTAAATAAAAAGAATGAGGCTAAAGAATGGAAAGCTTTATGTAAACCTGGAGGCGTTGGTATTGGTACTTTTTATTATTACTGTAAAGAGGCTGGAATTGATATCTATACTGAAAAAACAAAAACTATTATTAACCGGGTTAAGGTTGCAAAATCTCAAGGAACGCCAACTGTTGATAGTGTTGTAAGTAACCTCCGGGTAGCTAACAATATTACAGCCAGCGAACGAGATATACAGCTTATAAACTTTCTTATCACCTCAAAAAATGATTACAGCAAAGAGGCTAATATTGAGTTAACAGAAATTGAACAGGTACAAAAATTTATAATTGATACTTATACGCCTTTTTACGATGAAATTTCAAAGTATGTTTACGTAAAGGACAAGGTGATGGAGGAAAAAGAATTAAATGATATTTACCTTAATTGCAAGAAGTCATTTGATTTTAAGATTCCTGTTAGTGATATACTTAGTATTCTTTACTCCAGCGCAATTCCTACGCGTAATATGCTAAAGGAGTTTATAAAGAATAATCACTATGATCCAACAGGTTTTATAGATGCTTACGCAAGCTTTATACATCCTCAAACTGAATATAATAAATGGGCCTTTAAAAAATGGATTGTTGGCGCAATGCACAATTGGTTATGCGATTCCGGTAGTAGAATTGTAAGTCCGCTAACCCTAGTACTTACAGGCCAACAACACGGAACAGGTAAGACTTCTTTTTTTCGTAATGCATTGCCGGATGAATTGAGCGAATATATGATTGAAGAAAAGATTGAAAGCAAGGATAAGGATAGCGTTTTTAGAATGTGTAAATCCTTATTTATGTTCGATGATGAATTTGGTGGTGATGGATTTAAGGACGTTAAAGCTTTCAAACGAGTAACGGATATAACAAGGGTTACACAGCGTAGGCCGTTTGCAAAACAGGATAGTATTTTTCGTAGGATTGCTGCGCTTTGTGGTTCCTCAAATGAGAATGATATTCTAAAGGATATTACAGGAAATAGGCGTATTCTGCCGATCAACGTTCAGATAATTGATTATTACGATATGATTGCCAGCGACCGTAAAGCCTTAATTATTGAAGCTTATAATCTTTACAAATCAGGGTTTAATTGGGTTATAAGAACACAGGAGGAAATCGACTATATAAAGGCGAATACTCAACAGAATGAAATAGTATTACCGATTGAGGAAATATTCTTTAATCACTTTTCTATCGAATCAAGTGTTAATTTTCCTAAAGAGATTGTAGTAAATCAAGGAGAAATACTTGAATACCTTAGTTTAAACTCAATATTAAAACCAACAAAGTATGAGATTAAGGAGGTTTTAACAAAAAATAAGATGGTTTATCAGACTTTTCGTATCAATGGTGAGTTTAAAAAAGGGATAAGATTGTTTACTAAATGGCAAAATGATGAAGTAAAACCGCCTTTTTAGGTTACAGTAACCTATTTGTAACCTAAAATATTAGAAAAAGGTTACAACTTAAAATGTTAAAAATCAATAAGTTATATAGGTTTGTAACTTTGTAACCTAAAATATTAAAAATAGTATATATATAATAGTAAAAATAATTTATACCATTTTCTTTTTTGCCTAATTATTAATAGAGTTTTTTAAATTTCGCTAAAAAAGGTTACAAGTTACAACAAACTAAAAATCAACAAGTTACACTCAAATTCAAACAAAATAAAAAAGTTACAGGTTACAAATGATACAAACAGAAAATAAAATACAGCAAGATATAGTTTTATGGTTTAATAATAATTATTGCCTAAAACACCATTCACCACGTTTTATTATACTATCAATACCTAATGATTCTATCAATTCTATTGAGACAAAAAGAAAAGTCAATACTGGGCTTTTAAGAGGTGCTAGCGATCTTATAATTGTTTTTCCGGATAGACCTTTATGGATTGAAGTTAAAACACCTACAGGATCACAATCTACAGATCAAAAAGTATTTGAAGAAAGAGTAAAAGAATTAGGCTACCAATATGAATTAGTAAGATCACTTGAGCAGTTCCAGGAAGTAGTTAACAAAGCAATCAACAGACTAAAAAAGGGGTGATATGAAAGCAACAGATATAGAAATACAACAAGTATTAATTGGCTACAAAGAAGAAATGGATTTATTCGTAAATAAACTTTATGAAAAACGTTTAAACATCCTTTTAGGGCTAAAAGAAATGGATTTAACGACTATAACAGTTTTTGATAAGGCGTTTGGTAAAGAAATGTTTTATACGGCTGTTCAAGATCTTTATAGAGAAAACGAAATTAACGATTTACTCAATGATTAAGCAACAGTAATGTTACAAAACCGTATTGAATTAAAAGGTAGATTTGGGGTAT
>JAZKDU010000022.1:0-90104 GCA_040387415.1 Bacteroidota bacterium
GTGGTGTGAGAGGCGCACTCTGCTAGCTCCTGCTGGCAGAGCCGTCTACTCGATTGCCTGCAGTATTTATTTTTTTTCAATTTTAATTAAATCACAATCAAAAACTTCCATTTCAAAACTATTTTCTTTTTGTCGTTCAAAACTGTTGTGGTATGCTATAATATAACGGTCTGTATATGGCAATAAAATTTTATTGTTATTATCAATGATACCATATTTTCCATCTTTTTTTACTACAACTTTATTCCCACAAGAAAAAATTGTCAATTCATCATATATTATTGGAATAATCTGTTTTTCGTTTGAGTTAATAATCCCATATTTTTTATTTAATTTTACTGAAAAAGAATTTGAATTATCAAGATACATAACGCTTTCATATTTAAAAGGAAAAACTAATTGCATTGTAATATTATTGATTAATGTTTCTTGACCGTTTTTCTCAATTCGTGAATACTTTCCTAAATAGTAGTATTTTTCAAAAATAATATTATCAAGTAAGTGTTTGTGTTTTAAATCGTAAAATTGTTTTGCTCCATTGGTGCCGACAATCAAATAATCTGTATTTGCAAAATCAATAGATTCATACTCAATTGGAACTAAAATATTGCTTGTAATGTCAATCATCCCCCATTTTTCATCATTTTTTACAAAAAAGACGTTGGTTGGCATAAATTTATTTTCTTGAATCCGTTTGGGAATAATATCTGCAAATCTAGGTTCTAAAATAGTTGAGCCATTGTTATCAATAATCCCTAATTTGTTTTGTACTTCATATATATAATAGGTTTTTGTGTCGCTTAAATATTGTCCATAGGTTTGAAAGGTTTTATTAAGTAATAAATTATTATGTATAATCTTGCCATCTAATAAATAACTTTTCTTGTTTTTTAATTGCAATTCTATAATTCCAAAACTTTCAATTTTGTCGTAAATTACAGGTACAATCTCATCAAATTTATCATTATATATTCCAAATTTATTGTCTTTTATAACAATAAACTCTGCACCTACTTTCGAAGAAAAAATAATATCCTCAAAAACAGTTGGAAGGCTCTTTTTGTTATAAATGTTGTAAACTCCTTTTTTATTATTTGTTTCTACAACCCAATACTGATTATAAAACCTATCAATTTTGTCAAATTGTATTGGTATGATTTCATTGCCATAAAGCGAATACATTCCGTAGGTGTTTTTCTTTTTTACAATGTATGCATCAATTTTTTTGTCTTGTTCAATGCTATCTATATCAGCCAATATAATTTTTCCTTTGTAATCTTTAATGGCATACTTATTTCCATTCTTAACAATTGTACTTAAGTCTGAACTGGCTATACCAATTTCTTGTCCTTGAATATTTGTATTTGCAAATGCAAAGAATAAAAATAATAATCTAATTTTCATTTGTCGTAGTGTTGTTGTCATAATATTGCAGGCAACTTGTATATACCCGCTACGTTATAGCGCCAAGCCATCCATTTTGGATGGCTTGGCGCTATAACGTAGCGTATTATTTATTTTATTAAAACAACGCATTTTTTTCATAAGGTATCAAATTGGGAAACTATTTTTTGAATACTTTTTGTACTTAGATGAGTATAAATCTCAGTTGTTTTGCTGCTGTTATGTCCCCAGTTGAGTGTAGCGTCCCGCTCCGTTCTTTTTAACAAGGCCTCTGGCCTATTTGTTTGCTAATATCTAAAAAAGCCTGTAATTATTGAAAAATCACTGTAATTCGTGGCTTCAAATTAATTTACAAACTGTGTATTTCTAAACCGTTCCGCAACCACAATCTCCTTTGAACCAGCGGTATATGTATAAAAGCCTTGTCCGGATTTAGCACCCAGTTGACCAGCCATTACCATATTCACCAATAAAGGGCATGGAGCATATTTCGGGTTACCGTACCCATCCTGCAACACCCGTAATATCGATAAACAAACATCCAGCCCGATAAAATCAGCCAATTGCAACGGACCCATTGGGTGAGCCATGCCTAATTTCATCACTGTATCAATTTCTTCCACTCCGGCAGTTCCTTCATGCAGCGTAATGATCGCCTCATTAATCATCGGCATCAGAATTTTATTGGCTACAAAACCAGGATAATCGTTCACCTCCACTGGTACTTTGTTCAATTTTTTTGACAAATCCATTACCAAACGGGTAACAGCATCGGAAGTGGAATAACCACGAATCACCTCCACCAGTTTCATTACCGGCACAGGGTTCATAAAGTGCATACCAATTACTTTATCAGCTCGTTTGGTTACAGCACCAATTTTAGTTATGGAAATAGAAGAAGTATTGCTTGCTAATATTGTTTCCGGAGGACAGATTTTATCCAATTCACGGAAAATATTGAGTTTTATCTCCACATTTTCTGTGGCAGCTTCTACAACTAAATCTGCATTTTTAACACCTTCAGCAGTAACAGTATAAGTAGTAATATTCTTTAAAGTTTGAACTTTATCCGCTTCAGTAATAGTTCCTTTTGCCACAATCCGATCCAGATTTTTAGAGATGGTAGCAATTGCTTTTTCCAGCGCAGCCTGCGAAATATCTATAAGTGAAACAGTATATCCTTGTTGAGCGAATGTATGAGCAATTCCGTTGCCCATTGTTCCAGAGCCAATTACTGAGATATTTTTCATAAAAAAGATTAAATAATTAAGTAAAACTTCAATTTTTGGGGCAAAAGTAACATATTTTGAGGCTAAATCGGCTTTTTTGATTGTTTTATATAGCTCCCATATAGAACGCGGATGACACAGATTAGGGCAGATATTCACTGATACCTTTTTCGTACGGATAAAATCCGCGAAAATCTGCTGCATCTGGGTTTGTCTGTGTTCTGTTTTAGTTTAAGTTTGGTTGGCACAGATTAAGTGGAGACTTACATACCAGTTTTCAAACAAGAAAAATCTGCAAAAATCAGTCGCATCTGCGTTATCTGCGTGCTATTAATTTTGCAGCTGAATCGCTACTTCCCTCTTCCCTGCATTACAATCAAGGCTGTATAAATCAAAATTTTCATATCAACCGCTAATGCCATATTTTCAATATAGATAATATCGTATTTAAGGCGTTCCACCATTTCGTCCACATTTTCGGCATAACCGTATTTAACCTGTCCCCAGGATGTTATTCCCGGCCTTACTTTGTGCAGGTGTTTATAATGTGGTGCTTTTTGTACAATCTGGTCAATAAAAAACTGGCGCTCCGGGCGAGGGCCTACAATTGACATTTCACCAATCAGTACATTATAAAATTGCGGAATTTCATCCAAACGGACTTTACGTAAAAACCGGCCCAAAGGGGTAATCCGTGAATCTTTTTTACTGGAAAGTGCCGGTCCATGTTTTTCGGCATCCATATACATGGAACGAAATTTATGAATAAAAAATGGTTTACCATGCCAGCCAATCCGTTCATGACTATAAAAGATGGAACCTTTGGAAGTAAGTTTTACTGCAATGGCGATCCCAATATAAATCCAGCTGAAAGCTATTAGAACAAATATGGAAACGGCAATATCAAAAATACGTTTTACCGATTGCTCCCATGCCGGCATTATTTCTCTTGAAATTTCAATTAGCGGAGCACCAAAAATGGAAGTCATTTTTACTGAGCCTGATAGTATATCATACATATCCGGTATAACCTTAATAATCACATTTTCCGTATCCAGCTCGGCAACTATTTTACCTATATTTTCGTGCTCAAATGATTCAATCGCAAGGATCACCTCCTCCACTTTATTTTCATTAATAACCCGCTTTAAATCAGATAGTTCACCAACATGAGGTAAGTATTTGTTTAACTCATTTGAATAGCCGTTTTTATTATCCACATGGATAAAACCAATAAATTTATTACCGGATGATTCATGGTTATTTTCAATTTCATGATACAATTTCAAAGCGTTTTCATTACTACCAACAAGTAATGTATTAAAGCCAATTATTTTGTTGTGGATGCGATGGTTAGTTATGCTGGATAGGATGAAACGAAAGCCGGCAGTCAACCCGAAGTGTAAACCAAACAATGCCATAATACTCTCATAGTAATTTTTATAGGAAACCACCTCATCATCTAAAATAAGCACGAAAAAAATGATGATTACCCCGGTAATGGAAAACAAAAATGTTTGGCCAACCTCCTTTAAGCGTGATTTACGGTAAATATTTTTATAAGATCCTGATAAAGTGTAGGTTAACATCCAAAAGAAAGGGACAAACAGTAACCCCCAGAAAAACTGATCCTCAAATTCGATGGGTACCGGTTTACCAAACTTTGCAGGCTCAATGTATAATTTTCTGAATATGTAAAATAGCGTCCAGGCTGCGGTAGCTGAAAATAAATCGGCAATTATATACTTTAAAACCTGTAACTTTTTATTCATTCAACGTATGCCTTACTATCTGATTTATGCCAAAAATTGCCTTATTCGTAATCTTAATTATTGAACTTTATGGTTTGCTAATTCCATATTTCATTCATCTCTGTCAATATAATTGGTTCACCGTCAGTAACCACAATAGTATGTTCGTGTTGTGCCATAAAACCGCCTTTATTACCAACCATTGTCCAGCCATCCTGCAAGGTTTCGGCATAGGTGGAAGTAGTTGAAATGAATGTTTCAATGGCAACTACAGAATTTTTCTTAAACCTGGTAAGATTTGTTCTGTCTCTATAATTAGCTATTTCATTTGGTTTTTCGTGAAGACTTCTGCCTATTCCGTGGCCTGTCAAATTTTTAATGACTTTGTACCCTCTTTTCTTAGCCTCGGTTTCAATTAAATATCCGATGTCGGAAATACGAACCCCGCCTTTTATATTATATATTGCTGTATGTAAAATTTGTTTGGAAGCATCAATCAGCTTTTGGTGTTGGTTTACATCTGCCCCTAAAACAAATGAGCCTCCATTGTCGGACCAAAAACCACCAAGTTCTGCAGACACATCAATATTTATTAAATCCCCTTCATACAGCATTTTCTTGTCAGATGGTATACCATGACAAAATTCATTATTAATACTAATGCAGGTCCAGCCGGGAAAACCATACGTTACGTAAGGTGCTGATTTCGCCCCAAGGTCATTAAGTATCTTTCCGCCAAAGTTGTCCAACTCCTTAGTTGTCATACCGGGCTGGGCAAAATTCCTCATTTCCTTCAATGCGTAAGCAACAGCCTCGCTTGCCTTCCTCATTCCAATTAATTCCGCCTCTGTTGATATTGACATTTTTTTTCTTTCCTATAATATTTGTACGTTGTTGTTAATAACCTGACCACCAGCAACTAAACAGTAATAACCTGTAATTTTAGTCCACTAATATACAAGTTTTAAATTGTCTAGCATGAAAGCCAGACTATCGGAATCCCCTGCATATTTCACCATTCCAAAAAATATTTTAAAAGAGGCAGCACTTGATGAGCTTATTAATGGAGTTAAATAAACGTATGTTTTGTTCCAGGTATCACTCGGGTTAAAAGTAAGCGATGAGCTTTTAAGATAATAAGGAGGCTGTGAAATTACTCCTACAATAAAAGGATGGTTGCATTTATAATTAAGCTCTAAAAAAACATTTGCCCCACCTTTAGGCAAAACAAAAGCCGAAGAAGACACACACTCAAAAAAATTATTGTTGGAATTAATGTAAGCGATGCCAGAATAATCCCCTTCAAACACATTTGGATTGGGTGAAAATAAACGCTGAAGGGTTGTATCTGATCCGGCAGATGAATCTATGGCAATGCCAGAACCTTCAAAATCTTCTAAAAAATCAAAGTCGGCATAAACAGTATAGGTTACAGTAGCACTTAAATTAACCGTTGTACCTTTCTGAAAATTAATGGTTTGTGTGCTTGAATTAAAAAAAGGATAGGGTGATCTGGTGGCTGCAATTCCATTTACTTTAATGCCGGGCGTAATTTTAACCTGATGGCTGCCTTCATATAAAACAGGAAAGGTGGCAGGTAATTCATAACAGCCGACTAACTGTTCATCAATATACACCCAGGCATCGGTAATTTTGTGTGAATTTGATCCCTGACCAAATGTAGTGGCCAGATCTATTTTATCAATATGGATATATGCCGGAATGGGTTCGGCAGGATTATACACCTCGCAGGAAGTAAATGCAGTAACAAGGAAGATGCCTAAGCAAAAAAATAATTTGTAATTATACCCCATTCCAACTGTTAATTAGTGCTTGCTGCCCGTTGTTCGTCTGAAAAATTTGACGTAATTTTCATTTTTTCGATTATTTTATACGCTACATCCAGCGCTTTATAACCGTCATCAATGCTAACCAAAGGAGTAGTATTGCTGATTATTGAATCAGCAAACGCTTCCAACTCCATCTTTATTGCGTTGGAAGGTAAAATTATTGGATTTTCGAAATAAATCTGCTTTGTGCCTTTGCCGTTTCCCAATTCGATGGTTACTGCCAAAGGATCTTCCTCTCCTTCTACATTCATTAAACGGATCACTTCTACCTTTTTTTCGAGAAAATCGACAGAAACATAGGCATCTTTCTGAAAAAAGCGTGATTTTCGCATGTTTTTCATTGAAATTCGGCTGGAAGTTAAATTAGCCACACAGCCATTATCAAATTCAATACGGGCATTTGCTATATCCGGACTGTCACTTACTACCGCTACTCCGCTTGCGCTGATGCGTTTAATATTTGACTTTACTACACTTAATATAATATCCAAATCATGAATCATCAGATCCAGAACCACCGAAACATCCGTTCCGCGAGGGTTAAATTGTGCCAAACGGTGCGTTTCAATAAACATTGGATTGGAGCAATAATCTTTGGCTGCAATAAAAGCCGGGTTAAACCGCTCTACGTGTCCTACCTGAACCTTAACATTAGCTTCCTTAGATAGGCCCATCAGAATTTTAGCTTCTTCAATGGTATTGGTTACCGGTTTTTCAATAAATATATGTTTCGATTTTTTAATCGATTTAGAGGCACAGCTGTAATGAGCAATGGTAGGGGTAACAATATCAACCGCATCTACCAATTCAAGTAAGGATTCGATAGTACTGAAACTTTTAATGCCAAATTCTTTTTCCACCAATTCGGCAGCAGCCGGATCGGCATCATAAAAACCAACTACTTCAAATGCAGCTATTTCTTTTAATAAGCGAATATGAATTTTGCCTAAATGTCCGGCTCCGAGTACTCCTATTTTTATCATGGATCTTTGAATTTGTACAAAAATAGTTTTTTCAAAGTCCTGTTTTCACGAAAATCAGCTTACTTATGAATAAGGGAATGTTAATTTAATCTTCAAAAAACAACCCTCTAAATTTTTATTTTTAGAGGGTTGAGGGTGAAAAACAAAAAACAGGAACTTGTTTATTGCAGAGATACTGAACGTTCCAATGCTGTATAACAGCTTGTAATAGAACCACCTGCCAGTGTTTTTTGCTGTAAAGCAGGGCTATACTGTCTTTCTAACTTTATGGAGCCCGTACCTGCGCTTACTAAAGTCAATTGACTGCTCAGTAATGTTACACTTTGTGCGCCAACTCCTGTAGTGGTAAAGTACTGAGCATCAGCATTACCCGGCCCCATTACCTTGGTTTTAAACGTTTCACTTGCTCCCAGGCTATCACCCACACAGGTTAACTGGTTATTGGTTGAACGCTGAATGGTATTAATAGTGGCAGGTAAACTAATTGCTTTTGCCATTGTAATAGTATTTGTAAAAATATTAGAGCTGAGATCGGTATACACAAAATTACCGGTAGCTGTTAGGTTCCCAGGAATTTTAAGTTCGTAATATGAAAGTGAACTTTTAAAAGGCATTGCATTTCCATTAAAAGTAATGGTGGCAGGTGATTTTAACTCCAGCGGAGTACCTAAGATATTTCCAAACCTGAACCAAACACGGGCATAAGTTATATCGGTATTTTTATCATAATCAAATTCATACGCTGTATAAATTTTATCCTGATTAACGGAATCCGAATCCTCTTTATCGCAGCCAGTAAATGCGAACATCATTATCATTAAAGTACTGGTAAGAACAGTTGTTTTGATAACTGATAAACTTGTGGTTGGTTTCATAGTTTTCATAGTTTTTACTTATTAATAAATAAAGTTGTTTTATAATAAGTTAATGGACAAAAATTAAAAAGGTCACCCTACTATTTGAAAAAAAATTAATTAATTTATAATGGGTTGATATAGAACGGCTTGTAGAACTTGAAGTGGAGGAAAAATGAGGGATTTATAGTACAAGAAATTGAAATGTAAAAAAATTAGCACTTGAAACTGTTTAAATTTTTATTATTACTTCCCAAAGTCTTCGACTAAGCTCAGACCGACAGCGCGCGGTCATATTGAGCTTGTCGAAATATGTGGGCTGGATTCGTAGCCGTAGAATTTTATAAAATTTAAACAGACTCTTTTTTTCTAGATGGATGAAGTATAAAAAACAAACACCTCTACATTACAAGTGTAGAGGTGTTGTTTTTATGTTTTGTGCAGAGGTTTTTACTTTTTATATTTCGATTTCCATTCAGGATATTTTCGCTCTTTAATATCATTGATGGTGTTATGAAAACCACGCGCCCAATAATTTCGCAAACCCAATCCCCCTGCATTCGCATACATTTTTTCGGTAATCAGCACTTGACGTGTTTTCATATCCACAAGGGTTACCCATGTATTGGTTTCTTTCTTTAGTTTGTCCAATGATTCAACAATAAACACCAGGCCATATCCTTCCTTACTTTCAAGGGGGTATGCATTTACAATACGTTGAATGTTATCACTGTTTAGATGGTTCAGCTGAAATTTATCAGTGGTAAAAAGCCGCCCAACCTGTATCGTATCATTTTTACCGGTTACATAATTGGTATGATATAGTACTTTTTTATGACGCAGTGCTCCACTAATATCGTACCTTTTCTTTTCAGCAAGTACCAGCTCATTCCATTCCCTGAAATGGGTAGTTGAAATTTTCTCACTTTCTTCTTTGTCTTCATCTTTCTGACTTCCCGATAAACGCACTTCAGAAAAATCGATCCCGAGCCATGTGATTTGAGCTTCCGGGTCAAGAAAAAATTTGGATATGCGAGCTTTCTTCTGTTTCTCTGACATAGGGCTGAAAGGGGAACTTTTGCTTACTTCAGCTGAACGGTTTGTTACTGTGGGCTGTTCATTGGTAGCGGAGGTATTAGCAGAAAGTTCTTCTGAAAGTTCTTCTGAAGGTTTCGGATTATTTTCAGGTTCAACAATAGTTGACGCCTTAGTTTGAGGCTGATTTTCGGTATTTACTTCCGAAATTTTAGACCTCTCGCCTATATCCGACACATCAGAAACGTTCAATAAACCTGGGGCAATTGTGCTGTCTGTAAAATTGATTACTGTGTCCTTGGTTTCTGCCTCTATTTTAATTGATGGGACAGTGGTAGTTGGGATTGGCTTATCTATCGTTTTGGTATTCAGGTGATTAAAAAGAACAACTATGCCAACACCAAGTATAATTGAGCTAGAACTTATAATTCCCAGCTTAAGCAGCAAGGCTATTTTTTTATATTTTATAAATGCTGAGGCAATGTCTTTTTTTATGAGCGACCGCTGAATCCCACCCATAATTTGCTTTTGCATTTCAACTTCCGCCTGCAAATCGGGATTTTCTAACATCTGTTTTTCAAACAAAGCAGTTTCCCCAGGATTTAATTTCCCTTCCAAATACAGCTCTATTTTTTCAATAAGTAGTAGTTCTGATCTCATGTAGTATATGTTTTTGGAACATTACCATTCATTTCCTTCAAATTCTTCTTTGCTGTTTCAATACACTTATATTTTTGATTTTTTGCGGTATTTTCCGAACTATACCCCATTTTTTCGGCAATTTCCTTAAGTTTCATTTTACCGGAATAAAATAATTCGAGCAGCTCCTTGCACCTGTCGCCTAATGATTTCACAACACTTTCTGCAATTTTCAACTGTTCTTCCTCCTGAATGGCCGTAAGAGCATTTTCATCAATGGTGTCTGTAATTGTATCGATGTATGAAAAAACCATTTTATTTCTTTTTTTCAGTTCATCTTTCCACATAAACCGGCAAATGCTATATATGTAAGTGCTTAGTTTTGATGTTAATACAAAATCAGGCTTTTTTACATTCATGCATAACACTACCAAAGCTTCCTGAAAAATATCTTCGGCATCCTCGCTATTTCCGCCATTGGTAATGATCATTCTTTTAATTACTGTTAAATTTTTATACAGTATCACAAGAACTTTGTCATTTCGATTATGTTTCAAGTGTTCAACTATCTCATTATCATTCATTGCTTGCATATAAATGGTAAAAAATGGTAAAGGTCACCTTGTCCGGCCAAATATAATTTATTAGGCCTGTGTTTGTTTTCCTTGCTAACCTACTTTAACACTATTATGACATGGATAAATTGCTAAATGTTTCTATTCTAATCTGCCCATTAACGCAAAACCCTTGTTATAGCGAGTACTTTATTTCATTGTCTGAAATTGTGCGGCAAAGTCAATAGTCACATGTGGCATCAAGCCCTGCAATCTTTTTTGTTCAGTTTCTGGAATTTTATTTCGTTGCGCTATGATATAGGTTAGCTTTTTCAGGTTCTTAATTTCGTAAGGCAAAGTCGTCAGTTCATTGTCTATTAGTTGAACCCAGCTTAAGTTTTCTAAATTCCCAAATTCTGGCGTTAGTGTTTTAATGTAATTTCCATACAGATCCAATGTTTCAAGCTTTTTCAAGTTGCCAAACTCTGTTGGCAAACCTGTCAATTTGTTGTAGGATAGCTCCAAGTCGGTAAGACTACTTAATTGTCCGAATTCCTTTGGCAAGAATTCAAACTCATTGTGATTTGCATGAAACCACCAAAGTTTTTTTAGAGCTCCTATTTCTTGGGGAATTGTCTTGATTTTATTAAACCCCAACCAAATTCTTTCAAGGTTTTTTAAGTCACCAATTTCTTTTGGTAATTCGGTCAAATGAGCACCATTGGCTATCAATTCTTCGAATGCTTGGCATTTAAAAACAAATTTCGGAATTGAGCCGATTGATGTCCCGCTCATATCCAACACTTGAAGTTTGGTTATTTTATCAAATTCGGTAGGTAAACTTCTAAGATTTTCATTATATGCAATATCCAACTGAATTAATTTGTCTAACTGAGCAATTTCAGCAGGTAATTCTGAGAATTTGTTATTCCTTAGATTAAGATACTGAAGGTTTTTAAATTGAACTAAGCCATTCGGAACTTTAGATAGTTTTTGCGAGCTTAAATCCAAATACAAAACTTTCTCTGGCTCTTTTAAAGCTTTCTTAATTGATGTATAAGCAGGAGGTAGTTTTGGAGCATCTTTTTCGGTCAATTGGTCAACAGTGGTCAGTTGGTCATTCTGTCCGTTACATGAAAACAGAAAACTAAGTAATCCCATTTGTAATATTATTTGTCTCATTGTCTGTTTAAGTATTGGCTATAACTAATATATTCCCGAAGATGCCAAATCAATGATTCCCATCTTTTTCATCAGGAAAGAAGCATTCATTGTAGAACAAACCCCTTCTTTTATGGTATAATCAAAATTAAGCTTATCATCCTGAATGGTAATATCAAAGCATAAATTTCTAACATTATCAGGGTATGTGTTGCTTAATGAGGATAATTCCACATCGTGCGTTGCAACAATGCCTACCCCATTTAATCGAATAATTTTTCGGATCAACGCTTCAGAACCGGTATGCTGATCTTTTGAATTGGTACCTTTCAAAATTTCATCCAGCAGAAAAAATACTTTTTTACCATTGGGTTCAGCCAGCTGCTGAATCAGCAATTGCAGGCGTTTGAGCTCTGCATAAAAAAACGATTCATTTTCCTGCAAGGAGTCGTTAGTACGCAGGCTGGTAAACAGCATTACCGGAGTAAACCTAAAGCTGGATGCGCATACCGGAGCACCGGTCATTGCTATTGTAAGATTAACCCCTATGGTACGCAAAAAGGTACTTTTGCCTGCCATATTTGCGCCCGTCAGCAAATCTACCTTAGGCTGGCCTTCCATATAATAGTTATTTTTAACCAGCTTATTTCCATTGATCAACGGATGACCCAGGTTTTTGGCGTCAATGATAAACTGGTCAGTTACTACTTCCGGAAAGGTATATTGCGGATTGCTATAGCTGTATAGTCCCAGACTTATAAATGCATCAAACTCCCCTACCGCATTTATCCATTTTAAAAAGTCCTGCTTATAACCACTGCGCCAGTTTTCTATCCGAATCATCACATTGATATCCCATAATAAAATACCATTCAGCAGTAAAGCCACCACTATGTTCATCCGCGCATCCAGCGTATCCACCAATTTTTTTAATTTATGGATACTTTTCCCTGCATTCACCTCATTATTAATAAAGGCTGATTTTAGGGTATTTAAGCCTGCCGACTGAAATTGCTCTGTTTCAATCATGGCAATGAACGATATGTATTTTTCAATCGAATCGAATTTCCGGCTTAGTTTATCGTGAATCTTATTTACTTTTTTAGTCTGAAAGCCTACAATAGCAAGTTGAATAAAAAACAGCACGGTGAAAGCTCCGGACGCAATTACATCAAACAGATAAAGCCCCAGGGCGAGTATGGTAAGCGCGGGAAGAATCCATGCCGCAATTTTAAAAAAAGGAGTTAAAAACTGAACAGGTTCATTCAGCCAGTCTTTAATCACATCTTTATCGGCTGCTTCTTCCTTATTTTCAATTCCGGAAGCAATAAAGCGTTGGCTCCATTCTGGCTTACCGGCCAGTTCTTTAATGATGAGCTGCCGTTCTGCAATTTCCGATTTATCCAAACAGGGGGTTGATAACCATCCCGCAAGCTTAATTCTGCCCGTATAGGTGCTGGTTCTATTCAGGATCTGGAATATGGAACGTTTTCCGAAAATATCCAAATCCGCTAAAAAATTATGCTGTTTATCAATAAACTCCGATCCTTCATTGAGGTTTTCATAATTGTTATTCAGCAAATCAATCTCTACGCGGTTTACCTGGATCAGGTTTTTCAAATAGGTTATTTTCCTTGATGTTTTTATTTCAATGTTAAGCAGAAATAGAAAAAGTATAACGGTTACCGGAATAATCGAAAACGACACAACAGGCTGATTACCAATAAAATAAAAAAATAACACTAAGGCGGTTACAAATAATACAGACCTTACATAAAATATTTTACTAACTACTTTTTGCAGGATGGTAATTTCTTTATCCGATTGAAGAATGTTAAAGTTGAACGTTTTTATTAAATCTGTCATGTTAAATAGCTATGCTTGATTCTGGTTTGGAAAAGCCCTACGAAATTAAGTAAATAATGCAGAATTGAATGATAAAAACGCATGCCGTTATTAAAAATGTCATCTGGATGCCGTCCCGTCATCCCGAGCTTTTCGCGAGGGATCTTATTAATGATAATATTGCAAGGTTAATCAAGATCCCTCACCCGTAAAAACGGGTTCGGGATGACAGAGGGTTGGTTAATCTAATGAGAAAAAATACTCAACCCATCAAAACTCACAAAAATATCATCTAGAAACCGCCCTGTCATCCCGAGCTTTTCGCGAGGGATCTTATTAATGATAATATTACAAGGTTAGTCAAGATCCCTCACCCTTAAAAACGGGTGAGGGATGACAGAGGGTGGTTAATCTTAGGAGAAAAAATACGCAACCAATCAAAACTCACAAAAATATCATCTGGACACCGCACTGTCATCCCGAGCTTTTCGCGAGGGATCTTGTCAATGATAATATTACAAGACTGGTTAAGATCCCTCACCCATAAAAATGGGTTCGGGATGACAGAGGGCTGGTTATCCTGTTTCTATAGAAACAGTGCAATCTTAAGAGAAAATACGCAACCAATCACAGCTCACAAAAATGTCATTCTTATTTAGCCCTGTCATCCCGAGCTTTTCGCGAGGGATCTTATTAATGATAATATTACAAGGCTGGTTAAGATCCCTCACCCCTAAAAATGGGTTCGGGATGACAGAGGGTGGTTAATCTTAGGAGAAAAAACCGGCATCCAGTCACAGCTCACAAAACACATCTAAATTCCCGATTAATTCCTTATGTTTGTACTTCGTAAAAGTAACAACAACAGCTAATAGCAAATACTACCATCAAAAATGAAAATATCATACAACTGGCTTAAAAATTACGTAAAAACAGATTTATCTGCCACAGCAGCAGGTGAATTATTGACTGACTGCGGACTTGAAATAGAGAGTATAGAAAAGTTCGAAACCATAAAAGGAAGCCTGGCCGGAATTGTAGTTGGTGAAGTAAAAACAAAGGATAAACATCCGGATGCTGATCGCCTTAGCGTTACCACTGTTGATATTGGAACAGGTACTCTATTGACTATTGTGTGCGGTGCAAGCAATGTGGCTGCAGGCCAAAAAGTAATAATTGCTACCATTGGGGCTACCTTGTATCCGAATGTTGGTGAGCCTTTCGAAATTAAAAAATCAAAAATTCGCGGACAGCTTTCTGAAGGGATGATCTGTGCAGAGGATGAAATTGGTTTAGGAACTTCGCATGACGGTATTATGGTGCTGGATGCTGATGCCACCATCGGAATGCCGGCAAAAGACTATTTTTCACAAAAAGAGGGTTATTTGAATGTGGAGGAAGATGATGTGCTTGAAATTGGCCTTACTCCTAACCGTGCAGATGCGGCATCACATATTGGTGTGGCACGTGACCTGGTGGCTGTATTAAACTGCCAGGCAGCTTTTTCCAAAAACTCGGCAGAAGATGAGTTAAAAATTTCATTCGCTCTTACCTTACCTTCCGTAGATAATTTTAAACCTGAACCCACCGATTCAACAATTAAAGTAGTGGTGGAAGATTCGGTTGCATGTCCCCGTTATTCGGGATTAACCATTTCCGGGATAACTGTTGCTGAATCTCCTGCCTGGCTAAAAAACAGGTTAAAAGCCATTGGTGTGCGCCCGATTAATAATATTGTTGACATCACCAATTTTGTACTGCATGAAACAGGACAGCCAATGCATGCCTTTGATGCTGATAAAATAAAAGGAAATAAAGTAATTGTTAAAAAACTGGCAGATAAAACCAAATTCAAAACCCTGGATGAGGTGGAAAGAGAATTATCCTCCGATGATTTGATGATTTGCTGCGAAGGTGAAACGAAAGGTTCCGCAACTCCGATGTGTATTGCAGGCGTTTTTGGTGGAGCTGAATCCGGTATTACCGATAAAACAACATCTATTTTCCTGGAAAGTGCTTATTTTAATTCTACTTCCGTGCGTAAATCATCCAAGCGCCACGGGTTAAAAACAGATGCTTCCTTCCGTTTCGAGCGAGGTACCGATCCTAATATGACCGTTTATGCTTTAAAACGTGCTGCTTTATTGGTAAAAGAAATTGCGGGAGGAAAAATAACTTCCGAACTGATTGATATTTACCCTAAAAAGATCAGTAATTTTAAAGTACCATTTTCTTATGAGAAATGCGACCGCCTAATCGGAAAACACATTGATCTTCACATAGTTAAAACCATTATTACTTCCTTGGGGATTGAAATTGAGCACGAAGGAAATGATGCCTTACTGCTTTCCATTCCACCTTTTAAAGTAGATGTACAGCGCGAACAGGACGTGGTGGAAGAGGTGCTGCGTATCTATGGATATAACAAAATTGATATCCCAACTACCTTAAATTCTTCTATCCAGTTTTCGGAAAAGCCTGATAAGGAAAAAACACAAAATGTGGTTTCGGAATTACTTTCCAACAATGGTTTCTCAGAAATGATGTGTCTGTCATTAACAAAAGGCGATTATGCTGGCAAACTGCAATCGCTTGATACAGAACGTAGTGTAACAATGATGAACCCCCTGAGCACCGACCTGAATGCTTTACGCCAAACACTTTTGTTTAGCGGTTTAGAAACGGTGATCTACAATATTAACCGCAGAAATGCCGATTTGAAATTATACGAATTTGGCAAAACATATATGGCAGTTAAAAACGGTGATGTGTCTAAATACATAGAGACCAAACACTTATCACTATTTATTACCGGTAAAAAGCTGGAAGAAAGCTGGAATACAAAAGTAGAACCGACTAATTTTTACACAATAAAAGGTGCAGTAAAATCTGTTTTGGAACGATTAGGCATTACCAACTGCAGTGTTTCGGAATATAACGGAGATTTATTTTCACAAGGATTGAGCTTTAGCTCGAACAAAAAAACCTTGGTTGAATTTGGAACGATTTCAAAATCCATCCTAAAAACAATGGATATTAAACAGGAAGTTTTTTATGCCGATTTTAATTGGGACCTAATCCTGGAAAGCCTGAAAAAAGTAAGTATTATGTACAGTGAAGTACCTAAATTCCCTGAAGTTAGACGCGATTTAGCCCTGCTGGTTGATAAAACGATCAAATTTGAACAACTGGAACAATTGGCCTACCAATCAGAAAAAAGTATGCTGAAAAGCGTTAATTTATTTGATATATACCAAGGCGATAAATTACCGGCAGAAAAAAAATCGTACGCCTTAAGCTTTACCCTGCAGGATGAAAATGCCACGCTTACCGATAAGCAGATTGAAAAAATAATGGAAAAATTGGTGAAGACATTTAAGGAAAAGACTGGGGCGGAGATTAGGTAGGGTTGATTTGCTATAAACAGTTAATAGATATTAAAAAAGCGCACACCGACTATCAATACTAAATAATGACAGAAATTGAAAAGGAAAAAATAATATTAGAAATTGGATATATAAGTGTTTCGTTTTCCTATTTTGATTTCTTAATTAACCAACTTAATATTATTTTAATTAATTCTTCCTATAGCAAAATAGGCGAAATACTATCTAACGAATTACAAACATATGCAAGAATCAAATTATGTAAAAAACTACTTAATGTATTTCCATTAAAAGAAGCATTGGTAGAAAAAGTGCTGCTTAACTTGGACACTTTTGAAACAATGAGAGAAAAAAGAAACAAGTTTATTCACGGAATATTGCACACAAAGTCGGAAGACGATCTTGTTTCTGATGATTTATATTTATTATCATTAAAGGATTTACTAAAAGATATGCCTGCAGTAAAAGTTGAATTAGCTGAACTAACAAAAATCAAGACGACTTTAGAAAATTTAGCCAAAGAACAAATAGAATTAAATGAAGATATTAATACAAATTACAGTCAAATAATACTTGATGATATTAAGCAAAAGGAAAAAATGCTTGATGTATTTAGAAATATTGATTCAGTATAGTATTTGACAAGACACTGTTTATGAAAAAATTATTAGAATATTCAGTACTTGTGTATGCTTTTTTTATATTTATAGGATATTCCCCCGTTAAGCGTAGCCTATAAAAAAAATAAATCGTTGGGCGTAGCGTCCCGCTACGTCCTTCTTAACAAGGCTTCCAGCCTGATAAACAGCACATCAAACCATCCACTAAATCACATCTTATAAATTATCAATCGCCATTCAACAAAAGCGATCTGTAAATATTCTTATATTTGAAAAATAGAAATGCCAACAGGTTATCAAATAAAAGAACAAGACAAACTTCATTTTGTAACACTACAAGTGGTAGAGTGGGTTGACATTTTTACTCGTCAAAAATACCGGGATATTATAATTACAAATCTTGCATATTGTCAAAAGAATAAGGGATTAGAAATATATGGATGGGTGATTATGAGCAATCATATTCATCTATTGATAAAAAGTGAAGTGGAAGAATTGAGTAATATTTTACGTGACTTTAAAAGTTATACAAGTAAGAAAATAATTGAAGAAATTAATTCATGTAATGAGAGTCGTAAAGAATGGATGCTGAAGATATTTAATGATGAAGCGTTTAAGCATAAACGCAATTCGGAATATCAATTTTGGACACATGAAAATCATGCAGAATATTTGTTTTCAAATAAATTTATCGAACAAAAATTAGAATACATTCACAATAACCCTGTTAGGGCTGGAATAGTTGAAAAACCTGAAGAATACAGATATTCAAGTGCAAAAGATTATGCAGGAGAAAAAGGACTATTGGATATTAATATAATAATGATCCAATGGAAAACATACAAATAGGCCGGAGGCCTTGTTAAAAGGAGCGT
This sequence comes from Bacteroidota bacterium, assembly GCA_040387415.1. Taxonomy (GTDB): domain Bacteria; phylum Bacteroidota; class Bacteroidia; order 2-12-FULL-35-15; family 2-12-FULL-35-15; genus 2-12-FULL-35-15. Next base: position 18,187 of record JAZKDU010000022.1, read on the forward strand.
AGCGGGACGCTACGCTCAACGAGGGGAATTTTTTCTAATAACAGTGTTACTTCCAATTTGAGATTTTAATTTAGTGCTCGATGTATTTTGTGCCGAACTTATACCGCAAAATAAAGATAGAGATAGAATCAAAATTAAAAACAGAAACTTTGTCATTTGATCAATATGCATTGTGCTGTGCATTGAACTGATTTTTTCACATCCAGCATTTTTTCTATTTATTGCTCTCATTTTTCCATTTTAAAGTTTACATTCTTTTCTCATCGTACTCTCCAGGCAAAAAAAATAGGCGCAAACGATGCGCCTATTTTTTTTAAACCACAATTTCGAAATTCGTACTAATTGGTTTATCTGTAATTTAAAAACGCTCTAATTTAGAGAAAAAGAAATCACCTTCAATTTGTGCATTTTCATCACTATCGGAACCGTGAACGGCATTTGCAGCAATAGATTTAGCGTAAATTTTACGGATAGTACCTTCATCTGCTTTAGCAGGATCTGTAGCACCTATTAAGGTTCTGAATTCAGCTACGGCATTGTTTTTTTCTAAAATCACTGCCACAATTGGACCTGAAGACATATAAGAAACCAATTCACCGTAAAACGGACGCTCTTTATGCACTTCGTAAAAAGTACCAGCTGTTTCAGCAGATAATTTAGTATATTTCATTGCAACAATGCGGAAACCTGCATCATTGATCATTTTTAAAATTCCACCAATGTATCCGTTCCCAACTGCATCGGGTTTAAGCATTGTAAATGTTCTGTTTGTTGCCATTTTTTTTAATTATTGTTATTTGTTTCTTTATTGCATAATTGCCTACCGCAACATTGCTTACTGTTTTGTGGCTGCGAAATTAGAAAAATTATGCTGATTTTCTAAATTGATTGTAAATAAGAATGATAATTTTGTGCCAATCAATTAAATCTATTTTTTGACTATGGATCAAAATTTAAAACCAGAAGAGCGGGAAGTGATAAAATTAGTAGGTTTCTTTAAAAAACGTGCTGAAAAATTAATTGAAGAACAAAAGCTTCCGGAAGACTACAGACAGTTGATTGAAACGTCCAATAAACTTGTGGAACAAATAACTATTCACGCCAAAAACCGTGAAACTATTATCAATGAACGTTCACAGCTGCAAAACCTGATCAAGGAAAATGCTGTATGTCCAAAGTGTTCAAAAAATGATAAACTTAAGTTTATCGGCATTGAAAAAAGCAAACAAGGCTGGAAAAGCAATAAATACAAGTGCCGTAACTGCAATATTGAATTTGTATGGAACGCACCCAATAATCCCTGGGATATGATCCCTTATGTGGAGCATGTGATAAACCAACTCAGGGAAAAAATTCAGGTGGAGGGAGATGAAACTGTCAGGATACAATCAGAACAAGGAATACAGCAAATGGAGGCCAATGTGGCAAGGTTAAAGCCCATTATTGAAGCTTCGGACCTCGATATGGCAGATTTGGAAGCACGTGAAAAAGAAATGGCTGAGGTGGTACATAAGTTCAAAAAACACCTACAGATAGAGAAAATAAGATTAGAGGATTAATATTGAATTTTTGTGCCTATCTAATACAAAATAGCAGTTCCCAAAATTACCCACTAGTACGCTAAGTTCACTTAGCCCTCACCAAGCTCTTCTAAGTGTTTCTGAGTGTTCTAAGTGCCTTAGTGATGATGTTTTGTTGTGTTAATGAATTTTTGGAATGCCAGAAATTAGCTAGTTCATATTGTCGATAAATAAAGCAAAAAAGCCGGTTAAAATTCGTAAATTTGTCACTTATCAAAAAAATCAGCAATTGAACGCAAAACAGGTTAAAGAAGTAAAAACGCTATTAAGCACTCCAAAAAACATAGTAATTGTTACTCATTGGTCCCCTGACGGGGATGCAATGGGCTCATCTTTAGGCTTGTATAATTATTTAATACAAAAAAAGCATAAGGTAACGGTTATTGCTCCCAATGAGTATCCTTCTTTTTTATTCTGGCTTCCGGGCAACAAAAAGGTTGTTGATTTTACTGCCGATCCAAAAGTTGCCAAAGCAGCTGTAGCTAAAGCCAATATTGTTTTCTGCCTTGATTTCAATTCATTAAAACGTATAAATGCCCTTGGTGATGAGGTTGGGAAATCAAAAGCCCTGAAATTTATTATTGATCACCATTTACAGCCGGATGATTTTGCTGACTATATGCTGCATGATGTGAAAGCATGCTCCACCTGCGAACTCATCTACGATTTTATTGAGCTGTTGGAGGATAAAAAATGTTTAAATAAGGATATTGCGAATTGTTTATACACTGGTATTATGACAGATACCGGTTCGTTCCGGTTTCCGTCCACTACCTCTAAAACACACCGTATTATTGCGGAACTGATTGAGTGCGGGGCTGAAAATGCTGCCATTCACGGAAAAATTTATGATGATAATACGGAAGATAAATTAAGATTACTTGGTTATTGCTTATCAGAGAAACTCACCGTTTTTAAAGAATATCATACTGCATTTTTCAATTTACGCGGAGATGAGCTGAGACGCTATAATTACAGGAAAGGTGATACAGAAGGCTTGGTTAATTATGCACTTTCTATCGAAGGCATCTGCTTTGCAGCTTTTTTTGTGGAACGTAATGGTATAGTAAAAACATCATTTCGATCAAAAGGCAGTTTTAACGTGAATGTATTTGCCAGGAAACATTTTAATGGTGGCGGACATGCTAATGCTGCAGGCGGTATGAGCGAATTAACACTGGATGAATCCATTATCAAATTTGTATCGTTATTGGCCGAAAATAAAGAAGAGCTTTCCCTTAGCTGTGCTGCACCAAAAACCAGCATAAAGAAGAAAGTAAAAAAATAAATGAAAGCTTTGCTGCACAACATATCTAATACAACCTCCTTCTCTGCTCTTTTGATAAAAAAGAATACAGCAATCTTTGTGATTTTAAGAATTTCAGGAAAAGGGATATGTTTTATTTTGTTTGCTTTCAGCCTCCAATCCTGTGGGGACGGCCATAAAAAAACCACAAAAAATACCAATTTACATAGCAAAGAGTTTCAGACAAAATTGATTGAAGCCAATAAAATGTATGTAAAACAGGAAAGTGATGAAATTGACCAATATGTGAAACATCGTAGCTGGAAAATGACCACTACCGGCACAGGTTTACGTTATATGATCACTAAAAAAGGAACTGGTATTGCTGCGGCCCCTGAAAAATATGCGAAAGTAAAGTACACCATCAGTCTGCTTGATGGAACGGTTTGTTATTCATCCGATTCTACCGGTGCAAAAGAATTTCTGATCGGCAGGGATAATGTGGAAAGTGGATTGCACGAAGGGATACAACTGCTTCACGTAGGTGATAAAGCGGTATTTATACTGCCATCGCATTTAGCTCATGGATTAATGGGGGATGAAGGAAAAATACCGCCTAAATCGTCTGTAATTTATGATATTGAATTGCTGTCGATTAAATAGTATTATCCCTTGTAAAAGCTAATATTTTTTTCCATTAAAGTAATATTGAACTGTTCTGTTATTGTTAAATTTTAAAATTATTTTATTTGTTTCCGGTAATCCAATCAATATTCCAGCGTAAGTTTTTAAAACAGTCCATTACACTGCTGCTTGTTATCTTTTTGCTAAGTTCCTGCTGGAATTCCCCATACAAAGGTTATACTAAAACCGATTCGGGATTGTATTACAAACTGCAAATGATCGGTGATGGAAAAGATAAACCTGCTGCAGGCGACTATCTTCAACTCATCATTACCTACAAAACCATCAAAGACTCCGTTTTTTTCGATACCTATTGCAGCAATGAAACAGGTATGGTGATTTTACCTTTTGCTCACTCCTCCTTTGAGGGAAGCTTTGAAGAGGGTTTAACAAAAATGAATGCCGGTGACAGCGTTTCCTTTATAGTGAATACCGATTCACTATTCAAAAAGTTTTTTAATGCGCGGGTACCTTCATTTCTTAAAGCGGAAAGTGCTGTGAAGATGGATGTAAAACTGCACAGGATCCTCACAAAGGAAACGTATCAGGAGGAATTGAAAAAATACAAAAAAATTGTGGAAGACAGGGATATTGAAGAATCCCGTAAACTACTTACCTTTTTGGATACCAACCAAACCTTATATTACCCAATTTATAATGGCATGTACTATTTACCCATCCGCCAGGGAGCAGGCGAATGCACAAAAGGCGGGGACATGGTTAAAATTCATTATAAAGGCTATTTCTTAAACGGAAAACAATTTGAATCTACTTATGAACGCAATCAGCCATTGGAATTTACCTTTGGAGAAGAGGGCCAGGTAATTAACGGTTTTAAAACAGCTTTAAGCATGATGAATGATGGAGCAAAAACAAAATTCATTATCCCTTCCCGACTCGCTTTTGAGGAAACCGGATCCTCAGGAAATATTGTACCGCCTTATACCACAGTAGTTTACGAAATTGAAATGGTGAGTCTGATAAAGCCAACCACTAATATCCAGTAAAACTTCGTTAAAAAAATCAAAAAATAGTTCATCAATGTTTTTTTATCCTGATTCTTACTGCTCAAATCTCAAATCTATAAGTATATTTGCGCCTCAATTTTAAACCAATCTAAAATTAAAATTTAAAAAATAAAATGAAGAAACAATTCTCTAAAACCATTGCATTTACGGCTGTAGGAGCTGTATTAGCTATTACTGCATGTGACAAATCGCCTTATCCCGGTTACGATATGGCAGAAAATGGTGTATACACTAAATTTTACAAACAAGATGAAAGTGGCGTAAAAGCTAAAGAAGGAGATATTGTTAAGTTAATACTATCTTACAAAAACAGTAAAGATTCTGTATTATTCGATTCTAAAAAAAATAACCCGAATGGTTCTAGTTTTATTGAATTTCCGTTAAGCAAATCATCTTTCAAAGGCAGCTTTGAAGAAGCTTTATCAATGATGTCGGTAGGTGACAGTGCAAGTTTTATAATCAGTGCAGATTCCGTTTACCTAAAAACGTTCAGAGCAAAAGAATTGCCTCCTTATATTGAAAAAGGAAGTATGTTAACATTTGATGCAAAATTGGAAAAAGTGACTCCAAAAGATGAAGTTGAAAAAGAACGTAATCAAAAAATGGAAGAGCAAAAAGCAATTGCTGAACTTCGTAAAAATGAAGAACCTAAAATGTTTTCTAAATATTTAGAGGATAACAAAATCAATGCAAAACCAACTGCTAGCGGTTTATATTACATTGAAAAAGCAAAAGGAAAAGGGCCAAAACCAGCAAAAGGAAGCATGGTTAAAGTAAATTATACCGGTCGTTTATTAGATGGTACCGTTTTTGATACAAGTGATGAAGCTGTTGCAAAAGAAGCTAAATTGTTTGACGAAAGAAGACCATACCAGCCAATTGAATTCCCATTGGGTGAAGGACAAGTAATTCCGGGTTGGGATGAAGGTATTTCTTTAATGAGCGTAGGTTCTAAAGCACAATTAATCATTCCTTCTTCAATAGGTTATGGTGAGCAAGGCGCAGGGCCAATCCCTCCATTTTCTCCATTGGTATTTGATGTGGAATTGGTAAGTTTTACACCTGCTAAATAGTATATTAGCTATTACAAAAATATAATATATGGGGTGTAAGCGTTCTTACACCCCATATTTATGAGCATATTTTTAATAACTCTAATTCGCAGTAAAAATGAAAAAAATAGCAATTCTTGTTTTAACATGTGTGATAGCATCTGTAAGCGCACAGGAAAAAGCGAAAAGTCAAAAAGTCAATAATCCTAAAACTATGAAAACTGCATCCGGTTTAGAATATACAATTACAGAAAAAGGCAACGGTAAAAAACCAGCTAACGGTGATAAGGTGATAGTACACTATACCGGAAAATTAACAAATGATACTGTATTTGACAGTTCAGTAAAACGCGGATCACCATTTTCATTTAAGCTGGGTGCCGGACAGGTAATCAAAGGCTGGGACGAGGCATTTCTATTGTTGCAGGTTGGAGATAAAGCCACTATTAAATTTGGTCCGGAATTAGGATATGGTGAAAGAGGTACAGGACCAATTCCTGCCAATTCAACACTTATATTTGATGTGGAATTACTGGACGTTATTGAAACGGTAAAAGTAACATCTTGGGATGTAAAAGGAAAAGATACTGTTAGTTTACCAAGCGGTTTAAAATATATTGTAGTAAAAGAAAATAAAAAAGAAGAAAAAGCGGTTACTGGTTCTAAGGTGACTTTGCATTACAGCGGTTATTTTACAGATGGTAAATTGTTTGATTCCTCATTAGAGCGTGGTCAGCCATTCTCCGTAAAATTAGGAGCAGGACAAATCATACAAGCCCTGGAAGAAGGAATGACATTGATGCATAAAGGTGACAAAGTTAAATTTTTGATTCCTTACCAACTTGCGTATGGTGAACATGGCCATCCACCAACAATTCCTGCAAAAGCTGATCTTGTTTTTGATATTGAATTGCTGGACATTCAGGCAGTTCCGGTACCTGTTAAATATGATGTTACAGGTAAGGAAATGAAAACTACTGCTTCGGGTTTAAAATATTATGAAATTGTTAAAACAAATAATCCTGTTCAAGCGGCTTCCGGTAAAACTGTGAAAGTGCATTATTCAGGGTACCTTGCTGATGGCAGCATGTTTGATTCATCTGTTGAACGTGGCGAACCTATAGAATTTGTATTAGGTCAAGCGCAGGTTATTGCTGGCTGGGACGAAGGTATTTCATTAATGCACGTAGGCGATAAGCTTCGTTTGGTGATTCCATATTACCTTGCTTATGGTGAAAACGGCCGTGCACCTATGATTCCGCCAAAAGCAGAACTTACATTTGATGTAGAATTAGTGGATGCTAAATAATTTTGTAAAAAAAAAAAAACTAAAACGCTGTTGAAGATCTTCAACAGCGTTTTTTTATTGCATTAATTTCAGAGAGTTTGTAATTTTGATTTATTATTTTTTAATAAGCCTCCAATAAGTTATGCAATCAAAAGCAACCAATGTTCAGGAATATATTGATACGCTTCCTGACGACAGAAAATCAGCGATAACGGAACTACGCAAAGTGATTTTAAAGAACCTTCCGAAAGGTTTTTCCGAAGGAATGGGTTATGGAATGATCGGTTATGTAGTACCTCATACCTTATACCCTGATGGGTATCATTGTGATCCTAAGCTGCCTTTACCATTTTTAAGTATTGCTTCACAAAAAAACTTTATCGCGGTTTATCACATGGGAATGTATGCCGATAAAAACTTACTGGATTGGTTTACCTCTGAATTCCCTAATCACTCAAAAGCCAAACTGGATATGGGCAAAAGCTGTATCCGTTTTAAAAAAATGGATCAGATACCTTATAAGCTTATTGGTGAGCTTGCTTCAAAGATGACCGTTAAACAATGGATGGATGTTTACGAGAGTAATTTCAAAAGGTAATCTTCTACTTGCCTTATTACTATATTCAACAAAGAAAAAGATGATGCAATCTCTCGTATAATACGATTGCTTCATTCGGAAAATTTTTTTCGCAATGACGATAACTATGAAAAAATCAAATTTGATTTCCCGCGTCTGAATCGGTAATAGCTACGGTTGCAACTGCATTCGTTTTTTCTCAATCCGATATACTAAAAACAGGCTCATTCCCACCATAACAGCACTTACTAGTGTATAAAGCCATTCGCCTTCATGCATCCCTACTTTATCTGCACCTTCAGTGACTTCCCCTCTGTTTGTAAGCCATATCAGAAACACTGCTGTTCCATTATTAATAAAGTGTGCTACTATTCCCGGCCATAATGAACCGCTCCATAAAAACAGATATCCTAAATAAGCACCCATTAACATACGTGGAAAAAAACCATAAAACTGCATGTGAAATGCACTAAAAATTATCGCGCTGATCCAAACACCAATATGTTTATTTCTGGTGGCCTCAATAGCCACTTTTTGCAAAACACCACGAAAAAAAAGTTCTTCGCTTATGGCTGCCATAAAGGCAATCACAAATAAATTCAACAGTAACACACCAACGGAAGTACCCTTAGTAAAGGTTTCGGTAAGCACCTTTGCTTTTTCCTCGCTTTGCTGCATCCATAGCTCTATGCCGCTAAACATTTGCGGTAAATTCATGTGCTGATTAACTTCAGACAACCAATTAATCAAGGGCATTGCCAATATCATTCCAATACCCGCAATTAACAATGTGGCAAAAGCCGACCTTTTGGTTACACCCAGATAATGTATTTTAGTTTTTGTCCAAAAAAGCGCAAATACTAAGGCTGGTAAAATAAAAACCATAAGCACACTCACTGCCTGAAGCACTTTTAATAGCACTATGGTATTCGGGTTATCCATATTCATTTCTATATCATCACTTCCCCCGATAACGGTGACTAATCCTAATAAAAAAATGTAAGAGAAAAGTAGAATTAATTTAATCCATGAATGGCGCTCTTGCTCGTTGTTTTGCATTACTTGTGTTTTTTGGGTAATTTTGCAACAAATCTACAAATAAGCTGTTTAACAATTAAATTATTTCAATAAACAGGTCAGCTTGAATTCGTAATTTGTAGTCTATCAATAAAATGGTTAAAATAGGTAATATAGAGTTAGGCGATTTCCCTTTATTGTTAGCGCCAATGGAAGATGTGAGTGATCCTCCGTTTCGTGCGGTATGCAAAAAAAATGGAGCTGATTTAATGTATACGGAGTTCATTTCTTCGGAAGGCTTGATCCGTGATGCCGCTAAAAGTGTTCAGAAGCTTGATATATTTGAATATGAACGTCCTATTGGCATTCAATTGTTTGGCTCCGATATTGATTCCATGCGTGAAGCTGGAATTATTGCAGATAACGCTAATCCTGATTTAATTGATATAAATTACGGCTGCCCTGTGAAACAGGTAGCCTGCAGAGGTGCCGGTGCTGCGCTATTACAGGATATTCCTAAAATGGTGCAGATGACTTCGGAGATTGTAAAAATCGCACATCGCCCGGTAACCGTTAAAACCCGCTTAGGCTGGGACGATAATACAAAAAACGTGGTGGAAGTTGCTGAGCGTTTACAGGATATCGGTATTTCAGCGCTTACCATTCATGGCCGCACACGTGCCCAGCTCTATAAGGGTGAAGCCGACTGGAGCCTGATTGGTGACATCAAAAATAATTCACGCATTAAAATTCCCATTTTTGGTAATGGCGATGTTGATTCTCCGGAAAAAGCCAAGATCATGAAAGAACGCTATGGCGTGGATGGCATTATGATTGGCCGTGCAAGTATTGGTTATCCATGGATATTCAACGAAATAAAGCACTTTTTCAAAACAGGTGGACATCTTGCTCCTCCAACAATTACTGATCGTGTAAGGGTTTGTAAAGAACACCTCGATTTTTCGATAAAATGGAAAAGTAAACATGCCGGAATTGTTGAAATGCGCAGGCATTATACCAATTATTTCAAAGGCTTACCTAATTTTAAGGAATACCGTATGGGATTGGTGACTACGTATTCCTACGATGAAATTGTGAGTATTCTGGATGAAGTGGAAAAAAAATATACTGAAATGGAGTTTATGGCCTCCATTTAAATAAGTAACAATTTGTTACTTATAAACCTCTCTCCTACTCGCTTTTAAAGTATTGATTAATAACGATGCAATTGTCATTGGCCCTACACCGCCTGGTACAGGTGTGATGTAGGAAGCTTTGGGAGCTACCTGCTCGTAATTCACATCACCAACCAGTTTAAAACCGCTTTTTGTCTGATCAGATTTTATCCTGGTAATGCCTACATCTACTACTACTACACCATCCTTCACCATATCGGCAGTAACAAATTCCGGTTTACCTAATGCAACAATTAGTATATCTGCTTTTTGAGTAAATTCTTTTAAATCAGCGGTACGGCTGTGGCAAAGTGTAACCGTGCAATTACCCGTTAATGTATTGCGTGCCATTAATATACTCATCGGAGAGCCTACAATATGGCTTCGTCCAAGCACCACACAATGTTTTCCTGCAGTATCAATTTTATATCGTTCCAATAGTTGAATAATGCCATAAGGCGTTGCAGGAAGGTATGTTGGCAGGTTTAAGGCCATTCGCCCTACATTTTGCGGATGAAAGCCATCCACATCTTTTTGTGGTGAAATAGCTTCTACTACTTCATGCTCATCAATATGCTTAGGCAAGGGCAGTTGAATAATATACCCATCAATTGTATCATTAGTATTTAGCTCTTTTACTTTTGCTAATAATTCCTGTTCTGTTGTTGTATCCGGTAATCGAACCAAAGTGGAGGTAAATCCTGCCGTTTCACAGGCTTTTACCTTTGCGGCTACATACGTTTCACTGGCACCATCATTCCCAACTAAAATAGCCGCTAAATGCGGAATTCTGCCACCCTTTTCTTTAATTGCATTTACTTCAAGTAATAATTCAGCCTGAATTTGCTGTGAAATTAATTTGCCGTCAAGAATTTGGGTCATTGAATAAAAAATTGGAGAAATGGAGAATTAGAAAGTTAGTGAAATGGAGAAATAAAGAATTAGAAAGTTAGTGAAATGGAGAAATAAAGAGTTGGAGAATTAAGTTAGATTAAGACATTACACTATAATTCCATAATTCTCAAAATCACTAAATCTTTAATTAATTTTCAAATCACTAAATCTCAAATTAATTTATTATTTCATTCCTGGCATACCCGGCATGTTTTTCATCTGCGACATCAGTTTTGCCATATCCTGCTTGTTGTTCATCATCTTCATCATTTTGCGGGTATCATCAAACTGCTTGATCAGGCGATTCACTTCCTGTACGGATCTTCCACTGCCTTTTGCAATACGATCCCTACGTTTGCCATTCAACAAATCCGGGTTTTCACGCTCTGCAGGTGTCATGGAAGAAATAATGGATTCAATGCTTACAAAAGCATTTTCATCCACATCAACATCCTTTAATGCTTTGCCAACACCCGGAATCATACCAACAAGATCTTTGATATTACCCATCTTTTTGATCTGCTGTAATTGATCTAAAAAGTCGTTAAAGCTGAATTGATTTTTCGCAATTTTCTTTTGTAATTTTCTGGCTTCCTCTACATTAAACTGCTCTTCTGCACGCTCTACAAAGGTTACCACGTCCCCCATGCCTAAAATACGATCAGCCATACGGTTTGGATGGAACACATCCAATGCGTCCATTTTTTCACCGGTACCAACAAATTTAATAGGTTTGTTCACTACCGATTTAATAGAAAGCGCAGCACCACCGCGGGTATCTCCGTCTAATTTGGTTAAAACAACACCATCAAAATCAAGAATATCATTAAATGCTTTCGCTGTATTTACTGCATCCTGTCCGGTCATGGCATCCACCACAAATAATGTTTCATCCGGCTCAATTGCTTTTTTTACAGCAGCAATTTCATTCATCATTGCCTCATCAATAGCCAAACGACCAGCAGTATCAATAATTACAACAGTGTTTCCATTTTCCTTCGCACGCTGAATACCTTTTTTTGCAATGGATACAGCATCCTTGTTTTCAGGATCAGAATATACATCCACCCCTATTTGTTCGCCTAATACATGCAATTGTTGAATTGCAGCAGGGCGGTATATATCGCAGGCTACCAATAATGGCTTTTTCCCACGTTTTGTTTTCATGTAATTAGCAAGCTTTCCGGAAAAGGTAGTTTTACCAGAACCCTGTAAACCACTCATCAATATAATGGTTGGATTGCGTGTAAATTTAATTTCCGCAGTTTCACCACCCATTAAATTGGTAAGTTCCTGTTGCGTAATTTTAACCATTAACTGCCCTGGAGAAATAGCGGTTAATACGTCCTGTCCAAGCGCTTTTTCCTTTACCGTATCGGTAAACTGCTTCGCTACTTTATAGTTTACATCGGCATCCAATAAGGCCTTGCGGATTTCCTTAATGGTTTCCGACACGTTTATTTCAGTGATTTTCCCTTGTCCTTTTAATAATTTAAAGGCTCTTTCCAGTTTGGTACTTAAACTATCAAACATTGTGTTATTGTTTTAATTTAGGGTGCAAATTTAGTAAATTTTAAGAGGATAAAAAAGTGTTTTTTTGCGAAATGAAGCGTGCCAAACTAATGCGGTTTTTAATTCTCACTTTTTACAAAGCGCCCTTCTATTTTCAGGTAATCAATTTAACGCTTACTTTTAGAAACAACTAACTGAAGCAGTTTCATATCATAATATAAAATTTTAATCTCATAATCTTTCCATTTCAGAGAACCTCTTCCTTCGTTAAAATCTACTGAACTGAACGAAAGTGTTTCCTGCTGGCCATTTTCCGACAAACCTAATTGATAATCCGCATAGGAATCATATTTTGAAGGCTTTCCATCTAAACTGGCACCCATAACATCCACAGATTCCTTAAAGTTGACCGTAAGATCTCCTATAATTGCATCATGGCCAAGATTTATAAAAAAAGGATTCTCTAAATTTAATTCATCCACTACCAACTGAACATCTTGCTGTTTACTGATTTCAAGGCCATAAGCATATTTTCCAAATGCCTGCGGGTAATTTTGGGGCGGGTTATTTACCTCTGAATAGTACCAAAGAAATGTACTAAACTTCTTATCTTTTTCTGTAACCTTAAGTTCCAGTTGAATTTGTACAGAGCGGTCAGACCACGGCTTATCCTGAACAAAAAGGTTGACAGGGTTAATTTCTAAAGTTTTATATTGGATTAAAGGATTTGCACCTTTATTTAAAAAAGCTGTTTTAAAAGGTTTTCGATCCATATTTATTCCAGTTTGGGCATACCCATTTAATCCGGTATATAGAGATAGCATAATAAATGCTTTTATTTTAATTTTTTTTACGTCCATTTTCATACTGTTCGCTTTTAAATACACTAAAAGTGAATTAATATCACATCTGGATACCAATAATCAAAATATCATCAACCTGTTCTGCTCCTGCCTTCCAATTTTCCACGAAATTGTCTAAGTAAAGTTCCTGTTCCTTCATCGGTTTATTTTGAATTTCAATTATAACTTCTTTCAATTTTTTTGTCATCAATTTTTTTCCAGTTAGTTTACCAAATTGGTCTGCGTAACCATCCGTACAAATGTAAAAAGTGTCACCTTGCTGTAACTTTAATTCGTGACTATCAAAATACTCATTATCTTCCGTTAGTCCTCCAATCGCTTTTTTCGTAGCCTTAATTTCATCTACTTCATTCTGCCCTTTACGAACAATCCAAATTGGTCTGTTTGCACCGGCATATTTTACAATCCGGTTTTCCACATCAATAGCGCAAAGAGCTATGTCCATGCCATCCCGGGTAGATTCATTACCGTCAGATTGTTTAAGCGCAGTTTTAATTCCTTTATTCAAAAGGGATAAAATTTTCGATGGATCTGAACTTTCTGAAACGGCATCATTTAATTTCCCAGCGCCAATCATGCTCATAAATGCTCCTGGCACACCGTGACCAGTGCAGTCCGCAACCGCAATAAAAGTGGATTGATCATTTTTGTGGAAGAAATAAAAATCACCGCTAACTATATCCTTCGGCTTGAAGAGGACGAATGATTTTGGAAACACGGTCCATATATCTCTGCGATGAGGAAGCATTGCACGTTGTATCCGTTTAGCATAATTGATACTATCAGTTATATCTTTGTTTTTTTCTTCCACAACTTTCTTTTGCTCCTGAATCACTTTTTTCTGCTCCTCGGTTTCTTTGTTTTTTGTTTCAATGATTTGCTTTTGTTTTCGGGTAATTCGAAGTGCCCGGAAAATAAAACCAGCAAAAGCAAAAACAAGAATTAAAACGCAAGAAACAAGGACCAAGACCCATCTTTGTTTGCGACTTTTTTCTTCTACTATTGCTTGCTGTTTTTCATTTTCAGCTTTAGTAATTGTTTCCTTCTTATCAAATTCGTAATTCATTTCTTTTCTTACAAGCTCCTTTTTGTTTTCCTGGCTGAAAATAGTGTCTTTTATAGCTATTGATTTTTTATAATGAATTAATGCCTCCTTATACCGTCCCGTTGTATCATATAGTTGAGAGAGATATAACTCCGCTTGCCTTAATTCATTTAATGCTCCTATGCTGTCATCAATGGCTATCGCTTTTTTCAAGAATTGTTCTGCCTCAGTATATTTTCCGATTTCAGTATAAAGTGAGCCTATACTACTCATGTTCCTTGATATTTCACTTCTATCGCCAAGTTCCTCTGAAATTTTCAACGCTTTTAAATGATAGTCAAGTGCTTTAGGATAATCATGTAGCTTTTGATATACCAATCCTATGTTACTTGTTGTTATTCCACTTTTGATACCCAGTTCTTCAAAAAGTTTCACCCCTTTGAGATAATAATTAAGGGCTTTCGAATAATCTCCTATTTTATCATAGACCCCTCCAATATTGCCTATATTCAATGCCATTCCGTATTTACTTCCAAGTTCCTCCGCTATTTTTAAAGCTTTGGAATAATATTCCAGTGCCTTGAGATCGTTTTGATCACTGTAAACGAGTCCAATATTACCTAAGTCCAGCATCTGCGAATTCTTATCGCCTAATTCTTCATCAATCCTCAAGGCCATTAAGTAATAATTAATTGCTTTGGGATAACTAGCCTGCTTCCAATAAGCAAGCCCAATATTGCTGAAATTATTTGCTGCGATGCCCTTATTTCCAATACTTTCCGCAATTTCCAATGCCTTAAAATAATATTCCAAGGCTTTGGGGAAATCACCTTGGCTCCAATAGGCAAATCCAATATTCCCCAGATTGCTAGCAACCCCTTCCATATCGCCAAGTTTTTCAAAAATTTTTAATGCTTTGAAATAACTCTCAAGTGCTTTGGAATAATTACCTTGTTGCATATAAATCACCCCTACATTACCCTGTATTGTGGTAACACTGCTTATATCCTTGAGGTCTTCTGCAATCCTTAATGCTTTAAAAAAACACTCTAAAGTTTTGGAATAATCATCTTTGTAAAAAAAAACAAACCCCATGTTGTTGTAAGAATCAATAATTCCTTTTTTAAAATTTAGTTGTTGAGCAAGCTGTAGAGCATTCTTACCGAAGATTATAGCAGTATCGTAAAGCCCTGCCTTTTTATATTCCTCACATAATTTATTCAAATGGTGAACATTATTGGTATCCAGTTTATCTTTTTGGATAAGAATTTTTAGAGAATCAATATTTCTATTTTGAGCAAAGGAAATACCCTCTTTGCTCCTGCCAAAGATGGCGAAGAACTGAATAAGAATAAAGAGAACAGGAATTTTATAGCTTTTCCTCATATTAATTTTTTTTAAAGACCACTCCCCAATTAACTCACTCTAAACACAAAAATATAATTTATTTGCTCCGAAATACTATTCAGGGAAGCGCATTCCCAAAGTTGTTTTTGCTCTTAACTGGGGCTAGTTATGCTATTTAAAAATCACATAGCGGTCTTAAGGATAGTCTCATGCAGAAGGTATATAGCCCATTATAGGAATGAAAGCCCATTAGATACTTATTCGCTTTTACTTTCTTTTATTATCCATTTCGCACAAGAGTAAAGTTAATTGGCAGAACAATATCTGCAAACCTCATTCCACAACAACCTTTACAATCCTCTGTCCCTTCTCCGTTCTCAACTTCACAAAATACATTCCTTTCGCCAATTTTAAATCTGCTGAATTAATTTCAATCTGATACTTCCCGGAAGATTGAACATTATTAAACAAATTAATTCGCTTACCTAACACATCGGTCAATGAAATTTCAACTGCTGAATTGCCTGATAACTGGTACGTAATAATGGTGCTGCCATTGAACGGATTCGGATAAACAGATAAATTATTTATTAATGTTTGTTCATCAATAGATGTTACGGCAAACATTTGTCCGTTACTTGAAAATGCTGCTGTTTGCAGGCCGGCCCCATCTTCTGATTTTACACTAACGTAATAATTTTGGTTTGGTACTAATGTTAAACCTGTATGTGTTACAGAAGTGTTTAATCCATTATCGGTCCAATTCACTACATCGGTTGCGCCAGCTGCAGTTCCAATGGCATACCAATATTTTACTAAGGCTGAATTGGTATCTGCACTTGCAGTCCAATTAGCAGATAATTGTATTAAGGAATTAGTGGTATCAATATCCGCAGCAGTTCCATCATTTACCGAAAAACCTATTGGGGCTGACCAATCAACATCCACATCTTGCGAAGCAACAACAGAAAGGTTCCCCGCAGCATCCTTTGTTATTGATTTTACCCTGCAGGCAGGCGTTGTAGGATTTGGATTCTGATAACGCACATCGTTGGTAGATGCAGCACCAACACTCACTGTTACAGAAGGTAACCTTGAACGGTATACTTTTAAATCATTTACCATATAATTACAATCCCCGCTCCTGAAGGATATGTAGTTACCATTTGAGTAAGGTGAAGGATCTGTCCAGGTGCCTATCAGATCATTATTCACATATACATCCATCTTGCCTGAAACACGATCATACAATACATGATAATCATACCAGGTATTTGCATTGATCGTTACAGGAGTAGTAAACACAGCTGACCCAAAGGTATTATTTACCACCTTATATATCTGCAACTGGCTTTGATCAGCACGGAACCATACAAAATATGAGTTTCCGCGATTTGTTTGCGCTGCGCTGTCACAGAAAAAATGAAAGCCCGCACGTCTGTTGATTCCTGTGCCATCAATTTTACCTTTCCAGTTATACAAATACCTGTTCGATAAATTTTGTTTTAATGGCGCATAAATATTTGTATTGGTATTTGATTGGTCGTTTTGCTCAAGAAACCCGCCATTAATAGCCCATGTGCCGCTTGCCGATGTCCAGTCAGTGTGAATAGCATTGTCAAAATTATCACTAAAAAATCCATTACCGTTATTGGCCCTCCATTCGATACCGGTATATTCCAATACCTGGTAAAAACTTTTTTCGATGCCGGAGCCTCCTGTATTATCAGTATCAGTAAAAGTTGCTGTGAAATTTTGTGTTGCCCAATTAGCGGGCGCTGTAACCTGTGTAACAGGAACCGTATTATCAATAGAGCAATTCCATATAGCGCGCCAGCCTGCTGCAGGAGTGCTGCCATCAGATTTAAAACGGATGGTCAATGCTGGTCCGGTGGACGTAACTGTTCCAGGACTGTTTGCGCCATGATACGCTCCAACCAACGGCGATGAAATGCTCGTACCATCATAGATCCATAGGGAATCGGAATTTAGTTCAGTAGCAAAGGAAGTAAAATTGAGCGTCAGCCCTGTGGCATAGGCTGGTGCAATAGTGTACGTGTATTTTTCATTGTCATTGTAGTTTCTATTGGGCCCGCCCATATCATAAATCGTATCAGTACATGGAACAACAGCACAATCGGTAAATTTACTCTGAATCAAATCCCAAAAATCACTGTAACCATCGTCATAGCCCAAGGCCCAGATTCCGATCCCTCCAAGGCCTTGCTGGTTCACAATATCAAATCGCTTACTAAGGCTGTATGCGTCATCAACAAAACATTGCCACCACTGTCCGCTTCGTTGTGAAGGATACCAGGAAGAAAAACTGTTAGCATCCCATTGGCGGTTGCTGTAATAACCATTGACATTATTTCTTATTTCATTGTAAAATACGGTACTGGAGCTTCCTGTTGTTGTACCAGGGATTGTGCCGGAAGAAGTGGACCATTCGCGTCCATAATAAGGCAGGCCCAACAATAATTTTGAACGGGTGGTTCCTTTATTCAAATAATAAGTAATTGATTTGGTTAATGTGTAATTATAAGATGTTAAAAAATTATACAAAGGTGCATCAGGTCCGGCTATTGAACTACCGCTGTAATAATAATCATACCCCATAATAATAAAGAGGTCAACATAAGGAGTTAAAGCAGGTATGTTGAATACATTACTCCACTCTACCGCAGGTAAGGCTATGCTCACTTCTGAACCAGGGATAGCAGCATGCATCTGATTACATAAACTAATCATAAAGCTTGTAAAAGCAACGTTATTGGAAGCTGCCATACCTTCAAAATCAATATTTACTCCATGCCCATTGCGTGCTTGTACAAGATTAATAAGGTTGGTAATCAGCGTTTGACGAGAGGTTGAATTCCCTAAAAAAGCAGTGTGCCCGCTAAATAAAGTAGCGCACAGTGTTACATTAACCCCATTTGTCTGCGCATCGGTCACAACCTGCGCTGTAGACCAACCGTGAGTAGTTACAGCATTTCCATCAGAGGAATTTACATCATAACCAAAAAAGCACAAGTCGGTAAGCCCGGCCCAATCATAATTAGTCTGTAAGCCATTGCTCCAGTATGGATGCCAACCATAAACCCTTTTGTTTAATGTACAAGTACGGTTACTTTTGAGCGCACTGCTTTTGGGCATTCCTGTAGTAAAAATGCGCAAACTATCCCATTGAGCATCTGTGCTTAAATTGTAATGTGCATATTTTTCAGATTGTTCCTGGTGGATTGATTTATAAGGTACATAATCACTTGCAGGCTCAGATCCTATCTGCGTGCCGGATTGTGAAAAGGACAATTGAAAAGATAAAAATGCTAAAAAAGTAACTATTGTTTTCATTGAAATTTAATTAGTAAAAACAGAAAGTCCCAATTCTTTTTTTTAGTTCTTGTTGAGTTAAATATCTTTTTATTTATAAAAGATATTATTCTTCAAAAATTGATAAAAATAAAATTGAGACAATCCTTTAAATTATTTAACAGTAACCTTTAAAAAGTTCTGTCCGCTATCAGTTTTCAACTTAACAAAATACATCCCTTTCGCAAGTTGTAGTTCTGTGGAATTAACTGTTATTTCGTGTTTACCGGCTAACTGATTTGAATTGGTATATAAAACAAGCTGCTTACCTAACACATCGGTTAATGTTACTTCCACATTAGAAGCCATTGACAACCGATAAGCAATGGTAGTGTTACTCGTAAATGGATTCGGGTAAACCGATAAACCATTAGCAGCAATCTGTTCATCAATGGATGCTATAACCACCGTTTGTCCATTACTGGTATACACAGCCGATTGCAATCCTGCACCATCTTCAGCCTTTACTGAATAATAATACGTTTGTCCGTTTGTAAGGCCAGCCAAACCTGTTGCAGTAGCAGCCTGGCTAAACCAGTTGTCGGTATAGTCCAATATATCTGTTCCACCTGAAGTGCTGCCAATTGCATACCAATAACGTGCAATAGCAGAATTGGGATCATCAGATGCGCTCCAGTTAGCGGATAAACTGGTTACGGAATTAGTAGTTGCGATATCTGCAGCGGTTCCATCATTAATAGTATCAACAGTGCTTGGCGGGGTCCAGTCCACATTAATATTCTCATAAAAAATAGCGGACAAATTACCAGCTGAATCAGCACAGATCGATTTTATTTTTCCGGAATAAGTAGTAGGATCTGAGTTTTGGTAACGAATATCGTTGGTAGCTGCTGCACCAACAGTTATATTAGCAGCGGTTGCAGTTCTTGAACGGTAAACCTTCAATTCATTGATAGCAAAATTCGCGTTTCCGCTACGGAACGAAATCCCATTTCCGGAAGCAAGCGGAGTACTGTCGGTCCAGCTGGTAATCAATTGATTATCTCTATAAACAGTGATTTCACCCGAAATTCTATCGTAAATAATTTTATAATCATACCACTGTCCTGCAACGGTAGTAAAAGGTATACTTACAACAGGTGAACCAAAAACGTTGTTAGTTACTTCATAAACCTGCAACAAAGCGTTATCTACCCTAAACCAAACAAAATAGGAATTACCACGGTTGGTTTGTGACGCATTATCGCAAAAGAAGTGAAAACCGGCACGTTTACTAGTTCCCGCCCCATCAATTTTTCCATAAAAATTGTATAAATACCTGTTGGAAAGTGTTTGATTTAGCGTTGCATAAATATTGGTATTGCTTGAATCTTCATTTGACTGGTACAATGCTCCTCCATTAATACTCCAGTTGCCATTAGCGCTTGTCCAATCCGGATGAATTGCCAAATCAAAATTATCAGCAAAAAAACCATTATTAGCATTGGCGCGCCATTCTGTACCATCAAAATCAATTACCTGGTAATAGCTTTTTTCAAGGCCGCTTCCGCCTACTTCATCAGCATCGGTAAAATTAGCAGTGAAATTGCCTGTTTCCCAGATATTGTTTGTACTTACGGTAGTTGTTGGGGGGGTATTATCAGCAGGAGTTGGAGTTACAGCATTGCTAGTCCAGCTAGCCGCCCAACCTGTACTGCTGGTATTACAATCTGAACGGAATTCAAGCAATAAAGAACCACCATTAGATGTAATTGTTCCGGGACTAGTTGTTCCTGTATATTGTCCAATAAGCGGAGCTGAAGTAGTAGCTCCATCGTATATAAACAGATGGTCCCAGTTTAACTCCGTATTAAATGAAGTGAAATTAAGCGTAATTGACGTTGCTCCTGTTGGTTGAATTAAGGTAAGAATACGCTCATCATCAGTATAATTACTTCCGGATCCACCGCTATCATAAGTGTTTCCTGAAGCACCTGTAACGGTAGTAATTGATGGGTTGTTGTTTATTAATAAATAATATTTCGCCCAGTTCCAGTTTGGTCCCGGGTCACTGTGACTTTGATTAGGATACATTTGGTGTCCTTTTATTGTTGTACAAGCACCTAAACCGCATTGAGTGGTACCACCTGAACATCCCGGCCCATAATAGGTTCTTAACGGGTTGATCCCATAACCACTTTGTGTAATATCTCTGGATAAATTTGCTGAGCTGGTATACATAGCTGTTGTGTACCAGGATGCATTATTTACGTACCCTTCATGCTCATAACCAATTGTATAGGGGTTTTCAGACCCCACATGCCATCCTTTATTTGCTTCTAAAACCATTTGTGTAACCTGCCCGTCTGATGATCGGATTACATAGTGCGTAGAAGCACTGGCAGAACAGTTTTTAAACCATGAAATACAGCCAGAATAAGTTCCCTGAACGGTGTGAATTGTAATAGCAGAAATTGCCGTGCCGCTGCGTGAACTATAATTACATGTGGTTGGATCCCAGATTGCAGGGCCATATTCCGTTGATTGCAGTGAACTTTGTTGAAATTGCTGACCGTTTGCATTATATACACTTTCGTCAGTAATGGTTATACTACTTGAGCTCAAAACAGCATAGTTGACAGCACCAAAAATGGCCGGAAAGTCAATATTATAATTCGGAAAACCATACAACTGCTGATAATCAGCTGTATTTAAAAACTGTAAGTACCCGAATATCTGCGTATTAAGAGCAAAATTTTGTCCTTTTGTTTCCTGCGGCAACTCACTTAAAGAAACTAATACCGGTATTTGTTCTGAAATAGTGTTACCGGTAATGTTCAAAAGTTGTTTTGTTGCAACATATGCTTTGGCATAGGCCAAAACGCTTTTTTCGGGGTTACTGATAATTTCGTCTACGCTGAATCCGGATAAATTAGATACAGTTACCAGGTTATTAGCAAAGTAATGTTGTCCATCCAGCGTTAAACCCATTAAGCCATATGCATTGGGGATACCACTACAACCTTCCGGCTCTGCTGATACATGCTGTAAATGCGTAAAATGAGTGTTGCAAAACGATACTGCTTCTAATATTCCCCTTGGAATTTCAGGGTATTGCTGATAAGCTGCATTAAATGACGAAGTATAATTATTTACAACAATTTCGTCTGATTTATCGGTTTTTGAAAATAATTCTGACGTAGAAAATGTAAATGCGAATGCAATAAAAAGTAAAGATTTTTTCATTGGTATTTTTTTATGATTTTAATATTCAAGTAAAGATAAATTATTTTCCTAAAACTACGTCTTAAGCACCTCTAACACCATTAAAAGATATTAACAATTATCAATCTGACTAACTATCTTCCTTATTATTATAAACAAAGCGGGAACTATTTTGCAATGATTTTTACAAATTTCCGATCATCATTAGTTTGCAGTTTAATAAAATAAATTCCTTTTGCCAGCTGTAAATCCGCTGTGTTAAACGATAGCTTATGCTTACCAGAAGCCTGATTCGGATTATCATACAAAATATGTTCCTTGCCCAATAGATCAGTCAACGTGATAAGTACATCCGAATTAGCTGTAAGTTCATAAATAATAGTTGTGCTGGTAGAGAAAGGGTTTGGAAAAACTGACATACCTTGGATTGCAATTTGCTCATCTATTGAAGCAATTACTACCGTCTGTCCGTTACTAGTAAAAGGCGCTGATAGCAGACCTGCACCATTTTCCGCCTTAACTGAAAAGTAATACGTTTGTCCGCTTACCAGGCTTAAACTATCAACTGTGGCTGACTGCGCAAACCAATTATCCGTATAGTTAAGAATATCTGTTCCTCCAGATGTTGTGCCAATCGCATACCAGTAGCGCGAAAGTGCTGAATTTGAATCTACAGATGCTGTCCAGTTAGCAGATAGATCTGTTAATGAATTGGTGGTGCTGATGTCTGCCGCTGTACCATCATTAATGCTATCTGCAACACTTGGAGGCGTCCAATCCACATTAACATCTTCGGATGTTATCGCTGATATATTTCCGGCAACATCAGTACAAATAGACTTTATTCTGCCTGAAGGTGTTGTTGGACTTGAATTTTGATATCGGATATCATTAGTATTTCCGGCCCCTACCGTTATTGCTGCCGAAGCAACAGGTCGGGAACGGTACACTTTCAATTCATTTACTGATAAAGTGGCATTTCCGGTACGAAACGAAATTCCATTCCCCGTAGCTAAAGGAGAAGCATCTATCCAACTGATTATGAACTGATTATTACGATAGACACTGATTTTACCGGAAATACGATCATAAATAATCTTATAATCATACCATTGTCCGGCAACGGTTGTACATGCTGCGCTTGCTACCGGAGTACCGGTAACATTGTTAACCCCTTCTAAAATTTCTATTACAGAAGCATCCGGTTTAATCCATACAAGATAGGAGTTACCGCGGTTTGATAACGAAGCGTTATCACAGAAAATATGAAGCCCTGCCCGCTTGTTAGTTCCGGCACCATCAATTTTTGCATAAAAATTGTATAAATACCTGTTCGATAGGTTTTGAGTTAAGGATGCATAAATGTTAGTGTTCCCTGAGTTTTCGTCCGACTGATAAAGTGTACCACCGTTAATTCCCCATGTTCCTGCTGCACTTGTCCAATCAGGATGAACAACATAATCAAAATTATCAGCAAAAAAGCCATTGTTCGCATTCGCACGCCATTCTGTTCCGTCAAAGTCAATTACCTGGTAAAAGCTTTTTTCCAGGCCGCTTCCTCCTGTATTATCAGCATCTGTAAAATTAGCAGTAAAATTGGTTGTTTCCCAACTGTTTGTATTGGCTATAAGTGTTGTAGGGGCAACGTTATCAATAGGAGTTGGGGGTGTAGCATTACTTGTCCAGTTCGCAGCCCACCCGGGAGCAGTGGTAGCACAATCCGAACGGAATTCGAGTAATAAAGAACCACCGTTGGAAGTAATTGTTCCAGGACTTGTATTACCAGTAAACTGACCAATTAGCGGAGCTGAAGTGGTTGTACCATTATAAATAAGTAAATAATCATAATTTGCCTCCAGGTTAAATGCTGTAAAATTAAGTGTTACCGATGTAGCTCCCGCAGGCTGAATCAGCTTTAATAACCGCTGGTCATTTGTATAATTTCCACTTGGGCCGCCATTGTCGTAGGAAGTTCCTGTTGCTCCGGTAACAGTTGTAATAGTTGGATTGTTATTAATTAATAAATAGTATTTCTTCCAGTTCCAGTTTGGTCCGGGATCAGTATGTGATTGGCCCGGGTACATCTGGTGGCCTTTAATTTTAGTGCAGCCGCCAATACCGCATTGGCCGGCTCCACCGGAACATCCCGGCCCATAATAAGTCCGTAAACCACTGATTCCGTAACCACTGTTGCATATATCTCTTACCAAGGCAGCAGAACTAGTGTACATTGCATTAGTGTACCAGCTGGCCTGGGCAATGTACCCTTCATGTTCAAGACCTATAGTATAAGGATTTTCATTTCCAACATGCCATGCTTTTTTGGATTCAAGAACCATTTGGGTAATTTGTCCGTCACTTGAGCGAATAACATAATGTGCCGAAACATTTGCAGCACAATTCTGAAACCAGGAAATACACCCCGCATAAGAACCCTGTACCGTGTGAATAGTAACGGCCGAAACAGCAGTTCCGTTGCGAGAACTATAATTACATGAACCGGCAGGAGTCCACAAAGCGGGACCATAGTCGGTTGACTGAAGTGATTTTAACTGAAATTGCTGTCCGCTTTTATTGGAAATAATTTCTTCTGATACAGTAATATCTGCTGAACTCAACACCTCATAATTATTTGCACCAAAAATGGTCTGAAAATCAATGGGATAATTTGGAAAACCATACTGTTGTTGATACACTGAGGTATTCAAAAACTGCAAATAACCAAATAGTTGAGTATGGAGTGCAAAATTTTGTCCTTTGGTTTCCTGCGGTAATTCACTTAAAGCCACCAATACCGGTACCTGTTTCGCAATGTTACTTCCACTAATATGCAGCGACTGTTTAATAAGCGAGTATGCTTTGGCGTATGCCAAAATACTTTTTTCCGGATTTCCAATAATGTCATCCACACTATATCCTGATAGTTGTGCAACTGTAATAAGATTATTGGAAAAGTAATTTTGCCCATCTAACGTAAGTCCCATAACCCCATAAGCATTTGGTATTCCGGCACATCCTTCCGGTTCAGGGGAAGTGTGCTGCAGATGAGTAAAATGTGTATTACAAAAGGAAACCGCTTCCAGCACTCCTTTTGGTATTTCAGGATATTGCTGATATGCTTTCGCAAAGAAAGTAGCGTAATTATTCACAACAATTTCGTCAATATTACTTTGACCGAATGAATACCATGGAAATGAAAAAAATGTGAATGTAATGAGTAATAGTCTTTTCATTCTTTAAATTTTATAAGTTGAAAGTCATTTCATTAACTGCTTTAACCTTTATGTCAAAGTTAAGCATTGATTGTAGAAAAACCAAGTTTTTAAGTCACAAAGCCTATTAAACGGGGATATATCAACAAATTGCTCTATTCCATATTAGGGAAGGGATTGTTGAAAAGTAAACAGTAAAGGACAAGTTGAGTTGTGGAAAAAATTTAATGAGAAACAGGTTAACGCAGCAGCGTGACATCACCAGTTTTAAGAATTTGTTTTCCGTTATTCAATTTTATACGCGCTTTCCAGACATATACATCCGGCTGGCATATTTTACCTTTGTAATAGCCATCCCAGCCAACTTTTACATCAAAGGATTCAAAGATAAGCTCACCCCAACGATTGAAAATTTCCAATTTAAATTCTATCACTCCTATCGTATAAGGAAAAAAGATATTATTATCAATGCTATTTATATCATAATTTCCACCAGTTGGCCCGCCAGACCCTGGCGTGAATACATTTGGAAAAACAATATCGGAATTGGTTAACACCTGAATGGTGGCTGTATCAGCGCAACCCTGCTGAGAAACAACAATAAGCTGCACCGGAAAAATCCCTACAGTTGAATAAACATGCTGTGCATTAAAGGTTGCTGCAGTGTTGCCATCACCAAAACTCCAATTATATGTTATTCCCCCTACAGATTGATTACTTGCGATTAGTTGCTCAAAAGGAAGATCCAGAGTAGTTGAGTTCACGGTAAAAGCTGCTATAGGAAATGGATACGCATTTATTATTAAAGGAGCAGACGAATTATTATTGGTACAACCGCCTGATGTAGTTACCGTTAAACTAACAGAATACGTTCCCGCATTGGTATATAAATGTGCCGGATTTTGCTGAGTGGATGTAGTTCCATCACCAAAATTCCAGTTCCAGGCGATAATCGGATCGCTTACATTCCCCGTTACAGAATTATCGGTAAAAGTAACCGTGTTTGGAACACAAGTTACTGCAGTGTCAGATGTTAAAGACACCGTTGGAGGCGGATTAAAAAGTACCTGAACAGAATCTGTTACGGACGAACCGCAAGTGTTGCTTACAGTTACAATATATGTGGTAGGTTGGGCTGGCGTAACCGAATATCCACCAGGGCCGTTACCTAAGTTATTGTTCCAGACATAAGTTAATGGTCCCGGAGTACCAGTAACCTGAACATATACAACAGAAGTTTGTCCCGGACAAATTGGCGAATAGGCAATAGCCTGAACATTTGCGGGAGCCAAAGAATATACAACAATAGAAGTGGTATCAGAAGTACCTGCGCATCCGTTTTGATCATAAGCAATTACCGTATAGGTAGATGTGCTTGAAGGAGTAGCGTTCAATGTGCCTGAATTAACCGTGTTTGAAGGCAGCCATGCATAATAATAATTACCGGCCCCACCAGTAGCCGTTGCTGTAACCACTCCCGACTGACCAAGACAAACCGTATCATTTATCCCTCCAGTGGTTATTACCTGAGTTGGCTGTGTTATTTGCGCAGTAACAGTAGCATTGCATCCATTGCCATCCGTAATTGTTACGGTGTAAGTACCCGCACTAAGATTGCTGGCTCCACTTCCGGTTTGAACAGGGCTGGTTGACCATGCATAGCTATAAGCTAAAATTCCACCACTTACAAATACAGAAGCACTTCCATTGGAGCCATTATAGCAAGTAGAATTTACAACAGAACTAATGGATGTAGAAATTGCTGTAGGCTGGCTTAAATTTACAGAAATAGATGACGGACAATTATTTTGATCAGTTACAATTACTGTATACGTTCCAGCAGTAAGGCCGCTTACTACCGGGGAGCCCGATACATTTGGAGACCAGGAATAATTATAGGTAGGTATTCCTCCGGAAGCGGCAACTGTAATGGATCCACTATTTCCTCCATTACACAATATATTATTTACCGAAGTGGCTGAAACAGTAACAGGTGTAGGCTGAGTAATGGTTGCAGTAGTGGAAGCCTGGCACCCTAAAGCATCGGTAACATTTACAGTATAGGTTCCGGCAGTTAATGAAGTGGCAGATAAATTAGTTCCTCCATAAGGCGACCAATTGATTGAATAAGGTGAAGTACCATTGTTTATTGCTATTGTAGCAGTACCATTATTTCCACCATAACAGGAAACGTTATTTATAGCAGAAACAACAACGGTTGGTCCGGGAATATTCGTTAACGTTAAAGAATATACCGCAGAGCAGGTTTTTGAATCGGTTACCTGTAAAGTATAGGTTCCTGGCCCAACTGCACTTATAGATGAAGTTGTAGTAGCTCCCGGCAGCCAATTATAAGTATATGGAGCTGTTCCACCCGAAATTTGGGAGAATATAGACCCATTGTTTAACCCACATGAAGGATTTGTAGAAACAAGCGTTCCTGCAACCTGTGTAGGCTGTAAAATAGTTAATGCCACATTTGTCTGACAGCCTAATAAATCGGTAACCAACACAAAATAAGTCCCAGCTGATAGATTTGTAGCCGTTTGGCCTGTGGCTCCTGAAGGAGACCACTGGTAGGTATATGCTGGTGTTCCACCTACCGGATTTACCGTTCCAGAGCCATCAGAAGATCCGAAACAACTGGCCGCTACCCTGCTGCTTGTTGCTGATAATGCCTGTGCAGGCTGCGTGATACCAATAGTTGCAGATGCGGTACAACCATTAAGATCGGTAATATTCACAGTATAAGTACCCACTGATAAACCCGTTCCTGTGGGTCCATTACCTCCAACTGGCGCCCAACTATAACTGTAAAATGGCGTTCCTCCATTTACACTTACCGTTGCCGTTCCATTATTTCCTCCAAAACAACTTACATTGCTTGATGCAGAAATGGTTGCTGTTAGAAGTGCTGGCTGACTTACACTAAATGTTTGCGTTTGCACACAACTATTCATATCAGTAACCTGAACAGTGTAGCTAGTATTTGCAACCAGATTTGTAATGCTGGTACCCGTAGTTCCACCAGGTAACCATTGATAAGAAAGAGTACCGGTTCCACCTGTAGCACTTACAGTAGCTGTTCCATCACTTCCGCCCAAACATTTTACATCTGTTGTTGTTAAAGTAATTGAAATGGCAGGAGGCTCGGAAATAGCAGGGCTAGTTGTTGCAAGTGATTGACAACCAATCGCATCAATAACCGTAACTGTGTAGGTTCCTGCAGTTAACCCTGTTGCTGTAGGCCCATTACCTCCGGACGGCTGCCAGGAATAAGTAAGTGTGCCTGTCCCACCAGAAACTGCAACGGTAGCCGAACCGGTGTTTCCACCATTGCAGCTTACATTGGTGGTTGAAAAGATACTAGCACTAGGCCCTGTGTTATCATTAACGTTTACAAAGGTAGATGCCGTACAGCCATTGTTATCAGTTACTAAAACAGAATATGCTCCGGAAAACAAACCTGTAGCAGTTGTGCTGTTTCCACCTGTAGGAGACCATTGGTATGTATATGGTCCTGTTCCACCTGAAACAGCTACTGAAGCCTGCCCATTGGCATTACTGCAGGTAGAATTGACGGAGCTTGTTACTGGAGCTATCTGAGTGGGTTGATTCACAGTAACTGAATTTGTAACCGTACAATTTTTTGAATCGGTTACAGTAACAGTATACGTTCCGGAAGGTATATTAGACACATTTTGTCCGTTATAATTTCCAGGCATCCAGTTATAGGAATATGGTCCGGTACCACCAGAGGCATTGGAAGTAACTGAACCGTTTGCCCCACCATAACAGGACGTTGGTGAAGAGGAAACAGAAGCCGCAAGTGCTAAAAGCGGTTGAGTAATGGCAACAGTATTCTGCGCCTGACAACCGTTATTGTCAGTTACTGTAAGGCTATAAGTAGTTGCTGAAAGCCCGGATACCGCAGCTGTGTTGCCTCCTCCTGGTGTCCAGGAATAACTGTACCCCGGATTACCACCGGAAACATTGGTGCCTACAGAGCCATTGTTTCCGCCAAAGCAAGTTACATTAACCTGGTTAATAAAACTAATAACTAAGGGCGCAGGTTCGATGATTGTTGCAAAGGCGATTGCTGTGCAGGCTTTTGAGTCCGTAACTGTTAAAGTATATGTACCGCTGGAAAGACTTGAAACAGCGCTTGTTGTTAATCCACCTGGCTGCCACAAATAAGTATATCCCAATGTTCCACCGGAAGCAATTACAGAAGCATTTCCATCATTGAGGTAGCTGCAGGTTTCATTATTGCTGGTGATACTGGCTGCCAGCGCTGTTGGCTGCGTTATAGCAATTGAACTTGTAGCAGCACAGCCGGCACTGTCAATAACGGTTAAGGTATAAGTGCCTGCCGGTAAGCCCGATGCTGTTGGTGCTGTTGAACCTGTTGGATTCCAGCTATACACATAAGGTGTAAAACCACCTGAAACTGTAGAACTAATGGCACCATCGTTCCCACTAAAACAACTGACATTGGCAGGTGCAAGAGCTACTGTTAAAGGTAATGGCTGTGTTATAGTATAGGAGGATGTTATCAAACAACCTTTTGAATCGGTCACAGAAACAGAATAGGTTCCAGCTGCCTGACCAGTTATTGATGAGGTTATTTGATTTCCGGGCTGCCATAGATAGCTATAAGGCATTGTACCGCCTGTAGGAGAAATAGAAATGGTACCATTACTTCCACCTGAACAACTTACATTAGTAACTGCGGCACTCAAAGCAAGTGGTAAAGGTTGAGAAATAGTAACGGGGGTTTGTGTGCTGCAACCGATTCCATCCTGTATCGTTACAGAATACGTGCCTATACCTAAGTTAGTTGCTGTGGCGGTCAATTGTGCCGGTACTGTATTCCAGAAATAAGTAAAAGGACCAGGTCCACCATTAATATTAGCCACAGCCGAACCATCACTTCCGCCATAACAGGAAACATTAGTACCTATTACTGATACAGTTGCTGTAAAACCTAAAAAATAAATACGGGAAGTATCCGTATCTCCTAAACAGGTTCCATTGCCAGTAGTAGTCAATATCAGATCAACAAAACCATTTGCTAATTCAGTTGCAGTTGGCGTATACGTACTATTGGAAAGTGTTGTATTATTTGGACTAAAAACGCCTGCCCCACCCGACCAAATACCCCCTGAAGCACCTGTTACAGAACCATTTAATGTAGCTATTGGGCTTTGAATACATACCGTATCATTTGCACCGGCATTGGCTGTTATTGGAACAACAAATGCTGTAACTGTAACTGCATTGGAGGTAGGGGGACAATCAGTAACATCTGACATCAATACCGAAAAGGTACCAACCCCCACGTTGATACTTTGAGTTGTGCTTCCGTTACTCCATAAATAATTATAGGGAGGCATACCACCACTGCCATTAGCTGTAAGCGTTGTGGAAGCCTGCCCAAAACAAATAGTCGGATTTTGAGGAGCAATAGTTACAATAAGAGTTGTATTAAAAGTAACTCTCATTGTATCACATACAATGGCAGTGTTACAATTTGCTGCAGGCAAACCACATACCTGGTAATCAATATATGCAGGAGCTGCAACCTGACCTGTAACTATTGGATTTAAACAACCGGTGGCGCAGGACAAATAGCTGTTATAAGCTCCTGAAGCGCCCGGAAATATTGAATTCCAGGTAACAGAAGGTGCACTAAAACCATTCGCGTGTAACGTATCAATACATCCATCATTTACAACAACATCTGTTCCTGCTGTAGGAGCAGGTATGGATGATATCTGATACACATTATCATTATTACCAGGTTTACAGAAGGTAAGGTTATGAGGTCCTGCACCAGTTAAACAAATCGGCTGCCCTACTGCCTGTGGCGGATTGCAATCAATCTGATAAAAAAGAGCACCCATTGAAACTGCGCCTTCAATTATATCGAAATTTATACCGGTTGCTAAAGGATCAAGGGTAATGCTGAAAGAGATGCATTTATCAGGATTAGAAGTTCCACAACAGTTACCAACTCTTTGAACCGCAGGACTGGTCCAAATACTATCAGGATTTCCGGTAAGGTTAACAGTGAAACGAGGAACATCAGCACCACATTGCGCATATGACTTCAGAGAGAAAATCAAAAATAATATAAACAGGTATAAACGTGACATATCCTAATGATACGAGTATACCGCCTATTAAGTTTCTATTTGTTGATAAGTCACCAATATCTATCTATTTACAAAACTGTTCACCAATTAATTTTCTGAGGGCTTGGGATTTACTTTAGCCTTTTCGGCTTTACGCTTTGCTGCCTCATCATACTCCGTCTGGAAATTAATTTTAGCTTCTTTGGTTTTTACTTTTTGTAGCATTTCATTACGTTCAGCTTCAGTATAATTCTGCTGAATCTCTAAAACACTATTTTTAATTTTCGCCATGGCAATCCAATTAAAATCAATAGGAGTATAGGTTCCAAGCATCCTAACCGTGAAGCCATCTTTAGTTTGATTGATTATAGTTAAAGTACCTTCTGAATTAATTGTTGAAACTGTTACAATTGGAATACTTGTTATTAAATTTTTAAATTCGTCATTAAAAGGTACAAACATTTCTGCCAATGTAAGGCTTGCCGTTCCGAAATCAGAAATATTTTTGAAAGTTTCACTTAACTTCGTTTGCTTAGCATCTAATTCTTTAATAGCATTTACAGCAATATAAGTTAACGCACTATTATCTACACTCTTGTATGTCTCAATACTAGACTGAGCCTGCTCAAATGGAACTTTACCATCTACAAATTCATAAGAACCAACCATATAAGGTGCTACTTTTTCAAGATCCTGTGCAATTACACCAACAAAATAATTTTTTTCAGTAATATTTGCCTTTCCATTATATTTAAAATAAACAGGAACAACACCTCTTAATATTGCTAAACCATCTTTAAATGGATTTATATCCTCCTTCAAACGGATATCCGATGAAGCCGTCCAGCTTCCACCACCAGGTTTTGCTGCAGTACCATTAACCTGAAGATTATAAGATGCTGAGCCATTTAGGTCAATCGAAAAATTACTTCCTCCACCAAAATCGATCGTACTTGAATAATCCTGAAAATATTCAATAGAACCAATTTGAGTAATTGTACCAGTGGCTCCACTATTTCTACCTCTGAATAAATTAACTACGCCAGCTCCTGCATCATCAATATCTAATTTGAATGCTGGGGCTGCAACTCCTATTCCAACATTACCTGTCCCTTTAATTCTCATATTTTCGGTAAATGCAGCACTGGTGCCGTAACCAAAGGCTATATCTGATGCACTTCCATCAGAATGTACCTGAAGAAGAGAACCCTGAATTCCAAAGCCATAATGGGCACCCGAATTACCCCATAGAGCAATTTTATCGCCTACTGTATTTGCGAAATTTAATGGAAATCCGGGTGTTGTTGTTCCAATACCCACGTTACCATTAGCTAAAATTGAAATTTTTTCTGACATTGTTCCATAAGAACCTGCATCAAAACCAATCCCAATTCTGACTCCAGCATTGTGAGCAAAAATATTAAAAACACCTGCCGTATTTGTATTAAACCCAATACCATAGCGGCCGCTAGAACCCATTGTTACTGTTGCTTTCCCACTAATTTCATCAGAATTTGACGCCAAATTTCCAATTGAAAGTCCTGAAATCGGGCTAGAAGTTCCAATGCCAACAAAACCATTCTGTTGAAATCTTACTCTTTCAGTCCCGCCTGGACCAAATGCAATATAGTTCGTAGTTCCAGCAGAATAATTTGTAAATATTTTCAAACTATTATTCCCACCATTGCTAAATGAAAATGTTGCATTTTGATTGGCTGCTGCATTGCCTAACTGTAAAGTACCTCCCCCTCCTACAACTGCTGCAATTGTTCCCGCTGCTTCAAGCAAGAAATTTGGAGAAACTGTTCCTATTCCAACATTACCAGTAGTTTGTTTAACCCTCATTCTTTCAATATTGTTTGTTCCAAAAACAAAATCATTTGCATCCGTTGTACCCATCCAGTTTTCCGTTGTTGCTATTGACGAAGTTCCATAAGTTACCGGGGTCGCAGGATCATTAGTTCCTGCGTTACCAGTGATTAACCAATCAGTACCTCCACTGGCACCAAATGCAACCCATTTAGAACCATCCCAATAGTAGAAACCTGGTTTAACATTGTTTGGCGATGTTCCAGCTGTGGCGGTATTATATACCATCAATGAAGTTGCCGGGGAGCTAATTGGTCCCGCCAGATTTGTTGCAGTTAAGACAACTCGAGGAATTAACAACCCTTTTGAAGTTGAAGTAATATCCAGTAAAGAAGATGAAACAGGGGAAGTTGTCCCTATTCCTACATTACCATCAGACGGTTGTAAAACCAATGGATCAGCAGTGCCATTATATCCGGCCTGTATCCATCCTGAATAAGGACTAACAGCCATTTTACCGAAATCAATTCCTTCATTAGCTGCAATAGCAACCCTAAAAACACCCGTAGATAAAGCTGAAGGAATTGAAGCGCTTGCACCCGTTTTCTGAACTGTAAGTAATGCTGGAGGTGCTGAAGTACCAATACCCAAATTACCTGTTACTTGTTTAAGACGCATTCGTTCTATACTGTTTGTACCAAATACAATGTCACTTGCTGCCTGGGTTCCAAGCCAATTTTCTGCTGCTCCAATTAAAGAAACACCATATATTGTTGGTAATCCAGGAGAAATGATTGTCAAATTGCCATAAGTTTCCCATGCATTTTGTCCTGTAGGCCCCACAGAACCTGTTGCACCAGTTGCACCCGTAACGCCAGTTGAACCAGTAACACCAGTTTTTCCGGTTAAGCCTGTTACCCCTGTAACACCAGTTGAGCCTGTTACACCAGATGAACCTGTTTGACCTGTTGTTCCAATACCCGTAGCACCTGTTGAACCTGTATTCCCTGTAAGGCCTGTTGAACCGGTATAACCGGTTGAGCCAGTCCCCCCAGTTTTCCCAGTCGAACCAATTATTCCAATAGAACCGGTCGCTCCGGTTGCCCCAGAATAACCTACTGAACCAGAATTACCTGTTGTTCCTACATTACCAGTATTACCTGTTGTTCCAGTTGAGCCAGAATTACCTATTACACCTGTTGAACCTGTTGAACCTGTTGAACCTGTTGAACCGAGATTACCTGTTGAACCAGTACTACCAGTTATTCCTGTTAATCCGGAATTTCCTGTTGTCCCCGTTTTACCTGTGGCACCTGTTCCTCCTGTTGAACCTGTATTCCCGGAACCTGTAGCTCCAGTAATTCCCGAAGCCCCAGTTACACCCGTTACCCCAACTGAACCAGTTGAACCTGTATAGCCAGCCCCAGTGACACCTGTAAAGCCAATTGAACCAGTTGCACCAGTAAAACCTGTGCCACCAGTTACACCAGTCGAACCTGAATTACCTATAAAACCGGTATTTCCAGTTACCCCTATTTCTCCTGTTTTACCTGTTGAGCCAGAAAAACCTGTGGATCCGGTAAATCCTGTTGAACCCGTTGTGCCGGTATTTCCGGTTTTACCAATTTCACCTGTTGCGCCAGAAGTCCCTGTTTTGCCGGTGGAACCCGAAAAACCTGTATATCCTATGGTACCTGTTGAACCCGTATTTCCTATATATCCGGTTGTACCTGTTAAACCAGTAGAACCAATACTGCCTGTTGAACCTGTATATCCCGTTGAGCCAGAGGTCCCATTTATTCCTGTATTCCCAGTTGAACCAGAATTACCTGTACTTCCACTTATTCCTGTTATACCTGTTTTGCCCGTAGAACCTGTCCTTCCAGTATACCCAGTCGAGCCGGAATCGCCTGTGGAGCCAGTATCACCTGTGGAACCTGTATCACCTGTAAAACCAGTAGATCCGGATGCACCAGTTTTGCCTGTGAACCCACTTGAGCCTGTTAGACCTGTTTTACCGGTAGCTCCTGTAAAACCAGTATTTCCAGTAGACCCTATACCTGTAGCACCTGTTACTCCAGTTGCACCGGTATAGCCTGTATCCCCTGTCTGACCAGTAAAACCCGTAAAGCCAGTTGTACCAGTATATCCTGTAAATCCTGTTTTGCCAGTAGCTCCAGTTTTTCCTGTCATTCCTGTATAACCTAACTCTCCTGTAAAACCTGTTGAACCAGCATCACCTGAAGAGCCTGTTGAACCTATAAACCCAGTTATTCCTGTAGTCCCGGTATAACCATCATTCCCAGTTGAACCTGTCATGCCTATTGCACCTGTTCTACCAGTAGAGCCGGTTGAACCGGTACGGCCAGTTAAACCAGTACTACCAGTTGTCCCAGTATCACCGGTGTATCCAATATCCCCAGTAAAACCTGTTGTTCCTGTTGAACCTGTTTTTCCTGTTGCTCCTGTAAAACCTGTTTTACCTGTGGTTCCGGTAAAACCTGTATCACCGGTTGAACCCGTTGATCCTGTAACTCCAGAGGTTCCTGTTTTACCCGTTGAACCTATGGCACCCGTTGAGCCAGTGAAGCCAGTAGAGCCTGTATATCCTGTATCTCCATTATTACCGGTACTGCCTGTAATTCCCGTCACCCCAGTTTTACCGGTCATCCCAGTTATTCCTGCTATACCAGTGCTACCCACATTACCTGCCGGGCCCGCTGGACCAGGCGCACCATCCATATTTACGAACCAAGAGGATAATGTTCCAGAACCTGAAATTGAAGTTACATTTACATTTAGTGTTCCAGAACCAGGATTATAACCTGTAATTGTTGCCAGCATCATATCTGCAGACGAATTGGCAATAATTATATGCTGGCCTATTGAATAAGCCAAACCTGTTTCAACTGTGAGGCTTTGCGCACCTAGGGCTATTGTTAATGTAGAAGAAGAAATTGTTGCGTATCTGTCTCCTGTAGAACCAGTAACTCCTGTAAAGCCACTTACCCCTGTTATTCCTATTCCCCCTGTTGAACCTGTTAAACCGGTCATTCCTGTTGAGCCTATGGCCCCTGTAAAACCTGTTATACCGGTTTTACCCGTAGAACCAGTAAAACCGGTAACACCAGTCGAACCGGTATCACCGGTTGAACCTGAAAAACCCGTAGAACCAGTAGAACCGGTTTTACCGGTTAAACCCGTAGCCCCACTATAACCAGTTTCACCAGTTGAACCAGCATCTCCAGTGTATCCAGTACTACCTGTTGAACCTGTTTTACCGGTAGCTCCGGTTTTACCAGTAGAACCGCTGGCACCTGTATATCCTGTTTCTCCTGTCGAACCTGTATCACCAGTTGATCCGGTATCTCCACTTGAACCGGTTGAACCTGTTCTTCCTGTTAATCCGGTCATTCCGGTAGCTCCAGTTGAACCTGTAGCCCCCGTAGTTCCGGTTTTACCGGTAGAACCTGTAAATCCTGTTTTTCCTGTGGTTCCGGTACCTCCAGTAGAACCTGTATCACCAGTATTGCCGGTATCCCCTGATGAACCAGTATTACCTGTTACTCCTGTAATTCCGGTGGAGCCTGTCCTGCCTGTTGACCCGGTTTTTCCAGTTGAACCAGTGGAACTAGTATTTCCTGTTGAGCCTGTACTTCCTACCTCACCCGTTCCACCTGTTGAGCCTGTATCCCCAGTAGAACCTGTATCACCAGTAAAACCTGTAATCCCTATTGAACCTGTATTACCAGTAGAACCTGTTTTTCCAGTTGAACCCGTTTTCCCGGTTGAACCTGATGCCCCTGTGAGGCCAGTTTCACCAGTTGAGCCCATATCTCCTGTTGAACCTACACTACCAGTTATACCTGTTGAACCTGTGACACCGGTCGAGCCGGTAATACCTATTTGACCAGTAGATCCTGTAAATCCAGTTGAAGCAGTTGCACCTGTAGAGCCCGTAATTCCTGTGTTTCCTGTAAAACCAGTTTTACCAGTAAAGCCGGTGCTACCAGAATATCCTGTATCGCCTGTTGAGCCAGTACTGCCAGTATAACCAATTGGTCCTGTATTACCTGTGGATCCCGAAACGCCAATAGCTCCTGTTGAGCCTGTTATACCTGTTGAACCAGTACCGCCCACTAAACCAGTAGGACCATTATTACCTGTTATACCGGTATTCCCTGTTGAACCGGTGGCCCCCGTTGCTCCAAAACTTCCTGTTGAACCGGTTGCACCTGTAATACCAGTTATACCTATATTCCCAGTTGGACCCGTAGCTCCTGTAGAACCTGAAATCCCAGTAGCACTTGTATGACCAGTTACTCCCAAAGCGCCTGTGCTACCCGTAATACCTGTATTGCCTGTTAATCCTGTGTGACCCGAATTACCTGTACTGCCAATATTACCAGTCGCACCTGAAATACCGGTAAAGCCAATAGAACCAGTATAACCAGTAATACCTGAAATGCCCGTTGAACCTGTAAAGCCAGAAACACCAATTTTACCAGTATTTCCTGTAATCCCAATTGTTCCGGTTGCACCAGTAAATCCGGAAGTACCTGTATTACCGGTGGAACCAATATCTCCAGTTGCACCCAAATCACCAGTAATTCCTGTTATACCATTAACTCCAGTGAAACCTGTATTCCCAATCACACCCGTATTTCCAGTATTTCCCGCAAGACCAAATGCCTGTATCCATTGGACTCCATTCCAATAATAAATCCCTAATCCACCGCCTATCATTGCTGGATTATTATTATAAACTAATAAACTAACTGCTGGATTAGCAACGGTGATTATATCTGTAATAGAAGTTAAACTTACACGAGGAATAAGTAAGCCTTGGTTATTAGAAAATATATCTAAACGTGCTGATGATTCTGGAGTAGTAGTACCAATACCTACATTTTGCTGAGCCAGAATATTGTTCCTAAAGCATAGTGGTAAAAAACATACAAGAAAAATAAAAAAAACAATATAATTTTTTCTCACTTACTTCTATTTTTTAGAGTTCAACTTTGGTTTAGTTATTTTTGACTTATAATTCATTCACAAAATGCCAAGCAAAAATATAACTATTTTTCACATAGCCATTCATTTGTTCTTGGTAAATGAATTTTTTCTAAGTACTACAGAAACAATTTATTAAAACAAATAAAAAAATTATACTTTGACGTTAAAAAATCCAAAATTAGTTATTGTTAAAAGAAATATTTCTATAATTTTCTACTTAAAATCTGTATTTTTGTGATAAGGAATAATCAGACAAACAATATAAAATTTAATTAATAGATATTTATTATATATACATTATGAGAAAAGCTTCTAATAATATTCTTGAAACAATTGGTAATACTCCAATGGTTCGTATTAATAACATTACTAAAAACGTTAAAGCCACTGTTTACGCAAAAGTAGAAACCTTTAACCCAGGTAATTCTATTAAAGACCGTATGGCATTAAAAATGATTGAGGTTGCGGAAAAAGACGGACGTTTAAAACCTGGAGGAACTATTATAGAAGGTACCAGTGGAAACACAGGAATGGGATTAGCTATTGCTGCTATCATTAAAGGCTACAAATGTATTTTCACAACTACTGATAAGCAATCAAAAGAAAAAGTAGATGCTTTGCGTGCCTTTGGTGCAGATGTAATTGTTTGTCCTACCAATGTGGAGCCTGAAGATCCCCGCTCCTATTATTCTGTTTCTTCCCGTTTGGAAAAAGAGGTTCCGAATTCATGGAAACCGAACCAATATGATAATTTAAGCAACTCGTTAGCTCATTATGAGCAAACCGGGCCAGAAATATGGGAACAAACTGAAGGTAAAATTACACATCTTGTTGTGGGTGTTGGTACCGGTGGAACTATCTCTGGAACAGGCCGTTACCTAAAAGAAAAAAATCCAAATATCAAAGTATGGGGAATTGACACATACGGTTCCGTGTTTAAAAAATATAAGGAAACAGGTATTTTCGACAAAAACGAAATATACCCCTACATCACAGAAGGAATTGGAGAAGATTTTTTACCGGAAAATGTTGACTTTAGCGTAATTGACCGTTTTGAAAAAGTGACGGATAAAGATGCTGCTATGATGACTCGTGAAATTACCAAAAAAGAAGGAATTTTTGCAGGGAATTCGGCAGGATCTGCTATGGCAGGCTTAATGCAGCTGAAAGACGAATTAAAAGAAGGTGATTTAGTTGTTGTTATTTTCCATGACCACGGTACACGTTATTTAGGGAAAATGTTCAATGATGAATGGATGATGGAGAAAGGATTTTTTGACAAAAAAGGATTGGAAGCAAAAGACCTGGTAAACAACAATACCAATGGCAAGCTGATTACTTTAGAAAGTACTGATAGTATAGAAAGTGCCGTAAAACTGATGAACAAAATGAACATCTCTCAGATTCCGGTTACAAACGGAGGAAGAGTTGTGGGCTCAGTGAATGAAAGTCTTTTGTATTCTAAAATTGTTGCAAACCCTGAAATTAAAGTTCAGGCAATTGAAACCATCATGCAGGCGGCTTTCCCATTTGTTGATATTTCAGCACCTATAGATTCATTGTCGGCAATGATTACAGATAAAAATCCTGCAGTGTTGGTGCGTGATTTTAAATTAGATAAAACCTATATCATTACCCGTACGGATATTGTTAATGCGTTGACAAAATAGTTGTATTATTTGATGTCATAAAGAACGAAGTGACGAAGAAAATTAATCACTTCGTTCGAAATGACAGATAGAGGCTTTAATCAATTAATGGTATATATCGATCAGTTAGGCAGAAAAATAGAGCTACCCTCCTCTCCTAAAAGGATCATTTCCCTGGTCCCTTCACAAACAGAACTGCTATACTATTTAGGCTTACGCGATGAAGTAGTGGGCATCACAAAATTCTGTATTCATCCCGAAGAGTGGTTCCGCAGCAAAACACGTGTTGGCGGCACAAAAAAACTGAATTTTGAAACCATCCGGGAACTTCAACCGGATCTGATTATCGGCAATAAAGAAGAAAACGAAAAAGATCAGATTGAGCATTTAATGCAAAATTATCCTGTGTGGATGAGTGATATCTATACATTGAATGATGCACTGGATATGATTAACCGGATAGGTGCATTGGCTCACACACAGCAGCAAGCCTTATTTCTAAAGCTCAATCTTGAAGCATCTTTTCGGCAACTTGAAGGCTTAAATCAAAATAATCCTGTAAAAACGGCTGCTTATTTTATCTGGAAAAATCCAATGATGGTGGCTGGCCAAAACACCTTTATTAACGATATGCTTAGCAAGTGCGGCTTAAAAAATGTATTTGATTCAGACGCACGTTACCCGGAAATTACTCCTCAGCTCCTTGCAGAAAAAAGGCCCGAATTAATATTATTGTCATCAGAACCTTACCCTTTTAAAGAAAAAGATGTTCAGGAGTTTCAAGCAATTTGTCCTTGGGCTAAAATAATGGTTGTTGATGGCGAATTATTTTCATGGTACGGATCCCGCTTATTGGAAGCTCCACCCTATTTTGAAAAATTATTTACTAAATAAGAAATAAAAAATTAAAACTCTTTTTTCTTTAGCTAATTGTTATTAATTTCGCAACTCTTATCCTGAATCCGCAATGTTTCGTAAACAAAATCATTTCTGCATACATTTTGCGTTATTATTTATTTTTTTTCATGGCAGTTTAAAAGCACAAAAAATTGGTGTTGTGTTTAGTGGTGGCGGGGCTGCAGGTTACGCACATATAGGCGTTTTAAAAGCTTTAGAGGAAAATCATATTCCGGTAGATTATATTGCGGGCACATCCCAAGGTTCTATTATCGGTTCAATGTATGCATTAGGCTTTACCCCAAATGAAATTGAACGGTTTGTTAAAACTGATGCCTATAAAAATATGGCCGTTGCCGTTATTGAAGAAAAGTACGCTTATTACTTCAAACGCAGTGACTCTAACCCATCCTGGCTTGCATTTAAATTATCACTTGATTCAGCATTAAAAATAAGAATTCCGACCAATGTAATGTCACCCATTTCATTGGATTTTGGTGTAATGGAATTTACAACGGCCGGCTCTGCAGCTGCCAACTACAACTTCGACAGTCTGTTTATTCCTTTTCGCTGTGTTGCAGCTGATATCGATAAAAAAGAACCTGTTATATTCAGCAAAGGTGATGTGGGAGAAGCTGTACGTGCCTCCATATCCTATCCGTTTTATATCCCTCCGGTAGTGGTGGATGGTAAATTATTATTTGATGGCGGTATGTATAACAATTTCCCTTCCGACATTATGTACAATGATTTTTATCCCGACTTTATTATTGGCAGTACGGTTGCAGCAAACAATGCATTACCTGATGAAGACAATGTTCTGTCACAAATACGATCAATGCTGGTTAGCAAAACAAATTTTGAGGTACCATGTGAAGGAGGAATTATTATTAAACCTGAAACGGATGTAAGCTTATTTGATTTTAGTAATCCACAACCTACTATTGACAGTGGTTACGTAGCCACTTTGCGTGCAATGCCATTTATAAAACAAAATGTTCAGTTAAGAGTTGATTCCGCGGAGCTTCACAAAAAACGTATGGCTTTCAGAAAAAAAATGCCCCCAATTGTTTTTGATCAGATTTATATTGAAGGTTTGAACAAAAGTCAGTCTGAATATGCACGCAGCATATTGCGTCATAAAAGTAAGCTGTTAGCAATGGAGGAGATTAAAGAGGGTTATTTCCGTTTGGCTTCCGACAATAAGATTACATACATCTATCCCAAAGCTAAATTTAACCCTCAAACCGGTTTTTATGACTTACATTTAAAAATAAAAAAAGAGCGTGACATTATCACTACATTAGGTGGTAATTTTTCTAACCGTCCAATAAGCCAGGGTTATTTGGGTATACAATACAATTACCTGAGTTATTTTGCAACCGAGATAATGGCAAACGCTTATTTTGGAAAGCTATATAGTTCGATACAATTAAAAACACGTTTTGACTTCCCTTTCAGAACCCCTATTTATGTTGAGCCGAACTTTACCTGGAATAAATTTGATTATTACTCCAGCAGCAATGCATTTTTGGCGGATGTAAAGCCTGCTTATCTAAAAGAGAACGAACAATTTGGCTTAGTAAATTTAGGTTTTCCAACTGGTAAAAAAGCACGAATTGTTGCAGGTGCAGGTGTTGCACGTATCACGGATAAATATTATCAAACTGCTATTTTTACAGAAAAGGATACCGCAGACCGTACTGATTTTAATGTTTTCACATCCCAGGCGTATTATGAAGTTAATTCACTTAACCGCAAACAATATGCAAACCAGGGTGAATATGTGAACATTAAAGTGCGCTATGTAAGTGGTTTAGAAACAAACACTCCAGGATCTACTTCAACTGATACTGTTTCATTGTATACCAAAAATCATGAGTGGGTTACCTTTAAATTACAGGGAGAACGATACTTTAACAGTAGAAAAACGCTAAAAGTAGGTGTGTTTGGTGAAGCGGTTTACTCTACTCAAACGCTTTTTAATAATTATACGGCAAGTATATTAACTGCTCCGGCCTTTCAACCAACACCGGATAGCAAAACCATATTTTTGGAAAATTACAGGGCATCTCAATACCTGGCTGGTGGGTTAAAGTTTGTTGTTAACTTCCGTAAAAATGTTGAACTTCGTGCGGAAGCATACATTTTTCAACCACTTGAAGCAATAAATAAAACAGCGGATCTAAAAGCTGTTCGCGGAACACCTTTTGCAACACAGCATTATATAGGCACAGGTGCTGTTGTGTGGAATACTCCAATTGGCCCAATGAGTTTTAGCGTAAATTATTATGATCACCAGAAAGAACCTTTTTCATTTCTGTTCCACTTTGGTTACATTCTGTTCAACAGACGCGCTCTTGAATAACAATCGCTTTATTCTTTGCTATTGTTAGCTATCATTAAATAATTTTTTTTACATATTCCCTTTAATCAAAAATGGGGGAATTTTTGTTTACTATTTATCCTTTTTCCACCCAATTTCCTTGTTTTTTTGATATTCAGTAGAATTTATATAAGTTTGCAATCCCGAATTATAAACAATCGGCTTAACTGTTTAATAACAAGCAACTTAACAAATAAGCGGTTCTTATGGAACAGTTGCAATTAACAATAAATTAATATAATTAAAAATTAAAGTATGAACGAAAGCGTAATTTATTTGGTTCCCGCATTAGGGATTTTGGGATTGATCGTAATGGCAATTAAATCTGCATGGGTTAGTAAACAGGATGCCGGTGATGCCAAAATGCAAGAGCTTGCGGGATACATTGCAGATGGCGCAATGGCATTTTTGAAAGCAGAATGGAAAGTGCTTAGTATTTTCGTTGTATTTGCAGCTGCATTATTAGCATATTCAGGCACTATCCATGAAATTAATGGTAAACCAATTCACTCCAGCTGGATCATTGCAATTGCGTTTATTATAGGTGCTGTGTTTTCGGCATTGGCAGGATATATTGGTATGAAGGTGGCTACTAAAGCAAACGTTCGTACTACACAAGCTGCACGTACCAGTTTAAAACAAGCCCTTAAAGTTTCTTTTACAGGTGGT
This sequence comes from Bacteroidota bacterium, assembly GCA_040387415.1. Taxonomy (GTDB): domain Bacteria; phylum Bacteroidota; class Bacteroidia; order 2-12-FULL-35-15; family 2-12-FULL-35-15; genus 2-12-FULL-35-15. Next base: position 61,807 of record JAZKDU010000022.1, read on the forward strand.
ACTGTAATGGGATTAGGAGTTGCCGGTTTAGCAATTTTGGGATTGGGTGGATTATTTATTGCATTTCTAACTGTTTTTGCCGATTTAGGTGAAAACACTGTTAAAACCGCTATTGAAGTATTAACCGGTTTTTCATTAGGAGCTGAGTCAATCGCTTTATTTGCGCGTGTTGGTGGTGGTATTTATACGAAAGCTGCTGACGTTGGAGCGGATTTAGTTGGTAAAGTTGAAGCTGGAATTCCTGAAGATGACGTTCGTAACCCTGCAACTATTGCTGATAACGTAGGTGATAACGTAGGTGACGTTGCCGGTATGGGTGCCGATCTATTTGGTTCTTATGTTGCTACTATTCTTGCTACTATGGTATTGGGACAAGAAATTGTATTGACAGATAACTTCAATGGTATGTCTCCTATTCTATTACCAATGGTAATTTGTGGTTTAGGTATTGTTTTCTCTATTGTAGGAACTTGGTTTGTTACTATTAAAAATGACAAATCAAATGTTCAAACTGCATTGAATTTAGGAAACTGGGCATCCATGTTATTAACTGTTGTTGCATCTTATTTCATAGTAATGTGGATGTTACCGGAAGGCGATATCGTATTGCGCAACACTACATTTAATAAAATGGGGGTTTTCATGGCAATAGTGGTGGGAACTATAGTGGGCGCTATCATGAGTATTGTTACTGAATATTATACAGCAATGGGTAAACCACCTGTATTGTCTATAATTCAGCAATCCTCAACTGGTCACGCTACTAACATCATTGGTGGTTTATCGGTAGGTATGAAATCTACTGTTATTCCAATTTTGACTTTAGCGGGTGGTATCATGGGTTCATATTATTGTGCCGGTTTATATGGTGTTGCAATTGCAGCAGCAGGTATGATGGCTACAACAGCTATGCAATTGGCTATTGATGCTTTTGGACCGATCGCGGATAACGCGGGTGGTATTGCTGAAATGAGCCAATTACCTCCTGAAGTTCGTGAACGTACCGATAATTTAGATGCTGTTGGTAATACAACTGCTGCTACAGGAAAAGGTTTTGCAATTGCTTCTGCAGCATTAACATCCTTAGCATTGTTTGCAGCATTTGTTGGAATAGCTGGAATTGACGCAATTGATATTTACAAAGCACCGGTATTAGCTGGTTTATTTGTTGGTGGTATGATCCCTTTTATTTTCTCAGCATTGTGTATCCAGGCGGTTGGTAAAGCTGCAATGGACATGGTTCAGGAAGTTAGACGCCAGTTCCGCGAAATTCCGGGTATCATGGAATACAAAGCGAAACCGGAATATGAAAAATGTGTTGCTATTTCAACAAAAGCTTCTATCCGCGAAATGATGATGCCGGGTGCTATTGCTTTAATCACTCCTTTAATTGTTGGTTTCACATTAGGACCTGAAGTATTAGGTGGTTTATTAGCTGGGGTTACCGTTAGTGGTGTATTAATGGGTATTTTCCAAAGTAATGCAGGTGGTGCATGGGACAATGCAAAAAAATCATTTGAAAAAGGAGTACTTATCAATGGTGAAATGTTCTACAAAAAATCAGAGCCGCACAAAGCGTCTGTAACTGGTGATACAGTGGGAGATCCATTTAAAGATACTTCTGGTCCATCCATGAATATTCTTATTAAATTAATGTCAATTGTTTCATTGGTTATTGCTCCATATATTGCAGTACCTTCTTCAGAAGGAACACATGGTGACTGTGGAATGATTAAAAAAGAGTGTTCTATGGGCGGAGCAAGTGATTGCTGCAAAAATAAAATGATGGAATCAAAATGTGATATGAGTAAATGTGCTAATATGTCTAAAGAAGAATGTGCTGCATATTGTGATTCAATGAAATGCTCACCTGAAGAAAAAGCAATGTGCGTTGAACATGCAGGAATGGGTAAAGAAACAAAAACTTGTGGAGATCATGGACACAACGAAAACCATGAACAACACTAATAGTGTATAGTTATTAAATTCAAAAAAAAATCCTGACAATCATACTGATTGTCAGGATTTTTTTTGAACACATTTTTTAAACTATAATTCCCCGATATCTTCATTCCATAACGCTGGGTTATTGGCTATAAAATTTTCCATCATCTGCTTACATTCGTCCAGATTAAGGTCTATCACTTCTACCCCATGGGACTGCATAAATTCTTTTGCACCCGGAAACGTTTGGGACTCCCCTGCATACACTTTTTTGATACCGAACTGAACAACAGCACCAGCACATAAATAACATGGCATAAGGGTGGAATAAAGCACAGTCCCTTTATAATTGCCAATCCGCCCTGCATTACGCAAGCAGTCAATTTCTGCATGTGTTATAGGGTCGCCATCCTGTACGCGTTTGTTATGTCCCCGTCCTACTATTTTTCCGTCTTTTACCAACACACTGCCAATTGGAATTCCTTTTTGACTTTGACCAAGCTTTGCTTCGTCAACCGCTGCTTTCATAAATTCGTCCATAGAGCTTATTTTTAAATTTGATTTAAAAGTAATTAAATTTTGATGAATTCAAATTAGTTATTTTCTTAGTTTCTGTATTGACGCCTGGTAAATTGATAACAAAAATGTAGAACGTTACAAATACTATATGTATGATCATCCAATGGAAAATTTAATATATTTGTACTAATACAAATCAGCATTAATACAACAGTTAATATTAAAATCTGAAACAATGATTGCAGCAATAATTACTATTCTTGGAGGTGTACTGGCAGCAGCTGGCTTTTTTATAGCCAGAAAACCTAATGCGAAAGAACTTATTGATAAGATAACCCCTTATCAGGGCTGGGTTGGTATTATTCTTTTTCTTTGGGGAGTTTGGCAAACAATAAGTGTACTACTTAATTTAGCATGGATTAGTTCCAACCTTATCTTCTGGATTATCTGGGTGGTATTGGCACTTTCTAATTTGTTTGTTGGCTTTTTATTAGGGTTTGGCCTTATCAGCAAATATGCACTAAGTAAAAATGAGGAAGCAATGGAAAAAGGCCAGCGCATCAGGTTAAAATTGGTAAAGTTTCAAATACCGCTTGGATTTATATCAATTGCAGTAGGCTTATTATTCCTGTTTTTTTACTTAGGTTTATTTATGGTCGGCTATATCAGTTTTGGTGTAATTATTATTGGATATATTATCCTGATGATAGTGGCTGGTAAACCTCAAACTGGAGATGTGAGTATTGAATCTACTACGGTACCGGGTTCGGCACAAAAACAAAATGCCTCAGCAACATCAACTACTACAGCTGGAAATACTTTTTATGAAATACGGATAAGTAATGTTTCGAATACTGCTATAGGTGCCACTTACAAGGTAGGAATGACTATAACAGCTAAAAAGTTTGTTGTAGACGCGAAAACAGGTAAGGAAAGAGAAGAAATGATCAATGATGAGATTCAAATCGGGATGGTAAAAGGCGGTAAAGAAATTTATCTAAAAAGTTACAGATTTACAAAAACCGTTACTCCGCTAAGTCTGACTCTTGACCAAAAACCAGATAAAATAGGCGTTGATCCATACAACAAACTGCCTGAAAGAGCATAACAATTTAATTATAAAGCAATACCGTTTTTGTATTCGTAAATTCGGTAAAATGTTACCAAATTTTATTATTATTTTCCATGGTTGATCAAACCTATTCTCCTAATAAAACAGTAACATTAAAGGAAGAAAATCTGAATACCAAAACTTCCACAACTAACCCAATTACCGCACCTTACCCAGCTAACAAAACGGTTAGCCTGGTGGAAGAAAAAGATAGTGTTATTAAGGAGACACCTGTACTTCTGAAAGCTGAGCTAACCGAGCAATCTCAACCAGCGGTTAACGAAAAGAAAGCCGAATCATATCCAATTCATAAAACAGTTAACATTACTGATACCAAAATAACTGCAGAACCAAGTTTGTCGGCTGAAAAAAAAGAAACACCTCAGTCCATTACTTCCAATAACCCAATTCAATCCGATGTTAGCACAATAAAGGTAGAAACAGCCTATCCTGCTCATAAAACAATTAACATTTCAGATGAAAAAGTTGTAACTAATCAGGATTTGCCGAAACAGGAAGATAAGCCAAACAGCAACATACAAAACAATACTAATCAAGAAGTTATATCAAAAAAAATAGAATCAAACTATCCGAAACATAAAACTGTAGATTTAACTGTTGATACAGAAAAAAGGGAAGAAAAAATACAAGCACCGATCGTTCAAGCAGTTAATAAGCCTGTTATTGCTGAAAACATTTCAAAGGTTTCCTATCCTTCACACAAAACAGTGAATCTGACATCAGATTCTATAACCAATTCAACAGCGGAAAAAACACCCGAAACATCTTTAACTGCAAATAACAGGAATACAACTGTAACAGAGCAACCAACACTGCAAAACAGCTCAGTGTCAAAACAGGCAAGCTTAACAGATTATCCCGAACATAAAACAATTGTACTTTCAAAGGAAGTTGAGCAACCATTAAAAGACAATACAGCAGACAATTCAAGGGAAACAAAAGCATCTGAAGTTATTGCTGAAAAACGAGAAGCCTTATCTATTTATCCTGCTGCTAAAACAGCCATCGTTAATGAAGAAAAGCAAACATTTATAAAAGAAGAAAAACCAGTTTTGTCTCCTGCTGCTGTAAAAGCCGAAAAAACAATAACTCAAAGTGCAGTAATCACTAAAGCTAAAAAGCCTGTTTTATGGATTGCAGCAAGTGCCCTACTTCTGCTTACTTCCGCAGCTGCGACTTGGTATGGTTATCAGAAACAACAGGTGTTAAATGAAGAAATTACAGCATTAAAACAAAACAATCTAGACCTTACAGAAAGTGTGCAGCGACTGCAAAAAGATCTACACATGGATGATATCATTACAAGAGCCGGTAAGCTAGATGCTAACAATAATATTATATCACAGGATGATGCAAGTACATCTGAAGTGGTAAGGACATGTTTCTCTATTGCTGATAATCCAAATGCGCTGAATGGTAAAAAAACAGTGTTTATTCGTTTACTGGACGCTAATAACAATGTGCTGCAAACCCAAAAGGACAACCTGTTTGAATACAGAGGGAACAAAATTTCTTATTCGGTAAAAGAAGAAATAAATTATAAAAAAGCGGAAATGATGCTATGCGTTGATTTTAAGCTGGACGCCAAATTGCCAAAAGGAAATTATAAAGCAGAAATATACAATGAAGGTGTGTTGGATGGAACGGTACCATTTGAATTAAAGTAAGAAGCCATCAAACAACCTATACCAATAATATAAAACACTATGACGGAAAATAATGATGATTTAGAAAAGTATTTCGATTCCAAAGAATACATTACTCAGATAATTGGGAGAGACAATGATACGGAAGCGGAACCTGCAGACGAAAATAAAATCACTAACCTGATTTCATTATTGACAGACCCTGCAAATAAAAGTTTAAAAGAATCAACGCTGTTAACTTTAAAAACAGAAAAAGGCCATGAACTTTTGTTAGTAGCTATTGCAAGCCCTGAAGGTAAAGCGCAGCGGCATAAACTTGTTGCAGCCTGCTGGGAGTCAGAAATTAATTTTAGTAATTATTTACCATTTTTTATACTGCTCGCATTAGATAATGATTATTTAATTTCCCTTGAAGCGATCACAGTTATTTCAACAATGGAAGGCCCTTTTAATAAGGACCATGTAACAGAGGGCATCAAAAAAGTAAAAGCTGCAAAAAAAGATATTACTACCGAAAAAGTAGTTTTGTTGAATGATCTGGTTGTTACGCTGGAAGGATTTCTTACTGAATAAATAGTACATACAAACCACACTTAACCTATCATTGGTATGATAACAAGCATAATATATCCAGTATTGCTATTTGGAACTGTTGCTTTCTTTATCTACCTGATAAAGAAACAATATTTTAAATCGGTTGAAAATTTCGAGCATTTAGAAATCGAAAAAAAATATTTATTACGTACCGTAGGTCAATTCAAAATTGATGATAGCAAAATAGTATCTGATTCCTATACTGAGGTAATTGTTTATATCTATGAGAAATATTTGATCGCGACAACTCCTGGTACAAGTAATAACCAACCCTTAAAAAATATTTTGTTTTATAAAACGGAACCTCAACTTGACCAAATAAATACTTTTGCAAAAGCTCAAATTAATACAACGGAATTTTCAGATAATTCATTAGCAATATCGGCTAATATCAAGGAGCATTCATCCAACTCTTCCAACGAGCAAACCGATTGTTATCTGCTATTTGCCCATATTGATGAGCAGACAAAACTAATAATTGAGAATTTCTGAAAAGGTCCTACTCTATCTCCGCAGTTAAATTACGCTCCAGCAATGCAGTACAAATAGGCTCTAATTCTTCATACGTTCCCTTTTTAATGGAGCATTTACCTTTATAATGTACCAGGAAGGCACATTGTTCAGCCTGCAGAGAATCATGTTTACAAAGCTTTATAAGAGATTCAATTACATAATCAAAAGTGTTAAAATCGTCATTATAGAGTATAATTTGATTTAATTCAATTTCCTGCTCTTCTGTTTCAACCAGTACATCCGATTTTGTATCAAATTCGTGTTGTTGTTTATCGAAACCTTTCATTCTGAAAATTCTATTTTATTTGTTTAGCTTCATCTACAGATATTTTGTCGCCATCACGGTATGCCACTACAAAGGCATCTATGAGACCTTCTGCAACTACTTCTGCTTTCAACGCATTTGCTTCGTTATAGGTTTTTAAACTGCCAACCGTATAGATGGTTAAGCCCGCATTATCCTTGTAATTTTTAATTCCTCTACCGGCAATTTTCAAAAATTTGTTTGCCATTTCTACAGGAACCTCTTCATTAAAGGCACCTATCTGAACTTTAAATATAATACCGGATTCTGCTTCCATTGTATTGTTCTGACCTGCGGCAACCTTTAGTTGTTCCGTAACAGGATTCACAACTGCAACTTTCGGTTGATCTTCTGTCTGCTCTTCATCAACAGTTGGATTTGTTACTAGTGCCGTCCGTTGAGGATTAGCAACAAAAGTAGGCAGCTTATTCATTACAGGAGAAGTAGAAAACACGGCATCGCCCTGTGTTTCGTATTGTTTTGCTTCCGGCAATGAAATACGTTTACCATTATAATATGCAGTAACGAAAGCATCACGAGCACCGATATCCACAACCATATCTTTAGCTTCAGACGCACGGCCAACTGTTTTATAAACGCCTGTATAATAACGTATATAACCATTAGGTGCTGTTTCAGTATATAATGGCGACATGCTATACAATTTAGAGGCTAACACAGGCTTAGAAAATACCCCTACCTGTACCGTATAAAACAAACCAGTAACTGTTGTAAGGCTTTGCGATTTAGCAATTGCAGCAGGATTATTAGTCGTTGTTGAATTGACTGCTAACGAATTATTTTCTGTTTGATTATTTTGCAATGTAGTTGTATTCGTCCCATTATTCACTTGTAAAACAGTAGCTGGAGTACCTTCCGCCATGGCATAAGCTTCATTGATAGGAATGCGTTTTCCGTTTAAAAATGCTACAACAAAGGCATCTTTATATCCCATTTCAATAATTTTACTTTTCACATTATCAGCTGTTGTGAATTTTGAAAACACTCCGGCAGTATAACGTATAAAGCCTTTAGGAGTTGTTTCTCCTGTAACCGGCATCATCCCCTGAAACAAGTTTTGAGGTATAGCTTTGCGGAAAGCTCCAATTTGAACTTTGAATATCAAGCCGTCAGGCAATTTTTGATTTATAGGGATCGGATTTTTAGCTGAATAAACAGGAACTGATTTCTGTTCGAACAATTCATTAGGTGCCAGTGTTATTCCTGATGATGCCTTAGTTAATGTATTTGTTGCAACCTCGGTATTCACTGCGGGAGTATTTGTATTTCCCTCATCAATTGTATTGTTTGAAACATTTACAGAATTTATGTTTGTGTTACTTGCAACTGTATTTAAAGCTACAGCAACAAAATCAGGATTATAGCTCCTATAAATATCTAATGACGATTTTTGTTTTTCCAAAGCCAGCATTTCATTTTTAGCCGCTTCCTCTAAAGCAGTTTCTTTGGTGTAGTATGAATTTGTAGCAGCAGCTTCCTTACGCTTTGTTTTCGCTTTGTCAAAATAGCGTTGCGCTTCATCATTCATTATTTCTGCTTTTAAAAGATCAGCAGCTGTATTGTTAGCAGACACTGCAGCAAGCTGGTTCACTTGATTTTGATTAGAAGCATATTCAGTTGCATTAGCAGCTGCCGTTAGTTGCGCAGCCTCCAATTTCTTTGTCTGCGCTTCTTTTATTAGTTCTTCAGACTGGGCATACATTGTATTTTTTGCATCGTTATTACTTTGAGTTACCGCCTGCGTTTTTAATTCAAGTGACAGAGCTGTTATATCAGCAGCCTGTTTATTTAACGAAGCAGCTTTCACACTCTGTTCCATAGCAGCAGAAGAACTGTAATCAAACTGCTTTTCAGCTGTACTGTTTACTGTTTCATCACCACTTGCTGTCCCCGCTGAGGCTGAAGTGTTATTTGAATTGCCTGTAGTATTAGCTGTAGTATTCACTGCAGAAGTATTTACTGCGGTTGTATTGCTAGATGCAGTATTATCAGTATTAGTAGTATTATTGGTATTATTAGTATTATTAGTATTATTAGTATTAGTATTAGTATTAGTATTAGTATTGGAATTAGTATTGGAATTAGTATTGGAATTAGTATTGGAATTGGAATTGGAATTGGTTGTTGTATTCGCTGATGCAATGGAGTTATCAGGATTATAACTTTTATAAATATCCAACGATTCCTTTTGTTTTTTTAAAGCGATCAGTTCATTGTCATGCGCATCTTCTAACAATGTTTCTTTTGCAAAATAAGAAGTAGCTTGCTCGGCATTTTTACGTTGCAACGCACCTCTGTCAAAATATTTTTGAGATTCATCGTTTAACAATTCCGCTTTTAACAGGTCGGGAGCCATATTTGTTTCCGAAGCCTTTGCTAACTCAGCCACTTGATTTTTATTTGCAACATATTCAGCATTATCAGCATCCGCGATCAATTCAGCTGCTTGCAATCTTTTTGACTGAGATTCCTTAACTAACTCCAACGATTTTGCCTTATTTTCCTTTGTTTTTACTGTAGTTTCCGGAATTACAGATTGTGCCATTAGGATGTCTGCCTCATCATTCAAAATAATCGCCCTTGCCATAAATTGTGAGGCTTCAGGGTTAACATATCCAAATTTCTTTTCAGAAACCTCCGGAGCAGTATTCGTTTTATTATCGGTAGTAGTTGCTGCTATTGCATTAACAGTAGTTGGAGTAAAATCAGGATTATACTGTTTATAGAGGTCTAATGATTCCTTTTGTTTTTTCAGGGCAATTATTTCATTGTCATGCGCATCTTCTAATAAGGTTTCCTTTGCGTAATAAGAAGTAGCTTTATCCACATTTTTACGTTGTGTAGCGCCTTTTTCAAAATATTTCTGAGACTCATCAAACAATAGTTCCGCCTTTAAAAGGTCAGCAGCAGTATTTGCGGATGAAACTTTTGCATACTGCTGCAATTGATTTTCGTTCTGAACATATTCCGCCTTATCAGCTATGGCAATCAGTTTCGCAGCCTCCATTTTTTTCTTCTGGGCTTGGTCAATTAATTTTTGCGATTCTATTTTGCTTTTTTCCTTGTCTTTTTTCGAATCATTTTTATCTACGGTTTCAAGTTCAGGAATAATGGACTGTGCCATCAGATCGTCTGCTTCAGCATTTAAAATTACCGCTTTTTCAATTTGTGCTGCAGCTGCAGGGTTGCTGTAATTGATTTGCTTTACCGAATTAAAATTCCCATCAACATTTGTATTCTCTTCATTTTTATTAGTTGTTGTTACGGCTACAACCGTATTTTGTGATTGAAGTGAATCTTTTTTTGAATTTACAGCAACAGGATCACCCGTTACAGTTTTGTTATTGGAAGCAGCCACTGTACCTGCATTTTTATAGATCGCGGCTGATTCTTTTTGTTTGTTCAATGCAATGATCTCATTTTTATAAGCCTCATCCATCAACATTTTCTTTTGATCAAGCGACCTTGTTGTGTCAGCATTTGCACGAAGTCGTTTCGATTTTTCAAAATAAATAAAAGATTCGTCATTGATCATATCCGCTTTGGTTACTTCACTTGAAGTAGATCCTTTGTACGTTTTTGCAAACTGATCAAGCTCCTTTTTATTCGTAGTATATTCGGATGCATTTGCAACAGCAATTAATTGGGAAGCTGCAATATTCTTTTCTTTTGATTGTTCCAGAACATCTTCAGACTGCTCATTTAACAATGCTTTTGTTTCAGGATTACTTTCATTATCTGCTTTTGATTTTAAGCGTGCTGAATTCATTGCTAATGTATCGGCCTGAACATTCAATGTTTTCGCCTTTGTCAACTGTTCAGTTGCTGCCGGATTAGTATATTTAAACTGATTTCCTGCATCAGCGGTTGCTGCTGTATCAGTAACTTTAGAGTTATTAAGGGGTGTTATTGCAACAACATTACCATTTTGTTTGTTCGCGGTTTCCGCTTTTGCAAAACTTTGTTCAGACTGCTTACGTTTATCTTTTTTACTCTTTTCAGACTCATTTATTCTTTTCGCAAGCTGTTTCTTCTGTTTGGCATCGGTTACGGAAGCATAATCTTTTTTCTGCTTTACTATATCAGCATCAAGTGCATCTGCCCATTGATTCAACACCACCGCTTTTTCCGTTTCACGTGCACCTTTGTTTGGTATCTCTTTTGCAGCTTCTAAATCCTTCGCGTATTTGGTATTAATATCTTTTAATGCCTGCTCAGAAGTAACGGGTTCCACTGCAATTACAACTGCAGAAGCAGTATCGGAAGTGTTGGTGTTGGTGTTAGTATTGGTATTGGTATTGGTATTGGTATTATTAGCACCTGCAGTATTAGTTGGAGTTAAGGATGCAATACTGCTGGTATTTGCTGAAGTTGTAGTTTTAATTGTATTTATCTGTTCTTGAAGTTTAATTTTATCAATAGCAGCAGCGTTGGCAGCAGCCGTTTCATTGGTGCTGGTTTTCGACTGATCCACTACGTTATTCACCAATTCGGTTTCATTTTTGATACCAGCGTATTCCTTTTGCAGCCTTGTTACTTTTGCAATACTTTGTTCAATTTCCTTCTGCTTATCATTATTTTCCTGTTTCAACTCAGCCATTTGGTTGGTTAATCCTTGCTTCAGCTGATCATTTCTTTCTTTTTCAATATCTTTTTTCAAATTGGATATAATTGTTTCATTATCCGCCAATTCTTGTTTCATATCAATTGACTCTTGAGTAGCTTTATCCAGTTCCTTCTTTTTGTTCTCTTCTTCCTTTTTGAAACTGTTTAAAATAGGGTAACCGCCAGCATTCTGCTCTGACAAGATATCCAGCTTTTTTTCCAGTTCATCAAGTTTTGCTAATGCCTCTGTTGGATTTTTTGATTTAACAGCCACTTCCAGCCCTTTTGCATATTGCTGCGATAGATCAGCTTCTTCCTGCTTAGCGGCAGCTGTGGCATCTATTCTTTTCGCAATATTAAACGCTACCACCGTTTCGGTGTTTAATTGCTCCGCTTCCTTATTAGCGACATTTGCTTTTTCTGTTAAAGCCTGTTTTTGATTATTATCATCTGTTTTAGCTGCAGCGGCCATTAAATCATTGGCTTCCTGAAGTTTGTTCTTCGCTTGTTCATTTTTTTGATTGGCAAAATTTAATGCAATGTCGGACTGTTCACGCAGTTCTTTTGCTTCAGTTTCTACTTCATCCGCATCTTTTTGAGCAATTTTCACAATATCATCATTGCTTAAATTTGCCGGAGGTTTATTGGTAGTGGGTTCAACTTTAGTGGAAGTTGGGTCTTCCGTAGTTCCCTCATCCTTTACATCCGTTAAAGCAACATCCGTTGACGTTGAAACATTCAATTTTGATTTTTCCTTAATTAAATTAATTGCAAGCAAGTAATTGGAGCCTTCTGCACCTGGTTCAAAGATATTCTTTATGACCATCTTGTCAGTTACCTCATCATAAATTATTTCCTGCTTTAATGCTCTGAACTCAGTAAGAACAGGAACTTCCACTACTTCCGATTGATTAGCAAATCCCGGAGTTTCAACTGTAAACAGGAAACGTCCGCCATTTGGCAGCTTAATTTCATAAGCACCATTTTCAGCTTTCGAATTGAATATTCCTATAATGGTATTATCGGAGAGATTTTTTATTGTGATCTTAGCATTGACTTCCTGATCTTTCCTGTTTTTTATCAGCATACCATTAATCATTGCAAACTCAATAGGTTTGCGCTCTACATTGATATGATAAACGGAAATTTTAGATGCGGCACTTGCACGTCCGGAAGAAAAATAAGCCTTATTCTCCTCTTTATCGGATATGTACAAAATATCATCATCAGGAGTATTGATAGGGAAATCCATATTAACGGGTGTTCCCCACTCATTGGTGCTCGCATTAAGCGTTGATTTAAAAATATCATAACCGCCAATTGAATTGTGTCCCTTGGAGCAGAAGTATAATGTTTTTCCGTTAGGATGAAGAAATGGAAAATCCTCATCATATTTTGTATTGACCGAACTTCCTAGTGCCTGCGGCTTGCCCCACTCTCCGCTAGGAAGCTTTTTCATCTGAAAAATATCTTTTCCATGCTGCTCATTATCTCCATAGCTTGAAAAATAAATAACACTGCTGCCTTGAGCTAGGTAAATAATCGACTTTTCCTTTTTCTTTTTATCGAGCGGTGTTCTGAATTCTTTTTCATCCGGCTTAACTAATAGTTTCCCGCCAAGCCCTGAAATATCATAGGCTCTAAAGAAATCTTCCCGGCTCATTTCAATTTTTTCAATTACAAGCAGATCCGAAATGTTTTGCAATAGTTTTTTACCGTTATTACACATTTCTACCTGGCGGTCTACCTGTAAACGTTCGGCTTTAGCTCCTGATGCCATTTTTTTGTAACCAAGGTATCTGCCAATGGCATCATCAAAACGATAATTTAAATGATAGGCTTTTGCAAGATAAAAAAATGCTTCTTTATCCACCTCACTCGGGGATTTTACAGCAAACTCAAGATAAGGGATGGCTTTTTCTTTATCATCACTGGCGAAAATAATACACACACCCAGGCGATAATTGTAATTTGGATCTTTTCTGTAGAGACTAACTAATTGGGTATATAAAGGGTAGGCTTTCTCGTATTCTTCCTCATCAAATAACTTAGCTGCCTGTTTTTTGAATTCTTCTTCCGACCCAAAATCAGCCTGCGCCATAAGCGTTTGAACGCTTAGACCCAGAAGCAGCAGCAATAAGTAAATAAACCTTAAATGCTTATTCATATATTAAATTTTCCGCTCAATGCGGACAATTCGCTTTTTAATTTCCTGATTTAAAACAGGAATTATTTAAATCTTAGTTACACTAAACACTATGTGTAACAGGCAAATTTAAGTTTTTTTATTGATAGTTTATCATACAAACGAATTAATAAAGCCTTTTATTTAAATATTAGATAAAGATTAAAATATTTGGGGTAAAAAATCGTTTCCGCTTACATCTGCTCTATATTTGTAAAATGATATTTATGAAACAAATTTTTGGATTATTTTTTTTAACTCTTTTTATTTTTTCATCTTGTAAAAAAGATGAACAGATTGCTGATACCTCTGCAAAACCGATATTTTCAACTGATTCAGTTTTATTTGACACCGTTTTTACCACCGTGGGCTCCACCACAAAAACTTTTAAAATATACAACCGGAACAACCAGCAAATTAATATTTCCAGATTATTTTTAGCCACCGGCAGCAGTTCACCATTCAGAATAAACGTTGATGGTGTTTCGGGAACATCATTGAATGATATTGAAATTGGCGGTGGTGATAGTTTATTTGTTTTTGTTCAGGTAACTGTTAACCCAACAGGATTGAATTCCCCTTTGTTAATAAGGGATTCCATTGTATTTGAAACCAATAATAACAGGCAGCATGTAATGCTTACAGCCATTGGTCAGGATGTGTATCTGCATAAACCTGATCATTTTTCTACCAATGGTTTCCCCCCTTATTCTATTATCACCTGCAATGATGTTTGGACAAATGATAAGCCACACCTGATATTTGGATATGCAGTGGTGGACGAAGGCTGCACGCTTACCATTCAGCAGGGTGTACGTGTTCATTTGAATAACAAAGCTGTTTTATGGGTTTATAAAGGCGGAACACTGATAGTAAATGGTATTCATGGAAATGAGGTTACCTTTCAGGGTGCCCGCCTGGAAGCAGATTATAAAAACGTACCCGGACAATGGGGTAAAATATGGCTTTCTTCCGAAAGTAAAAACAATGTAATTGACTGGGCCATTATTAAAAATGGCAGTATTGGCGTACAGGCCGATACCCTTGGAGACCCTGTTAATCCTACCTTACTAATCAGCAATACAATTGTAAAAAACATGTCGGCTGCTGCAATATACGGGCAAGGGACTCACATCAGGGGATACAACTGTGTTTTTGCAAATTGCGGGCAATACATTGCAGCCCTTACTATTGGTGGAAAATATAAATTTGAGCACTGCACCTTCGCGAATTACTGGACAGAAGGCTCACGCTCCACACCATTGTTAGCGATGAGTAACTATTATGTGGATGTTAACAGCACCATTCAAATACGTGATCTGGACAGTGCTTATTTTGGAAACTGTATTTTGTACGGTGATATGGAAGAAGAAATAGGACTTGATTCATCCACCTTTGGAGGAATATTTAATTATAAATTTGATCATTGCTTTATAAAAACAGCGATGAATACTACCGATGGTGCACATTACAATACCGTTTCTCCATATCAAAATGTTGATCCGCAATTTGTAGATGTTAGTAGTAATAATTACCAACTAAAAGCCACTTCACCCGCAATTGATCAGGCAGGTCCTAGTTCCATCGTGTATGATTTAAATAATCAATTTCGTCCAAACGCTAGCACCACATCAATACCCGATATAGGGGCGTATGAATATTATTAGGTAATGCTTCTTTGACAAACTATTTTGCTACTAAAAAATTTTAAATGGACAACCTAAACACATTACCTATATTGGACTCTGTAGAAATACGGGTACTTGGATCTCTTATTGAAAAAAGTAAAACTACTCCGGATTATTATCCCATGACCCTGAATGCACTCACTGCTGCATGTAATCAAAAAACATCACGCAATCCGGTAGTTCAGTATGACGAAGAAACGGTTGTAATAGCGTTGAATTCGTTAAAAAAAAATGGTTTAATAACCACCGCTACGGGCGGCACCAGCCGCACTGTTAAATACAAACATAATTTCACGCTTGTTTTTCCTCTTACTACTGCCGAACTGGCTGTAATGTGCTTATTGTTTTTGCGGGGACCACAAACTGCTGGTGAATTAAATACAAATTCAGCCAGGCTGCATGAATTTGAATCATTGGAAGAAGTGCATACGGTAGTAGATAAACTGGCACAATTGGAACTAGCCTTAGTTCATCAGTTACCTAGGCGTCCCGGACAAAAGGAAGCACGTTATGCTCAACTATTGAGCGGTACTATTAATCAGGAAGAAATGGATATGCCTGAAGAACCGGCACGCAAATCAGTAAGTGAGTTGGAAACACGCCTGGCGCTTGTAGAAAACGATTTGGCAGAAATGAAAGAAACACTCGCTAAATTAATGAAAGAATTAATGGGGTAATTGAAAATACCTAATCGGCTTGAATTGTTAAATCATGCATCAATTTCACAACATACTCCAGCTGCTGATCACGGGTTAGGTCAGAGTTATCAAGCACAATGGCATCTTTCGCCTGTATTAATGGATTTTCTTTCCGGTGCGTATCTTCGTGATCGCGACTCAATAAATTAACCTTTACATCATTATAGGAAACGTGCTGCCCCTTGGATTTATATTCATCATATCTTCGCTGCGTGCGGATTTCAGTATCGGAAGTCATAAAAATTTTCAATTCAGCATCAGGGAATACGTTAGAACCAATATCCCTTCCATCCATTACAATCCCTTTGTTTTTACCTAACTCACGCTGAATAGCAATCATGTGCACACGTACATCATGAATTGCACTTACCCTGCTAACATTTTCTGAAACAATCATCTGGCGGATTTCCTTTTCCACATTTTCACCATTCAAAAAAGTATCAGAAGCCTTTGTTTGCGGGTTGAATATAAAGGAAAGTTTAATTTCAGGAAGCAATTTTATAATTTCTTCTGCCATAAAACTGTGATCCTTAATAACTCCTTTTCTTAGTGCGTAAAGGGTTACACAACGATACATGGCTCCGGAATCTACGTAAGCATAATGAAGATGTGAAGCCAACGCCTTTGCGAGAGTGCTTTTTCCGCAGGATGAATAACCATCTATAGCTATGGTAATTTTAGACATTTACAATTCAGTAAAATTTAACAATCAAAAAAACGGGTGTTTTAACCGGCTCAATATCGTAAATATTCGGTATTCTACCACCAAGATAATACTTATTTTTTTGAATAAAAACTATTTAGGTCGAAACTAATTGAAAAGTTATTGGATGCTCCGGCTAAATGATACACTGCACGGCCATAGCTGAATTGGAATTTATAGATGCGGAAACCGAAACCAAATGAAAAACCTGCTGATCCACGCTTTTCCGGTATCTTAAGCTCTTTGCGGTGCTGATAATTGTAACCTGCGCGTAGAAAAAAACTTTTTGTGAGCATAAACTCCCCTCCTATCACCAGGTGACGCATTAATTTATCACCCAATATTTTACTTTTATTTTGTTTAATGGCCTCTCCAGTAAGCGGATCAACCGTTAGTATTGGATTAGCAGGGTCTTCATAGGTAAGGTCCCACTTTTCAAGGTTTTCATAAACTACCGATAAACGGAAAGGAACATGTTTTAGTTTTTTAGAAAAACCAATCTGCACTTCAAAAGGGAGTTTTTCCCTGTTTCCCGGAAAGTATGGTTTCCATTGACGGCCGGCATTTTTAATAACTGCCGCAACTGCAAAGCCCCGTGCCGGACGTGCATAAATGGCACCCAAATCAAGCGCTGATCCCCAGGATGTATAGGAATCCAGATGCGAATAAATGGTTTTTAGGGTTGCCCCTACTGTTAAGTTGGAATCAAGTATAGAACGGGCATAGGAAAGATTTAAGCTCATTTCATTTGCCCCAAAAGTACCATCTGTATTGCCTACTTCATCCGCGCGGATAAATTTACCGTAATTGAGGTAATGTATACCCCCGCTAAAAATCCCCAGCTTTTCAATTTTTTTAGCATACGCAACATAACCATAATTTACATCTCCGAAATAATTAACATAACTAAGTGCCACGTTATTAGACATTGTATCGGTTAGTAAAGCAGGATTAACAAGCGCAACATTCAAATCATTATCGCGCGTTGAAATAAGGTTACCACCCAAAGCAGTAACCCTTGCGGAGATAGGCAGGTTTAAAAATTCATAGGTATTATTACCACCCAGCTGAGAAAACGCGGGAATGCTTATAATTGCTGTTAAAGAAAGAAATAGTAGTTTTCTTACATTCATTGCTACAAAGTAAATAAAAATATTCGTGTTACCAACGTTGTTATATATGAATTATTGTGCCTGCGAAAATGAATTACTGTCTGTTATTAAAATTCCACACCAGGTACTCCTCAAATTTTAAAAATTTACTATAAATAGAAGGGCTGCCAGCACTTATTATAATTTCATTCCTTCAAAAAACATCAAAAATCATATTTAGCCCGTTATCCCATACAATTTTATTAGTTTTGCATTTTACAAATCCATTTTTATGAGTAAATTATCTGATCGAATAAATAATTTAGCTGAGTCGCAAACGCTGGCAATGGCAAAAAAAAGCCGTGATCTGCAAGCTCAGGGAAGAAACATTATCAGCCTTAGTATTGGTGAACCTGATTTTGACACTCCGGAGTTTATAAAAGATGCTGCAAAACGTGCCATTGATAGTAATATCACCCGCTATACTCCTGTTGCCGGACTTCCTGAATTACGTAAAGCCATTTCCGAAAAATTTAAACGGGATAATGATTTAAACTATAGTCCTGAACAAATCATCGTATCAACAGGTGCTAAGCAATCCATCGCCAATATTATCCTGAGTATGGTTAATCCTGGTGAAGAGGTTATTGTTCCTATGCCATACTGGGTAAGCTATATTGAAACAATTAAACTGGCAGAAGGTGTACCGGTAACAATACCAACCACGGTAGATTCAAATTTTAAAATCAGCCCGGAACAGTTAAAAAACGCCATTACGCCTAAAACAAAAATGATTGTGTTCAGTACCCCTTGTAATCCAAGTGGTTCGGTATATAAAAAAGATGAATTGAGGGCCTTAGCGGAAGTAATTGTTCAGTTTCCTGATGTTTACGTTGTTTCCGATGAAATTTACGAATACATCAACTTTATTGGCAAACATGAAAGTATTGCCCAGTTTGATTTTATAAACGACCGCGTTATTACTGTTAATGGTGTTTCTAAAGGCTTTGCCATGACCGGATGGCGCATTGGTTATATTGGTGCACCACTGTGGATTGCCCAGGCTTGTGAAAAAATGCAGGGACAGTTTACCTCTGGTACTTCTTCTATTTCTCAAATGTCGGCTTTGGAAGCTATAAAAGCGAATCCATCCGTTACGTTTGAAATGCGCGATGCATTTAAAAAACGCAGAGACCTTGTGTTAGGCTTGTTACAGGAAATACCTGGCGTTAAATTAAATGTACCTGACGGTGCGTTCTATGTATTTCCGGATATATCCTATTATTTTGGAAAATCATACAAAGATTACCATATAAAAAATTCAAATGACCTAAGTATGTTTTTGCTGGAAGAAGGCAATATTGCGCTTGTTTCAGGTGATGCATTCGGGGATGATAACTGTATGCGCTTTTCGTATGCCACTTCTGAAGACAGGTTAATTGATGCTGTAAAAAGGATAAAAGACGCATTGGCAAAACTTAATTAGTTGAAAGTTTAGAATTTAGAGTTATAGTTAAAAATTTAGAGTTTAGATTGTGCCAAGTAATACAATGCAAAAATCAGGTAATACAACCATACAGCAAATTTTCCATTCATTCAACAACCTGAACGTGTTGATTATTGGGGATGTTATGGTTGATGCCTATATGTGGGGAAATGTTAACCGTATTTCACCCGAAGCACCGGTACCAATTGTTTCCATCACAAAAAAAGAAAACCGCTTGGGTGGCGCTGCTAATGTGGCTTTGAATATTCAGGCGATGGGTGCAAAGCCTGTTTTATGTTCTGTTGTTGGCAATGATGAAGGCAGCAAATTATTTTTGGATCTGCTAAAAAAACAAAAGCTTTCTGTTCAGGGAATTTTAAAAAGCAAGGAACGTGTTACCACTATTAAAACCCGTGTAATAGGCGGTAATCACCAAATGCTGCGTGTGGATGAAGAAATAGAAACAGCATTAAATACTACCGAAACAAAAGCACTGGCAGAACAAATAAAAAAACTTGCCTTAAGTCAAAAAACGGATGTTATTGTATTTGAAGATTATGACAAAGGCTGCATCACTGCCGAATTAATAAAAAGCATTGTGGCATTTGCAAAGCAGAAAAACATTCCTGTAGTTGTTGATCCAAAAAGAAAAAACTTTTTATCCTATACTGGTGTTACCCTGTTTAAGCCTAATTTAAAGGAACTCCGGGAAGGGTTAAAGCTTGATACTGACCCGGCAAACACCAAAGACCTTACTAAAATTTCGGCTGATTTTATAAAACAGCAAAATATTAGTACACTATTAATAACACTTTCAGAAAAAGGTATTTATACGCATAGTGCGAACGCTAAAACAGTAATACCTGCTCATATCCGCAATATTTCTGATGTTTCGGGAGCTGGTGATACGGTGATCAGCCTGGCTGCTTTATGTGTGGCATTAAACCTTTCACCTGTACTTACCGCTACATTAGCTAATTTAGCTGGAGGCCTGGTATGTGAAAAAGTGGGTGTGGTGCCTGTTGATAAACAACAGTTGCTGGAAGAAGCCGTACGCTTAAAATTATAATTTTACTATCTCTGCAATGGCCAATATAGTTACACCTTATAAGGATCAGACAACAAGTAAGAAAGAACAGGTGGCAACTATGTTCAATAATATTGCCCCTAAGTATGATTTTCTGAATCAGCTTTTGTCGATGGGTATTCACAAAGGCTGGAGAAGGAAAGCGGTGGGTTTATTAAAACCGCTGCATCCTAAAACCATATTGGATATTGCTACCGGAACCGCTGATTTTGCTATTGAAGCAATGAAACTTAATCCTGAAAAAGTGATTGGTGTTGACATTTCGGAAGGTATGTTAAAGCTGGGTGTTGAAAAAATTAACAAACTGGGATTACAAAATAAAATTGAGCTAAAACTGGGAGATTCAGAGAATTTACCTTTTGCCGACAATAGTTTTGATGCCATTACAGTAGGCTTTGGTGTTCGTAATTTTGAAAACCTTGAAAAAGGAATCTCTGATATATACAGGGTTTTAAACCCAAATGGAATGATTGCCATTCTGGAATTTTCAAAACCAAGTCATTTTCCGGTAAAACAAGTGTATAATTTCTATTTCAGGTATGTAACACCCTTCGTTGGCAAGATTTTTTCAAAGGACAACTCGGCATATACCTATTTACCGGAATCTGTAAATGCGTTTCCTGCAGGAGAAGAGTTTTTAAACGTTTTACGAAAAGCTGGATTTAAAGAAACAAAAGCAATTTCACTTACTTTTGGGATTGCTTCTATCTATACAGCAAAAAAAAGTTAAAATAAATTTATCAACTTTACGTTTTGTAATCCAAACAATTACGAATTGAAATTAAAGTTTAATTACATACTCACATTTGCACTTGTTTTAATTGCTTTATTCGCAAAGGCTCAGGACCCTAACGAAAAAGGCAACTTAGAAAAATATTACCATGAAACGCTCCATTTCGGCTTTACGCTGGGACTTAACAGAGCCAATTTTATCATCCACCCAAAAGTTAATTTCGAACGTTTTGATACGCTCAAATCGGTAGTGTCGGCTCCTAAATACGGCTTTAACCTGGGTATTATTTCTGATCTGCGCCTGCAGAAATACATTACACTGCGTTTTATACCCAACCTGATGTTTGCAGAACGTACCCTCAATTATTATTATGAAGGCTATGATACCATTACCCGCACAAAAACTATTGAATCTACCTTTTTGAACTTCCCGGTTAATTTAAAATTACGCTCAAAAAGAGTGCATAATTTTGGTGCCTATATAGTTGCGGGAGGCAGTTACAGTATGGATTTAGCATCAAAACGAAAAACACTAAACAGCACTAATCCCAAAGAGCAGATTGTTAAATTACAACGTGATGATTTTTCGTATGAAGTGGGTGCCGGCAGCGAGTTTTATCTTCAATATTTTAAATTCGCCATTGAAGCTAAACTAAGTATTGGTATGCGAAATATACTGGTGAACGATAATACCATGTTTTCAAATTCAATCAATAAGCTCAATTCGAAGGTATTGCTGATTTCTATTACTTTTGAAGGGTAAAGTAGTACTACGAATTACGAATTTTAACGAATTACGAATGCCTCTGACAGGTTAGATCCCTCGCGGAAAGCTCGGGATGACGGTAAACAAAGGCTTTAAAAAAAATAAAATATTAAACTTGCACGATAAATACGTGCCCAACAACAATGAAACAAGAACTCAACCTCGTCCTATCTCCGGAAGATGCTGCTGATGAAGCGGTTATCAAACAAATAGCCGCCCGACAAATTGGGGTCGGAACCTCTGAAATCACCTTTATTAAAATTTTAAAGCGTTCTACGGATGCTCGCTCCCGCTCTATTAAGATAAACTTGAAAATTGATGTTTATCTTAATGGAGAAATGCCAGTAACTAATTCATACAAAACTGATTACAGCAATGTTTCAGGTAAAAAATCGGTATTGGTGATTGGAGCTGGTCCTGCCGGATTGTTTGCAGCCTTGCAATTAATAAAAAATGGCTTAAAGCCGGTGATTATTGAACGCGGTAAAGATGTAAAAAGCCGCAGACGCGATCTGGCAGCTATTAATAAGGAGCATATTGTTAATTCACATTCCAATTATTGTTTTGGCGAAGGTGGTGCCGGAACCTATTCGGATGGAAAATTATACACCCGGTCCACCAAACGCGGTGATGTTAATAAAGTGCTGGAACTGTTTGTAGCACATGGTGCTAATGAAGATATTCTGATTGAGGCACATCCGCACATCGGTACCAACAAACTTCCGAAAATAATTGAAGCAATGCGTCAAACGGTGATTGATGCAGGAGGAGAAGTGCATTTCAATACGCATCTTACCGATTTTATTATTAAAAACAACAGTGTTAAAGGGGTGATTTGCAAGCAATTGGAAACCACCACCACTGTTGAATATATAGCTGATGCGGTGATACTTGCAACAGGGCATAGTGCCAGGGACATTTTCGAGCTGCTGCATTCAAAAAACATATTAATTGAAGCAAAAACTTTTGCCATGGGTGTTCGCGTGGAACATCCGCAGGCATTGATCGATTCATTACAATACCATTGCACCATGAGTGATGTACAGCAAAAACGTGAATATTTGCCTGCAGCCTCCTACAGCATGGTGCATCAGGCATTGGGACGGGGCGTATATTCATTCTGTATGTGTCCGGGTGGTATTATTGCACCCTGTGCAACTGCTCCCAGTGAAGTGGTAACAAATGGCTGGTCACCATCCAAACGTAATAACCCCTATGCTAATTCAGGCATTGTGGTTACAACAGAAATGGTTGATTTGAAAAACTATCAGCAATTTGGTCCTTTAGCAGGATTAAGGTACCAGCAAGCGCTTGAAAAAATGGCCTGGAATGCCGGTGGACAAACCCAAACCGCTCCTGCACAGCGCTTACAGGATTTTGTAAATAATAAACTATCCTCTACCCTGCCCGATGTATCGTATCAGCCGGGAATAAAATCGGCACCTTTGCATTCGCTCCTGCCGGAAGCAATCGGTAAGCGTTTGCAACTTGGTTTTATTGAGTTTGGTAAAAAAATGCGTGGTTATTTAAGTAATGATGCTGTAATTGTAGGGGTTGAATCACGCACATCGTCACCGGTGCGTATCCCTCGTGACAACGAAACATTACAACACCCTCAAATTCAAGGGCTTTACCCTTGTGGTGAAGGAGCCGGTTATGCTGGAGGAATTGTTTCAGCAGCTATTGACGGACAAAAATGTGCCGATAGAATTGCAGGCATTTTCAACTAATAATGTTACATTTACGGCTGGATTTTAAGCCACGAATTACACTAATTTAAAAGAAAAAGTAAATTAATAAAGTAACAATTAATCACAACCCAATATTTCAATTCGTGAAATTTTGGCTACCATTTATATTATAAGTTTATGAAATTTATTATTCAACTGATCATCTCTACTCTTGCCGTACTAATTGCATCCTATTTACTACCTGGAGTAAATATTGTAGACAATAATTTTTTCACAGCACTAATTGTGGCTGCTGTGCTCGCTTTTTTAAATGCCGTTGTAAAACCAATTATGATTATTTTAACTATCCCTATCACGGTAGTTACACTTGGCTTTTTTCTGCTGGTAATCAATGCGTTAATGATATTATTTGCGTCCTACCTAGTGGATGACTTTCAGGTGGATGGCTTTTGGTGGGCTTTGCTTTTTAGCTTTATCCTTTCTATTATTACCTCAGTACTGGAAGGAATCAAAAAACGGGATGAAGGTCCCACGGAATAAACAAGCGATTGCAGAATAAACCAATGTCGGTTACGGATAAACGAATGGTTACAAATTTACGAAACGTAGCTTGGGTTACGGATAAACAAATGTCGGTTAGGGATAAACGAATGGTTACTAATATACGAAACGTAGTTTGGGTTACGGATAAACAAATGTAGGTTACGGATAAACAAATGTCGGTTACAGATAAACGAATGGTTACTAATATACGAAACGTAGTTTGAATGAGAAAAAGGATATTTCGTAAATTCATTTTTAATTCGTTTATCTGTAACCAATATTATACTAATATAAACTTTAAAACACGAAATTAAATTGATAAACGTAGGAACATACAACGAGCTGGAAGTAGTAAAAGAATTGGATTTTGGTATTTACCTGAAAGATGGTGATACTGAAATACTTATGCCTACCAAGTGGGTACCGGCCGAAACCAAAATCGGGGATACACTAAATGTGTTCGTTTTTCGTGATTCGGACGACAGGCTGATTGCTACTACTGTAAAACCTTATGCTACTGCTGATAGTTTTGCTTTTTTGGAAGTAAAACAGGTGAATGCCATTGGTGCCTTTCTGGATTGGGGAATGGACAAAGATCTTCTGGTTCCTTTTAGGGAGCAGTCACAAAGGCTCGAACCCGGCAAGAGTTATGTAGTGTTTGTGTATGTGGATGAAGAAACCAATCGGGTAACGGCATCTACAAAACTAAACCGATATATTGAAAATCAGGATATTAACTTACGTGATGGTGATATTGTTGACTTGCTGATCTATTCGGAAACTCCGATGGGCTACAACGCTATTATAAATAATTTATACAGCGGACTGATCTATAAAAATGAAATTTACGAAGCCATTCGCATCGGAGATCAAATAAAAGGGTATGTAAAGCATGTGCGTGAGGACAATAAAATTGACCTGAGCCTTCAAAAAAGCGGTTTTGAACTGGTAGATGATGTAAAATGGCGCATCCTTAACCTCATGAAACAAAACAATGGCTTTCTGGCTTTAAACGATGACAGCTCCCCAGAAGAAATTAAATCAAAATTACAAATCAGTAAAAAAGCTTTCAAAAAAGCAATTGGTGCATTGTATAGGGAGCGATTGGTTAAGTTGACGGATAAAGGAGTTGAATTAATCATTTCTTCCAGCGATAAAAAATAGCCAAAAGCACCACACTCATTATCAGGTTATTACAAAAAAAGAAAACACGGTTGATAAATAATTCAGCCGTGTTTTCTATTAAAACCCGGTTGTTTAAAAATTGCCCCCTCCAGTCAATTCCGGCCAAATCCGAAATCTTGTTTACTGATTATCAAGCTGTTTCAGATGTGTTTAACAGCAATTTTGAACAAAAATTACTTTTTAGCCAGGCACTTTTCTGTTAAAACTCCAAAAAAAACAGAAAATCAAACTCCCGTATAATAAAAATTCGTAAATTTGTGCCGCCTTAAAATTCTAAGGTCAAAAATTAAAAAAGTATTACTAACCTCTTCAATTTCTTAAAAAACAGAAATTGGATACAAAAAAAAGAAGCCTCCCAAAATGGCAGAAACATTAACAGCTCCTTCAGAGCTAGACAACTTCGACTGGTCAGCAGTTGGAAAAAAACACGAAGGATATACTAAAGAAGAACGCGAACAGCTTGACTCTGCGTATGAAAAAACCTTAAAATCAGTTGCCGCTAACGAAATTATTGACGGTAAAGTTGTTTCTAAAAACAGCAAAGAAGTTGTTGTAAACATTGGTTACAAATCAGATGGTATTGTTCAATTAACTGAATTCCGTTACAATCCGGATTTAAAAGTTGGTGATACTGTTGAAGTATATATTGAAAGCCAGGAAGATAAAAATGGTCAGTTGATCCTTTCTCACAAAACTGCACGTGCAATGAAATCGTGGGAGCGCGTAAACCAGGCTTTAGAAACTGGTGAAGTTATCCAGGGATATGTAAAATGCCGTACTAAAGGTGGTTTAATTGCTGATGTATTTGGTATTGAAGCGTTTTTACCAGGTTCACAAATTGATGTGAAACCAATCCGTGATTACGATGTGTATGTTGGAAAAACAATGGAATTTAAAGTTGTGAAAATCAACAATGAATTTAAAAACGTTGTTGTATCTCATAAAGCACTTATTGAAGCTGAACTTGAAGTTCAGAAAAAAGAGATTATCTCTAAATTGGAGAAAGGACAAGTATTGGAAGGTACTGTTAAAAACATTACTTCTTACGGTGTGTTTATCGATCTTGGTGGTGTTGACGGACTTATCCACATCACTGACCTTGCTTGGGGACGTATCAATCATCCTGAAGAAATTGTTAAATTGGATCAGAAAATCAATGTGGTTATTCTTGATTTCGATAACGAGAAAAAACGTATTGCATTGGGCTTAAAACAACTTTCTGCACATCCTTGGGATTCATTGAAAGCTGATTTAGCTGTAGGTGATAAAGTAAAAGGTAAAGTGGTTGTTATTGCTGATTACGGTGCATTTGTAGAAATTGCTCCTGGTGTTGAAGGATTGATCCACGTATCGGAAATGAGCTGGAGCCAGCACTTACGTACTGCTCACGATTTCCTTAAAGTAGGTAATGAAGTAGAAGCACAAGTATTGACATTGGATCGTGAAGAGCGTAAAATGTCATTAGGTATCAAACAATTAATGCCTGATCCTTGGTCAATTGTATTGGATAAATATGCAAAAGGAACTAAACACACAGCTACTGTTCGCAACTTTACCAACTTCGGTATTTTTGTTGAATTAGAAGAAGGTGTTGATGGTTTGATCCATATCTCTGACTTATCATGGTCTAAAAAAATCAAACATCCATCAGAATTCACTAAAATAGGTGATACTATTGATGTTGTTGTTTTAGAAATTGATGGTGAAAACCGCAGATTGAGCCTTGGCCACAAACAATTAGAGGAAAACCCTTGGGATGTGTTTGAAACCATTTTCACTGTTGATTCTATCCACCAGGGAACTATTATCAATGTAATGGAAAAAGGTGCTATTGTTTCAATGCCATACGGTGTAGAAGCTTTCGCTCCAACCCGTCACCTTGTTAAAACAGATGGATCAAGTGCAAAATCTGAAGAAGTGTTAGATTTTAAAGTACTTGAATTCAACAAAGAAGGCAAAAAAATCATTGTTTCTCACAGCAAAATTAACGAAGAAGTAACAGCTGAAGCTAATGCTACTGTTGCAACTGAGAAAAAAGCTGCAGGTGATGATGCTAAAAAAGCCGCTAAAAAAGTAAAAGATAGTATTGAAAAAACTACTCTTGGCGATATGGATGTTCTTTCTAGTCTGAAAGCAGATATGGAAAAAACTGAAAACAAGTCAAAAGGAGAATAATACTAAATACATTTTGCTAGGCAGCAATGCATAGCAAAACTAAAAATCACGCCATGGTTTTTAGTTAATCCCACCCCAACATTAGTTAGGGTGGGATTTTTACTTGTACTCCCCTACTACTGTTAAATCTTGAAAACATACAAAAGCAACATATCCCTTTTATTATTTACAAAATAGTCTACCTTTGAAAAGCGATAAAAACTTTAGCTTAGCCAACGTGGTTTGGGTGTATATGCGAAGGTTTGTATCGCATATATATAAGTTTGCAGCAACAAATTAAAGACAAGACAATTCGTTATGACATTTGGACAATTTGCTATAAAAGGTAATCATGTAAACAGACTTGCAGAAATATTCTCTTTCTTCAAATTGATAGACACCGGTGAAGACCAAATACTGACAAATTGGGCAGAGACGTCTAAAATACTTGAAAAAGAAAATTTACAATATTCAAATACATCTCAACAACATCTGGTCTTTATTCAAAACGGTTGGACAGTAATCGAAGACCTCAAAATGAATCTTTGTTATGACACAGAAGCTCTCCAAAATATTTCTTCCCTTCTTAATCAACCTGTGTTTTCTTGTTTCGTCCAGACCACTTCTTCAAATCACGCATTCTATTATTTCGACAAAATAAAAGCGAGAGCATATCACTTTAATGATGGAATAATCGAAGAGAGTTTTGGAAGCCCATTGGAACAAGAAAAAGACATTGATCTAACCGATAATGTTAGTTGTGTATACGACTTGACAACTAAGTTAGGTTTGGATTGGGAGAGTTCAAAGTATCTCGACAAATATATATTTAAAACGCTAACCAATAGCCCTGAATTACAAGCCGAATTAGATAAGTATAAGCCCGAAAAGAAAGAACCAAATAAGAACAACCGACCTTGGTGGAAATTTTGGTGAAATTACTAGTGCTAACAGCAGTGACCGTTGCACAACTCTAAAAAAATAAATTGGTTAAAAATTAAACGAAGCTGT
>JAZKDU010000023.1:0-84579 GCA_040387415.1 Bacteroidota bacterium
CAAATTAATCTTTATTCTGGGAAAATCCACCAACTATTTTTTGCACCATTACCTTAATTCACAGTCAATTAATTGACTGTGTTATTTTTTTGCCACTCCAATTAAAATATATCTCTTTCCTTTAGGTACTATTGCTTCAAAAAGCCGGTCAAATCTGCCTAAAATGGTTCTTTGCTTTTCAGTTCTTCCAAAAGCTCCCCAAAAGCCCACCGTAATATAATTTACACTTTTGAAAGATGAAAACAGGTTTTCAACTTCATTCACTTTTAAATAGTTCCATTCATTTCCCCATTCCACAAAATATTTTCTGACTATTCTATGAAAAAATGAGGATTCAATATTTTCAGCGAATAATAAAACCCCATTGTCTTTTAAAGCTTTATATATTTCATTAATTGTTTTTTGTTTTAATGCATCGTTATTATTTCTGCTTATTCCACCTAAAACAGATTTAAAGGCAACTATATCAAAACTATTTTCATATGGTATGTTTGTTGCATCAATTGCCTGGTATTGGATCAATGTTTTACATTCATATTTTTCATGAACTTCATTCGCAAATTTTTCCGGAGACTCTAAATCAGAACAAACTACAGAATTCCCTTTCATTGCTAGCCATAACGCAAGTCCTCCTTTTCTTCCTCCTACTTCCAGGCATTTTAAATTTTTATTCTCCAAATTAACATTATCTTCCCAATATTTAAGTGCCTTAGACCAATTCACAGTATCCCAATCTATAATATCTTTTAAGGTTTCTGTATTCATATTTTTGCTTTATCTGACAAATATAGATTAATAAAATGGCAGAGTTGATTTCAATTATAATTCTATCCATTTAATTTACTTAAAAACACATATCTCAATTATTGATGCATTATTTTTGCAATTCTAATACCATTTTCGTTTTCAATTTTTACAAAATATAATCCTTTAGGCAGTGATGAAATATCAATTGTGATATTTTGATTACTCCATTCTACTTCTTGCACATAATTTCCAAAAACATCTAAAATATAAATTTTAGCAGGTTTATTAAAACCCAAATTCCCAATTGATAAATTAAATTTCCCAGTGCCGGGGTTTGGAAAAACACTTACTGTCACTCTTTCACTATTCTCATTTATTCCCGCTGGATTAAAAACTTTCCAGGTTTCTTTAAGTCGGGTGTTGGCTTGATCAATACCAGCTGTATAATACAGTGTTGTAGAGCTATTAAAAACCATTCCTGCTCTTCTGCCTTGGGCAGGAATAGAGGCTAACTGCTGCCAAACCAAGTTGCTTGTATTTAATCGCCACATATCGTTGTAATTAACACCCAGCGAATCCATCCCGGCAGTTATAACTAAATCATCTGAAATAGATTGCATAGCAGCATAAATTCTTCCATTACCTGGGAAAGTACTTACTTGTGCCCATGTATCGGTAATTGGATTGTATTCAAGTAGCTCATTACAATAGTTATTCGCTGAATCCAAACCGAAAATCAAATATCCTTTATTGTTTTGTGAAGCAGCAGCGGCACGCCAACGAGTGCCTAAGGGAAAATTATTTTTTTGAGTCCAAGTGTCAGCTGTTATATTATATGCCCATACCTCGTCAATAGTATAGTTAACAGATGTTCGGCCGCCAACAATATAAGCAATGCCATTTATTACAAAGCAACTTGCTCCCATGCGGCCCAGTGCCGGAAGCGGGGTTTTAATTTGCCAATTACCTGTCAGAGGATCATATTTATACAAATCATTATAATAATTACTGCCATTTTTACCACCAAAAACAAAACCGTAATTAGTATCTGAAAATCCCGAAGCATATTGACGCTCAGCTCCTGCAGGTAATGCAGTTATGGTACTCCATAGTTCGGTATTCATATCAAATGAATACATATCGCCAACAGCAATCCAGCCTGTTTGTTGCCCAGTGCCGCAATATGCTTTGCTCCCTATTACAAAGCAAGTGCCATCATCTCGTTCTGTGGAAGGGAAATCACTTATCTGCAGCCAGGTTTGAGAGAAAGAAATTTTTTGAACTAATATGAATAGGAAAAAGATACGATATTTGTAGAGAAGGGTCATCAAAGAGCTGGTTTAACAGTTGTTTTTAATCAATAGTATGTAAGTCTGTTTTTTAAAATTATCGTACCACTACAAATTATTTGGTAATAATTAAATTCCAGGTTCAAGTCCAAATTTTGAAAATGGAATGTATCTATTGTTCCCAACAGTTCAATGTTGTAATACTATTTGATGACATATCGAACGTAAATCGACTAAACGTATAGTATATTGATTATCTAATACGTATAAATAATTGTTTCAATATTCAACTAATTACATTTTTATCTACAAAAAGCACGCCTTCCGGTAAACATACAAATAATCCGGTATATTAAACAAACTACCGACAATTAACTAACAACCACTTAAACTAATTATCTATCCTTACTATAAAGAATTACAAGAATTTTCATTCTTCTAATAATTTTATACTACCTTTGCAAAAATATTTATGCGATGCAATTCCAAATAGAGAAAACTGATAAATACACTGTAATTAGGCTTCAGGCTGAAAAACTGGACAGTAATATAGCACCTGCTCTTAAATCGGAGTTAGTAGTGTTAAACACGGATGGTGTTAAAAATATCATTATTGATCTATCAGAAACCCGTTATTGCGATTCATCCGGTTTAAGCGCAATTTTAGTTGCTAACCGTTTGTGCAAAAACAACAATGGTGTTTTTGTGTTGACAGGTTTACAGGAATCTGTAAAAAAACTGGTTTCAATCTCTCAATTGGATACTATTTTGAATATTACCAATACATTTCCGGAAGCTACTGAAGTTTTGGCCACCCAGCCTCAGTAAAAGCTCAGATTATTTATTAACAAACTCTTACAATAAAATAAAAACCGTACCTTTACTTAATCAATTTTTAATTCTAACTTAAACTTTATTCATTATGATTAAAAAATTACTTTCAACTGTTTTATTAATGTCAACTGTAGGAATTATGAATTCTTCCGCACAGGCTACTTGTACACCAAATATTTCTTGTGTGCACGTTGACAGTACATTTGGTATCTGTCCTGATTCTGCGACAGGTATATATGCTGGTAACGTAGGTGTAGCTTATTCACAAACTATGAGTATTAAAATTCCTGCTTCTACTACTGCTGGTGGACAAGTAATCCCTCTTACTCACTTAGCTTTAACTACCGTTTTAGTTGATACGAATACTGTAATGGCAGATCCTGCAAATTGGGTTGACATTTCTGTTATTGGTTTAACCTACATGGGTAACGGTGCTAATACCCCTCAAGGTGGAGCTTCTGGACCTAGCGGTTACACAATGACAAAATATTGCTATTGGAACGCTAACGGTACTGCTTGTGTTATTGTAAGCGGTACACCAACTAAAGCAGGGGTTTTCCCAATCAAAATTGAATCAAAAGGCCGTGCAAGCATTGGTTTTGGACAATATATATGGTCCGCGGCACCTGATAATACTGATTACAGACTTACTTCTACAGGAGGTGCTGCTGGAATTGAATCACTTAGCTTAACTAATTTTGATGTTGCTCAAAATGCTCCAAACCCGTTCAATGAGAAAACAGCAATTAACTTTACATCTGTTAATACTGGTGTAATTGACTTTAAAGTATATGACCTATTAGGTTCTGTAGTTTACAACTCAACAGTTAAAGCTGACAAAGGAATGAACACCATCACTCTTGAAGCAAATTCATTTGCTCCAGGTGTGTATATGTATGCTATTAAAAATGGCAATTCTACAATCACAAAAAGAATGGTTGTTTCAAAATAATGCAAAATTTTGAATTAACAATTTTAGGTTGCAGCAGTGCAACGCCAACATCATCAAGAAATCCAACCGCTCAGCTATTAAACATAGCTGAGCGGTTTTTTTTGATCGATTGTGGAGAAGCTACGCAAATTCAATTACGCAGGTACAAAATTAAATTTCAGCGGATAAATCATATATTTATCAGCCACCTGCACGGAGATCATTATTTCGGTTTAATGGGCTTTTTATCCAGTCTGCATTTATTAGGCAGAACGGTGGATCTGCATCTTTTCTGCCCTCCTGAACTGCAGGAAATAATAGAGCTGCAATTCAAACATTCTCAAACCTATCTGAAATACAAAATTATTTATCACCCTCACCAGTACATTGCGAATGATCTGATTTTCGAGGATGACAAAGTGGAGATCAGGACTATTTTATTGAATCACCGGATTCCTTGCTGTGGTTTTTTATTTACTGAAAAACCATTGCCAGCAACCATTTCAACAGACACCCTTCAAAAATACCGTATACCGGTTGAACGGATCAACTCAATTAAAAACGGATCGGATTATACTACTGCCAGCGGCACTGTAGTAGCTAATAAGGACTTAGTAATTAATCATAAACCCCGCAGTTATGCTTATTGCTCGGATACCTGCTATGATGAACGAATTATAGAATCAATAAAAGGTGCTAATTTACTGTATCACGAAGCCACTTTTATGAATGATATGCTCCCTCGCGCCAAGGAGACATTTCATAGTACAGCCTTACAAGCGGGAACTATAGCCAGTAAAGCACAAGTACATCAACTAATGATCGGCCATTATTCTGCACGTTACAAAAATTTACAGCCATTGCTACTGGAGGCCCAGAGTGTTTTTCAAAATACACTGCTTGCAGTAGAAGGTGAAAGCATTAAAGTGGAGTTTGAGCTTTAAGCAACCTTGTAAGTATTATTTGTCATTTTGTTATAGAAGGTTTCTCATTGTCATCCCGCACTTTTGTGAGGTATCTTTTTAATTAAGAATGAACGGCCAATACATACAAGATCCCTCCTGGCGAAAAGCCAATCGGGATGACATACCTTTACATACGGCTTTTAATTCGCAGTTTAAAATTTGTAGCATCATGCTAAATAAAACACATACAGTTAAAAATAATATACTAATTTGGTATCATAATTGTTAAACAGCAAAAACTAAAATTACTACACATGAAAAAAATACTTATCACATTAGCAGCAATTACATGTACAGTGAGCGCTGCGCTGGCGCAAAAAGAAATTAAATATGAAAAACTTTATTATAAAAATGCAACTGCCGAAAACTCTGAAGTAAGCATTTTGATTGATAATGCGGTTTCAACAGCAGGAGAAACTAAATTAAAATTGAAAATAACAAATAAAACAAACGACTATATCATTTATAAACCGGAGGAAAGTATTTTTATAATCAACGGTAAAGAAATGAAGCCAAAAGAAAAATGGCTGATTCTTTCTCCTAATGAATCGGATTTCAAAGTTGTGAATATGAAGGGTGAAAATTACAATGCGGTAAAAAATTATGCTTTTACTGTTGCCGGTCTGTATAAAGTTACGGTAGGTGACAAAGCTATCACTGCCCCTGATTTTAAATTACCACCTTCCAAAAATGATTTCAAGGCGGGAAATTTTGACTGTTCATTAGTAAAGGTTTACAAAGAAACGGATGCAACGGATGCTAAATTTAAATGTACCTATACTGGTAATAATGTTGGATTTATTTATCCTGCAAAAATAGCTGTGAAAATGCCTGATGGTAATGATTATGCAAATGCGAAAGCAAAATCGAAACCAGTTATGCTGATGAAAGGTGAAGAGGACACCTTTACACTGCACTGGGATAAATTTAACGGTGGAAAAGCAATGGATATGCAATTTGTTGAAATGATGATTAAATGGAATGATGCTTTTGCTGAAGGAACCACAGAAAAGATGAAATCTGAAACAATTCAGCTTGAATTTGACCAGGCAACCTCTGACGCAAAAGCGAAATAAAAACTCATTATATATCATTAAAAAGGCGACTTTTCTCAGTTAAAGTCGCCTTTTTAATTGGCATCTTCCTAATATGCTCACTTTTAAGCGAAAAAAATTCAAAATTACGGTTATAGCACTGCTAGCGATTTTAGTAGTGTTTGCTGTTTATTTTGTTTGTGCTATTATTATTAATGAGCCCGAAATTAAGGACCGCAGTGCTGTACAAACAGTTCGGTTAAATCCATCACCCGATTTTTATACGGTAGGCAATAACTGGTTAAAAAAAAGCCAATCGGGTTTATGGGAAATGTATGTGGAGGGAAATGGCTTTGAAAGAGGTATAGCTATTGGTAAACTCACTCAGGAACTGGCCGAAAAACAAGAAATGGCCTTTATTAAACAAATTAAAGAGCTGGTCCCCTCAGACAATTACCTCTCTTTTTTAAAATACTTTGTTGCCTACTTTAACAGGAAACTACCTGATTATATCATAGACGAATACAAGGAAGAGATATACGGTGTTTCCTTATACGCTTCCGATAAATTTGACCACCTGGCCCCTAAATATTACCGTATACTAAACTATCATGGTGCACATGATATAGGCCATGCCTTACAGGATAAAAACATGACGGTAGGCTGTACCGCTTTTGCTGCCTGGGATGAGCATTCGGCAGATAATAAAATGATTGTTGCACGTAATTTTGATTTTTATTCTGGTGATGAATTTGCAGAAAATAAAATTGTGTGCTTTTGTAAACCTACAACAGGGCATAAATTTGTATATATCACATGGGCTGGTTTTACAGGTGTTGTGT
The DNA here is from genome assembly GCA_040387415.1 of Bacteroidota bacterium. Classification (GTDB taxonomy): domain Bacteria; phylum Bacteroidota; class Bacteroidia; order 2-12-FULL-35-15; family 2-12-FULL-35-15; genus 2-12-FULL-35-15. Next base: position 6,643 of record JAZKDU010000023.1, read on the forward strand.
CGGGCCTTAATGATCAGGGACTAAGTGTTACTATTAATGCTTCAAAATCAGATATTCCAACCAGCGCTGCTACCCCAATTTCGCTGGTGGCAAAGGAAATTTTGCAATATTCAAAAAATATAAATGAAGCCCTAGAAATAGCTAAAAAACGTAACACCTTTGTGTCGGAATCCATCCTGATCAGTTCAAAAAATGATCATAAAACATATATCATTGAAAAAACTCCAACGAAAACGAATTTATATAATGAAGAGCGAGAACTACTGATATGTTCCAATCATTATCAAAGTGATCTGTTTAAAGCTGACATTAATAATAATAAAAATATCCTTGAAAGCTCCTCTATTTATAGGAAAGTACGGATGGAACAATTGTTACAGCAGCATCCAAAAGTGGATTATTTAACTGCTGCCGGCATTATGCGTGACCAGGGAGGTATCAACGATAAAAACATTGGGCTTGGCAACGAAAAAAGTATTAATCAGCTGCTGGCACATCACTCCGTAATCATTAAACCGGAAGATGGACTTATATGGGTATCTACACAGCCTTTTCAACTAGGAAAATACTATTGTTATGATTTGAACACGGTATTTTCAATGGCTGACCAGCTAAAAGAGAAAAAAGAAATTTACGAAACTGGTAAAACTATTCCGGAAGATCCATTTCTTCATTCGGAACAATATAAAAATTTTGTTTATTTTAAGCTGATGAAAGCGGGTATGTTATATGCTATAAAAAGTGATTTTAATTTAATTGTAAGTGAAGAACGGATCAACAAATTTATCGCTTCCAATCCCGAAAGTTATTATACCTATTGGATTACAGGCGATTATTATACAAAAGCAGGAACTATTGACAAAGCCATTTTAAACTATAAGATTGCACTTACAAAAGAAGTGGCTACCGAAAAGGAAGCCAATAAAATAAGGGAATTGATTACAGATTGTTCAAAAAAAGCAGCGAATGAGGAGTAACCTCGATACTTATACAGCAAACGAAATCAGCGCATTTCAGGAACAGGAACTGCAAAAACTTTTGCATTATCTGAATCTGAATTCGCCATTCTACAAACAATTATTTGCCGAAAATAATATCAGTATTAACGATATTAGACTGCCTGAAGATCTGCGAAAGCTGCCCTTCACCACCAAGGAAGATCTGCAAAAAAGGAATATGGATTTTATCTGTGTTCCCCCTTTAGAGATTATTGATTACGTTACTACCTCCGGTACCATGGGGGATCCGGTAACCATTGCACTTACAGATAAGGATTTGGACCGGTTGGCTTATAATGAGTGTAATTCGTTTAAAACAGCCGGTTGCACCAATGCTGATATTTTTCAATTAATGACTACCATTGACAGGCGTTTTATGGCCGGTTTAGCCTACTTTTTAGGGGTAAGGAAATTAGGTGCAGGTATTGTGCGCGTTGGTAATGGAATACCTGAGCTTCAATGGGATACGATAAAGCGGATTTCGCCAACAGTAATCATTTGCGTGCCTTCCTTCATTTTAAAATTAGTAGAATACGCTGAACAACACGGTATTGATTATAAAAATTCCAGCATAAAAAAAGCGATTTGTATAGGAGAACCTTTAAGAAATGAGGATTTCAGCCTGAATACTTTAGGACAAAAAATAAGAGATAAATGGGATCTTCAATTATTTTCTACCTATGCTTCCAGTGAAATGGCAGCCGCATTTACAGAGTGCAGCGCAGGAAAAGGAGGGCATTTACAAGCCGACCTGCTAATAGCGGAGATTATTGATGAAGATGGCAATCCTTTGAAAGATGGAGAAACCGGAGAATTGGTAATTACCACCTTAGGCGTTGAAGGTACACCACTACTGCGTTTTAAAACGGGTGATATTTGCCGTATGTATACAGAAGCTTGTAGCTGCGGAAATCAAACACCACGAATAAGCCCCGTTTTGGGCAGAAAAAAACAAATGATCAAATACAAGGGAACCACACTCTATCCGAGTGCTCTGTATGATATTTTAGATACTATTGACCAGGTAAACAATTACCAGGTTGAAATTTTCACGAATGATATCGGAACGGATGATATCCTTATAAGAGTAGGATGTAAGGCATTTTCAGAAAATCTGGAAAAGGAAATAAAAGATCATTTCAGAGCACGATTAAGGGTTGCCCCTGATCTACAATTTGAAAGCCCAGAAACATTGAATAAATTATTGTTTTCAGATATGAGTCGCAAACCGCTTAAATTTATTGATAAAAGAAACGCTTCCATTTAATATTGCTTTAAAATTATGCAGCTAAACAATGTACCTGTCAGCTCTTTTGCCAAGGAGTTCAACTTTGAAGATATAAGGCCCTACTACAATCACGAGGCCCGTGAGGTGATGCTGCGTTTAATTGAAAACCCTGTTTTCTTTAAACTAATTAATTACTTATGGCCTCAAATGACAATGCAGGAAGTTCAAAGCAGAGCTAATAAGGTATTTTCAAATATGGATTTTCAATTGCAATTTATGCATGAAGCCATTAGAACCATTGTTGCCAACTCTGCAACCAACTTAACACATACTGGTTTTGAAAATCTGGATAAAAATGATTCGTACCTGTTTATAGCCAATCACAGAGATATTCTGCTCGATTCTGCCATATTACAAATATTACTTGTTGAAAATAACTTCTCCACTTCTGAAATCACTTTTGGCAATAATCTAATGGATAACGGCTTCATCACTGATTTTGGAAAGCTTAACCGAATGTTTACTGTATTAAGGGAAGGGACAAATAAAGAATTGTACGAAATCTCCAGGAAATTATCAGCATACATCCGCCACACCATCGTGGATAAAAAAACATCGGTATGGATAGCGCAGCGTAACGGCAGAACAAAGGATGGCTTTGACACCACTCAAACGGGATTGTTAAAAATGTTAAACATCAGTGGATCTGGTAGTTTTGAAGAAAATTATGCCTCACTTAAAATTGTGCCTCTTACCATTTCTTACGAATACGAACCTTGTGACGTATTAAAAGCGAAAGAGCTGTACCTATCGTCATTGCACACTAAATATAAGAAAACACAGGATGAGGATCTGAACAGTATCATTACCGGCATAAAGCAAAATAAAGGCCGGATACACATGGCTGTTGGAACACCTATAGCTAATGAATTAAAATCAGACATCGGCATCAGTAACGATAATGAAAAAACGAAAAGACTAGCAAGTCTTATTGACAGGCAGATTTATATGAACTATAAGCTGTGGCCTACAAATTATATTGCTGCCGATCTATTGAACAATACGAATACCTATAAAGACAACTATAGCGTTAATGACAAGGACAATTTTATAAATTACATGTCAAAATCATTATCAAATGTGGAAGGTGATTTGGATTCTTTAAAGCAGTTGTTCTTGAAAATATATGCTAATCCTGTTTATTCCAGGGCTCAGATAACCAATGATATACTGCTAAAAAACAATTAAGCGATAACGATTGATTTTAAAATGCAAGATGGCGCTTTGTAAATACCCTTACAGGGTACCAAGCGGCAAAAAAACCAATTAATAATACCACTGCTAATACCTGCACAAAATCAAGTATTTCGAATTTCATTGGATAGGCATCCACCACATACCCTTCCGTAAAGCGTATTAGTGAAAATTCAATTTGTAACCAGCAAACAAGCATTCCAAGAGCCAGGCCCATTGCGGCTCCTATAAATGTTATTAGCATTCCTTCCATTAAAAATATCCTGCGGATTAATTTGATATCGGCACCCATATTATGCAAAATGGTTATGTCTTTTTTCTTTTCTATGATCAACATGGTTAATGAGCCAATCACATTAAACGTGGCTATTACCAATATAAATACAAGAATAATAAAAGTCCACAGTTTTTCTGATTTCAATGTTTTATAAAGCAAAGCATTTTGCTGCTGACGATTTTTTATTTCATACTCTCCGCCTAGCATTTTATTAACCTGCTGCTGTACTTTTTCCTTATCAACATTCGGCTTTATACCAAGTTCAACGGAAGTTACCTCATTTGTATAATCAAATAGCTCACGGGCTTTGTTAATATTCATTATGATGTATTTGAAATCAAATTCATCATTAATCGAAAAAGCCCCTGCAGAATACACTTTTAATTCATTCAAGCCTCCTTCGGCATCAAATGTACTAACAGTGCCACGTTTAGGAGCATACACCGATATTGGAGAAAATAGATCGTCCGGCCCCGTCTGCAACACACCGCTAATGCCTTTACCAATTATAATGTTATTTTTTTCAATATTAAATTCCCCTTCCATAATCAGAGAATCAAACGCGCTCATGTTTCTAAAATCATTGCTTACCCCTTTAACAGTAGCCACACATTGTTGTTCGTTAAATTTCAACAAAGCATTGCCTTCCATTACTTCCGTATAAAAAGCAACACCTTCTATAGACTTTAACGAATTAATTTCAGCATCGCTTAGATGAAACGTTTTCCCTTGTTTTGCAGTAATTTCAATATCGGAATCAAATGAATTATAAAGTGATTGAACCAGCTCGGATAAACCGTTAAATGCAGAAAGTACAATGATCAGTGCCATTGTTCCAATACATACACCAGCCACCGAAATACCTGAAATGATATTAATGGCGTTGTGTGATTTTTTAGAAATCAGATAACGTTTGGCTATGAAAAGGGATAAGTTCAATTGGCAATGTACAGTTATTTAGTAGTTGGCAATTGGCAGTTTACAATTGGCAATAGGTAATTAGCAAACTCCTAATTAAAATTCAGCCTTTGCCAAGTGCCTATTGCATTCTGCCAAATTTACTTTTTCAAAAGTTCATCAATACGCATAGCATAATCAAGAGAATCATCAAGGAAAAACACCAGATTTGGGATAATACGAACCTGTTTTTTAATTCTTTCAGACAACTTCATCCTGATTTCTTTGGTGTGAACCTGTATCAGTTTTAGCAGCTCTTTCGTATCTGGTACATTAAATAAGCTTACATACACCTTCGCAATACCCAGATCCGGGCTTACGCGCACCTGTGTAACAGTAATTAAGGCATTGCCAAATAAAATGCGTGTTTCTCGCTGAAAAATTTCACCAAGCTCCTTTTGTATTAATCGTGATACCTTTAATTGACGTGTTGAATCCATTTGTTGGGAAAATATAATATTACTCTTCAAAGAACAAAATTAACAATTAACAGCGACAAAGCTTATATTTGCGCCATGAAAAATATTTTTGGTGTACTCCGATACGTAAAAGGATACTGGCGCTATGCTTTTTTAAATATTACCTTCAATATACTTTCCGCAGGTTTTTCGTTGTTTTCTATTGCAATGTTATTTCCTTTTTTGCAGGTATTGTTTTCTGACGACAGCAGACAGATGGAAGAGTTGCAAAAAATGGGGAAACCAGAATTTCATTTTTCTTCTTCCTCTATCGTTGATAATGTAAACTACATATTGGCAAAGGATATAGAAGCACACAGCCAAATGCATGCCTTGGTGGGTATTTGTATATTTATAGTCGTCACTATTTTCTTCAAAAATTTATTCCGTTACCTGGGTATGTTCTTTATTGCACCTATCAGAAATGGTGTTGTTAAAGACATGCGTAATAACCTGTTTCAAAAGATCCTGGTATTACCCCTAAGTTACTACTCTGATGAGCGTAAAGGTGATATTATGTCGCGTATGACGGCCGATGTTCGTGAAATAGAATGGAGTATCATGAACTCACTGGAAATGATTTTCCGTGAGCCGGTTACTATTATTATATCATTGGCACTAATGGTAGTAATGAGCTGGGAACTAACATTACTGGCACTTGTCTTACTGCCCATTTCAGGGCTTTTTATTGGCCGGATTGGAAAATCACTAAAACGTACCTCCAGCAAAGAAAAGGAGAAAACAGGATTACTGTTATCCATGATGGAAGAAACCTTAGGTGGATTACGCATCATTAAAGCATTTAACGCTGAAAATAGTGTAAAACAAAAATTTGAAAAAGTAAATAATGACTATACTAACCTTATGGTAAAGCTTTACCGTAAAGTGGACCTCTCCTCCCCTCTTAGCGAATTTATGGGTATTACCGTATTTGTTATTATTTTATATGTAGGTGGTAAAATGGTTTTGGGCGATCATCCGACCATGAACGGTGCTGTATTTATTACCTACCTCGCCTTGTTTTCTCAGTTGATAGCGCCTGCCAAAGCATTTACTACCGCTTATTATAACATTCAAAAAGGATTGGCTTCTGCCGAACGAATTGATAAAATATTAAATGCGGAGGTTAGTATTAAAGATCCTATTAATCCTAAACCGTTGAACAGCTTTGAAAAGGAGATTGAATATAAAAATGTATCCTTTGCTTATCGCGAAAAGGAAACTGGCTGGGTATTAAACAACATTAATTTAAAAATTGAAAAAGGGAAAACCATTGCATTAGTAGGTCAATCAGGCTCTGGTAAAACTACCTTGGCGGATATGCTGCCGCGTTTTTATGATCCGTCACAAGGCGATATCCTAATTGATGGCATTGCAATTAAAGATGCTAAACTTACTGATGTACGTTCATTAATGGGCATTGTAACACAGGAATCTATTTTATTTAATGATACCGTTTATAATAATATTGCTTTCGGTATTGAAAATGCAACCGAAGCACAGGTGATTGAAGCAGCAAAAATTGCCAATGCGCATGAATTTATTTCTCAGATGCAGGATGGCTACCAAACCAATATTGGAGACCGTGGAAGCAAGCTTTCTGGAGGGCAACGTCAGCGAATGAGCATTGCCAGGGCTGTTTTAAAAAATCCGCCAATCTTAATTCTGGATGAAGCAACTTCTGCTTTAGATACTGAAAGTGAACGTTTGGTTCAGGATGCATTGAATAATTTAATGAAAAACCGTACATCTGTGGTTATTGCTCACCGCCTGTCAACCATACAGCATGCCGATGAAATTATTGTAATGCAAAAAGGTGAAATTATTGAAAGAGGTACACATACTGTGCTGATTGAGAAGAATGGAGCTTATAGAAAGTTACATGAAATGCAGTCGTTTATTTGATATCCTATAAACCTATTTTATACAATTGCAAACTACTTTAAATTAAACTACATGGAACATTTCATTTAACCGAGCTGCTAATTATTCATGTCTAATGTAAACTGTTAGAAAAACACAAGGTTTTCGTATATTTCGTAAAAAAAATTCGCTGCCCTCTCATGGAAGAAGAAATCAAAAACGCAATAGAAGTACTTCGTAAAGGAGGCACCATCCTATATCCTACAGATACCGTTTGGGGAATTGGCTGTGATGCGCGTAATAAAGAGGCTGTTGCTAAATTATTTAAAATAAAAGAAAGAGCCGAATACAAAAGCATGGTAATTCTGGTATGTAATGAAACCATGATTAACCGACATGTTAAGGAAGTTCCTGAAGTTGCCTGGGAACTAATTGAATCGGCTGAAGAGCCACTTACACTTATTTATCCTGATGGCCGTATGCTTGCAGAAAAGCTGATTGCGGCTGATGGTAGTATTGGTATCCGCCTGGTGAAAGATGACTTTTGTAACACATTGATTCATAAATTCGGAAAGCCTATTGTATCCACTTCTGCCAATATTAGCGGAGAAGCTACTCCTGTGGCTTTCAGCGATATTAAACTCGACATTTTAAATAAAGTGGATTACATTGTAAATTATAGACAAAAAGAAGTTAATAATCCCAAACCTTCTACCATTATTAAAATAGCATTAAACGGAGAAATTAAAATTATCAGAAAATAAAATGCAAAGTTTATTCAACAAAAGCGATAGTCAAAACATTATTAATCGTATCAACACGTTGACCGCTATAACACAATCACAGTGGGGTAAAATGAATGTTTCACAAATGCTTGCACATTGCCAGGAACCGCTTCATGTGGCTTTTGGAGATCTTAAATTAAAAAGAGGATTGATTGCACTACTTTTTGGAGGGTTGATCAAAAAAAAGTTAACCAAAGATGAACAATCTTTTACCCGAAACCTGCCAACAGATAAAGCGTTCATTGTTGTTGATCAAAAAGAATTTGAACAGGAAAAGAATAAATTAATTGCACTCGTTAAAAAATATGAGCAGGTAGGTCCTGACGGGATTACAAAGAACGTTCACCCTTTTTTCGGTAAAATGACTCCAACCGAATGGGATATCATCCAGTGGAAACATCTTAATCATCATTTAAACCAGTTTGGCGCCTGATTGTTTGAAAACAAAATTAACTCATCCCGTTTTTAAAGTTATTTCAGAATGTGCTGCTGAAATGGATATTCCTGCCTACGTGATTGGTGGCTGGGTGCGAGACCTTTTATTAAACAGACCTTCCAAAGACATTGATATTGTTGCCATTGGCAGCGGAATTGACCTGGCGCAAAACGTTGCAAAAAAACTTGGTAATGAGTATCATGTAAACGTGTACAAAAATTTTGGTACTGCACAGATTGTTTATCAGGATTACGACATTGAATTTGTAGGTGCCAGAAAAGAATCCTACCGCTCCGAAAGCCGCAAACCCATTGTTGAAAACGGAACGCTGGAAGACGATCAGAATCGCAGAGATTTTACAATTAATGCACTGGCTATTTCTTTAAGTGAATCCAATTACGGTGAATTACTCGATCCTTTTGATGGAACAAATGATATGGAAAATAGAATTATCCGGACTCCTTTAGATCCGGACATTACCTATTCCGATGATCCCTTAAGGATGATGAGAGCTATTCGTTTTGCTACTCAGTTAAATTACACCATTGAACCCGAATCGCTTGCCAGTATTGCAAAAAACAAGGACCGGATTAAAATCATTTCCAAAGAGCGCATCAGCGATGAATTAAATAAAATTATACTTGCTCCTGTTCCTTCTATTGGTTTTAAACTTTTGTTTGATACAGGATTACTACATCATATTTTCCCGCAAATGGTGTTATTATATGGTGTTGAAATCAGAAATGGTAAATCACATAAAGACAATTTTTATCATACACTGGAAGTGCTTGATAATATTTGCAGAACAACTGATGACCTGTGGCTTCGCTGGGCAGCCATATTACACGACATTGCAAAACCACCAACCAAACGCTTTGATCCAAACCATGGCTGGACCTTTCACGGGCATGAGGATAAAGGTTCCCGTATGGTACCTCAAATTTTTACAGAGCTAAAACTTCCTTTGAACGAAAAAATGAAGTATGTGCAGAAACTCGTTTTACTTCATCTACGGCCTATTGTATTGGCAAAAAGCGAAGTAACAGATAGTGCAGTACGCAGGTTATTGTTTGAAGCAGGTGATGATATTGATGATCTGATGAAACTATGTGAGGCGGATATCACGTCAAAAAATGCCTATAAAGTTCAGAAATATTTGAAAAATTTTGAACTGGTACGTCATAAACTGAAAGAAATTGAAGAAAAAGATAATATACGTAACTGGCAGCCTCCTATCAGCGGTGAAGATATTATGAAAGCATTTAATATACCTGCCGGACGTGAAGTCGGTATCATAAAAAATTCAATCCGTGAAGCCATTTTAGATGGTGCCATTAAAAATGATTACCATCAGGCTTTTGAATTTATGATCAATGAGGGAAAAAAATTGGGTTTAAAAAACAATTAAAATAGTTTTTAAAAATTCTATTTTACATAAAAAAGCAAACATATTTTCTTATTTTTGTTACCCTATATTTAATCTTAAAATTAGACAAATGGCAGTTTACCGCTTTAGAGTAGTATTTGAGGATAACGAAGAAATTTATCGTGAAATTGAAATTAAATCTACCCAAACATACGAGGATTTTCATAAAAGTATAGTTCAATCAATCAATTTTGATAATATACATAATGCATCTTTTTTTATAAGTGATGATCATTGGCGCAAGGGGGAAGAAATTGTATTACATCCACCAGCAGATGACAATCGCGGTCGTAACGCCTCTCCGGCAAAACGCCAGATGAGTAAGTGCAAAATGGCTTTGTTAATTGACGATCCACATCAAAAATTTGTTTATACATATGATCCAAAAGTAGGTTGGACTTTTTTGATTGAACTGGTAAAAATAGTTCTTGATGATGCGAAAGCAGCTTATCCTATCTGTGCCAAAAGTGTTGGAGATGCGCCTAAACAATATAAAAAATCTACTGAAGTACCTGTTGTTTTGGAAGATGAAGATTTTGATGAGGATGAGCCTCACGCAGATGATGATGCTTATGTAGCTGCTCATAACGATGATGAAATAGCTGAATTAGAAGGAGAAGAAGGTGAAGAAGAAGTGGTAGAAGCTGAAGAAGAAGCTTCTGAAGACGAGGATGAATTCGGATTTTCAGAGTTGGACCATGCTGAAGGTGGTGATGAAGATTAATTTTATCAGTTTCTAAATATTCTTTAATTCCTTTGGTTCGTTATAAAAGGATTACCACTAAGGCACTAAGCCCACTTAGATCCACTAAGTATTCATTGTGTTTCAATGCTTATATTTCTGGCTTTTGTTTGGACGTATTTTTCAAAATAAATGTCAAAAAAAAATTTAATAGTAATTGCAGGCCCCACAGCCATAGGAAAAACAGCCCTAAGCATTGCTATTGCAAAAAATTACAATTGCCCTGTTATTTCAGCAGATTCCCGGCAGTTTTTTAAAGAAATGAGTATTGGCACGGCCAAACCGACATTTGAAGAAATGCAAGGAGTACCCCATTATTTTGTCGATTCTCACACCGTAACAGAAGATTATAATGTAGGTAAATATGAAACGGAAGTTATTTCCTTATTAGAGAAATTATTTCAAACTCATGATAAAGTAATACTTGTAGGTGGTTCAGGATTATACATTGACGCGGTCTGTAAAGGTTTTGACGAATTACCGGAGGCTGATGCTGAAGTAAGAACCAAAATCAACTCATTACTGGAAACTGATGGAATTGAGGGCTTACAGAATCTTTTAAAAGAACTTGATATTGATTATTACAATAAAGTTGATTTACAAAATCCACAGCGTTTAAGCCGCGCATTGGAAGTGTGCTTAACAACAGGTATGCCTTATTCTACATTGCGTAAGGGTACATCCAAAAAGCGAAATTTCAATTGTATTAAAATAGGATTAAACACTTCCCGTGAAGTGTTGTACAAGCAAATTAACCAAAGGGTAGATACAATGATGACGCTGGGTTTGCTCAATGAAGTAAAGTCTCTTCAACCTTATAAAAATGCCAACGCACTGCAAACAGTAGGGTATAAAGAATTGTTTGATGTTCTGGAAAATAAAATTGATTTAAAAACTGCAGTGGAACTTATAAAGCAAAATACCAGAAGATTTGCAAAGCGCCAACTGACCTGGTTTAGAAGAGATGAAGAAATGAAATGGTTTGAGCCTGATCAGTTAAATGAAATTATCACATACATAAATCTTAATGATACTTAGTGAACTTTGTGGCCTAAGTGGTAATTCTTTTCAGAATAATAAATAATTTTTTATTCCTCCAAACTCATAAATTTGCGATTCAAAAGCAAACTTAATTTCCGTTTATACTCTTCCTGTAGCCAGCTAATATAATTATCTGTACACTTCGCGATACAATATGAATAACGCTTCACGCGATATTCAATATCTTCATTGAGCAATTTTGCCAATTCCATTGCCTCGTTATAATCAACGCTGTTTTCTGCGCAAATTCGGGCATGCTGTTCAACTGCGTTTTCAATTGCCACCTTTGGCCGAAGTCCTTGCTTGGTTACACGCAAATATTCTTCCTTCATGTCAAAATCAATATTTTCGGACTTACTAAACCTGGATCTTAATTCATCAGGCATTTTATATCTGAAATGCCGCTCAATTTCTTCATCTGAAGAAAGGTTTTGAAGATAATAATCCGGTGCACGGAATATCTCCTGCCAGTCCACATAAGAATCCCACAAACCAAATCGCTGAGCATTATTACCGAGGTCAATTACCGTAAACTCTGATTTATTAGGTAGTATCCGTGATCCTCTTCCAATCATTTGATGATACAATGTCAGCGACTTTGTTGCCCTATTTAAAATAATCGTGTCTACTGTTGGTTCATCAAACCCTGTTGTAAGTATACCCACAGAAGTAAGAATAGCATTAGGCTTAGTTTTAAACCAATCCAAAATTTCTCTCCTCTCCTGCTCGCTATTGGTATTATCCAGGTGCCGTATATCAAAACCTGCATTTTTGAATATTGAATATACGTGCTTGGAAGTATTGATACCGTTATTAAATATCAGTGTTTTTTTACCTAATGATTTTTCTTTATAGGCAGCCAGCAGCTTTTCCTGCATCACATAGTTACTATACAGCCGGTCAGAAGAGCTAACCGTATAATCACCATCAATACCTATTTTCAGTGATCCAAGATTAACATCATAACTATAAGTAGTAGCGCGGGATAAAAAACCCTTTTCAATCAATCCTGCAATGGAATGGCCTACAATCAGCTCTTTATAATTATCCTTCATCGGAAGGCGGATGTTGGAACTTAACGGAGTTGCTGTAACACCTAATATATCAGCATTTTCAAAGTACTGAAATAATTTACGGAAGGAGTTATAATGCGCTTCATCAATGATAACAAGGCCTACCTGCTCCAACTCCAGTTTTTCATCCTGCAACCTGTTATTAAGTGTTTCCACCATGGCAACAAAGCACATATATTCTTCCTGATCAGGAAGATCTTTTACTTTACTATTAATAATTTTATTTTTCACCCCAAACTCCGTAAGCATATTGGATGTTTGGGCACACAGCTCAATGCGATGGGTTAAAATCAGTACCTTTTTGCCAAGATCGCGTATGTAACGCTTTGCAATTTCAGAAAAAATTACTGTTTTTCCGCCACCTGTGGGAAGCTGATATAAAAGGTTATATCCTTCAGGAAAGCTTTTAAGACGATCAAATATCTTATCAATAGCCTCCTGCTGATAGTCGTATAGTTCTTTACCTACTTTTTCTTCTTCTATATCCAAACGCTCCAGCGTCATAGTTCGCAAATTAACAATCTTACAAAAGTACTCACTTTATTAGGTTTAAGGAATAATAAACTGAATTATAAATTTTTAAACAGTGAGTAATAAGCAAACAGCGACAAAAAAATTAATTTACAAATTAAATAATCCATCATTTTTAATAAAATCGGGCTTGATGGCAAGAATATTTAGTGGTGTTTAAAACATAGCGACACACGTTATTCACTTGTGTAAAAAAACAATGGCAGATTCAAATAATTCAACACCGCAAAATGCAGCAAATCATCTGGCAAATGAACGGACTTTACTTGCCTGGGTTCGCACCAGTATTGGCATCATGGCATTTGGTTTTGTGGTAGTAAAATTTTCATTGTTTTTAAAACAGCTTTCTATTCTGTTAGGTAAAGATATTGCCGCTCCTTCTCAAAATGGTTATTCTTCCATGACAGGTGTTGGCCTGGTAGCATTGGGGGCCATTGTATTGTTATTCGCTTATATAAAATATAAACGAACAGAAAAAGAAATAGATGATAAAAACTTTAAAAGCTCATCCTCACTGGTTTTCGCACTGATACTAATCATCTTAGTGATCACTGTAATTCTTATTTCATTTCTTGTTGAAAATATTATAAAAAACTAGCTAGAGAAATGAAATAGTTTGATCAAGTTATACAAAACAACATGTATATTACAAGTTTGTCCTACCACCAAAAATTCTGTAACCATCTGATTAACACACAATAACACAAACCAACACTTTCACAGGAAAAATTTCTCGCAAATTACTATGCTTGCATAATAATATTATGTACATTTGTAGTGTTATGGAAAAAAAGCATACAGAAACAATTGATTCAAAATTAAAAAACAGCTGGCAGATCATCAGTAGAATGTACAATGCAGAGGCATTGCAGTATGGCGGTTCCATTTCAATAGGCTATTTTTTATTGAATATTGATAGTAAAGTTGGATCGTATGCTTCAGATGTTGCACCTAAATTAGGAATGGAGAGCACCTCTTTGTCAAGAATGATTAAAACCCTTGAAAATGAGAAGCTTATCATCCGAAAAGCAGATACAACAGATAAACGCAAGGTTAAATTAATATTAACCGAAAAAGGAAAAGAAAATAAAGAGCTTGCAAAGAATATTGTTCGTAAATTTAACGGCCTTGTTGAAGAAAAAATTGGCAAGGAACGAATCGAAGATTTTTTTAAAACTATAAATGAAATAACACAACTTGCTGAGCAACGTTATAAATTGCAAAAGCTGGGTGTAAACTAAACAATTCATTAATTCATAAAAAAGTATGAACAGAATCATTAAAAAAGTTGCGGTGCTTGGCTCCGGAGTAATGGGAAGCCGTATTGCTTGCCATTTTGCCAATATTGGTATTGAAGTTTTATTACTCGACATCGTTCCTAAGGACGCTGCTGCTGATAAAAAAAGCCGTAACAAAATTGTGAATGACGCGCTAGATTTCGCACTGAAATCAAACCCGTCTCCTATTTACCGTAAATCATATGCAAAGCGTATTACTACTGGTAACTTTGATGATGATATGAAAAATATCGCTTCATGCGATTGGATTATTGAAGTTGTTATTGAACGTCTTGATATTAAAAAACAAGTATTCGAAAATGTAGAAAAATTCCGTAAAGCCGGAACATTGATTACCTCTAACACTTCTGGTATTCCTATTCACATGATGACAGAAGGCAGAAGCGAAGATTTCCAGAAACATTTCTGCGGTACTCACTTCTTTAATCCTCCGCGTTACTTACGTTTATTAGAAATAATTCCAACACCAAAAACTTCTCCGGAAGTAGTGGATTTTTTAATGAACTATGGTGAGTTGTACTTAGGTAAAACAACCGTTTTATGTAAAGATACTCCTGCATTTATTGCTAACAGAATTGGTGTATTCGGTATCATGAGCTTGTTCCATTTAGTTGAAAAAATGGGATTAACAGTTGAAGAAGTAGATAAATTAACTGGGCCGGTATTAGGCCGTCCTAAATCAG
Source organism: Bacteroidota bacterium (assembly GCA_040387415.1). Lineage (GTDB taxonomy): Bacteria > Bacteroidota > Bacteroidia > 2-12-FULL-35-15 > 2-12-FULL-35-15 > 2-12-FULL-35-15. Next base: position 21,693 of record JAZKDU010000023.1, read on the forward strand.
CTACTTTCCGTACATGTGATGTTGTGGGATTGGATACTTTGGTACACGTTGCCAATGGTGTTGCTGCAACATGCCCGAAAGACGAAGCAATCGAGCAATTCAAAATACCAGGCTATGTAGCTAAAATGGTAGAGAACAAATGGCTGGGAAGTAAAACAGAACAAGGCTTTTTCAAAAAAGTAAAAGTTGCTGGCGGAAAATCTGAGATCCATGTATTGGATTTGAAAACACTGGAGTACAAACCATCTGAAAAAGTAAAATTTGCTACACTTGAAGCAACAAAAACAATTGACAATATACGTTCACGTATGAAAGTATTGCTTGCTGGTAAAGACAAAGCAGGCGAATTTTACCGCGAATCATTCTACAGCTTGTTTTCATATGTAAGTAACCGTATTCCTGAAATTACAGATGAGCTTTTCAAAATTGACTCTGCAATGAATGCTGGTTTTGCATGGGAATTAGGGCCATTCGAAGCATGGGATGCATTAGGTGTTGCTGAAACGGTAAAAGCCATGGAAGCTGCTGGCAGAAAACCTGCGCAATGGATTTATGACATGCTTGCAAGTGGTGCTTCAGCTTTCTATAAAGTAGAAGATGGCACTAAAAAATATTACGATATCCCTTCAAAATCATACAAAACAATTCCGGGAACAGAATCATTCATTTTGTTAGATAACATTCGTGCTAGCAAAACAGTTTGGAAAAACAGTGGTACAACCATTACTGACATTGGTGATGGAATTATCAACCTGGAGTTCCACACAAAAATGAACTCTATTGGTGGTGAAGTAATTGAAGGTATCAATAAAGCAATTGATTTAGCTGAAAAAAATTACCGTGGACTCGTTATCTCCAATGAAGGCGCTAATTTCAGCGCTGGTGCCAATGTGGGAATGATTTTCATGATGGCTGTAGAACAAGAGTATGATGAATTAAACATGGCGATTAAAGCATTTCAGGATACAATGATGCGTATTCGGTACTCTTCTATCCCTGTAGTAGTAGCGCCTCACAACCTGGCTTTAGGTGGTGCCTGTGAAATGAGCTTACATGCCGACAGAGTAGTATTGCATGCTGAAACCTACATGGGACTAGTGGAATTTGGTGTTGGTTTGATCCCGGGCGGTGGCGGAAGCAAAGAATTTGCTGTTCGTTTAGCAGATGATTTACAGGAAGGTGATGTTGAATTAAATAATTTCCGCGATCGTTTCTTAACTATCGGACAAGCTAAAGTTTCTACATCTGCTGCTGAAGCCTTTGATTTAGGCTACTTGCGCAAAGGTAAAGATGTGATTGTAATGTCACGTAACCGTTTATTGGCTGAGGCAAAAGCAAATTGTATTGAATTGGCTGATGCTGGTTATACACAACCGGTTCAACGTAAAGACATCCGCGTACTTGGAAAACAAGCATTAGGATTGGCATACTTAGGTGCGAACTCTATGAGATCAGGAAATTACATCAGTCAACACGATGAAAAAATTTCACAGAAATTAGCGTTTGTTCTCGCAGGTGGTGATTTGTCTTCGCCTACAGCAGTAAGTGAGCAATACTTACTGGATTTAGAACGCGAAGCTTTTTTATCACTTTGTACTGAAAAGAAAACATTGGAGCGTATCCAATCAATCATCACTGGTGGAAAAATTTTGAGAAACTAAATTAAAATATCTGGTAACAAGTATCAGGTAGCAAGTATCAAGAAAAAACAAGTTAATTTAATCGTATTTAATATCTAGTCCTGATACTTGATACTAAATACCTAATACTAAAAAACATGAACGCATATATAGTAGCCGGATTCAGATCCGCAGTAGGTAAAGCAAACAGAGGCGGTTTCCGTTTCACACGCCCTGATGATTTAGCAGCAAGTGTTCTTAAACATTTGATGAAATCAGTACCGGGAGTAAAAGCGGAAGAAGTGGACGACCTTATTGTAGGATGTGCAATGCCTGAAGCAGAACAAGGTTTAAACATGGCCCGTTTTATTTCATTAATGTCTTTCGATACAGATAAAGTTCCGGGTATGATTGTAAACCGTTATTGCTCTTCCGGTTTGGAAAGTATTGCAATTGCATCTTCAAAAATCAGTTCTGGGCAGGCAGAATGTATCATCGCAGGTGGTGCAGAAAGCATGAGTCTAATTCCAATGGGCGGCTGGAGAATTGTTCCTGACCCGGCTATGGCTCTTTCAAACCCTGATTATTACTGGGGTATGGGCTTAACAGCAGAAGCTGTTGCTCAAGAATATAAAATCAGCCGTGAAGACCAGGATGCATTCGCAATTCAATCACATAAAAGAGCTGTAAAAGCGATTGCAGAAGGTAAATTCAAAGATGATATTGCTCCGGTAAAAGTTACTGAAACATACATTGATGAAGCTACAGGCAAAAAGAAAAACCGTGATTTCATTGTTGATACGGATGAAGGCCCACGTGCTGATACAAATGCAGAAGCATTGGCAAAATTAAAACCGGTGTTTGATGCAAAAGGTTCTGTTACTGCAGGTAACTCGTCACAGACCAGTGATGGTGCTGCCTTTGTAATGGTTGTGAGTGAAAAATTCATGAAAGAACATAATTTAAAACCAATTGCACGTTTAGTAAGTTATGCCGTTGCTGGTGTTCCTCCACGCATCATGGGAATCGGACCAATTGCAGCTATTCCAAAAGCATTGAAACTTGCGAACCTTACATTGGATCAAATTGATTTGATCGAATTAAATGAAGCATTTGCATCACAATCATTAGCAATTGTGCGTGAACTTGGTTTAAATCCTGAGATTGTAAACGTAAACGGTGGTGCTATTTCATTGGGTCATCCATTAGGATGTACAGGTGCTAAATTATCTGTACAATTGTTCAATGAATTGAAACGCAGAAACAAAAAATATGGTATTGTTTCTATGTGTATCGGTACAGGACAAGGTGCTGCAGGCGTTTTTGAAATGATGAATTAATGGTAAGTATCAGGTAGTAAGTATCAAGTAGTAGGACGATGCATAATTTTAAAGAACTGAAAGTTTGGCAGGAATCAATGTTGTTGGTGAAAGATATTTTTACCGTTACTCGAAGTTTTCCTGGTGAAGAAAAATATGGATTAACTTCTCAGCTGAATCGTTGTTCTGTTTCAATAGCAAGTAACATTGCAGAAGGAGCAGGAAGAAATTCGGAGAAAGAGTTCAATCATTTTTTGAGCATTGATTAGGTTCCAGCTTTGAACTTGAAACACAGCTTATATTATCAAATGAATTTAATTATATAACTAAAGAACAAACCCAATTATTAACCGAAAGGGTATCAAAAGTACAAAAGATGTTAAATGGATTAAAAAAGGCCATCTACCAGTCTTGATACTTATTACTTGATACCTGATACTAAACAAAAAAACAATGTCAACACTAACAGACAAAACAAACTCACTAAAAGGTGGCGAATTCCTTATCAAGGACACAGAAGCAAACGATGTTTTTATTCCGGAAGAGTGGAATGAAGAACAATTAATGATTGCAAAAAGCTGTCAGGATTTTATCGCGCAAAATGTTTGGCCTAACCTAAACCGTATCGACAAACAAGAACCAGGTTTAATGGAAGACTTATTACAAAAAGCCGGAGAGCTTGGGTTATTAGGTATTTCAGTACCTGAAGAGTACGGTGGGTTTGGTAAAGATTTCCTTTCTTCTATGCTTGTAACAGAAGTATTGGGTCAAGGACACTCTTTCGCAGTAGCTATTTCAGCACATACAGGTATTGGAACATTGCCAATTTTATATTATGGAAATTCTGAACAAAAAGCAAAATACATTCCTAAATTATCTTCAGGCGAGTGGAAAGCATGTTATTGCTTAACTGAGCCAAGTGCTGGTTCTGATGCAAACTCAGGAAAAACACGTGCTACACTTTCTGCTGACGGAAAACACTACATCCTAAACGGACAAAAAATGTGGATTACCAATGGTGGTTTTGCTGATATTTTTACTGTATTCGCTAAAATTGATGATGATGCAAACCTAAGCGCATTCATCGTTGAAAAAAGCTTTGGTGGTGTTACTTTGAACCCTGAAGAAGATAAGATGGGTATCAAAGGAAGCTCTACCCGTCAGGTATTCTTTAACGATTGTAAAGTACCGGTAGAAAACCTTTTATCAGAGCGTCAAAACGGATTTAAAATTGCAGTAAACATTTTGAATCTGGGCCGTATTAAGCTTGCTGGTGCTGCTATTGGTGGTTCTAAAGGAATCATTACAAAATCTATCGAATATGCAAATGAGCGTCAGCAATTTGGTCGCCCGATTTCTAAATACGGTGCTATCCGTTATAAAATTGCAGAACAAGCAATCCGTACATTCGCAAGTGAAGCTGCAACATACAGAGCTAGCCAAAACATGGAAGAAGCTACCAATGCATTAATTGCAGGTGGTATGGATGAAGCAAAAGCAAAACTAAAAGGAGTTGAGCAATTTGCTGTAGAAGCAGCTATCCTAAAAGTTCATGGTTCAGAAACTCTTGACTACGTTGTGGATGAAGGAGTTCAAATTTATGGTGGAATGGGATATAGCGCAGAGGCTCCAATGGATCGCTCTTACCGCGATGCACGTATCAACCGTATTTTCGAAGGAACAAACGAAATCAACCGTATGCTTACTGTTGACATGATGTTGAAACGTGCCATGAAAGGTGAATTGGATTTAATGGGGCCTGCACAAAAAGTTGCTGGTGAATTAATGAGCATTCCTGATTTTGGTAGTTCAGAAAAAACATTGTTCTCTGAAGAGAAAAAATATGTTGCTAACTTCAAAAAAGCAACTTTAATGGTTGCTGGTGCTGCTGTTCAGAAATTGATGCAAAACCTTGCTAAAGAGCAGGAAGTATTGATGAACCTTGCTGACATGATCATTGAAGTATATGTTTCTGAGTCAATTCAATTACGCGTTGAAAAACTTGTGGGTATGCGTGGTGAAGAAGCTTGCAAAGAGCAATTGGCAATGATGCAAGTATACATCAACGATGCTGCTGACAGAATTCACAAATCAGGTAAAGAGGCTATCAACAGTTTCGCTGGAGGTGATGAGCAACGTATTATGTTAACTGGTTTGAAACGTTTTACTAAAACAGAACCAATCAATACTACAGAAGCACGCAGAACAATTGCTGCTAAATTGATTGCAGAAAATAAATATTGTTTCTAGTTCTATAGATATGAGTATTGAGATATGAGTATTGAGATTTTTTTTTAGATTCTCAACTCATATCTCACATCTCAAATCTTCCTCTCATGTCATTCCACATCACCTATTACTCCTCTCCTATCGGACTCATTGAAATTACAGGCAATGAAGATGGCATTGCTTCGCTCTATTTTGTAGACAGCAAAAAAAATGATTCCAATACAATTCATGTTTCATTAAAGGAATGTGTTTACCAATTAGATGAATATTTTAACGGTTTACGTAAGGAATTTGGAATAAAAGTAAACCCACAAGGAACCGAATTTCAAAAAAAAGTATGGAAAAAGTTAGAAACTATTCCTTTTGGTAAAACAACTTCCTATTTAGACATTTCCAGACAAATTGGCGACCCTAATGCTACACGTGCTGTTGGTAATGCGAATGGCTGCAATCCTGTTTCTATTATAGTGCCCTGTCACAGAGTTATTGGAAGCAGTGGAAAACTTACTGGTTACAGCGGTGGCTTATGGCGCAAGGAATGGTTGCTAAACCATGAAAAAAGCAGTACCTTCGGTAAACAAACTGAATTATTTTAAAAATTCAGACATTTAAACTTACACTGGTACTAATTTTTATTCATAAAATTAGTGGCTAAAATTAATATCAACTGCATTGCATAAAGGAGATTTTTTTTCAGAGTTTTTAAAAGAAGGTAGTAAGATCGGTTCTATAACACCAAGCTCTAAATTCCTGGTAAAAAAAATGGTTGAACCCATTGATTTTTCCATTGTAAAGTGTATTGTAGAATTTGGTGCTGGAACAGGAAATATTACAATCGGATTGTTGGATAGAATGCCTGAGGATGCAATTTTACTGGCTTTTGAAATCAATAAGGAGTTCTGCGAAACATTAGAAGAAATTAGAGACCCGCGCTTAAAAATAATCAGTGATACAGCCGAAAATCTGAATGATTATTTAACAGAATATCATATAGAAAAGGCTGATTACATTGTTTCCTCTTTACCCTTTGCAATGATACCAAACGATGTTGTAAAAAACATATTGGGAGTGGCCACCAAGGTGTTGAAACCAACAGGAGCCTTTATACAATACCAATATTCGTTAAATGCTTATAAAAAATTAAGAGATACTTTTAAAAAAGTGGAATTGTCATTTACCCCCATGAATATCCCGCCAGCCTTTATTTTTACGTGTACTAATTAGCAGAAAGAACGATTTAATTGATGTAGGGCTTTTCGTTCGAAATATCCCTTAGACTACCAAAAATGAGATTGCTTCAGTCGTTCCTCCTTTGCAATGACGTAGGAATGATCACCAGCAGTTATATATAGCTTAAAGCGCATCAACTCGTCATTGCGAGGGCTTTTTCGCCCGAAGCAATCTCACGTACAATATGTAAAAAAATTGCTTCAATCGTTCCGTGCAATGACCTAGGAATGTTTACCAACTGTTATATATTGCTTAAAGCCTATCAACTCGTCATTGCGAGGGCTTTTCGCCCGAAGCAATCTAACGCATTCATAAGATAAGCTCTATCTTTTTTCATATAACAGATACAATTTAGAACATAATTACAAGTATCTCAAAATAAATATAGAAAATGGGATTGCTTCAGTCGTTCCTCCTTCGCAATGACGTATGGAGTTGATTGCCAATGTGTAGTGCACATTAATCCTTATCAGCTAAAACATACTTTTTTTGCCTGTAAAGTACTTTATCATGCTTCTTTTTAGCGCTCAAAATGCTTGCATTCAGGTCAAATCCAAGGAGTAGAATCAGGGAATTAATAAAGATCCACAGCATGATTACAATCAATGTTCCGATTGAACCATATAGCTTATTGTAATTTCCAAAATTGTTAACGTAATAGGCGAAAAGTATTGAAGTGATAATGGTTAAAACAGTTGCCAATATTGATCCTGGAGAGAAAAAACGAAAGCCTTTTTTACGTTTAGGTCCCAAATAATAATTGAAGGAAATGAAACAAAAACATAAAGCAACCAATATGATCCATTTACCAAACAAAATCAAATAATAAGCGACTTTATCCTTTTCTATAAGGAATTGAAGCCCAAGTTCACTGAATATAATTAATGTAATAGCAATAGAAACTAAAAGCGTTGTAATAATTACCATTAATATGGATATTAATCGTTGTTTTAATGGCGTGCGTGTTTCAAAGTCATGGAAGGTTTCATTAAACGCATTAATCATTGCGTTAAAACCATTTGTTGAAAAATACATTGCTGAAATAAAACCGAAGGATAACAATCCACTGCGCTCATTCTTCAGAATGTCCGCAATAGTTCCTTCTGCGGCTTCAAAAGCTGATTTTGGAAGTAAAGCCTGCAACAAATTAAATAAAGAATCCTGAAAATTGTCAATAGGTATATACGGAATAAGAGTAAATATAAAAATAATGGAAGGAAACAAAGCCAGAAAAAAACTGAAAGCAAGTGACTGTGCCCTCATTACCAAGGCACCATTATGAATGCCGTGAAAGAAAAATTTTGTTGCTATGTATAATGGAAGTCCTTCAAAGCCTGGTAAAATAATCTTTCGGCTGGCTTTAATTGGTCTATGAATAAACTTATACTTAATTAATCGCCTGATTGCTTTGCGGTGCATAGTAATTGGTATTGCCGTAAATTTGAAATTATAAGGCTTCTGAGTTTGCTTATTAGATTGCTTTCAGACTTAAATCAAGACTTTTTATACTATGAGTAAGCGCCCCCACTGAAATAAAATCCACTCCACATTTAGCGTAAACACCAATTGTTTTTTCTGTAATACCTCCAGATGCTTCCGTTTGGTATTTTCCACCAATTAATTTTACTGCTTTTTTAATATCGGCCGGACTGAAATTATCAAGCATTATCCGATCTATGTGACCTGTATTTAATGCTTGTTTAACTTCATCCAGATTACGCGTTTCTATTTCAATTTTGAGCTTCTTTTTCTTCGATTTAAGATAATTATTGGCTGCTTCGATGGCTTGTTTTATTCCACCTGCATAATCAACGTGATTATCTTTTATTAAAATCATATCGTATAGTCCGATACGGTGATTTGCACCACCACCTAATAATACAGCCCATTTTTCCAAACCACGAATGCCTGGTGTAGTTTTACGCGTATCAATCACTTTTGTATTTGTACCTGAACAGAGTTGTACTAATTTATTAGTTGCTGTTGCAATACCACTCATACGCTGCATGCAATTCAGTACTAAGCGTTCGGCTAACAAGATAGATTGTGCTTTTCCTTCCACAATCAATACAATATCGCCCTTTTTTATTGAAGCGCCATCATTAATAAATACTTTAACTTTAAGATCCTTATCAACTTGCTTAAATATTTTAACAGCTAATTCAACTCCGGCAAGCACTCCATTTTCTTTAACTAGTAAATGGGCTTTGCCTTTTGCAGAGGCTGGGATACAGGAAAGCGAAGTGTGATCACCATCTCCTCTATCTTCATCTAAAGACTGGCTGATAAATTGCTGGATACTAAAATTATAAAGAAGCTCGGGATTTATTTTTTTACTCATTTTCAGTTTCAATTCTAAATTGCTGAATGAGTGTTACCGATCCTGTAGTTTTAATCAAAAAGTAAATTCTGAATTTACCACTTCCAGTTTCAAGCGTACCGATAACATATTGAGAACCATTTTTCGGTTCGCTTTTATGCGCCACAGTATATGCTTTCACAGGATGCTTTGAAAAAAAATCTTTCAAAATCATTTCAGCTTGTTGTTTACTATACACGTCCTCTTGGGCAATTACTTTCAAATCAATATTTTCAATAAAATATTGAGATATATTTCTTGGATTTCCTGAACGTATAGCTGAGGCAATACCATCAATTACATCGGGCATAAATGCAACCGAAGAAAAAGAAACAAAAAGTAATAATATCGCTGCTTTAGTCTTCATTTTATTTTTATTAAGAATTACCTTCATACAACAATAATTGCGCCAATTTAAAGATTCTTAAATGATATCATTTTTTCAAAAACCTGTAATGGTTGTAATTTATGATAAATTTAGATTGCATGTACCACAAAAATATAGTTTTTTTGCTGGAAATACTTATAGGATATGAAAATTACACTAATTCTCAACGGTAAAACAGAAGATGATTATTTAATAAAGGGGATTACAATATATGAGCAACGTTTAAAACACTATGTACCCTTTGAAATGATTGTTATTCCAGCATTAAAAAACACAAAAGCCTTAAGTATGGAGCAACAAAAGCAAAAAGAGGCTGAATTGATCCTTAAAAATATTCAATCCTCTGACAGGTTAATTCTGCTTGATGAAAATGGTAAAGAATACAGTTCCGTTCACTTTTCTGAATATATTCAGCAGCAAATGAATTCGGGAATAAAGAATGTAGTGTTTGTGGTGGGAGGGCCCTACGGCTTTTCAGATGAGATCTATAAACGTGCAAATGGAAAAATATCACTCTCGAAAATGACATTTTCGCATCAGATGGTTCGTTTGTTTTTTGTGGAACAATTGTATAGGGCAATGACAATATTGAAGAATGAACCCTATCATCATAGTTAGTACACTCTATTAAGACAATAGCATAGTATGAAAACATACTATAGTCAAGAGGCTTTCAATAAGAATATAGCGGGACGCTCAGTTCAATGAGGGGTTAAAAATAATTTCTCAAATACAAATTAAGATGGTAAAGACTGCTAAGATCAATAAAATTAAAATATTAATTTTTCTTATTATCATGTTTACTAAAACAGTAATAACTCTCGGTTGTAATGAAAATAGTTGTTATAGACAAAAAAACAACATGAAAGTAATGGATACTGTAAACGTTTATTTTGAAATCATAAATAAAACAATTTTAGTCCTTACATTAAATAAAGAAGAGAGTGACCAACTGCTATTAGCTCATAAAGTTAAAATATTAGAGAAAGAAATAAAACATTACAATATAAATATTTATAGTTTAAATGACGAAACTATATTGTGCGAAATTAAAAAAGGTTTGATTCATTCAATTATTGTTAAAAATATTGATGATTTTTTTCTAATCCAAACGAGAGCTTCTTTATATAAATTAGAAAAAAACATTCCAACTTTTTATTCGGTTCGCTATTTTGACAAATTTGATATTCCTGTAATTCTAGAAGAAAAAGAAGGGAGGATTCTAAGAGAATATTCTGACGATCATGAAAAATTGTTTCTATTAAATGATGGAAAATATTTTCATATTGAATATATTAAAACAGGAAATTATGAAGAGAGCAATGGATACTTATATAACTCATTAAATGAAATACAACGACTTTACTTACTCGAAAGAATAGTGGAAAGGAAAAAGAAATAACGGTAGTTCAATTATAAAGGCAAAATGTTATCAATAAAAAAGTTGAGCGTAGCTGACGCTACACTCTTTTTAACAAGGCCGCTGGTCTAATTCCAATATGTCTTTCTATTATAATTTAACACAACTATGAAAGAGCCTCATTTAGTCAGAATGCTTATATTGTAAACACTCTAACAGGATTTGCAACCCTGTCAGAGTGCATTACAATTTCTCCATTAATACTTTGTATAACTTCACCATTGCGTCAATATCATTTTTATATACTTTTTCGTCTGGTGTATGTACATTATCCTCAGGTGCCCCAATAAAACACCAGTCCCAGGGTGCTTCTGCCATTTGAAGTTCCTTGGCATCACTGCCTCCACTGCCTTCTACTTCTAGCTGATACGGGATATTTGATGTTTTAGCAATTGAAATAATTCTGTCGACATAACTTTTTCGTGGAACAAGGCTATCACGAAGTGATATAGCAACCCCTTTTCCATGAGGCACACCAGGAGTTACCCAGGTAATATCAGATATAATAGCTTGTGTAACACCATATTTTTCATGTATAAATTTTTGTAAAAAAGATACACTTCCGCCACCATGTTCTTCATAACAGGAAAAACAAATAATTCCATCTTTAAGTGTTTCTGCTACTTTCAGGGCATTCCAAACACCAAGACGGTTATCCATATAACAGCATTGAACATATTCCTTTGTTTCGCGCCAGTTAGGCTTAAAGGTTAGCTCCGTACCACGGTCCAAATCGCGTTTGTAGTCGTATTCTACTTTTACTTCCTTTGTTTTTTTATCAATATTAAATTTCAATTTGGTTTCTACTTTTCCCTTACTGTCCTCTCCCACCAGCTCCATGCCTTCAATCGTTCTCGGGCCGCCAATTTTCACCAGCTCTTTTCCGTATCTCACGGTAAACCCAATGCTATCAATATGCGCAAATATGGCCGTTTTAGGCTTGCCAAATACCATCACAATACAATCCTGAAAACCTTTACCAGAATATACTTTTGGCTTTACTTTCCAGCTTTTCTGATTTTTCTTTATGTATTCCAAAAGGAATTTTGTCATTCCTGCTTCATTGCCAGAAGGGGCATGAATGCTACACATTTCTTTTAATAATTTCATATCTGCGAATTACGAATTTTAACGAATTACGAATCTGATTATTGTCTTTATTTTTTCTCTTATTCTGTTCTTAAATATTTTACTTCAAGGTTACTGATTTTACTAAACAATTCATATACTTTCATCGAATTATTTTTACGTACCGAGAATATAAGTTTGCAGTTTAAATTAAAGTTTTGTGAAACCTGCTCCAGGGCTTCATCCTTCATGATCTTCATTACTCCATTCATTTGAAGGTAATCAAACGTTATTTCATAAAAATCATTTACCGTTCTTTCTACTATTTCTGAACGCTCTAAAGCATCTGTGGCTGCATGTTTGTAGGCATTTATCAAACCACTTACACCCAGGAGTGTTCCGCCAAAATAACGAACCACCACAATTAAAATATTAGTCAGATCTTTTGATTGAATTTGCCCCAAAATAGGCTTTCCAGCTGTGTATTTAGGTTCACCATCATCATTTGCACGATACACTTGTTTATCGGCACCTAAACGAAAAGCATAGCAATGGTGCCGTGCCGCAGGATGCTGTTTGCGCAGATCTTCAAGATTTTTTTTGATTTCGCTTTCGGAAATAACAGGAAAAGCAAATGCAAGAAATTTACTGCCTTTGTCTTTGAAAACGCCTTCACAAGGTTGTGCAATTGTCAAATAAGTATCTTCAAAAAGCATTGGTCAAATGAGAATGGATGAGTAAATACTAACATGAATCCATATTCTCATTTTATGTTTTTTAAAATTCTACTAAAACGTTTTTATGACCTTCCTCACAATTGCAACACATTCCATCAATTGTTCTTCAGTAATAACTAAAGGCGGTGCAAAACGGATGGTATCTTCCCGTGTTTGTTTCGCAAGCAAACCGTTTTTCATCAATTCCTGACAAACAGCCCAGGCATTTTTGCCATTGCGTTCATTAATGACCATTGCACAAAACAAACCTTTTCCGCGAACGGTTTTCACTAATTCGGGGTTTTCTGCCTGAATAGCTTTCAATTCATTCAATAATATCTTTCCTAATCGTTCTGAATTTTCAGACAATTTTTCATCTTTAAGCACAGTAAGTCCAGCAATAGCTACTTTACAGCCAATGGGATTACCTCCATAGGTAGAACCATGCTGACCAGGTTGAATGCATAACATTATTTCATCATTCGCTAAAACAGCAGATACCGGATATGTTCCTCCGGAAAGCGCTTTACCTAAAATCAATACATCCGGGTGAACACCTTCATGATCACATGCTAAACGCTTACCGGTACGGCCTAATCCTGATTGTATTTCATCAGCAATAAATAACACATTATTTTGTTTGCATAAATCATATGCTTTTTTCAAATATCCTTCGTCAGGCACAATCACCCCTGCTTCACCTTGTATCGGCTCAATCAGGAAGCCCGCAACTGTTTTATCCTTTAACAATTGGGCCAATGCATTGATATCATTGTATGGAACGGAAATTATTCCTGGAGTAAATGGTCCGAAATTTTTCCGTGCCTCTTCATCATTACTTGCAGAAACAATAGTAATGGTACGTCCATGAAAATTACCTTCACACACAATTATTTTTGCTTCATTTTTTGCAATACCCTTTTTCAAATATCCCCATTTACGAGCCAATTTCAAAGCAGTTTCAACACCTTCGGCACCGGTATTCATAGGCAATACCTTATCATAACCAAAATACGAGGTGATGAATTTTTCATATTCTCCAAGGATATTATTATAAAATGCACGTGAAGTCAGCGTTAATTTCTGAGCCTGATCTATCATTGCGGCAACAATCTTTGGATGGCAGTGACCTTGATTTACAGCACTATAAGCAGCTAAAAAATCAAAATACTGTTTTCCTTCCACATCCCACACTAACACCCCTTCTCCACGCTCAAGCACCACTGGTAAAGGATGGTAATTGTGTGCTCCGTATTTATCTTCCAGCTCAATGGCTTCCTGTGATGAGATTTTATCAGTCATAACTGCTTTCATGTGTAAATGATATTAATTTATCAAAGCGTCCATTTTTCAATCCTTTACGAATGTAGGACGCTTATTTTATAATTAAATACTTTAGTACAAATTTAACAATTATTAATGCAAAAAGATCAAGATATAATCTTAATCTTTTTGCTAAATAATTAAGAAAATACCAGGTTTAGGATACTCTCAAAATAAAAATTTATGCCAATATAATGCTGAATTTGCTTCGTATACTCAGTACAATAAGAAATCGAACATCAAATTAATCAATATTATAGTCCTATTACTCGATAACCTACTTTATACTTATTGGTTTCGCTAACAAAAATTTCAAAGGGTTTAATTTTCTGAACACTTCCGTCTGGCATTGCACAGTATACATTTTCAAAATACAAAACAGAACCGGATTTAAGGTAATAAATTCTTTTTTGCATTTCGAGTGTAAAATGGCTGTTATTTGAAGTAAGCGTATCTACCTGGCCTCCAATTGGTATAATGATGTCAAATCCTAAAATTGGTACCTTGGTGTTTGTAAACTCATGTATTGCAGTAATTTCATTATCATTAATGATCTGAAGTTTATCAATCACAGAATCTCCCTTTACACTGCACACATAAGGAACCGGATCAGGAATTTTTTTCACCATGTAAAGTTTTGTGTAGATGGGATTAAACTTTTTATTTGGTAATTTCTCATAAACAGTAAGCGTTGCAGCCCCTTCAGTATCAACAATTAAGGAATACTTCCCTTTATAATTTTTGATTCTACCACCTTTCAAGCCAATATAATAATTGTCTCCTCCCTTTACATCAATTTTCACCTGATTATTCTTATTAATCCATAAAATACTATCTGGGCCAACTGTTACTTGCCATTGCGTTTTCTCTATTTTGATTGTAATAGCGGGACCTTGTGCAAAGCTCCATAGTGTAAAAAAAAGAGAAATTATTGTTATCATCAGCCTATCCATATTGAATATTTTTAAATTAAATTTTCAGAAGTGATCTTACCTCATAAGCCTTGGTTACCGGTTTATTTAGCACATTCATTTTAATTGTACACTTATCATTTTCTATTTTTATTTTTTTAAAATTCTCTTCTTCAAATACAGCAAGTTTATTATCTGAAGTTACTGCCCATAAAATATTTTTTTTACTCGGATCATAATATAATCTTGAATAAGAAGCTATTGAAAACATAGCATTCCGACCTTTTTCAACCAAGAATAGCGTTTTAAAGGTTAATTTGTTTCCAGCTGTATCCGTATAATTTGCGGCAAATTGTTCCCCTTTGGGTAACACTGCAGGACAATCAGAATTCCATATTCCGAACCCGCTAATTACAAATACACGCTGCACCAGGTTCTGTGTACCCATGCTAGCCTGAGCTTTTTGATTAATCCTGTCTACAAGTTCAATCTGATCCAATCGTTCTCTATTTAAAACAGTATACGCAGAATCACTTTTCCTTTGTTTTTCTTTGTCATTTTTTTTCCTTTTTGAAAACAATTTTTTATACAGCGTCAAAGCATTCTCATAATTTTTTTCATCGAATACTGGTGCTGCATCAAAAGAATGTGATTCTTCCCCCTTGCTCAGTGTCATTAAATAACTTCCATTTTGTTTTCCTTTATCTAGTGAAACATCATTCCAGATGGTACTGGCATACATGGGACTAAAATCCTTTTCCTTTTTATCCACTTCAAATAAAACGCCTTTATAAACGGACATTTCCGGAAATTCAGCCGAATCAATTGCTATATCAAATTGAAAACTGTTTCTATTGATTTTTTGGGGTACTAATAAATCCGTACTGGTTACAGGACTATTTTCTTGAGATGCATTAAAGTCAGTACTTGGCGCTTTTGCTGCCAATTGCTCAGAACTTTCTTTCATATTACTTTTTTTTGTAATAATAGCATGATCCTTATACGCATACTTCCAATTCCCTTTTAGCGAATCATATTGATAAATATTATATTTATCATCGGCTTGCTGCGAGGCCATTTCCACAATTATTTTTTTTGCCGGATTTACAAATACAGGCTTGTCATTTTGAAAGGCCAGCATTTCCAGCATGCCTGCAGATTCAAAATGGTATTGAATTCCGGCAGAATCGTAAGTCATCGGAATTCCACTTACAAAAAAATCGGCAGGATTATGAAATTCGCGATATTTTATATCCACCTTTCCTACTATCGGTCTGCCGTTTATATCTAAAAAAGCGTTATCCGGAATGGTAATCAACGAGCCTGTTTCATATTTCAAAGCTGTTTTTATACCTGCCTCAACCGAAAATTCTTTATAATCAATATTTACCCCTTTTAATGGTGGTGCCACTTTATTTTTTGTTGCCGTCATTTTATTTTCATTTACCGGATGTTTGGCAAATGCAATACAAACTACCACTGCTAGGCCCGCTAAGCAAATTACCACTTTGGAATTGAGCTTACTCCCAATTTTGTTTTTCATAAAGTCAGGTTTAAAGATTAATACTATTTTTTGTGATTTTTAATTTATAACGTGCAACTAAAAGAAAGATACGCTCCTTATTAAAAATAATATTGGGGAGGTAAAATCGCTTTCCTTATTCCAAAGGGTTTTAGTAACTTTGCTTTTGATGAAAGAGAAAAAAAAATTACCGATCTTAGAAAATATAACTGTTATAGATGCAAGCTCTGATGGCCAATCAGTAGCTAAAACAGATGAATATGTTATTTTTATAAAAGGAGCCGTTCCTGGCGATGTGGTTGATCTTCAGATTACACGCAAAAAGAGTAAATACCGCGAAGCTACTACAATAGCTATTAAAACACCTTCGGAGAAGCGTGTTGAAGCTGTATGCAAGCATTTTGGCGTATGCGGAGGTTGCAAATGGCAAAACATGAACTATGAGTGGCAGTTATTTTACAAGCAAAAACAGGTAACAGATGCTCTTACACGACTTATAAAGATTGAGCTTCCGGAAATTGACAAAATAATTCCGTCAAAAAAAATATATCATTATAGAAATAAACTGGAATTTACTTTTTCAAATAAAAAGTGGCTTACTGATGCACAAATACAAGATAAAAGTCTTGCTTTTGGTGAAGGTGAAGGAGAGATTTCCCGCAATGCACTGGGGTTTCATATTCCTGGTGCTTTTGATAAAATATTGGATATTGACACCTGTTATTTGCAGGAAGAGCCATCCAATGCTATCCGTAACGAAATAAAAAAATATGCTTTTGAAAACAAACTAGTATTTTTTGATTTACGTGAACAGATAGGATTATTACGAAACATCATTATCCGAAGTACTTCCACAGGGGAATGGATGCTGATCATTGCTTTTCATTATGATGATAAAGAAACAATTGAAAAGCTGTTGAATCATATTTCCAATGCATTTCCTCAAATTACGTCTCTTCAATATGTAATCAATCCGAAGCGGAATGATACGATCAGTGACCTTGAAATAAGGCTATTTAAAGGAAAAGATAGTATTTATGAAAGTATGGAAGGTTTAAAATTCAAAATCGGACCAAAAAGTTTTTATCAAACCAATTCGGATCAGGCTTATGAATTATACAAGGTTACACGTGATTTTGCCGGAATAAAGGCTTCGGATGTTGTATATGATTTGTATACCGGAACAGGCACCATCGCTAACTTTGTTGCACATCAGGCAAAAAAAGTAGTTGGAGTTGAATATGTACCTGCCGCTATTGATGATGCAATAATAAACTCTCAAATAAATGGCATTAATAATACTTCATTTTACGCAGGTGATATGAAAGATGTGTTGAATGATGCATTCATTAAGGAAAATGGAAAACCTGATGTAATTATCACGGATCCACCGCGAGCTGGGATGCATGAAGATGTGACTAAAAAAATTCTGGAAATAGGAGCTGAACGAGTTGTTTATGTCAGCTGTAATCCTGCAACACAGGCACGTGACCTGCAATTATTAGATGAAAAATACAAGGTAATTAAAGTGCAGCCTGTTGATATGTTTCCACAAACACATCATGTGGAAAATGTGGTGTTATTGGAGCTCAGATAAACTTAAATTATCAAGCGCCACATTGAAGCACTGCTAAATATGAATTTTTAAATATATGGTCTAAAACCAAGCAGCTTAAGTTGTTTATGGCCATATACTTTAAAATTTATCAGGTGATTAACCTCATGCTTAATGAATATTAAAAAAGTAACATACCTGTTTTTATTCTTGTTTGTTATAAGCTTTCAGCTGATAGCACAACAAGAAACTATTATTTCGGGGAGAGTTACAGATGCATCCACCAATAGAGGAATTCCATTCGTAAATATCTTTTTTAAGGGAACACTGACCGGTACTGCAACCGATTTTGAAGGTTACTATACAATCAAAAGCAAAGAACCTAAGGATTCAATATACGTATCTCAAATTGGTTACCAATCAAACGCTAGAGCAGTAAAAAAAGAGCAAAAACAAACTGTAAATTTTCAATTAAGCGAAGAAGCACTTAACCTTAGTGTTATTGAAGTCCGCCCTGGTGTCAATCCCGCATTGCGTATTATTAAAAATGCAATGGATAATAAATCAAAATACAATCGGGATAATCTGGAATCAATTCAATTTGTAAGCTATACCAAACAGGAAGCGGATGTAGATAATGTTACTGTCAAAATGCGGAAACGAAAAATATTCCGTCCAATAGTTGCAATGTGGGACAGTTTGGATCATATGTCAGAACAGGAAAATAGTTCCAATTTACCGGTTGCAATGAGTGAGGTTATTTCAGAAATATATTATCAGAAAGAAGGTAAAAAAAAACGTGAGGATGTAAACGCTGTTCTTGTTAAGTTTATTGGAATGAAGGACGGAAGCGCTGTTTCGCAGCTTACCGGAACCGATTTTCAGAATTACAATTTCTGTAATAACAATGTTGCTATACAAGGGAAAGATTTTCTTTCTCCGATAGCGGACAATGCCTTCCTTTTTTACAACTATTACCTGGTGGATACTATGCTGATTGACAGTACCAAATGTTACCGCATTGATGTACGACCTAAAAATAAAAAGGATCTTGCCTATGCAGGAACATTATGGATAACGGATTCCACCTTTGCTATTAAACAGCTTGATTTAGAAATTACAAAAGATGTTAACTTCAATCTGGTTGACCGTGCACGGATTCAACAACAATTAATCCCTACAGAGGCAGGTCCATGGGTCCCCTTGCAAACAAGAGTGATGATTGACTATACCAATGTTACAAAAAAAATGGTGAGTATGATTGTTCATATTTACAACAGCAACCGTTATTTTATTGTTAACAAACCAAAGGAAAAAACATTTTATGAAACACCTATTCAATTTGCAGAAGATGCGATTAGTAAGGATTCATCCTACTGGATTAAAGAACGGCCGATACAACTGACACCAAATGAATTACAATCCTACAACATGATTGATACCATGCGTAATTTATCAGTTGTAAAAAATGCGGTGAATGTTTTATATTTTCTATTTACAGGTTACAAGGATTTTGGTCCCTTGGATTTTGGCCATTATATGCAGGTTTACGGTCATAATCAATATGAAGGAACACGATTGCGTTTAGGATTCAGAACAAATGCACGATTCAGCAAAAACTGGATTGTTCGTGGATATGGAGCTTATGGCTTTAAAGATGAACAATTTAAATACAACCTGCAGCTGGAAAGGATCATTACTCGCTACCCCTGGAGTAAGGCGGGAATTCAGTATCGTGATGATATAGATCAGATAGGACTTAATTATGATTTTTCACGAAACATGAATTTAGCTCAATCACCCAACTACTTATTCAATACCTTTTCACAAATTGGTAACGTGTCAAAATTAGTGCGTAAACAGGAAAGCCGTATCTGGTATGAAAAATATTTCAATCCGGGTATCAGTACCAAAATTACGTTTCAAAACATACGCACCACTCCCCTTTTTCCTGTTACATTCGGTGATCAGTTCAGCATTTTTCAACAGCGTAAATATGCAATTACTGAACTTCTTTTTGAAACACGCTTTTCGGTAAAAGAACGGTATGTTCAGAATGGGACGGAACGTATCAGTTTTGGTAATAATAAAACACCGGTAATAACAGTTAACTATACCTTAGGAATAAAGGATTTACTAAACAGCGATTTCAACTACCATAAGGCGAGTATCTCGGTATCTAATCGTTTTAAAATGTCGATACTGGGGTTTTCACAAGTGTTAGTTAAAACCGGAAAGGTGTTCTCTCAAATCCCCTATCCTCTGCTTGAAATACCAAGAGGAAATGAAACATTTTTTATCGCAAATAATGGGTTCAATCAAATGAATTATTTTGAATTTGTAAGTGATCAATATGCGGAATTACATTGGCAGCATCACTTTATGGGATTATTGTTTAACCGTATTCCACTGATCAAAAAATTCAATCTTCGGGAAGTTGTTGGCTTCAATGGGTTTTACGGCACACTTACAAATAAAAACAAAAGCTTTAATAGTAATAACAGTTTCACAGTAATGAGCACTACTCCCTATTGTGAAGCTAATATAGGTATTGAAAATATTCTTGACGTTATTAAAATTGATTTTATATACCGGTTAACATATACAGACAAGCTTTATAAAATTAATTATGAAACCGCTAATCCTGGAAGTAAAATTAATAATTGGGGTATTAAAGTAGGGTTACAATTTGCGTTCTAATATCAACCCGTGATTCTATCCTGGCATGAACCTACTTTTAAAATTTATATATTTTTAGGCTATTAAAATGAACGAATTCAATAAAGAGTACTGGGAAAAACGTTATCAAACAAATGAAACAGGCTGGAATATTGGCGCGCCATCCACTCCGTTAAAGGAATACATTGATCAGTTAAATGATAAAAACATCCGTATTTTAATTCCCGGGGCTGGTAATGCGTATGAAGCTGAGTATCTTTTTAATCAAGGCTTTAAAAATGTTACCGTGATAGATATAGCGCAAGAACCATTAGATAATTTACAAAAACGTGTACCGGATTTTCCAAAAGAAAATTTAATTTTTGGAGATTTTTTTGAGCATAAAAAACAATACGACCTGATACTTGAGCAAACATTCTTTTGCGCGCTTCATCCCGATTTACGAAAGAGGTATGTAGATAAAATGCATCAGCTTTTAAAGCCATCCGGTAAATTAGTGGGTATTCTTTTTACAGATCCTTTAAACAGTCAAACACCACCATTTGGCGCTACAAAAGAGGAATATATTAATTATTTCGGTTCGTTATTTAATTTTAAAATTATTGACACGTGTTATAATTCAATTAAACCAAGGGCGGGTAGGGAGTTGTTTATTAATTTAATAAAAAAGACATAATTTATTCAGGCTAGTAATTCTATTTTAAAGTGAGACCTTCCAGGTTTTAAAAACCTGGAAGGTCTATACAAACAGAATCTTCATTACCTTTACTGTGATGAAAATACGCGTTACTCTTATTCTCTTCCTATTACCTTTGTTACTTTGTGCACAAACAAAAAAACAAAAACGGAAAAAGGCGAAAGCTGAAAAACAAGCATTTGAACAGTATTATTCCAAATATTCTTTGAAGCCTGATTCTGCCATTACCCCTTATTTATATTACCAGGTGTATCAGTGGATCGGCACAAATTACAAATATTCAGGTGATACAAAAAAAGGAATTGATTGTTCCGGATTTGTTTGTGAAATGTACCAAAATGTATATTGTACCAGCTTATCAGGAGGATCCTGTGATATATGGACGAAAGTAGTTCCTATTGAAAAATCAGATTTAAAAGAAGGTGATATTTTGTTTTTTAAAATAAAAAAAGGAAAGATCTCTCATGTTGGAATTTATTTAGGTAACAATAAATTCGCTCACGCCTCAGTACACTCCGGGGTTATTATTAGTGACCTGGATGAAGCTTATTACAAAAAATCTTTTTATAAAGGCGGAAGATTACCGTAAGCACTCATCGTTGTTATCAAATTGTCAATTTATATTTCAGGTTAGGGTCATTGCTAAAAAAGACAGGCACCTGATCATTTAAGCTTTCTATAATCAAAATTTTTTCTGATGGAATTTTCAATTGAATCTCACTTTTCCTTTTCCATATACCTTTACCCACAACAGTAATAACTTCGCCTTCTTCTATAATTCCCTCTTTGTACCTGAGCCAATTATTTCTCTTAAAAATCCCTCCTTTACTTTCGTAGCCATATTTTAACAAATAATTTTCCATTTGTTTGGTTGGAGCTTCACCGAAGCCAGATGTATATGGTATATGGCTCGTTAAATAGCTTTTAACTCTACTTGTTTCTACAAAAGCATAATAATTGCCATCTTTAATTACTAAATTGTTACCTACTCTTTCTTCAATAAGTGTATGCCAATAACTAATACTATGCTTAACTCTTATTTTTTCCTGAACTAATACGTGATAATAGGCACAATTTCTGCCTGACAATGGAGCAACAAGAGGTTTACCAATATATTTTACTTTCCCTACTGTTTTTGCAACTTCTCCATTTTGAAAAGAAGATATTTTTATCCCGTTATTAGTTTTAAAAAGCTTCCTTTTAGTTATTGCATACAGGCTAAAGAAAAAAACATAAACGAGCGCTCCACCGAGAATCAGGGCTGCTATTGCCAAAATAATTAAAGATGAATTATAATGCATTATATTATTATAACCGGTTTACATGTGAAATAAATCCCCTTATCTCTACGCAAAAAGAGGAAAATCTTTCATCATTTTATTTACCTGCTTACGCACATCTAAAATCACTTTTTCATTATCGTGATTCATTAACACCTTATCAATGTAATCAACAATTTTGGGAATGTGTTTTTCCTTCAAACCACGAGTGGTAATAGCAGCAGTTCCAACGCGTATTCCTGACGTCACAAAAGGTGATTTGTCGTCAAAAGGAACCATGTTTTTATTCACCGTGATGTCTGCTTTTACAAGGGTGTTTTCGGCTAATTTACCTGTTAAGTTTTTCGAACGAAGGTCGATCAGCATACAGTGATTATCAGTTCCACCGGAAATCACTTTGTACCCTTTGTCAACAAAACACTGCGCCATTACTTTTGCATTTTTCATTAACTGGATGCAATATTTCATATAGCTGTCTTCAAGGGCTTCACCGAATGCAACCGCTTTTGCTGCAATAACGTGCTCTAAAGGCCCACCCTGAGTTCCTGGGAATACAGCCGAATCCAAAACAGCAGACATCATTTTCACTTCTCCTTTTGGTGTTTTGTCACCCCATGGATTTTCAAAATCCTTACCCATCATAATCATACCGCCACGAGGGCCGCGCAATGTTTTGTGAGTAGTAGTAGTAACAATATGGCAATATGGCAATGGATCATTCATTAATCCTCTTGCAATTAATCCGGATGGATGGGAAATATCAGCCATTAACAAGGCTCCTACCTTGTCTGCAATTTTGCGTAATTTTTTATAATCCCAGTCGCGTGAATACGAAGAAGCTCCACAAATGATCAATTTCGGCTTTTCTTTTACTGCAGTTGCCTCAATTTTATTGAAGTCGATCTTTCCTGTTTTTTCCTCTACCCCATAAAAGCTTGGTACATAAAGCTTCCCTGAAAAGTTTACAGGAGAACCATGTGTAAGGTGCCCACCATGCGACAAATCAAAACCTAAAATTTTATCACCCGGTTTTAAAACACCCAGCATAACAGCTGCATTTGCCTGTGCACCTGAATGCGGCTGCACATTCACCCATTCGGCATTGAATAATTTTTTTGCACGGTCAATTGCTAATTGTTCCACTTTATCAACTACCTCACATCCCCCATAATAACGTTTTGAAGGAAGTCCTTCCGCGTATTTATTTGTAAGTACAGATCCCATTGCTTTCATCACCTGCTCACTCACATAGTTTTCAGAAGCAATTAACTCAATACCAACGGTCTGACGTTTCTTTTCTTCTGCAATCAATTCGAAAATTTCAGTATCTTTTTTCATATATGTTTATCTTTTATTTTTCAGTTTTATTAACTTGATTCTATGTTTCAATTAAAAACGATCACCACAAATATATGTTATTTTTCATATCATTATTAATTGGACTTTCCGCTCTTCCCTACCATCGTCTCATACGACAAATACAACCCAATATAAAAAGCAAAAAGTCCAAAATATGCTGGTGCAAGATGTGAAAAATCAAGATAGCCAATGGCAAAATGAACACCAATGGCTGCTCCAAAACCTATTGAAATAGCTAGGGCAAGAGTTTCCCATAAAATACGTGATGGTTCAGCAAACCAAATAATAAAATAAAGCATAATCCCAATAGTAGCGAGTCCTCCTCCGAATGAAGCCCTGTCATGAGCAATGATCGGAATCAGGTTTCTATTAATTTCCTCCAGCCCACATATATCAATTTTCATATAGCCAAAATCTTGAGGAACGAATACGCTAGTCATTCCAACAATCATAATTGTTATTCCTCCTGCAAAAAGCCCAAAGGCAATAAATGCTAAACAAAGATTACCGAAGCCTTCCTTTGATTTTAAATTAAAAGGCTTGTTTTTTTTTAATAAAGAATTGAATTTAAAAACTTCGTTTTGATTTTTATGCGAATAATATAATCCTGTAATAAATAACGGAATTAGAAGCACTGTTCCAACTCCATGCCAGGAGTCAAAATATCCAAAGCCTAAGTAGGATAAAAAGCTACCAAAACCATACAATCCTGACAAAAGTAACACCCACCATGCCCATGGCTCACGATTTCTCAATGGGAATGCGGCAAGCCATATATAAAGTATTCCAACGGCTACCAATGAGCCTCCAAAAGCTACACGGTCGTGGAACATAAAATTCACAATTTTTCCATCTTTAAAAAAGGATAGCTGATCTGTAGACATTCCCAGGCTTTTAACATCATGGGGTAAAAACTTCCCTGTAGCTGATTGTACAATTAAAAAAGCACCAACAAACAATAACGTGATTCCTAATGTAATGAAAGGAGCAATACCATTCTTTACAAAAGCCTTATATAATCCGGTATTTTCAGTCATTCAGCTTATAGTTTTATGATATTTATATTGGCCCGAAGTAAATATGGATCAAGTCGAAGCGCCAATTTTTTCCAATTTTGATGCGGAACCATCGGATACAAATGATGCTCCAGATGGTAGTTGTGATGCGCAAACAAAGTGCTGATCACAGGGCCTCTGAATGCTCTTGTTTGGTAGACTGGATGTATTCCTTTTGCATTATGCGGTATATATACTGTAAAAAGCGGATATGCCCAACTTCCTACCTGCACACAAATAAAATAGAATAATAACTGAGGGAATAAGTGATAGAAAAGCAATGCAGCGGCTACGTAGAGAAGAAATACAATACCCTCAAGGATCATCCAATTCCTATCCGTTATTTTTGGATTTTTAAAAGCCCAACGGTATAAACGAAAAAAATAGAAAGGACCTTCCAGCAAGGTTCTGATAAAGGACATGTGGGCAGAAGCACCTTCTATATCACTATGATCAGGAAAGGCGCGATGATGCTGCAGATGGCAAATTTTAAATGCATGGCCGCTTCGTAATACCAACATTTCAATAACTGATAAAAGAACATTGTTCAGTCCTTTGTTAATACGAAGCGTATTATGAACCAAATCATGCGATGTTGAAACGTATGTAACAAAAAGTAAGAACACAATTGTCAGAACTGCTAATACCCAATATTCATTGAAAGAAAAATAGAAATAGAGCCCGAATAAGATAAATGGTTTCAAAATGGTCCACATCTTCTGCAGTCTGGTCAATTCAAGCAAATCAAGCCCCAATTCTTTAATCGTAGGAAATTGAATCGATTCTGGATTAGTCGCCATTTAATACATCACTTTATCGGAAATACTAACATATTATTTAAACATACTATTTATACTCTCCAAATACATTTCGCATTGTATCAGCAATCTCACCAAGAGTAGCATAATTTTCAGCGGCTTCCAAAATGGATGGCATCAAATTTACATCCGCGCGTGCATTAGAATCCAATGTCTTCAACAGTTCGTTTACTTTATCGTTATCACGCTCTGATTTCACTTTATTGATCTTGTCAATCTGCAACTGGCGGATAGAATCATCAACAGTAAAAATATCACCCAAAGGTTTTTCATCAACCGTGAATTTATTTACTCCAACAATTACTTTTTCGCCTGTTTGAATATCATTCTGGTATTTATAAGCTGAAGCTGCAATTTCATTTTGCATATAGCCCTCTTCAATAGAAGCAACGGCACCTCCCATAGCATCAATCTGATGGATATATTCCCATGCAGCGGCCTCTACTTCATTGGTCAATGTTTCCACAAAATAAGAACCTGCCAGTGGATCAACAGTATCCGTAATACCACTTTCGAAACCAATGATCTGCTGCGTACGCAAAGCGATACGTGCCGCTTCTTCGGTTGGTAAGGCAATGGCCTCATCAAAACCATTGGTGTGCAAGCTTTGTGTACCACCCAATACAGCGGACATTGCCTGTATAGTAACGCGGGTTATATTATTATGCGGTTGTTGTGCAGTAAGTGTTGAACCGCCTGTCTGTGTATGGAAACGAAGCATTTGAGCACGCGGATCTGTTGCTCCGAGTTCTTTGGTAATGGTTGCCCACATCCTGCGAGCAGCACGAAATTTCGCTACTTCTTCAAAGAGGTTATTATGAGCATTAAAAAAGAATGATAATCGTTTTGCAAATACATTTATATCCAACCCTTTATCAATCGCAGCTTTCAAATAGGCTTTGCCATTTGCCAATGTAAATGCAAGTTCCTGAACTGCAGTAGATCCAGCTTCCCGAATGTGGTAACCGGAAATAGAAATAGTATTCCATTTAGGTACTTCTTTCGAGCAATATTCAAAAATATCGGTGATGATACGCATGCTGGGCTTTGGCGGATAGATATACGTTCCGCGGGCAGCATACTCTTTTAGTATATCATTTTGAATGGTTCCTGATATTTTTTTCAGATCAGCACCTTGCTTTTTTGCCAATGCAATGTACATCGACAACAGGATGGATGCCGTTGAATTGATGGTCATGGAAGTGGTAATATTTTCCAGCTTTATGCCATCAAACAAAATTTCAATATCACGTAATGAATCAATTGCAACACCAGCCTTTCCTACTTCTCCATCCGAAAAAGCATGATCACTGTCGTAACCAATTTGTGTAGGCAAGTCGAATGCTACCGACAATCCGGTAGTACCCTGATTTAATAAATAATGATAGCGTTTGTTCGATTCTTCGGCAGTAGAGAAGCCTGCATACTGGCGCATCGTCCAAAGCTTGCTACGGTACATGGTGGACTGAACTCCCCTTGTGAAAGGAAATTCACCGGGTTGTTCTTCGTCAACGCGAATTTTATTATATACCCTCTTAATTTCAATATTTGAATCGGTTAAAAATTTTCCCTTACGTTCTTTTTCTTCCATTATACTACGAATTACGAATTTTTACGAATTACGAATATGTACAAAATATAAAATCATTTATTACCTATCTCGCTTCTCGTATTTACTGAATATTTAATATTCTCTTATATAATAAACCTCTTGATGTAAAATTTGCTAATATTCCCAATTGAAGTTTCGTCATTTTCAGATAGCTATTCAATTGATCGATATTTATCTTCAAAAAAGTATCACCCTGCTTTATTTCCAGGATAATTTTGTCTTCGATAATAAAATCAACTATTCCTGAAGCTATTGCTTCTCCAGCAATAATTAACTCAACTTTAGTCTGTTCTTTAAAATTAATTCCACTCCTTTTCAACTCTGCAGCAATACCTTTTTGATAATACCGTTCTAAAAAACCATGTCCCATTTCCTTATGAACATTGTATAGAACACCCACCAGTTTATAACTTAATTCCGGATGGATTATATCGGTTCTTTTTAATGAATTCATTTAAATAAATATGTTGCAACTTTTACCGATAAAAATGCTAAATAGAGTTTTGATCAACCATTCGTAATTCGTAAAAATTCGTAATTCGTAGTATCCACTTAAAACTCCCTCCCAATCTCTTTTTTAATAAATTCAATAGCAACCTTACTTGGTAAATTTGTCAATTGAGCTGAAACAGTAATAATGGCCTGAGCAAACTCCATCCCATTGGCTTCCGGACTAATGCGGGTGGATGCCACATTTATTAATTTTATAGTTTCTTCCTTTGCTTTTATTACTTCTTCCCAAGCTTTGCTGCTCATATAAATTTGTTGTGAAAGGTTATGCTCAAATTCGGTACGGACAGTTTTCAGCAACTCTGCCTGTAACATAGGTGCGCTCATCCCTTTATTGGTGCGCATTACCATACCACTAGGATTGATACGCTCCAGGAATAGCACAATACGTTCGTATGCCTGCAAACGAAGAGGAGTAAGCACCGACTGATTAGCCAGTTTTATATCCAGCGCCTTTTTATTGTTTTCCTGATTTAAAAAACTTTTCAGAAAGTAGTAGGTTGTTAAGAATACAATACCCGCAGGCAGAATCAGCTTTAAAAGTTCGAATGTTTGATCCATTTGGTTTATTTTTAAAGATTAGTAGTTATTTGTAATGTAATAATTAAACCAGTTCCTTGGAAATCAATTTGCTAACTGCAGGAGCGCGGTAACTATTCATTTGTTCCAACAAATTATCAATGTTATTGCTTATCAGTAACATTTCCTGATTCACATTTTTTAAAAACCCTTTGCTTACCATCGTTTGTATTAAATCGAGAAGTGAATCATAAAACCCATCTACATTTAATAATCCTATTGGCTTTTTATGCAATCCTAATTGTGCCCAGGTAAGCATCTCGAAAAGTTCTTCCATTGTACCAAAACCACCGGGAAGTGCTATAATACCATCACACAATTCATACATTTTTGTTTTTCTCTCATGCATCGAATCTACCAGAATCAGCTCAGTAAGCCGTTCGTGGGCAATTTCCTTATCCTGCAAAAAAAAAGGCAGTACTCCTGTTACTTTACCACCATTATTAAGCACTCCATCTGCAACAGCACCCATTAATCCAATTTTTGCACCGCCATACACCAAAGCTATATTATTTTTTGCCAAGGTTTCACCTACAAGCAGAGCCTGTGTTTGGTAGTTAACATCTGTTCCAAAACTGGAACCGCAGAATACAGTGATCTGTCTCATTTTATTATTTATCAGTTGGAATGTTCTCTTTGCAAATTTAACAATAAATCATAGTGATTGCAGAGTAAATTCAAATACAGGAAAGATGGCGGGAAGTATTAAGCTTTAGCTGTTTCTGCCATTAATATTTTATCAATCCTAACACCATCCATATCAACGATCTCAAATAAAAAATTGCCATAAGCTACTTTGTCACTGGTTTTGGGAACTTTTTTCAGTTGCGCCAGCATAAAACCAGAAACGGTTGTGTACTGCGCTATATTGTCTTCAATAATTTCAGTTTGAAAATATTGATTTAATTCAAAAATAAGCGTCTTGCCATCTAGCAGCCAGGTTCCATCCGCTCTTTTAATAATATTTAACTCGTCCGTTTCATCCTGATCAGGCAGATTCCCCACAATAGCTTCAATTAAATCATGTAACGTAAGGATACCTTTAATTCCTCCATATTCGTCTATTACTACTCCCATGTACTGCTTTTTAACTTTAAAAAGGTTTAAAATTTTAAAAGCCGGAGTATTGTAAGTTATAAAAACAGGGTCTTTGATACAATTTTTTATATGAAAATCCTCACGCGGATACTGCTCAAAAAAATCTTTTACAGAAATTACGCCTTTTATTTTATCAAGTTCATCATCACTTACAATAAATTTGGTATGAACACTATCTTTTAACATTGCAAAGATCTTCTCTTTATTCTCATTGTAATCAACCCATTCTACTTCAGTACGATGAGTCATCAGCGATTGAGCGGTTTGGTCGGTAAATGAAAACAGGTTATGATGTACTTCACTTTCTTCTTTTTCCAAAACACCCTGTTTACCTGCAGATTTCAATAAAAATTGCAGCTCATCCTCACTAATTTTATCCGAATCGTTTTCTTTTATACCAATTAATTTAAAAATCAAGTTGGTTGAAACCGCAAGTAATTTAACAAATGGATAGGTTATTATTGTAAAGTATTTTATAATCGGCACACAAAACAAAGCTATATTTTCTGAATTATTCATAGCAATTGATTTAGGAACCAGTTCGCCTATTACTATGGAAAAATAGGTAATACAGCCAATCACAGATACCAGTGAAATAATATGGGTATAAGGTTGGAAAAACGAAAAAGCTGATAAATAATTTTCCAGATCATCCGTAAGCGCAACTCCGCCATACGCGCCAGAAATTATTCCTATTAATGTAATACCAACCTGAACGGAGGAGAGAAAATTTTCAGGATTTTCAAGCAACTTCAATACTGCTGTAGCCCTTCTGCTTCCTTTTGCTGCAAGGTGTTCCATTCTGCTTTTTTTTACTGAAACCAAAGCAATTTCAGATAAAGCAAAAAATCCATTTAGCAACGTTAAAATAAAAATAATAAGTATTTCCATTATATAGAATGCGTATTCATAAAGTCATTTCTCTCTGTGTCCGAAAAAAAAAGCCCGGACAAATTATTTTACACTGTCCGGGCTCCATTAAAAATTTAAAATTTATTTTACAGACACTTTAATCTTCTTTTCTTCTTTCATTGTAAAATCAATTGGATTATCCACTTTTTCCTTTAATAGTGCCAGCTTCACAACATCAATCATTTGCTCAACATAGTGAAATTTCAAATCTTTTATATAATCTTTTTTAATATCGTCTATATCCTTTTTGTTGTCGATACACAAAATAATTTCCTTGATGCCAGCGCGTTTAGCAGCAAGGATTTTTTCTTTAATACCACCTACTGCCAATACTCGTCCACGCAGTGTAATTTCACCGGTCATAGCCAGTTCCTTTTTCACTTTACGCTGCGTAAAAGCTGAAGCAATCGCTGTAAGCATCGTGATGCCTGCACTTGGCCCATCCTTAGGGGTTGCTCCTTCTGGCACATGTATATGTACGTTCCAACTATCAAATACTTCCGGTTTCAATCCCAAAATATTACTGTGAGCCTTCAAGTATTCCAGCGCTATCACAGCGGACTCTTTCATAACATCCCCTAAATTGCCCGTTAATGTAAGCTTTCCGTTTCCTCTGGTAATACTTGTTTCAATAAACAAAATATCACCGCCAACGGAAGTCCATGCTAAGCCGGTAACTACGCCTGCTACGTCATTACCCTGATAGCGGTCTTTTGCATGCGCAGGGCCTAATATTTTCACAAGGTCCTTTTCAGCAACATTTACATTGTACTTTTGCTCCATCGCTATTGATTTAGCAGCATTACGTACAATTTTAGCAATTACCTTTTCCAAACTGCGTACGCCTGACTCACGGGTATAATTTTCAATAATATATTCAAAAATCGGGGTGTCTATTGCAATCTGATCCGGCTTTAAACCTTGCTCTTCCTGCTGTTTCGGCAATAAATGCCGTTTGGCAATTTCCATTTTTTCTTCAATGGTATAACCGTTTATTTCAATAATCTCCATTCTGTCGCGTAAAGCGGGCTGAATAGTACTAAGTGAATTGGCTGTTGCAATAAACATTACATTGGAAAGATCATAATCCAATTCAACATAGTTATCATAAAAAGCATTATTCTGCTCCGGGTCCAATACTTCTAACAAGGCTGATGAAGGATCACCATGAAACTCATGACCTACTTTATCAATTTCGTCCAAAATAAATACCGGATTTGATGTTCCGCTTTTTTTAATATTTTGCAAAATCCGGCCGGGTAATGCACCAATGTATGTTTTCCGATGCCCTCTGATTTCTGCTTCATCACGCAAACCACCAAGGCTCATCCGCACATATTTGCGGCCCAATGCTTCTGCAATACTTTTTCCCAACGATGTTTTACCAACGCCCGGAGGACCATACAAACAAATGATTGGCGATTTCATATTGCCTTTTAACTTAAGAACGGCCAAATGCTCAATAATCCGTTCCTTTACTTTTTCCATTCCAAAATGATCTTTGTTCAAAACCTTTTCAGCATGCTTCAAATTAAAGTTATCCTGGGACATTTCATTCCATGGCAAATCCAGCAATACTTCCAGATAGTTTGTCTGGATAGAATATTCGGCAGCATTGGGATTCATACGTTCCAGCTTACCAATTGATTTATCAAACGAATCACCAACTTCTTTCGACCATTTTTTTGTTTTGGCCTTATCCTTCATTCCCTGAATATCCTGTCCGAAGTTATTCTCACCAAGTTCTTCCTGAATGGTTTTCATTTGCTGATGCAACAGATAATCGCGCTGCTGCTTATCCAAATCAACTTTTACCTTCGACTGGATTTGATTTTTCAACTCCAGCATTTGTAATTCTTTCGTAAGGTTTGATAAAACGAGGGTTGCACGTTCTTTCAAATCAGCCACTTCCAAAATCTCTTGCTTTTCGGCAACAGAGGAATTCATATTAGCTGAAATAAAATTAACCAGGAACGAAGGGCTCTCAATATTACGCAAAGCAAATCCCGCCTCGCTTGGTATTAGGGGGCTTAGCTTAATTATCTGTAATGCAAGATCCTTTAAAGAGGATGTAAGAGCTAAAAATTCCTGATCATCCTTAGCAGGTGTGGTTTCAGTAAAAGCGGTTATTGCAGCTCTTATATAGGGCTCAGTCTGTTTTACATCCTTTATTTCAAAACGCCTTTTCCCCTGTATAATCACAGTTGTATTGCCATCAGGCATACGAAGCATTTTTATAATTTGAGCAACAGTACCAATTTTGTTAAGGTCTTCCACTGCCGGATCCTCAATGGTATCATTCTTTTGCGAAACAACACCAATGATTTTATCCCCCTTATAAGCATCTTTAATCAAATTTATTGATTTATCCCTGCCAACTGTAATGGGAATAACTACCCCTGGAAACAAAACAGTATTGCGTAGTGGTAAAATTGACAGTTCATCAGGCACATTTTCAGAGTTCATCTGGTCTTCATCTTCCGCAGAAAGCAAAGGAATAAACTCCGTATCTTCATCGATCACACTGTCGTTAAGTAGTGGAACCAAGCCATTTAAGTCGAAATTATCAGTCATATTATGGGTGAAATTAGTCCGTAATTTAAAGAATTATACTTTCTAGAGTTCAATCAGTATGCCAAGTACAATTTTGGGACAAATTGGCATTAAGCCATGAATAATATCAGAAATACAGGGATTTATCAGTACGAAACAATCCAAATGAAATTGCAGGAAAAATTAAGAAACACCGGTATTTACTAGCATCGGGAAAGAAATCAGCTCCAATTTCCACTATCTTATTTTAAACAGGGATGAACCACCAATTGAAAAAAAGAATGATGCAGAAGAACAAATCGTATTAAAATGAATCCAAGTGGAATATTATCCACATTTTTTCCGCGTATTATTTTTTTGAAAGCTCAAAAATATGCGCCAGAATTTCTTTCTCTGTTTCATGAAAAGTCAATGATCTTCTTTCATAAACTCTGGAAGCCACATCAAATGCTACATTTAATTTATAGTCGGAGAAACCTGCAGCGCCTCCCCAGGAAAAAGAAGGGATATAATTTGGTGGAAAACCTGCACCAAATATATTCGCATTTACGCCAACAACCGTTCCTGTGTTGAACATGGTATTAATACCACATTTACTGTGATCGCCCATTATCAGGCCGCAAAATGTTAATCCGGTATTTATAAAATCATTTTTGGCGTAATTCCAAAGCTTAACTTCAGCATAATTATTTTTAAGGTTGGAATTATTGCTGTCGGCTCCAATGTTACACCATTCTCCCAGCACCGAATTCCCTAAAAATCCATCATGCGCCTTATTAGAAAAGCCAAAGATTACTGAATTATTTACCTCTCCACCTACTTTACAATGCGGACCTATTGTGGTTGGGCCGTATATTTTTGCTCCCAGTTTTAAAGTTGAATGCTCACACAAAGCGAATGGTCCACGAATGATGGAACCTTCCATTACCTCAGCATCTTTACCAATATATATAGGACCTGCAGAAGCATTTAGGATTGCACATTCAACAATTGCGCCTTCCTCTATAAAAATATTTTCGATACCGATTACATGATTAGTAGAACTTAATCCGAGTGATTTACGGCCTGCCGTTAGTAATTTAAAATCATTTAAAATGGCTTCCCCATTCTTTGAAAAAATATCCCAAAGATTGCTCACCTGGATTGTTTTTGCTTTTGACTCAACCTTAGTAAAGCCTTCAAGTGAAACCTGATTAAAAACCTTGTCATTACCTGTATTAGCAGCTATTACATTATTAAAAGAAAGTAAAACCTCATTAGGTTCCAAACCTTTAATTTCTTCAATAAGCTGTTCATTGGGACATACAGAACCGTTGATCCAAACATTATCTGTATCTATTGCAAATTCAGTGGAGTACTTTTTATTCAAATACTCCTCGGTTTGGGAAGAGGTTTTCACATTCAGCATCTTCTCCCACTTTTCACGAATTGTTAAAATACCAATACGGATATCAGCCACAGGGCGTGTAAATGTAAGTGGCAAAAGGTTATTCCGGGTAGAATTATCGTCAAATAAAATGAAGTTCATAATAAAATTTATATCTATAATTTAATCAACAAATCCTTTTCTTAATTTCTCTATGAATTTTAGAAATTCGGATTTTAAAAATGTCCCATTTTTAATTCAAGCTGGGTTCAACTTTATTAAGCATTGCAATGTAGATATCAACCTGCCGTAAAAAATATTTTAGTGTTTTTGTATTGTCGGAGTCAATCATCATATCATATATTTCAACGTCCTTTTCATTGTATTTTCCTACCTTAAAGTCCGCTTTGGATAAGGCCGATATATACTTTAGCGCGAAATGATCGTTAATATTCAAATCAATTAATACATCATATTCCTCATTTATAAAATTTTGAATAACCATGGCCGAAGGTTTCCCGTACCATGTTAAATCTTTTGCTGAAAAAAAATCGTATTCCAGCTTTGAATAGGTCATATCAGGAATGTTCTTAGTAGTGTAAAACCCAAGAACCTTCACTTTTTTGCGGTGTTCACGAAGAAAAATAACATAGCGCTTTACCAATTCGAAATCTTCCTTATTAGTGGCATCATAAAGAATACCAACTGTTTTAGCCTGATTAAAGCTGAACTTATTAAGTTTTCGTATCCGGGGATGATCTTTCAGCTCAAGCTTGATATACCCGTTTGCAATAAACTCTTTTATTTTTTTTATTAAACTCATATTTTAATCCCCTAGCCCCCTTTTCAAGTGGGAATTTATTTATACTAACTTAAATCTTAGCTTTACAATTCATAAAACTAAAATTTATTCTATTGAAATTAATTACTGTTCCTCAATCATTTTAATAAAATCATCCTCTGAAATAATAGGCACCCCTAACTTCTCGGCTTTTTTGTGCTTTTCAGGCCCCATATTCTCTCCGGCAATTACGTAGCTTGTTTTACCTGAAATGGAGCCTGCATTTTTTCCACCATTTTGTTCAATTGCTTTTTTTAAATCATCTCTTGAAAACTTACTGAACACACCAGACACCACAAATGATAAGCCTTGCAGTTTTTCACTTGAATTAACCAACTGTTCCTCCGAAAGCTCCATCTGAACTCCTTGAACTTTTAACTTTTCCACTATGGTCTCATTTTGCGCATCTGCAAAGTAATTCATAATGGAACGTGCCGTAGTCTCGCCAATATCACCAACCTCTATCAATTGCTCTAATGTAGCATTTTTTAAGGCATCAATGTTTTTAAAATAATACGCTAGTTTTTTTGCTGTGGTTTCACCGATATGTCGTATTCCGATAGCATACAAAACTCTTTCAAATGGAATTTTTTTGGATGCTTCAATACCAGCTAACAGATTATTAACGCTCTTTTCGGCCATCCGTTCTATTTTCAGCACATCTTCCTTTTTGAGGTCATAGATATCTGCGCAATTTTTAATCAATCCGGCTTCATACAATTGAGCAATCGTTTCTGCGCCCAAGCTGTCGATGTCCATAGCTCTCCGCGCCACAAAATGTTCCATCCGTCCCTTCACCTGTGGTGGACAGCCCTGTTCATTCGGGCAATAATGATTAGCCTCTTCCTCTTTCCTGATTAGCTCTGTACCACATTCCGGGCAGTGTGTAATATATTTTACCTTTTGTAACAAAGTATCGGGTCCCCTTTCATCCACACTTATAATTTTCGGAATAATTTCTCCTCCTTTTTCAACAAAAACAATATCCCCAATACGTACATCAAGTTTTTCGATAATATCAGCATTATGTAATGAGGCACGTTTCACAACCGTACCAGCAAGCAATACGGGTTTTAAATTTGCCACCGGTGTTATGGAACCTGTACGGCCAACCTGGTATGAAATTGATTCTAAAATAGTCTTTACCCTTTGTGCTTTAAATTTATAAGATATCGCCCAACGTGGTGATTTTGCAGTAAAGCCAAGGAAGCGTTGCTGTTCAAATGAATTCACCTTTATAACAACACCATCAATATCAAATTCCAGATCACTCCGTTCAACATCCCATTTATTAATGAATTGAAATACTTCCTGAATATCGGATGCCTTTATCATGTACTCTGAAGTCTTAAAGCCCCATTCCTTTGCAGCTTTTACATTATCAAAATGAGTTTGAAACGGCAGTGAATCAGCATACACAGCATATACAAAACAATCCAGGTTACGTTTTGCAACAACCGCGGAATCCTGCATTTTAAGTGTACCAGCAGCTGCATTACGCGGATTTGCAAGTAAAGGTTCTGCTATTTCTTCACGTTCTTTATTTATGTCATCAAACACTTTACGCGACATAAAAATCTCACCTCGAATTTCAAATTCCTCCGGATAATTAGTCCCGCGCAATTTTAACGGAATACTTTTTATAGTTTTTACATTGGTAGTTACATCGTCTCCTTTTTCGCCATCACCGCGGGTTACCGCCTGAACCAAAATACCATTTCTGTATGTTAATCCAATTGCAACACCGTCATACTTTAGTTCACAAACATATTCATACGGAGTATTCAGTGCTTTTTTTACACGGTCATCAAAATCTGTCAAATCTTGTTCCGAA
The DNA here is from genome assembly GCA_040387415.1 of Bacteroidota bacterium. GTDB lineage: Bacteria > Bacteroidota > Bacteroidia > 2-12-FULL-35-15 > 2-12-FULL-35-15 > 2-12-FULL-35-15. The sequence goes on from JAZKDU010000023.1 coordinate 58,545, forward strand.
TACGTATTACCCAATGAAAGCATCGGGTATTTATGTTTTACAGTTTTAAATTCTTTGGTAATCTGTCCACCAACACGCTGAGAAGGCGAATCGGGCTGCAGGTATTCCGGATGCTCTTTCTCCAGTTTAATCAGCTCTTCCAGCAATTGATCAAATTCAAAATCACTAACCGTAGAATTCGCATTTACATAATAGTTGTAATTATGTCCTTCAATCTGGCTGGAAAGCTCTTCTATTCTATGCTTAATTGATTCACTCATGAATGCTTTTCATTAAATTGCCAGGAATTTCACGAATTAAAAATAATTTCCAATTTGGTTTCGTGCAATTCGTGGCTGATTTTATTTTCTACTCATAATCATATACGAAACCCCTGACACTATAAAACCAACAAACCATGCATAATTATATAATTTGGAAACCCAATGCCATACTGCATCTTTATCAATCGCACCAATAGTGGTTAAAAAGCCCGGTATATTGGGTACTATACCAAGTAATAACGCTATGATAGCAAATTTATTAAAGCCATTACCAAACGTATATCGGCCTTTCGATTGATATAATTCATTTACCTGAAGTGTTTGTTTTCTTATAAAATAATAATCTGCAATCATTATACCACCAATAGGCCCAAGAAGACTTGAGTATGCAATCAGCCATGTAAAAATGTACCCAGTTGGATCTGCAATCAGTTTCCAAGGGAAAATTAATAAACCTATTATGCCCGTGATATATCCGCCTTTTTTAAAATTAATTTTTGATGGTGCGAGGTTTGCAAAATCATTTGCCGGACTCACAATATTAGCCGCTATATTGGTAGCTAAGGTTGAAATAGCCACTGCAATCATGGCAATGCTCACCAACAGTTTACTTTCAAATTTGCCAGCCAGTACCAAGGGATCCCAAATAGTTTCGCCATAAATAATTAACGTGGCAGAAGTTACTACCACCCCAATAAATGAAAACAAAGTCATTGAGCTGGGCAGTGCTATTGCCTGCCCCATCATCTGAGCCCTCTGACTTTTGGCATACCTTGTAAAATCAGGGATATTGAGTGATAGTGTTGCCCAAAAGCCGACCATTCCTGTTAAAGCAGGAAAAAAATAGTTCCAGAACTCCCCATTGGATGCAAATTTAGATGGTTGAGAAAGAATTGGCCCTAAACCATTACCGGCCGAAATTGCCCAAAACAATAATGCAAGTGCTGCAATTGGAAGAAAAAACGCTTTAAACACCAATAATTTTTTAATACTTTCCACACCCCAATACACCACATACATATTGAGGAGCCAAAACAGGAAAAATGTGATTGCAGGCCCTGTTTGCAAGCCAAAAGAATCTGGAAAAATCTGCGGAAGTGTTTCTAACGAAGGCATCCAGATTTTTAACATCAGGTAAAGTGCATATCCTCCTATCCATGTTTGAATGCCAAACCAGCCACAAGCAACAATTGCGCGTAAAACAGCTGGAATATTTGCCCCCCGAACACCAAAGCTTGCACGAGCCAATACAGGAAAAGGAATACCATATTTAGCACCTGCGTGTCCGTTCAAAACCATTGGAATAAGTACAACTGTGTTTCCGATAAAAATAGTTAGAATGGCCTGCCACCAGTTCATACCGCCCTCAATCAACGAGCTGGCCAGCATATAGGTTGGGATGCATAAACTCATGCTTATCCAAAGTGCAGCATAATTCCAGGTATTCCAGGTACGGGCAGAAAGTGGTATTGGTGCAAGATCAGCACTGTATAAAGAAGCGGAAGAATCTGCTTTAGATTGTTCTAAAGTTTCATTATTCATTTTTAAGATATTGAGTTCAATGCAATTCTATCATCACCTCCACTTTAATTAGCGGCCTTTGACAAATATAATTTTTTTTAATTATTTCTCCTTGATAAATCAACTTTTTCGTTGAAAAATTGGTGGACTTTGCCTTTAAGTTCTAATAGAGTTTAAAAGTATGCAAGATGAGACTGCATATAACAATCAAACAAGGTTTATTCAGCTCTTCTTTATTCACAATACCACGTTTATAAGATTTTAGTATTTACATATTTCCACTCCAGTCATTTATTATTTTTACTTGTTAGACAACAAATAAATAGTGTTAACGTATTCATTTGAAGGATGATCATTTAATTCATCTTCAAATCTCAAATTAAGGATTGAATGGCAGAGCCGAAGAAAAATAATTTAAAAAATACATTAAAAGATAATCCAACCGAAAAAGGAACGAAGCCTAAAGCCAGCGGTACATCCGAGGATAAAAAAAAGGTTTCGGGTGAACCTTCTGCTATGCCAGCTTTTGTTACAAAAGTGAAGGATTCTTTCGCATTTACGCAAAATGAACGTTTTCAGAAAATTTTCGGATTAACATTATTATTATTTTCCGTTTACCTGGTTATTGCATTTACTTCCTATTGCTTTACCTGGGATACGGATCAGGTGCATGTATTGGGCAACCTGTTTTCACCAGAAGTAAAAGTGGATAACTGGCTTGGTAAATTTGGTGCACTTTTATCGCATATTTTTCTGTATAAATGGTTTGGTGTCTCCTCTTATCTGTTCGCTTTTTTAGGATTTATTACCGGTTTGCGAATCACATTTAACATTGGCCCGCTTAATTTTAAAAAAACGTATATATTTTCTTTCTTTTTCCTTGTTTTCATCTCATTAGCACTCGGATATCTTTTCACCGATCCTGAATTAACCTTTTTAGGCGGGGCTTACGGGTATACCATGAGCAATAAACTAAATGAGTTTGTTGGTTACATCGGTACAGGAGTTATGTTATTATTTGCTTTCATTGTTTTTCTGGTTGCCGCATTTAATATGTCCTTTGATTTGAGTAAAAAAACACCTCTGGCAAAAAATCCGGAGCCGGAACCCGAACCTACACCTGAGCCTATACAGAGTAAAACCGCAGCCAATACTTTTAAGGAAGAAGAAGAAAAGGTGGATGAAAAAAAAATCGTTAAGGAAGAAAGCAATCCAATTCCTATAGAAGATGATTTTTTTATTACCAATCATTCACAGCATGATATTGTTGAAGAGGTTGTAAAACCAGCTGTTAAGGAGGAAGTGATTTTAACGGGTGATGATGCAGATGTGCAGTTTACTGTTGTTAGTGTAGAAAGTAAGGAAGAAGAATTGAGCCCCGAACGGATTAATGAGGCACTGATTGCCCAGGTTGGAGAATATGACCCTACCTTGGATTTGTCATCCTACCAGTTTCCGCCAATTGAATTATTAGAAAATTATGGTGGTTCTAAAGATATCGTTATTAATACCGAAGAATTAAATGCCAACAAGGATAAGATCCTGAAAACATTAGGAGATTACGGAATTGAAATTCAGAAAATAAAAGCCACTGTTGGTCCTACCGTTACACTTTATGAAATTATTCCTGCAGCGGGAGTTCGTATTTCAAAAATAAAAAACCTGGAAGACGATATCGCATTAAGTCTTTCAGCATTAGGTATTCGTATTATCGCACCAATTCCCGGTAAAGGCACCATAGGTATTGAAGTACCTAATCAACATGCTGAAATGGTACCAATGCGGGCACTTATTGCCTCCGAAAAATTTCAGACTACCACCATGGATCTTCCTATTGCTTTGGGAAAAACCATCAGTAATGAAACATTTATTTTTGACCTTGCTAAAATGCCCCATTTGTTGATGGCCGGGGCAACCGGCCAAGGTAAATCGGTTGGATTAAATGCTATTTTAGTTTCATTATTATATAAAAAACATCCATCACAGATCAAATTTGTATTGGTGGATCCCAAAAAAGTAGAATTAACGTTGTTTAATAAGATTGAACGCCACTTTCTCGCAAAATTACCCGACAGTGCGGATGCCATTATTACCGACACCAAAAAGGTTGTACATACACTAAATTCCTTATGCATTGAAATGGATCAGCGTTATGATTTGTTGAAAGAAGCACAGGTGAGAAACATCAAAGAATACAATGCCAAATTTATTGCCAGAAAATTGAATCCTAATAAAGGACATAAATTTTTGCCTTATGTTATTTTAGTTATTGATGAGTTTGCCGATTTGATCATGACTGCCGGTAAGGAAGTAGAATCCCCTATTGCAAGGATTGCGCAGTTGGCCAGAGCTATCGGTATTCACCTTGTTATCGCAACTCAAAGGCCATCTGTTAACATTATCACCGGTACCATCAAAGCCAACTTCCCTGCCAGGATAGCGTTCCGTGTAACCTCTAAAATTGATTCGCGAACTATTCTTGATTCGGGTGGTGCAGATCAATTGATTGGCCGCGGAGATTTATTATTATCCACCGGAAACGACCTGATTCGTTTGCAATGTGCATTTGTAGACACACCGGAAGTTGAAAAAATATGTGAATTTATCGGCAGCCAGCGCGGTTACCCGGATGCGTATTTATTACCTGAATATGTGGATGAAAATGGTGACGGAAACGGAAAAGACGATATGGATCCTTCTGAACGGGACACTTTATTTAACCAGGCAGCTGAAATTGTGGTTTCTACGCAACAGGGTTCTACTTCATTGATACAGCGCAAGTTAAAACTCGGATATAACCGTGCAGGACGGATTGTTGATCAATTAGAATCTGCCGGAATCCTTGGAAAATTTGAGGGATCGAAGGCACGTGAAGTTTTAATTAAAGATATGTTATCTTTGGAACAGTTTTTGAATAAGACTCATGATAACTAATAAAACTAAAAAAATGTTTACTAAAAAAGCAATACGTATAGCAGCTCTATTTACCCTGGGTTATTTTACTGCTACCGCTCAGAACGATCCGAAAGCAAAGAAAATTTTAGATGAGTTAAGTGCTAAAACAAAAGCATACACCACTATTAAATCAGAGTTTACTCAAACTACGGAGAAAAAAGATAAGAGTAAGGAATCTCAGGATGCCAAACTTGAAACCAAAGGCAACAAATACAAACTAATAATTACCGGCCATGAAATATATTCGGATGGTAAAACGGTTTGGGATTACGGTAAAGATGCAAATGAAGTGATTGTAAAAGATGCGGAAGCTGGTGCTGAAGGTTCTTTAAATCCTTCTACTATTTTTACTATGTATGAAAAAGGTTATAAATATAAATTTGATGCAGAAGATGCTAATACACAAACAATTAGCTTATTTCCTGAAAATCCGGATAAACAGAAGTTTCATACCGTAAAATTGACGATTGACAAGATTAAAAAGCAAATTTCGAGCGTGAAAATGCTGATGAAAGATGGTACTTCTCAAACCTACACTGTAAAATCATTTGTTGCAAATGGTGATATTCCTGATACCAGTTTTACATTTAATGCAAAAGGACATCCAGGAGTTTCGGTAGAAGATCTGAGATAAAAAATGATTCCGTAAACAAAACGCCCCTGCAAAATATGCTGGGGCGTTTTGTTTACGGGCGCTTTTTTACTTTTATTTCTGTTCCAGCTTTTCTATTCTTTTTTGTTGTGTATCATTTTGCTTTTGCATATCCTCTATTATTTTCTGCTGCTCTTTTACCGCGTTAATTAACAAAAATATATAAGCCTGGCTGTTTACCTCACGTAAATCCTTAATGTCCTTATATTCAATCTTATCTATCATATAGGGAGCTATTTTTTCTAATTCCTGAGCGATAATACCAATTTGTGGCTTATCTGAATACATTGGAGCATTAGTTTTATAATGAAACTTTACCGGGTGTATATTTTTAATGATTTCTAAACCATCGGTAAAATCAGCATCTATTGTTTTTATACGCGCATCAGAAAATGCCCCCCAAACACCAGTAGTATTATTTGCTGCACCGTTTACAGAAAGTAAAGCGGTAGGTGCTGCTGTTCCAATCCCAACGTTACCGTTGACATCTATAACAAGATTATCTCTTTTCACAGTGACACCGTCACCAACACCAAGCGACAATTTTCTGATAGCCGAATTGTGGCCAATGTACATTCCTGTAGCATCCATACCAATTACACCAGAATAACCACTACCTACAATGTCGAGAATATTCCCAACGGATGCGTTTCCAATACTTACATTACCACTTACATTGAGCTTGTATGAGCCGGGAGTTGTTGTTCCAATACCAACATTGCCACCGTTATCAATTGTCATTCGTTCAGTGCCGGTAACAGTTGTGTTATTGGCTGCAGTAAAAAAACCTATAGATGTAACTGCATTAAGTGTGGCTGTTAGTCCGCCCCCAATATATAGTTTTGAAGCAGCCACATTGTTATCGCTATATATCATCGCAACCGGTTCTTCGGCATTAGTATAGTGCTTTGATTCAATATACGAGTGCTTTCTTGTAGCATCTGTTGTGGATTCGCTAAGCAACAATCCATGAGTACCAACAACTTCAAGGCTCGCACCAGGTGCAGATGTTCCAATACCAACATTACCACTGGGTGTAATTCGCATCTTTTCGGTTGGATCGGTAGCGTTTGACGTACCGTCTACTTTTGTATAGAATACAAGACTTCCTCCAATAAAAGGATTAGGGTTTCTACTTGCTTCGAAAGATACCCATCCCAACCTACCGGTTTCACCGTTGCCTGCATCATTGTAATATCCTTCGAGCCGCATCGACCCAAGATACGCACCATTCGTCTGACCAGATATACGCAAATAATTCAATGCTGGAATTCCAGCTACTGTGCTATAGACATCTAATGACCGAGCTGGTACCGTAGTTCCAATACCTACATTGCCATTATTTTCAATTACCATTAAATTTTTTACTCCTCCGTCAGCTCTAAAAGAATGTGCACCAACAGTTAAACTATTATTATTATTGGCATCATAATATAATCTTCCATCTTGATGTGCTGTAATTGTCCCTATGCTACCGTTTGGATCATCCGTATCTTCCATTGCAAAATATGGGAATTGACCCTTTATGTGTAATAAGCGGCTAGGATTTGCTATTCCAATACCCACATTACCTACCGAATCAATAATCATTTTCTGAGTATTGTTGGTTCTTAAACGCAAGGAAACATTATCAATAGTTCCAATAAAGTTGGTAGCGGCAACCGTTCCTGTATTACCAGTTATTGTCCAATGTGTGCCCAGATCTGCACCAGTTGCACCAGTAGAGCCGGTTGAACTTGTAGCACCAGTGCTTCCTGTGGAACCGGTAGTACCAGTTGATCCAGTAGTACCAGAACCTGTACTTCCTGTAGAGCCTGTAGCACCTGTTGAACCAGTACTACTTGTACTTCCTGTGGAACCGGTAGAACCTGTGTTGCTTGTACTACCTGTATACCCCGTTAAACCTGTTGAGCCTGTGTTACCTGTACTTCCAGTAGAACCTGTGCTTCCAGTAGGACCAGTAGCACCCGTTGAACCTGTACTTCCGGTAGAACCGGTTGAGCCAGTAATACCTGTGGAACCGGTTGATCCTGTAATGCCGGTGGAACCAGTTGAGCCTGTGTTACTGGTACTTCCTGTGGAACCAGTTGCACCCGTTGAACCGATAGAACCAGTACTTCCTGTATTCCCTGTTATCCCGGTTAGGCCTGTGCTTCCGGTAGAACCCATTGAACCAGTAGTACCAGTGGAACCTGTAGTGCCGTTGATGCCTACACCAGCAATTATTGCTTTCCAATAAGTACCATTATAATAATAAAACGTATTGTTTGTGGTAAGATAAATTAATAAACCTGTTGCAGGAGATGCAATGCCGCTCGTATCCGCAAGGCGGGGAACTAAAAATCCTTTGTCGGTAGCGGTTAAGTCTAAAACAGCCGTTGGTTCAGGGTTTATTGTTCCTATACCTACGTTGTTTTGTGCATGAATAGATGCAGTATTCAAGAATTGAGATATGAGAATCATACCAAAAACCGTAATAAATTTAATTTTTGTATTCATGAGTTTATTTTTTAGCTTCCTCTTTGATTGCAGCCTCCGTTAATTTTTCTACAGCAGCTTCTAATTTTTGAATTTTCAATTCTGAATTTTGATTATTTAATTCAGAATTTTGATTACTTACCTGTAAGCTTTCTATTATTTTTTGTTGCTCTTTCATTGCACCAATTAATACGGTAGTTAGTCTGCCATAGTCAATAGCTTTGAATCCCTGGCTATCAGTAATGATTACTTCAGGGTAAATTTTCTCTACATCCTGCGCAATAAAGCCTATCTGTTTGGTATCTGTAAACTGCTTATCAGGAAATTCATCTTTTTTCCAAAAATAATTTACCGGCTGTAATTGCATTATGTTAGCAAGTGTATTAGTAAGTGGAGTAATATTTTTTTTCCATCTCCTGTCCGAACCACAACCAGCCTGACTTGCTAAAATAGTACCTGTGGCGCATATATTTCCAGTAACTGATAACTTTTCAGTGGGACCTGCAGTTCCAATACCCACATTACCTCCACCTGTAATATAAATAACTCCGGCATTATTTGCTCCTAAAGCCAATGGAGCATTATTTACATTGACTAGGGCGGCTCCATTTGATCCTGTGTAATAAGTGGAAGGATCAGCAATCATTCCTGAACCAAACGCATCTAGCTCCCAGCCATGATTTTGATCAGTTCTTGAACGCAGACTCGAATATGAACTTGCTGATGCAGCACCAGCAAATGTAAGATTAGCATTTGAAAAAGAAGAATTAAATACTCTTAAACTCCCAGAAACATCTAGCTTAAAAGTTGGGGTTGTTGTACCAATCCCAACATTTCCGGTAGTTTCAATCACCATGCGTTCAGTGCCATTTGTAGTGTTAGAAAAGTACATGTACTGGGGAGAAGCAGTACTATTTACCCCAATTGCTCCATAGCCGCTTGCATTACTCCCTTCTAAACGCACCAAATCAACTTTGCCGGCAGTGCCAGCTTTTAATGTTAAAAGTGTACTTGGACTCGCAGTCCCAATACCTACATTGCCTGAACTTGCAATGCGCATTCTTTCTACCATTACATCACCTCCACTATAATCTTCCGTCAAAAATTGCAATGATCCCTTTATTGCCCCTAAACTGAAGTCCTCCCCTGCTCGAATTGCTCCATAAATATGTCCCGCATTGGTACCTTGCCGTAAACTGAAGTTAAGTCCTACAGTAGAATTGACCGATGGTCCACCGGTATAGGTTGCCTGAGCTGAAATAGTAAGCGCTGTTGCATTTGCTCCAGCTGTACCGGCTGTTTGCACTTCCAAGGTGGTTGGAGGTGTTATTGAGCCTATACCTACATTACCACTGGTATCAATTAAAAAACGGTATGACGAAGCATCCGGGGAAATACCACTTGCATCACGTATTGCAAATTTTTTCCCTCCGATTGTTCCATTTGTGCTGCCTGAAGACATTAGTTGCCAATATCTTCCACCAGATCCACCAAGGTCAGCATCAAGTGCAATCACCGCGCCTATTCCTGTGGCAGGACCCGAAAGACGAAGCTGAATTCCAAAATCACTATTTAGGTTTGGTCCAACAATATCTAAACGCCTTGTTGGAGTTGTTGTCCCAATACCTACATTACCATCACTCAGAAAGGTAGCAATATTCGTAATATCTGTTGAATTATTAATCCTTAAAGAATTAGTACTACCAGCACCTGCAACAACATCAAATTGTTTTGTCGCTCCATTTGCTCTTGGGTCTAAACGCACCAAGGCCTGTCCTGCTGAGCCTGCAGTAATAAGTACAGCCGTATTTGTTACAGCTTGAAAGACATGAAGAGTTGCACCAGGGCTTGTTGTACCTATCCCAACATTACCATCTTGAAAAGAATAAACTACATTAGAGGAAGCATCTTGAAACATCCTGAAACCATTGGTAAGGCCGTTTATCTGCATGCGAATTATGTCATTATTTGCTAATGTTCCACTGGATTCAATTCGCAATGCCGAAACTGATGTATTTGCAGTATTAACAACATTTAGTTTGCTCAATGACGGATTTGTTGTCCCAATACCAACATTACCAACAGAATCAATAATCATTTGCTGGGTATTGTTGGTCCTGAAACGTAGAGAGACATTGTCGGTTGTTCCTAAAAAATTGGAAGCTGCAGCTGTACCGGCATTTCCAAGCAGGCTCCAGTCATTACCTCCACTGCCGCCACTAACGGAAACCCATTTTGCACCATTCCAATAATAATAACCTGGTACCACATTAGCAGGTGAAATACCCGCAGTAGCCGTATTATATACCAGTAAACTGGTCGCGGCACTTGCTATAGTTGCTACGTCAGCTGTTCCTGTGAGTGCTACGCGGGGAATCAGAAGGCCTTTACTGGTTGACGTTAAATCCAATAACGCAGAAGCATTAGGTGAAGTACCAATACCTACATTACCTCCTGATTGGAATGTTACTCTATTTGCACCTCCGCTTTCATGGAAGACTAGATTATTTCCGCTAATATATTGAACCCATTTCTGGGTTCCGCTTGTCTCAAACATGAGATGATTAGAACCACTTGGAGTATTAAGAACCAGTGCTCCGCCATTTGGCACGGTAGCTAATACAGCATCCACCCTCAAGCCGGCTAATGTGCTACTTGTATTATTAACATGCAATAAATTTGTTGGACTAATAGTGCCGATACCAACCGCACCCACAGAATCAATAATCATCTTCTGAGTATTGTTGGTACGGAAACGCAAGGAAACATTATCAATAGTTCCTATAAAGTTGGTAGATGCAACTGTTCCTGTATTACCGGTTATTGTCCAGTGTGTACCAAGATCAGCACCAGTTGCTCCAGTAGAACCGGTTGAACTTGTAGCACCAGTGCTTCCGGTTGAACCGGTAGAACCTGTGGATCCAGTGCTTCCGGAACCTGTACTTCCGGTTGAGCCAGTGTTACTAGTACTTCCTGTAGAGCCGGTAGCACTTGTAGAACCAGTACTTCCGGTTGAACCAGTTGAGCCTGTGTTACTAGTACTTCCCGTGGAACCGGTCGAACCTGTGTTGCTTGTACTACCTGTAGATCCCGTTGAACCTGTGTTACTTGTACTTCCGGTGGAACCAGTTGAACCTGTGTTACTTGTACTACCGGTAGATCCCGTTGAGCCAGTATTACTAGTAGTTCCAGTTGCACCTGTTGAACCGATAGAACCAGTACTCCCGGTAGTACCTGTAATCCCGGTTAGGCCTGTGCTTCCGGTAGAACCCATTGAACCAGTAGTACCAGTAGAACCTGTAGTGCCGTTGATGCCTACACCAGCAATTATTGCTTTCCAATAAGTACCATTATAATAATAAAACGTATTGTTTGTGGTAAGATAAATTAATAAACCTGTTGCAGGGGATGTAATGCCGCTTGTATCCGGAAGACGGGGAACTAAAAATCCTTTGTCGGTAGCGGTTAAGTCCAGCACAGCAGTTGGCTCAGGGTTTATTGTTCCTATACCTACGTTATTTTGGGCGAAGCCTCTACCCGCCCCTCCCAAAAACAGTACTAAAAGAATAAGGACGAGCCCTTTCCAGCATTTTTGTTCTACTTTAGAATGAATTGGTGTATGTTTTTTTTTTATTTTTTCCATTATATTAACATATTATAATTTATCTAAGTTAGCCGCCTTATGGAGTAAAAACGATAGTAATATCCGAATCTCCGAAAGTCATAGCAAGACTACCCACAATTTCAATAAAGCAGACAGGATGGGTATTCCCTACCCACGAAATATCAAACTGAAGGATATCGTTTGCCGGGCTGGTGACTGTGAATCCGCTGCCTGCAGTAACAGTGTGCTGGAAATTGACTGTGCCGTTGGTATACCCGCCACCTGCCTGAAACTGGGAGCTAGCGTTAGCTCCGGCAGTTTGGATACGATACGTATATCCTCCAGCACCCTGGAGATTAACCGTTACCCTCATGCTTGTGAACAAGCCTCCAGCACCCTGTACTTTCTCCAACTTAATGGCAGTTCCACCCGCAGAATTTCGGATAATTTCAGATCCATTGACATCTAGAGAAGCTTTCGGTGTTGTTGTTCCTACACCAACATTAGCATTATAATCAATTGTCATGGCGGTATTTGTTATACCTGTTGCATAATTATTTGAAGTTCCGAACAAAATCTTTGAGCCACCTCCATCGTGATATGCGGCAATCCTTGCTGTTGGATTAGCTCCAGTAGTATATAAAAAATCAATTGGAGTATAGTACCCAACATTGTATGGGGCACTCAGTGAAAATATTCCCCGTGTTGTACCTGTGAAAGCTGCTATTTGTGCCCCCTCAACATGCTGCTTTGTTAATGGAGTTATTGTTCCTATACCAACATTACCACTATTTGCGACTACCAAATTATCAGCACCTGAAATCCCTAGACTTATTAAACCTGTATACGTTGTTAATCTCAAAGATCTGCCATTGCTTTCTATACGATTAGTAGTTGCATCCCACTGTCCTAAATCAAGTGTGGCAGTTCCCGCTGCATTGGTCATAGCCATTCGATCTAAAACAGTTAGCTGTCTTGATGGAGTTGTTGTTCCAATACCTACATAACCATTGTAATTTATTCTCATTGCCTCTGATATAGTATCAGCCCCCCCAATTGTTGGATGGGTAAAAAATGCTAATCCAACCTGATCTGCATCAGCTGTTCCCTGCACCGCAACAATTGCGGCTATCCTTCTGTCAGTGTATTCCGTTCTGGCAAAGCCTATTGATGCGCCAAAAACTCCAGAACCATTGGTAGTTAAGGATGTTAAAAACAAATTATCTTCCCCCCCCTGAAAAGAGACATTAGAAAAAGGTGTAGTTCTATGGATTGTCACCTTACCAGGAGGACTTATTGTTCCAATACCTACATTGCCGCCTTCTAGAATTGTAAAATTTTCGACATCCGTTTGGTTTAAAATCGCAAATCTGTTGCTTGTTCCATGTACTTTTAAATAAACCGGACTTACAATACTTCCGGTAGGTGCGCCAATTTCAAGACCTCTCATCCCACCACCACTGCTATTTACTTTAAATTGGGCTAATTCGTATGAATTAGCAACTGTGCCGTTAACACCAACAGTTGCATTTCGAACAACATGCAATAATCTTTCAGGAGCAGAGGTACCAATACCAACATTACCAACTGAGTCAATAATCATTTGCTGAGTGTTGTTGGTGCGAAAACGTAAAGAAACATTATCAGTAGTTCCTAAAAAGTTGGTAGCTGCCGTTGTCCCGGCATTTCCTAGTAAACTCCAGTCATTACCTCCACTACCACCACTAACTGAAACCCACTTAGTACCATTCCAATAATAATAACCAGGTACTACATTAGCAGGTGAAACACCAGCAGTAGCGGTATTGTATACCAGTAAACTGGTTGCTGCGCTGGTAATAGTTGCTACGTCAGCTGTTCCTGTAAGTGCTACACGGGGAATAAGAAGTCCTTTGCTGGTTGAGGTAATGTCAAGTAAAGCGGAAGCATTGGGTGTTGTTGTTCCAATGCCAACATTACCACCTCCGCTTTGTAAAATTAATTGATCAAAAGCATTACCTCCAGATTGATACGCTCCTATTGACGAATAAGTATTTCCCGATGCAGCTCCCTGTTGAATTTGCAGGAATGAGCCTGCCACAGAATTTACATAATCTGTATTAGCTGCAATAATAGAACCTCTTACATCTAATTTTGACTGGGGTACAGTTGTGCCAATGCCTGCATTACCAACCTTATCTATAGTAAATGCATTAACTCCTGGGTCTGCGCTATTGCTTGTGCTTCGAAGAATTTCAAATGTGCCATGTGCACTATAGTTATTGCTTATTCGCCAGTTACGAGCGTCAACATTAGCTCCAGACGGCATTGCCCACAAAGAAATACCAACATTACTCGCACCGCTTCCTGTTTCAGCCTGAAGTTTCAAAAGGTCTGCAGTACCATTTGTCAAACCTAAAATATTCAACTTTACAGTAGGGCTTGTTGTTCCAATACCTAAGTTACCCAACGAATCAACAATCATTTTCTGTGTATTGTTAGTGCGGAAACGTAAAGAGATATTATCAATAGTTCCTATAAAGTTGGTAGCAGCAACTGTCCCTGTATTACCGGTTATTGTCCAGTGTGTGCCAAGATCAGCACCTGTTGCACCTGTGGAGCCTGTGGCACCCGTTGAACCCGTGCTTCCGGTACTCCCCGTTGAACCTGTTGAGCCAGTACTTCCGGAACCTGTACTTCCGGTTGAGCCAGTGTTACTAGTACTTCCTGTAGAGCCGGTTGAGCCTGTGTTACTGGTACTTCCTGTAGAACCTGTTGAGCCTGTGCTGCTTGTACTTCCTGTTGATCCCGTTGATCCCGTGTTACTAGTGCTTCCGGTGGAACCAGTTGAGCCTGTACTTCCGGTCGAACCTGTCGAACCTGTGTTACTAGTACTTCCGGTAGATCCCGTTGAACCGGTGTTACTAGTACTTCCCGTTGAACCGGTAGCCCCAGTGCTGCCGCTACTTCCTGTATCACCAGTAGAACCGGTTGAACCGGTACGTCCCGTTGAGCCGGTAGAACCTGTATTCCCTGTGATGCCAGTTGTGCCGGTGCTTCCGGTAGAACCAATTGAACCGGTAGAACCAGTATTGCCATTGATGCCTGCACCAGCAATTATTCCTTTCCAATAAGTACCATTATAATAATAAAATGTATTGTTTGTGGTAAGGTATATTAATAAACCTGTTGCAGGAGATGCAATTCCACTTGTATCTGCAAGGCGGGGTACTAAAAATCCTTTGTCGGTAGCGCTTAAGTCTAATACTGCCGTTGGCTCAGGGTTTATTGTTCCTATACCTACGTTGTTTTGGGCAAAGCAAGCTCCTGAAGAAGCTGATTTGCTATTCACTAATATCATTAGAGAAGGTAAGAGGAGAATTGCAAGAACCAGTAATGTTTTTTTCATGTTCGTTATCAGTATATTATGCAAATATAACATAATTTCGAAATGCACAAATACCCTTTCGAATGAGGTATCTCAAGAGCGGATTATTCCTTTTATTCTTATCAAATATTTTATTATGAATCCAGAAAATCTGATCCAAATTTGTTTAATGCAAAAAAAACTCCGATGAATCTGCAGATCCATCGGAGTTCATTTTTAAAAAATCGAATAATTAACTATTCAACAATTAGTTTTTTAGTAATCACTTTATTTTTAATTGTTGATTTTACAAAATAAACCCCTGGTTTATAGTTAGTTATGTTAATATTTAAAGAATTATTACCAGAAGACAATTCTTTTTCAAACATATTTAACTCCTGACCTACTATATTGTAAATTTTTACATTTACTTTTTCAGCAGCAATCAAATTAAATTGAAGGTTAACCAACTGGCTTGCAGGATTAGGATAAATACTTAAACCGTTCACATTTTCGTTCAATTCCTTAATTCCTACACTTGCAAGATCAAAAAACAAACTATCACATGGTAAACCGTCAAAATCAGTAGAAGGAATTTTAACATACACAATTTCAGATTCATTTCCGCTTTGTGGATCTGTAGTTGTTGATCCTAAGGCCAAATGCCCCGGACTTGGGTCTTTCTGATAAATTAAATGAACACTTCCGTTTACATTTTTTGCAATTGCACCAAATACACCTTCGGTATAATCATATAAGGGATCATTATCAGGGCTAACCACATTTATAGGACCGCACCATGTTTGTCCGCCATCGGCTGATCTTAATAAATAAGTATGACGGTAACTTTTTCCATCACCTGGTGTTCCGTTTTCTGCGTTTCCTTCGTATATACTTCCATAAGAAACATAGATTCTTCCTTCATTATCAATCCCGCCATTTGGCATTGATGATAAAGATGTCTGATAACTTCCCCAATTAGTAACATTAAGTTCGCCATCATTATTAATATCCTGAGCAAATGCTACAATTCCAGGAGCTGTCATTGTTTCATTCCAATAATACAATCCATCAGTACCCGGAAAGTAAGATAAGGCTGCGGCAGTAGGCTCTTGAAAAACTCTCATTCTTCCGAACCAAACGTGTGCCTTACCTTGATTATCAAGTAATACTGAAACAGAAGCATCATTTGTTTCAATGGTATCTAAAACACCATCATTACCAACATCAGTACTCATAATAGTTGCATCGTACATTGGAATAGGAAACTGATGAACAATTGTTTTGGTCCATGTAGTACCATTATTTATTGATTTAAGTAAAACCACATCCACATCAAAACCGCCAGCAACAATTACAACTGTATCTCCTTTGGTATCAATGGCATACGAATCCCCACCAAAACCTCTGTAATGAGAAGAATCAATTGCAGGAATAACAGTATGGTATTTATCCCATGTTACTCCTCCATCAAGTGAACGCGAATAGGCGATAGCACCATCCTGTCCATGAAAAGGAGGATTACCTGAGGTGGAAGCACCTGTTGTTTGTGAAATCACATGCACTGTATTTCCATTAGTTCCTCCAATGGACATACGAGCCCATACATCAGGGTAACCAAGTGTGGTATCATGCCACAAACCAGTACCTTTTACCGGACGGGTTAATACGTGTATATTACCTGCGCTGGAAGTTGCTTCGTGAGAAACGATTACCTCACCGCCTGTAGCTGTAACCCCTATATTAGGCCAGCCGCAACGAACGGATTCCAGACGCGCTGTTGGAGATGGTCCCCAGGTGGTTCCATTAAAATAATTATAGCCCGTTCCTCTGTTTGGAGCGGTTTCTGCATCTGCATCATGAGCCATTGTCCAGGTAGCAGAAATGGTACCATCTGCATTTGCCACAATACGATTACAAACTGATGCATTGGTTTGCAAATCATACATACTGGTTCCTATAACGGTATCACTGAACGCTCTTGAAGATTGTAAAAAATGATTTGGATTGTTGGAGTGAACAGCTGCCTGAAAAGAAGCCGGCAGCGACTCTAACATGTGTTTGCTATACGGTATAGCGTGGTTGGCAATAACCGGATTTAATTTTGGTGCCTGTTTGCCGGCTTTCTGCGCAGCTAGGGTGCCTGTAAAACTAATAGCTAATCCAATAAGTAAATGTTTTTTCATTGTATTTTTTTTAAAGTTAAAAAGTTCCAATAGGGGCGGTAAATATAGTCAAAAGCTCTTCTTTCACCAAAATTTGTTTTCAGGGATTTTACCAAAAGACTAATAAACAGCATGTTACATAAAATCAAACACTAAAATAAAATATCTGGTTGATAGAAACAGCAAAAATTTTAATCAATACTACCGTTCGGCTACTTAATTTTCAATCATTTCAGCAAAACTATAACCATTCGTCTTTAATTTTACCTTATTTATTATATTAAATAAATGCTTTATCTATATTTTACGTGTTTATTTATTCCTAAATTTGCAGCAAAATAAAACACTATGAGCATAGTAGAAAACAATATTCTTGTTCCCCTTGATTTTTCTGAGCAATCTTTAACAGCGTTAAGCCAATCTTATAATCTGGCTAAGCTAACTAATTCAAAATTGGTGCTTTTGCATGTACTTTCAAATAAATCAGAACCTGATATTGAAAATTTATTAAAGAAAAGAGCAGAAAAAATATCGTCAGAAGCCGGTATTGAGGTTCAAATTATTGTTGAGAACGGAAACGTTTATAAAAAAATCCTGGAGGTTCAGAACCGCATAAAGCCCTTGTTTGTTGTTATTGGTTTAAATTCAAAAATGGGTTTAGATAAAATTGTAGGTTATAACGCTTTTCGATTGATCAGAGAATCAAAATTCCCTGTAATAACGATCAGAGGAAAACAGCATAAAAACGGGTGTGAAAACATACTTTTCCCATTGGATTTAACCAAGGAAACAAGAGAAAAGGTGGGTAAAGCTATTGAGCTTGCCAAACTTTTTGGAGCAACAATTAAAATATTATCCATTTTTTCGCATCAGGAAAGGCACCTGGAAAACAAATTAATAGCTTACTCCCATCAGGTTAGAAATTTCATTAAAGAAAAAGGAATTTCCTGCACCATTAAAACAATGGTTGGAAATGACGTTTCCAATATGGTTTTGGAATATGCTTCCAAGAATGACATTGATTTAATTATGATTATGACAAAAGAAGAACTGAATGTAAAAGAATTTTTTGTTGGTACCATCGCTCAGCAAATGATTGGTACTTCTAAAATACCTGTAATGAGTGTTCGTCCGACAGAAAAAAGGGATACGAGCTCTTTTACATCACCTTATTAAGGTGAGTTGATTGATTGTTCGAAATCTATTGGATTTATAGAAATAGAAAACAGGTTGAAATTCAATTAAAAGCCTCATTTATAGCGTCATTGCGAGGTACGAAGCAATCTCATTGAAATACATGTTTGATGTTTGTTTGGGATTGCCGCGTCCTTTCTACGAAGAGGAACGCAATGACGGGAACAATTAAAATTTTCAATAAAAAACATCTTTACATCGTCATTGCGAGGTACCAAGCAATCTCACCCTTTCAAAATACATGTTTGATGCTTGTTTGAGATTGCCGCGTCCTTTCTGCGAAGAGGACTCGCAATGACGGGAACTTTGAAAATACATGTTTGATGTTTGTTTGGAATTCCTGCATCCTTTCTATAGGAACGCAATGACGGAAACAATTAAAATTTTCAATTAAAAAAACATCCTTACATCGTCATTGCGGGGTACGAAGCAATCACACCCTTTCAAAATATATGTTTGATGTTTGTTTGGGATTGCCACGCCCTTTCTATTAAGAGGAACGCAATGACGGAAACATTGAACAAACGGGTTAAAATCCAACTCACCGCATTAGGAAGAAATAACAAGAATTTAAGACTTAACCCGTTTGTCCTGTATCTGGAAAGAGAAATATGTTTCTGGATTAGAAAAAGGTTCCTGTATTTCTGCCTTTATAGGCTTGGTTGTATAAATTGCGCACAACGTGTTAGATACCCTGTATAAATTACCACGTTTTTCAGCAGGTGTACCATCTAAAATTCCACGAAATACATCCCAGCGAATATCTGATGGATTATTGCCGTAATCGTGCCAAACAATTGTGGAATCTTCGTCCTTTAACAGCTTAAACGCATTGGCAGTGTCATTTTTAACACTTTCGTAATGATGATCACCATCTACAAAAATCAAGTCGAACTTTTCTTTTAAACTGCCGAAATCAAAGGTTTGTGAATTGGCTTGAATGTGGGTTACATTTTCCAATCCGTTTGAAAAAAAGCGATGCAGTCCAACATACTTTTTATCCAAGCCCATCTGAAGCATTGTTTCATCCGGCAAGTTAAGCGAAACACAGTGCTTTGCAAAACGAGCCACATTGGCAACACTTTCTCCCTTCCAGGTACCTATTTCAAAGTAAGAACAGTTTGTTTTACTTTTTGCCAATCCATTTAGCAGTGCCAGATCATGTGGAGTAGATCCACCATCAACCGCAGTGTATGGTTCAACAGTTTCGTTAAATCCTGGCAACAAATCTGTTAACTTGATGATTTTTAACCCTTTAGGTAAATTATAAGTTTGTATTACCTTTTGCTTATTTACATCCACATCCTCCAACACTTTATTCAATAAAGCTGGCTGCTTGATTATCAATGATATGGCTTTTAGTAATTTGGTTACTTTATTCATAGAGATTATGAAATTACTATTTTTTTCTAAACTTATAAATAACTATTTATTGAAAAAAAGCTTTGTCTGAACTTTTAGCCAGGCAAAATCAGATGAGGCGGGCAATAGCTGCCATACCTTTATTTGCGCTTCTTTTGCGAAATAAAGCATTATAACTAAAGCAATACCTAAATAGGAAAGAGTAGAAATAATACTTGCTTCCATTATTCCATAATGCGGAATAACGAGTAAACTGGCTATCAGCGTTATCAGTAAGCCTATAAAGCTGGCAATCATATTAATGGAATATTTACCGGTTCCCGAAAAATAATGCCCGATAATTAATGTAATATTAAAAAAGACGATTCCCGGGGAAAGTAAAATGATAACCTGCCTTACGCCATTAAATTCATTGCCGAACAGCCAGACCCAAAATTCGGAAGGTAGCAGCAATAGTGGGATTAGGGCCAAAATGCAAAAAATGATACTCATTTTTGTCATTTGCAGGGTTAGTGTCTGCGCAAGCTTAATATCGGTACTATTCGCTATTTTAGGGTATAAAACAGCAGCAAAGCTGTTGCTGATCAATAAAAGCGATTCAATTAATGAAATACCATTGGAATACACCCCTAAAACAGCTTCTCCGGAATAGCTTGCCAGCGCATAATAACTGATCCTGAAACTCATAAATTTCAATATATGGCCTGCCTGGTTAAGTAATCCAAGCTTTGCCAGCTGATAAAGCAAACTTTTGCTTCCCCGGAAGGAAACCTCCTTTAAATAGGGTACTATCAGCAGGGTACTCGTTAACAGGCATATTCCCATGGCGGCATATAATGAATTGATATATGCACTGATATCTGTCTGCCCGAAACCTTTCAGCAGAACTAATAACACCAGCAGGTTAATAACTGTTTGAAGCAACGAAATGTAATTATTGCTCATAATTTTTTCTTTACCCAGAAGAATGGAGAGATTGGTTGCCAGAAATGAATTGATAAGTGACAGGATTACAACTGGTGTAACAAATTGCTCAGGAAGTGCCGGAAAAAACTTGAGAGTGGCAAACGCAATTAAAGCCATAAAAACTGACCATACATTGCTCAGAAAAAAAAGTAAAAACGTGTTGTATCGTGGCACAAAATAAACCAATGAAGCACCTCCAATCATATTGCAGAAAAGAAGTACCATTGCAATACTGGTGATGATAAGACTAGCCTCCCCTTTACCTTCGGCCCCTGTTAAGCGGGATAGTATGATTACAATTGCAAGATTTAAAATGGCAACAATAATTTTAATACCAAAAGTGGAAGCTACTTTTTTATACATACTTGATTTTATACTAGCTTTTGGAATTGCGAATTACTTTTACACTAATGGAATTCTCCCAATAAAACCGGGTATATGTTTTTGGCAGGTAAGCCCAAACTTTACCGATGGATTTCGAGGCCAATTTAAGAAAAGAATTTGAAGAACGAAGCGGTTTATGCCCCGTACGGGTTTCATTTAAGTAATACAAGCCGTAAAACAATCCCGAAAAAGGTTTGAAATTTTTCTTTTCCGTAAAAATCAAGGAATTGTCGCTTTTACTAACGATCCACTTATGAAAAGGCTCATTTAGAAAAAACTCATCCACCGGGCCCGGGGTTTCGATATATCCCCGCTTCCCTACCCTGCAAAGCTCTTTACAAAATTGTTCAGGATCGTCAATATGTTCCGCAATGTGCGATGCGATAATATAATCAAATTCTTTGTTTTCAAAAGGCATGTTTAGGGCATCACCCACCACCATTTTTTTATCTGAAGGTACATTGGCCTTTTTGCCTGAGCGGTGTTCTGTTTCATTCAACTCATTATCAATTAACACATTAGCCCTTCGGTTAGGCCGGTGTCCGCTCCCTACATCTAAAACGGTCCATTCGTGATTAATAGGCAGTTTTTGACCAGACAGGCCCACAGTAAAATTTGTAATCAGTGGTTTATAAAGATCATAAAATTGTCGGCCAATTACCTGATGATTAAATCGTTGAGTGATGTATTGATTTAATTTCTGGCCATCGTAATTTTGGTAAGTGGCAATCATTTTAATAATTGCACCTTCCAGTTGTTTTTGATTGCCAGGTTCGATTAAAAGTCCATAATCAGCAGTAATAAATTCTTCCGGGCCACCGCAAATAGTAGAAATAACCGGCTTGCCATTCGCCAATGCCTCGGCTGCAACCACTGAAAATGTTTCAAAATTGCTATTGATAACTACAAAATCCGCTTGTTTCAGAAAATCATACACATACTTATTATCCTGACGGCCATGAAAAAAAATAAATTTATCAGAGCCCTGCATAGAATCCGACAGTGCTGTGAGCATTGCTTTATCAGGGCCATCACCTATTATATGATATTCCATTGCTGGATGCTGCGCTTTACAACTTACAATCGCTTTAATAATTCCACTAATGTTTTTGTGGGAATCCACTAAATCTGCAACAGTAAGAATCTTTATTTTTGATGGAGAGGAACTTACTTTGGATGAATTAGCTGAAGATGAAGTAATATCAACACTTTCAACAACATTCGGAACTACCGTATAATCCGCCTGAAGCCCTTGCTCCAGCATTTTTTTCTTTAAACTTTCGGATACGGTAGTAACAACGGCAGCATTTTTTATAATTAATTTGTTGATACCTTTTTTCAGAAACCCAATTTTTTCATATTTGCCTGATACATAGCCCGTCCAATGCTCTGTAATAATAAACGGAATGCCTTTTAATTTATTGATAAGCAGCGCAATTAATCCCGGCCGGCTCAATATATTAACATGTATCAGATCAATTACCCCCAATGATTTTTGTACTTCCCTAATGCCCATTAAATTTGCATTAATATACCGACAGGCATTGATGATTGATCCAAAAACAGACACATTTTTTTTATAGTATACAATGGTTTCCATAAAGCCATGTTCAGCGGAAGTGCTTAATTCATACGTACTACTTAACGAATGATCTGCACAGGTGTATAGAACATTTACATTGCAAAATTCAGAAACTGCTTTCGCATGTTTTCTAACAAATACGCCTAATTGCGGATCAAATTTATTCGGATACCATTTTGTTAAAAATAAAATATTGTATCGGATTGAATTTTGAGGCTGGGTTAAACTAGCAGCGGTATTTTCTTGCATTGTATTAATTCAGCTTTTTAGTTTTTAGTCGAATTGAATTTCCGATCACAATAACATCAGAAAAAGCCATCGTTAATGCACCTAGCGTAGGGCTAAGAAATCCCATTGCAGCAACAGGTATTGCTACAATATTGTAAAAAAATGCCCAGAATAAATTTTGTTTTATAGTAATGAGTGTGTGTTTGCTGATCAGGTGCGCTTTTGTAAGCATCGACAAATCATTGTTTTTTAACAATATTATTTGGGCCGATTGAATAGCCACCTGTGTTGCGTTGCTTAAAGATATCCCTACTGTTGCTTTAGCCAGAGCAGGTGCATCATTGATACCATCTCCCACCATAGCGGTTGGGGCACTTTTTGTTAATTGCTCAATTACCTCCAATTTTTGTGAAGGTAGTTGCTCGCTATAAACTTTGCTGATATTTAGCTTTTCAGCCAATTCCTCACATTTTTTACGATTATCACCACTCAGCATAACCGACTCTATACCTGCATTATGCAGCTCCTCAATAGTTTCCTTCACGTTTGTTTTAACAGTGTCCTCCAGATCAATACCTGCAATCAACTGATTATTTTTCAAAACATATACATTATGCGAATCATCTGAAGTAAGGGCTGAAGCTATTTTATACGACCCAACCTGATAGGCTGTATTTTGATCATCCATCGCGCTGATGCCTAAGCCTTTTTCTTCCTTAATGGTATTAAATTTTTTATTCACAGCAACTCCTTTTAACTCCGTAACAATTGATTTTGCTATTGGATGAGAGGAATGTTGTTCAAGTGCAAATAAAATTTCTTTCACTTCAGTTTCGCTGACATTATTAAAACAATTAATCTTTTTAATTTTGAAATCACCGGTGGTTAGTGTTCCGGTTTTATCAAATACAATATTTTTAATTTTCGCGAATTGTTCCAATGTGTTACCGCCTTTAATGAGAATTCCTTTTTTTGCGGCCCTGCCAATCCCCACCATTACTGCAGTTGGTGTTGCAAGGCCCATGGCACAAGGACAGGAGATTACAAGAACTGCAATACTCCGCATAATGGCTTCCTGCAATGGATTAGCGCCAATAGTATCTACAAAAAAATATGTAATGCAAAAAGTAAGTATTGAAATGCACAACACTACCGGAACAAATATGGCACTAATTTTATCGCCTAGTTTCTGAATATCAGGTTTGGCCTGCTGCGCTTTTTTTACCAAATCAATAATTTTTGCCAGCAAGGTGTTATCGCCTACATTTTCGGCCCTCATGCGGAAATTACCATTAGCCACAATAGTTCCGCCAATTATTTTATGACCTATTGCTTTCTCCACAGGAAGACTTTCGCCCGTGATCATTGATTCATCCACACTGGCATCTCCAGAAATAATTTCTCCATCAACAGGAACTTTATCTCCGGTATTAACCTGTAACAATGCACCTACATGAATATTTTTATAATCAACTTCAGTAATAATTTCCTTACCCATTTGAAGACTGATCATTTTAGCCTTAACAACCTGAATGGCTGTTAGTTCCCGAATGGCTGTAGTAGTTTGCCTTACCGACCTGCTTTCAAACACATTACCCAATAACACAAGGGTTATGATGGTAGCGGCCGTTTCAAAAAACAAATAGTTATGCACCTGGGGAGTACCCCAATATGTATACATTCCAATGATACTGTATACAAATGCAGAGCTGGAACCAATAAAAATCAACACATCCATATTAGGAACCCTCGCTTTTAAAGAGCCCCAGGCACTTTTTCCAAACTGAATAATGCCTATTGTAAATACAGGTAAACAAATAATAAGCTGTGCTATGGGGTTGTTAAGAATAAAATCATGTGAGAGCAACATGTGCCCGAAAAATAGAATGA
The DNA here is from genome assembly GCA_040387415.1 of Bacteroidota bacterium. Lineage (GTDB taxonomy): Bacteria > Bacteroidota > Bacteroidia > 2-12-FULL-35-15 > 2-12-FULL-35-15 > 2-12-FULL-35-15. The sequence continues at coordinate 83,135 of JAZKDU010000023.1, forward strand.
TGGTAAATGGAAGCGTAAAATAAAAACGTTTTTCGATGGTTGATAATTTACCAACATTGTCTTCCAGGTACTTGCTATCCACCACCTTATAACCTAAGTCATCAATACTTTTGATAATTGAGGGTAACTTGTTTTTATCGTTCAATAAAAAAGTGGCTTCTCCGGTCGCAAAATCAACAAATACATTTTCTAAACCTTTTTTTTGAAGGTTTTTAGTGATGCCTAATGCACAAGATGTGCAATCCATGCCCTCTACCTGAAGTGTTATATTTGTTAAATTCTCAGTCATTCTAAGACTCAAAGTTACTACAAATTAGGCAAAAATGCTCTAAAAAAACCAGAAAAAACAACAGAACATTGAAGCAAAGAGCCTTACAGTTACAAACGTTTTATTCTATTCATTAATTCCTGGTGTCTGCTTTTACCTACAGGAATTGTCTGATTGTAAACCACAAGACTATTACCTTCAACGGAAGCTATTTTATCAATCCTTACAATATATGAATTATGAATGCGGATATAATCATTTTGCGGAAGCTTCATTTTAATATCCTTCATTGTTGAATGAATGGTATATTTTTTGGCCAGCGTATGAATGGTAACATAGTCTGCCAATGCTTCAATCATGTAAATATCCTGAATATTTAATTTAATCAAAGCAGAATTGCTTTTGATAAAAAAAGCATCCGTATTTGTTTGATTATGCTGTCGGTCAAATATTTTTTTTGCTTTAGAAACAGCCTGCATAAATCGCTCCTGCGAAATTGGTTTTATAATAAAATCGCATACATCAAAATCATATGCCTCAGCAGCAAAATCTTTATTAGCACTAACAATTATAACTAAAGGCTTGGAGCCCTCAAGAGACATCAGAAACTCTTTACCTGACATACCAGGCATTGTAAGGTCTAAGAAAACCAGATCAATTTTTTGATTTAATAATACGTTGTACGCATCTAAAGGTACTCCGGTACTTTTTATAAGGTTTAAAAACTCTGTTTCTTCCACATATGATTCAATAAGTAATCTCATCAAATCATCATCATCCACAATAATACAGTCCATACGAGTTCAGCTATTCACGCTGTTTTATATTTTTTTTTAGTTTGTTAATTACCAACAAAGGTGGGCTATGGAAGTTTAAAAACTATTACAGAACTTCTATAATAGTTTACATTATTCACACGTCAAGGGGATTTCCCAAGTTTAAACCGCGTTTCTACCTATAATGCTTTTTTGACTAATTTCTAATACTAAAAACTCTCGTTTTACCATTATTTGATCCGATTTAGGCTGATTTTAATAATATTTTCATTTTAATTTTTTAAAATTGTAAAAAACTATATCTTTGCACTCTCAAAATTCTATGGTGGCCATAGTTCAGTTGGTTAGAATATCGGTTTGTGGTACCGAGGGTCGTGGGTTCGAGCCCCATTGGCCACCCT
>JAZKDU010000024.1:0-20199 GCA_040387415.1 Bacteroidota bacterium
TTCCATTATTACCGGTTGAACCTGTAGTTCCGTTTTGTCCGGTAAAACCATTAGAGCCAGTTGCTCCTGTATTTCCATTATTACCGGTTGAACCTGTAGTTCCGTTTTGTCCTGTATGTCCGGTAAAACCATTAGAACCTGTTGCTCCCGTATTTCCATTGTTACCAGTAGTTCCATTTTGTCCCGTATGTCCAGTAAAACCATTTAAGCCGGTTCCTCCCGTATTTCCATTATTACCGGTTGAACCTGTAGTTCCGTTTTGTCCTGTTTGTCCGGTAAAACCATTAGAGCCATCCAAACCTGTTGAACCTTTTACTCCAGTTGGGCCCACTCCACCGCTTATTCCAGCTGCACCAGTTGCGCCAGTTACCCCGCGTACTCCAGTACCACCAATTATACCTGTACCGCCTGGCAATCCTGCAGCTCCTGTGGAACCAGTATTTCCAGCAATACCTTTTTCGCCATTATTACCTGTCGGGCCAACAGCTCCTGTTGATCCGGTTGAACCTTGTCCTGAACCTGAACCATTTCCAGATCTTTCTGCATACAAAGCATAGGGAACACTCATCAGTTGATGAATTCCATTTATACTATACGCTGTTCCGCCTGTAATATCAATTTCAGTTTTTATAAAGTAAGGTCCAGCCCCCCAATTAATATTAGAAAAGTTTCCTAAATAAACACTTCCATCCCCAATTTGTATAGTAACCAATCCATTAAAATTGGTTGTTGCGGTATGTGTTTCAATATATACAATAACAGACTGACTGAATTCTTCCGATGAATTACCCGCAGATCCCTGCAAAATACTAACCCGTATACCAATCGCTGTATTGGCAACCAAATCATGACTTGCATTTCTAATAACCGCCTGATAGCTCATTTTCTGGGGTGCCTGTGCATGCAACACAGATCCTGCTTCTTTCCAAATAAGAGGACAGGTAAATACCATAAAAAAAAGAAATAGCCGGACCTTCGTTTCTTTGATTTTGAAATAGTTTAGGTTAGATAATTTAATTAAATCCTTAATGAATGAATGATGGAGTAGTTTTTTCACTTATTTATTTTTAATAATTTTGAATGATTTTATTTTTTTATCACTGTCGCTGTATATTTTTATTAAATAAATAGCACTAGCTAAATCCTCTACTGAAATGGAGGTTTGACTTTCCATTATTTTTTCTTTTTTAATAAGCTTCCCTTGAACATCGTAAAAGGCATAATACATACCTTCGAAACTGCCATTCAGAATACTAAGTGTAACAAAATCAGAAGTCAGGTTTGGAAAAAGGGTAATACCCATTGTTGTATAGTTTTCAATTTCAGTAATCACATATGGTTGTTGTAATCCCTCAGTGATAATGGTTCCTTCAAACCCGATATTTGTCGAATAATCTACTTGTCCAATACTGAAACTTACGAAGCCTTGTGAGCCAAGATCATCTCCCCCGGAAGCTACAGTCCCTCGCTGAGCTTGAATTTGACCCATCAAGCAAAAAAATAAACAAATGCATAAAAAATATTTCCCCATAAGCTTCTATTGTATTTTTAATTTGTTTTTTAATTTGAGTAAATGTTACATTCCCTAAAAGCATAAGTTTATTATATTCGGTATCGTTCAAAGATGTATCGGTATAACCACCAAATTAATAGCTGTAGCAACAACAAAAAAAACGCACACCAAATAGCAATAAAATTAACTGATTACCAAGTAGATACAATCACAAAAGCAAACAACAAAACTCTTCAAAACAACTATAAATAGTAGCATTTAGCCATTATTCAGGCTATCCAACAATTCAATCAAATTCGTAGAATATTTTAACATATTCGTCTTTAAAATATATTAATTCGTATCAACTCATGTATGCGAATTATTTATACAAAAAAAGATGTGTATCTTTGCAGGAATTTTAACCAGAAAAATTCAAACTTGATGTTGCATTTCTTTAGTAAAACTGCATCAAAAACAAATTTCATAGCCTATGTTATTAGATCCAAATAAATTTGTGGGAGAAGGTTTAACCTATGATGATGTACTTTTAGTACCCTCTTATTCCGAAGTATTACCACGTGATGTAAGTACTACATCTTATTTTACAAAAAAAATTAAGCTGAATACACCTCTTGTTTCAGCGGCAATGGATACTGTAACTGAATACCAGCTGGCAATTGCTATTGCCCAGGAAGGTGGTATAGGAGTGTTGCATAAAAACATGACAATCCAGGAACAGGCAGACCAGGTGCGTAAAGTAAAACGTTCCGAAAGCGGGATGATCCTTGATCCTGTTACCTTATCGGAAGATGCCATTGTAACGGATGCGCTAAATTTGATAAAAGAATTTAAGATTGGGGGAATTCCTGTTATCAATTCTAAAAAACAATTAATCGGAATTGTTACCAACCGTGATTTACGTTTCGAGAAAAATAACAAACGTCCTATTAAGGAAGTAATGACTAGTAAAGACCTTGTTACTGCTAAGGAAGGGACTGATTTAAAAAAAGCCGAACAAATCCTACAGCACCACCGCATTGAAAAATTACCGGTAGTGGATAAATTGGGCAGACTTGTAGGTTTAATTACTTACAGAGATATTATAAAAGTTAAGGTTCGTCCCAACGCGAATAAAGATAGCCTTGGCCGTTTGCGAGTAGCTGCTGCTGTAGGTGTAACACCGGATATATTGGACCGCGTTACCGCATTGGTAAAAGCCAATGTTGATGCTGTTGTAATTGATACGGCACACGGGCATTCAAAAGGTGTAATAGATGCATTAAAAAAAGTAAAAAAAGCATATCCTGAATTACAGGTAGTGGTTGGTAATATTGCCACTCCCGAAGCAGCATTGCTTTTAGCAAAAGCTGGTGCTGATGCTGTAAAAGTAGGTATTGGCCCAGGGTCAATTTGTACAACCCGCGTTATTGCTGGTGTTGGTGTGCCCCAGCTAACGGCTATTCTTGAAGTAGCAAAAGCTTTAAAAGGTAAAGGTATTCCAATCATTGCTGACGGGGGTGTTCGTTTTACTGGTGATATTGTTAAAGCGTTGGCTGCCGGAGCAGGTTCTGTGATGATGGGGTCTATGTTTGCAGGCGTTGAAGAATCTCCAGGAGAAAATATAATTTTTGAAGGACGTAAATTCAAATCATACCGTGGGATGGGTTCTATTGAAGCCATGCAAAAAGGTTCAAAAGACCGCTATTTTCAGGATGCAGAAGATGATATCAAAAAATTAGTTCCGGAAGGTATTTCAGGCAGAGTTCCTGTTAAAGGTAGTCTGGCTGAGGTAATTTACCAGTTTGTAGGTGGTTTACGTGCTGGTATGGGTTATTGCGGTGCAAAAAATATAGTTGCTTTACAAAATGCCAAATTTATTCGTATCACAAATGCAGGGATTCGCGAAAGCCATCCGCATGGTGTTACCATTACACGTGAGGCTCCAAATTATAGCAGATAAATATTAGTTCACTGGTTCATTAGTTTAGTTGTATTCCCATAAATGATTACCCCATAAAATATGAACCAATGGACTAATAAACCAATGAACCAGTATACCTTGGAACAATAGTAATTCCTTAACAAAATTTAACAAAACGGCTCTGAACGATTCAGAGCCGTTTTATTTTGAAACAACGTAATAATAGCTACATTTGCTACCCAAATAAAAAAAACTTTCATTATGAATAAAGGAATTTTTTCAAAAGCATTAGTATTGCCTCTCGCATTATTAACTTTTAATAGCATTACAGCACAAAAAAATCAGGATGCTGTATTGATGACCATTGGCTCTCATAAAGTTACTGTTGCCGAATTTCAAAATGTCTATCACAAAAATAACGCAGCAGAAATAAAAAATGATAACAAATCATTAAATGATTATGTTGATTTATTTGTAAATTTTAAATTAAAAGTAATTGAAGCAGAAGAAATGCGCCTTGATACTTCTAAAGCTTTTAAAGATGAATTAGCAGTTTACCGCAAACAGCTGGCTCAACCCTATTTAACGGATAAAGACGTTAATGAAAAATTGTTGAAAGAAACCTATGGCCGCCTACAGGAAGATGTAAGAGCATCACACATTTTAGTAAAAGTAACTGAAAACGCTTTACCTAAGGATACGCTGGAAGCATACAACAAGATCATGAAAATCCGTTCCAGAATTTTAAAAGGAGAGGATTTTAATAAAGTGGCAGCTGAAAAAGGTATTTCAGATGACCCTTCTTCAAAAGACAATGGTGGAGATTTAGGCTATTTTACTGCAATGCAAATGGTTTATCCATTTGAAACAGCTGCATATACCACTAAAGTGGGAGATATTTCTATGCCGGTTCGTACGCGCTTTGGTTACCATATTATAAAAATAAACGACAGAAGAAAAGCACAGGGTGAAGTTTTGGTTGCACACATTATGGTTAAAACGCCTCCTAATATGTCGAAAGAGGATTCATTAAATGCTTATACAAAAATCTCTGAAATTTATAGCAAGCTTAAAGCAGGTGCTAAATTTGACGAATTAGCTACCCAGTTTTCAGATGACAAAACATCCGCAAAAAAAGGTGGTGAACTTACCTGGTTTGGTACTAACAAAATGCCGATTGAATTTGAAAAAGCTTCTTTCGCATTACAAAATAAAAATGATTTTTCAGCTCCGTTAAAAACAAAGTACGGGTGGCATGTAATAAAGTTAATGGATAAAAAAGGCCTTGAATCATTTGAAACCATGAAAAATGAGTTAAAGGATAAAGTTACTAAAGACTCTCGTTCACAGGTTGGACGTACTTCCCTGATAGCGAAACTGAAAACAGAATATAAATTCAAGGAAAACATTGCAGCCCGCGATGAATTTTACAAGGTAATTGATTCTACATTATTTGATGCGCGTTGGGATGCTTCAAAAGCATCAGCATTAAAAAAGCCTTTATTTAATTTAAACGAAAAAACATATACCCAAACTGATTTTGCAAATTACGTAGCAAGCCATCAAAGCAAACGTCCTAAAACGGACGAGAAAATGTTAATCAACCAAATCTACAAACAGTTTGTTGAAGAAACAGTTATCGCCTATGAAGAATCCCGTTTAGATCAGAAATATCCTGAATTTAAAGCCTTGATGGAAGAATACCACGATGGCATATTGCTGTTTGAATTGACAGACCGCAAAGTTTGGTCAAAAGCTGTGAAAGATACTGTAGGATCAAAAGAGTTTTATGAAAAAAACAAAAGCAACTACATGTGGGAAGAGCGTGCTGACGCTTCTGTATACAGCAGTGCTGACGCTGCTATTGCCAAACAGGTTCGCAGTTTTTTGACCGATAAAAAAGCAGAAAAAGATATTTTAACCGAAATAAACAAAAATTCACAATTGAACTTACAGGCTGAATCACGATTATTTACAAAAGGTGAAAATGAATTTGTTGACAAGCAATGGAAAGTTGGAATTTCACCTGATCTGATTTCTGAAAAAGATAAAAAAGTGATCATTGTTGCTGTAAATAAAATAGTACCTCCTAGCCCTAAATCATATTTGGATGCGAAAGGTATTGTTACCGCTGATTATCAGAATTATTTGGAAAAAGAATGGCTTACCGAACTAAAGAAAAAGTATGCTGTATCAATAGACAAAAACGTTCTTACTACTATAAAATAATAGATTTGAGACCTGAGAAGTGAGAATTGAGAAAAGCTCTTGTCTCACCTCTCACATCTCAATACTCATATCTCCTGTCTAACTTGAAACAGCTATTACCGTATATTTTAGGGATATTATTACTGGTTTCGTGTAATAAAAGCGGTGATAATGAAAATCGTGAAATTATTGCGCGTGCAAACGATGCCTTTTTATATAAGGATAATATAAAAAACATTGTTCCTCAGGGTACCTCCCCTAAAGATAGTTTAGAACTGCTCAAAAAATACATTGAAAACTGGATCCATGAAATACTGGTTATTCAAAAAGCAGAAAGTAATCTTACAGATGCCCAAAAAGATGTAGAAAAACAATTGGAAGATTACCGTAACTCATTGATTACCTATGCATACGAAAAAGAATTGGTAAAGCAAAAGTTGGATACTGTAATTTCTGGCGCAGAAATTGAAGAATATTATACTGCTAATAAAAGTAATTTCGAGTTAAAAGATAATATCATTAAAGTAATTTATGTTAAAGTAAATAAAAGAGCACCGGGAATAAATAAACTTGTAAAGTGGTACAAATCAGATAATTTAAAGGACAGAGAGCAACTTGCCGAATATTGCCATCAATTTGCGGAAAATTTTTACCTGGATGATAATTCCTGGCTGCTATTTGACGATTTGCTTAAAGAAATACCAATTCAAACCTACAATGAAGAACTATTTTTACAAAACAATAGGTTTGTAGAAGTTAGTGACTCGATGTATAGTTATTTTTTAAACATTAAAGGATTCAAGATAAGCAATAGTCTATCGCCTTTAAGCTTTGAAAAAGAAAATATAAAGAATATCATTTTAAATAAGCGTAAATTGCAGCTAATCACTAAAATGAAAGAAGATATTTATAATGATGCTGCAAATAATAAAAATATTGAAATCTATATCAATGATAAATCTAAAAAATAAGCTGAATTCACTTTTATTGGCCTGTGCTGTAATTTTTCTCTCTTTAGGAGCTAAAGTAGGCTTTGCTCAGGGGGGAACAATAATTGACCGTGTTGCGGCTGTTGTGGGTACAAATACCATAATGCAATCTGAGCTGGAAGCACAATTCCAGCAAATGGTGACTGCCCAGGAACCTACAGACGCAAATTCCCGTTGTAAAATAATGGAAGAGCTGCTTTATCAAAAACTGCTGTTATCACAGGCACAAAAAGACAGCTTGTATCCAACTGATGGTCAGATAGATCAAGAGCTTGATAAACGGATTCACTATTATCTTCAGCAATTTGGGTCAGAAGAACGTTTTGTTGCATTTTATGGAAAATCAGTGGACGATTTCAAAATCGATTTAAGAGATAATGTTCGTGATTTGTTAATGGCTCAGCAGATGCAAAGTAAAGTAACAGGCGATATGAGCGTTACCCCAAGTGAAGTGCGCAGCTATTATAATAATATTCCGGTAGATTCTATTCCTTTTATCAATGCTGAAGTAGAGGTTGGTCAAATTGTTAAAAAGCCAAAAACTACCCCGGAAGCAAAAAAAGAAGCAAAAGCAAAAATTGAAGATATCCGCCAGCGCATCATGAAAGGTGAAAGCCAATTCACAGCAATGGCAGCACTGTATTCTGAAGATCCGGGTTCTTCCAGCAAAGGTGGATTGTACGAAGGAATCCAGCGAGGGCAGTTTGTTCCGGAATGGGATGCATGGGCATTTAAGCTAAAACCAAATGAAATAAGTGAAGTATTTGAAACCGTGTATGGCTATTTTATTATTCAGTTGATTGAGCGCAGAGGAGATGCAGTGGATGCCCGAAGCTTGCTTATTGCTCCTAAAGTAGAAGCGAATGATTTGTTGAACGCTAAACTAGCCTTGGATACAATCTATACAAAGCTATTAGCTGACACAATCAGCTTTTCAGATGCTGCAGCAAAATACTCAGATGATGATGAAAGTAAAAACAGTGGTGGTTTGATTATAAACCCTTATTCAGGTGCTACCCGTTTTCAAATGGATGAAATAGGGCAAATGGACCAGACTGTAGCCTTTGCAATCGACAAATTGAAAGTTGGAGAATTCACTAAACCAATGCCAATGACTTCGCAAGATGGTAAACAGGCATATAGAATAGTATATTTAAAATTAAGAACTTTGCCACATCGTGCTAATTTAGTGGATGATTATCAAAAGATACAAGCAGCGGCATTGGCTAAAAAACAACAGGAAGCAATACAAAAATGGATCAAAAAAAAATCGGTAGATACCTTTGTACGTATTACTGATGATTATAAAAATTGCACCTATAATAATAAGTGGATAAATTAAAATAGAGAAATTGAGAATTGAAGAATTAGAGAATTAAATAAGTAAATGATTAAAAAGTAACGCAAATAATTCCACCGTTAACTCTCTAAATCAATAACTCTCCCATTCAGATATTCTCTAATTCAACAAATCATTAAATCACCAATTGAGTATGTATAAATCAGATGTAGAAGCAGTAGACGCCTTTGTTGTTAAATACAAGGAATTAAATGCTGAAATAAGCAAAATAATTATCGGTCAGGATGAAGTTATAAAAGATGTATTAATTTCCATCTTCAGCAGAGGACATTGCTTATTAATTGGTGTACCGGGTTTGGCAAAAACCTTATTGGTTAATACCATTTCCGATGCACTGGGTTTAACCTATAACCGTATTCAGTTTACTCCCGATTTAATGCCTTCTGACATTATCGGTTCTGAAATATTGGGTGATGACCGTAATTTTAAATTCATTAAAGGCCCTTTGTTTGCCAATATTATTTTGGCGGATGAGATTAACCGTACCCCGCCAAAAACGCAGGCTGCCTTATTGGAAGCTATGCAGGAGCGCAGCATTACAACTGGTGGTAAACGCTATGATTTAGGAAATCCGTTTTTTGTATTAGCAACTCAAAACCCGATTGAACAGGAAGGTACATATCCATTACCTGAAGCGCAGCTGGACCGTTTTATGTTTAACGTGTGGCTTGACTATCCAAAGTTTCAGGACGAATTAACTGTTGTAAAAAACACCACTTCGGATAATAAAATAGAATTGAAAAAAATATTGAGTGCTGAAGAAATTATTTATTTTCAGAATTTAGTACGTAGAATCCCGGTAACAGATAATGTTTTAGAGTATGCTGTTAAATTAGCTGCAAAAACCCGGCCGAACACAGAACACGCTGCACAAATTTCAAACACCTATCTTTCCTGGGGTGCAGGGCCGCGCGCTTCTCAATTTTTAGTGGTTGGTGCAAAATGCCATGCACTTATCAAAGGCAAATATTCACCAGATATTGAAGACGTTAAAGCAGTAGCTGCTGCCATTCTTCGCCACCGTATTGTCCGCAATTACAAAGCAGAAGCAGAAGGTATAAGCGTTGATAAAATTATTCAGGATTTGATGGGAGAGAAATAAAACATTTCTTTTTTGTTGATAAGATAATGCTATCGTTTCACTTGTATCTACTGCAAAATGTCCCTCTGAAAGAGTCACCATTAAGTGGCTATTACTTTAAAATTTCAGAATTACCAAAGAAAGAGCAAGCTAAGCAAGAAGGAATTCGCGGATAATTGCAGAGGTAAAACAGAACAAATTGATCGTATTTTGGTAGTCCTGCAGGCTGAAACAAAACCGTCAAACGGGGAAAAAATCACCCACTCCAACAACCCACCAGAAACTGAAAACCAACTAACAATCAACACTTTACAATTTCAAGTAATTGAATACCCCCTAAAATGCAGCGTCTTTTCTGGATAAACTAATATGCGCCTTTTTTTGTATAAATTATCAAAAAGGAGTAATTTTTCAATCATTTCCTCAGCTTATCATTAAGCTTGGGATGATCATTTAAAAGATATTAACACTCATGTTGAAATGTTACTTACTTATTTTTGGCTTAAAAGCTCAAAATTGATTAATTTTACGGCTCGAAAAAAAAACTAGTTAACCAAAAACAGAATAAATGAATGAATTTGGAATAAAAGCCAAAAATGCAAGCATTGCAAGTTTAGGTTTAGAAAATGTATCTGCAGCGTATTGGAATCTTAATCCGGCAGAACTTGTGGAAGAAACGTTAGTCAGAGGCGAAGGTGTATTAACGGATACAGGAGCTTTAGCAGTGGACACAGGAGAGTTTATGGGACGCTCACCAAAAGATAAATTTATTGTACTGGATGATAAAACAAAAGATACAATCTGGTGGGGTGATGTAAACTTCAAATTTGATGCTGCTAAGTTTGATATTCTATACAATCGTATGTCTGCGTATTTAGCTGGGAAAGAAGTATACGTGCGTGATTCGTATGTATGTGCCGATCCTACTTACCGCTTAACAATACGTGTGGTTACTGAAACTCCTTGGGCAAACTTGTTTGCAAACAATTTATTTTTGCGTCCTACGCATGAAGAAATTCTGAATTTCGATCCGGAATGGACAATCATCTGCGCACCAGGTTATAGAGCTACACCTGCTATTGATGGTACACGTCAGCATAATTTCACTGTGTTAAATATGACTAAAAAAGTCATTTTAATTGGCGGTTCTGGTTACACAGGCGAAATCAAAAAAGGAATTTTCTCTTTATTGAATTATATTTTACCACAGGAGAAAGGCGTTTTATCAATGCACTGCTCTGCTAATATTGGTAAAGATGGTGATACAGCTGTTTTCTTTGGTTTATCAGGGACTGGAAAAACTACTCTTTCTGCTGATCCAAATCGTGGACTTATTGGTGACGATGAGCATGGCTGGAGTGATAAAGGCGTTTTTAACTTTGAAGGTGGATGCTATGCAAAATGTGTTGACTTATCAAAAGAAAAAGAGCCACAGATTTTTAATGCTGTAAAATTTGGTGCATTACTTGAAAACATTGAATTTACAGACAACACATCAACTGTAGATTTCTACAACATTTCAAAAACAGAAAACACACGCGTAAGCTATCCTATTGATTACATTGAAAATGCGGTACAACCATCTGTTGGTAATATTCCTAAAAATATTTTCTTTTTAACATGTGATGCATACGGAGTTTTGCCTCCTATTTCAAAACTGACTACAGAGCAGGCTATGTATCATTTTATTTCAGGTTATACCGCTAAAGTGGCTGGTACCGAAGTAGGTGTTACTGAACCTCAGCTTACTTTTTCTGCTTGTTTTGGAAAAGTGTTTTTACCATTGCACCCAACAAAATATGCTGAATTATTGGGTAAAAAATTAAAAGAAAACAAAGTAACGGTTTGGTTAGTAAATACAGGCTGGTCTGGTGGTTCTTTCGGTGTTGGAAGCCGTATGAAATTATCTTACACCCGCTCCATGATTACTGCTGCCCTTACAGGCCAATTAGATAGCATTAAATTTGAAACATTGCCTGTTTTTGGTTTAAACGTTCCTAAGGAATGTCCAAACGTACCTGCTGAAATCCTTAATCCACGCAATACCTGGAAGGATAAAGATGCGTATGACAGCACAGCAACTAAATTGGCTTCCTCTTTCATTAAAAATTTCGAGCAATACGCAAGTGCTGCAAATGAAGAAATTCTTTCTGCCGCTCCAAAGGTTGCCGTAAACGCCTAATACATCTGTTAACTTACGTCTCTCTTTCTCCGAATAGGAGAAAGAGAGCATCGTAAACCGGATGAAATAACCTTTTCCCTTAAAGTTTTTCTTTTTGTTCTTTTGCTTTTTAGTACTACTACTCTGATTTACTAGCAAAGAAAAACATCTGTCCTGATGCACCTATTTTATACTCCTGATATTTTATCAATTCCCTTTTCAAACGAACCTTTTTTATATACCCTTAACGAGGATGAAAGCAAACATGGTATCCGTGTTTTGCGCCTTACAACAGGTTCTAAAATAGTATTAATTGATGGACAAGGAGGATGGTACCACGCGGAAATTGTTGATGATAATCCAAAACGCTGCTCGGTAAATATCACGAAAACCATTAAAGAATGTGGGAAGCGTAGTTTCCATCTGCACATTGCTATTGCGCCTACCAAAAATATGGACCGCCTGGAATGGTTCACCGAAAAAGCCACCGAAATGGGAATTGATGAAATTTCCACTATCAATTGCAAAAATTCTGAACGGCCCGTTGTAAAAACAGAACGCCTGAATAAAGTAGCAATTTCAGCCATTAAACAAAGTTTAAAGGCCTATTTACCCAAAGTAAATGAAATGCTTGACTTTAAGAAATTTATGGCTTCAACAGCCAATTTTCAAGGTCAAAAATTTATTGCTCATTGTTACGATGGTGAAGTAAAACCACATTTGAAAGAACTGTATCAAAAAGGCAGTAATACCATCGTATTAATTGGTCCGGAAGGCGATTTTACTGCGGATGAAGTTAAATTAGCTTTAGATAATGGGTATAAAGAAATCGGCTTAGGAAACAGCCGCTTACGTACTGAAACTGCTGCATTGTACGCTTGTACAACTGTTAATATTCTAAATGAATAAGATATAGTAATTACAATTTAAATGAAAAGACCTGTCAGTTATTTAAAACCTGACAGGTCTGATTTAAAAGCCTACAAATAAAGTTGGAAACTAATTTAAGCCTCCGCTAATTTCCGTTCATAATATTCCTCATACAATTTATGTACAATTCCATCCGAAAGGCCAATTTGAGGAACAATCATCTTTTCTATTTCTGCATTTTTCAATACAGCCAATAAAATTTTTGATGCTGGTATAATCACATCCGCTCGGTCCGGATTGAGCCCTAATATCCTCATTCGTTCTTCATACGTATAGGATTCAAGCATCTCATATAAATCTTTAATTTTTGACGTTGGAAGCGGTTTATTCGGTTTTCTACCGGCCATTCTGTTCAATTTATTGATATTACCGCCAGAACCAATAGCAATCAAAGGCCGGTAGCCTTTGGTAATTTGACGTATCCAGTTTTTAAAATAATTCCAATATTCTTTATCAATCTGGTTATGAAGCAAACGGATAGTACCTATATTGAAGGATTGTGAAACCACCGCCTTATTTTTCGAAAACAAAGTGATTTCCGTACTACCACCGCCTATATCAATGTATAAATAAGCATTATTCTTATCCAGCTGCTCTTCAATACGATTGGCATAAATGATATCGGCTTCGGTTTTTCCGTCAATAATTTCAATTTTAATTCCTGCCTCCTTGCGTACCCTTTCAATCACATCCCAGCGGTTATCAGCATCACGCATGGCCGAGGTAGCACAGGCCCTGTAATCAATAGCATCATACACTTCTATTAAGTGTTTAAATGCCTTCATGGCGGTAACCAGTTTATCTGCTTTTCTTTCAGAAATTTTTCCGTTCAAAAAAGAATCTTCACCCAAACGTAAGGGAATCCGGATCAGCTCTGCTTTTTTAAAATGAGTTTTAGCTCCATCTTCATACACATTGCTCAGCAACAGCCTTACTGCATTTGAGCCTATATCAATCGCTGCAAATTTCAATACTTTTAATTATTTTTTGTGGTTAATAAATTATAAATAGCTTCCTGTGCACGTATTTTAGGTGTTTTTGAACTTACCTTCCGGTATTCATTGTTCTGATCACTTCCTAAAATTCTTACTTTTGCAGTATCCGCCAAAAGTAAATCAATGATGGTACGTATCTGTCCTTTTATTTCATCGCTATAGAGCGGTACAGCCACTTCCGAACGGAAGTCAAAATTACGGCCCATCCAGTCTGCCGAAGATATAAAATATTTTTCGTCACCCCCGTTATAAAATATAAACACCCGGCTGTGCTCCAGAAATTTATCCACAATGCTTATTGCCTCAATATTATCGCTTAGGCCTTTCACACCCGCCACCAAAGAGCATATACCTCGAACCAGTAATTTTATTTTTACCCCTTCATTACTTGCTTCGTACAATTTTCTGATCATTTCCGGGTCCACCAGGTTATTTAATTTCAGGATAATGGATGCCGGTTTATTCTTTTTAGCATTCTGTATCTCTTTATTGATAAGCTGTACAATTTGTTTTCTCATAAAAAAAGGCGCCACCAGCAGATGCTTGTATGTTCCTATCTTCAAATTATCAGCATAAAACATAAAAACACGGGCCACTTCTTCTGTAATGCGCTTGTCTACAGTAAGCAGGCTATGGTCGGTATAAACATTAGCTGTATCACGGTTAAAATTTCCGGTGCCAATATGTGCATATTCAATGATTTTATTTCCCTCTTTTCGAGTGATCAGGAACATCTTGGAATGTACTTTTAAACCTGGAACTCCGTAAATTACTTTAGCCCCTTCCTCCTGCAGTTTATTCGCCCAAAAAATATTAGCTTCTTCGTCAAAACGTGCCTGAAGTTCAACAACAGCGGTTACTTCTTTACCGTTTTTAATAGCATTGATCAATGCCTGTACAATATTTGATTTTTTAGCTACTCGGTACAAGGTGATCTTTATGGACTGTACTTTAGGGTCAATGGACGCTTCACGCAGCAAATCTATAACATGGTCAAACGATTGGTATGGATAAGTAAGGAGAATATCCTTTTTTTTGAGAACGCTGAAAAAACTGGGTTGGTCTTTTAATGATTGACCGTTTGGAAGATCCGGATGTCGCAGGGGTACCACCTTATCATAGCTAAGGTTGGGGCCTCCTACATTCGGGAATGAAATAAAATCTTTAAAATTATGGTAACGTCCACCTGGAATCGGGTTGTCCCCTTTACCTAGTTTGATCCTTTTCATCACAAACGACAGCATATCAGGTGCAATCTGGCTATCATACACCAACCTCACCGGCTGCCCCTTTTTTCTGTCTTTCAAGCCTTTCGAAATTTTTTCTACAAAGCTCTTATTCAGATCATTATCTATATCAATTTCAGCATCCCTTGTTAATTTTATATTATA
Source organism: Bacteroidota bacterium (assembly GCA_040387415.1). Taxonomy (GTDB): domain Bacteria; phylum Bacteroidota; class Bacteroidia; order 2-12-FULL-35-15; family 2-12-FULL-35-15; genus 2-12-FULL-35-15. Next base: position 14,532 of record JAZKDU010000024.1, read on the forward strand.
CGCTTCAATATAATCATGAATAAAGTTGCTGAACACATCCTCCAGGCAATAACGTATCACGTCATCCAATAAAATGATCACGTTTTTATTATCCTTCCCTTTAGGTAACACTACAAAACGGGAAATGGTGCTTGTGGGCACTTCTATTAATGCATATTTACTTTTTTTTATCTTATCATACCTTCCTAGTTTGATAATAAGATACACCGATTTATCCTTTAAAAACGGAAATTTGGAGTTATTGTCCACCATTATTGGAAAAAGAGAGGGCAATACGGTTTCATGAAAAAATTTCTTTACATATACCCCTTGCTCTTTGTTTAACTGCCTTTCATTAATGATGGAAATATTATTTTGTCCTAACTCCTTAATTAATTTTTGATAAATGTGTTCAAATTTTATCTGTTGCTCAATAACCAGTTTTTGAATTTTATTGAGCAGCCTTTCCGGATTTTCTCCGGTAATACGTTCCGTTTTTTTAGGGTATTTAACAATACGCTTTAGGGTTGCCACACGTACCCTGAAAAATTCATCACGGTTATTCGAAAAAATACCAAGAAATTTAATACGTTCAATTAACGGAACAGTTTTATCTTCAGCTTCCTGCAACACCCTGGCATTAAAGGACAACCAGCTGATTTCACGGTTTATTAAAACTATATTTTTTTTTATCATAATTTAAGCTTAAGCCAACACTACTTCCCCTTGCAAATTATTTCTTAGCCTTCACTTTTACAGGTGCTGTTTTTATTTTCAACCTGGTAACTACATTTTTTTCAACCTTGGCTGCTGTTTTTTTTACTTCACTTACACTTGGAGTTACAGATATTTTCTTTACTGCTTTATAAAACTTTTTAGCGACAACCTTTGAGGATTCTTCTATAATTTTTTTAATTTTTTGCGTTGCTTTTGCATTTTGATTATCAAGCACAGTTTCAGTAGCCTTAATAATAGCAAGTTCCAGTTGTTTTCTTAATTCTTTTTGACTCATAACGATATTTTTTAAATTATTAATTTAGCGCAAAATTAATTGTAAATAGCACAAATGCGCAGGTGCAAATTCATTATACGCAAACCTTAACAATTAATTAACCTTCTGAATGATTTTTTGGGAAATCATGCCATAAAAGCTCTCCGGGAGCAGCATTAAAATTTCCCCAGCCGCTGTCAGCACCCGCTTGTTTGATTCCCGCAATACCACAGGTAGGAAAACCATCTGTGAATGCTTTTGTCAAACTATTTGCAAAGCTGGTTATAGTAGGGTTATGAGCAAATAACATTGCGCTGTTAAAGCGATTATCTATCTGTGATACGCATTCCAAATACTGCTTAACAGAGGTTTCATATAAATCAGGATAAATAATAATTTTTGCAGGATCTAACCCCAGGTTTCTGCAAAATATCAAAGCAGTAGAAATTGCTCTTATAGCAGGGCTGGAAATAATAACATCAGGAATTACTTTTTTCTCCTTCATCAGGTTACTCATGGCATGAGCATCCCGATAGCCACGTGTATTCAGCGGCCTGTCAATATCAGGAAGATTTCCATTGTTCCAATCGGACTTTGCGTGACGAACAAGATAAAGTGTTTTCATACTTAAAATTTATAAAGCTAAATTCTAATTTTTTAAATTATCCCCGGTATTCGCCTATGCTGGCATACCTCAAGGATAGGCTTCATTTATTTCAGCAGCTTCTAGATTCCAAAAAAAAAATTCGGAACTATTCAATGCGGTAAAATTTCTACTTTTTCAAATCCGCAATTGTTTGTACTGGATTGGCGGATGAAAACACGGTATTACCAGCTACCAATACATTTGCACCGGCCTCAATCAATTTTTTATAATTATTCATATCCACTCCCCCATCAATTTCTATTAACGTTTCGGACTTGGAAACATGTATCATTTCAGACAATAAACTTACTTTCCGATACGTATTTTCAATAAATTTTTGACCACCAAAACCAGGATTCACGCTCATTACACATACCAAATCAATATCCTCAATAATATCTGTTAATAATTCAATCGAAGTGTGTGGATTGATTGCCACCCCTGCTTTCATCCCTAATCCCTTTATCGCTTGTATGGTACGGTGTAAATGAGTACAGGCTTCCAAATGAACTGTTAATATATCGGCTCCTGCATCTTTAAAGCTTTGCAGATAACGATCAGGGTCAACAATCATTAAATGCACATCCAACGGCTTTTTGGCGTGTTTTTTAATTGCTTTTACCACCGGAAAACCAAAAGAAATATTCGGAACAAACATGCCATCCATAATATCAATATGAAACCAGTCAGCGTCACTTTTATTAATCATTTCAACATCACGTTGAATATTGGCAAAATCAGCTGATAGTATAGATGGGGCAATTAAATGATTCATTGATATAATGTAAGTTATTTTTATTTATATTAAATTTCATGCCAAAAGTACAAAAAAAGAGCGGAAAAGACTTTGTGGCCTTTTCCGCTCTTTCAATTTTTAGATAGGTAATGGATTCAATTAAGTAATTATATTATCCCAAATATGTTTTTAATATTTTACTTCTTGAAGTTTGTTTTAACCTGCGAATTGCTTTTTCCTTGATTTGACGCACACGCTCACGGGTAAGGCCGATTTTTTCACCAATCTCTTCCAGCGTCATGGCATGTTCACCGTTTAAACCGAAGTAAAATCTTACTACATCAGCTTCACGTATAGTAAGCGTATGTAAGGCGCGTTCAATTTCTCTGCGCAGTGATTCATGCAACAAACTAAATTCCGGACTTGGACTATCCTCCGCCTCCATTACATCATACATACTACCTGCGTTATCATCACCGGTAGTTAAGGGAGCATCCATAGAAACGTGGCGTCCGGTAATTTTCATTGATTCCTTTACTTCCGTTTCCGAAATTTCAAGCAATCCTGCAATCTCTTCCGGACTAGGCTCCCGCTCAAATTCCTGCTCCAGTTTTGAGAATGTTTTATTGATCTTATTAATAGAACCAATTTTATTCAACGGCAAACGTACAATACGTGATTGTTCGGCTAATGCCTGCAAAATAGACTGACGGATCCACCAGACAGCATAAGAAATAAACTTAAAACCACGGGTTTCATCAAAACGCTGACCAGCTTTAATTAATCCTAAATTTCCTTCATTGATCAAATCAGGCAAGCTAAGTCCTTGATTTTGATATTGTTTCGATACTGAAACCACAAAACGTAAATTAGCTTTCGTAAGCTTTTCAAGTGCTGCCTGATCACCGGCACGTATCTTTTTGGCTAACTCCACTTCTTCATCTGCGGTAATTAAATCGACTTTCCCTATTTCCTGTAAATACTTGTCGAGTGATGCGGTTTCCCGGTTTGTAACCTGTTTCGATATTTTTAGCTGCCTCATATACGGATGTATTTTAGTAGACTCTGTGCTACGAATAAATTTGTAAAACGTTTCAAATATATCATTTTTTTCACGATAAAACTTATTTATATGCCGATGAATTAAAATTGGTTGGATTGGGATAAACGGGATTATAATGAATTTCCGGAATGATAAATGAAATGCAGATATTACCCAACCGTCCTCCCGAGTTGTTCGCGAGGGATCTTGCTTTATTTAAAACCACATAGCCTTAATGAGCAATTTCCCTCACCCGAAAAAACGGGTTCGGGAGGACAACCCTTACAAAGCGTGTGGATAATGGATTTGCTATTAAATTAATAATCGAACTCAGGTTAAAATAGTTGATTGATTTATTTTCCGGGTAATGCCACTGCAAAACTGTTCAAATTGTAACGTTGCTCATAATTTGCCTCCTGCAAAATTTTACAATTACATAATTGCTCCGATAATTGCCTGCCATAAATTGCCCAATTGCTAAATTAATCTATCTTTGTCCTCTGAATATGATGAAGCCTAGAATCATTTTAGATAACAAACACTTTGAAATTACCGTTACCCGGCTTTGTTATCAATTAATTGAAGTACATAACGATTTTTCACAAACTGTTATTATCGGGCTTCAGCCAAGGGGCACTTTTCTTGCTCAACGAATACAAAAAAAACTTACCGAAATTTTAAAGAAAAAAGATATTAAGTGCGGAAGCCTTGATATTACCTTTTACCGGGATGATTTCCGGCAAAAAGAATTAGTGCCAAACGCCACGGAGATAAATTTTATTATTGAAGATAAAAATGTGATCCTGGTGGATGATGTACTATTCACCGGTAGGACCATACGTGCCGGATTGGATGCTATGCTGGCTTTCGGCAGGCCAAAAGATGTGGAATTATTGGTTTTAATAGATAGAAGACTGAGCAGACATTTACCGATACAGGCAAAATACGTTGGTAAAACAATCGATTCGATTGCTTCAGAAAAAGTGAAAGTAGAATGGAAAGAAACCGATGGTGCCGATAAGGTAACCCTAATGAATTATTGATTTGTAGAAATAGAGAGATACAGGAGTTAAAATTGCTGAGTTGGAGAGTTGGAAAGATCAAAATTGCTGAGATGGAGAGTGACAAGTTTTGAATTTGTAGTTTTAGAAATGAAGAATTGCTTAAGTAGAGTTACTATTTAAAAAACCACCAAATTTCTAATTCACCATATTTCTAATTTAATAAATCTCTAATTCATTAAATCACTAAATAAAAGAGATGACTACATTAAGTACCAAACACTTACTTGGAATAAAGGACATCACTGCTGATGATATTAATTTAATATTGAATACAGCAGAGAACTTTAAGGAAGTCATCAACCGTCCAATAAAAAAAGTTCCTTCTTTACGCGATATTACCATTGCCAATTTATTTTTTGAAAATTCAACCCGTACAAAACTATCTTTTGAACTGGCTGAAAAGCGCCTTAGCGCTGATGTGATCAACTTCTCCTCCTCTTCTTCCTCTGTAAAAAAGGGAGAAACACTAATAGATACCGTTAATAATATCCTTGCCATGAAAGTGGATATGGTTGTGATGCGTCACCCAAATCCAGGAGCAGCAGTATTCCTGTCAAAACACGTAAATGCTAAAATTATTAATGCCGGTGATGGTGCACATGAGCATCCTACACAAGCATTACTGGATGCCTTTTCCATCCGGGAAAAACTAGGTCCTATTAAAGGAAAAAAAATACTGATTGCCGGTGATATACTTCACTCAAGGGTAGCGCTTTCCAATATATTCTGCCTGCAGAAATTGGGTGCCGAAGTGATGGTATGCGGCCCCACTACCCTGATGCCTAAATACATCAGCAGTTTAGGTGTAAAAGTAGAACACAACCTGAAAAAAGCGCTTGAATGGTGCGATGTAGCCAATATGCTCCGCATACAGTTAGAACGTCAGGACATCAAATATTTCCCTTCCCTAAGGGAATACACCATGCTTTTTGGACTGAATAAAGAACTGTTGGATTCTCTATCCAAAAAAATTGTGATTATGCATCCGGGGCCTATTAACCGTGGTGTAGAAATCACCAGCGATGTGGCGGACAGTGCTCAAAGTATCATTCTTGAGCAGGTTGAGAATGGGGTGGCTGTAAGAATGGCGGTGCTGTTTTTATTGGCTGGCAGAGCCTAAGCAATTCCAAAACAAACTAATAATAGGATTAATTCAGGTTTAATAGCAAAAAATAGTTGGTAAAAATGTCTAAACTCCTTTCTGATAAAG
>JAZKDU010000025.1:0-43515 GCA_040387415.1 Bacteroidota bacterium
ATGGCTTGGAATCTTTCTTCGGCCACATGAAAGGTCATTTGAATGTTCATCGTGGCCTATCAAATGAACATCGAAAAAGTTTTATCTTGTGGTATTTGTACTTCAAAAACAAATGAGTTTTTTAGTTATAAGGAACAAAGACTGAAAATAAAAAGTCCCGGAATAAATCCAGGACTCTCAGTCTAAGTTCATACATCTTATTACTAACGAGTTGCTCTCCAGCAGAGCTCGCGTCCTCTTCAAATGTACCGTGGCAAATTAATCTTTATTCTGGAAAAATCCACCAACTATTTTTTGCACCATTACCTTTTAAAATTTCTATTATTATTGAAACGTTTCTAACAAACACCGTTTCGTAAATTAGTTACCGATTCGTTTATTTGTAACCATTAATAATAAACCATTCTTCTCACTTCTGCAATGTATTTTGCAAAACGAATTACCTGGCGGGTATATCCATATTCGTTATCATACCAAACGTACAATACAATGTTCTTTTTATCCGGACCCACAATTGTTGCCTGGCTGTCAAATACTGATGGACATGGATTTCCGATAACATCGGTTGATACAAATTCATTTGAATTAACGTATTGAATCTGCTCTACCAGTTCACCATTTAATGCAGCATCTTTTATTATATCGTTTAACTCATCTTTTCCAATTTCTTTGTCGATGGTCATACTTAAAATTGCCAAAGAAACATTTGGTGTTGGTACACGAACAGAGTTTGCGGTAAACTTACCTGATAATTGCGGCAACACTTTCTTTAAAGCGCTTTCAGCACCCGTTTCGGTAATTACCATATTTAATGCAGCAGAACGTCCTCTGCGGTATTTTGGATGATAATTGTCCAATAAATTTTGGTCATTTGTATACGAATGCACCGTTTCAATATGGCCACGGCTAATTCCAATTTTATTGTGGATTACCTGTAATATCGGCATAATGGCATTTGTAGTACATGATGCTGCTGAAAAAATGGCTTCTTTTTTCACATCAACGTTTTCATGATTTACACCATAAACAACGTTAGGAACATCACCTTTAGCAGGAGCTGTTAATAATACTTTAGATGCGCCTTTTGCTTTTAAATGGCGGCTTAATTCTTTATCATCACGAAAAACACCTGTATTATCAATTATAAGTGCATCATTAATTCCATAAGCAGTATAATCTACATCTTCCGGATTTTTAGCATCTATCATATACACCCTGTGTCCATTAATAATCAGGGCTTTCTTTTCAAAATCTTCTACTATCGTTCCAGGGAAAGAACCATGAACTGAATCGGTGCGCAATAAATCGGCACGTTTTACAATTTGTTCATCACTATTACCACGGGTAACAATAGCCTTTAAACGAAGTTGCTCCCCTTTACCAGCCTGAGCAATAAGCTCGCGTGCCGCTAAACGCCCAATACGGCCAAAACCATATAAAACCACATCTTTAGATGCTATTGTATGTTTTTCACCAATTAAACCTTTCAGCTTATTATTAATAAAATCAGCTGCTGTTTTAAAATTACCTTTTTCCTGATACCATTCAAACGCTAATTTTCCAATATCCACACGTGAAGGACAAACATCTGCTTTTTGAACTTCTTTGGCCAGCATAACTGAATCTTCCACATGAATAGGCTTTCTAACAATTTCTTTTGAATATAAATGCAGGTTCATTATTTCACTTGCACTTCTGTCAACAAGTTTATTTCTAAAAAAAATTAACTCAATTGATTTTTCAAACCATAGCGCACCTACAATGCCAATCAGATCAAGAGCAGCTCTTTCATGTTTAATCCAATCATTTAACTCCGCTTCATATGAATCAGAAGCATGGCCTGTTGTGGTTTTTAAAGTGTCAAGTGTCATAGTTAAAAGTTTAAGCCATCAATCCTTAAAAGATCGGGCATTTAGATGATTAATTAATTACTATTCAAATTTAAAAAAAATATCCGCACAAACATCTTGAATTTTTATCATTTCCAAAGATGGTGTGCGGATATCATTATACTGCTTATGTTTAGATTATCCTAAATATGTTTTTAGCAATTTACTGCGTGAATTATGACGCAATCTGCGAATCGCTTTTTCTTTTATCTGGCGAACGCGCTCACGGGTTAAATCGAATTTAGCACCGATTTCTTCAAGGGTTAAACCATGATTGATACCAATACCAAAAAACAATTTCACTACATCACGCTCTCTATCTGTTAAAGTTGAAAGCGAGCGCTCAATTTCGCGCTGTAATGATTCATTCATTAATTCATTATCAGCACGTGGAGAATCATGATTCACCAATACATCCAATAAACTGTTTTCCTCACCATTCACAAATGGAGCATCCATTGATACATGACGGCCAGATACGCGCATGGTATCAGCAACTTTATCCTGAGGCAACTCCAATACCAAAGATAATTCTTCAGCACTCGGCTCACGCTCATATTCCTGCTCTAATTTAGAAAACGCTTTGTTGATCTTGTTTAATGATCCTACCTGGTTTAAAGGTAAACGTACAATACGGGACTGTTCAGCTAAAGCTTGAAGAATTGACTGACGAATCCACCATACAGCATAGGAAATGAATTTAAAACCACGTGTTTCATCAAAACGTTTTGCAGCTTTAATCAAACCCAAATTACCTTCATTAATCAAATCCGGAAGGCTTAATCCCTGATTTTGGTATTGTTTAGCCACCGAAACAACGAAACGTAAATTCGCTTTTGTCAGTTTTTCCAAAGCAACCTGATCCCCGTCCCTGATCTTCTTCGCTAAAATAACTTCTTCATCTGCTGTAATCAACTCCTCACGGCCAATTTCCTGCAGGTATTTATCCAATGACGCGCTTTCACGATTGGTAATTGATTTGGTTATTTTTAGCTGTCTCATTTTTAATTAGGTATTAAAATGGTGGTTAAAATCGGGTTCAAAGATAGTCCAACTATATATTATAAACAACTTAATCTATACAATTATTTAAGTTAAAATTTCAACCACTAACTTACTGATTGTTAATAATTTGCCATTTGTTGGATGAAGTACAAAAACACCTCCATTAACCTACTTATTTCATCGATTAAAACACCAAAAGAGTATGTTAAAATTTTATGCCAGCTTGCCCATTTATTGATTTCAAAATCAACCAATGTTTTGACTGATATAATAAAAAACTTGAATTATGGTTCTGGATTACATTCCAAAACCATAATAAGCTCTCATTCCGTTCGGATAAATACCTTCAATCAGTACTCCTCCTTTTTTATTTTCTAATGCCGTTTTAATATCCTCAACAGTAGTTACTTTTTTCTTATCTACATTGGTGATAATAAAGCCCTCTCTTATGCCGGCACTTAATAATTTACCTGCATTCAGTTTACTGATACGCAATCCATGTTCTATGCTTAGTTTTTTCTTTTCTGCAGCACCTACCGGTTCAAAAATTGCACCTAATGCAGATACAACTTCCACCTTTGGTTTTTCTACAACGCTAACAGTACCAAGTTTATTTTTCAAAACCAAAGCATATTCTTTTTCCTGGTTATTACGCTTTAACGTTACGTTAATTTTATCGCCAGGGCGGTAACGATTGATCTGCTCCTGTAATTCTGGCACATTATTCACGGTTATGTCAGCAATTTTAGTAATAATGTCACCTTCCTTAATTCCGCCTTCTTCACCTGCACCACCCGCTGTTAGCCCATTTACATAGACTCCTTTAATCTCAGCAATATTTTTTTCCTGAGCTAACTTGTAATCTAAATCGCGGATGCTAACACCAATAAATGCGCGCTGAACCTCACCAAACTCCAATAAATCGGCAACTACTTTACGCGCCATATTAACAGGGATGGCAAAGGAATACCCCGCATAAGAACCTGTATTAGAAGCTATTGCAGAGTTAATTCCAATTAATTCCCCTTTGCTATTTACAAGGGCACCACCACTATTACCCGGATTTACAGCCGCATCCGTTTGTAAAAACGATTCAACAGGATTAATTCCTTTTGAAGGATCATTTTCCAGAATATTAATATTTCGTGCTTTAGCACTAATAATACCAGCAGTAACTGTTGAAGTTAGATTAAACGGGTTCCCGACAGCCAGCACCCACTCACCTACTTTTACATTGTCCGAGTTACCATAAGCCATGTAGGGCAAATTGGTTTCCTTTATCTTTAATAAAGCAAGATCGGTTGTAGGATCCTTACCAATTACTTCGGCTGTGAAACTGCGTTTATCATTAAGTGATATTTCTATTTTATCTGCATCTTCAATAACGTGGTTATTGGTTACAATATAACCGTCCTGAGAAATAATTACACCAGATCCACTTCCCATCGGAGCTTCACGCTGCTGCGGTGCCCGCTGTCCGAAAAATCCCCGGAAAGGATCGTAATAATACTGCCCTGCGTTGTTTTGTGGAGAATAAGTGGTTTTTACATTTACTACCGAATGAATTGACATTTCTGCAGCGGTTGTAAAATCAACCGTATTCTCGGGTGCCCCTGGCAACCTTACATATTTAACCGGTGGCTGATATGCAATTTGAGAGGTTTTTTCAGAAACCGGATCCTGAATTAAATAGTTTAAGCCTAAAGCGGAAATTCCGCCTATACTGGCGATCAGAAAGACACTTGCAATCTTTTTCATAGCTTTAATTATTTTAATTTGTTTGTTTTTATTTAAAATTGGGAATTCATTCTCTTAAAAACCATGATACTAAACACAAATTCTGTTCCTAATATTTTTGTTAATACTTATTTTAACATTAATTAACAGCCATTCGCAAAGGTTGCTTAACTTTGTCGATAATCACATTTTTTTGAAAAATAGTCAGCACAATCAATGAGCAGTTTTAGGGAAAAATCACAAGTATTCATTATGGGGTTAATGGTGGGATTAATAGTAGCCGGTGGCTTCTTTATTCTGAAGCTTGATGATTATTTTAAAGAACTGAATTTTTATAAAAATGTGGTAAAAACATTTCAATCTCAATCACAGGAAACTGTTGCTAAGACAGAAGAACCGCTGCCATCAAAGGAAACAACAACAAAAGAGTTGCCTTCCAGAAACAAATTACAAATAAGCGATTCTAGCAATACTGACAAGAAAAATTTCGCTTTAGATTCAGTTGCCATAAATAGTGCGGCCTTAAAAGATACAGCAGAATTAAACATCGCAACAGCATCTGCATCGGAAGATATTGTAGTGAGAAAAGATGAAGTACTTTTCACTAAAACACTGGAAATAATAAACCTTAATACTCCAGTAACTACAAGCAATACCAAAGACTCCTTATTGCATAAAGTAAGTGGAATTAAAGACGATAAAAATTCCGCTAAACAGTTTATTAATGTAGAATTATGGCAATCCCCATTAAATTACAAGGGCTACAAAATGGGGAAATATAAAATTATTTTATACGGAATAGCAACTGTAGAAGGTTTAAAAACATATAGTTTTGAAGATGATATTTACCTGAAGCATGGTACTATTGTTTACAGGCTTGAAAACACTGCAGAGTTCAAACCCTATGAACGTATCACTGACGAAAGTATAGTGAGTAAATTAAAATAAATCAACCGCGCTGGCCGTTTATTCCTAAGCTAAAATGGAAATTGTTTTTTATAAATATCAGGGTACCGGAAATGACTTTATCATTATTGATAATCGTGATTTAGCATTTGACCGAAATCTGAACTCTTTGGTGGCTAAGTTGTGTGACAGACGTTTTGGTATAGGTGCAGATGGCTTAATGCTGCTTCAGAAAAGCGACAAGTTTGATTTTGAAATGGTGTATTTTAATTCCGATGGAAATGAAAGCAGCATGTGCGGAAATGGCGGCCGTTGTATTGTTGAATTTGCACGTACTTTGAGTTTAGTAAAAGAAAATGCACATTTTATTGCCATTGATGGGGAGCATGAAGCTGTTGTAAAACCTGGTTTTGTTAGTCTTAAAATGAATGATGTTAACAACATTGATCTCAATGACCAATATTCATTTTTGAACACAGGCTCACCGCATTATGTTGCATTTGTGGAAAATGTAACAGACTACAATGTTTTTGGAGAAGGTGCCAAAATACGTAATGACAGGCGTTTTCAACCGGGAGGGACAAACGTAAATTTTATAGAAAAACAAGGAGACAGTTTGTTTGTTCGAACTTTTGAACGTGGCGTAGAGGCTGAAACATACTCCTGCGGAACAGGTGTAACTGCGGCTGCTCTGGTAGCTGCTGTAAAAAAACTGTCCACAAGTCCCAACCAATGTACTATTAAAACACTGGGTGGAAATTTAAACGTGAAATTTACTCAACACAGCAACAACTCATTTACAGACATTTGGCTTGAAGGTCCGGCTACTTTTGTATTTAAAGGGCAAATATCCATTTCTGAATGAATTCTCCAGTTCAATATCATCAACCTTTAATCAATAAAGCCTTTGACGAAACAGCTTTATTAAAAGGCTTATACATCACAGTAATTCATGCAACACGGATCCCTCCTCATATTGGAATGATTGCCGGTGGCAGTTATCATTCACTTACTGTTAAAGGTCAGGATATTAATACATCCGTAAGCGCGTTGATAAAAAATACAAATCAAAGAAAAATCCCATCCTTATTTATAAAAATTAAACCTCACAGCACATTTAGCGATGAGTATTTAAAAGAGCACTGTATTACAAATATACAGCAGTTCCCTCGGGTTGATGTAGGTATTGCAACCTGTTTAAGCCCGATTAAATTATTTTTTGATGAGGTATACAATCTGCCAGTAAATAATGTTAATTACCTATTTGAGCTGGTGCCTGCCCTTTATTCAGCAGGTTTAATTGAGTCTATTTCATCCTTATTTATTGATACCAAAGAGTACCAATTACCTGTTTACAGCAGTAAAGAAATAAATTTGGGAATAGAAAAAGTGAGAACAGAATTTAAAGAAAATTTACGCTAACATATATCATCAATACTGGTTATATTCAATGAAATTACAAGGAGAATATATTTCGCTTCGTGCTATTGAACCCTCTGATATTGATAGTTTATATCAATGGGAAAACAATACTGAAACATGGACTGTGAGCAGTACTCAGGCTCCCTTTTCCCGTTTTGTTTTAGAACAATACATTGCAAGCGCACACCAGGATATCTACACTGCAAAACAGCTCCGTTTAATGATTGATATATCAATTTCTTCTCAGGAAGGAATTGACAATCTTACAATTGGATGCATTGATTTATTTGATTTTGATCCCAATCATCAGCGTGCCGGAATAGGAGTATTAATTGCGGATACAAGCGACAGGCAAAAGGGCTATGCTTCAGAAGCATTACAAATTTTAACCGAATATTGTTTCCATACATTAAATTTACATCAGTTATACTGTAATATTACCGCTGATAATGAAGCTAGCATTATACTCTTTCAAAAACAAGGTTTTCAGATAACCGGTATAAAAAAACAGTGGGTTCGTGAAGGCGGAAAATTTAAAGATGAGCTGCTGCTGCAAAAAATTCGTTGAAAAAGCCCTCTCCTGTTTTGAGTTAAAATTAATTCTTTTATGAAATTTTCTTTCCGCAATATATTTTTGTTTGCCACATTTTCAGTGGTTATACTGACAATGGTGTATTGCGGGAATTCAAGGCAGCAAGCGGAGGTAATTAAAGCTAATGTTTACCTTAATCATAGCGATACTGCAAAGTATGTTGGAATGGGGCAATGTAAACTCTGCCATCAGGGTATTTACAACTCGTTTATTGAAACCGGCATGGGTAAAAGCTTTGAGCATGCAAACAAGCAAAAAAGTGCTGCAAAATTTGATAAACATACGGTGATTTATGATAAGTTTCTTGATTTTTATTATCACCCTTTTTGGGATGGAGATAGTATGAAAATTATGGAATTTCGTTTAAAAGGAAAAGATACTATTTTAAAACGGGTTGAAAAGGTTGATTATATTATAGGATCTGGGCAACACACTAATTCACACATATCTAACACAAATGGATATTTGCATCAAATGCCGATGACCTATTATACGCAGAAAAAACAATGGGATTTTCCACCAGGTTTTGAAAATGGATTCAACACCAGGTTTTCCCGAAAAATAGGTTTAGAATGTATGAGCTGCCATAATTCATTACCAGATTTTGTAAAGGGCTCTGAAAATAAATATAATGCACTGCCTGAAGGTATCAATTGTGAACGATGTCATGGCCCGGGCAGTATTCACGTGCAACAGCGTAAATCTGGTTCCAAGGTGGACACATCAAAATATATTGATTATTCTATTGTAAACCCTGGTAAATTACCCATCGACCTGCAGTTTGATGTTTGTCAACGCTGTCATTTACAAGGGAATACGGTATTAAAAGAGGGTAAATCATTTTTTGATTTTAAGCCGGGAATGAAATTATCTGATCACATGACCGTATTTCTTCCCCGGTATAAAAATGCAGATGATGAGTTTATAATGGCTTCACATGCTGACCGTTTAAAACAAAGCGCATGTTTTATTAAAAGCTTTAAACCTGAAATGGAAAACGGTTCGTTACGGCCTTATAAAAATTCACTAACCTGTGTTACCTGCCATAACCCGCATGTAAGTGTTAAAACTACCGGTAAAGAAATATTTAATAATGCCTGCAAGAGCTGTCATAGTGCTGATCTGAAAAATGGTTTATGTACAGAAAAAAAAGAAATACGAATTAAAAGCCAGGACAACTGCTCGGGCTGCCATATGCCAAAATCAGGTTCCATCGATATTCCACATGTAACTGTGCATGACCATTTCATAAGGAAACCAATAAAAAAAGAAGATCTTGAGAAGGTAAAAGAGTTTATTGGTTTATATGCCATTAATGAGAAAAGCCCAGCTAATGCTGTAAAAGCAAAAGCCTACCTGCAACAATATGATAAATTTGAGGCTAACTCCATTTTTCTGGATTCTGCCAAAAAATATCTGTCCGACAAAACTACAAATGACGTTAAACAAAATTTAGAAGCCCTCGTGCATTTGTATTTTATCAAAAAAGATTATCAACGTATTTTATCCTATGTTCAGGAAATTGGCAAAGAGAATATTTTAAATTCGGTGCTGACTTCAAAATCGTGGAACAATAGCAATGCCTGGACATTATACAGGATTGGTGAAGCTTATTTTAATACAGACCATATAAATGATGCTTACCTGTTTTATAAAAAAGCAAATGAGCTTGCGCCTTATAATCCCGAATTTAAAAATAAGCTTGGAACTTCTTTAATGGCTCAGAACAAAGTAAATGATGCGATTGCAATTTTTTCTGCAATATCAAAAGAGAATCCTAAATTTGTACAAGCACTCAATAATTTGGGATATGCTAACCTTTTAACGGGAAATATTACAGAGGCGGAAGCGTTATATTATAGGGCATTAAAGCTGGATCCAGATTATGAACCTTTATTAATGAACCTTGCAGGTTTTTATATTTATCAAAAAAATTATAAAGAGGCGAAAACAACACTGAATAAAATAATACGTAATAATCCTGCTAATCAACAGGCAAAACAAGTTTTAGAGCAGGTGATTAAATTAAAGTAGGTCTATTTATAAAGAATTTAAACCCCGTTGGAGCTAATTTCAAATTTAAAATCAACACTGGGGAAGCAATATGGCAAAGAAAAAAAAATCAATTTTTAAAAAAGTACTAATTTCATTTTTGCTTATACTGCTTATTGCTGGCGGTTTAGGAGGCTATTATGTATATAGAACGATTTACCAGCCGAATATAAATTCGGCAGATAAAAAATCACAAATCATCTTTATCCCTACAGGATCGGACTTTGATGATGTACTTTACATATTAAACGAGCATTCCATTCTGAAAAACCAAAGCACCTTTGAATTCCTGGCAGAAAAAAAGAAATATAAAAATGCCGTGAAACCTGGTAAATACAGGATACTGGCGAATATGAACAATAATTCTTTAATCAATTTGTTAAAAGCCGGAATTCAAGAGCCTGTTGAACTTAATTTTAACGGAATAAGAACTACGGATCAGCTTATTTCAAGAATATGCTGGCGAATTGAAGCCGATTCATCAGAAATGCGTGATGCAGTAAGTGATAATGGTTACCTGAGTAAATACGGCTTTAACACTGATAACGTGCAGACCATGTTTATTCCGAATAAATACGAATTTTATTGGAATACTTCTGTGGATGAATTCTTTGACAAAATGGCTAGAGAATATAAAGCGTTTTGGACAGATGCCCGTAAAAAAAAGGCGAAGGCCATCGGCTTCTCGCAAACAGATGCTATGATTCTGGCTTCCATTGTGCAAGGTGAACAATGCTGTGACAATTCAGAAAAAAAGGTAATCGCGGGCCTCTATATTAACCGCATAAAGCAGGATATGCCTTTACAATCTGATCCAACGGTTATATACGCCATTGGTGATTTTAGTATTCAGCGTGTTTCATATGAGCAAACTCGTTATGATTCACCTTATAATACCTATGTTAATAAAGGATTGCCACCAGGCCCCATAGGATTTGCCCAGCCATCATCTATTGATGCAGTATTAAATTATGATAAAAACACTTACATTTTTATGTGTGCACAGGAAAATTTATCCGGTAAACATTATTTTGCTACCACCTATGAACAGCACTGTGTGTATGCTAATAAGTACAGGGAAGCCTTAAATAACAGGAATATTCATTAATTTCAACTGTTCATCGTTCGAGTATGCGACAAAACTAAATAGTTTTTTTTCAAATATTACTATTTTATTAATCATAACCAAAGTGACAATTTTCACCAAAATGGTAAATATACCAGAAAACATCATGGCGGTCGTTAATGTTAAAAGCCCATCAATACTTGCATCTCCACCAAAAAAGATCGGCACAAAATAAATTAAAAATATATTACCCAGGTATAAACCCCACCAAACGCTTACCCATGTAGGTTGTTGTATGTTTTTTTTTTCTTCATTTGAATAGGTATAATCCTGGGTTTCCTCCCATATTTCCCTCATTACGGTATGAGGTTTAAATAAACTCATAATAGGCACAAACCAGTAGCCAACCGCCCATCCAGGTGTGAAATTTAGACTTGTAATATTTAATTTAGTCAGATTGTCATAAGCTCTGTAAACCCACATTAGAAACACAACCGAGGAAGTTAAAAGTAAAACAACATTTAAGATCGATATAATCTTTTGATGCATTTGATTAGCATTAACAGCGTCCTGAGTAATTGCAATTCCATTTTTTGCATCGGTTAATAACTGATATTGCATAAAAAGAGAATAAAACGATGCTATAGATATAGTTAAAAGCAAATAGAAAATGACGCGGGCAGCATTAGCGCGACTTGAATTATTCTTAATGGATACCATGACAATTTTTTAGTATAAGTAAATAAAGGGAGAAGATTTGTAAAAATAGTATATTTGTGCAAAAATCAAATTGATATGACAAAAATTAAATTCGGTACTGATGGCTGGAGAGCTATTATCGCAAAAGATTTTACAGTTGATAATGTTGCAAGAGTGACAATTGCAGCAACAGAATGGGTAAAGAAAAACTTTGATAAACCCACAGTTGTTGTTGGCCATGATTGCCGCTTTGCAGGTGAATTGTTTGCTGAAACAACAGCTAAAGTATTTGCTAATAGCGGTATTAAAGTATATCTAGCAAAAGACTTCGTATCCACCCCAATGATCTCACTTGGTGCAAAAACACTTGGTACTTCCTTAGGCGTTATTATTACAGCATCTCATAACCCTCCTTCTTATAATGGTTATAAATTGAAAGGTGGTTTTGGCGGACCATTATTATCTGAAGATATTCAAAAAATTGAAGATATTATTCCTGCTACCAATTCTATTGATGTTGAAAAGCTTTCCATTGCTGATTTTGTTAAAGCAGGATTAATTGAATATGTTGATCTGGAAACAATGTATGTTGATCATGTTGAGAAAAATTTCGATATGAATGCCATACGCAATACAAATATGAATTTCGCGTATGATGCCATGTATGGAGCAGGACAAAATGTAATGCGCAGATTGTTACCAGACATTACTTTTTTACATTGCGATTATAATCCGGGCTTTGAAGGCCAAGCCCCTGAGCCTATCCATAAAAATTTACAGGAATTTTCTTCTCTAATTTCTGAAAGCGGTGACATTGATTGCGGATTAGCAACTGATGGTGATGCGGATAGAATTGGTTTATACAATGGGAAAGGCGAATTTGTTGATTCTCATCACATTATTCTTTTATTGATCAATTACCTGGTAAAAGAGAAAAAATTCACTGGTAAAGTAGTGAACGCATTTTCTGTAACTCCTAGAGTGAAAAAAATGTGTGAGCATTATGGTCTGGATTACCAGGTTGTTAAAATCGGCTTTAAACACATTGCAGGTATTATGCTTGCAGAAGATGTATTGCTTGGTGGCGAAGAGAGCGGTGGTATTGCCATTAAAGGTCATATTCCTGAGCGTGATGGTATCTGGATGGGATTAACGATATGGGAATACATGGTAAAATCAGGAAAATCACTTGATGACCTAATTCAGGAAGTTTATAAAATTGTTGGCGCCTTTAAATTTGAGCGCAGTGATATGCATTTAAAGGAAGATGTTAAAGTGGCTATTGTAGAAAATTGTGAAAAAGGCGGCTACAGTGCTTTTGGGCCTTACAAAGTAGAACGTATTGAAACAATAGACGGCTGGAAATATTTCTTTGATAATGGTGACTGGCTAATGATACGCGCATCCGGAACAGAGCCTGTATTGCGTAACTATGCGGAATCAGAAACAACAGAAAAAGCGTTTGCCATTCTAAAAGCTGCAGAAAAAGCGTTATTGGGTTAATTTCTTTTAAGGTTTAATTAATAAATAATCCCCCGTAATAGAGCATATTACGGGGGATCGTTGTTTATATACTAAGATCATTAATTTCCTTCGAGCTCTTTTAACTTTTCCAAATATTCATTTGATTTAGTTACATCCCCCATCACATTATATACTACAGCCAGATTTTTTAAAGCCAGCTTATTATTAGGATCTTTTACAAGTAACTTATTGGATACCGCAATGGCCTTTTCAAATTGCTTTAACATTCCATAACTATTTGCCAGGTTAATTGCTGCATTCATGTTATTATCATCCAAAGCTACAGACTTCTCAAAATTCTGAGCAGCCACACTATAATTACCTTGCGAGGCATAATAGTTACCTAAATCAAAATAAAATTTAGTATCCTTATTACTTGCAGTACTATCTACCATAGAAGTAAGGGGGTTTATATAAACATCAATCCCCTGTGCTTTTAAATCGGCCGCAGCCTTTTTAGGTTCCTGGTATTCTGGATTGTATTTTACCGCTTCATTATAATAAAACGAAGCTGCATTATTCTTGCCCATATTTTGATAAAGAATTCCCAAATGGTAATAACTGTCGGAGTACCCGGGTGCGGTTTGAATCGCCTTATTATAATAGTAAATGGCCGAATCAGTATTTGGTATTAATAGTTGATATGCAAGTCCAATAAAATAATAGCTTTCACCAAATTTTGGATGAATGCTTAATGACTGCCTAAGCGCAGCTATTGCTTTTTCGGCATATTCTTTCTTTTTAACAGGATCCTTTTCAATGGAAGAAAGGTAAATATATTGGTTGCCGAAATGATTTTGATTTTGAGCACTATTTTTACCTGTTTTTACATCTGTGCTGAATAAGGTGAAATTATCTTTCCAAGCCATGTTCCGGCTTACTGTTTTAACAGAATATAAAATAAATACCAAACTTAAAAGTATCGTAATTTTGCTATTTGTCTTTATCCATAGCACAAACGGAGACCTATCAGTAAAAAAGTCCGTTTTAATCAAAAGGCTTAATCCGTAAACCAAGGCAATGCAAAAGCCTACTGAAGGGAAAAATAAAAAGCGTTCGGCAAAAATACCACCTCTTAAAATTGTAAAGGCCAAAGCCGGAATAAGCGTTATATAGAATATACTTAATGCAAAACCCCAGGTTGTTCTTTTCAGGGTTTGTTTAAATGTAAAATATGCACCAACTGCGAACAAAATGATACCTAATAAGGCCCAACCATTATTCATATGCACAGCCGGAATTTGATTAAATGAATAATCATACCGTAATGGATGAGGAATGAACAATAACCGGATACAAAAGCCAAATAACATAAAAGTGGTTGGCAGCTTCACATTACCTTTAGTATAGGGGTAATTAACAATATCACTAGGAATAGTGCCACTTAACGTTCCGAGCAAATACTTTTTTTGGATAAAAAACAGTAGTACAACAATGATAAACGGAATACTTTTTTTCAAACTTTCCAATACCGTATATTCCTTGTAATAAAATAAAAAAACAGGTAATAGTAATACTCCTGTAAGAGCTGTTTCTTTCGACAACATGCCCAAATAGCAAGCCAGCACGCTTATTGCAAGGTAGATTACCTTTTTTGTGTCAACAAATTTTAGGGCGAACCATAACATCAGCATTATATTAAAAAAACTTAGCAGCTCATCACGCCCTTTTATATTGGCCACAATTTCGGTATGAATGGGATGAGCTACGAACAACAATGCAATGAGAAAGGAAAAAATTGCATTATAGGAATTAAATACCTTATGGAGTACTATAAACAACAGATATCCTGACAAGGCAAATAGTAAACCGTTTATCAAATGGCTGATGTGCGGGTTTCCATGAAAAAACTGATGTTCAATAGCAAAGGTAATGAGGGCTAATGGACGGTAATACCCCAAATGCATATTTGAAAAATGCCAGAATTCCACCTTCATTAATTTTGAAATACCAGCAATTCCTTCCTGTACATAGCGATTGCCGGTAATAGCGCCCGAATCATCCAATGCATAATCATGCCCGATGGTATTCGCATACAACAGAAAAGCAATGGCAGCTATTACAAAGCCCCATGCATGTTTAATGGGGTACACCGTTTTCTGAAAAGCAGCGGATTGCTTTGATGGTGTTGAAGAAATAGTGGATTTTATATTTTTCTTATTTGACTTTGACATACCCTCTGTAAAAGAATAAATAAAATTTTAAAAGAACTTATTCCACATGAACTACTAATCCCTTCAAATATTCACCTTCCGGATGAAAAATATTTACACAATGATCAGGCGGCTGCGAAAGGTGGTGCAATACACGAACATTACGTCCTGCTTCAATTGCAGCGGCCATAACAGTACTGTTAAACGTATTTTTATCGACTACCTGTGAGCAGGAAAAGGTAAATAATAACCCACCCGGTTTTATTTGTTTGATCGCTTCATAATTCAAACGTTTGTAACCCATAATAGCATTGTGTTTTACGTTTTGATGTTTTGCAAATGCAGGGGGATCAAGCACTATAATATCATAGGTATTTTCCCGATGCTTTAAAAACTCAAAGGTATCTACTGCAAAGGATTGATGATTGCTGATATTATTTAATTCAATATTCCGATCTGTAAGTTCAATTGCTTTTTTGGAAATATCTGTTGAATGTACTTCCTTAGCTCCAGCGTTGGCAGCATATACAGAGAATCCACCCGTATAACAAAATGTATTTAAAACTACTTTATCTTTTGAATAACTTCCAAGTAATTCGCGGTTTTCACGCTGATCAAGGAAAAAGCCGGTTTTTTGTCCACCTTCCCAGTCCACATAAAATTTATTATTGTTTTCAAAAGCAACGGTATTAATGGTTGCAGCGCCATCCTTTTTATAGAGGTAACCATTTGTAGCTTTTATAGGAGCCTGTTTAGGCATGGTATCCTCACTTTTATCAAAAACAGCCACAAGTGTATCACCCATTATTTCCTGAAGAGCTCTTACAAATTGATCTTTTATCAAATGCATACCAATGGAATATGATTGGAATACAGCAGTGCCATTATAAAAATCAATAATAAAACCAGGTAAGCCATCCCCTTCTGCAAAAAATAACCGGTAACAATTGGTAGCAGGGTTATTCACCAAGCCTAATTGTTTTCTGAAATTATAAGCAGCCTGTATTTTACTTTTCCAAAACTCATAATCAGGAACTACCTGGGTAAATGAAAACATACGCACAGCAATGGAACCTACCTGAAAGTGGCCCATTCCAAGAAATTCGTTTTGAGCGGAGTACACTTCTACTGCATCGCCTTCCTTCACATCACCACTGATTTTTTTAATTGCTCCTGAAAACACCCAGGGATGAAATCTGTGTAAACTGTGATCCTTACCGCTTGTTAATATTACTTTGATCATATGATTTAGTTAACGTAATTTTAATTTATGCGAATTTACGAATAAGAATGATGATATAACTAAAGTGTTTCCTTTCCTTGCATCTAGCTAAATAGTTCTTCTAACCTGAAGAAATACCATTCTACCAAATAATTCCTTTTTTAATCAAAGTTTTTGTTATTTTCACCAGCCTAAATAAAATCTATGTACGAAGACTTATTAGTAAAAAAATCAACCATTCCGGGAGCTGGAAAAGGTTTGTTTATAACCCGTGATGTAAAAAAAGGTGAACGTATTGTTGAATACCTTGGTGAGGTGATTACCTGGAAGGAATGTGACATACGCGCTGATCGCGATGAAGGAGGCTATGTATTTTACATCAGCCGTAAAAAATGTATTGATGCTTTTCATACACCTGAACATCTTGCAAGGTTTGCAAATGATGCAAAAGGTATGGTGAAAATTGAAGGCCTTAAAAACAACTGTGTATACGAAATATACAAAAACAGAGGCTGGATAGCGTCTACAAAAGATATTAAAGCCGGGTCTGAAATATTGGTAAGCTATGGGCCTCAGTATTGGAAGGATATACGCCATAATCTTAAACTTGAAAGGGATAAGGTAAAAGCAGAGGAGAAAAAAAAATTGAGAGCTGCTAAAAAGAAAAACGCAGCAAAAAAATAAGATCATAAAAAAAGAGATTCAAAATGAATCTCTTTTTTTTTTGATCTTATTAACCTAAAATTACATCACTGATTTCTTAACCAAATCAGCTGCTTCCTGCAATGTGATTGCAGAGAAAACTTTTAAACCTGATTCATCAATTATTTTTTTAGCCTCAATAGCATTCGTTCCTTGTAAACGGATAATGATAGGCACGTTTATAGTTCCCATATTTTTATATGCTTCTACAATACCTTGTGCTACACGGTCGCAACGAACGATACCTCCAAAAATATTTACAAGAATCGCTTTTACTTTAGGATCTTTTAATATGATACGGAACGCCTGCTCAACGCGTGCTGCATTTGCAGTACCTCCAACATCAAGGAAATTAGCAGGATCTCCGCCAGAAAGTTTGATGATATCCATTGTAGCCATTGCTAACCCGGCACCATTCACCATACAGCCAACATTACCATCCAGCTTCACGTAATTCAGGTTATGCTCACCTGCTTCTACTTCAGTAGGATCCTCCTCTTCAACATCACGGAAAGCAGCAAGCTCAGGGTGACGGAACAGTGAGTTTCCATCCAATGATACTTTTGCATCTACCGCAATAATTTTATTGTCAGATGTTTTTAATACCGGATTAATTTCAAACATTGATGAATCAGTTGCTTCGTATGCTTTATATAAAGAAGCAACAAATTTTGTCATTCCTTTAAATGCTTCACCGCTTAAACCTAAATTAAAAGCAATTTTACGACACTGGAAATCACGTAAACCAACTTTAGGATCAATTTCTTCTTTGAAAATTAAATGTGGAGTGTCGTGTGCAACAGTTTCAATATCCATTCCACCTTCTGTAGAATACATAATAGTATTACGGCCTTTAGCACGGTCAAGCAATACACTTACATAAAATTCTTTTGTTGGTGTTTCACCCGGATAATAAACATCCTGCGCAATAAGTACTTTATTTACTTTTCTGCCTTTTTCACCTGTTTGAAGGGTTACCAGTGTATTTCCAAGAATATTGGTAGATATTGTTTTAATATCATCAAGAGATTTTGCAAGAGCAACACCACGCTGTTCAGTACCAACAATTTTTCCTTTTCCACGTCCGCCAGCATGAATTTGAGATTTTACAACCCACCAACCTGTACCGGTTTGTTTCTGTAGTTCTTTTGCTGCTTCTACTGCCTTTTCAGGAGTATCAGCTACAATGCCTTCCTGTATTGCAACTCCAAATCCTTTTAAAACGGATTTACCTTGATATTCGTGTATATTCATAATAATTTTAAGTTTTTGAATTTAAGATTTTCAAAAGTATGTTTTTTCTAATTACAGATAACGAAAACTTATTAACGAATTCATGTTATAAATAATAAAAAACAAAAAAATCCCTCACCGTTAATGATGAGGGATTATTGAAACCATTTATTGGAATACTATTTTTTAGCGTAACGAGTACGGAATTTGTCAACACGACCAGCTGTATCAACCAATTTAACTTTACCAGTATAAAAAGGGTGCGACATGTGGGAAATCTCCAATTTTACAACCGGATATTCATTGCCATCTTCCCATTTAATGGTTTCTTTAGTTTCTACACATGATTTAGTTAAAAAAGAATAATCAATACTCAAATCCTTAAATACGACTAAACGGTAGTTTTCTGGGTGAATTCCTGCTTTCATTTTATATAAAATTTTATTTTTCGGATTGCAAAGATAGTGATTTGTATTAATTCTGCAAAATTTTAGATAAAAAAATGAAAAATATATTTTATCCTATTGAAACCCATCAGGTTGCAGCTCCCAGCCGAATTAAAGGGAGCTTGGTTAATTATTTTGTCTCATTACCTGTTTTTACCGGTATTAAGTCACAAAACCAAAAACCGTTAGATCCAGGGTTCTCCTGATCGTTGTCTGAAGATTTAATTTCGAATGGTTTGAGAATTTTTTCACCAACACTAAACTTTATTGGGGTTTTAAATAGTGGACCGTCAAAGCAAAAAGTATGGTATTCGCCATTTTCTCCACAGGGATCAACATTGGCAGGCAATGTTTCAATAAATTCTTTTGTTATTTCCACTCCTACCCTGCTTTCATTCAAATACGCATCGTTTACACAACAGGTAATTGTTCTAAAACCAGTTTTAAAAACTCTTCAATCAGTTCATTCGTGTCTCTTTTCCATAAAGGAAATTTTGCGGTTAAACCGTGTTTGGATAAATTGTTTTCCCGGTAACTTCGCAGATCTTCTAAAAAAATATCCCCGAAAATAATTGTGCTCACACCTTGCTCTTTATATTTCGAAAGCACTGTTTCCATTGCCTTCTCATATTCGGTATTTGTGCCCTCTTTAACAAACATTTTTATCAAAGGCAACCCTATTGCAGCAACTTGCTGATCAAGCAGTTCTTCACGAACTCCATGCATGGAAACCCTGTTAAACTCAGCATTTAATGTGGTGAACAAAGCAATAACCTCGTATTGATTTTCATTAAGTACCTTGTATAAAGCCAGAGCGGAGTCTTTCCCTCCGCTCCAGCAAAAAATGGCTTTTGGTTTAATCATTATTATTTAAAACAAAAATTACCTGGAACAATACCTACCGTAAAGCTATCTACAACCGTTCCGGTAGCATTGTAACGTAGCACTTTTCCATTACTTGAAAAATTTCCGGCATCTGAAACGTAAAAATAATCGTTGGCAGGATCAATTGCTAAACCATAAAAATTTCTGTTAATAACTGCTGTTGTGCTTAAGGCAGATGAAGTAGAGGATTGCGAATATACTTTACCATCATACGTATAATACAACATTGTTTTTGCATTATTTGTAACTAAATTAAAGGGTTGAGAATAGGTTGATGTAAATGTTAGAGAAAGATCAACAGTATTTGTTGCAGGGTCAATACGTACCAATTTCCCTGTTTTTTCAAGCGCAGTATAATTTATATCCCATTGTCCGGCACACAATACCCAAATTTTCCCATTTGCATCTACTTTAATACTTTTAGGATTTGCTCCAACCGTTATTGTTGATACCACATTGTTTGTAGTTGAATTAATAACAGTTACCACACTATCATTTCCAAATCCACCGCTGCATGCCACATACACATTATTGCCGTATTTTACCATGCCTTCAGCACCTTTACCTGTATTAATGGTAGCAGTAACTGTTTTAGTATTCAAATCCACTACTTTTACTGCACCACTAACGCCTCCGGTTCCCCATTCAGAAATATATGCTTTACTGTTATCAACGCCTAAAAAATAACGAGGACTAGTCAACCCTGTAATAGCACCAGCAGTAGCGAATGAACCAGCATCCACTACTTCTACTTTACCAGCATTGTTTACTACAATATATCCTTTTCCGTTAAAAATTTCCATCGACTGAACAACATTCCCCAAAGGATAATTGTTTTTCACTTGAAAAATATCCTCATTTACACTTGAAGTGCTTCTTCCATAAAAGCTGATTGTTCCGGTACCGGTGCCATAGGGACCTTCATTGGTAATAAATACTCCATTATCATATGCAGCTACAGGTGTTGTTGCTGCAGGCGTTTCAGGATCATCCTTTTTACAGCTTGTAAACGCAAGTACCAATACGAATGTGCTTACTAAAAATTGTTTTGTTTTCATTTCTGTCTTATTTAAATTATTAGTTATTAGTTAGTTATTCTGCTTATTAAAATAAAATGTTAATCCAAATTGATAATTAAACAAAGGCATTGCTCTGTATGCTATTACCTGGTAAGTTTCCTTCCATATATTATTTAATTGTAAATAAATTTTCAGCCTGGAAGTTTTTATTTTCAACACTTGTTCAATGCGGGCATTACCAATAGTATATGGTTTTAAGAAATGTAAATTATCGGAGGTTGTGTAACGATAACCGGTATATACCTGTGTATAGACAATAGTGGTTCCTTTAAATGAAATTGAAATACCACACTGCCCATTTTGTATGGGTACATAAATCAACTGCTTATGAAACGACAAATCATTTGCTGTTGCTTGTTTTTCATTTGTGGATAAAATGTAATTATACATTCCCGAAAGCTGTATTTTTAACTTATTTGAAGTGTATCCAACTTTCACTTTGTATTCAAGCCCGCGAGACCAAACCTCAAGCATATTTTCCGGTGACCAGGTATTGTATTGATTCGGCAGCCAAATGATCCAGTTATTAATGTCACGATTAAAAGCTGTTGCGTCCAGCTCCCAATCCATTTTTTTGAAATTGTATTTATGAGTTAGTCCCAATTCTTCACTCCACCCGCTTTCAGGCTTTAAATCCGGATTTCCCTGGGCAGCTTGTCCGGCCCAGTAAACATCATTAAATGATGGCAAACGATAATGTTTTGACACATTACCTTTTAACTGTACTGATTTTAATAGTTGCCCCTCCATGCCCAAGGATGCGGTAAAGGGTACGGCAGTGCCTTTTACAAATTCCTGGCGGGCACTGATAACACTACTCCAGGTATCTTTTTTATTGTGGATTTTATAACTTGCAAATATCCCTATCCTGTTCTGGTAGGGAGAATATATGTAATCTGCCGTTTTGGCTTCACTATAAGTATTGTTTATTCCAACATTTACAAGATCATATTTTGAAACACTGAATCTGCCCTCCACTTCCATTATTGCAACTTTCGATCTGCTTTTTGAATCCTCATTAATGGCGGAATCAACAAAATATAAGTACTCATCAAAATAAGCCGCTCTGGCAAATAATTTTACTTTTTCTCCTGTTCGCTGCCATTCAGAAGTTAATCTGTAAAATTTATCTTTTTGGTTTGACCGGCTTATCACCTGCGTCATGGATGGAGAAATATTCCTGTCATTGAATTGATACCAAACACGGGTATTAATTTTCTGACGCAAATTAATTTGATAATAATTTTCCTGCAAAATTCCATACTGCTTTAATTCGCCATGACTTTGTTTTTGCTCAGGTTTACCATATTGAGCCGTATTAATGAAAGAGAAATCATTTTTCGCATCATGGTTGAACAACTTTATAGAAGAAATAAAACGTTTTTTACTTATTTCTATATTCACCTGTTGCTGCTGATCAGAAAAACTGCCAAAAGAGGTAGTGGCAGAAACCGTGATCCCTTTATTATACTGGGTTTGATTATTTAGTAGAATTGTTCCACCAACAGCACCTGTTCCCCACAGGGCTCCTGATCCTCCGTATTGCAATTTTACTTCGTTCAAAAAATTAGCAGGCACCAGTGAAATATCCAACTGAGCCAACATGGGGTTTTGTATATTAAAGCCATTCCACAAAACTGCGGTATGGCTTGCCCCCGCACCTCTAAAAGATGATGTGGCAGAACTTCCAAGTCCGTATGACTTAATAAACACCTGACTTTCATTAGCCAGTAAATCGGCTAAATTATTGGTGGAATATCTATTAATAATAGTACTATCAATAGTTTCACTTTTGTTGCCAGAGGAAAAAGCAATTGAACGGGAGGCCGATATTTCAATAATACCTAATTGCTTCACAGAATCGGTGCGTGTTTGTGCAAACCCTGTAATCAGAATACTTATTAAATAAAAAAACAGAATAACCTTTAACAAATTCATTTACAAACGTTTAACCCTTCCAAAGAAGAAATAAAACATCGATAACAAAACGGTAAATTGGAATGGATAGAAAAAATGTAAACAAATTATCTATTCTTCGCCTTTTCTCCGAAAGCTACAAATGGTAACGCAAATGGCAGGTCTTCTGACTCGTTCTGTTTTAACGGCCTTCCCATTCTTCAAATGAAGAACAGTGGCTGATGAATGTTAAAAACTAAAAATGAACTTACAGCATCGGGAAATGTCCAGGATTTACACCTGATTCCCTTTTAATTCTTCAAATAGAAGAAACCAAAAGCGGAGCAAATGTATAAAAATATTCCACGTAGATCATTACTTAAATTTAACTTTGTTAAAAACTGACTTATGACGCCCATTAATAACTATATATACATTGCTTATAATAAACCGGTGGGAGTAATTTGTACAACGGAAAAAGTTGAGGGCAATATTATTGATGCGATTAAACATCCTGAAATTATAATTCCTGTTGGGCGATTGGATAAGGATTCGGAAGGATTGATACTACTCACCAATGATCGCAGCATCATTAATAACATCATTCATCCTGATTTTGAGCATGAAAAGGAATATATTGTAACACTTAATTTACCCTTACGCAATCAATTTTTAAAACAGGTTGCTGAAGGAATTAATATTGGGGATGCAATAACCAAACCCTGCATCATAAAATCCGAACCAAACTCGAAACGTATTTTTAGAATTATTTTAAAGCAAGGATTAAACAGGCAAATCCGCAGAATGTGTAATGTATTTGGATACCAGGTAATTAAGCTGCAACGGGTACGAATAATGAATATTAAACTGGGAAATTTAAAAACCGGAGAATGGCGTAATTTGTCTGAAGAAGAACTAAAACAGTTAACGGAACAGTTATAAATAAAAAAATCCCCAAACCTTAACAGTTTGGGGATTTTTATTATAATTCTATACTACTAGAAATGAAAAGTAGCTCTTAATGAAGCTGTTCCTGTATTTGAACCATGAAAACCAAAAATAGTTCCCTGATTTAAATCCGTATCAAAACCAAATTTAGAAGAACCATCCACTTCAGTTTCTACCACTCCTACAGTACCTGGAGCAATACCACCGGTAGTTTCATTGGCTTCTTTACCTTTACCTGTTAGCTGAAAACCGATTCCCCAGCCATATTCTGCACCAATTGCTATTTTAGGCAAAATAAAATATTCAACTCCAATAAAACCACGCACTCCGATACCTAATGTCATTCCGGATTTACTTAATGCTGGGCGATCTGCTAAAGCTGTTTCAGAAATTATAGCTCCGGTTGTTTCATCCCATGTGGTTGACATTGGAGTAGGTGTTACCCCCGGTGCCGCAACTGCTGTCATGGTGTTACCATACGTATATTTACTGGATGTACTTGCCATCCAAATCATTGCATCCGCACCATAAAATCCTTGTAAGCGTGTGATACCTCTTCTGAACTCTTTACCAACTCCAATTCCTATCATTGTACTTTTTCTGGAGAATTTGTCCTCTTTTTGTGGAAATGGAGTAGGAAATGTTGGAGCAGTAACTATTGCATCATCATTTACGAAATTTTTGTTGGTTTGGGATGTAAAACCTAAACGCAATAAGGCCCTGTAAGCAGATTTTTCATCAATAAATTTTTTCCCTACAATGGTTCCATCACCGTTCAAAAAGCCCACCTGTGGAGCACTATTAGAGTTATTGGCATTAAATGCATTACCAATAAAATTAAAAATTGGATCTACATTCATACTAATAGCCCAGTCACCTTCCTCAGGCAGCATTGGTTCACCTAATTTGGAAGTTAGATCTTGCGCAAAAGCACCTGATATACAGAATGTTACCCCTAATAATAACGTTGATTTTTTCATAGATTTATTTATTCAATTAGTTTATATCAATTAATGCACAAATATAGAGAGATCTGAAATGACCATTCAGAGACTGCATAATTGTTATTAACACCATTTTGTCAATGAATCCTTTAATTAGAATGATCAATAAAACCGCATGAAGTTACTTTCTATTATAAAGAAGATAATAAAACTAACAATCGTATGTTGAAAAAGAAAGCACTGAAAACACTCCCTATTACAATAAAACAATACATTTGTCAAAATTTTAACAATTAATTTAATTAAAACTAAACTTAAATTTATGAAAAAAACAATTTTATCATTGGTGGTATTAGCTAGTGCAACAATTGCAACAGCTCAGGAATCAGGTGCTTATAAAGCGGTTGCAGGAAATAAAACAATTGAATTTGGTTTTACTCCACTTGGCGGAAGTCCAATTTCTATTACTGGTTTTCAAGTAAGAAGTTTTAAATCTGATAAAATGGCTTACAGAGCTAACATTTTTCTTGCTTTAAACAGAAAAGGTGAAATTACACAAGATGCTTCTGTTTCTGGTGGTGGTATCCCTATTCCTGAATTAAAAACTAAAACTTCAAGTTTCGAAATTGGTTTAGCTCCAGGAGTTGAGAAACATTGGGAAGGAACTGAAAGATTATCTCCATACATGGGTTTAGTATTAGACCTTGGATTTAAATCTTCTAAAAAAGTAGTTGAATCATCTGAATTAGCTAGTCCAGCTGCTACAGAAGTTAGCGTTCAAAGCAAAACTACTAAAGGAGAAGATGGTTTTATCAGAATGGGACTTATGTTACCAGTTGGTTTTGACTATTACATTGCAAAACACTTATATTTAGGTGCTGAAATGGGACTTGGTCTTAGCTTAACTAAAGATGCAAAAGTTAAAACTGAGCAAACTTGGACAACTGATCCAGCTACAACATACAACGATCAAAAAGGAGATTCTCAATTCAACTTTGGTCCAACAGTAAATGCTAAAATCAGATTAGGTTTTGCGTTTTAATATTAACCTTTAATACAAAAATGCTAATGAAAAAAATAAAAAGCATTAAGTTAATGTCCCTTATTGGGGCATTAGCTTTTTCAGCAGTTATGCTAGTAACGTCATGTAATAAGGAAACTCCAGGTCCAGGAAATGGAAATGGATATGTTTCTTCTTCCGAAAAAGATTTGGCGGTTATTAAAAAAGCAAAACAATTTGCTGGAAAAATCAAAAAAATCAAAATTGTTGACGACAAAGGAAGAGTTAAAGGTGTCTACAATCGTAAAACAGGTGGTTTTTCGTTTGCTGATGGCGGTGAAGGTTTTAACTTCTCTTCTTCCAACGGTGTTGAATGGGTAGAAACTACTGAGGGTGGAACACTTTACATAAGTGCAGGTTCTTTTGGTGGAAATTCTGGTGGAGGAACAGTTCAGGCTGGAACTTCAACTCTGGATATTGGTTATACATTCTGTTTATCGGCATCTGATAGCAGTATGAACCTATTTGGACCAAGCTTTACTGGTGTTTCAATGGTACTTGGTATTGCAGGTGATTTTGAAGCTATTTTAAATGGCGACACTACAAGTGTAGAAACTCTTTTTACAGGAATGGCTATGTACATCGTTTATGCTGATGAAGCTGCTGGTAATTATGATGTTGTTAATTGGATTGACAATATTGACAGCACTAGCTCAAATGCTGATGATTTCACTAACAAAGGCTTTACCTATGTAATGGATTTCACTAAACCGGCTTTATATTTTTCTAAAGAAGGTGAGTTAAGTGTTAACGGTGGTTCTATTGGATTTTCCGGAAAATATTTAGCTTTAAATCTTGAAGCAGATAATGAAGATCCTTTTGATTTATCTGGTGATGTTGAAGTAGAAGAAGTGGATGGAATTGGTGTGATGGGATGTAACTAAGTCAAACAATCAAATAGTTAATAAAGAAACCGCGAAAGCGGTTTTTTTATTGGCTTTGCTTGGGATAAATAAGTTTAATATACAAACCCTGTTGTCGATTATTAGTGCCTGTTCATTTCGCTTCTAAATAGTGCCTTCTCGTGTGTCATCTTGAGCTTCTGCGAGAGATCTTTCTTAATTTTAAAGGATATAAGTTTACAATCAGGAAGTTCCCTCCTCTCCCATAAAAACGGGTTCGTGAGGACATCCCTTTTAAAGCTAATGCATAATGGATTCGCTATTAAAATAATAACCGAACTTAGGTTATTACTATTGGGATATAAAAAAAGGCAGTCTGTTTTAGACCGCCTTTAAAATAAAAACTATATCAGTATCATAATACCCTTGTATATGTAGCGGAACCATAACCACTATCAAGTGTGGCTGAAACTGTTATGGTGTTTCCGTCAGAACTCATTACAATAGTTCCATCTGTAGCCCAATGAATAGAATTTGGAGTTCCATTAATTCTCTTCATCCATAAAACGTGGCAATTCCATTCCGTAGAATTTACTTGCGAAATATTTTTAAGGTTCGCGCTTCCCATACTTACGAATCCACCATTAACAAAATCTTGCCAGTTACTGCTAAATGAATAGAAAGAACCAATTGCTCCTGAAATTATAATACCAGTTCCACTTGAAGAAATCCATTTGTCATTTAATGAAAAATTACATTCCTGCCCTTCATTTGAAATACAAATAGGCAGTTGACCACCACCACTGGGAGAAGTAAAACTTCCGGAAGAAGTCTGCCCGTTTTCCCAATTTACTGTATAATTATAGCTCGTACTTTTATTTAAGTAAAAAGCTATGGTATTACAATCCGTGTAGGTAGTAGATTGACCATTAAGCCCTGCTAGTGTAATATTATGACAAAAAATTTGTGATTGCTCATTGTCAAAATTGCAGCGAACTGTATTCCATAAAGCATAGGTAGAGCTACATAAACCACCAGATTCATAATGATTATTTAAACCACTCAATGTAACTCCATTTATTGTAACAGATGCTTTACAACTTTCGTTATGTGTAAAAAACACAGCTGATTTAGAAAGGTTTTCCCAGCCACCAGTAGTTAGAACCTCTGGTGTTTGACCGCCAATGGTTACCTGAGAGCCATCAGGGTTGGTTCCGCTAAGATATAAAGTTCTGGTAGAGATTTCGATAGTACCAGTAATGTTACTTACATTTTGAAAAATCCCAGTAACATACGTTATCGTTATATTATAATTACCACCTGTTTTCACTGACGTTCCCTTCATTCTCCCAGACAAAAGATCGAGGGTAGTAGCCCCTGCAGTATCTATTGTTATATAACCTTCAATGGAAGAAGTTGAGCCTGCGGAATAAAAAGACCCTCTGAATATTCCTGAAAATTCAAAATCAGCAAAATTTGGTGAAGTTGGATTGAGGCCGCCACCACCACCGCCACCACCATAACCTTGTTGCGGTTCTTTTTTACAAGACCAGGTAAGTAAAAATAAAAGAGTTAAAATTGGAAAAATTGCTTTTTTCATTTAGCTGTTAATTTATTTAAAAAAATATTAATTACTATAGACATGTAGCTGAACCTGAAACAGTTGTGGTACTTGTTCCATCGAAATTTACCACGGGGATATTTGAAAAAGTTGCTTTTACTTTTCCACCAACTATAGTTACACTAATTGTGCCGCCACCAGTGGAATAATAATAAGTACCAGGAGAATTGCCCGTTCCGGCAACAATAGTCGCATTTCCTAGTGAGGGCGGATTTCCGGTGTTTACGTCATAAAGAACAACTGGGTAACTTGCTGAAGAAGTGGGTACTGAATTTGTTCCCAAAATTACCTGAAAAGCCGTGGTAGTATCATTATTAAAAGCAAAAAGGGAAAATGTATTACCAGAAGTATTGCAATCCGAACCAAGGTTAGTATAACTTCCACCATTAATACTAAAATTATTTCCACCCATTGTACCTGACGATCCTGAAGAACCTGATGAACCCGATGTTCCAGAAGTCCCTGAGGACCCTGATGTACCGGAAGTGCCGGATGATCCAGATGTTCCGGAAGTGCCTGACGTACCCGATGTCCCGGAAGTGCCGGATGTTCCTCCATTCCCATTGCCATACCCCTGTTGCGCTTCTTCTTTTTTACAAGACCATGTTAGTGATAAAATTAGAACTAGAGTTGAAAAGAGTACTTTTTTCATTTTGCTGATAATTATTTAAAATATGAATAAATTTACTGACAAGTAACAGAACCTGAAACAGTTGTATTAGCAGTTGCATCAAAATTTGACACTCCGATATTTGAAAAAGTAGCTTTAATTTTTCCGTTAACAATAGTAATATAAACAGTTCCTCCACCCATGGAATAGTAATTAGTTGCTGCAGTATTGCCATTACCAGCCAAAACGGTAGCATTACCTAATGATGGAGGGCTTCCTGTATTAATATCATAAAGTTGAACTGGATAATTTGCCGCTGAAGTAGGGATTGCGGTCACACCAAGATTTACCTGAACTACATAATTATTAACGGTATCATAACCAACAATATAATAAAAATTATTTGTGGCTGGATCCCCACCACAATCTGAATTTAGATTAGAATAATTTGAACCACCTATACTAAAATTATTTCCAGACCCCGTTGTTCCTGATGATCCTGAACTGCCTGATGTTCCCGATGTACCGGAACTACCTGATGTTCCCGATGTACCAGAAGTCCCTGACGTTCCCGAAGTACCGGATGTTCCTGAAGTACCCGATGTTCCTCCGTTTCCATTGCCATAACCTTGTTGCGGTTCTTCTTTTTTACAAGACCATGTTAGAGATATAATTAAAACGATAGTTGAAAATAAAACTTTTTTCATTTTATTAAATTAAAAGTTGTTAATAGTTAACATTTGTTTCAGTTGGTTAAAGGTATAATAAATTTTGGTATAACCACTTTTACTAAGCGATATTTTACCCTCCCCACTCCTTATCTTCTAATAAAGGGACGAACTTAAATTCTCCGTATTCAGTTTTTTCAAATTTTTTATCCGCAATTTTCTCTATAAGGGTCATTATCTGCACTTTATCGCCTATTGGTATTACCAATCTGCCGCCTACTTTAAGTTGACCCAATAAAGCATCCGGAATTATGGGAGCTCCTGCCGTAATTATAATTTTATCAAAAGGTGCAAATACAGGCAAGCCTTTATAACCATCTCCATAAAAGAATTTTGTATCGTAACCGATAGTAGGCAAAAACACTTTGGTTTTATCAAACAGCTCCTTCTGACGTTCAATGGTGAACACTTTTGCTCCCATTTCAAGTAATATACTGGTTTGATATCCAGATCCTGTTCCAATTTCAAGCACTTTATCTCCACGTTTGAGTTTCAATAATTCTGTTTGAAAAGCTACGGTATGTGGGCGTGATATTGTTTGCCCTGCTCCTATCGGAAAAGCAATATCAAGATACGCACGTTCAATAAAAGAACTGTTTAAAAACAAATGGCGTGGCACGGTTTCTATGGCTTTTAGTACTTCTGCATTTTCAATACCTTTTTCTTTAAGCAGTGATGCCAGTTGCTTCCGCAAACCCTTATGTCTGTATGTATCGTTTATCATTTATAATTTTTATAACTAAGAGTTTTAACTTCACAACTGACCTGTTATGAGCAGAAATGCGAATTTACAAAATTCACATCTCTGCATTTTTCTGAGAAAACAAAAAAATCAACAATATCAATGTGAATAAGTTATTTAATTAAACTTATCTCTTAGTGCAGCCAGCTGAGAAGCAAAATCATTTGCAGGCGGAGCAGCCTTTGATTTATTACTATTATTAGCAGGTTTGGACGGAGTGACTGGCGATGCGGCCTGAACAGCATTATCCTTCATGGATAAGGCAATACGTTTGCGTTGCACATCAACTTCAGTAACAGTAACCATTACCTGTTGCTGCACTTTTACTATTTTATTAGGATCGTCAATAAAGGTATTTGACAGCTGGCTGATATGAACCAGGCCATCCTGATGAACCCCTATATCAACAAAGGCCCCAAAGTTAGTAACGTTTGTTACAATTCCGGGTAAACGCATGCCAATGCGAAGGTCTTTCATGTCATGCACACTATTATCAAATGCAAATACCTCAAATGATTTGCGGGGGTCACGTCCTGGCTTGTCCAACTCATTCATAATATCTGTTAAAGTAGGTAAACCAATCTTTTCAGATACATATTTTTGAAGTACAATTTGTTTTCGAAGTTCCTTCTCCGTCATTAACTGCTGAATGGTGCAATTTAAATCAGCAGCCATTTTTTCAACAATGGAGTAGCTTTCAGGGTGCACAGCACTTTTATCCAAAGGGTGTTTGCTGTTTAATACACGTAAAAACCCGGCAGCCTGTTCGAAAGCTTTTTCACCCATACGAGGCACTTTACTAAGCTCTTTTTTAGATTTAAAAGGTCCATTTTCATTACGGTATTCAACAATATTTCTTGCCAATTGAGGCCCTAAACCCGATACATAAGAAAGTAATTGTTTGCTTGCTGTGTTTACTTCCACTCCTACCCTGTTTACGCAGCTTTCCACCACTTCGTCCAGCTTTTTCTTTATCTCATATTGATCCACATCATGCTGGTATTGCCCTACTCCTATTGATTTTGCATCAATTTTAACCAGCTCCGCTAAAGGGTCTGCTAATCTTCGGCCAATAGAAACAGCTCCGCGAACAGTAATATCTTTATCAGGAAATTCTTCACGTGCTACATCTGAAGCGGAATAAATGGATGCACCGCTTTCGTTAACCATTATTACATTAATCTCCTTCGGCAATCCTTCAATTCCCCTAACAAAAGATTCCGTTTCACGGCCTGCAGTACCATTACCAATAGCAATTGCTTCAATATTATGCTTCGCACATAACCCCATGATTTTATGTCTTGACTCAAATATTTTATTTGTTTCGTGAGGATAAATCACTGTATCTTCTAATAACTTTCCTTGTTTATCTAAGGCCACAACTTTACAACCCGTGCGGAAACCCGGATCAATACCCAATATTGCCTTTTGTCCAAGCGGGGAAGCAAGCAGCAATTCCTTTAAATTTTCAGCAAACACCTGGATTGCTTTTTCATCTGCCAACTCCTTAGTATACATCCTCATTTCCGATTCTATGGAAACCTGCATCATACGGTTATAGGAATCCTCGACAGCTAAACGAAACTGCTGTGAAGCACTGTTATCAGCAGTTATAAACTGGTTGTATAAAATATCCAAAGCTGCATCTTCAGGCGGAGCAATTATTAGGGAAAGGATATCTTCATTCTCCCCTCTGCGCATAGCAAGCATGCGATGTGATGGGCATGACATTAAACGCTCCTCCCAGTCAAAATAATCTTTAAACTTTTCACCTACCTCTTCCTTGCCTTTAAAACCTTTGCTTTTAATGGTTGCCTGCTCTTTAAATAGCTGACGGATTTTTTCACGCGCTTCCACATTTTCATTCACCCATTCCGCCATAATATCTCTGGCACCATCAAGGGCTTCTCCTGTTGTTTTAACCTCTTTCTCTTCTGAAATATATTTTTCCGCTTCTGCTTCCAGGTTTATTTTTTTCTGCTCAAACAATAGCTGTGCTAAAGGCTCCAAACCTTTTTCGCGAGCCATAGTAGCACGTGTTCTACGTTTTGGTTTGTAAGGCAAATAAATATCTTCAAGTTTTGACAGCGTTTCGGCAGCTCTTAACTGTTGAATCAATTCTGGTGTTAGTTTTCCCTGGCTTTCAATAGATTCAATAATTGCCTCACGCCTTTTCTCCAATATTCTCAATCGTTCCATCTCATCACGAACTCCTGCAACCTGAACTTCATCAAGACTGCCGGTCATTTCTTTCCGGTAACGGGAAATGAATGGAATAGTAGCACCTTCGTCTAATAATTTAACAGTTGCCTCTACCTGACGTTCCGCAATACCTAACTGCATTGCTATTTTTTTGTGAAAATATATTTCTGACATAACTTATTTTTTATAATAATTACAAATATAATTATCTTAAACCATCCGAAATTATAATGTTTTCAACAGTTTAACGGAGTTGTTAAAAACAAATCAACCATAGTGTTTTTTCAATACAACTTTAATTATATGTGCTTTCCAAACAAAGAAACTCTTGTGTTTACACACTTTATACTATATTTGCGCTCAATTTGAGCAGCTAACATTCTGTTCCGGATAACTCAATTAAATGAATATTTAAAGTCCTTAAAACATTTTTTTCATTGAAAAAAAAAATTAAATATTTTATTTATTTCTTATTGCTATTCTTTTTTTGTAACAGCTTAACAGCCCAACAAGAAGAGATTGATTCATTGAGAATCAGCTTAATAACTGCTAAGGAGGACACAACGAAGATTCAAATCTGCCGTCAATTGTGTTTCGCTTGTGATTCACTATTTTATGCAGAAGAAGCATTAAAATTAGCAAACAAAATAAATCATCCGAAAAGTATAGCTAACTCTCAATTCACGATTGGGGTATATTACTATTTCCATGAGAAATACGATAATTCCCTTGATTATTTAATTAAAGCGAAGAGACTGGCAGAAGCAAATGGTTACAAAAAATTACTGGCAAGCATTTACAAATTTATTGGATTTATATACAGGCCGAATGAACCAAATGTAGCTATTGAATACTATGCAAAAAGTTTAAGAATTTTTAATGATTTGAAAGATGAACATGCCGCTTCCTATATATTGAGCGCCATTGGTAATGTGTATGAAGGTACCTATGGTATTGATGATGATGACAAGGGAGAACATAATGCGCTTGAATATTATCTAAAGAGTCTTGAAATACGTGAACGGGTTGGAATACCGGCTGAAATAGCGGCATCCTTAAATGAAACATCACGTATGTATGAAAAGTTGGGGAACCATACCAAAGCATCGGCATTAAGGCAAAAAGGATTAACTATTGCAGAAAAAGCCGGAAGTGAAGAAAATATTATTTATCTGTGTAACCTGATAGGGATAGATTTCTTAAAACTAGGTAATTATAATAAAGCACTTGAATATCAGTTGAAAGCTT
Source organism: Bacteroidota bacterium (assembly GCA_040387415.1). Classification (GTDB taxonomy): domain Bacteria; phylum Bacteroidota; class Bacteroidia; order 2-12-FULL-35-15; family 2-12-FULL-35-15; genus 2-12-FULL-35-15. Next base: position 33,454 of record JAZKDU010000025.1, read on the forward strand.
ATAAATTGGTATCAGACAACAAGAATAAAAACTATACTGTGATGAGCGAAGTCGTTCAAAGTCTTGCCTACACTTATTCAGAACTCAAAAACTTCCAAAAAGCGGCTGAATTTTATCACTTGTATATTGTTTGTAACGACTCAATGAAAGCAAGAACCAATAATGTCAACTTTATTAATCTGAAACATACTCTTGCAACGGAACAGGAAAAACAAAATCTGTTAATTAAAGATGTCGAAATTGAAAAACAAAAGGCAATTGTTGACAAACAAATTGTTTTGCGCAATGCGTTTCTAATAGGCTTTGCACTGGTAATAGCACTTGTCATTTTTATACTAAGGGGCTATCGTCAAAAACAAAGAGCCAACCGCGAGCTGGATATTACTAATAAAAAAATAGAAAACGCATACAGAATAATAGAGGAAAAAACCAAGGCTATAACTGACAGTATTCACTATGCTTTGCGGATACAGCGTGCTACATTACCTCATCGCAGTGATATTTTAGCCGCATTACAGCATAGTTTTGTATTATACAAACCCAAAGACATAGTGAGTGGTGACTTTTACTGGTTCGCGCAAAATGAACAAAAAATATTAATTGCGGCTGTTGATTGCACCGGGCACGGTGTTCCTGGGGCATTTATGAGTATTGTTGGCTCAGAGAGATTAAATGACGCAATAAGAAATGAGAACAACCCTAGTACTATTTTGTCGTTATTAAACAAAGGAATAAAAGCTTCTCTTAGGCAGTCTGAAAATGCTGAATCTACCAGAGATGGCATGGACTTAGCTTTCTGTTCCATCGATTTAAAAACGAATATAATTGAATTCTCTGGGGCAAACAGGCCGCTTTGGATCATCAGAAAAGATAGCACATTAATTGAAGAAATAAAAGCTACCAAAGTAGCTATTGGCGGATTAACAAAAAATGATCAATATTTTGAAACCCATACAGTACAGCTGCAAAAAGGTGATACATTTTACATTTTTACGGATGGATATGCTGATCAATTTGGAGGGCCGGAAGGAAAAAAACTAACCAGCAAAAAGTTCAGAGAAATTCTACTAAGCATCAAGGACTTAGCAATGAAGGAACAAGAAAAGCATTTAGATCTGTTTGTTGAAAATTGGAAAAAAGGATATGAACAAGTAGATGACATATTAATTATAGGCATTAGGGTTTAAAATTATTATACGAATGAAAATAAAATTAAGTGCGATTGATACAAAGGCTCCAAAAAAATTTGATAAGGAGAGCACTAAAAAAGAGCTTCTAAAGCTAAAAGCCTCATTTGAAAAGGTTCAAAATTTATTGTATGCTGAAGGCAAACATTCCCTATTAATAATAATCCAGGGGCTTGACGCCTCAGGAAAGGATGGCGCAGTAAAAAATGTTTTTGATGCAATAAACCCTATGGGCTTCCGAATTTTTTCCTTTAAACAGCCGTCTTCACTTGAAATGAAACATGATTTCTTGTGGCGCATCCACCAAAACGCACCTGAAAAAGGAATGATACATATTTTCAATCGTTCGCACTATGAAGATGTTCTGATACAGCGTGTGCATAAATGGGTAGACGAAAAGACTATTAAACAGAGGTTTGAGCACATTAACAATTTCGAAAAATTAATGAAGGAAACTGGAACGATTGTTCTTAAATTTTATTTACACGTTTCTAAGGAAAAACAACTCGAGCGTTTAGAAGAACGTCAACAGGATCCCGAAAAAATGTGGAAGCACAACGATAATGATATTAAAGAGCGCGGTTTGTGGGATAATTATATGCTTGCCTATAGTGATGTTTTTGAAAAATGTTCCAAATACGCAGATTGGAACATAATCCCTGCTGACCAAAACTGGTATAAAGAATTTTTGATTGCTAAAAAAGTGGTGGAAACACTCGAAAAGTTAAAAATGAAATTTCCAGAACTCAAAGCCTAGAATTAGTTTTTATTCCCGGTGATTTTTTCAAACAACCCCTGCACACCTTTTACAAACGTACTCCAAAGAAAACGTTGCTTTTCTATTAAAATGTGATTGGTAAATAGCGGTTCTTTATTGTTCGCATAAAAATCAACAATTGCATCAGCAATGGCTTCTGAATTAATTTCAGTAACATAGCCTACTTTATTGTGTGGAACAATTTCCGGTAAACCTCCAACATTTGTTACCAGCATTGGTCTTTCAAAGTGATAAGCAATTTGGGTAACCCCACTCTGAGTAGCGGTTCTGTATGGTTGTGTAATTAAATCTGCTGCGCAAAAATAATAGCGTACTTCCTCAGGTGCAATGTATTCTGTTTTTAAAATAACATTGTTTTCAAGATTGTTTTTTGAAATAATATGATTGTAAGGAGATGCATCTTCATAGTATTCCCCTGCAACAATAAGCTTTACATCCAATTCTTTAATCCGATTATCAGCCATTGCTTCCAGCAGCAAATCAAGCCCTTTATACTTACGAATAAAACCAAAAAATAAAATATATTTGCTTTTTGGATCCAGTTTTAAATGGTCTATAGCCTTTTGTTTACTTACCTTTTCACCAAAAATATCATAAATGGGATGTGGCAAAAAAACTTTGTTATCCGTAGTTATAAAATTCTTCAAATCATCGAGAACAGACTGTGACATTGCAATAAAGCCATCACACTGATTCACAAAATAACGCGTAAACACAGTATCTCCAATCCGCTTTTCGTGAGGGATAAGATTATCAGTAATAGCAATGGTTTTAATAGAAGTCCCCTTTTTTATCAGCTTTGCAATGGTTCCCAGGCAAGGTCCCATAAAAGGCAGCCAATATCTAAACACAACATAATCGGGCTGCTCACGCTTTATTTGGCGTGCTACTTTCAGCCAGTTTAAAGGGTTAACAGAATTTATTTTTGTTTCAATAACAATATCCTGAGGACCTTTACCGGTATCATATTGTGTTTTTCCGGGAAATAAAAAGCCTGGATATTGTAATGAAAATGAAATTACCTTGGCATCAATACCTGCCGTATTCATTGCCCTGCAAAAAGCTTCATTAAAATTTGCAATGCCGCCTCTTAAAGGAAAAGCGGGGCCAACAATGATTACTTTTTGTTTTGAACTGGACATATTAGGCAAAGATAACAAAAACAGCTTTATATTATACTGCTCCTGCAACGGACACTGAAAAAGGAACAGCTTATTTTTTATTACATTTGTTCCAAAAAAAAATTATTATGACAAAAAATATTTTTCTATTCGCAGCTGCTGCAATTCTTTATTCATGTGGGAATGATAAAAATGCAACGAACGACTCATCAAATAAAGGTTTGCAGGATAGTGTGCAAACCTACCTAAACGATTACAATAAAAAATATCAGGAACTAAATATTATTGGAAATGAAGCTTCCTGGTTGACGCAGACACGAATTATAGAAGGCGATTCAACAAATGCTATTGCTAATAACAAAGCTCAGGAAGCGTTAGCGGAATATACTGGAAGTACTGCAATCATTGAATTTGCTACTAAATACCTGGTGGAGCAGGATAAGCTTACACCACTTCAGGTAAAACAATTAAAAAGTATTATATACAAAGCTGCCAATAATCCCGAAACAGTACAGGACATAGTTAAAGCGCGCATTAAAGCTGAAACCAAACAAACCGAAGACCTGTTTGGATTTGATTTTAAAATTGATGGTAAATCGGTTTCTACCAATGCAATTGATGAAATTCTTGCAGATGAAAAAAATCTTGTAAAGCGTCAAAAAGCATGGGACGCTAGTAAGGAAGTTGGCAAAGGACTTAAAAATGGTTTATTGAACCTGAGAGACCTTCGTAATAAAACGGTTCAGGGATTAGGATATAAAGATTACTTTGAATACCAGGTTTCTGATTATGGCATGACCACAAAGGAAATGGTAGATATGCTTCAGAAATTTAACAAAGAGCTGTCTCCGCTTTTCCGTGAATTACATACCTATGCACGTTACGAATTCGCTAAAAAGTACGGTGTAAAAGAAGTACCTGATCTTATCCCTGCGCATTGGCTGCCTAACCGCTGGGGGCAAGACTGGAGTAGCTTAGTGGATGTAAAAGGTATTAATTTAGATAGCGCTTTAAAAACAAAAGATGCGGAATGGATTGTTAAACAAGGCGAGCGTTTTTATGTAAGTTTAGGATTTCCGGAATTACCAAAAACGTTCTGGGAAAAATCGGATCTGTACCCTGCTCCTGCAGATGCGAAATATAAAAAGAATAATCACGCTTCGGCATGGCACATGGATTACGATAAAGATGTTCGCTCCTTAATGAGTGTTATTCCAAACAGTGAATGGTACGAAACTTCGCACCATGAATTAGGACACATCTATTATTACCTTTCTTACAGCACCCCAGAAGTGCCTGTAGTATTGCGTGAAGGTGCCAACCGTGCTTACCATGAGGCCTTGGGAAGTATGATGGGAATGGCTGCAATGCAAAAACCATTTATGGAAAATTTAAATCTTATCCCGAAAAATTCAAAATCGGATGAGATGCAAACTTTATTAAAAGAAGCCTTAAACTATGTGGTGTTTATTCCATTCAGCACAGGAACCATGAGTATGTTTGAACACAATTTTTATGCTGATAATTTACCAGCTGATCAATTGAATAAACGTTGGTGGGAGCTTGCAGGCCAATATCAAGGGATCGCTCCTGCTGCGGCAAGAGGTGAAGAGTATTGTGATGCAGCAACAAAAACACACATAAACGATGATCCTGCTCAATATTACGATTACGCTTTGTCCTACATCTTGCTATTCCAGGTGCATGACCATATCGCAAAAAACATTTTACATCAGGATCCGCATTCTACAAATTATTATGGGAATAAGGAAGTTGGTAAATTTATTGCTGACATCATGAGTCCGGGCGCTAGTAAGGATTGGCGAGAGGTTTTAAAAGAAAAAACAGGAAGCGAATTAAGCGCCAAAGCAATGCTCGATTATTTTTCCCCGCTTATGGATTATTTGAAAAAACAAAATGAAGGCAGAAAATATACGTTGCCTGAATTGAAGTAACGGTAAACCTTTATGTAATTAAATTCAGTTTATTTCTTGAAATAGCCTGCAATAAGCCCAAAATGGCAGTTCGGGTTTATCAGGAAATGAGCTTGCATTTTTAATTGAATATTTAAAACAAAATATACAGATGAATTTTGTTGAACAATTGCTCCAGGAGCATTCACGCTCTAATACTGATGTGATTGCAAAAGCGATTGGAAACGATCCCGCTAAATTCAAAAAAATTGTTGATATTATTTATGAGGAAAAAGCACCATTGCCGCAACGTGCTGCCTGGCTGCTGGTTATTGTAAATGAAAAACATCCGGAATTGCTTACCCCCTATATTTCACGCTTTATTAATACTGTTGAGGATTTCAAAGTAGATGGGGTAAAAAGGAATATGATGCATGTATTAGCCTCCAAAAATATTCCCGACAAACTGCAGGGTAAATTAATAAACATTTGTTTTAACATGATGCTTTCACCGACTGAAACGGTTGCAGTGAAAGTTCATGCGATGCAAGCCATTGCCAACATTACCAAAAAACATCCCGAATTACAAAATGAGCTAAAAGCGGCTATTGAAGATCAGTTGCCTAAAACTACTGCAGCTTTTTATTCACGTGCAAAACGCATTTTAAAGAGCTTGTAATATCAATATCTTCAAAAAAAAAGGATCTGCTTTAAGCAGATCCTTTTTAAAATTTCAAAACAGATAACTATTTCTTTGGTGCTGGTGCTTGATTCTCCTTATAACGCATATCTGGAGTTCCGTCTTTTTTAGTAGGGCCTGCAGCTGGTTTTACTTCTTTGTTTTCTTTGTAACGTTTGTCAGGTGTACCATCTTTTTTTAATGGAGCTCCTGCCGGACTTTCATTTTTTTCAACTCTTCCTGCATCAGCCTTTGGAGCTTTTTCATCTTTTTTTGCTTTTGCTTCTTGTTCCTTTTTAACTTCTTTTTTAGGCTCTTGTACTTTAGCTTTTGATCCTTCCTGAGCAATTGCCATGTTTAGCATAAATGCTAATACTGTAAATAATGCGATGATTTTTTTCATTTTTTGTTTTGTTTTAGGAGTTAAAATTTAATTGAATTACAAATGTAAATTATTCTAATAAAAAAAGAAATATAAATTTCCGATTAATTAATTCAAAAACTGCGCCAAATTATGTATTAAATAAATTTATTCAATATCAAGTTCATATTTAACCAAAAGTCCTTCCAGCCGGTCTCTTGAAAATTTAGCCTTTTTGATAAAATTCTCTTCAGGATCGATGGTGTAATTATAGGCAGTAGTAAAATCGGTATTTTTTAATTGCGTTTTATTAAATATTGCATTTTCCAAATTGCAATTTTGAAACACAACATTCGTAAGATCAGAATTTGAAAAATTTGTTTCTTTTAAGGAGGAGTTATTAAATTTTGTTTTCGCCATTTTCTTAGCTGCAAAAGAAGCATAATCTAAATTACAATTCAAGAAGCTTACGCTGAACATAAAATCATTACATTCATAAAAATTGATACCTATTAGTTTACAATCTTTAAATAAAACATCCGTAAGCTTTGTTTTACCAAGCTTTGCCATGGCCATATTACAATTAACAAATTGGCACTCATTAAAACTATTAACAGCTAAATTACTGCCGGAGAAGTCACAATTATTAAAAGTACATTTTTCAAACGTTCTGTTTTTCAGCTCTTTGTTAGCAAATGAAACTTTATCAAAAATTTTATCCTCGTGATTGGTTGCTTCCATTGTATATTACAGGTGTCCGTTATTTTATTATTAATCTCAATTGAGCACTAAACTCTTTACAGTAATACTTCAAATTTAGTCATTTTAAGTATTTTTTTATTAGGTTTGTATCAATTCAAATAAACACCTGCATTTTTTCGTTTTAAAGCTTGCAAAGTGCTTTTATTTAGGGTCTTCTGAATACAATATTATTACAATATAATTGATTATTATGAATAAAATACTAATAGCTAACCGGGGAGAAATTGCATTACGTATCATGCGCAGCTGCCATGAAATGGGTATTAAAACCGTTGCTGTATATTCGGAAGCCGACAGAAATGCTCCTTTTGTTAGATATGCAAATGAAGCCGTATGCATTGGACCGCCACCATCCAACCAATCCTATTTATTAGGAAATAAAATCATTGAAGTTGCAAAACAACTTGGGGTTGATGGCATTCATCCGGGTTATGGATTTTTATCAGAAAATGCAGCTTTTGCTTCAGCAGTGAAGAAAGCAGGCATTGTATTTATTGGGCCATCACCAGAAGCAATGAATATGATGGGTGATAAATTATCAGCGAAAGCTGCGGCTAAAAAATATAATATTCCAATGGTTCCCGGATCAGAAGGAGCAATAACTAATGTGGAAGAAGGAAAAAAGATTGCACTTCAAACCGGCTTTCCACTATTAATAAAAGCTAGTGCTGGCGGTGGTGGAAAAGGAATGCGTATTGTTGAACGTATTGAAGAATTTGAAGAGCAGATGAATCTTGCTGTAAGTGAGGCTACTTCTGCATTTGGTGATGGTGCTGTATTTATTGAACGCTATGTTGCCGGTCCAAGGCATATTGAAATTCAAATTTTAGGCGACTCGCACGGTAATATTGTGTATTTATTTGAACGCGAATGTTCTATCCAAAGACGTCATCAAAAGGTGATTGAAGAGGCTCCTTCATCAGTACTTACTCCGGAAATCCGCAAAGCAATGGGAGAATGTGCCGTTAATGTTGGAAAAGCTTGTAATTACGAAGGTGCAGGAACAGTTGAATTTTTATTGGATGAGAATAAAAACTTTTATTTTCTTGAAATGAATACGCGCTTACAGGTAGAACACCCTGTAACTGAAATGATTACAGGAATTGATCTGGTAAAAGAACAAATAAAAGTTGCACGTGGCGAAAAGCTTTCCTTTGCTCAGCAAGATTTGAAAATTCATGGGCATAGTCTTGAAGTGCGAGTGTATGCTGAAGATCCAACCAATAATTTTTTACCGGATATTGGAACGCTGGTTACGTATAAACGTCCGCAAGGACTTGGTGTTCGGGTAGATGATGGTTTTGAAGAAGGTATGGACATTCCTATTTATTATGACCCTATGATTGCCAAACTAATCACATTTGGTAAGGATAGAGAAGAAGCGATCAGCCGCATGATCCGTGCCATTGACGATTACCAAATCACGGGAGTAGAAACAACGTTAAGTTTTTGCAGGTTTGTATTAAAACACAAAGCCTTTACATCCGGTAATTTTGATACTCACTTCATAAAACAACATTTTTCACCTGAAATGCTTGCCACCGAAACGGATGATGAGTCCATTATTGCCGCTTTGTTTGGCGCAAAAATAATGGGCGACCAAAAAGGTTCAGTTCGGCCAAAACAGGAGGAAACAGAAAAAGCTGCTTCCAAATGGAAAGCAAATAGATTATTGTAATTTTAAGGGAATAAGCCTAAAAAGCCTCTATTAACCTTAAACCCAATAACTTGAACTGTAATTAAATTGGGTACAAGATTTGCTTAATAAGTTGTATGGCAAACAGAATAATCATATTTATTTTTCTATTACCCTTTTTCAGTTTTGCACAAGGGGTTGCCCCTGTTGTAACCCCTTCGGCAGTACAAGCTCCTGTGTTGCCAGGAAGCGGACTAGTAGTTCGCGCTACGCTGCATAATGGTGATACTATCCCCTATGCCACCCTGCCATCAGTAGTTTGTTTTGTTCCCCGTGTTTTTAAAAATAAAAAGGACGCAGCCAAGTGGGACCGCATGAAATACAATGTAAAAAAAGTGTATCCCTACGCTATTCTGGCTGCCGCAAGGCTAAAGGAATATGATAAGTTATTGGCCCAGATCCCAAATGAAAATGACCGGAAACGGTATATGAAGCTCGCTGAAAAACAGTTAAAGGATGAATTCGGGAAAGAGCTGAAAAATTTAACAGTAACCCAAGGACGCTTATTAATTAAGCTTGTGGATCGGGAAACCGGTAAAACTACGTATGATATTGTAAAAGATATGCGCGGCTCATTTTCCGCTTTTATGTGGCAGGGAGTTGCGGTAATGTTTAATTCCAGTCTAAAAGAGGATTACAACGGAGCCGGTGAGGATAAAGCGATTGAAGATGCCATCAGGCTAATAGAAGCAGGAGATTTTTAGTTTTTTGCCACGAATTTCACGAATTATTGAATTGGTGGTATTGTGATCCAATGAGAAATAGCATTCGTCCGGAGGCCGTATTAAAAAGAACTTAGCGGGACGCTAGGATCAACGGGGAGCCTTAATTAATCCCGTAGCCGCTTGCTTTTGCTTGCTGTTATAACTTGGCCGCTGCACAAAGCTTACATTCCATTAACTTTCATCATTTGTCCGAGTCCCGTTGTAAGGTCAAGCCGAACTGAAAAAACGCAACTTCCACCGTCATGTATTTTAATGGGTGTTTTCTTCCAATTAATCAGTTCAATCTTTACCATGTTCTGGCAAAAACAAAATGCGTTTATATTAACAGAACCATCATTAAAAACAGTAACAGTATACTGTCGACAGTACTTTTCAATGTCGATTTTGTCGGCAGCTCCAAATGATAACACTATAGTGTCATTGTTGGGAGTTTGTCCCTTGTCGACCTTTGCGTTGTAATAATTAACAACATTAATAAGAATCGAGTCTGCCGTTTTTATTTGACCTTGTGTTAAGGTCGAACCGCTTTTATAAAAAACAGCAAGTTTTGCTGTGTCCAAGCTTTGAATAACCTTAGCTGTCTGTCCGAACGAAATGATGTTAAGAAGACAAAAGTATATAATTATGTAAAATGTTTTTGTCATTCTCTCGTCCAGCGGTTTAGTTATAACGTTCCGCGGGCTTATGCAGAAGCGGATGAAAAGCACTTCTCTGTCCACGTGATAAAGTTAATAGAAAGCAATGAACTTGCAAGTTGCTCGTCTACCGCTTTTGAATAAGCCCGTTGTGTGTGCCTCGCATGAGCGATGTCACACGCTTGTGAAAGCTATTGAAAAAATC
>JAZKDU010000026.1:0-5082 GCA_040387415.1 Bacteroidota bacterium
TTTTTCAATAGCTTTCACAAGCGTGTGACATCGCTCATGCGAGGCACACACACGGGTTTTGCGTCAGGCGGGCTGACGTGCAAGCGTGAAGCTTTGTGCTTCTAATGAACTATAGTAGTAAATTGAAGCTTTGTTCTCAGAAACCCGCCCGAACGCAAAGCCCGAAAACGTTAGACCTAAAATATGGAAAACGAGAGAATCAATATTAATCTGAGTCCCCAACCCTATCAGAAGAGACAACAAGGTATTCTTAGTTGGACTTTTTTATTGTATTTAATAATTCTCATTGCCGCAGGACTTAACACCAGCCTTAACGGTTTTATGTTGACTACTTTATTCTTGGGTTTCTTGTTTGTTCTTGACTATTCAAGGCGACTTCGTTGGGTGAAATATGCGCTTGAGAACTTAGATACAGACCAATCTGGCGTAAAACTAAAATATTACGACAAGGAGAAGCTGCTGTCAACTACAATTCCATGGGAGAAACTAAGTATGACAACCGGAACTACCTTTACAAAGAATCCGAAGAAACTGATTGCCTTTAAAAATGAAAAGAACACGATCGCTTCTTTTTATGCAACAGATAATTTTGATAATGAAAAAATTGAGGATTTATACAAAAAAATTAAAACACTAAAATTAGCCAACGCCTAATAGCCGCTTGGCAAAAAGGAGGCTGACGCGCTTCGTACGAACATTAGTTAATCCCGCCCATCGAAAACCTACAAACGTTATGACCGTGTAAGCACACAGGTCAAACCTACACAGAGCGGTAAGCCTTACAACTATATCGCTCTTTTCGTTATCTTTTTGATCAAGCCTGCGCTTTTAGTGGATGTTTTTCAGTTTTCTTTACTCAGGTTATACCTCTTTTTCGGTTTTCTGTAAATAGCCCGGAAATTCACCTGAGTACCAATTGTAATTATAGAATCAATTCCCATATCAATAAAAGGTGATATGATACCAAGATCGAACTGACATATTAATCCTATATTTATATTCCCTATATATTTCTTTCCTTTTCGATGATAAGGTACGTTTTTGAAATTTGGCCCAGGTATAAAAAAGAATTTATATCCCCCATATATATCCAAGTTCAATCTTTTATACTTCAAAAAACGATATTGTACATTTAAACCCGTACACAACACTTTTAATGGAGGGGTGTATATTAATTCAAACATTAAACGTGCATTTTTGAATTTACTGGAGTCTTCATTCGACCATTTAAACCTGGGCGAGAGATACCTCAAATTAAGACTAGGAAACTCTAAAGCATTGTTTGTGCTTGCTCCACATTCTATTCCCCAGGGCTCTTCAACTAATGATTGGCAGAATATTGGCAAGGACAAATGGCATAAAATCAAGAGAAAGGGCAATTTCATTTTCGCATAACGGCCATTTCAGATTTTTATTGCGTTTGCTCGGGCACGACTGACATACTTACTTATTTTCCATGGGGGATTGTAATCCTAACGCGGAATTAGTTTTTGCAGCCTTTAAATTATTGTTTTCCTTTTGTTGTAAGTCGCAATTTCCGATATATTTGCACGAATAGCTAAGCACAACAGTAGCTGCAAGCTGTTATCTGAAATTCCGCATATCGGCAAAAGGCGAATGCGCGAATTTCAAGTAACGGGCAATTTTAAACAACCACTGGGCAGACAGAAAGTAAAATGGCAATTTTAACAAACATACTTCACAGATGGACCTTACCACCCGAACGAAATTTTGGTTGGAAGATGAAACCATTAGAGTCTGCCATCACAAATTTTACTATTGACAAGGATGGCGTTTTTATACTAACCATTGAACACGACCCCATATGCGGAGTAACACCAAAAATGCTCCTTTGGTGGTTTCAGAACATAGGTGGAGAAATGACTTATGAAGGTAAAACATATCCTAAATATTTAGTTTGGCATCCAAAAGACCATATACATTGGAATTTGATAAATAATTCATCCAATTCAGAAATCGGTCCAGGCTCGCACTTCAGAATTGTTGAAGCACTTGACCGCAATATGAATTTCTTAATAGACAGCATAGAAATTGTTGAAAAACTTGATGAAACAGGAATAAGATTAATAAGAAAAATCGGATCGATAGAGGTGTTTTCACTTCAACATGATTTTATTCAAAACGGATCTAACACTATTTATAAATCAAAAATGATTGTTGGAACAAATAAAGCAATCGGCAAGGTTTTCAATTCCTTTGTTAGACCTTTAATATTTTCCAAAGAAATGGGGGCTGCTTGGTTAAAGCATAACATCGAAGAAGTCGGAAATTTTGAGTTTTTCTTACCCGAACTGTATGATTTAGAATCGAGAAATCCACAGATACAATGATAGACAGGAACACAGCCTGTAACACATGCTTAGCCAAAATGGGGGTTTAGTACTAATTGAAACCTTGTTATTATCTAAGTAATTCGTGCTAGTAGTCAAGTGTGGTGCTTCTTATTCCACTATATTGACATTACTTAAAACCCTAGCCACAACTACTTTACAGACAATTTTTTCAGTAGAGGCTTTTACGACAGCCGAGGCCCCTATATATCCATTTACACAAAAGACGGAAAACGGAAAAGTAAATACTCCTTCCATTCCAACTTTAAAATAAAAAAACGAGCCTGCAGGATACCTGCGGGCTCGTTTCAATTTTGGTTTTTTGATACTATTAATTGGCTCCTGCAGCGCGCAAACGTTCAACCACCTCTGTATAGTTGTTTTGCTGTGCTATAATAAGTGCGGTAACTCCTGATTTTGTTTTGTACTTATCAAAACCCTGAAATTCGGTGCCATACACATTCATTGTCGCATTCACATCTGCTTTACCTGCAATTAAAGCAAGGGCAATTTTTGTATATCCTTTTTGTAATGCATACATAAGTGGTGTAGGGTGTTTCTGAGGATCTGCAAAAGCAAACGGACCGGGATTTACACCAACAGATTTGTCTGTTGTAAAACGGTCGTTCGGATCAAATTCTTTTGATTTATGAGAGATTGCTGCAAGTACAAATTCCGCTTTTGCTTCTTCAGAGCCATTTCCATAAACAATACAGGATTGTAAAGCAGTTCCAAGGATCGTTCCGCGGTCATTGTTCTTTGCGCCAGCATCCAATAATACATTTACCACATCCGTAATAGACGAATAGATAGCAGGATTAATTACTGAATCAACTTTATATTTTTTGTAAAAGTTAGTGAGCCACTCCGCTTTTTTAGCCGGTGTTTCAACAATAGCAGCATAGCGGTGAATGATGCTACCGGTGATACCACTTGCATTTACATCCGCACCTTTTTCTATCAAATAGCTGATTATATCCTTACGGTGAGAGCTTGACAGCGCCCAATACAAGGGCAACTCGTTACTTACTTTTTTATTTACTTCCGCACCATCTGCTATGGCTTTTTTTACTCTTTCAAGGTCGCCTTTTGTTATTCCTTCATAAAGCTCTTTTCCTGGTTTTCCTGCAAATAATGCAGTTGAAATAAGTACAAATAATACTGTTTTAAAGATTTTTTTCATACGCATGCTTTTTTTTATTTCCTACTCATAAGGCTTTTCGGTTTTCGCCCCGATTTATGGTGGCCGGACTCCATTTTATTATTGGACTACGGTGGCAAACCTACCCGTAAATTATAAAAGCAGAAATACGGAAAATTCCGTATTTTATAAAAGAGTGCATAAACATTCTAATTAAAGGCCTTTTTTGGGGCTACACATCCAATTAACGCAACGCCTGAACAAGAAGCAACCTATTATTCTATTATTGAAAATATGGGTAAGGGTTTTGGAGGAACATTTAATCAATAGGAAGAATACTTGACTAAAATTCAAAAATAACACTGAAAATAAACTACGAAACGCCAACAGCGGTTTGGCAAAAGTGGTGGTTCGGTACTCCGCAGACGTATTTGTCGCTAATCAAATATTGGTTATCCGAATCAGCTTATGGTAAAAATCCCCACCTTTGCCAAACCACACCGTTAGTGGCAAGTATCGCATAACATCTAAACTTGAAATGATAATGAAAGCTGTAGTTTATAAAAAGTATGGTCCGCCTGAGGTTGCTCATTTAATGGAGGTTGACAAACCTATACCAAAAGGCCATGAGGTATTAGTTAAAGTGTATGCTTCTACGGTAAATAGAACAGACTCCGGTTTTCGCAGTGCGGAGTATTTTATCTCACGATTTTGGAGTGGACTTTTTAAACCAAAATATACTATTCTGGGTTGCGAATTTGCTGGCATAATTGAAGAAACGGGAGAGAGTGTGACCACTTTTAAAATAGGGGACAAAGTTTTTGGATTTAATGATAAAACTTTTGGAGGACACGGAGAATATTTAACAATATCAGAAACAGAGGCCATTACAATTGTGCCGGATAATCTAAAATTTGAGGAGGCTGCTGCAATTACAGAAGGAGCTCATTATGCGCTTTGCGATATCAGAGCAGCCAAAGTTACAAGCGGGCAAAATATACTGGTTTATGGAGCGACAGGGGCAATTGGCTCTGCTGCGGTACAAATATTAAAATCTCTTGGAACAAATATTACAGCCGTTTGCAATACAAAAAATATAGCATTGGTAAAGTCACTTGGTGCAGATATTGTGATTGATTATCAAACAGAGGACTTTACAAAAACAGAAACGCGATTCGATTTTATATTTGACGCTGTTGGTAAAAGTTCTTTCGGAAAATGCAAACCATTACTAAAAGAGGGGGGGATTTATATTTCAACAGAACTCGGCAAGAATGCAGAGAATGTTTTTTGGGCTCTGACAACACCTATTTGGGGTAGGAAAAAAGTATTATTTCCAATACCTTCAATTAATAAAGAAGACGTTAATTATTTGAAGGAACTAGTTGACAAAGGAGAATTTAAACCCATAATAGACCGACTCTATAAATTGGACGAAATTGTAGAGGCGTATAAATATGTTGAATCGGGACAAAAAACAGGTAATGTGATAATTAAAATAACAGAATGAAGGAGACCTCAGCCACTAACAGCGGCTCCTATGTAAAGCAGTTTTCCGAGGACTCAAAAATAATATTTTTTTTCAATTTT
>JAZKDU010000027.1:0-10843 GCA_040387415.1 Bacteroidota bacterium
CGATATTCTCCACAAAAAAGCCTGTAAATAGTTATTCTAACTATTTACAGGCTTTTTTTTATTTGCAATGTGTGTAAAACACTTTTTATACTACTTTATCGTGTTTGATAAATTAGAAATTGATTCCTCAATCGCATTTTTCATCACATCAAAATTAGCACCTCCGGAACGCTTATACAATGCACAAACTGTATCGTAATCAGAAAAATCATATTGATAAAACTGATAAACAGTATGCGTTTGAAACTCTTTAAACCAGCTTAAAAACAACCGCCTTCTGGCTGCAAGTTTTTGAGAATCATTACTATAATTAAAAACAAGCACTGCGCCTTCATTTTCTAAAAAAAAGGAAACAATTGCAAAAACTACCGTTCTTTTTATAAAAATATCGCTTGTACCAAACTTATCCGAAAGGCGCTCCAATCCAAAATAATAATAGTTTTCAATATTTGTTTTATTTAAAAACGGGAATTTACTATGATCTAGTAATGTAAAATATATAGAATATTCAACATTATTTTCGGTAGTAAACTGGTAACCTAAATCACTTTTGCGTATTTGGTACATGGAACGGATGGCAAAATTTTACATCGTTTATTTTGCCTTTACCAGAAGAAGAGTGTAAAGTAGCTCTTATTTCAGATTTAAGAGCATCTAATTTATTTACCCATTCAGGGACAACGTCAGATTTCGTATAATTATACGAAGTAACATTTATTTCTTTTTCATTAGACATACTACAAATATAGTAACAAACCCATATATAAATACATTCTTTAACTTTTTTTGACTTCGTAATTTCAAAAACACCAAAAATATAAAGGGGTACAGAGCTCTCTTCTTCCTACTATTTTCCGATAGCGTAACCCATTTTTATCGCCAAAATCTGTTAAAACGCAGCCTTTCTTACAACTTAACACCCACAAATTCGTTAATAAATAGTTGAAATTGAAAAAAAGATAGCCGAAATCAATAAAAAGATAGCCGGAATTAATTATTTTGAGTAACTTAAATACCCAATTATTGACCGTCTTTTCTGCAAAATATTCACCTTTTAAAAATTTTTAATCATGACTTTCTTCTCTTCTGTAAAGATCTATTCAGCATTTGCTTTGCTTCTGTTTTCTGGAGTTTTACAAGCACAAACGTATTACATCAGCCCTATGGGAGACGACAACGCTTCAGGAACATCTATAACCAGCCCCTGGAAAACGATTGCAAAAATAAACAACCAGACACTGGCACCCGGTACCACTGTTCTGTTTGAAGGCGGACAGACTTTTAGCGGGTCTATTTACATTGATAACGCAGATGCCAACGATGCTGACAACTGTGTAGTTTTTTCCTCCTATGGAAATGGAAAAGCGATTATTCAATCCGGCATTAATAGCGGCTTTCAGGCACAAAACACCCAGGGAATCACTATTTCTAATTTAATTTTTGAAGGGGCCGGGATGGCTGCAAATACTGCTGATGGAGTGCTTATCAATACAACCCTTTCCGGTAATATAAAACTCAGAAAAGTAACAATTAAAGGTATCGAAGTTTCCAATTACGGAAAGACAGGTATTTTACTGCTTTCTACAAGCGGGAACACTGGTTTTAAAGATGTTTTAATAGACAGCGTGCATGTGCATCATGTAAAAAAGGATGGTATTGTCACCAGGGGCTTTACAATGCAATCGCACGTGGGCTGGGCCCATCAAAATATAACCATAAAAAACAGTGAAGTAGATAATGTTCCGGGTTATGCGGATCCAACCGGACATCGCGGGAGCGGTATCATTTTAGGGCAGGTAGATAACGGCCTTATCGAAAAAACTGCTGCCCACCATAATGGTTCAAACAATATCCATTGCGGTGGCCCGGGCGGTATATGGGCATGGGACTGCAACAACATTACCATTCAGTTTTGCGAAAGTTATTTCAATTCCAGCGGATCAGGCTGTGACGGTTTAGGATTTGACCTTGATGGAGGAGTAACCAACTCACTGATGCAGTATAATTATTCACACAATAATGATGGAGCAGGCTATTTGCTAGGGCAGTACGATTATGCGCGTCCCTGGGTTAACAATGTAATCCGATATAACATCAGTGAAAACGATGGCCGTACCAATGGCGGTGGTATCACTCTTTTTAAGGGTCCGGGTACCACCATGACCGGTGCAAAAATTTATAACAATACCATTTACATCAGTCCTTCTGCCACCAACTCCGGAGCTGGAGGCTTCACTATTATTGACTGGAATCAGGGTATTTCAGGAATTGAGGTGAACAACAACATATTCCAGAGTACCGGAAATGCACCGCTGATCGATATTCCTGCAAATTACAGTGCCCATTTTGCCGGCAACCTGTACTGGTCTTCTGGAGGGGCTTTCAAAATAAAATATCAGGGCAGCACCTACACCAATCTGGCATCCTGGCGAACAGCCACCGGCAATGAACTTTCGGGAAACAACCCTATTGGAATTGTTGGCAACCCTTCACTTAAAAATGCAGGTAATGGCGGCACCCTTTTCCCAAACCCTACTACCCAGCTCAATGCGTATCAGCTGGAAAGCAATTCTATAGCTATTGATGCCGGGCTCGACCTTATGGGTTTATACGGTTTTAATGGCGGTTCCCGTGACTTTTTTAACAACACCATTTACGATGGGGCTATTGCCGATATTGGCGCCCATGAAGTAACATTAAGCACTGCCATTGCATCCGGCAAGGCTATAGGAAGCGAGATTGCTTTTTATCCTAACCCGGTGAAATCCGGTGACCCGATATTTGTTAAAGGGGCTGAACCACCCTATGATGCTGAATTATTTTCAATAACAGGCGCAAGGGTTTGGAAGGAAGACAAGATTGAATCGAAGGAAGAGCATTCGATTCCAACAATAAACCTGGCTGCTGGGCTTTATATTCTTTCAGTAGTTGATGTGAATGATAAGAAGAGGGTGAATAAGGTTATTGTGGAATAATTCAGTGGATTGAATAAACTCCTATTTCGACATGCTCAAGAGCTTCTCACGATCTTTTGAAGTCTGCAAAGACGTTGCTTGACAATGCTTACCAGCGTTTCATGTTTTTATGCAGGTAAACGTTGAGCTTACAAATACTACGTGTGACTTACAGGTAAGTACTTTGTGTTTTTCTTTTTGCTTGAACAAAAAGAAACAAAAATTCAAGAACAAACGATTGCCTCGCACCTGCAACCCGACATCGCGTTTGTTCATTCCCTGCGCGCGTTTTCATAATTATATTTCTTTCTGATAGGAATTTAAACCTATTGGTGCTTGGTTCGGTAATAGGTTATTTAACAAGCTTTTTGCTGTGGCCTGCAATTTTTATGATGTATACATCTGAGGCCAATTGCAGGTAACCATTGAGCTTACAAATATTACTTTGATTTATAGGTAAGTACTTTGTATTTTCTTTTTGCTGAACAAAAAGAAACAAAATTCAAGAACAAACGATTGCTCCACACGTGCTACGTGACATCGCGTTTGTTCATTCCTTGCGCGCGTTTTCATAATTATATTTCTTTCTGACAGGAATTTAAACCTATTGGTGATTGGTTCGATAATAGTTTATTTAACAAGCTTTTTGCTAGGGCCTGCAATTTTTATGATGTATGCGTCTGAGGCTAATTGCTTGTAAACATTGAGCTTACAGATACTACGTGTGATTTATAGGTAAGTACTTTGTGCTTTTCTTTTTACTTGAACACAAAGAAACAAAAATTCAAGAACAAACGATTGCCTCGCACCTGCAACCCGACATCGCGTTTGTTCATTCCTTGCGCGCGTTTTCATAGTTATATTTCTTTCTGACAGGAATTTAAACCTATTGGTGTTTGGTTCGATAATCGTTTATTTAACCAGCTTTTTGCTAGGGCCTGCAATTTTTATGATGTATGCATCTGAGGCTAATTGCTTGTAAAAATTGAGCTTACAGATACTACGTGTGATTTATAGGTAAGTACTTTGTGCTTTTCTTTTTGCTTGAACAAAAAGAAACAAAAATTCAAGAACAAACGATTGCTCCACACGTGCTACGCGACATCGCGTTTGTTCATTCCTGGCGCGCGGTTTCATAATTATATTTCTTTCTGACAGGAATTTAAGCCTATTGGCGCTTGATTCGGGAACTGTTTATTTAACCAGCTTTTTGCTGTGGCCGGCAATTTTTATGATGTAAACGCCTGAGGCTAATTCAGTGACACGGATCACCGTTTTTTCGCCCGTTAATTTTCCTGACAAGGCCAGTTTTCCTGCTGCATCGGTTATAAAAAATTCCTTTCCGATCAGTTTAGGGTTAACGGTAATAGTAACCGCATCTGTTGCCGGAGAAGGGTATACAGCAAATTGGTGCTGCTCTTTGTATTCATCAATTCCAATAGTAGTGATGGAAACGCATGAACTGGTATCACTACAACCGGATTTTGTTACTACCACCGCATACGTACCATTAGCCGAAGGAGTATAACTTGAGCTTGTTGCAAGTGTTGTATTCACGTTCGCGCAATTTAGCCATTCGTACGTTCCTCCGACAGGGATTGCTGTTAAAAAGGTTCCATTAATTGCTGCTATTGCATTTGGTGTCGGGTTAACCGTAACAGCAATCACATTGGAGTATACAGCTGAAAAACCCGATAATATTACTGATGCGCGGTAATGCGTGGTGGCCGTAAGATTAGCCGTGGTATAACTGGCTGTAGAAGCACCGCTTCCGCCTGAAGCAGCTGTCCACGAGGAAGTTCCGTTAGGAGATTGCTGCCATTGAATATTGCCGGTATATCCGGATAATGTTAGTGTTGTGGAATTCCCCGAACACAATGTAACGCTTGAAGTGGCCGTGCCTGATACCGGAGGTACAGGAGGTGTTATAACATTTATTAAATAATCTTCTGCTTCCCCCCAGGTGGTGCTTCCACAGGCTGAAGTGGCTTCATCATTATAATGAATCCTCACTCTGAGTTTTTTTGTGCCAAGCGGGGTGCCTGACGGGCAGCTGATGACAGCTGAATAAGGCCCTACTCCCGGTGTTCCGGAAACGGCAATGGAAACATCATTTGAAAAGTCTCCATCATTATTCCAGTCGACCCAAACACCGCAAAGATCCTGTGGATAAGTAGTATTGCCATTTACAATATTGATTGCAAGCGTTGCTCCCTGGGCAATATTCGCGGACATTGCCGTATAATCAGCATATCCGCCAGCTGTACAGGCAGAAGAATTGTTTACCGTGCCATAACTCACATTGGCAATGTGTTCATCACATTGGTTTGCTGTAGCGGGACAATAGGTAAGCACTCCAATAGGCCTGCTTCCGGCAGGTGTGGTAACTGCAGGAATTTGAGTGCTGCCTACTGTAAAGGAAGTGCATTCAGCATCCAGAATATTACCTAAAGTAGCCGTAGAAGGAACATCATACGTAAGCCAGAAGTAGTTTGTTCCTCCGTTTAAGGCCTGTGAGCCCGTAACGGTGAATACTCCATTAGGAGCACTTACCGCAGTGCCGAACTGTGTAGTAGTAGCAAATGCATTGGTATTGCCTGTATAATACAATTTTGCATTACTGATGTCAGTTGCAGGGTTAGTAGAACCAGCGGTATTCAAGGTAAATGAGGTTGCATTCAGCGGACTTACGGTACCTGTGGTTACTACTTCTATGCTAATGATTTCCTGGTCAATTAAACCGGGAGGTACAAAAGAACTGTTGTTTTGAGTGGTGGTGCTGGACACAAAAGCCATGGATGAAGTAACAGTATAAACAGGTGTTTCCCAAAGTGCCCTGCCATAAGTTGCTGCTCTTAGTTTACTATTTAAGGGATTGGGGTCATAAAAAATTTCCAATTCTCCGATCGATACATTTGGTAAGTTGGTATTGTAGGATACCCAGTTATTGGCACCGTTCTTAAAATATACCCCCACTTCTGTTCCAACATATAGCTGTACAGCACTTGTTGTTTGTTTGTTCTGAACAATTGAATAGGCTGGCAGCTGCGGTAAACCTGCGGAAATATTAACCCAGGTAGCACCACCATCTGTCGATTCAAAAACATTTTTAGTTGTATAACCACTTAGTGAAACCCAAACGGTGGCAGGATCATTGTTTTTAACAGCAATAGAAGTGAGTTTACCTGTGTTTACAGGCAGAGAACCTGTGATGTCGTTCCAGGAAACCCCTCCATCCGTAGTTTTCCAGATGGTAGTACGATCAGCAACATATAAAACCTGGTTATTGGAAGGGGCAATAGCCATGGAACGGATATTATCCGAAGTATTCATTGTTGAAATCTGGGTCCAATTATCGCCCCGGTCGGTTGTTTTCCATACATCGGCATAGCCGGCATATAGCGTTTGACTGTTCACCGGATCTATAATATAGGGAGTTACCCATGCACCTTCCCCAGCACCCACAGGTTCTATGTCGGTAAAATCATTGGTCCACTGATCTGTTGTTCGGGTTATCTGTCCATAAATATAGGTTCCGTATTGTACATTTACATCTGTATAATCAATTAAACATTCCATCCCATCCCCGCCTTTCACATCGTACCAGGAGCCTCCGGTAAATAGTTTGGTTCCATTATCCTGCAGGCCGGTTATCACTTCTGTTGAAACGGTTTGAGATACCCCAAGCTTATACATCTGGCTAATTACCAAGCCATTGCTCATGTCCACCCAATTGGCCCCATTATCCGTTGTTTTATAAATTCCGCCATCATTGCCTTCAAACAAATTGCTGCCGTTCTGAAATTTAAGCGCATGCTTGTCTGCATGCACTTCCTGAGCCCCATTACCGGACCAATGACTGGTAAGTGTCCATGATAAACCACCATCCGTAGAACGCCAGTTATTCACACCACCAATAAACACGGTATTTGCATCGGCAGGAGAAACTGCAATACAGAGATCGTACCAGCCCTGGCCGCCAGTACCGGTTCCGTCACCCTCATAACCTAATAAATTAGAGGTTGCGCTATCAAAAACCATTGAATAAGAGCCACCGCTGTTGGTTGACTTAAAAACACCATACAGGCCATAATCTGAGCCGGAAGCAATAGCATACACCCAGGCTGCCTGATTTGCAGAAACACCCAGCTCAATTCTTTCCGCATTAAAATCGCTAAATGCGAGTGTCCAGCTAGATCCGCCATTTGCTGACACGTATATTTCACCGCTTTGTGTGGAACCATACAGCGTGTTAAAATCACCAGGCTTGTATTCCATATCAATAAAATAATCCGTTGTAAGGTGTGTGCTCCAGGTAGTTCCGCCATTTATGGTTTTATATACACCGCTGTTAGTAGCCGCCAGAATAACCAGATTATTAGTTGGATCCATCAATAACCTGCTGATCTTTCTGCCAGCAGATATCGGGAAGGTAAGCCCTGTTGCGTTCCAGGTGATACCTCCATCGGTTGTTTTTAAAACACCAATACTGTTGTTATCACCCGCATCTTTATCTCCTGTTGCGATATAAATGGTATTGGATGTTGCGTAATCTGCTCTAACTGCAATATCGCTAACAGCGAGAACACCGTTATTATCGGTTAAACACGTCCAGTTGGAAGCATTATCTGTAGTGACCCACAGGCCTCCAGCGCCAGCGCCAATCCAATAGGTATTTACATCTGTAGGATGAAAGTCAACGCAGGACACACGGCCGATGCCGGAATATCCTCCGTAAGAGCTGTTGGTACCTAAGCTGGTCCAGTTACCTGATTGCAGGGTAGGATCAGCGGGACCTGCCGACAAATACTCATCATATACCTGTTGTGAGGTTTTTGGGGGGAATTCACCTGTAGCCGGGTTTATAAGGTTCTCCATTTTATACTCCCAGCGTTTAAAGTGCTTCCAGCCTATTGCTTTTTTCTTTACACCATTTTGGTAGTAAAACCCTTTTTGCACATTAAAAGGCTCCCAATATTGGTTAAAAGCATTTTTATAATCAAAAAAAGTCAGTTGACTTTCAGGTTTACCTGCAGGAAGTTTTTTTAGCCAGGGTTGTGAAACGGCTGTTTTACTAAGGAGAAGAAGTATAAAAGAAAATTTTACAAGTAGTTTTAATCTCATGTGTCGGAAATATTGAATTCGTTCTTTAGTTGGCCGTCCGGTAATAAAATCCGCTTAAAACATTGTATTATCTACAATCAAGATGCTCTTCTAACAAAGATAAAATAATTGTTTTGTATTTAAAAATTTAAAGCCGACAAAATGCTTGCGGAAAGACAAAGAGTTGCTAAAACCTTAAAACCGTTAAAAAAAATAGTCATTACCTTTGCCGCCTCAATTTATTAATTGTTTGTTTTATTACTTTAATATTAAAATCATGAAACTACTAACAACACTGTCGCTGAGTATATTTTTGCTATCGGCACATGCACAGCAAACCCTTACTCCCGAAATGCTTTTACAATTGGGCAAAGTCAGCTCAGATGGAATTACAAAAGATGGAAAGTCCGTTATATATACGGTTCGTAATTATTACCTGGCAGAAGATAAAACCGTTTCAAAAAAATACAGCATACCGGTTACTGGCGGTGAAGCAGTGGAAACAGCCAATACAGACCACCTACTTGTAAACAACCGCATTTCACCTGACGGACGATTCAGCATCAGTGCTAAAGAGGTGCAGGTAAAAAAAGTATTTGGTAAAGATGTGTATCCTGAATTAAAAAATTCAGATGTTATGATTTATGACGATCTTAACTATCGTCACTGGGATACCTGGGAAGACGGGGCTTTCAGCCATGTGTTTATGAATACCTTGAATGAGAAAGAAGTAACGGGCAGCAAGGATATTATGCCGAACGAGCCGTATGATTGTCCGCAAAAACCGTTTGGAGGAGATGAAGATTTTATCTGGAGCCCTGATTCAAAGCAGGTGATTTATGTTACCAAAAAGAAATTTGGCCGTGAATACGCCACAAGCACCAATACCGATATTTATTCCTACGATATAATAACCGGAAAAACCACCAACCTTACAGCCGGAATGATGGGCTACGACATGAAACCCGCTTATTCTTCAAAAAGCACCCTTGCCTTTTTAAGTATGAAAACGGATGGGTATGAATCTGATAAAAATGACCTGGTTGTTGATAACGGAATCGAAAAAATAAACCTGACGAAAGACTGGGATGGTACGGTAGAAGATTATAAATGGAGTGATGACGGTTCAAAAATATACTTCAATGCACCGATTGATGGCACTGTTCAGCTATTTGTGGTGAATTACCCTGAAGGCACTAAATCACAGCCAGTTGTAAAACAGATTACCAAAGGAGATTTTGATATCCGCACCATAGTAGGCCAGGCGGGCAATGCCATCATTGTGGAACGTACCGACATGAACCATGCTGCAGAGCTATATTCAGTGGACGTAAACAGCGGTGCGATGAAACAGCTGACGCATGTTAATGATGAGGCCTACCGCACTCTTAAATTAAGCAAAACGGAAAAAAGATACGTGACTACCACTGATGGAAAACAAATGCTGGTATGGGTTATTTACCCTCCTAATTTCGATCCTGCTAAAAAGTACCCTACCTTGCTGTATTGCCAGGGCGGGCCACAGTCGGCATTGACACAATTTTATTCCTTCCGCTGGAACTTTCAGCTGATGGCTGCTAACGGGTACATTGTTGTTGCGCCTAACCGCAGAGGGATGCCGGGCTTCGGGGTGAAGTGGAATGAGCAGATCAGTAAGGATTTTGGAGGACAAGCCATGCAGGATTATTTATCGGCTATTGATGCTGTTTCAAAAGAACCGTTTGTGGATAAAGGCCGCATTGGATGTGTAGGAGCGAGCTATGGAGGATATTCGGTATTTTACCTTGCTGGAATTCATGAAAAACGTTTCAAAACATTTATTGCACACGATGGTATTTTCGACTGGAAAAGTATGTACGGAACTACGGAAGAAGTGTTTTTCGTAAACCAGGATTTAGGCGGGCCTTATTGGGATAAAGAAAACGTTGCTGCACAAAAAAGCTGTAATGAATTTAACCCGATCAATTATGTAAAAAAATGGAACACCCCTATTTTGATCATCCAGGGTGGTAAAGATTACCGTGTGCCGATAGAACAAGGTTTAGGCGCATTTCAAGCTGCACAGCTCCAAGGCATCAGAAGTAAATTACTCTATTTCCCTAACGAGAATCACTGGGTACTGCAGAATCAGAATGGATTGGTTTGGCAGCATGAATTTTATAAGTGGCTGAAAGAAACGATGTAATTGTATGATACTCTGAAATAAATAATACGCCACATTATGGCGCCAAGCCACCCGTTTTGGGGTGGGTAAGCCTGACGATGTCAGGGGTATATATTAGTTAGGCAACATTTAAAAGACTGACATAAATAATGAGCACAGCAGGACTCGGAGCAGTAATTACGCTAATCATACACGGACTCTTTATATTGACTGGGTTGACACTTTTAACCTATGCAATCAAAAAGACTGGTTTTACACGAAACATTCTTTGGGTTCTTTTTGCTTTAGTGACTGGAACATACATTTGGGTTGCGACCAAAGACAATTGGAAAAACGAAAATGAGCAAAGCTATGTTGGCAAATATGAATTAACGAAATATAAGGACTGCAAGGACTGCTTACTGGAACTCAAAAACGACAATTCTTACAGTATCTACAACAAGACTGAAAATTATGAAAGTGGAACTTGGAAATATTTTGACGATGGTGATATTTTTTATGTGGAATTTGACAATGGTGGACAGCTAGGAAATAATGAATATGAATACCGACAGAAATAAACGATTGCCTAATCGAGTAGACGGCTCTGCCAGCAGGAGCTAGCAGAGTGCGCCTCTCACAC
>JAZKDU010000028.1:0-1573 GCA_040387415.1 Bacteroidota bacterium
TACTGCTGCCTCCCGTAGGAGTCTGGTCCGTGTCTCAGTACCAGTGTGGGGGTTAATCCTCTCAGATCCCCTAGACATCGTAGCCTTGGTGAGCCATTACCTCACCAACTAGCTAATGTCACGCATGCTCATCTTTAACCACCGGAGTTTTAATAATTAAATGATGCCATTCAATTATACTATGGTGTATTAATCCGAATTTCTTCGGGCTATTCACCAGTTAAAGGTAGATTGCATACGCGTTACGCACCCGTGCGCCACTCGTCATCAAATATTGCTATTCATGTTACCGTTC
This sequence comes from Bacteroidota bacterium, assembly GCA_040387415.1. Lineage (GTDB taxonomy): Bacteria > Bacteroidota > Bacteroidia > 2-12-FULL-35-15 > 2-12-FULL-35-15 > 2-12-FULL-35-15. The sequence goes on from JAZKDU010000028.1 coordinate 296, forward strand.
GACTTGCATGTATTAGGCCTGCCGCTAGCGTTCATCCTGAGCCAGGATCAAACTCTTCATTGTAAGTTTGATTTCTGCTCTTCTTCATAAAAAAGAAAAATAATTATTTTTGGATTTGTTTCTCAACTTACTATTAGAACATAATAGCAAGAGGGATACTTTCTATTTCTTTAGACTTCTCAATATTTTCAAAGAACGTATTTATATATACTTGTTTTACTTTCGTAAAACTATAAATTCATTTTGTAAAGAACGTCCCGTTTAATTCGGGGTGACAAAAGTACTAATACTTTTTTAATCTGCAAGCATTTAATAAAAAATATTTTATTTTTATTTTGTACTTGTTATTTTAATGAACAGGCCGTTGTTAATAAACGGAGTGCAAATGTACTACTTTTTTTTAATCTGCAAACTTTTTTTGAAAAATATTTTATTTTTTTTCGTTTGCTATTTTTAAAGAACAATGCTTGTTTTAAAAGCGGGATGCAAAAGTAATACTTTTTTTTGATCTGCAAACTTTTTTTGAAAAATATTTTATTTTTTTTCGTTTGCTAATTCAATGAACGTGTGCTTGTTTTAAAAGCGGGTTGCAAAAGTAGTAAACTTTTTTGATTTGCAAACTTTTTTTGAAAAATATTTTATTTTTCTTGTTTGCTATTCAATGAACGTGTGCTTGTTTAAAAGCGGGATGCAAAAGTAGTAAACTTTTTAATTCTGCAAGCTTTTTTTTCAAAAAAATATCATTTATTTATTGTTTCTATTGTTTATAGGCATTTCAGAGGCTAATTTTCATGGAAATACACCTTTTCTCTTCATTTTTTGCAGCAAATTGAGTTCAAAAAGCGATAATATTAAGTTAATCTCATAAAAAAGTGGGCTCATTTACTATGTTTAGGTATAGTATACTATATAGTTATAGTATATAGAATACATAAGTATTGATAGATAGTACATTATCGGCCCATACTATATAGTATATGTACAGTACTAACTGTATTATATTAATATTCAGCATTAGTATGCAGTACAATAGTACATGTATAGTATTATGGTATGTATATCGATTTGTGTTTCTATATATAGTGTGTAGCGTGTAGTGTAGCATATGTATATGGATATAGTAGTTCCATATATAATTAGAGTGTATATTATAGTGTATAGTATATAGTATATAGTGTATAGTGTATAGTGTATAGTGTATAATGTATAGTGTATACTATATATGTATAGTGTATAGTGTATAGTGTATAGTGTATAGTGTATAGTGTATAGTGTATA
>JAZKDU010000028.1:1673-63238 GCA_040387415.1 Bacteroidota bacterium
TGTATAGTGTATAGTGTATAGTGTATAGTGTATAGTGTATAGTGTATAGTGTATACCTAGTACTAGAAGTATTGTATTAGGAAACACTATTTAGTATGAAGTACAATAGGATATGTATAGTATATGCGTATGTATATGGATATATGGTTCTATGTAAAGTATATTGTATACTATTGATACCATTGACGCTGTTGTGCTCTTGGAATATACTTCCATAGTGCTTTTGCGTAATTGTATAATTACTTTATAACGTATATAATATGGTGGTTGTGTTAATAACATTTTCTAAACAAACCAAAGCGCATGCTTATTTTTGGATGATAAATTGATGATATATGAAAGTTTGCATTGCGGAAAAGCCAAGTGTTGCCAAAGAAATAGCTGAAGTACTGGGTGCTAAAAATAGAAAGGACGGGTATTACGAGGGCAATGGATATCAGGTAACCTGGAGTTTTGGCCATTTGTGCGAGTTGAAGGAGCCGCATGAGTACGATTCTGCTTACCGGCAGTGGAATTTAAATATGCTTCCTATTCTTCCTGAAAAATTCGGGATTAAACTAAAGAATAATAAAGGTATTGAAAAGCAATTTAATACGATAGCCACTTTGTTTTCAACGGCTGAAGAGGTTATAAACTGTGGTGATGCGGGGCAAGAGGGAGAATTAATTCAACGATGGATTATCTCGAAGGCAAATTGTAAAAAGCCTTTAAAACGATTATGGATTTCATCGCTTACGGAAGAGGCTATTCGTGAAGGATTCAAAAAACTGAAGGATGGAAAAGATTATGAAAGCCTTTATTTTGCAGGGTATTCACGCGCTGCTGCTGACTGGCTTTTGGGAATGAATGCAACACGGCTGTTTACTATAAAATATGGAAACGGCAAACAAGTTCTTTCTATCGGACGCGTTCAAACCCCTACCCTAGCAATGATTGTAAACCGACAGTTAGAAATAAATGACTTTAAATCAAGTGTGTTTTTTGAATTAAAAACGAAGTATCGCGATGTTGTGTTTAATGGCAATGTGGAGCGTTTTTATGCGAAAAACAAAAGTGAGGGTGATCAAATTTTGGCATCGATTAAAGATGCTCCTTTCGAAATAACATCGGTAGAAACCAAGAAGGGTAAAGAATCTGCGCCACGGTTGTTTGACTTAACATCTTTGCAGGTAGAATGCAATAAGAAGCTGGGATATTCAGCTGAGGATACGTTAAAGACAATACAAAATCTGTATGAAAAAAAATTAGTGACCTATCCGCGTGTTGATACAACCTACTTACCGAATGATGTGTACCCAAAAATTTCAGGCATTTTGAATAGTATGGTCAATTATCAGCAATTGGTACAACCATTGTTGGGAGAGACTATTAGGAAGTCGAACAAAATTTTTGATGATAAAAAAGTAACGGATCATCATGCCATTATTCCTACTAATGTTAAAGCACAAGGGTTAGCAGGTGATGAGGCGCAGGTGTATGATATTATAGCAAAGCGGTTTATTGCAGCTTTCTATCCTGATTGTGAAGTGGCGAATACCACTGTTTTAGGGCTTGTGAAGGACATTGAATTTAAGGTAACCGGTAAACAAATTTTGGATGCCGGTTGGAGAGCTGTTTATAGCAAGGAAGCACTTACCGATGAAGAACAGGGGGAAACTCAATTATTACCAGCCTTTACAATGGGGGAAACTGGGAAACATGAAGCGTTTCTGGCTGAAGGGAAAACTTCTGCTCCGAAGTCATATACAGAAGCTACTTTGTTGCGTGCAATGGAAACAGCAGGCAAGCAGATAGACGATGAAGAATTGCGTGATTTGATGAAGGATAACGGAATTGGCCGTCCTTCTACACGTGCAGCAATTATAGAAACATTGTTCCGCAGGAATTATATCAGAAGAGAGCGTAAAAACCTGGTACCTACTTCTACCGGCATGGAGTTGATTGGTGTGATTAATAATGAGTTACTGAAATCGGCTGAAATGACTGGTAATTGGGAGTTTAAGCTTCGACAAATTGAAAAAGGTCAGTATGGGGCAGAGGCTTTTTTACAAGAAATGAAATCGATGATAAGTGAACTTGTAACTCAAGTAAGAAATGAGAGTAACAGGCGGATAGCGATTGCTCCAACTGAAGCGGAAGAAAAATCTGTAAAAACTGATGTGATTGTTTGTCCGAAATGTAAAAAAGGGAATGCGCTGAAGGGCAAGTCTGCCTTTGGTTGCAGCAATTTTAAAAATGGTTGTGATTTTAGAGTACCTTTTGAATTAATGAATAAAAAACTAAGTGAAAGCCAGATTTTAACATTGATCGAAAAAGGCAAAACAGCCATTATTAAAGGATTTGAGATAAGCGGAACGAAAAAGGATGGTGTTTTAAAACTGACACCTTCATTCAATATTGAGTTTGAAGAGAAAGAAGCAGTTGCTCCAAAGCCTAAAAAGGAAGCAGTGTTGCTGTGTCCTAAATGTAAAGTGGGGACTGTGATTAAGGGGAAATCGGCATACGGGTGCAGTGAATGGAGGGGTGGTTGCAATTTCAGGCTGCCTTATGAGTTTATGGGGAAAGAGCTGAATGAGGCTTCTATTCAAGCGTTGGTGAAGAAAGGCGAGACTGCTGTGATTAAAGGGTTTGTGAATAGTGATGGAGGGAAAGTGAATGGGAAGGTTAGGCTGGATGGTGGGTTTAATTTGGTTTTTGTGCCTTGATTGTTATTGTTGTTGTATTAATGAAAACCAACTACAATTTTTTCTTTCTCAGTGGCAAGCACATTCAGGTTGCCTGAAAAAGTTGCAGTTCGCACTTTTCGTGGACATCAGCGCACTTGCGTGTGAAACTAGATAACTGATGGATTCTGAATCTGTTAGATCTTTAGCACTAGTATTAATGATAAAAAAATTACAATGACAACAGAAGAAATAGCACGCGCATTAAAACTTACTGCTCAATTAATGGAGCTACACAATGAAAATCCGTTTAAGATAAAATCCATTGCGAATGCGGCTTACAAGCTGGATAAAACGGATATTGACCTGGAAGGGAAATCATTACAGGAGCTGGAATTGATTGAAGGAATAGGGAAAGGCATTGCTGCGAAAATCAATGAGCTGCAAACAACGGGTAATTTGAAAGAATTGGCTGCAATGGTGGAGAAAACTCCCGTTGGTGTAATTGATATGATGCGTGTGAAGGGCATTGGGCCTAAAAAGGTAGGACAATTATGGCGTGAGCTGGAAATTGAAAGTATTGGTGAGTTGCTGTATGCATGCAATGAAAACCGTTTAATTGCTTTAAAAGGCTTTGGCGCTAAAACGCAGGCAGAAGTAAAGAAACAGATTGAGTTTCATGAATTGAACCGAGGTAAATTTCATTATGCTTCCGTTGAACAGTTTGCTACAGGAATAGTTGAAGCATTAAAGAATAAATACAGCACAGAATTGGTAATGCTTACAGGGCAAATGCGCAGGAAGTGTGAAATTATTGACAATGTAGAAATATTAATTGCTTCGGAAAGCACTGTTAATATTGATGGAATTGAAAACCCTTCAAATATTGCGATTGAATTAATTACTTGTTCGCCAATAACTTTTTACAACAAGCTTTTTGAAACTACTGCTACAGAAGAACATTTGTCGCAAACGGGATATGCTGCTGAAGCCACTTACAGCTCTGAACAGGATATTTATAAATCGCTTGGACTGCAATACATTGAGCCTGAATTGAGAGAAGGATTGAATGAAGTGGGCTTAGCTCGTGAAAATAAAATTCCGGAACTTATTCAAGTGTCTGATTTACGCGGCATTCTTCATAATCATAGTACATACAGTGATGGTTTGAATACTCTGAAGGAAATGGCGGAGTACTGTAAAGAGCTAGGTTATGAGTATCTGGGAATCTGCGATCACTCGCAATCTGCTTTTTATGCTGAAGGTTTGAAAGCTGACCGCGTAATGCAGCAACATATTGAAATAGGTGAGCTCAACAAACAGCTTTTCCCATTTAAGATATTTAAAGGTATAGAAAGTGATATTTTAAATGATGGCTCATTGGATTATCCTGAAGAAATTCTGAAAACATTTGATTTTATTGTTGCTTCGGTACATTCTAATTTAAAGATGAATGAAGAAAAAGCAACCGCGCGTTTGCTTAAAGCAATTGAAAATCCTTATACTACTATTTTAGGGCATCCAACAGGCCGTTTGTTATTATCACGTGCGGGTTATCCTATTGATCATAAAAAAATAATTGATGCTTGTGCCGCCAACGGTGTTATTATTGAATTGAATGCACATCCGTATCGTCTGGATATTGACTGGCGCTGGATTCCGTATTGCCTTGAAAAGGGAGTGAAAATTTCTATTAACCCGGATGCCCATGAAAAGCAAGGGTATCACGATATGTATTATGGCACCTGTGTTGCCCGTAAAGGGATGTTAACAAAAGAGATGTGTTTTAATACTATGAACAGGGAAGAAATGCAATTATATTTTAACTCCAGGAAGGTTTAATCCGTTTCTTATTAATATAGTTATAAATCAAGCTGATTCGCAATCAGCATTAATAATTAGAAATAAAACTATTATTTTTTAATTTGTTAATGTGTTTGGAGGCAACGAATCTGCCTTAACAGAAGAAACAGTAATGAGATTTGCTGAATCACTAGTTGTTAAGCTATTACTGCCATCGTAGTTACCATCCATATCGTAGATTTTAACATTGTTTTTAGGAATCTCAAAACTGTACTTTTTCCTTTCAAGATTTGTCAATGTGTTTGTGCGCAACCAGGGGTTGAATAATTTTAAAATTTTATAATTAATATTTTGTGCAATTGCAAAATCAGCAAGATTGGAAATTGAAGAATCAATTATTAGTCGTTTTGTTGGAATAACCGGGTACAAATCTTTCTTGCGGAGCATATAACCGTAAACTTTTGGTCTTCCAATAATCTCTTTCATGGCCAATATACGATATACATAACGTGCCGTTTCTTCGTTTAATAACAGGTCATAGTAATTGTTAACCTTTTGCCTATCTAATTGTCCTTTGATTCCACCCATCCCATAATTATACGAGGCCGCAACTAACGTCCAGTTATTGAATATTTTATACGCTTCTTTAAAATATCTACATGCTGTTTCTGTTGATTTTATTACATTATAACGTTCATCCACTTCTTCTGAAACTTCCAATCCATATTGGGATGCAGTGCATTCCATAATTTGCCAGAAGCCCGTAGCTTCTCTAGGTGAAACAGCATTTGTTAATTGACTTTCTATAAGAGCAATGTATTTGAAATCTTCAGGAATATTGTTTTTTTTGAGGATTGGCTCGATAACAGGGAACCAACGATTTGCACGTTTATGAAGTAATAATGACTGCGATTGCCAATAGGTGTTTATAACCAACTCGCGTTCTATCGCATCATGGACACTAAAATCTGCCACAGGTACCTTTTCTCCTGCAAAGTTGATGTTCTGTGGGATACGGACACTGAATGTTTTGTAATTTGAATTGAAATAATCCTGATAGTCACTATCGGAAAGATTATCCGACAAGGAATAACTGAACAGCTTGACTATACTTAATAAAATTATGACCCCTCCAAAAACAACGAGATATTTTTTTAATGGAAGAAATTGCTTTATTTTATTTAAATATGATTTTAGCATTCATAATTATTTAGAAAAGACTTTTAAAATCCTTAAATGGCGTACCTTCCTTGTCTTTATCCGAAAGAACGGGGTTTGTTATGCCCCAATTAATCCCAACATCGGAATCATTCCATAAAATACAACCTTCTGATGCCTTGTTATAATAATTACTGCATTTATAGGAAAATATGGTATCATTTTCCAAAGTCAAAAAACCATGCGCAAATCCGGGTGGAATCCAAAGCATTGTTTTATTGCCTTCATTTAGTTCTAACGCAAAGTACTGTCCATAGGTTGCAGAATTTTTACGAATATCAACCACAACGTCTAAAATGGCCCCTTTTATAACACGAACCAGCTTCCCTTGAGCGTAAGGCTCATTCTGGAAGTGCATGCCTCTTAATACCCCTGTTTGCGATAATGACTGATTATCCTGAACAAATTCAGCATCAATGCCATGCTGTTTAAAAAGCGGCTTATTATAGGACTCGTAAAAATAACCGCGGTCATCCGCAAACACTTTTGGCTGAATAATTAATAAACCTGATAAAGGAGTAGTGGTAACTTGCATAGAATTTTTAAATTATAGTATATCTTAATAGATTTGCTTTTTGACAAATGTAAAGATTATTGTCAAAAACTTTGTTAATATACAAAAAATCAAGGAGGCTGTTAATCCTTCTTTATTGTTTTTCTTTGTTAGTGGCTCGATAAAAAAATTTAATATCAGATCGCGTTACTATTAATTCAGAATTAGTTTTTCAAATATATAATTTCTATTACGATGTCTTCAACCTTAATACTTACCTGCGTAGCAGCTTATTCCATTTTATTATTTGCTGTAACCTGGTATACCTCCCGAGGTGCAAATAATGAAAGTTTTTATGTGGGTAACCGTTCTTCAAAATGGTACCTCGTGGCTTATGGTATGATTGGAGCATCTCTTTCGGGTGTTACTTTCATTTCAGTTCCTGGTTCGGTTGGATTAGCCCAATTCAGTTACCTGCAGGTGATACTAGGGTATTCAATAGGTTATATGGTTATTGCTTTTGTATTGCTTCCACTTTATTACCGATTAAACCTTACCTCTATTTATTCCTACTTATTACAGCGTTTTGGGAACTATTCCTATAAAACGGGTGCTTTTTTCTTTATTTTATCACGTGTGATGGGTGCCGCATTTCGTTTGTATATTGTTGTGAATGTATTGCAGATATTTGTTTTTGACTCTTTAGGTGTTCCATTTTTTGTTACCGTTGCGGTTTTTATTGCTTTGATATTGCTGTATACCTATCAAGGGGGGGTAAAAACCATTGTTTATACCGATACTTTACAGACAACTTTTATGCTACTTTCTGTAATTTTATCTATCTACTTTATAAGCAGTCAACTGAACCTGAATTTAAGTGATTTGTATCATAAGGTTGCAGATAGTCAATATTCACAGGTGTTTTTTACCGATTGGAAATTAGAATCATTTTTTCCTAAACAATTTTTTGGGGGGATGTTTATTGCTATTGCTATGACGGGATTGGATCAGGAGATGATGCAGAAAAATATCAGCTGCAAAACCCTTGGTGATGCACAAAAAAATGTACTGACGTTTACAGGCGTATTGCTGATTGTGAACGTTTTGTTCCTTGTATTGGGCGCTCTGCTTTATATTTATGTTAATGAGTCGAATATTCCACTATTGCTGGATGCGAAAGGAAAAATAATTTCGGACAACGTATTTCCGACTATTGCTTTGAATTACCTTGGGTCTTTTTCAGCAGTGTTTTTTATAATTGGTTTGATTTCAGCCGCTTACCCAAGTGCAGATGGTGCTTTAACGGCATTGACCAGTGTATTTTGTCTTGATTTTTTGGGTTTAAAAGACGATACGTCAAGAACAGAAAAGGAGAAAACTAAGATCCGCCATACGGTCCATGTTTCTTTCGCAGTGTTGTTATTATTATTAATTGTTGTTTTCAAACTGGTTAATAATGATGCGGTGATTAATAAACTGTTTAGGATAGCTACTTATACCTATGGGCCATTATTGGGACTCTATTCATTTGGATTGTTTACTAAAAAAGCTATAAACGATAAATGGGTGCCATTAATTTGTGTGCTTTCTCCGGCTATTTGTTACATTTTGAATGAATTTTCCCAGGTTTGGTTTGGAGGATATAAATTTGGCTTTGAATTGCTGATTATCAATGGCTTGGTTACTTTTGCCGGACTTCTTGTTATTTCTAAAAAGGATACTGTATCCGTTTCCTGAGCAATTTGGAATTAGAGTTTAATGTTAAATATATTTCGTTGGTTTACACTTTCCTAACGTATAACTCAATAATACTATTCGTTTCTCACGTTTTAGCTAGCAATAGAGTGTGATTTAACACTTTAGCTAACGTTTTTAAGCCAATGGAAGTGATTAACCTCCCCGATCATTTATATCAAAACACATTATAATTAAAGCCCAAAAGCTGTTTTTATCGAATAAAAAAAGCGTCAACCTATCAAGATTGACGCTTTCTTTTTAATTATTTGTTTACTTATTCAACTACAATTACTAAGTATTTTGATGTAGCCCAAAATTCTTCCGAATTTGTGATAGTCAACTTTTCAGCTTTTCCATCTGCACCTTCAATTTTGTAAGAGCTGGTTGGGTGTGAGGTAATCACCTTTGCTTTTTTAGAAGCTAAAACGATAGTGTTAGTAGTAGAAACGTCCACTTTAGTAAAATAATTTTTATTGAAATCATCTTTCATTTTCTGGATTTTACCAAGACCAATAAAACCGCCTTCTTTGGTTAATACACCATTTTTTGTTAATTCCTTAGCTGTACCAAATGCATAAAATGCAGTGTTTAATTTTTCAGTTTTAACACCAGATTCCTGAGTAACTTCCTGATAATTTACATTCAAGTTAGTCATTGCAACATTTAATTGCTCTAACTGCGTTTTTAAATCACCTATTTGAGCATCTTTCGCTTCTATATCAGCAGTAAGGCGCGTAATAAATTTTTCAAGCTCAGCATTTTTGTTGTTGGAATCCTTCAACTTGGTTCTCATAGAAGCAAGACGCTGCTTGTTTTTGTTCATGATATCATAGATTGCCTGGATATCTGAAACAATCTGCTCTTCTTTTGATTTACGTGTTTCAGAATCTTTACTTGATTCTGTCACAATTTTTTCCTTTTCTTTAATGATATCAAGATTGTCCTGAATTTCGTTAAAGCCTTGAATAAAAGACTGAATACTTGAGTCCTGAGCCTCAATACGTACCTTCTGGCCACCGCTAACTGCTCTTAAGCTGTCCTCTGCTGTTAATACGCCTTCATTTTTGTTTCCACCGCAACCAAATGCCAATGGTAATAATGCTATTAAATAAACTATTTTTTTCATTTGTTTTTTCGTTTTAAAATTTTTGGTGAAGATATACCTATAATTGCCGTTTTCGACAGGTCACTGAAAAAAAAATCATTTTTTAGCCTTCCTTTTGAATAAACCGGTTTTTGGGGCTATATACTCCGTACTGTTTAAAATGGCTAAAACATCCTCTATATGATAGGTATTGCTGTTGTATTTGTTGGAAAGTATTATAACTGTGGTTTTGTCACTTAATTTTCTGTAAAAAAGAGTGCTGAAACCATGCCACCAGCCGTTGTGATATACAATTTTGTTATTTTTATCCTCATCGATCAATCTCCAGCCATATCCGTAATTACGTTTTCCCTGATGTTCATTACTATATCCGGTAAATGCTTCTTCTATGGTTGCTTTCTTCAATAGCTTTTCTGAATACAATGCTTCGTTCCACTTAAACAGATCGTCAACCGTTGAGAAAATGCCTTTGTCACCCACAACATCATCTGCATAATTATCCTTTTCAACGTAGCCAGAAGCATTATGTCCGGTGGTTTTATATTTATAAATTGTATCATTTTTTGTGCCGCGCACCCAGGTATTATTCATCCCAAGAGGGGTAAATACATTTTGTGCCATAAAATCTGCAAATCGTTGGCCAGAAACCTTTTCAACGATGGATGCAAGCAACGCATAATTGGTATTACAGTATTCAAATTTTTTATTTGGAGACGCATATGGTGCAGGTTTGGTGTCTGCAATTATTCTCAGCATGGAGTTATTATCAAATACTTTTCCATTGTAACAGTTATTGGCGTCACAATAGGGTTCACTGAAATAAAGATAGTTACTTAAGCCGGATCGGTGTGTGAGCAGCAGTTGGATAGTAATATTCAAATAGGGAAAATCCGGGAAAAATTTTTGGACATTATCCGTCAACTTTAATTTATTTTGATCCTTTAATAATAAAATTGCTGCTGCAGTAAGGGTTTTGGATGTAGAGGCTAATTGAAAAGCTGAATTAATATTTAAAGAATCTCTGGTTTTAAAATTTGAATAACCAAAAACATTTTTGTAAACAATATGCCCTTGTTGTGAAACCAAAACACAACCATTGAAACCGGTGGTTTTCACTTTATTTTTAAAAAGCACATCCAGCTTTTTTGCCTTTTCGCTTATAAAGTTCTTTTTGATAAACTTTTTGACACTATCCTGTTTAACAGCGGGCGATGTGTTTTGGGAAACCGGTTCGTCATTACCACAAGCACCTAAAAAAACTAAAAAAATACTACAAAAGAAAAATTGCCTTTTTAAATGCATAAATACAATAAGGATATTAGAAATATTATTTCAAGTAATTGCGATATCTAATAAATTGCCACCACAATTTGTAACGTTTTTTTTATCTTCGTCTCTCTTCAGCTTCCTGCACAATCAGGGCCTTCCCTCTTATTTCTTTACCATTCAATGCTTCGATAGCCTTTTCCGCATCCGCTTTTTTCACCATTTCCAGGAAAGCAAAACCTTTGGATTCCCATGTAATTGTATCATAAACAATTTTAGTAGATTCAACTTCTCCGAATTGCGCAAACAGGCCTTCTAATTGCATTTCATTGATATCTTTATCAATATTTTTAACGAATAATTTCATAGTTCAGCAGTTGAGTTCGATTATAGTTTTAGGATCTAATTATCTTAGATATCCTGTTAAAGCATTAATAATTTCACAAACATTGTTAATGTTTCACAAAAGTATTTGTTTAATTGATTTTTGATTAACTTTGAGAAACTATTTATTAAGAATGAAAAAGTTAATAACTCCACTTTTCTTTTTATTATTTTCAACTGTTGTTGTTGCGCAAACAATAACTGATGATTACTTTATTGGAAAACCGAAATTATTATCAAAGGACAGAGTTTCTGCCTCTATTGCTGCCGGAACAGCATTTAGTTTTTCAAAGTCACCGCAAAATTCTTATTATACAACGTTCATTGCTCCTAAAATTGGTTATCAGTTAACACCAAAATTTAAGTTAAACATTGGTTTAATGCATTACACGGTTTCCGGAAATTCATTTATGCAAACGAACTCAAATGAATCTATTCTAAATACTAACAGCAAGCCATTTACAGGCAATCTTGTTTTTGTGGAAGGTGTTTATCAGTTAAAGCCAAAATTAGCCATGTCAGGTATGATAATGTCAGATGTCAGCAATTTGCATGGCCGGGAAAATAACTTTAAAGCAGCTTCACTCGGATTACAATATAAGGTTTCTGAACATAGTTCTATCGGAATCAAAGCCACCGTTACTAATGGAAATGCAAATGATCCTTATTTCAACCAGGGGACATTAAGAAATAGCGGCTTTTCTAACAATATGTCACCAATGAATACGTTTCCTTCATTTGGTCAATAATGTGGTACAAAAGTTTACGGAATTAATAACGTTTTTAACCGTAAACACTATTTTAAATTAATTTCAAATTCTCCAATGCCCACAAATATATTAAGTGAAAGCGACTACCTTGAAGTGGTAGGTGCTCGTGTACATAATCTTAAAAATATTGATGTTACCATCCCGCGCAACCAGCTTGTTGTTATAACAGGCTTAAGCGGAAGTGGCAAGTCATCACTTGCGTTTGATACTATTTATGCGGAAGGTCAAAGACGTTATATAGAAAGCTTTTCGGCATATGCCCGTCAGTTTTTAGGGAATATGGAACGCCCGGACGTAGATAAAATAACAGGTTTGAGCCCTGTGATTTCAATTGAACAAAAAACAGTCAATAAGAATCCTCGTTCTACGGTGGGTACCATTACAGAGATCTATGATTTTATGCGTTTGCTTTTTGCACGTGCATCAGATGCTTATTCATACGTAACTGGTGAAAAAATGGTACGTTATTCCGATGACCAGATATTAAACCTTATTTATGAAAAATTTAATACTCAAAAAGTTTTAATACTTGCTCCCGTTGTTAAAGGAAGAAAGGGGCACTATCGTGAACTTTTTGAGCAAATAAAAAAATGGGGTTACCTGCGTGTGCGTGTGGATGGAGAAGTGATAGAGCTGTCAAAACGTTTTCAGCTTGACCGTTATAAAGTTCACGATATAGAAATTGTAATTGACAGGTTAGAAGTAAATGATCAATCGCGCCAGCGCATTTCAGAATCATTGCAACTGGCTATGAAACAAGGCAAAGGAATTATCATGGTGCAGCCATTTTCAAGTGGCAAGCTTGATGATGAATTTGGTAAAGTAGAATATTACAGCCGCCATTTAATGTGCCCGGTATCTGGTATTTCGTATGATGAACCGCAGCCTAACTTATTTTCATTTAATTCACCTTATGGTGCATGTCCTAAATGTAATGGATTAGGAGTTGTTTCTGAAGTAGATATTAATAAGATTATCCCTGATAAAAAATCAACAATAAGAAAAGGAGCTATCGCGCCTATCGGTCCTTACAAAGGCACCTGGATTTTCAAACAATTAGAATCAATTGGTGATAAATATGGTTTTACTTTGGATACCCCATTGGAGGATATTTCAGACGAAGCCATCAATACTATTCTATTTGGTTCGGATGAAATATTTAAAATGAAGCACTCTGCAGATAGCGCTGCAACAAGCTATAGCATAGCATTTGAAGGTATTGCAAATTTTATTGTAAAACAAAATGATGAACAAAGCTCTCCATCTGCTGAAAAATGGATACAGGGTTTTATGAATAAGGTTCTTTGTCCAAAATGTGATGGTTCAAGATTAAAAAAAGAATCTCTTCATTTCAAAATTGATTCTAAAAACATTTCTGAATTAGCAGAAATGGGTATTATTGAATTAAATGAATGGTTTAAGGATATTGAAACCCGCCTGGATACCAAACAAAATATTATTGCAAAAGAAGTATTAAAAGAAATCCGTACACGTATTTTATTTCTTTTGGATGTTGGTTTAGATTACCTGTCACTTAACCGAAGCTCCAGAACTCTATCAGGTGGGGAGGCTCAGCGTATAAGGCTTGCTACTCAAATTGGTTCGCAATTAGTTGGAGTATTGTATATTCTTGATGAACCTAGTATTGGACTGCATCAGCGTGATAATATGCGCTTGATCAATGCACTTAAAAACCTTAGGGATATTGGAAATTCTGTAATTGTGGTTGAACATGACAAGGAGATGATTTTAGCTGCCGACCATGTGATTGATGTGGGCCCTCATGCCGGAATCCACGGTGGACGGATCATTGCACAAGGAACACCAAAAGAAATTTTGAAGTTTAATACCCTTACCGCTGAATATATTAATGGTGTTAAGGAAATTAAAATCCCTTCGAAAAGAAGAAAAGGAAATGGAAAGTCACTGGTTCTAAAAGGCGCTACTGGTAATAATCTTAAAAATGTTTCTATCGAATTTCCTTTGGGAAAATTAATTTGTGTAACAGGAGTATCGGGCAGCGGTAAATCCACGTTAATCAACGAAACACTCTATCCCATTTTAAGCAAGTTTTTTTATCGTTCGGAGAAAAAACCGATGCCTCACAAATCAATAACTGGTTTAGAACACATTGATAAAGTAATAGATATTGATCAATCGCCTATAGGCCGCACACCGCGCAGTAATCCGGCAACCTATACAGCAGTATTTTCTGACATTCGAAATTTATTTGCAGAAATTCCGGAAGCAAAAATACGTGGTTATAAGCCAGGACGCTTTTCGTTTAATGTGAAAGGTGGACGCTGTGAAACATGCCAGGGAGCTGGTTTACGCACGATTGAAATGAATTTTTTACCTGATGTATATGTGAATTGTGAAACCTGCAATGGCAAACGTTATAATAAGGAAACGTTAGAGATCCGTTATAAAGGCAAATCTATCAGTGATGTATTAAATATGACCATTGATAATGCAGTAGAATTTTTCTTAAGCATTCCTTCCATCATTCAAAAAATTAAAACGCTGCAGGATGTTGGGTTGGGCTATATAACACTTGGGCAGCAGAGTACCACCTTATCCGGTGGGGAGGCGCAACGCGTAAAATTAGCAACGGAATTATCAAAACGCAATACAGGAAACACCTTCTATATTTTAGATGAACCCACCACGGGATTGCATTTTGAAGACATACGAATATTGCTAGAAGTATTGGATAAACTCGTTGACAGTGGAAACACGGTACTGGTTATTGAACACAACATGGACATTATTAAAGTTGCTGATTATATTATAGATTTAGGCCTTGAAGGCGGTAATGCCGGTGGAACAATCCTTTGCAAAGGAACACCTGAAGAAATCATAAAAAATGACCTCAGCTATACCGCTAAATATTTAAAGGAAGAATTGAATTTTTCTACCTCTATGAAAAAATAGAATTCCAATTAAAATATCGTCAGAATAATAATATTAAGTTAACAATATAAAACAATTCGTATTTTCGTGAAAATTCGAAATTCAGAATAATGACAAATCAGGACGAAGATAAAATACGGAAGGCTTTTGCATCTAAGGATTGGAATGATATAAAAGCATCCGATTCATGGCAGATTTTTAAAATCATGAGTGAGTTTGTGGAGGGATTTGAAAAAATGAGCCGTATCGGACCCTGCGTTTCAATTTTTGGTTCGGCACGTACACAGGTTGAAAACCCCTATTATAAACTAGCAGAAGAGATCGCTTTTAAACTTACACGTGAAGGTTACGGAGTTATTACCGGAGGCGGTCCAGGTATTATGGAAGCTGCTAATAAAGGTGCTAAAGCAGGCGGGGGAAAATCAGTAGGTTTAAATATTGTTTTACCATTTGAACAAAGTTCAAATCCCTTTGTTGATAATGATAAAAATATCAATTTTGATTATTTCTTTGTCCGTAAAACAATTTTCCTTAAATATTCTCAAGGGTTCGTGGCTATGCCAGGAGGCTTTGGCACATTAGATGAATTGTTTGAGGCGATTACTTTAATTCAAACAAATAAAGTGGCACATTTCCCTATTGTGCTTGTGGGTAAAAAATACTGGGAAGGCATGATGGTATGGGTGAAAGATACCATGCTGCTTGTAGAGCATAATATTGGTGAAAAAGATTTGGATCTTTTCAATATTGTTGATACGGCTGATGAAGCTGTTGCTATTATCAACGAGTTCTACTCTAAGTATTTATTGAAACCGAATTTCTAGGTTGCGAAACATGTATATGGCCTGATCCAAATAATTTTGGATCAGGCTTTTTTTTATTCCCAGAATCGGTACTATATTCTGGTTAATAAACAATCAATTAGCACTTTTGCTTATCTGCACCAATTAATATGATGATATATGATTATAAAGCTAAACTTCATTATAAGAAAAAATCATTTGTTTTAGCCCCCTTCCCTATTACTAAAATCGGGACATATTGATAGAATAAAGCTAAATCTTGTATACTTAAACTGTATAATAAAAAAAATTACTAATTTAGTGATGAAATTGTTAGTTTTTAAATTTTAGGACATGATAAAAAAAATTACACTGATTACCGTTTTATTATTCGCTTTAGTTGGAATTAGCAACGCTCAGAATAAAAAAAGCAAAAAAAGTGGAAAGTCCCAACAGGGAAAAACGAAGCAGCTTCCTTCAGTTGCTGTCGGTCTTGGTATATTATCATTTAATGGTGATGTTGGAAATGGCGTTAACTTAACTTCTTTCAGTAGAATCAGAGGAGGCTATAGCTTAAGCGTTGAACAACGCATTGGCAGAGTTATAGGAGTGTCTGTAGGTGGTATTTACGGCAAATTGGCTGATAGTGAACGAAGTGACAAAAGAAACTTCAATTTTGAATCTAAAATACTCCAGGCTGATCTAAACCTGGTTATTCATCTTGATAATGATTTTATATTCAAACGCAGCAGCGTTTTTGCCCCTTATTTATTTGCAGGCTTTGGTTTTCTGAAATTCGACTCTTATTCCGATATGATAAGTAAAAAAGGAGTAGCGTATAATTACTGGACGGATGGTACCATACGTGATTTGCCTGATAGTACATTAGGTGCTAAAGTAATTCAGCGTGATTACACTTACGAAACCAAATTAAATGATAGTGCAAAATATACAAACAGCACCTTTGCAATACCATTGGGAATGGGTGTAAATCTTAAAATAGTTGATAATTTTTATATGGATCTGGGTGCGACTTATTACATGACCATGTCGGATTGGATAGATAATACTAAAGAGGGGAAGAATGACAGTTATGTTTTTGCCAATATCGCATTTCGATTCAACTTTGGTAAGCCTTATGATGATAGTAATCCTGTTTACAACACGGTCGATTTTTCATCTCTTGATAACTTAGATACAGATGAGGATGGTATAAAAGATGGGGATGATGTATGTCCGGGAACACCTAAAGGTGTTAAAATTACGCCTAATGGATGCCCTGAAGATGGTGACCAGGATGGTGTTGCCGATTATCTTGATAAAGAGCCTTTAACTAAGCCAGGAGCAATGGTTGATGCAAAAGGAGTTACACTTACCGAAAAAATGATCGCAGATAAGCAAACGGCATTCAATGCGCAGGCAACTGAAAGAAGTAACTTATTTAATGAAAATCCTAGTTTGAAATATTTGAAAGATGTAGAATCTAAATTTACAAAAACTAAAAAAGGTTCCGGTTCATTACCAATTGGATTAAGACCAGCAGATGCTAATAAGGATAATTATATTTCAACGGATGAAATTGCTAAAGCTATTGATTCTTTCTTTGAAGGGGATTCAGATTTTACAGTTGAGAAATTAAATGACCTGATCGACTTTTTCTTTGAACAGTAAGCTCGATCTTATTGTTGCATTAAATAGTTGAAGTTCATTTGTTTAATCATTCAATAAATTTGATACACATATTGGAATATAATTAATTTAAAAATTTGTTAATAACATAGTTATTTACAACCCATCTTTTCTTAAAACACAACACTCCTACTCTCTCCAAAACACCTTATTTTAATACTCTTTAAAGGGTACTTAAAATTCAGGTGTTTTCGTTTTATCTACACTCCAAATTACCGGTTATTAACAAAACCCTGTTTACAATTACAAATCACCCACCCTAAAAACAAAAATCAAATAGAATAGTTTTGTTCGTGATATTTTTTTAATTGCGCTTAAAACAGTTATTAAAAAGGCATTACCATTGTTAATTTGAGCAAAATGATAAATAGAAGTTTTTCAAGCATAGTTTTGTTTTTTGTTTTAGCCGGAGTTGGTAACGCGCAAAATAACGATGATAAAACACAGGAAGGCCAAACAAAACAACTTCCTTCAGTTGCTTTGGGAGTGGGCGTTTTATCCTTTGATGGCGATTTAGGCAACGGTGTTAATCTTACATCTTTCAGCAGAGTAAGAGGTGGTTATAACCTTTCTGTTGAACAACGTATCGGCAAAGTAATAGGGGTTTCATTCAATGGAATTTACGGAAAATTAGCAGATAGTGAAAGCAGCGAAAAAAGAAATTTGAACTTCGAATCGAAAATTATTCAAGCTGATTTAAACCTGGTACTTCATTTTGATAATGGTTTCCTTTTCGCACGCAATAGCATTTTCGCTCCTTACTTATCCGTTGGTTTTGGATATTTAAAATTCAATTCATACAGTGATTTAGCTGATAAAAACGGAATAAAATATAACTATTGGGCGGATGGAACCATCCGTGATATGCCAGACAGCGCGATAGGATCCAAAATTATCCAGCGCGACTATACTTACGAAACACAATTAAACGACAGCGCAAAATATACCAGCAGTACATTCTCCATACCATTAAGGTTTGGTGTAAAACTGAAGATTGTAGACAATTTTTTCATTGATATGGGTGCCTCTTATTACATAACAATGTCGGACTGGATAGATGATTATAAAGAGGGAAAGAACGACAGTTACGTTTTTGCCAATATTGCTTTTCAGTACAATTTCGGAAAGCCTTATGACGACAGCAATCCAACATACACTACGGTAGATTTTTCATCACTTGATAATTTAGATTCAGATGAAGATGGAGTAAAGGATGGTAATGATGTTTGTCCGGGAACTCCTAAAGGTGTTAAAATAACTTCTAATGGATGCCCTGAAGATAACGATGCAGACGGTGTTGCGGATTACCAGGATAAAGAGCCTTTGACCAAAGCAGGCGCATTTGTAGATGAAAATGGAGTTACACAAACAGAGAAAATGATTGCCGATAAACAAACTATATTTAATTCGCAGGCAACAGAGCGCAGTAACATCTTCAACGAAAATCCAAGCTTAAAATATTTAAAGGATGTAGAGGCCGGCTTTAAAAGTAAAGGTAAAAGCACCAATACGATCCCTTTTGCTATAAAGCCAGCGGATTTAAATTCCGACAATTATATTTCAACAGAAGAAATCGCTAAAGCAATTGATTCTTTTTTTGAAGGAGATTCGGAATTTACAGTAGAAAAGCTTAACGATTTAATTGATTATTTCTTCGAACAATAAAAATATCAAACAGTTAAAAAAAAAATAAATACATAAAATCAATACACTATGCTAAAATTTGCAATTCTATTATTCAACACTCTTGCACTGTTGATATACCAGTTATTCATTGCTGATGGAATTACGGTAACGCAAAATGTTCCAGCAACCGCAAAACCTGATACAGAGTTTACAATAGAATTAACCATAAAAAAAGGTTCTACTGGCGGCTTTGCAAAACTTCAGCAAGAATTGCCTGCTGGCTTTACTGCTGTGGAGGACAAAAACAACGGAGCTTCGTTTACCTTTAGCAATCAAATGGTGAAATTTATCTGGATGTCACTACCGAATGACCAGGAGTTCAAAATATCTTACAAAGTAAAAGTTGCTGACGGTATCAGTGGTGATCAAGTGATCGGGGGTAAATTTTCATATGTAACAGACAATGTTAAACAGACAGCTGATATAGAGCCTTCTACTATTAACGTTGAAGGAACTGGTGGAACTACAGCTTCTACAGAAACCCCAACCACTGAAACTGCTACAACTGAAACCGCAATCACAACAACTGAAACACCCACAGAAACTGCGACTACAGAAACAGCTACAACTGAAACACCTACAGAAACTGCAACTACATCCAGCTCTTCAAATGGAGATTCTTCTCCTTTTAGTTGTGTAAGAACTTTACCAGGTTCAGCATCTGATGAATTTGTTGTTGAAATTACCGTAAACAAAGCTAATTTAACGGGGTTTGCTAAATTGATGGAAGTATTGCCTACAGGATTCACCGCAACGGGTATGGAAACATCAGGTGCCTCATTTTCATTCGCTGATCAAAAAGCAAGATTTATATGGGTATCATTGCCAGCGCAGCCTGAATTTAAAATATCGTACAAAGTTAAAGTTAAAAATGTGGGTGGTGACCAGCTTATTGATGGTGTGTTTTCTTATATTGAAAATGACGACACTAAAAAATACGTTATGCCTACTGATAAAATAACTATTGGTGAAGGTGGGGATACCCCGATTGTGAAAAACAAAACACCTGAAAACACTGATAATTCGAATAATGACAATCAACAGGATAATGGCTTAAATGCTAACAATATTCCTTCACCTCAGGTAGGAGTTGAGTATAAAGTTCAGATCATGGCTTTACAAAGAAACAGAGCAGCAAGTGAAGTAGCAAAGATCTATAATATGGCTACTATATTGGTTGAGAAAAGACCTGAACAAGGCCTTAACAAATATTTACTTACTTCATCACATACCGAATATAAAAATGCACGTGATTCAAGAGAAAATATAAAATCAAAAGGAGTAGTTTCTCCCTTTGTAGTTGCATACAACAAAGGAAGAAGAATTCCCGTTCAGGATGCTTTAATGATCAGTAATTCAAAGTGGGTTAGATAAGAATTGTTCTGTCATTCATCTAGAAGTACCGGAAATTAAAATCATTTGCAGTACCATTGGCTAAATTTTGAGTTGATTACCTTTTTGTGAATAAGGTAATTAACTCAAAATTTCAATTTTCAAGAAAGATTGTTATGAACGTTTTTTTATTACATTTGTGTTTATGATCCGCAAATTGCCTGGTATTCTGTTTCTTATATTGCTGACTTGCCTTTCCTATGCGCAAAACGGTAGTATAGCAAGTTCCAATGGAGTTCCTGGCAAAACTGATTCTATTCCTAATAACTTACCGAAAGAGTTAGTAATTACTCCCACCATAGGTATTGGTACAGGAATGTTCTCCTTTTATGGTGACCTTTACAATAAGCATTTTCAGGCTCCCATGGTTAGCCGTTTAGCTTTTGATTTGAGTTTATCACAACCGATTAATAATGCATTACAATTTAATTTTTATGTTCTGTTTGGTAAACTAGGTGCTAATGAACGTTTTGCGGCCAATAACCGTAACTTAAATTTTGAATCACAAATACGTGCAGGCGGACTTAATTTGCAATATAATTTTGACAACTTTCTACCCAAAAAGCGCTCAGCAAGCCCATTCATATCATTCGGAATTGAATCATTTGAATTCCTTTCAAAAACGGATATAAAAGATCAAAACGGAAATACGTATTACTATTGGACTGATGGATATACCCGGAATATAGATGAGAATGCTGTTAATGCAGCAAGCTCCATTGAAATTCAACGTGATTATACCTATGAATCAGATATACGTGAATTAAATCTGGATGGGTTCGGAAAATATGCGGAACGCTCATTCGCATTGCCTGTTGGAGCAGGTGCCATTTTTAAATTAAATGATTTTTTTGATTTTAAACTTGGTGCAACAATGCACTTTACTTTTACCGATTATATAGATGGTGTAACTGAAAAAAGCCGTGGCAACCGCAAGGGAGACAGCAGAAACGATAATTTTATGATGACTTCTTTTTCCATTCATTACAGTCTTGGTATGAAGCAAAGGGAGAAAAGAAAAGCGGCTAAAAGCCTGGAAGAACATTATAAAGATACCGACTTTTTTGCTCTTGATACTGAAGATCAGGATCAGGATGGTGTTACGGACTTTAACGATGCATGTGCAGGCACTCCATTGGGCGCTAAGGTTGATTTAAAAGGTTGTCCCCTTGACGGTGATGAGGACGGGGTGCCTGATTACAAGGATGATGAGTTAAAAACTCCTAAAAAGGCATATGTTAATTTAAGAGGAGTACGTATGAGCGATTCACTGATCGCTTATCAGTTTAAATTATATATGGATACCACCGGCAGCTATGGTTTGGTCGAAACTCGTGATGCTGATGAAATTAAGGCTGGCCAAAAGGAATATGCCGTTCAGTTAGGAAGCTTTAAAAAAGGGCTTCCCCCGGAATTAATGACGAAATTTTTAAGTATTAAGGATATTTCCAGTGCCACAACAGGTGATTCAGAAACGATCTATACAGCAGGGAAATTTAATAATTATGAAGCTGCCGAAGCACGTAAACAAAAATTACTGAAAGACGGTTTAGCGGATCTGAAGATTGTATACAAGTTAAATGGAAAATATTACGATGCATCAGGATCTGACATTGTATCAGCAACAACAACAACCACAACAATAACAACTCCTGTTAAAGGCCAAAATCTGCCAACTGATTTAAAAGGGAAATTTATTGGGGAAGATAAAACGCCATTGGTGAATTCAAAGGTTAATTTATTAAATGAAGAAGGAGAAATATTAGAAACCACTAAAACAGATGCTTTCGGCTCTTTCAAGTTTAATTATTTAGCCGCAGATAAGAACGTATTGTATGCTCTTGATCAGAGCGATCCGCAACTAAAAAAATTAAAGCGTGTGTTTTTAGCGAATAGTAAAGGTGATAAGGTTACTGAGGTTTTTCCTAATACTGCAGTCTTTAACGTTAATAACAGTACTCTTGCTTCTAATAATCCTTCAACTAAAACAAATACGAATAAAACAAATACTAACACTTCAAATACCATAAATAATGTTACAGAGGCTCATAATATTCTTAATAGCATTATTACTAATACTAAAAATACTACCACAGTAAATAACACTAGTTCCACTGCAGCTCTGAACACTCAAGGAACTGTATTAAGGGTGCAATTAGGCGCATACAAAAAACGCTTATCAAAAGCTGTATTTAAAAATATTGATGACCTGATTGAGATTAAAACAGATGATGGTTTATATAAATACATGACCGGTTCATTTACCTCATTTGATGCCGCTGCCAAACATAAGGTAGAAATGCTATTAAATGGTTATCCGGGCGCCTTTATTGCAGCATATAAAGATGGAAAACGAATTACATTGCAGGAAGCAGGAGCCACACTTTCTGAAAAAACAGAAACTACTCCTGAACCAGCAGATAATAACGTAACCAGCGGGGCAAATAAAAAACTTGTTAAATTTAAGGTTCAGGTTGGTGTATTTAAAAACAACCCTCCTGATAGTAAACTTGCCATCTACTCTAAATTAAGAGATCTAACTGGCGAGAAAACTAAAAGCGGCTTGAACCGTTATGTAGTTGGTTCTTTCGGTACATACAAAGAAGCAGAGGCATTTAAAAACAATATTATAAAGGAATACGGCCTAACAGACGCATTTGTTGTTGCCCTGTTTAACAATGAATACATTTCCATCCCGGAAGCGTTAGAGCTGCTTAAATAGCATTCTCTGTTTAAACTAATTTATTCCATTCCAGAAATGTTCCCCAGCTTAGAAACCAAAGCACCCTTTGTAATTAAAGTTTATGATAAATATTTTAATGTTTCAGAGGATGGGCTGTCTGATAAAGAAGATGACAATTATTACTATTCTAAAATAAAGTCCATTCAACTCGAAGAGGGACAAAGAACATTACAAAGAAATGTTATAGGTATTGTAGCAAGAATGTTCTTTAACGCGTATTCAGGAAATTCTAAAGATCCCGATCAATTAATAATAACGCTTGAGAATGGAGGAACCGAAGTGAGATATTTTCAACAGTGGGCAACAAAAGAACATATTAAGGCAATTGAATTAATAAGCAGTAAAATAAAATATAAACGCTAGCTACCATAGTACGTCCATTATGGCCTTTTAGTGGGCTTAAACCTCGATTTCTGAAATCCTGATAACGCTTTTTCTGATCTATCCATCAATTATTTTTCGCGATTATACTTTTTTTAACATTTAATTGCCCTCCCTGTCTTTTTTCTTCGCCACGAGTTTTGTAAATTTGTAGAACGCATGCAGGATATAGAACCATATTACAATTGGCGGCATTTTTACATTGCTTCAGAGGATGAACAATCTCCTTTCTATGAGCGCGAGTACAGCGAATTTGAATATACCAATGCTATCTATAATTTCCTTATCCACCCTCAATGGGATGATATTGACTCCCCTACCCTTTACATAAAAATTTTATTTGTTGATTACGATCAAAGCTTCGCAATCATTGAATTGATAGGCGAATGGAATGATGCTATTAACAATGATATCATGTTATTGAAACGCGATATTATTGAAAAAATAATGCAATATGGCGTTAATAAATTTATATTGATTGGTGAAAATGTATTGAATTTTCATGCTTCTGACGACTGCTATTACCAGGAGTGGTTTGAAGAAGTGGAAGATGGTTGGATCGCATTCTTAAATTTCAGAAAACATGTTTTGGATGAATTTCAAAGCGCAAATATTGACTATTATATATTATCCGGTGGTAAATTAAATGATATTGGATGGCGAACAAGCTCACCACAGCAATTGTTTGAAAAGGTGGAACATTTTGTGCAGAAAAGGATAGGATAAATTAAATTAAGAATCAGATTCACCAATTAAATTTCTTGTATAATTGCTATGATCATCTATCCCGAAATATTTAAAGATCAGCCAATAGTTGCGGCACAAAGCACCCGCCAGGGAGGAGTAAGTGCAGGAGCCTATGCTTCTATGAATTTAGGTATGTCGGTGAATGACCTGAAAGAGAACGTAATTAAAAACCGTGAAATATTTTTCGGGAAATCAGGAATTCAATTATCACAATTGGTAATTAGTAAACAAGTGCACGGTAACAGCGTATTTGTTGCCAACACCCCAACCATTACAGAAGGTTACGATGCCTTGATTACCGATAAACCAAACGTATTTTTAGCAGTTTCCATCGCTGACTGCACTCCTGTTTTAATTTACGATAAAAAAAACAAGGCTGTTGCCGCCATCCACGCAGGCTGGAAAGGCACGGTTGCTGAAATTGTAAAACAAACTTTACAACAAATGCAGGAAACATACGGTACAAAAGGCGCTGATTGTATAGCATACATTGGTGCCTGTATCAGCTATGATAGTTTTGAAGTGGGTGAAGAAGTGGCACAACATTTTTCTGATGATTTCAAAAAATTTAATTCTCAAAAACAAAAATGGTTCGTAGACTTAAAATCTACCAATAAAAAACAATTGCTTGATTTTGGAGTACTACCGCATAACATTGAAGTATCAGCTTATTGTACTGTAAAAAATGAAGAACTGTTTTTTTCTCACCGAAGGGATAGAGGCCTGAGTGGAAGAATGATGGTGGTGATTGGGCTGAAGGCATAATCAGAAAAAATATTCTATTGTATCAACCTTAATAGCTCAAAAACGCATTTAATTAATTTCATACCTTTGCGGCACAAAAATTTACAATTAAACATTCATCATTTATAATTCTATATTATGCCAAAAGGATTTTATACAGTACCTGTTCCGGTAAACGAACCCATTAAAAGTTATGCATCAGGCAGCGCTGAACGTATTGCTACACAAGCCATGTTGAAAGAATTGCGTTCAACAGAAATGGATATCCCTATGTATATAGGCGGTAAAGAAGTTCGCAGTAATGATAAAATACGCATTGCACCACCACATGATCACAAACATACGTTGGGGCATTTCCATAAAAGTACCAAAGCGCATGTAACACAAGCCATTGATGCTGCTTTAGCTGCCAAGCCGCAGTGGGAAGCGTTGGCCTGGGAACACCGTGCCAGCATTTTCTTAAAAGCGGCTGAATTGATTGCCGGTCCTTACCGTGCCAAATTGAATGCTGCAACCATGTTAGGGCAGTCAAAAAATGCTTTTCAGGCAGAAATTGATTCCGCCTGTGAAATTATTGACTTTTTACGCTTTAACGTGCTGTATATGACCGAGATATACAAACAACAACCCCCTGTTGCCGGTACCGGATTTGGGGTGTGGAACCGCGTGGAACATCGTCCGCTGGAGGGCTTTATTTATGCTTTAACACCCTTTAATTTTACGGCCATAGCCGGTAATTTACCTACTGCCTGCGCAATGATGGGCAATGTTGTGGTATGGAAACCATCCAACACCCAGGTTTATGCCGCTAATGTATTGATGGAAATCTTTATAAAAGCAGGTGTTCCGGATGGTGTGATTAACCTGATCTATCCTTCAGGCCCTGATGCAGCTGATGTGGTATTCTCCCACCCCGATTTTGCAGGAATTCACTTTACAGGCTCTACCGAAGTATTCCAGAACATCTGGAAAACCATAGGTAACAATATCCACAAATACAAAACCTATCCTCGTATTGTAGGCGAAACAGGTGGTAAAGATTTTATAATGGCACATAAATCCGCAGATCCTAAAATTGTGGCTACGGCCATCAGCCGCGGTGCATTTGAATACCAGGGCCAAAAATGTTCGGCCGCTTCACGTGCCTATATTCCAAGTAATATTTGGGAAGAAGTAAAAAAACTGGTATTGGCTGATTTAAAATCCTTTAAAATGGGGCCAACCGAAGATTTCACCAATTTCATCAACGCAGTAATTGATGAAAAATCATTTGATAAACTAGCAAAATACATTGATGCCGCTAAAAACGACAAAGAAGTGGAAATAATTGCCGGTGGCAATTACGATAAATCAAAAGGTTATTTTATTGAACCAACTATTATTGTTGCAAAAGACCCGAAATATGTAACCATGTGCGAAGAGCTGTTCGGCCCTGTGTTAACGCTTCATGTGTATGATGCCGATAAGTTTGATGAAACATTAAAAATTGTGGATTCTACCTCTATTTATGCATTAACCGGGGCTATTATCGCGCAGGACCGTTATGCAATTGAACATGCTACCAAAGCGCTGCGTAACGCTGCTGGTAACTTTTACATCAATGATAAATGTACAGGGGCTGTTGTTGGACAGCAGCCATTTGGCGGTGCACGTGGATCCGGAACAAATGATAAAGCCGGTGCCATGATCAATTTATTACGCTGGGTATCTCCACGTACGATCAAGGAAACCTTTGTGCCTCCTACAGATTACAGATATGCTTTTTTACAGGCTGATTAAAACAAAAACGTCCCGCATTTAGCGGGACGTTCTCTTTTAAGCAACCGCCCCCCAATTAATTACTCCTCTGTTTTAGAAAAGCCATTTCGTATAGGCTGCAAAAAATGAGCGTTTCATTTGAACAAAGACCAACTCTTTTATTCCAATTTAATTTTTCCAAAGCAATTAAACCCGATTTTCTTCGTTTACCCTAAAATCCGTACATTCGTAATCTAATTGGTTACAATTCTGGTATGATAAAAGGTATTTTTCAGTTTATAAGAAGTAAAACATTCTTTATGCACCTGGGTATTTATATCCTGTGCCTGGCACTATTATTTTGGGTGATCATAACATGGCTAGGCTCCTATACAAGTCATGGAAAAACTATAAAAGTGCCTGATTTCAAAGGCATAAAAATGGGTGACCTGGATAAGTTTGTGGGTGATAAAAGTATTAAATACCTGGTTATAGATTCAATTTATGATGTAAAAGCTGCCAAAGGTACTGTTATCAAGCAGGAACCAGAAGCCAATGCTGAAGTAAAAGAAGGCCGTACCATTTATTTATATGTTACTTCCATACTTCCGCCAACTGTTCAAATGCCTAAGCTGATTGACCGCTCTTTACGTCAGGCTGTGGCAATGATTACTTCGTATGGATTTAGAGTTGGTAAAATTACTTTTGTGCCCGACCAATGTGCAAATTGTATACTGGACCAGATTGTAAAAGGCAAAAAAATTGAACCTGGCTCCTTGATTCCTAAAGGCACTGTTATCAGCCTGGTAGTAGGGAAAGGACTTAGTGATGAAGAGGTAGGAGTACCTTGCTTAAACGGATTATCGCGCAAAGAAGCAATGGAAAAATTAGCGGAGGCTTCATTAAGTGTTGGTGCTATTGCATTTGACGCAGCCAAAGATTCCTTATCATCTAAAGTTTACCGTCAATCACCTACTTGTGGCAGAAGTGTGCGGATTGGAGGGAGCATCGATTTATTTTTAACAGCAGATCAAAACAAAATACCGCCAACAGCGGATAGTACAGGAAACGGAAAAAAGAATGAAGAAAATTTTGACGAATAAACAGTATATATTACTATCCTTCCTGGTTATTATTTCTACCGCTTTGTTTTCACAAGGCCTTGTGGAGAACGACCTTACAACAAACCCGGTGCTTGTAAAAAAATGGAAACAGCTTAAAATGCAAGAGCAATTGCGTACTGCATCCATTTATGATACCATAAGCCTTGATACCATAAAAGGTATTCTTGATGATTTTTCTTATGATGGTGCGTATCCGGATACTGCGGTATGGCTGGATAATTATGTATTTATCAATCGCGATTATGCCAAAGCACCTATTACAGTTGGTGTGGCAACATTTGACGGACTTAATGCCAATGGGTATCCTTACAATTTTTTTGCTTCCCCCACTTCCTCTACTACTGCGGATTCTTTAACATCAAAGCCAATTAATTTACTGAATTATATTAATAGCGGGGCCACCGTAAATTATCAATTAAGCGATTCCATTTATTTTAGTTTTTATTACCAGCCGGAAGGCCTTGGAAATTATCCCGAAGCCACTGATTCACTGGTTTTGGAATTTAATGCTCCCGGACTGCCTGCCTGGCGCCATATCTGGTCTAAGGCTGGAAGCAATCTTGCCAATAACGACAGCAGCTGGAAATTAGTGATGATACCTATAAAAGATGCGCAGCTTTTACAAAAAGGCTTCCAGTTCAGATTTAGAAATTATGCCACAACCAGCGGTAGTCTTGACCATTGGCACATTGATTATGTTTATCTTAACAAATACAGAACAAAAACCGATACCATTTTTGAAGATGTAACATTTGTTTATAACACTCCATCTCTCTTGAGTATCTATTCCGCAGTACCTTGGAAACATTACAATACATCCTTTATGAAAACCGTATACAGCACCACTATTCGTAACAATCACAACGTAGCAAAAAACGGTAATTTTTTATATAACATATATGATGCTGCTGGGGTTCAGGTAAACACGTATACTGGAGGAAGCAATAATCTTGATCCTTTTAATCCGACCGGTTATATAAATTATGCTCCTTTTACTGCACCGCCATTAAGCTATACCATACCGGTAATGACGGATACTACCAACTATACCATTGAGTGTATTTTAACCACTAATCCTGATAAACATAAAAATAACGATACCATCCGCCAAACACAGGAATTTTTAAATTACTATGCTTATGATGATGGTACTGCCGAAACAGCTTTTGGCTTGAGCATTTTAAATTCACAAATGGCGGAACAGTTTACCTCCACATTGGGCGATACACTGCATTGCATCGATATTTATTTTAATCCTTTATTGACTAATGCCGAGTTATATGCATTTTCACTAAATGTATGGAACAATGCTGGCGGTGTGCCCGGAACAGCCATCTATACAAGTGATTCCGTTATGAGCCCTGAGTATGCACAAACAGGGCAGAATCAATTTACCCACTACTATTTAGATCCACCATTGTATATACCTGCAAGCACTTTTTACATAGGCTTTACGCAAAAAACAACTGAGTTTTTAAACGTTGGCGTAGATAGAAATACCAATACTCAAAACAGAATATTTTACAATGTTTCAGGCGGCTGGAATAACTCACCTTTCGGTGGTTCATTAATGATGCATCCTGTGTTTGGTGTTGCTGATTTTCATCTGGGAATTAATTCTGCTGTTGCTAAACAGGCTAACAGCATGAGCATTTACCCAAATCCGGCAAACGACAGGCTTTATATCAATTTGAATACAATTAATTCATCCGAAAAAATCTCTTATACTATTGTTGATCTGTATGGACGAACTGTTTTAAAAAACAGTATCATACCTTCTGAGTACATTGATATATCAGCCTTAGCAGAAGGTGTTTATTTTATTAGTATTGTTGAAGGACAAAAAGTATCAGCAAATAAATTTATTAAAGTAAACTAAAATTAGAAATAAAAAGATTGGATAAATTTGAAAAAATCTCCAATTCTTTAATTCAACAAATCTCCAAATCAAGAAATGAAAGAAGAAGACGAATTTGATATCGCTGAAGAGCAGGACGAAGATCAGGAGTTGTTTGAACATTACCGGATTGTAGTAGAAAAAGGACAACAATTACTTCGGATTGATAAGTTTTTAATGAACCGCACTCAAAATGCGACTCGTTCAAAAATACAGCAATCGGCTGATAACGGCAGCGTATTAGTAAATGGCAAGCCGGTAAAATCCAATTATAAAGTCAAACCTTTTGACATTATAACAGTTGTATTAGCGCATCCACCAAGGGAAATAGAACTTATACCACAAAACATTCCATTAAACATTGTTTACGAAGATGATGATTTGATCATGATCAATAAAAACCCGGGAATGGTTGTTCATCCCGGGTATGGTAATTATAGCGGCACTTTGGTGAACGCTCTTGTTTACCATTTTCAGAATCTTCCGCTCAATAAAGCGGGAGGTACTCAGCAGGCTGTGGAAGAAGGAGAAAATGAAAATGCGGAGGGCAAGGCTGATGAGACAATTAAACAAATTGTTTACAATAAGTTAGGAAGACAAAAAGTTGTAAAAGTTAAAAAATCAGCTGCTGTTGCTGCCTCACATGATGCGTCCGGACCACAGGTCACTCCTGCCCTTCGGCCAGGCTTAGTTCACCGGTTGGATAAAAATACGAGTGGCATTATGGTTGTTGCAAAAAGTGAAATTGCAATGGTAAGACTGGCTAAAGATTTTTTTGACCGTAACCTTGATCGTATTTATTATGCGCTTGTATGGGGCGATTTTAAAGAAGATACAGGTACTGTTACCGGTAATGTTGGCCGCCATTTGAAGGAAAGAAAACAAATGGATGTTTTTCCACCGGAAAGTGAATTGGGTAAACACGCAGTAACTCACTATAAAGTATTAGAACGATTCGGGTATGTTACCTTATTGGAATGTAAGCTTGAAACAGGCCGCACCCATCAAATACGCGTACACATGCAGCACATCGGACATTCATTGTTCAATGATCATTTGTATGGTGGCGACAGGATCCTGAAAGGCACAACCTTCGCTAAGTACCGACAGTTTGTTGAAAACTGTTTTACTATAATGCCTCGTCATGCCTTACATGCAAAATCATTGGGCTTTACTCATCCCAAAACGGGTGAATACATTCACTTTGATTCTGAATTACCGGAGGATATGCAAACGGTGATTAACAAATGGAGAAGTTATGCTGTTTCAATGGCATTGGATGAGGATTAAAATATTTGAAAATATAATATGATAAACGTCATTGTGAATCCTCTTCGAAGAAAGGATGAAGCAATCCCACATAGGTAAATGAAATTACTTCTTTTCGTATTAGGTTCTCGTAATGATTGTTAAACTGTAATTTTCAAAAAACGAAAATTATTCTTTATAGATTAATACAAATAAAAAATAATAAAAAATGGAATTTACAGCACAGCAAATATCAGGTCTTCTAAATGGTCAAATCGAAGGCGATTCAAACGTTAAAGTTACCAAACTGGCTAAAATAGAGGAAGGCGCAGCAGGTGCTATTTCATTTCTTGCAAATCCCAAATACACTCAATACATATATTCTACAAAAGCATCTATTGTTATTGTCAATAAAGACCTTGTTTTAACTGCCCCGGTTTCCGCTACACTTGTTAGGGTTGACAGTGCAGAAACAGCGTTCGCGAAATTACTGGAAATGTACAATCAAGTGAAACTGAATAAAACAGGTATTTCCAAACACGCATTTATCTCTGAAAGCGCTGTTGTAGGCACAAATATCTATGCCGGGGAATTTGCTGTAATTGGTGAAAATGCAAAAATAGGAAATAACGTAAAGATCTATCCACAGGTATATATTGGCGATAATGTAACTATTGGTGATAACACTACTTTATTTGCCGGAGTAAAAATTTATTCTGAAACAGAGATTGGTAAGGATTGTATCATTCACTCCGGAACGGTAATTGGAAGTGATGGTTTCAGGTTCAATCCACAAAATGATAATCAAAAAATCCCTCAAACAGGAAATGTAATCATTGAAGACAATGTTGAAATTGGCGCCAATTGTGCGATTGACAGAGCAACATTGGGTTCAACAATTCTACGCAAAGGAGTAAAATTTGATAACCTGATCCATATTGCGCACAACGTGGAAATAGGCGAAAACACCTATATTGCTGCTCAGGGCGTAATTGCAGGATCAACAAAAATTGGTAAAAGCTGTATGTTCAGCGGCCAGGTTGGAATTGTTGGACACTTAAACATTGCCGATAACACAATCATTACAGCTCAATCTGGTATATCTAAAAATATTGTTAAAAAAGGAGAAGTTCACATGGGCTCTCCTGCTTTTGAAGCTGGTAAATACAGAAAAGCATACATACATTTCCGCAACCTGGATAGCATTGTTCAGCGTATTGATAAATTAGAAAAAGAGAAAAAAACAGGGGATTACGGGACGACTATTGCGTAAAGTTTTCTAGTTAGGCGTAATTTTTGAAAAAAAATGGGATTGACATTACAATTTTTAATTGGCGATAAAAGACAAATCATCGGTTTTGTAAAAGACGAGGACTTTGACGGGCTTGAAAGAATTGAAGACTTGGGAATAGCGGACTTTAGTTTTCACTTAATTCCAAATGATTTGAACTTATTGGTTAATGCCGCGTCAGAGGTTGCCGGACTTCAAAAATTTGGACTCCGAGAACATTTAGACTTCCAAGAGTTTTATTTTGACGCTGAAGACCGTGGTGCTTGCTTTGTAAATCCGCGAATTAAAGAATTGTTCTCAATGTTTAATCCCGACCAAGCAGTTGATATTTCAAAGACTTGGGTAAAAAAAATGGAAAAAGAACACAACGAGGAAATTGGTGTTAATGACGACATAGTTGAGTCGGTAAGACAGCTTATTTTATTAAGTAAGAACTCGGTAGCAAAAAATATTGACTTGGTTCATTTGTGGTTTGGGTGATATTGCCAGTTAATACTTAAATCCTAATTCCCAATTCTTCAATTCCTAAATCCTATTACTTCACCTCTCCTACAAAAGTCTTCTGAAAGTCTTCGTATTTAACAGTTTTGTAAGTATCGTTGCCCAAAAATTTAACGATTGGTTCAAACTGACTGGCATTATGATATCCAACCAGCGTGTGAACGCGTTTAATATCCGCATCTACAAACACAATTGAAGGATAAGAAAGTTTTCCATCTAAAATGGATACCGCAAAATCATGCACTGGACGCTGTGTTTCCGGGGGATTATTATTTTTAAAGACAACACCGTTAAAAGCAACCGAGTCGCGGGTTTCGGCATTAAATTTAACCGGATAAAAATGTTCATTCAGGTATTTCGCGATAACCTCATTACCGAATGTATTTGCCGACATCATCTTACAAGGCCCGCACCAGCTGGTATAGACATCAACCATAATTATTTTAGGGGTTTTCTTTTGCAGTGCAACAGCTTCACCAAATGTGTACCAATGCACAAGGCTTGTTTTTTCATCTGTTGGTGAAGAAAAATTGATAAAACTACTGGTGGTAGCCACAACTATAATTGCAAGGCTACTCCATACTATAAGCGCTTTTCTGGTCATCGTATCATTAATTTATAATGTAAAAATAATAATTTAACTAAAACAGGTCAAACATTATACCATGTTTGACCTGTTTTAGTTAATTAAAAAAAATACTTAGCGTACGCCATTCATCATTCCCAATAATTTTTTTGATAGGAAGAATAATATAATAGAAGATATACCTGCCATCACCACAAAAAGCATGAAAAAGGCATAAAGGCTATCAATTTTATATCCCATAAACACTTTGTCTTTGGTAAGGGAGCCTTGGAAAATATTTTCTACAATAGAAGCTTTCACTGCTTTATCTTTCACTCCTTCAAAAGAAATTGCATCAATACTTACATAATTAACTCCATTAATAACTTCAGGTTTGTCCAATTTAGTGCATAATACAACACCTTTTTCAGTTTGTTGTGTTTCAACAGCAGTAACGGTTACCATTGTTTCTGGGTAATAAGAACTAAGTGTTCCTGCAAACTTATTAGCAGAAGCTGTAGATAAGAACCAAACTCCCATTAATAAAGAAGCAAATTTCACAGGAGCTAATTTGTTCACCATCGATAATCCGATTGGTGATAAGCACAATTCACCAAATGTATGGATAAGGTATAAACTCAACAACCACATCATACTTACTTTGGTAGAAGGTTCAATACCTTTAACACCAAAAGCAATTACAACATATCCCAATGCCAGTAATAACAAACCTATAGATTGTTTATAAGGGGAAGCCGGCTCCATATTTTTTTTGCCCAAAAAAGTCCATAAAATGGAAAATACAGGAGCAAAAATAACAATAGCAATGGCATTAACCGATTGGAAGAAACTTGCAGGAATTGACTCAATTTCAGCACCTTCTGATGGGAATTGTACAATTGCATACAGAAGGTAAGCTATTGCACCAAAAACAAGGAACAAAATAAGTTCACGAACACCTTTCAGCTCATTTTTCATTCCTTTAAATACCTTTAATCCAACAAAAGCAAGCAAGGCAATCAGAACCAGAAAAATACCACTTAAAACACCTTTAGAAAGATGTAAACCAACCTCTCTGTTTGTTTGCTCTTCAGCGAAAAATGTTAATGATGCACCTGCCTGTTCAAACGCTGCCCAGAAAAAGATAACGAAAAACGCGACAATAAAAATAACCCAGATACGCTGTTTCTCAATTTTTGTAAGACTTCTGTCAGAAATAATAAAGCCTGGAGCTGCAATAGATAAAGAAAAAATAAATGATCCGATAACACCTTGTCCAAGGAAAAAGAACAATCCAAACAACGCAATTTCAATACCTATCCAGGTAGCAATTTGCCCTGTGGTAAATTCAGATTTAGCTTCAGCAACCGTATCAATATCAGCGGTTTCTCTGTTTTTATTTGGTGCAGCTCCTACAGGAAGTCCTTCCGGAGTAACAATATAATGATTTTTCAACCAAACGAATAAAATGGTACTAACAGTCATACCAATACATGCAGCCAAAAAGCCCCATTTAAAATCAGCAGGATTACCGGTATCTCCCAAACCACCACATATTAATGGAGAAAGAAAAGCACCAAGATTAATACCCATATAAAATATGGTGAATGCCGAATCAATTCGCTTATCTCCTTTAGGATATAACTGACCAACCATAGTGGAAATATTTGGTTTAAAGAAACCATTACCCAGAATAAGTGCTGTAAGGCCCACCATCATTAAAATACGCGCTAAATCGATATTATCGTAAAATGAGCCAGCCATAAACATAAAAAACTGACCACAAGCCATCATAATACCTCCGATAACAATAGATTTTCTGTTACCCCAGTATCTGTCCGCCATATACCCACCAATCAATGGAGTTAAATATACCAATCCGGTATAACTTCCATAAATATCACTTGCAAATGCTTTATCATACAATAATGCTTTTGTTAGGAATAATACAAAAATTGCACGCATTCCATAATAGCTGAAACGTTCCCACATTTCTGTTACAAAGAGTACATAAAGGCCTTTCGGATGACTTTGTTTTACTTCTGACATATTTTTATAGTTATGTTAATATTTTTGAACATGCGAATATAAGGAAAATAATGAGTATCAAGGTTACGAATAAACGAATGAAAAACGAATTTACGAAACATCGTTCCTGAATATATTGAGGACATTAAATTTATTTCTTTTGTCATCCCGAACTTTTTAATGAGGGATCTTGCTTTTATTAATAATCTGCTTATAAAATATACACAAGCTTTCTTGATGTGCCAATCAGAATGGTATCCGGATTGCATAGAATACTTCAAACTGAATTTAAAATAAAAAGGTAGTTTCGTAAATTCGTAAAAATTCGTTTATCCGTAACCGGTAAATTCGTGAAAATTCCTTTCTCAGCAACCTATAAATTATTCAGAATAAAATCCGTCATTTTTATATATAAATGCAAACGGGTATTCCCACCGGAAATACCATGGTTCCTATCCGGATAAATAAACAGATCGAATTGTTTGTTTGCACTTACCAACGCATTGATCATTTCCATTGTATTTTGGTAATGAACATTATCGTCACCACTGCCGTGAATAAGCAGGTACTTCCCTTTTAATTTAAAAACATGATTGATAGGTGAATTATCATCATAACCGCTGGCATTCTCCTTTGGCAGGCTCATAAAACGTTCTGTATATATATTATCATAATAACGCCAGTTGGTAACCGGAGCAACGGCAATAGCTGTTTTAAAATACTCTGCACCTTTGGTAATACACAAGGAACTTAAATAACCACCATAACTCCAGCCAAATGTACCTATGCGCGTTTTATCTACATAAGGCAGGCCGCCTGCATATTTAGCTGCTTCTATCTGATCGGCAACTTCTAATTTACCAAGTTGCTTATACGTGCATTTTTTAAATGCTGCGCCTCGGTATTGAGTTCCTCTGTTATCCACGCACATTACGATGTATCCCTTTTGAGCCAATAGCTGATGCCAGAAATAATCTCTACCGTCAAAACCATTATTTACCATTGTGCGACCGGGCCCGCCATAAAACAACAAAAACACAGGATATTTTTTAGTTGAATCAAAATCCGGTGGTTTTACCATCCATGCGTTTAAATCAACACCTTCGGAGGTTTTAAACATGAATAATTTTTTAGGAGTTAAATTAAATTCCTTCATTTTATTTTTCACACCATCATTGTTTTCAAGCATTCGGATCTGCTTGCCTGCAGAATTATAAATTGCAATTGAATTCGGAGAGTTGGCCGAAGAGAATGTATTTATGTAGTATTGCATACCGTTACTGAATACAGGGACATTGGTTCCTTTTTCTGTCGATAATTTCTGCTTTAATTTCCCATCCAGTTGAACGGAATAAATATCCTTTTCAGTAGCAGTGGATTCTGACGCAGTATAAAATAACGTTTTGTTTTTTTTATCCATCCCCTTAAAACTAACTACATCCCAGTTCCCTTTTGTAATTTGATTTACCAGCGTTCCATTCATATCATACAGGTACAGGTGATTAAAGCCATCCCTTTCACTCATGATGATAAAATTTTTCTTGTCACCGGTAAAAAAAACATAATCCCCTTCACCCTCGTGAATATCAATATAGGTATCACTATTTTCGGTATAAACTATTTTAGTTTGAGCACTGGCAACATTTGTAAATAATAATTCAAGCTTATTTTGGTGACGGTTCATCCGAACAATAGAAAGAATAATTGGATCGTTCGTCCATTTAATACGCGGAATGTATTGATCGGTTTCTTTACCAATATCCATTAATTTATCTTCTCCACTTGTTATATCATACACGTGTATAGTTACGATTGAATTACTCTCGCCTGCCTTTGGGTATTTAAACCGGTACTGATTGGGATATAAATTAGTATTGAATTCATCAAACGAAAACTCTTTCACGTTGTTTTCATCAAATTTATAATAGGCAATTTTTTTGCTGTCCGGACTCCAGAAATAAGCCGTAGAGAAAGCAAACTCTTCTTCATGCACCCAGTCGGTAGCACCGTTAATAATTGCATTTTGCTTTCCATCAGTAGTAACCTGTGTTTCCTTTCCGGAAGCCAGATCTTTAATAAAAATATTGTTTGCACGTACAAAGCCTACTTTACTTCCATCAGGAGAAAAAGCTGCATGCATCTGCTTTTCCCCTTGCGTAACTGCACTAACCGATTTGGTTTTACGATCGAATACATAATAATTTTCTCGTGTAGAATGGCGATAAATTGACTCCGTTCCTGAAGCTATCAATATTTTATTTTCATCAGCACTGAATTGATAGTTATCAATATTCACGGCTGTTCCATTTACGGCCAGTTGGCTTTTATTTACAATAACTTCAGCAGGTGCTGCCTTTTCATATTCATAACGGTTAATTGTACCATTTTCAAGAGTTGAATAATGAATACCATCACTCATTGATACCAAACCATATACACCTGCACTTCCGAAAGTGCCGGTTTTCCATATATCTTCTAGGGTAACATTCTTTTTCTGTGCATTCAGGCTGCCAGCCATAAATATAGAAAAACCAATAATAAATAATTTTTTCATTCTGTTTTATTTGTAATTTTGAGAAGAACGAAAATAGTAAATATATTTGTTTATTAATGCATTAACTGTTTGTAATTAGCCATTTCTACATTACTAACAAATAATAGTTATCTATTAAACAAAATAGCAATTGAGAACGCTCACAAATAAAAATTAAGCCAATGGAAATTCAATTTCGGATAAATGAAAAAGTAACAGCTGAAGCGGTAATTGAAGTTTTCAAAAGCTCCGGCATTAATCGGCCGGTCGAAAATGTTAACCGTGTGCAGAAAATGCTGGACAATTCTAACTTGGTTGTAACAGCCTGGAATGGCACCGAATTGATTGGGATAGCCCGTTCAATAACAGATTTTGCATATTGCTGTTATCTTTCTGATGTGGCTGTAAAAAGGGAGCATCAGAAATTTGGCATCGGAAAAACGATGGTAGAGTTAACACAGCAATCGATTGGTGAAGAAACAATGCTACTGTCTCTGTTCTCTTCTTCGGCAATGGAATATATTCCTCAAACTGGCTTTGAAAAAGTAGAAAATGGCTACATCATAAAAAGAAAAACAAAATTATGAAGTATGTGCTTCTCTTCATTACCGTAGTAATTATTACACTTTCAGGACATTCTCAATCTGTACGAGTAATAAAAATTACGGAATTGGAAAGCCGCCTCAATGCTGATACAGACACCACTTTTATTGTTAACTTATGGGCAACCTGGTGTGCTCCCTGCGTTAAAGAGCTCCCTGATTTTGACAGCATTCATGCGGCTTATGCCGATAAAAAGGTAAAAATAATTTTGGTAAGCCTGGATTTTAAGGAAGATTTACATACCAAACTGATACCCTTCCTTGCCTCAAAAAAAATAAAATCCGAAGTAGTTTTAATGGATGAGCTTAATGCAAATTATTTTATTCCGAAAATATCAAACGAATGGAGCGGGGCTATTCCTGCCACTTTGATCATCAATAAACAAAAAAAAATAAACCGTTTTTTTGAAAAAAAACTAGATTACACTTTTTTAAAAACTCAAATTGAGAGCATCCAGTAAAACTTCCGAATCCTTTAAGGATAAGAATAACAGAAGTTCTCACATTAATTAGAAACTATGAAAATAAAATTTATCAATCTTTTTCTGCTGATCGTTGCCGCTGGCGTTTTTGTATATGCCTTTTTTGTTTATGATACAAAAAAGCCCATTCGTAATCTTCCTATCTATGGACAGAAAAGTTACGAATCAAAAAATGGAAAAACAGATACTATTTACCACCTCATCCAGGATTTCAGCTTTGTAAACCAGGATGGACAAACGGTTACACAAAAAGATTTAAATGGAAGTGTGTATATAACCGATTTCTTTTTCACCACCTGCCATACTATTTGTCCGGTGATGAGCACGCAAATGGAAAAAGTTGCAGATAAATTTAAAGGAAATAAAGAAGTTAAATTTATATCGCATACGGTAGATCCTGAAATTGACACTGTTGAACAACTGAAAAGATACGCCTTGCAGCACAATGCAGATGCTAGTCAATGGATGTTTGTAACAGGTGACAAAAAAGCGCTTTACGATATTGCACGCACAAGTTATTTATTAGATGCACAGCAAGGTGATGGCGGGCCGGATGACTTTATTCATACACAGAATTTTGCTTTGATAGATAAAGACAAGCGTATACGCGGCTATTATGATGGAACGGACAGCACCGAAATGAATAAACTAGTAAAAGATATTGAGATATTGCTCGCTGAATATCATTACATAGGAAAATAACGATTCTTCCATTTATTCATCAAACAGTACGATTTACTTGTAAACTTCAACTATTTTTCATATATTTGAAATGATGATATAATCCATTACCATGAGAAATTTTATTACAATCCTTATTTTGATAATAAGTTTCTCGCTTTCCTCCCTTTCACAAAATTTCAACCAAATTCAAAAAATAGTAGCATCAGACAGAGCCAGTGGCGATGTCTTTGGACTGGCAGTTTCAATTAGCGGCAACTATGGCATTGTCGGAGCTCAAAATGAAAAGGAGGATGCCACTGGCGGAAACACCCTAACGTACGCTGGATCAGCCTACATTTTTGAATTGGATAATAACGGACATTGGAATCAAACGCAAAAACTTGTTCCATCGGACAGATCTGCAAATGATTATTTTGGAGGTGCGGTATCCATTAATGGGAACAGAGCCATTGTTGGGGCTTTCGAAAAGGATGCAATTGGCGGAATTACCTATTCTCACGCTGGTGCTGCTTATATATTTGAAAGGGACGGGAATGGAATTTGGAATGAGGTAAAAAAACTGGTTGCTGCTGATACTGGTACAGGTGATCACTTCGGATATACTGTAAGCATCAGTGGTACGCGGGCCATCGTTGGCTCTCCTATTGATTCAGAAGATGCTAATGGTAGCAATACCATTAATTCTTCGGGTTCGGCTTACATTTTTGAACTGGATGGAAACAACAACTGGATGCAGACTCAAAAAATTGTAGCTGCAGACAGAGCTGCTGCGGACCTCTATGGCGCAAGCGTTTCTATCAGTGGAGACTATGTTATCATTGGCTCCTATCAGGAAGATGAAAATCCATTTGGCACAAACTCAATAAATAATGCGGGTTCCGCATATATATTTGAACGTAACGGAAATGGGATATGGATTCAAACACAAAAGATTGTATCCTCCGACAGAGCCATCAGCGACAGGTTTGGGATATCTGTATCCATTAGTGGACAGTATGCTGTGGTTGGAGCTTACCTGGAAGATGAAGATGAATTGGGCTTCAACACCCGCAGCGCAGCAGGTTCCGCCTATATTTTTGAAAGAGACGGAAATGGTAATTGGATACAAGCTAAAAAAATAACAGCATCGGATAGAGATCCCAACGACAATTTTGGGCAAGCTGTAAGTATTGATGGAAACTATGTAGTTGTAGGGGCTCAGAATGAAGCAGCCGACATAAATGGTGCAAATATCCGTACCTCCGCAGGAGGCATATATCTTTTCAAGCGCAATGGAAACGGCATCTGGAATAGCATACAAAAAATTGTCACTTCTGATCGCGCAACCAGTGATTTTTTTGGCACTTCTGTATCAATCAGTAATGGGTATATTTTGGCCGGTGCTCATCTAGAGGATGAAGACATTGCGGGTGGAAATCAACTCATCAGTGCAGGCTCAGCATACATCTTTCAAGCCTGCCAGCAATCTGTTTCTACAATAAATCCTGCAGTTTGCCGCACTTATACTTCACCAAGCGGAAATTATACATGGACTAGTACCGGTACCTATTTGGATACTATTCCGAATAAAACTGGCTGTGACAGTGTAATTACAATTCACCTGACGGTTAACAGTTCCACAAACACACTATTTCCAACCGCATGCTACAGTTATACTTCACCAAGTGGTAAGTATAACTGGACTAATCCAGGGACCTATAGGGATACAATTCAAAATTTTAAAAATTGTGATAGCATTATTACCATTCATCTTACCATGAAAAATTCAAGCTCAGCACTCCACAAAACCGAATGTAACAATTACACCTCACCAAGCGGAAAGCACAGCTGGTCAAGCTCCGGGACTTATCTCGACACTATTCCAAATTCAGAAAATTGCGATAGTTTAATTACAATTCATCTGACAATCAACAGTTCATATTCAACTTTATCCCCAGCAGCCTGCAATACCTACACTTCACCAAGTGGAAATTATGTGTGGACCAATTCTGGTACTTATTCAGATACACTCATTAACTGGAAAGGTTGTGACAGCGTGATGACCATACATCTTACTATTAACACACTTGCTACAAGCTCAACAATAAACCAGACAGCTTGTATCAGCTACACTTCACTAAGCGGAAAATATACATGGAACAATCCGGGTACCTATATGGACACCATTCCAAATATGGCAGGCTGCGATAGTGTAATTACAATCCATTTAACAATCAATACTGTTTCAACAAGCTCAACGCTCAATCAGACAGTCTGTGCCAGCTATACTTCACCCAGTGGTAATTATACATGGACAAGCTCGGGAATATATATGGACACAATTCCAAACACAGATGGATGTGACAGTATTATGACCATACACCTCACTGTTAACAATACTTATTCAACATTGAATGAAACAACTTGCTATAGCTACACTTCACCAAGTGGAAATTATACATGGAATAATTCCGGAACATATAGCGATACCCTCTCCAATGCGGTAGGATGTGATAGTATAATAACAGTCCATTTATTAATTAACACCACTTATTCCACTACCAATCAAACTGCTTGTTACAGCTATACTTCCCCCAGTGGAAATTACATCTGGACTATTTCAAATACGTACACGGATACAATTCCAAATACAGCGAATTGCGACAGTATATTAACCATTCACCTCACTATTAATTCTGTATCTACCACGGTCACTCAAAATGGGAACATTCTTACTGCAGTATCAGGAAATACCTATCAATGGCTAGAGTGCGGGAACGGAAATACCCTTTTAAATGGAGAAACCAACCAATCATATTCTGCATTAAACAGCGGCAATTACGCTGTAATTATTACGAACAATGGTTGTACCGACACATCCGCCTGTTACTATATTGGGTCTGTTGGATTGTTGAATAATGAGTTCGAAAACAACATTTCAATACTTCCAAATCCTGCAAATACATCCGTTACTATTTTATCAGGATTATTAAACAATGAAAACATAACAATTGAATTAATTAATACTGCCGGACAGGTTGTTTACTCACAAAATGAAAAAAAACATAATCCAAACAAGGCTATTTTAGAAATAGAAACAGCTGATTTAAAAAATGGAATATATTTTATAATCATTCAAAACGGCACTAAACAGATTAAAAACAAATTAATTATTACTCATTAAAAATATTTAAAACTATCCTCCTCCATTTCTCCAAAGCCTTCAGAATTTAAATAATTGATTCTCGTTATCCATAGATTATAACCAATCTTTTTATACTTTTGACCTTCACTTTACAAGCAAATTGACAGGATGGACATTGAAAAAAAACTTTCAGAAAAAACGATTGAGGCATTACAATCTTTATACGGTGC
The DNA here is from genome assembly GCA_040387415.1 of Bacteroidota bacterium. GTDB lineage: Bacteria > Bacteroidota > Bacteroidia > 2-12-FULL-35-15 > 2-12-FULL-35-15 > 2-12-FULL-35-15. The sequence goes on from JAZKDU010000028.1 coordinate 44,236, forward strand.
CAATATTGATAAAATCGCACTTGAAAAAACAAACCCTGATTTTGAAGGTGATTTAACACTTGTGGTTTTTAATTTCCTGAAAATATCAAAAAAAAAGCCGGAGGATACTGCAACAGAAATTGGTAATTATTTAAAAAAAAATGTTGCTGAAGTTGCTGATTTTAATGTTATCAAGGGATTTCTGAATATTGTGATTAGTGATGCTTTTTGGGTTGATTATTTTAAATCTGTTAACGGTAAACAATTCATCAACGCTACATTACCTCCAAATGCTCCAACGGTAATGGTTGAATATTCTTCTCCTAACACTAACAAGCCATTACATCTTGGGCACGTTCGCAACAATTTATTAGGTTATTCAGTTGCCGAAATTTTAAAAGCTGCCGGGAACAAAGTAATTAAAACCAACCTTGTCAACGACCGGGGAATTCACATTTGCAAATCAATGCTCGCATGGCAAAAATGGGGAAATAACGAAACACCTGAATCTGCCGGTATTAAAGGCGATCACCTGGTTGGAAAATACTATGTTGAATTCGACAAGCATTATAAAAAAGAAATTGAAATCCTTATAGGTCAAGGAAAAACCGAAGAGGAAGCTAAAAAGCAAGCTCCACTAATACTGGAAGCACAGCAAATGCTTTTTAAATGGGAATCAGGCGACACCTCCACGAAAGAGTTATGGTCAATGATGAACGGCTGGGTTTACAAAGGTTTCGAATCTACGTATAAGCAATTGGGAGTTGATTTTGACAAAGTATATTTTGAAAGCCAAACCTATTTATTAGGAAAAAACAGCATTGAAGAAGGCCTTGCAAAAGGAGTGTTTAAACGCAGGGCTGATAATTCGGTGTTCATTGATCTTACAGCTGATGGCCTGGATGAAAAAACACTATTGCGTGCCGATGGAACTTCCGTATACATGACACAAGATCTGGGAACAGCTGTGCAGCGTGCAGAAGAAGAGCATTTTGACAAATTGATATACACTGTTGCCAATGAACAGGATTATCACTTTAAAGTGTTATTTCTCATATTGAATAAATTGGGTTATCAATGGTCAAAAGGCTTGTACCACTTATCCTATGGCATGGTTGAATTGCCGGAAGGTAAAATGAAATCAAGGGAAGGCACAGTTGTGGATGCAGATGAGCTGATGGATGAAATGATAGCTACAGCCGCTGCAACATCAAAAGAATTAGGAAAAGCGGAAGGCTTGAGTCACGAAGATGCTCAAAAACTATATCGCACCATAGGTTTAGGAGCTTTAAAATACTTTATGCTGAAAGTTGATCCTAAAAAGAAAATGCTTTTTAATCCAGCGGAATCGATTGATTTCAATGGCAACACAGCTCCTTTCATTCAGTTCAATTACGTAAGGATACAGGCCTTGTTACGTAAAGCTGGCGAAGCATCTATATTTAACGATGCTAGTGAATTACCTATTATAAAAAATTTACTCCCTAAAGAAAAACAGCTCATTATTAAATTATATAATTTCAATCCTACTTTAAACCAGGCTGCTGCGGAGTATAGCCCTGCATTAATTGCCAATTACGTATATGACCTTGCAAAAGATTTCAGTCAGTATTACCACGATACTCCTGTGTTAAAAGAAACACAAAAAGAAGTGTTACTTTTCCGTTTAAACCTTGCAAAAACAATTGGTATTGCAATTCACAATTCGATGAAATTACTGGGGATTGAAGTCCCTGATAGAATGTAATTCTACGTTTCCCCACTGATGATTGCCACCTAAGCAAAAGTGCATTCGCTATTCATTAAAAAATGATGAATACTTCTTCATTTATGCATTATACCCTTATCCGGTATAAGCCGGAATTATTAATTGGTAATTAGCTCTATTAGTAAAGAAAAAAGCATAACCGCTCCCAATTTCAAAAAGCTACTAATTAGTAGCTAAAAAAACAGGTTTTATCTAAAAACAAGCGCAAATTTTAGATTTATTGGGAATTTTATTAACTTCGTTATGTTTATAACAAATTTTCACCAGACTATGAATACTATAAAATCTATATTTTTAGCGGTAGTATGTTTTGCTATGGCTTATACAACGGTTGCTCAGACTGCAAAAGCGGAGGGGCTGCTTACAAAAACAGTTTATTATTATCAGTTTCAAGGAGCCAATTCATTGGAAGAAGTGAACAGGTTAAGTACGGATGTATTTGCTTTAAAAGGGGTTACTGAATTCAAACCCGTATATAAGCCGGAGCGTAATTTTGCTCAAATAATAGTTGTTGTTACAGAAAAAACAATGACATCTGAAAACGATGTGCTATTTCAAATCACCGATTTAAAAAAAATTCTTGAAAAAAAGGGGTACAAAAACCTTGAATTTACTTACGAGGAGCTACCATCCGAATAACTCAAACTTTAAATCTTTTTAAGCATAAAACGATGAAAAAATTTTACTGTATTTTAATTTCTTGTATTCTGTTAAGCGTTAAACTTGTTGCACAATCAGACGATTGCGCCACTCCCACACCTATTGTAGTGACCGCCAATTGTGCTACACCAACTAATGGAACAACCACAGGTGCAACGCCAAGTATGTTTTCTGGCTGCGTAGGCAATGCCGATGACGATGTTTGGTATCAGTTTACTGCAACTGCAACAAGCCACATGTTAACTGTTGTTCCTGTAGCAGGTATGGATGCTGTACTTCAACTGTTTTCAGGAAGCTGTGGCTCATTAACAACATTGAACTGCCAGGATGCTGCGCTCTCTGGCCAAGCAGAAACTATTTATCCTTCAGGGCTTACTGTTGGTACCACTTACATTTTACGTATTTACAACTATGGACTTGGGGCTGGCACTGGCAATTTCACCATTTGTGTAACCAATTCTCCTGCCGCACCTGCAAACAACATCTGTGGAAGTGCAGTTACATTGCCTGTAAATGCATCATGTACAACTACAGCCGGAACTACCGCTGGTGCCACACAATCATATTCGGGCTGTGTTGGAAATGCAGATGATGATGTATGGTACAAATTTGTAGCTACCAATACCATTGCAACTATTACTGTTGATCCCTCAAGTACAATGGATCCCGTTATGCAATTATATTCAGGTTCTTGTACACTCCCTGTTTCTGTTGAATGTGAAGACAACGGTTTATATAATGGTAACGAAGTAATTAATGGTGTTGGACTTATCGTTGGAAACACTTATTACATAAGAGTATATGATTATTATAGTGGAAACGGTGGTGGAACTTTTGATATTTGTATAACCGGACCTCCTTCATCTACCATCCCTACTAATGACAACCCCTGCACTGCAATTGCCTTGCAGGCTGTAACGTCAGATTGTAATTATTCGCAGTTTACAACCATTGGTGCAACCGCCACCACCGGAGTACCTGCACCATCAGCATGTGTAGGCGGCAGCGGTGCCATGAATGGCGGCTTTTCAGCAACCAGTAAAGATGTTTGGTTTAAGGTTGTAGCACCGGCTAACGGTAAGTTAACCATTACACCTCAACCGGGTTATGGAATGAATGATGCAGCAATGGTATTATACAGCGGAACCTGCAGCTCATTAACCCAAATTGCATGTTCTGATGATCATAATTATCCAGGGACCGTTAATGATGTAAAACCATACATTTCCCAGTCAGGCTTAACACCAGGAGCGTCTTATTTTATACGCTATTGGGGCTTTGGTTCTGCTTCCGGAACTTTTGGATTATGTGTTTCCTCCCCTGCAAACGACTTATGTTCCACAGCCTTGTACATTTGTGATTTAAACGGATACAGCGCATCAACCAGTGCGGCTTTTTCTGCCGATAGACCTTGTAATATGCGAGGAAATAATGAAAACACATCAGGAGTTCAGGTAAATGGCAACACGAATACTGGTGGGGTTTTTGGCCAGGGCGGTTCATGGGGAACAGGTGCTCCGGCATTTGATGTGAGCATTCAAAATAATTCATGGATACGCTTTACAGCAGGTGCCACAACAGCTGTTTTAAATGTAGCAATTGGAAGCTGCTGGAAAGGTAATTATCCTCAGGGAGGCATTCAAATGCAAATGTTTTCCGCTACCGGCTGCTGCAATTTTACACCAGTTTCTAACTTTAAGGAAAATTCTTCAGGATTTACTATTACCGCTAATAACCTTACTATCGGGACTGATTATTTTTTAATGGTGGATGGCTATGCAGGTGATATTTGTAACTATACAATATCTGCAAATTCGGGTGTTCAGTTCCCTGCCATTACGGCTTCACAAAGTGCACTATGCTTTGGAGCCAGTACTACCTTAACCGGACCAGCAGGTGCCAGTTCTTATGTATGGACTCCTGGTGGACAAACCACACAAAGTATTAATATCACTCCTTCCACAACCATTACTTATACCTGTGTTGCCAGTGGTGTTTGCGGCTTTAAACAAACCCTTACCAAAACTGTAACTGTTAATCCTTTACCAACTGTTTCCATCAATTCAGGAACACCTTCAAGTATTTGCACCGGCTCAAGCGTAAGTCTTGCTGCTGCAGGAGCTTCCACATATACATGGTCTAACGGTGCCACTGGCACATCAATTGTTGTTAGCCCAACAGCTGATAGTTCATATATTGTAACTGGTACGGATGTTAACGGTTGCACAGGTAAGGATACTACCTATGTGACGGTTAATCCATTACCCGTAGCAGTAGCCTCAAGTGCCGCCAATGGCGCAAGTTGTAATGGAAATACCATTTACCTGATTGCCTCAGGCGGAACAAACTATTCCTGGACAGGCCCTAATTCATACACCTCTACCTTACAAAATTTTGCCTTAACCAACTCCACAACAGCCATGAGTGGAATATATACTGTAACCGTTACAGATGCAAACGGTTGTGTATCAACAGACACCGCATCTGTATTGATTCATCAGACACCACAAGCCGTTTCAGTTACAAGTTCATCCACCTGTGTTGGTGGTCCGTTGCTGCTCTCTGCGGCAGGAACAGGTACTATTAACTGGTATAGCGATCCAGGCTTAACAACTTTAGTTCAAGCCAACAGCAATACATATGTACCAACCAATCCATTAGGAACGGTTGTTAACTATTATGTTACTGCAACCAACTTTAACTGCGTAAGCCCCGTTTCAACAGCAATATCAAGTAACTTTAATATAAATGCAGATGGTTTGGCAAGTGCTTACACCGGCTATTCACCAATAACCGTAAACTTTACGAATTTAAGTACAGGAGTGGATGCTTCTGACAACTTTTTATGGATTTTTGGTGATGAGAATAATGCAAGTACATTCGATGCCAGCAATACTTTTTATGATGGCGGAGCATACAGTGTAGTACTTATTATTAATGAAACAACTGGCGGTTGTATTGACACCGCTTATATTAATGTAGTTTATGAAGACGCTTCAAAACTAATTATGCCGAACATTTTTACGCCAAACGGTGATGGTACCAATGATATATTTACGATGATCGGAAACGGTATAAAAAGTTTTCACGGAGAAATATATGACCGCTGGGGAATAAAAATTTACAATTGGGATACCCCTCAGGGCGGATGGGATGGAAGATCAAAAAGCGGTGTTCAAGCCTCTCAAGGCACTTATTTTTATATGATTGTGGCGGAATCATTTGATAATAAAAAATATGCTGAACACGGAGCTTTTCAGCTTGCTAAATAGTTGCGAGGGTTCCAGGCTATTTAATATTTTTATCAACTGAAAAGATATGTAGCTCTTCTGATACATTACTTACATAGCACTTGTAAATGATCTTATTTCAGTAACATTGCAGCTTGTTGCCCGAAATATAAAGTTTACCAGGAATAAGTAAAAATAAAAAACTGTCTTTATTTTCTAGTAAATAGATAATAAAGACAGTTTCAACCACACAAAATCCCAATAAACTTATTTACTATTTCTCTTTTGTTCTGTGACTTTAAGCAAAGTCAAACCATCAAAATCCTTTGTAATCCCTGGATGGTCCGAAATCAGAACAGTCTGCAATCTTTTTATTCCGCTTTCGTACATTCTCACTTTTAGTAAATAGTTTAATGTTGTTAAATTCTGCAACTATGCTTATTTCGTGGGAGCCGAGGGCATTTCCCGCTAATTCATTCAGCGTAAAATCATAGCTGTAGCCAATCCTGAATCCAAATTCTTTGTTAACAGCTTTGTGCATGCCCATAAACACAATAAACGAATCATCATCCTTCATATCAGCAATTGTTCGTTTACGATAAAAAAAGCCTCCTATCATTGGTTTCTTTGAAACATAAAAACCAACGTTAGTCGTTGTAAATCGTCCCTGCTTTTCATAAACAAAATTTGGCGACACAAAAAAAGAGGATTTACTCATTCTATCTTTTAATACTTCAATCACCATTGTATAATGCAAGGTACTTTTAAAAGGCAAAGCGGCATCAGCACTTCCACTTAAGCCATCATTCGGCTCTGTAAGGTGATTAACGGTAAGTCCGCAAGTATTTGTAATCGTAGTCTTTCTTATTTTTTTTATTTTGGGCAGATCAAGTATTACACCCGCTGTTAAATCAGCAAAAGTTTTCCCTTCAACATTTCCAGGTGTTGCGCTTGAACTAAACACTTGTCCCTGTAAACCATCCAACTGATCACTAAATACCAGCTTATTCCAGTCAATACGTTTATTGGCAATGGTTATATTGTATCCGGTACGTATTCTGATTACTTTAGGAATCAAAATCTCGTAGGACTGTATAACCCCTATACTGGTCGTTTTTAAAAAGCCTTCCCCCGAAACATCCTTCATTGCAATAAAGCCAAATCCGAACAAGGGAGTATAAATGTCGCCCCAGCAATTGTAGGTAACAAATTTGCTCGGGATGGCGGTCCACTGGCTTCGATAATCCGTTCCTATACGTGCATTCTTATTAAATCCTGCAAAAGCAGGGTTCAAATACAACGGGTTGAAAAAAAACTGAGACGAAGCCGGATCCTGCGCCATCAATTGCAATTCAAGTACAAGAAAAAATACAATGAAAATCTTTTTCATTCCATAACTGCTATTACTTTATAAGACTTACTGTTCCTGTTTTATTAATCGTACCGTTTGGATACACTTTTCCTAACCATGGATTTCCATTCATAAATACAGCATCAATTTCCCACACGTACACATCCTGCTGGCACTGATTACCTGCAAATGTACCGTCCCAGCCCTCTGTAGGGCTTCCGGATGCATCTAAAGCTGTTGATTCGAACAATAAGGTTCCCCAGCTGTTAAATATCTGCAAATGATATGTTTTTAATGATTTCCCTTTCGGTAAAAATAATTTTGCCTCCCCCGATTCCAAATTAGGCATCATGGCGTTAGGCACAAATAATCCCTGGAAATATTCAGGAGTTACATCCTGCACTGTTGTATCTCTACAATTATTTGAATTAGAAACCATTAGCACAACCGAATATGTTCCAAGCGTATTAAACTGGTGTTGTGGATTAGGTGAATTATCAAAACTGCCATCTCCAAAATTCCATATATATGAATTCGCGTTAACTGACAAATTAGTAAATCCAACCGTTCCAATAGGTTTACCGTATGTATACAATTGTGTAAAGTTGAAATCTGCCATTGGTTTAGGATATACAACAAAACTGGTGGAATATTGAAACGTATCTGAGCAATATAATCCATTATTCGCAATCAGAATTACACTATAATTCCCCGCATTTTGAAAGGTATACGTAGGATTAGAAACAGTTGAAGTACCGCCATCACCAAAACTCCAGTTATAGGAAAGACCATTTTGCGACTGGTTTACAAATGTAACGCTCAAGGGCTCACATCCGGAAGATACAGTTGGGGCGAAAGTTGCCACCGGTGTTTGATATACAGCAAATAAATCGGAAGCGGTATCTAAACAGCCATATGAATTCGAAGCTATCAGCGAAACATTAAATTGCCCAAAGGTGTTATAGTTATTAGAAGGATTTGTTAAAACAGAATTATTCCCATTTCCAAAATTCCAAACAAAACCATTTGCTCCTGTTGAACTATTTGAAAAATCAACTGTTATCGGAACAGAACAGGCATAATTGGATGACATAGTAAAGGAAGCTGTCGGATTGGGATAAACATTTATTTGAATTTGTGCAGAATCTTTACAACCATTCAGAGATTGAGCCACCATATTGACTGAATACACCCCGGAAAGGTTAAACACATGAGTTGGGGCATTGGAATTGGACACATTGCCATCGCCAAAATCCCAACTATAAAAAAGTGCATTTTGAGTGGTATTGCTGAAAATAGCCGTAAATGGTTCACATCCAAATACGGAATTGCTGCTTATCTGGGGGATTACTGCTGTTTTTACAGTTATCTGTTGTGATATCGAATCGATACAACCATACAAAGTAGAAGTACCGATTAATTTCGCAATGTACGCACCTGATAATGAGTAGCTATGAGTTGGATTGGTAAGGTTTGAAGTACTACCATCTCCAAAATTCCATGAATAATTTACCGAATTAGTAGATGTATTATTGAACGTAACCAATTGATTAACACAAACTGTGGCAACATCTGTTGTAAATGCTAGAGTAGGCGGAGGATATACCGTAATAGTAACTGAAGCGGTATCATAACTACAGCCATTATTTACGAACTGTCGGCTAATATAGGTTCCTGGAGTTAAATAGGTGTGAGTAGCATTAGTAGATGTAACAACATTACCATCACCAAAGTCCCAGGAAATAAATGTCCCCCCCGAAGAAAAGTCAGTAAAAGTAACCGGATGAGGTACACAGCCAGATACAGCACTGGTATTAAAAAACGCGTTAATAGTATTGGGAAGAACATGTATTGGCTTAGATATAGTATCAGCCCCGCAATTATTACTCCCTATTAATTTAATATAATAAATAGTATCATTTACTCCGGTTGTAAAAACATGGGGCGGAGGATTTAATCCATTAGCCAAGGCACTTCCATCACCATAATCCCATATATACTGAGTAGCGTTACCTGTTGATGTATTGTTGGTGTTTATTGTTAAAGGTGAACATCCGGAGCTCACATTCGACCCAAAATTAACAACAGGTGTCGGTAAAACCAAAACAGAATCGGTATAAACCGATACACCGCATAGGTTCGTTACCGTTAAGGTAATAGTGTATGTTGTGTCATATAAACCTTGCAAATAGGTTTGTGAAACAGGCGCGCTTAATGCAGAAGAATTTCCATTGCCATAATTCCAACCATAGGATAAAAACTGCCCTGTAGAAGTATTATTAAAATTCGTTTGCAATGGTGCGCATCCACTGTCTGAAACAATAGTATAACCTGAAGTAGGCGGGGCTATTATATGTATGGTATCTGAAAGTGAATCACTGCATCCTAGCAAGGAATAAGCGATCAGTTGAATGGTGTATGTTCCTGCACTGGTATACGAATGTACCGGAGCACTTGCAGTGCTTGTTGCCCCATCACCAAAATCCCATAGATAATTACTAGCTCCCGTTGTGGTATTTGCAAAGGACACAGCGGTATTGGTACATTCCGATAAAGGTTTTGAAAAGGCTGGTACAGGCAGAGCACCAACCTGAACCGTTTTAGTGCCTGTATTTGTACACTGTGTTATAGGATCCGTAAAAGAGTAGGTAAGAGTAGTTGTGCCAACGTTTGCAATAGAAGGATCAAATGCTCCGGTTGTACCATTTGTAATACCGGTACCTGTCCAGGTTCCTCCCGCTGGCGAAAAACCTGTTAAAAGATATGCTGAACTGCTTATGCAAGAAGTCTCATTTGCTCCTGGATTAATAAGCGGTATTGGTTTAACCCTAATAATTTTAGTATCTGTAGTAAGGCACGTACCTGCTCCGTAAGTTAATGTCAGTACATGGGTTCCTACACCAGCCAAAACAGGATCAAATACGCCTGCTGGAGAAGTTACTCCTGTCCCACTCCATGCAGCTGTCAATGGTGAAAAGCCTGTTAAATTAAACAATCCATTATTCAGACAAAGTGTATCATTTACCCCGGCATCAGCAACCTGGGGAGCAACAACAGTTACCACCATTGTATCTGAATTTACACATCCATTCCCATCAGAATAAGTATAGGTAAGCAGGTCATTCACAACTCCATGTGGAGTATATATTCCTCCTGCTGTAACCCCAGACCCTGTCCATATTCCACCTGTAGTAGGCGTAAATCCTGTTAAAGTATAGGAAATCGGCTGATTACAAAGTGTAATACTAGCTCCGGCATTTACTACCGGTAAAGGGTTTACTGTGATTGTACTTTGAGCTGTTGCTGAGCAGCCCGTTGCAGTAACTGTTCCCGTTACCGTATAAACAGCAGTAGATGTAGGAAATGCAAACACACTGGTTCCAGTTACAGCACTTAATCCCGTTGCGGGACTCCATCCATAAGTATTTGCCCCGCTTGCTGTTAAAGTTGCCGAATCTCCGGAACAGAATAATGCGGAATTTACAGCAACCACAGGATCTGTATTAACCGTTACTTTTATAGTATCCGTACTTAAGCAGGTTCCTGAACCAAAAGAATAAGTAAGAATATGGAGCCCTGGGCCTGCTGTTGCAGGATTGAATGTATTACCTGTTATTCCTGTCCCCGTCCATGTTCCGCCACCTGGAGTATAACCTGTTAGCGTATGAATAGCATTATTAACACAGGACTTAAATCCTGCACCTGCATTGGCGGTTTGCGGATTAACAACAGTAACAATAAGTGAATCCTGATTGATGCAATTTAGACTGGTAAAACTATAGGTAAGAATAAAATTTCCAACTGCTGAAGGAGTAAAAATGCCTCCTGCCGTCACTCCTGTACCGCTCCAGGTCCCGCCTGAAGGTGAAAAACCGGTTAAAGTATACGGAATAGGCTGATTACACAATGTGATACTTAATCCTGCATTTACCACAGGCAAAGGATTCACCGTAACTGTGCTGATCTGAGTTTTAGAGCATCCCGTTAAAGTTGTAGTGCCTGTAACCGTATATGAAATAGTTGTAGCAGGGCTTGCTGAAACACTTGCACCCGTTACTGCAGAAAGATTTGTATTAGGAGCCCATGAATAAGTATTGGCCCCGGAAGCTGTAAGTGCCACTGTTTCCCCGGCACATATTGTGGGGGAATTTACAGTTACCGTTGGTGAAGGGTTCACATTTACCTTTATGGTATCCGTGCTTAAACACGTTCCCGTACCAAGGGAATAAGTGAGTATATGCAATCCAGCACCTGCTGCTGTCGGATCAAATGAATTCCCTGTCATGCCTGCTCCTGACCATGTTCCCCCAGCAGGAGTAAAACCAGTAAGTAGTTGTATAGAAGCATTCTGGCAAATAGTAAATCCTGTTCCTGCATTCACGGTTTGTGGAGCAACAACGGTTACTTTAATAGTGTCCTGGCCGGAACAATTTCCATCGGAATACGTATAGGTTAGAATAAAAGCACCTGCCGTTGACGGTGTAAAAACACCTGCTGTAGTAACTCCTGCACCAGTCCAGGTGCCACCTGCAGGAGAAAACCCTGTTAATGTATTAGGTATCGGTTGGTTACAAAGCGTTATGCTTGGCCCAGCATTTACTATTGGTAATGGATTTACTGTAACTAAACTCACTGCAGTGTTTTTACACCCGGTTGTTGTGTTTGTGCCAGTGACCGTGTAAGATATTGTTGCTGCTGGAGTAGCTGTTACACTAGTCCCTGTTATGGCTGAAATATTGGTATTTGGAGCCCATGAATAGGTATTTGCACCGCTCGCAGTAAGCGCAGCTGTTTGACCTATACAAATACTTGGCGAGTTAACGGTTACAGTAGGCAAAACATTCACAACAACTGTTCTGGAAGCAGCAACAGAAGTGCAACCATTAACCGTAACAGTTACAGAATAGGTCCCTGCATTTACAGTCTGGGCGTTTCCAATGCCTGGATTTTGAAGAGTTGAAGTAAAACTATTTGGACCTGTCCAGCTATAGCTTCCTCCTGCCACATTGGAGGCAAACAAATGAATAGAATCTCCAATACATACCGGGCTTACTACAGGAACTACTGGCGGACTTGGAATCGTGCTAATTGTAAAAGGAGTGTTACCTATGGATGTACCGCATTCGTTGGTAACAGAAACCGCAATTGCATGTGCTCCAACGGTTGAAAATGAAATGCTGCCAGGCACTGCAATAGCCGAGGTAGCGGGAGTACCTCCAGCGAAAGTCCATGCATAGGTCATAGCAGTGGTCCCACAATTAGTTGCTGCTACAGTTGGCGTTGTTGATGAGGGGCTCGAACATGCACTTGGCGGAGAAGTACTTACTGAAACAGTTGATTTTTCTTTTACAATTACTGTTTGATTGGTAGTAAAAGTGCCGCATTTATTCGTAACTGCAAGTGTAATCGTGTAAGTCCCGGAATTAGTAAAATTAAACGAAGGACTTGTAGAAGATGCGCTTGTTCCACTTGTAAAAGTATAGGCTGACGAAGAACCGCAATTACTCGCAGCATAAGTAACTGTCCAATTATAGGTTGCAGGAGAACAATTATTTAGTGTATTGGAAGTATTTGTTGCATTTACACTCAAAGGTGCACAGCCAAGAATATTATTCAACGTGAATGCAGGAACAGGAACAGGCTGAATACAAATAGTTTTAACAATGGTGTCATAACCACATGCGTTTTTTGTTCTTACCCTTAGTTTCATTGAATAAGTTCCTATTGTATTGAAATTTATCCCTACTGTGCCGCTTCCCCATGTAGAAAGCAAATTGACAGAAGGCGGATTGTTTCCCATATTTCCTGACGCAATAGTAAAACCAGTATTAGGCGTAATGCTCCAGTTGCTGATTTTGGTGGTATCACATTGATTCTGCGCATTTACCCATGCCCCTCCAAAGGATGTGTTGGTAAATAAAACGGTTGAGTTTACACAGGCTATATTGTCAGGTGAAATTGTAAAATCTACATTCGGCATTGAATTGGTGGTTATAGGCTCTACCGTTGCCGAAGAACTTGCACAGGGATTAATTGCTTCAATCCTTACGTAAAAAGCATTAGAATATCCCGGACTTGCGCTTCCGCAGGAAGTTTTTGTAAACTGGTGAACATAACTGGTTGGAGGCGGGTGCTGAAAGGTATCGGCCGGAGTTCCATCATTGGTAGTCACCACGTATATTGTACCTGGTGCATTGTTTGAATAATTGCTGATAGGAAATGATAAAGTTGCTGGTGTACAAAGACCTGTTGTTCCTCCCGGATTTGCTAGTCCAACCTGTGGATTTCCACCATTAAAAGCACTGTATGTACTTGTAGTGGCACATCCGTTTGAATTATTAACGGTATATAAAATAGTTTTAAACCCAAGTGTAGAATAGGAATGCGAAACACCTGGAGAAGTGGAAGGTGGTGTAGTTGATGTATAGTTTGGCGTACCATCTCCCCAGCTAATTAAATAATTCGTATAGGTGTTTAATGCACCATCTCCTGCAGTTAATGTAAATACACCTCCATTGCAATTAACAAACTCAGGGGTATTCACTAAATCAACTAAAGTCGCTTCCGGACGTTTTTTTACCTGAACACTTCCTGTAGCAGATGTAGTGCAGCCTGAGCTTGTATAGGTTGCTGTAACTGTAACGCTAAAACTGGTGGACCCATTTCCAAACTCTGAATATATATGAGAGGTTGAGGCGCCTGTACCTGTTGAACCATCACCAAAGTTCCATGAATAAGTTACACCCGCCTGTGGACTCGGAACTGAAAAAGTAATTGCTGTTCCGCTACATTGAGCTGTGTTTGGACTAATAGAAATAGTTGGAGTTGGTTTGGGTGAGACGTTAATTGTAACGTTTGCAGTGGCGCTAGATCCGGCACACGTTTTTGTTACAGTATATGTTGTTGTTGATGAAGGTGAAGCATTCACCGCATTGCTATTGGTTGCATTTAAGCCTGCTGCGGGCGCCCATAACCATGATATGGCGGCTCCGGTTCCGGCTGCTGATAAGGAAACCGAATTTCCATTACAAATATTTACAGGGCCTGGTGGGGAAATCGTAACGGTACATTGGGAAATAAGATGCTGACATCCTAACAAACAAAGCAAGAAAAAAACATATCTCAATTGCATACGACAGCAGCTAATTCATTCATTCAGAACACTTTAATCAATGCAATTTGAAAATTAAACTTAGATTTTTCGGTATTCTTTTTAACTTTTATTACAGTCAAACAATAATAACTCAAAAATCAAAAAATATTTTCACATTTTCAATACGGAAAAGTCCGTATTTTTATACCGTTTTAGTAGGCAGTCTAAATCGATTAATTTAGTTATTATTACTGCAAAGATAACTATAATAGCTACGTGTATCTCCTTTATAATGTACCTCAAAAAAGCTTGGAATAACTTCAAACTTACATTTCCTTAATCTTTCACCGACTTTACTGCGTCCTTCTCCAAAAAATTACTGCAACATTTGTAGGTCTGTTCTCTGTCGCAATAGTCCCGCGGCTCATATTACCAACTGAAACACTCAAGGTATGATCATGAGGAGAAATGGTATGAGAATGGGAACCATCCGCATTTATTGTATGCGTATGATCCAAACAGCTTTGATTCATCTGCCCCATGAAATTGCCTAAGGTTGGCCGTCCATCCCAACCCGTTCCGCAGGTAGAGGGATTATTGCCTGGAAATTCACCTGCGTTTCCTGCACAACTGGCTAGGTTATCATCATAAGGTATCCAGTTGGAACTTGCTGATGACACTCCTGCTGTATTTCCTCCATGTGTATGCGACCCATCCGTTGAAGTACTAAGGGTTGTTGAATTGTTAACAGTGCCGGAACTACTATGAGTATGATCTTGTGATGCAAAATTTTGAACGTTGCCATTAAGCGGTGGAACTGCAACATTTGATAATCCTCCGGTTGCACGAATAAATTCACCATTTGAAATGTCTGATGAAACCCATATAGTGCAGGGATAAATACTGTTTGGATCTACCGCATTAAACCACTGAATGTATGTGGAGCCTATTGGCGGAGTATTTACATTTTGCCAGCAAGTTCCGTTAAAAACCTCAAGCACACCTAATGTAGTGTTAAATCTTACTGACCCGGCAGGTGGTCCCACAGGTTGCTGAGCAGTAGTTCCTGAGGGAACAGCAATAGCATCAGTAGCGCTTATTTCAACGGAAACAGTTGGTGTTAAGGTATTTACACCAATATTATTGCCATTCTGAAAAACAACCGAATTACAAAGTGTTGAGGGAGAGGTGAACTTGCCAATATACCCATTTGTGGCAGAAGGACAATAACCGCCTGGCCCGGTTGAACCAGTTATACCGGTAGAACCCATCAAACCTGTACTTCCCATAGAACCAGCTGTTCCGGTTGAGCCTGTTAATCCTGCTGTTCCGGAGTTCCCCACAGCCCCGGTTGAACCGGTACTACCTACCACTCCTGAAGCACCGGCATTACATAATGATTTCCAGTTTGTAGTAATTGAATTCCAGTAAAAGAAACAGGCAGAATCTGTATCGAATACCAATAAACTGTTTGCCGGAGAGAGTATAGCTAGTCGTTGCGCTGCAGTTAGTCTCGGTACAAGTATTCCTTTGTTATTTCCCGAACTGGCATCAATGTCCAGTAAAGCAGAAGCTGCTGGAGTTAGCGTGCCAATTCCAACACTATTAGTTTGAGCAAAACAAGCTCCTTTCTTACCGCAATAGGAGGCAGAGAAAAACAAAATAAAGCTTAAGATGACTAAGGGAGTCCATTTTTCTATGTTCATTGGCTTATTCTATTTTGAAGTTATAAAACGAAATCCTTACAAATTCACTAATCCATATTGCTTTAACAGATTAATAAATTCGTAAGGATTGAATATTGAAATCAATACTAGGCTTGTGCAGTGGGCCCGCCAAAATTAAGGGGAAAACCATTTGGCAAATCTGTATCTTTTATTGGTCCGTGCGCCTGCTCAAATTTTGAAATATTGTCTTTTAATGCCTTCATCAAACGTTTCGCGTGCTGAGGTGTAAGTACAATACGGGATTTTACTTTTGCTTTAGGCACACCTGGCATCATTTTGATAAAGTCAATTACAAATTCTGAATTTGAATGAGTTATGATTGCAAGGTTTGAATAAATACCTTCTGCTACCTCTTCGCTTAGTTCAATATTTAACTGATTAGTTTGCTCTTCCATTTTTTAAATTTTTTTTAGTTTTTAGTAAATATTTTCAGTAAAAAAAGGGGCCCGCATTTCTGCTGCCCCTTTTTCCTTATTCTTCAATACTTTTTCCCAAAAGGGTTAAGTATTAAGCTTCTGCTTCCATAGCTTCTTTTTTAGAAGCCATTAAGCGATCGTACTCTTCTTGCGATCCTACAATCATTTTGTCATAAGCTCTTAAGCCGGTTCCTGCAGGAATTAAATGTCCAACAATTACGTTTTCTTTCAATCCTAATAAACGATCCACTTTACCGCTTATTGCAGCCTCATTTAATACTTTTGTCGTTTCCTGGAACGATGCAGCACTCATAAAGCTGTTAGTTTGTAATGATGCGCGGGTTATACCTTGTAACACCTGGCTTGATGTAGCAGTAACTGCCTCACGTGCCTCAATCTGTTTCATGTCTCTGCGTTTCAATGAAGAATTTTCATCTCTCAATTTACGCGCACTAACAATCTGACCAGCTTTGAACAGCGTTGAATCACCTGCATCCAAAATCACCACTTTACCATATAACTCATCATTTTCTTCCATAACCGCTGATTTGTTAACCAACTGTTTTTCTAAGAAAATAGTATCACCAGCTTCGCTGATATCCACTTTACGCATCATCTGACGAACGATTACTTCAAAATGTTTATCATTGATTTTCACACCTTGTAAACGGTATACCTCTTGTACCTCATTTACCAGGTATTCCTGAACAGCTGTTGGCCCTTTAATAGCTAAGATATCACTTGGAGTGATAGCTCCGTCACATAACGGCTCACCTGCTTTGATAAAGTCATTTTCCTGAACCAACGTGTGTTTAGAAAGCTGAACAAGGTATGTTTTTCTTTCACCTGTTCTTGATTCAACATGTACCTCACGGTTACCACGTTTAATCTTACCAAATGATACAATACCGTCAATTTCAGAAACAACAGCCGGGTTGCTTGGATTACGTGCTTCAAATAACTCGGTAACACGTGGTAAACCACCCGTGATATCCCCTGTTTTACCAGAAGAACGAGGAATCTTAACAAGTATCTGACCAGCCTCAATTTTAGCGCTGTCATTAACAATTACGTGTGCTCCAACAGGAATACTGTAGGTACGCAATACTTCTTTGTTAACCACAATTTTAATTGAAGGGTTTTTGCTCTTATCGCGACTTTCAACAATAACTTTTTCTTTAAAGCCTGTTTGCTCATCTGATTCTTCGCGGTAAGTAATACCTTCTTCCACATTATCAAATTCAATCTTACCAGCAAATTCAGAAACGATAACCGCGTTGTACTGATCCCAATCACATATTAAATCACCTTTTTTCACTTTCGTGTTTGATTTAGCATACACTTGAGAACCGTATGGAATGTTACCTGTTGTAAGAACAATTTTTGTATTGGAATCAATGATACGCATCTCTGCAGAACGACCGATTACTACATCAACAGTTTCGCCATCAGGATTTTTACGTTTAACGGTTTTTAATTCGTCAATTTCAATGATACCATCATATTTAGCTTCCAATTTAGATTGTGCTGCAACGTTAGATGCAATACCACCTACGTGGAAAGTACGCAATGTAAGCTGTGTACCCGGTTCACCAATGGACTGTGCTGCAATAACACCAACAGCCTCACCTCTTTGAACCATGCGGCCTGTAGCAAGGTTACGTCCGTAACATTTACCACATACACCGTTTTTGCTTTCGCAAGTTAATACAGAACGAATTTCAACTGCTTCAATTGGAGATTCAGCAATTTTTTTAGCGTAATCTTCCGTTACCTCTTCACCTGCTTCAACAATAACATCACCTGTTAATGGGTTGTATACGTTGTGAACAGTTGTTCTACCTAAGATTCTATCATATAACGATTCAACTACTTCATCATTTTTCTTCAATGCTGTAGCTACAAGTCCACGTAAAGTACCGCAGTCTTCAACAGTGATAATAACATCCTGAGCAACGTCAACCAAACGTCTTGTCAAGTAACCAGCATCAGCAGTTTTTAACGCTGTATCCGCCAATCCTTTACGAGCACCGTGAGTGGAAATGAAATACTCAAGAATCGATAAACCTTCTTTAAAGTTAGAAAGAATCGGGTTTTCAATGATCTCTCCACCACCGGCACCTTTTTGAGGTTTAGCCATCAAACCACGCATACCACCTAACTGACGGATCTGTTCTTTAGAACCACGTGCTCCAGAATCCAACATCATGTACACAGGATTGAAGCCCTGACGGTCATGTGTTAAGGTATGTAATACTTTTGCAGTAATACGGGAGTTAGTATGTGTCCAGATATCAATTACCTGATTGTAACGCTCGTTGTTGGTAATGAAACCCATGTTGTAGTTAGAAACTACCTCATCAACCTGTTTGTTAGCATCAGCAACCATTTTTACTTTATCATCCGGTACCATCACATCACCAAGACTAAATGATAAGCCTCCGCGGAATGCGCTCATGAAACCTAATGTTTTCATCTCATCAAGGAACTTGGCGGTTTTAGCCATTCCAGTTTCTTTAACGATGTTACCGATAATATCACGTAATGATTTTTTTGTCAATAATTCATTGATATAACCAACTTCTCTTGGTACAACCTGATTGAACAGGATACGACCAACAGTTGTTTCAATTAATTTTTGTACAAAAGTATCACCTTCTTTTACTTCTAAACGTACTTTAACCCAAGCATGCAAATCAACACGTTTTTCGTTGTAAGCAATGATGGTTTCTTCCGGTGAATAGAATGTAAGGCCTTCACCTTTCACTTTATCATCACC
>JAZKDU010000029.1:0-5799 GCA_040387415.1 Bacteroidota bacterium
TGACACAAGGATTTTCAGTCCTTTGCTCTACCAACTGAGCTAGGGTACCAGCTCAATTATTTTTAATTGGAGCGCAAAGCTATAAATTTATTTGTTTGCTGCCACAATTTTTTTGTTTTTTCTTACATTTTAATGCCAAATTCCTGCTTTTATTGCTTAAACGCTTCCAAAACCTTTGGTTTTTTGTATATTTGTTAACCTTAAAATTTTAATAAATGCGTATAAAATTTATTTTTCCCGCTCTTGTGTTACTCTTCGCATTAACTGCCTGCAAAAAAGAAGACAAAGGCAGTCCGGGAGTGAATGAAATATGGCTGGAATACAAAGCGTACAATCCTTCCCAGCTGGTTGTTGCACCAGGCACCACCGTTACGTTTATCAATAAAGACAATGCCAATCATAGTGTAACTTCTGCAAACAATATATTTGACAGCGGTACAGTTAAAAGCGGGAGTTCCTATACCTATACCTTTAACGACAAAGGAACTTTTTATTTCTTTTGTAACTACCATTCCACCAATTCTGCCGAGCAGGGTGCTATTTTGGTTAAATAATACACTGTATTTCAATTACTAAAGACATTTTTTGCTTTTTAAAACGATCCGGTGAATTTAATTATAGACATAGGTAATACACGAATAAAAGCAGGTTTGTTTGAACAGAATGAGATGAAACACTCTTTTGTATTTGATCCTGTAAATCCTGATCAGGATGCCACTCAGGCCTTAATGGCCAGCGACTTGTTCGACAATTACACTATAAAACACGTTATTGTTGCCTCTGTGGTGAGCAACATCTCTTTACTAATCAATTACTTACAGAAAAAAACCAGCACATTGGTTTTTTCTGCAGAAACTGCCACTCCGCTGTTCAATTTATATAAATCGGCAGGCACTTTAGGCAGCGACCGGCTTGCAGCTGCTGTGGGAGCACATTCCTTATTTCCCGAAAGCGACTTACTGGTTATTGATGCCGGAACCTGTATAAAATACAATTTCATCAACAGCAAGGCAGAATATTTAGGCGGTGCCATTTCACCTGGTTTAAAAATGCGTTTTAAGGCCTTGCATACATTTACCTCCCGCCTGCCCTTGGTTGAAGCGGATGAGCAATTTGATACCTTGATTGGCACTACTACCACCGAAAGTGTTTTATCAGGTGTAGAAAAGGGCGCAGCAGCAGAAATTGATGGATTTATTGAGCAATATCAAGTCCTGTATCCTGCTATTAAAATAGTATTAACCGGTGGAGATGCTAATTTTTTTGAGAAACGATTAAAAAACACCATCTTTACCGATTCATTTTTAATTCTGAAAGGATTAAACAGTATTTTGAATTATAACTTAAAAGCATCTGAATAGGTTGTTTTGCCGTATGAACATAAAAAAAAGAAAAAGTATAAAATCGATTATTGTTACCCTTTTTGTACTTACTATTT
This sequence comes from Bacteroidota bacterium, assembly GCA_040387415.1. Lineage (GTDB taxonomy): Bacteria > Bacteroidota > Bacteroidia > 2-12-FULL-35-15 > 2-12-FULL-35-15 > 2-12-FULL-35-15. The sequence continues at coordinate 1,439 of JAZKDU010000029.1, forward strand.
TGTTTTGTGCAAACAATTCCCAGGCCCAGGTAGCTAACAGCTCCCCTTACTCCCGTTATGGTATAGGAGATCAGAGCAATAAAGGTTTCGGACAAAATTTTGCAATGGGCGGTACCACCATCGCCATGCAGAATGATTCCACGCCCATGTTTTTTATCAACTCGGGCAATCCGGCATCGTATTCCAATATCCGTTTAACGACCGCAGAACTGGGAATAAATTTTAACCGTGTGCAGCTTCAGAGCGAGGATGCTAAAAAAACGATCAACAATGCATCCCTGGCCTATTTTTCTTTAGCTTTTCCATTCAAAAAATGGTGGGGTGCCAGCGTTGGTTTGCTTCCCTACAGCTCCGTTGGTTATAAAGTTTCTGACCGTCAGGATATTTCAAACGTAGGCATTGTGGATTTTTTATATGAAGGTTCCGGAGGTATTAACCAGGTTTATTTCGGTAACGGTATCAAACCTTTTTACGGTTTACCGGGAATGTTTATGAAGTCGAAAAAATACCGCAGCCTGCTTTCCAGATCCTATTCCGACAATACCCTGAAAAGTGACTCTGCATTGGCTGCCGATCATTTGAGAATCAGCAATAAATTAAAGTGCAAAAGAAACATGGCTGCCCTGTCATTGGGCTTCAACGCTTCCTATATGTTTGGGAACATTGATAATACCAGGCGCTCTGTATTTGCATCCAACTCCAGTTCATTTAATACCCGCACGGGCACTACCACACGCATTGCAGGAGTTTATTTTGATTATGGCGCTCAATACGCCTACACATTTGACTCCATTCGCGGGCGCGATTTAAAGGACAATGTGAAACTATTGCTGGGTGCCACCTTCTCCACACAGGCGGATATTAATGCTAAAATTGACAGTCTTTCCTACACCTATAAAACAAGCTCTTCCGGCTATGAGCTTGGAAAAGATACGATACAAAATTCGGAGGGATCAAAGGGGAAAATTGTATTTCCTTTATCATTTGGCTTTGGCTTCGGTATTAAAAAAGGTGATAAATGGCTGATCGCGGCTGATTATGCGGTGCAGAACTGGAGTTCGTATAAGGCGTTTAACAAATCGCAGGGATTAAAAAACAGCATGCGTGTATCTTTGGGTGCACAGTATGTACCCAATTCAAAAGCAAACGGAAAAGGCAGCTACGCGCAGCGCCTGAACTACCGTATTGGCGCCCACTATGCACAAACATCATTGGAATTAAAAAACACTCCGCTTACTGAAGTTGGAATAAGCCTTGGGCTTGGTTTCCCGGTAGGGCGCAGTTTTTTACTGCAGAGTTTCTCCATGGTTAATATGGGTATTGAAGTAGGACAGCGTGGAACCACCACCAATGGCCTGATCAAGGAGCAGTTTATTAAAGCAACTGTTGGCTTTACCCTCAACGACCGCTGGTTTGTAAAACCTAAGTTTGATTAATTGCCCCTTCCGTATTTAATCATGAAAATAAAACGTAACATTTTAACAGTCGTTCAAAACACCCGCCCTTTCTATTATCTGGCCGGCTTCATGTTGTTTTGCTTTTTACATGCGTGCAAAAATGATGTGGCAGAAGTGAATTCCATCACCGCTGCCAATGAAAAAGAGAAACCCATTGAAACCAGCATTAATATTGAATTTTTATACAGCGATTCGGCCCGTGTGCGCTCCCGCCTTAAAGCCCCTTTAGTAGAGCATTATCTTGGAAAAAAGCCCTATTATGAAATGAAAAAGGGCATGGATGTAGTGTTTTACAACCAGCTGGGCAAAGAGGAAAATAAACTTACTGCCAATTACGGCATTGGGTACGACAATGAAATAGGGCCAAACCAGGCAGCGGCCGGCAACCAAAGTAAAATGAGTATTATGGAGGCAAAAGGCAACGTGGTGGTAGTGAACGAAAAAGGGGATAAACTTAACACCGAGCATTTAACATGGAATTCGATAACAAAAAAAATATATACGGATGAGTTTGTAAAGATCACCACCAAAGATGAAGTGATATGGGGTGATGGTTTGGAAGCAAACGAAGATTTTTCGGAATACGAGATCAAACACGTTAAAGGTAACATTGCCGTTAAGGATGAAGCGATTAAACAATAAAAACAATTGGCAATTAGGCAGTTCGCAGTAGGCAATTGGAGCGGGGCGCGGGAATGTGAGTGTGGCAGGGGTGTTAAAGAAACAATAAAAACAAATGGGCAATTAAACAGTTGACTTTTCCAATTAGCTCTAACAAAACAAAGACTTAAAAAAAATTAAAATACTATTTTCGTAAATTCGTACTAATTCGTTTATTCGTAACATTAAAAACCAATGAACAAAACATTTAAAATATTAGAAATGATATGGCTTTTTATGGGCTGTGTTGGTGTGTTTATGTGCATCTATTCCTTTGCTATACAGGATAACAGGGGTGGTATTTATTTCCTGGTGTTTTTCCTGGTTTGCGGTATGATGTATTATGTGCGCAAACGCCAGCGTATAAAATTCGGCCAGCAGCCTCAAGCAGGTGATGCTGAAAAACCAAAAGATCAAATTAAATAAATCGTGGACAACCCTATACTTGTTATTGTAATTGCAATGATTGCCTCGGCCTTTTTTTCGGGGCTTGAAATTGCTTTTATTACATCCAACAAATTACGTATTGAGCTGGAAAGCAAGCAGGGCAGTATTTCTGCCCGCATATTAGCACATTTCAATAAATTCCCGTCCCGCTACCTTGGTACCATGCTGCTGGGAAACAACATCGCACTGGTTGTTTTTGGTATCTATATGGATGAAGAGCTGAACCCGATTATAGGACAATTCATTGCTTCCAAAGTATTGCTGCTGTTGATTTCTACATTTTTATCAACCATGCTTATTTTGGTAATGGCGGAATACCTTCCTAAAAACCTTTTCAGGATTAACCCCAATAAAACCCTTTCTCTCTTTGTATTTCCGCTGACCATTGTGTATGGTGTATTATACCCTGTAGTAATGATTACCATTGGCTTTTCGGAGTTTATACTTAAAAAAATATTTAGGGTTAAAATTGAAAATGAAAATGCAGCCTTTACGATGGTGGACCTTGATAATTACCTGCGCGAAGGCACCTCAGCGGTAGAGCAGAAAGAGGAAAAGGACCATGAGATACAGATATTTCAAAATGCCCTGGATTTTTCAAGCGTAAAAGCCCGTGAATGTATGGTTCCGCGTACCGAAATTATTGCGCTGGATGTAAACGAAAGCATTGAAGTATTAAAAAATAAATTTATTCAAACACGTCTTTCCAAAGTACTGATATACTCCGGAAACATTGATAACATTATAGGATACGTATATTCAAAAGAGCTGTTTAATAAGCCCGAAAGCATCCGGCAGATTTTATTGCCGGTAAGTATTGTGCCGGAGTCAATGGCTGCTAGTGAAGTGTTAACCGTATTTATACAGCAGCATAAAAGTATTGTGATTGTAGTGGATGAATTTGGCGGTACTTCCGGGATATTAACCATGGAAGATGTGATTGAAGAGATTTTTGGTGAAATTGAAGATGAACACGATAAAGAAGAAATGATAGAAAAACAGGTGAGTGACACCGAATTTAACTTTTCTTCACGCCTGGAAACAGATTACATTAACCACCGCTACGACCTGGATTTGCCGATCCTGGATAACGTGGAAACCCTTGGCGGCCTCATCATGCACTACCACGAAAGCATTCCAAGGGTCAACGAAGAAATTCGCATTGAGAATTTTTTATTTACCATTACTGCGGTTACACGTACCCGCATTGAACAGGTCAATTTAAAGATCCTGAAAGAGGAAAATTAAAAAACATTACGCACTGCACGCTATTGAAAACCAATTGACAGCAAGCACCTGTCATCCCGAACTTTTTGTGAGGGATCTTACCACCATCATCTGGATTTGAACAGGTCAATTGAAAGACCTTGGAAGATAAAGAAACTGTTTAAATTTTCATTAAAAAAATTATATCGCCACTCACACTTTCTCGACTCCGCTCGAAATGACAGCGCGCTTGTCATTTCGAGCGGAGTCGAGAAACGAGGGTAAGCTTGCCTGTAAATATTTTAAATAAAATTTAAACAGACTCAAAGAGTAAAAACAATAAGCACCCTGTTGAAAACCAATTGACAACAAACACCTGTCATCCCGAACTTTTTGTGAGGGATCTTACAACCATCGTCTGGATTTGAACAGGTCAATTGAAAGAACTTGGAAGATAAAGAGTAAAAACAATAAGCACCCTATTGAAAACCAATTGGCAGCCACCTGTGTCATCCCGAACCTTTCGTGAGGGATCTTACAACCATCGTCTGGATTTGAACAGGTCAATTGAAAGACCTTGGAAGATAAAGA
>JAZKDU010000030.1:0-19755 GCA_040387415.1 Bacteroidota bacterium
ACCAGAGGCAATCGGGATTATTTAAAAATCCGTCAACTTATTTAAGGACGTTACAAGGCGTACGGTTTATATATGAGGCTTCAGGAGTATTAACTTCTTAAAGTCAGGTGAGGCTGAGTTAAAGGGTGGGATTGCCAATTGGATGATATAGAATTATATGGAATTAGCATTCCCGCGTTTTGTAATTATACTTTGAAACAATACTGAAAATAACATTACTAAAACACATCCGATTACGTTAAGCCATAAGAAAGCTGTCAGATCCGTAATCCAGGCAAATACAATACATGCTTCAGCCACTAATGCGGCATAAAAAACAGCGGTTCCATTTATTTTTTTTAAATAAAAGGCTACAACAAATACACCCAGTATTGTACCGTAAAACAGGGAGCCTAAAATATTAACGGCTTCTATCAGGTTACCCAGCTTGCTTGCATATAACGCTACAATTACACAAAATACACCCCAGCCAACGGTTGCCCAACGTGAAGCGGAAAGGTATCTGCTATCGCTTGCGTTTTTATTAATCAGGCGTTTATATACATCTACTATCGTGGTGGAGGCTAATGAATTTAAACCGCTTGCTGTTGAACCCATTGAAGCAAGAAAAATGATCGCTATCAATAGTCCTACAAGGCCCATTGGAAGATAGTTGGTAACAAAGTTCAGGAATACATAATTGGTGTCATTTGTGTCCGCTGCTTTGTCACTTTTTTTTATTAGGCTGAGTGCCGATTGACGGATAGCTTGTACTCCTTTTTCTGCTTTTTGTAATTCAATTTCCGCAGCATCAATTTCCGATTCATTTTTCTTATGCATGGCATCTACCAGTTTATTAACGGAGTGTAGTTTTTCTGCATGCGCCTGTTTATAGTTTAATTCGAGCGTATTGTATTCTGCTTTATTGATGCTTTTTTCAATTCGGTTAACTTCCACCTGATTAAAAATGACAGGGGGCTGATGAAACTGGTAAAATGTAAAAACAAGCGTGCCGATTAATAAAATAAAGAACTGCATCGGGATTTTTACCAGGCCATTCATAATAAGTCCCAGACGGCTTTGAGTAATTGATTTTCCGGTAAGGTAGCGCCCTACTTGTGATTGATCAGTACCAAAATACGACAGCTGCAGAAAAAAGCCTCCAATTATTCCCGACCACACATTGTATTTATTGTTGAGGTCAAAGGTGGTATCAATAGCTTTAAGCTTATCCATTTTGCCGGCTATATGCAACGCATCTATAAATCCAACATTTTCAGGTAGTAGATGTACTACCATGTAAGCCGCAAAGAACAGTCCTGTAAAGATAATTGCCATTTGTAGCATTTGCGTATAGGAAACAGCCTTGGTGCCTCCGTATACCGTGTATAGAATCACTATACTTCCAATGAAGATGGTGGTATAGGAAATATCAAGATTTAGAATAGAAGATAAAACTATGGATGGTGCATAAATAGTGATGCCGGTAGAAACCCCTCTTTGTATCAAAAATAAAAAAGCAGTAAGTGTTCTGGTTTTAATATCAAACCGCTTTTCAAGATATTCATAAGCAGTGTATACTTTAAGCCGATGGAAGATGGGGATAAACGTGATGCACAATACTACCATTGCCAAAGGAAGTCCGAAATAAAACTGAACGAAACGGAGCCCATCGCTGTATGCCTGGCCGGGAGCCGATAAAAAAGTGATTGCACTGGCCTGAGTTGCCATTACGGAAAGTCCAACATGATACCAGGGAAGCTGTTTGTCGGCCAATAGATAGCCCTCAATATTAGTGGTGCCACGGCTTTTGAAAATGCCATAAATTACCACTGAAAGTAATGTAATACCTAATACCAGCCAATCAATTGTACTCATTCGAAATATTTTGTGAATAGGTAATACAAAATGATCTGGAGAATCAACACGCCAATCACCAAAAGATATACATTCTTCCAGCTTTTCAAAAATGGGGGTTTACTGCTTTCCATTTATATATTTGGTTTTGCTGTCATGTCTTTATAATTCTTTGAAATTTTATTTTTGCGCAGGAATACTTAATAAATTAACGAACAGGCGGTAAGCACCTGGTACGCCTGCCGGAAGCTCTCTGAAAAATGCAAGGCCGGTATATACAAAATTTCCTTTCCCGTATTTACTGATAATCAAGCTGCCTTCATGTGGTTTTTCAGTTGGATCATTAATGGATAACACAGTTTCGTAATTTTTATCCAGCTCGATAGCAAAATAAATCCCGCGCTCTTGTTTCCAACCATCAAAATCACTGTTACTGATTTTATTCGGAAAATTTAATACCGAATGTGTAGGATTGATTAATCGTACTTCGGCAGTTTCATCGGTTACTCTATCCCGGCTAATGGTGAATGGGTAGGGGCCTATTTTAGCCTGCAGCGGCCCAACTCTGCTGTTCGTATTGTATTGTACTATTAAATTTCCTCCATTGTTCACATAGTTCATCAGTTTGTTGTGATGCAGCTGTAACCTGTCATTCGTATTATAGGCACGCACCCCGGTAACAATGGCTGTATATTTTGATAGATCGCTGTTGCTAATCAGCTCATCCGTTAACATAGTAACTGTATATCCCAATTGCTTTAAGCAGGCTGGAACATCGTCTCCTGCACCGGCAATGTATCCAATGGCTGTGCCTGTTTTTTGAATATTAAGATTAACAAGGCCTGCTTCTGCTTCATTTAATATAAATTGGTAGGGGATATGGTCGTATTCAATTCGGGTGATGCTTTTTGAATAGCTATTGCCGTTGATGTTTAAGGATGCTGTTATTTTTCCACTTAATTTACCTGGTGTAACGGTTGCATCAATACTAATTTCTTCCCCTTTATTATTTAATTTAATTTCGGGATTGCTGATAGTCACCTTCCATCCATCAGGAACCTTAACACTTAATGTCCCATTCAAATTAGGTGTATTGGCTTTAATGGTAAACTGTACCTTTTTAGAGGCTGTGCCATCAAAAATATATACCTTTTCCGAAAGGTTTACAGTTGCAGGAGGCAGAATTTCAAAAGGACGGTAAATTTCTCCTTTAACGGGATCAGTGTATTTGTAGGTTAGGCCACGTTCGCATTGTAAATAGAGTCCTGCTATGTCAAGATCGAACACCACTTTGGCATAGGGGGCATTTTCAGGCTGTCCAACGAGCTTTTGGTCTCTTACAGTATATAGGCCGGCAGAATGCTGTTCTTTCAGCCAATAGGGATTTGAAAAGGCAGCTGTTGCCGGTAAATTTTCTTTGTGTTTAAAGGAATATAATTCGTTCGGTTTTAAAGACAAGGTAGTGGTGGTATCTGATTGCCCCATCCAGGAGATCTTATTTAGTTTAACGGGGCTGTTATTGCGTGCAATAACCTGTGCTGTTAATTCCACTTTATTCCCGGGAATACCAATGTAATCGGCTGCTGTTGCCTCCAGCCACAATCCCGCACAGGCTAATAAAAGGTTTTCTGTTTCTTTTAATTTTTGTTGTTTCCAATAGCGCATATCCGCTTCTTTTTCATCCAGCGACAATAGTTGTTTGTAGATAGAAACTAAGGCAGGGATGCTTTTATCAGGTTGCTGAGAATCAAAAGCTTTAAAACATTCGTCTATAAGGCTATGAAATCTTGTAGCTGCCGCTAAGCGCTGCCAGCTTTGGTCTATGCCTTCAAATAGGTTGTCTTTTACCGGCTCACCTTTTAATTGTTTAAAATATTCCAGAGATGCTCCTCTGCCTTTTGCAGAACCAAAACCCTGGCTTTTGTGCATGGATCGACTTTCGGCAGCTATTTCACCATATCCTTTTCCTACTAATGGATTAAAAACACCAACATCTATTTTTAACTGATCGGGGGATGTGGTGTTGGTTGTACCAAAATTAAAGGTGTTCCAGAAAATGCGTTTCGCCTGCCAGGTTTCTGTAAATTTAAGCTGTTCGGGAAAACGCTTTGGGTCCGCTGCCGCATCAAAGGCCTCTACGGCCAAAATAGCAGAGGCTGTGTGATGGCCATGGCCTCCTTCGCCTGTTGTAGGAAAACGGCAGATAATAACATCAGGCTTAAACCTGCGAATACACCAAACCACATCTGCAAGTACACTGTCCTTATTCCATATTGAAAAGGTTTCTTCGGGATTTTTTGAGAACCCAAAATCGTTGGCGCGTGTAAAAAATTGTTCTGCACCATCTATTCTTCTTGCAGCAAGTAATTCTTGTGTTCGGATTAATCCAAGTGCATCGCCTTGTTCTTTTCCTACCAGATTTTGACCGCCATCACCTCGTGTTAACGACAGGTAACCCGTGCGTAAATTTTTTTCTCTGCTGAGATATGCAAGTAATCGGGTGTTTTCATCATCCGGATGTGCGGCAATATATAATACACTACCCAGTGTATTTAGTTTTTTAAACGACTGAATAATTTCGGAAGAACTAAGGGAGGGGGCATTCTGTGCGTTTAAGGATATACTTAAGGCAATTAAGAAAAAAGTTAAAAGAGTGAATTGTTTCATATTGTTGAACACGTTGTTTAATAAATGACAAGAAAAAGAACAAACTAAAAAGTATTTTATACGCTCAGGGAATAAACATCCTCCGGATATTTTGTACTGCGAAACAGCAACAAACCGTACAATTTACAGAACTGTTTGAACTACCCAAAGGTATAAAATAAATTATAGCCTTGTTCCTCTTAAATTGATGCGCATACATAAACAGACTCTAATGCATTCTTGAAAAAAATTAATGGAATATAACACAAAAGCTCTCAAACAATTTGTTTGAGAGCTTTTGTGAATGTTTTGTTTATTAGTATTCAATCAATTATGATGTTGCAGTACTTTTTTTGTCAGTAGCAATGATCAAAAATTTAGAGACACTCCAAAATTTGTCCGGATCAAGAATTGTAAGTTTAATTATTGAGTTTGCGCCTTCCACTAATTTATATGAATTATCAGGATGTGGAGTAACAAGCGTCACATGCTTTCCTGAAACCGGAATATCTTTCGCTCTTGTAATATCAACTTTAGTAAAATAATCAGGGTTAAGCATTGAACTCAATTCAGCTACTTTTCCAATTCCGATAAAACCTCCCTCTTTTGTTATTACTCCATTTTTTCTTAGGTCTTTAGTTGTTCCAACAACATAAAACGCAGTATTTAATTTTTCAGTTTTTAAATCAGAATCCTGTTTTTCCTGATTGTACTTCGTATTTAGATTTGTAAAATCAACACTGAGTTTTTCCAACTGGCCTTTAAGGTCTGTAATTTCAGTTTCTTTTTCAATCAATTGATTGCTAAGGTTGGTAACGGCTAATTCCAAATCATCAACTCTTAAATTGGAGGCCTTTAGTTTTTTACTTAAGCTGGCAACTTTTTGTTTGTTTTTATTCAATAAATCATAGATCATCTGAATGTCGGTAATAACCTGATCCTTATCTGATTTTTTGAATTCAGTATTTCCTGAACTAGTTGAAATTATTTTTTCTTTACTTTTTATTTCATTCAGATTCTGCTGGATTTCATTAAACGACTGAACAAACTCAGTCATTGCAGCTTCTTTGGTGCTTAAAAGAGAATCCTTCTCCTTTAACTCAACGCTTATGTTTTTATTTGCACTAGCAAGACTGTCAGCTAAAGCTGTTTCTTTTTTCGCATTATTATTACACGCAAATAAGGCGGATACCCCTAATATTATCAGATACTTTTTCATAATTATTTTATTTGTTTTTAATGTGAGCTTTTACACGTTTCGTTATTGTTCAGATACTATAATAAAATCTTATGCCAGTAATTCTTTATTTTAAAAACGCTGTAAATACAAGCATTATTGTTTTTTTGATTTTTTTCTTTGCTCTTAAAAAGAATACAATAGAATTCCTGCTTCAATAATATGAGAATGCTTTATTATCTGATGCTACACTTAATTGATGGGGTTTGTTTAATCCATATGTGTGGTATTTTTTCTACATGAAAATTTTGGAACATTCTTAGAGTAGGGATTGATAATCCTGATTTTCTTCCTATGAAAACAAAATTATCCATTCTTTTGTTTGTATTAAATACTTATAATATATACTCTAAAGACACATTGCAAATAGTAAAAGGCAGAGTAGTGAATGCCGTAAACAGCAGACCTGTGCAAAGAGCTCATGTAAGTCTTCAAGGAGCATCAACCTTTCATTTTTATTCGGATTCTCTAGGTTACTATGAAGGTAAGATTACTCCTGGAAATTATGCAATGCTCATTCAACAGCAAGGATTTAAAAGTGTGTTACGTAATAATATCATTGTTTTTTCCGGCAAACAGCAGATACAGGATTTTGAGCTTACTGAATTTAGGGTTGAGCTGGATTCTTTACAGATTGCACCGGGTGGAATGAAAGAAAATATTAACCTGGATATGTGGGGTTTTCAGCGTTTCGCAGCTGTGTTTTATGATCCCGCTCGTGTGGCTAATTCCCACGCGGGCTTGATTAATACGGATGATCAGGCAAATAATATATCCATACATGGAACATCGCCAAATTTCATACAATGGAAAGTGGAGGGTGTGGAAGTAGTTAATCCAAATCATTTGGAAAACGCGGGAACAATAAATGACCGGCCTTCACTAAGTGGGGGAGGGGTGAGTTTATTCAGTGCTCAGCTTTTACAAAATTCAAGCTTTTTGCTTTCGCCTTTTGAACCTTCTAATGGGAACGCCTTAGCTGGAATTTTTGATATGAAATTACGAAACGGTAATAACCAAAAATATGAACATACCTTACAAGCGAGTTTAATGGGCTTGGATTTTAGTATGGAAGGTCCTTTCTCAAAATCAAGCCAGGCTTCTTTTTTGGTGAATTACAGGTATTCTACAATTGGTTTGTTAAATAAATTGGGTGTAGATTTTGGAGGGGAGGAAACAAATTATCAGGATCTTTCATTTGTTATTTCTATTCCGCAAAAACATGGGCTGTTAAAATTTTTCAGTATTACAGGAACCAGCGCAACCACGTTTAGAGGAACGGACGATAGTTTGAAATTTGAAATTCAAAAGGATCTTACCAATCTCGATTATCGGTCTACTACTACTATAAACGGTATAAATTATCTGCGCACGCTGAATAATAATTTATTTATACGCAGTATAGCATCCTATTCCGCAAAGGAAGTGAGTCGTTATTCGGCACCAACAGGATTTTCATCTTTGATGATACCTGTGGAGAAGGATGTTTTTAATCAAGCGAAATTTTCAGGTGTAACATACTTATCAGGTAGAGCGGGAAATTTATTCAGAGTTAAGGCCGGATCGTATTATAGCTATTTTGCAAATAAACTATTTGCTTCTGTTAATGACATCACTTACTCAAATGGTTCAATTAATGATGTGTTACTGCAGCCTTTTATTTCAGTCGAAGGCACTGTTTTTAAAGCCATTGAAATTAAAGCAGGACTGCATAGTTTATACCAGGTGTACACAAATGATTTTACGCTGCAGCCAAGATTGATGGCTAAATATACGATTTCAAAAAAACAGGATATTGCTTTGAATTATGGCCGATCTTCGCAAGTACAGCCATTTTATTTATGCCTAGGGAATCCGGACAATCGGTATTTAAAACCATCGATAACAAATTCTTTTGCTTTAATACATCATATAAACGCATTACAGCTGGATTTTAAAAGTGAGTTGTACTTGAATTTTTATGAACGAATTCCTATTAATAGTATTTATGGATTTTCTGCATTCAATTATTTTAATGAGCGAGTTTTATTTCCTCTCATACAAAACGGTACCGCTAAAGTGTATGGCTATGATCTTACCGTTGAAAAGAATCTGAATAGTTATTATATGATACTTTCCGGAGGAATTTTTAATAGTTTGTATACGATTGGAAATGTAAGTGCTAAAAGCCGTTATGATTCAAACTACAACTGTGCTTTGACAGCGGGTAAAGAATACAGGTTGAAAAATAAAAATAAAATGATCAGCACTGATTTAAGGGGTTTTGTCAGGAATGGATTTAAAGAAGCGGCACCAGATCCTACAATGGAATATTATGTCTACCAAACTAATTTGCCAACTTATTATAGAGTTGATGTTAGAATCAGTTACCGGATAAATAAAGAAAAAACGTCAGCAATCTGGGCTTTGGATATTCAAAATGTCGCTAATAATAGAAATGTGGTTTATCATTATTACGATGCATTTACCCAGAAAATTGAAAGTAAACGCCAGCTTGGTCTGATTCCGGTAATTAGTTATAAAATATATTTTTAAAAAAATAAGAACTGTTTAAATTTTCATTGAAAAAAATTATATCGCCACTCACACTTTCTCGACTCCGCTCGAAATGACAAGCGCGCTGTCATTTCGAGCGGAGTCGAGAAACGAGGGTAAGCTTGTCTGTAAATATTTTAAATAAAATTTAAACAGACTCTGATACTTTATAAACAATATTATTTGTCTTTTAACAACTGAATAAACCCTTTTTCGTTTAATGTTTTTTCATTAATGGTTGTTGCTTTTACAACATAAAAATAAACACCATCCTGCATAATTCTGTCGTTAGATGAACGTCCGTTCCAGCTGCCTGTTAACGTATTCCATTCAGTTACTTTTGTTCCCCATCTGTCATAGATGCAGCAGCTTAATTCCCTGATGGCAGTGGTGGTAATATAAAAAAGGTCATTTTTACCATCTCCGTTTGGAGTGAACATATTGGGGATCATTAGTGTGGCTTCGTTGGTAACTGTTATACATTCATTTGTTGTATCCACACAGCCTGCTTGATTTTGTGCGATCAACGTAATACAATAAATTCCTTCTGTTGTATAAACGTGAGCGGGGGAGGTTACTGTTGAACTATCTGCTAAACCAGAGGAAGGATCTGCAAAATTCCATATATAAGAAGAACTATTTAATGAAGTATTGGTAAAAGTTAAGGATGTGTTTGCAGTAACAAGGTTTGCAGGAGAAACAGTAAATGCTGCTGTTGGTTCAGAAGCAACGGTGATCATATTGCTGATAGTGGTTGTTCCGGTACAATTATTTAAATCTGTACATAAAACATCTACCGAAAAGGAACCTATTTGTGTATAACAATGTTGTGGTGATGTAGTTGCAGAGGAATTGCCATCGCCAAAATTATAATTTACTGAACTATAATTACTCCCGTTAATTAATGAAAACTGAATGCATAAAGGAGTGCAGCCAGTGTTGATGTCGGATGTGAAAACTGGCAACGGCAGAGGATTTACGGCCATTGTAATCGTATTGGAAGTTGCAGGTGAGCCTAATACACAATTTTCATTTGAAGTAAGGATGCACGTTAATACATCTCCATTCGCTAATGCTGAATTGTTATATGTAATGGAGTTTCCACCAACATTAGTTCCATTTAATTTCCACTGATAAGTTGGATTAATACCGCCATTTGCAGGTGTTGCAGTAAATGTAACGGAGGTGCCAGCACATATTGTATTTGAAGGGTTTGCTGCAATAATTATTGACGCTGTTATGTTGGGGCTAATTGCTATGACGATTGAATTGGAAATAGCTGCAATTCCTGCAGCACATCCGGAATTGGGTGTAAGGATACAAATTACCGAATCGCCATTTAACAGCGTTGAGCTGCTATAAGTAGGAGAATTTGTACCCACTGTTGCTCCATTTACTTTCCACTGATAGGATGGGGCTACTCCTTCATTCATAGGAGTAGCAGTAAAAGTTATTAATGTTCCCGGACAAACGGGGCTGGTTGCATCTGATACAATATTGATAGAAGGGTTAGCAGGTAGTACAGTTACTACTACCGGAATTCTATAGGTGGATGGACATACTCCTGCGTAGAAAATAGTGGTGTCGGTTAAAGCAGGTGTAGCCAGTGTATCAGTTCCAAGTACGATTCCTCCAGAAGGGGAATCATACCAGGTAAGCCCTATGTGTATACTTCCGTTTATTGTTGCATATAGTACTGCAGAATCTCCTGAACAAATCGTTACATCATTAGCCGTTAGAGTATCTATAACAGGCAATGATTGGTTAATCATTCCAGCCCCCCCTTTAGTTGCGCCATTGGGTGGAAATTCAGTTAAGCCATCAGAGTTGGTAGTGCCGTTTTTTCCACCATCAGCAATCTGAGTTACTGTACCTGAAGTAATTGCGATATAACCTCCTCCGCCTCCTCCTCCAGGCCCCTCTGCTTCATTCATTGCCCCAAAATAAAATGATCCTCTGGTTAAAAGTTGATCACCACCCTTACCACCTTTGGTTGATAGAATAAGCCCATTAGCATTTAGTGAATTAAGTAATATGGTACCGCCACCGCCACCGCCTCCAGCTCCATCTTTCCCGCTATAACTGGTTAAAGGGGGGCTTATATATGAATCTCCGCCAGGATTGCCTTCTGCTTTGATGGAATCATTTCCTGCACCATTAATTGTTCCGTAAGAAGTAAAATAAATAATCCCACCACCAGCACCACCAGCACCGCCCTGATTATTATCCTGTTCACCACCACCGCCACCACCACCCATAAAAATCCGGCCAGTTGAATAATCCAATGGTCGGCCTCCCAGTCCTCCTACATTCACTCGTGCGTAACCTCCCCAAACAAGGCTGTTTGGCGGATCTACAGTGGCATCCTCATTGGAACCGGAAAACGAATATCCGCCCCTTCCGCCACCAGAAGAGGTAGAGGAAGCAAATCCCGGTGATTCAAGGTTCCATGCGGAAGTCCATCCTGAATTACTTATATCCGGATTCCCTTGTCCTGTCCATGATCCAATTGAACCTGCATTTGCTCCACCGCCACCACCGCTGTTCCATACATTACCGCCACCACCGGCATTCGCTGCAGCACCACGGCAGTATTTGCCTCCGTACGTAATATAATCAATGTCATACCCTGCTATACCTTCTCCTTTATTAGCAGATACCGTAAGGCTTGTTGATGAATACCAAAGGGTTTGGGAGCGGGGAGAGCTGGGGGTAAATAATGCAGCACCCCTAAATCCTTTGCCTGAAACGCTTATTTTGCCCCCGTTATTTATGGTGATATTTTCAAATGATTCAACAGCTAAAACACCCCCTGTTACGCCATTCCAGGCATCGCAGGTTAATATTCCAGGGGTGTTTATTGTTAACGTGTTATATCGCGGAACACGTATGATTTGTACTTTTCCTAAGGCAGTATAGTTATTCGTTAATCCGCAATCAATTGTAATTGTTGTGCTGTTAGGAACGGTAGCTACCTGACGCAACTCATAATTACCACAGTTATTATAGCTGACAATACTTCCCCATGTAGCATCATTCGGATTGCTGGTGGTGGTGGCCGTATCCGGTATGCCCAGTATGGCTGCACCCTGCATCTGAATAATCATGATTAAGTCACCGGGTGCAAGGTTTCCTGAAAAACGGTTGTTGGTGTTTAGGCCGCTGGCCAAAACATTAATAGAAACGCTTCCCGCTGAAGCATTAGCAGTAAGAGTAGTATATTCGTTTACAATCCTGTTAGGGGTGTTAATAGTGGCATTTCCATCTTTCCCACGTTGCGCATAAGAGATAGAAAAAATGGCAATAAAAACTATAAGTAAATAATTTTGAATTTTATTCATTCAAATATTCTTTAGCTGTTTCTGATTAAACAGTCGACAATGTATAGTTTTATATTGATTTTTGCAATTTTTAGATAAGCATTAAATGCTAATAAGCGGATGAGTGCAGAGTAGCATGTTACAACATAATTATAACAGAAGCATTCAGTTTAGGCTGTAATATCGGTAAATTTGGCTAAAACGATTTAAGAAATTTGAAAAAGGACCAGCAGTAGTCAACTGAAATAACATCCCAGTACCATGGAACAAATAAAAGAAAAATCAATAATACTAAACGTGGAAAAACAAAGCGCATGTCCCACATAGGTTGAATAATGCCAAATGCGATTGCTACAAAAATAAGATCCAGACCAAGTAGATATAATGTATAATATTTCACGAATCCGATAATAAGAAAAAGGCCACCAATCAGTTGAATATAAGAAGTAAAAACAACCCCTATTCCGGTAACTGTTTTGGAAATACCTCTGTTAGCAAAAGAAGGATGTGCGGCTTCAATAACATTTTTGATCCCAATTCTGAATACAGCGTCATACCCTTGAAAAAAGAATAGGAATCCCAAAAAGACTCTGGATATAAAAGCAGCTAAAATTTCGTGATTTTGGATAATGATACGCATCTGAGTAATAATATATTTTCAAATATATCTTACTATTCAGATTACTCTGTTTAATATTAGTTGAAAGCAGATTATTAATAGCTAAACGCTATAGAAAGAATAATGATAAGATAAAAAAGAATCTTTTTATAAGACCAAAAATTTGTTAATTTAAAATACAACGAACTGCTAATCCGCTGCCAATACTTCCGTCATCTCTACCGACCTGCGCGAAGCTGGAGTGTAACGTACGTCCCCAGGCTTTGTTTTTATTTGGAGATTCTGTAGCGCTCCAGAAACAGGCGTTGTTGCCAGCGTATAAAAATGATCCCACACTATAACGGTATCCGCCTGGTAATCCGGAAAACCCGGTTTCATTGGTAGAAAAAGAATTGTTTTTCCACCCACGTTTTGCTTTTATTTTTGCTCCGGCCTCATCTGCACCAAGATTATCAACCAATTGCTGCCATTCCTCATCTGAGGGCATATGGAATCCATTGGGTGCTAAGCCTCGAGGATCATTAACGGCATACCAATTATATAATTTACCGTATTTCTCTCCATTTTCTTCTTTGTTTTCGTAATAACACCAAGCTCCTGTTTTTAATCTTGACCATTCTGTTGGATTTTTCACCTGTGGTATTGAATCGCCATTTCTATAGGTGCTCACATTTAAATTATCAGCCATCCAGACTTGATCTTTAATTTTTACCGTTCGAAATATTTTTTTGTCTTGATCTGTCCCCTTCTCGTTTGAATTAAATAAGATTAATGCAAACAATGCACAAATACAAGTAATAACTTTTTTCATTTTAGTAAATGTTATGTTTTTTGCGGTTACAAAACATATAAACACTATGTGCTGCCACAAAGCCCTATTAAAAGTGATAATAATCTCTTTTAATAAAAACAGTGTGATCAACACATAGCGTAATGGTTTAACCCCTTAAACCGTAATATTGAATATTGCAATAATTACGACAGCAAAAGTGAGGTAATTTTTTTGTGGAAGCGGACGTTTTTGAAAATGTTATAAACATCCAGAAGTTAATAGTGATTTTGAAATTTGTAGTGCGGTTTCTGTAATGTGAGATAAACAAGCTGGAGGAAGGAACGCGTTCAGAAAGAGCCTTGGAATGATAGTGCTGTATTACTATAATGATAGACCATCTGCAATGAAGATGATGTTGAGACGGTTAAAGCAATTATTTAACGTTAGAAAGCGTTTCTATAAATAGGTCAATTTGTTGTACTGGTTTTTTATAATTGAATTAATGTGTCTTCACTTATTCGGTTGCTTTTCGTTTCTCCTTGATTATTTTTTTATTTTCATCGGGTTCAATCAGTTCAGCATCGCTTTTGGGCTCTATTTTACCTTCCTTATATACAGTATATTGCTTGGTAAACTCTGCGCCTAAAAAAACAATCATACAGGAATAGGATACCCATAACATGATCAGAATAATTGAACCCGCTGCACCATAGGTAGAGCCTGGCTGCGCCTTACCAAAATAGATCCCTAAACCGAATTTTCCTATTATAAAAAGAACAGCAGTCACAACAGCGCCAATCCATATGTTTTTCCAACGGATTTTAGCATCAGGTAATATTTTAAACATCAGGGCAAATAATACGGAAATCACTCCCAATGATAAAATAAAATTAAGTGCTTGAAATACGAATAACATAAAATCCGGTAATCGGTTTTTTATCCATTCGCTGAATGCCGCTAATGCAGTTGTCAAGAGCAAAGAAACTAGAAGTAAAAACCCGATTGAAATAATTAATCCAAATGAAAATAATCGATCTTTTAATAGTTTCATCCATTTCTTTTTTGCGTTTACTTTTACTTCCCATATTTGATTTAGTGTAATCTGTAACTGTCCAAATACAGCCGTAGCGCCCAAAATAAGTGTAATGATACTAATAATAGTTGCAATAATTGAATTTTCCCGTTCACTTGCTTTTGCAATTATCTCTTCGATTTGTTTCGCTGCATCTTCTGATACAGCAGCTCCTATCTGCGCGGAAATTTGACCATTTACTGCTTCCCGCCCAAAAAATAATCCTGCGCTGGCTATAATTATTACCAAAAGCGCAGGCATCGAAAAAATAGCGTAATAAGCAACTACGGCACTTTGCCGAAAAGGATCAGCTTCCCACCATGCAGCAACTGTTTTTTTTGAAATTGGACCAATATCCTTCACTAAATTTTTAATTGTTGTCATAATATAATTTTATACTTTTAAAATCTAGTACCTTATTGAAATAATAGCTGGCAGTTACTGCAGAAACAAGTGAGGCGTTTAGTTACTCCTAAATAGGCCTTTGTGCTTCGGATTTTGCATCTTGGACAATCTTTTTTTTTATAGATGAGCCAATGTTTTTTTAATTCAAATATTTTTTTCCAGTTATAGAAGTCATGACTATAATTACGTGCCTCAAATACTAGTTCATTTAATTGTTTAGTTGGCAGCTTCTCTGTTATGGATTCTGGATGAATTTTAGTTCGGAATAAAACTTCATTTTTAATAATGTTACCTACACCTGAAAATATTTCTTGGTTTAAAAGTGTATCACATACCATTTTTTGCTTTAATTTTTTTACAGCTTTTACAGCTTTTTTTTCATTCCATTTATCTGACATTACATCGGTTTCCCAATCATAAAAGTCATTGACATCTCCTTCGATCATTTTAATGCTGCATGTGTAAAAATTAATTTCGTTATTTCTAAACACGAGACTTAATCTTGGTGGCGTTTCCTTACGCTCATTTATCCTGTAGGTGCCGAACATTAAAAGATGGATTCGTAAAAAAAAATCATCAAAACATATTAAGAAATGTTTGCCCCAGCTTTTAAAGTCCAAAATTTTTTTACCTTTTAACTTTGTAAGATCAATTTTAGCATTTCCCGTGGCAGAAATTATTTTTTTTTCTTTGAACGTTTCAAGTTCCTCTCTTAATATAACAATCGATGGTCCCTCCGGCATAAATCAATTTTTTAATTTATTGATAAAAGCTTGTGCCAAAATTTATTTTTTTTATTTATAATATTCATTAATTGCTGGGCATTAGGGTAGCGACTTCATAATATGTCCTTTGGAATGGAACTTGTTATTACATTGGGTAGCAATAACCAGAGCAGCCTATGCGATAAATTCAGCTGTCCATTATTTTTTTGCGGTTTTGCTTTTCCAAAAATCCTGCGTCCTCCTTATTTAATAGTTCCCAGCAGTGGCAGATCCATGGAGCGTATTAGTAAAATGAAGTTTAGGCATGTTTAAAGTCCAGAAAATAAGTGGTATTAGAAATTATAACCAGTAATTTTTAATACCGCCATCCTGACCAAAAACAGGGTCTTTATTAGGTGTCGGGACTTTTTTAATATTTCTATCAGTTTGAGGACGCTCTTCTATTCTCCCGTAATTCATGTCATAATCCTTGCCTTGAGGATATGCCCCCACACATTTTATTTGGTCTTGTGATTCCAGATTTTTATGGGCCACTCCAGCCGGAATAATCAAAACATCTCCTTTTTCAATTTCTATTTTAACACCATCGGCACCGCCAAGTAGTAAGGTGGTTTTACCTCTGTAAACTCCGAGAACTTCATGAGTAATACTATGATAATGGTGATAGTTATATATACCATTTTTCCATGAATTTGTCCAGTTGTTCAATCGAAATAATCTTCTTATTGTTGAAAAAGGAAGAATCCCTAATTGCAATACATTTTTATATAATAATACCGGTAAGGAACTGTTGGGAAAAGTCCCATTGTCCTTTAAATAATATTTTTCAATAGTATAATTGTTTTTTAGAGCATTCATGTTTATGAGTAAGTTTAAAATTAATGCCTTCTCATTATGGATAATGGATGTAGAGATAATAACTCAGTTGTAGAATATATTTTACATCAAATAAATTGTTAGATTTTGAAACACTTTCTTTAGCACTGGTATGGAATTTTAAATAGTGAAGTAAACAATAAAAAAACATCAATATGAAAACAGCAAGCAAGCCAGTTGGCAAATCAAAAAAACAATCGGAAGATTATGGAATAGAAGAATCAAAATTGATGAAGCTATTTGAAGATTCATTAAAGGATATTTATTGGGCTGAAAAGGCTCTTACGAAAGCATTACCAAAAATGGTAAAAAATGCCACTTCAGAGGAATTGATTCAAGCAATTGAAGATCATTTGGAAGAAACAGAAATGCAAGTTCAAAAGGTTGAACAAGTATTTGAAGTAATTGGCAAAAAAGCTCAGGCAAAAAAATGCGAGGCCATGGCAGGCCTCATTAAAGAAGCAGAAGAAATTATGAAGGAGTGTGATAAAGGTGGTATGCGCGATGCGGGTATCATTGCTGCTGCACAAAAAGTAGAACATTATGAAATTGCTAGTTATGGTACTCTCCGTACTTTTGCTGAATTGTTAGGTTTAAATGAAGCAGTTACCTTGTTGCAGGAAATTCTTGACGAGGAAAAAGGCGCTGATGAAAAATTAACACAAATTGCAGAATCTACTATTAATATTCATGCTTTGGAAGAAGTTGAATGATATTAACAGTATTAAAAAATGGGCAGCTTACAAGCTGCCCATTTTAATTATTTATTAATTAGTTAAACACTTATTTTATGAAAAATTTGACAATAGCGAAAGCTACTTTTATCGGATTGGTATTATCTGTTTTTTTAATTTCAGGATGTAAATCCAACGGAAATGATAATACTGCAAGACCTACAATTCCTGATAATAAGGATAGAAATATTGGTGATGATGGTACTTCTGATAAATTGATTGATCCTTTTTATGATGGAGAGAAGAAAGGTAATAAAGAGCAATCATCTGCGCATCATTAAAATTTAGAATGGAGAATTCATTCTTTTTTATAATGGTTTTCATCCTGGAGACCTTTATATTAAACTTTTACTTTGACAAGTGGATTTATACATCCAAGAAGTAAGAAGTGTTATTATTAAATAAAGTCCTTAATCACTTTCCATTCATTTAGTTTTTTCTCATACGAAATTACATATGCCGGACTTGTTGATGGTAATATCACAGAAGGTAAATCAATACCTTTTATATAGCGTTTAAAAAAATGCTGCGAACTTTTTCCGTTAAAAGCAATGTGTGTTACTTTAGGATGTGTTTCCAAAAATCCTTGTATATCGTGTGGTTCTTCTTCTAAAATATCTGAATCCAGGCTGCCTTCACGGTAGCACGTAGCAAGTATGTCCCATAAAGCTATTTTGTTGTCAAAAAGTAAAGTTTGCTTTGCGCTGTAGTCTTTGGAGTAAGGTGTTTTGAGTACATCAAACATGAGTTTCCAGAATGAATTTCTCGGATGTGCATAATACTCATTATATTTTAAAGAATCTTTGCCAGGCATACTTCCCAGAATTAATAGCTTACAATTATTTTGTGCTATGGGAGGGAAGGAGCAAATTTTCATTTTCAGAAACTTTTTAGTGTTTTTTCTACTTTCTCTACCATGTCATCAGTAAAGTCAAGGTGTGTAACAAATCTAACAGCCTGTTTGCCAAAGCCACTGGCTTTAATATTATTGTCTAGTAGCTTCTGTATAAATATTGCAGGAACTATTTCTTTTTTTAAATTAAATATAATAATGTTGGTATCCACCTGTAATAAATCGTCAACATAATTCAGACTATTGATCACGCCAGACAAATATTTAGCACGTCTATGGTCTTCTTTTAACCTTACTAAATTATGATCAAGAGCATAAATGCCAGCAGCGGCAAGGTATCCTGCTTGCCGCATTCCACCACCAAAATTTTTTCGCACTCTGCGGGCCTTGCGTATAAATTCCTTATCTCCTAATAAAACAGAGCCCACGGGTGCGCCTAAGCCTTTTGATAAACAAACAGAAATTGAATCAAAATAGCTTCCCGTTTCAAATGCAGTTTTATTAATTTCTTGCTTGAGGTCAGGATTTAATCTGTCTAAACCTGTTAATTCTACTATTGCGTTAAAAATTCGTGCCCCATCCAGGTGATACTTTAATTTATGTTGTTTACATACAGCGCTAAGCTCTTGCATCTGTTGCAGGGAATAATAGCTGCCACCCGCTTTATTTCCTGTGTTTTCTATAGAAACTAAACTCGTTTGAGTAAGCCAGTCAAAACTGGGATTAATATTTTCTGAAATTTGTTGCGCTGAAATTCGGCCTCGTGCACCTTGCAGTAATTTCGCCTGTACACCTGAATTAGAAGCGATTCCGCCACCTTCATAATTATATATATGTGCAGTAGCGTCACAAAGTACTTCATCTCCGGGTTGCGTATGAACTTTAATAGCAATCTGATTGGTCATTGTGCCTGATGGGCAAAATAAGGCAGCTTGCTTGCCGAACAGTTTAGCTGCTTTTTCTTCTAATGCATTAACCGTGGGCTCTTCACCAAATACATCATCACCCACTTCAGCATTGAACATGGCTTCCAACATATCCTTTGAGGGCTTGGTGACAGTGTCACTTCTTAAATCTATTATCATGATTATAGTTTCGTTGTAATTATTACAATATGTTGAATAATAATCAGTTTATTTTTTTCTCACAATCATTAAACCGTCTCTAATTGGTAATAACATATGTTCAACACGAGTATCTGCGTGAATCTTTTTATTAAACGCATCGATTTTTTTTGTATCCGTATCCATTTTTTCTGGGGAATCCAACACTTTTCCACTCCACAACACATTATCGGCAATAATATAGCCACCGCTGCTTACTTTGTCAAAAACCAAATCATAATATGCAGCATAATTTTTTTTGTCCGCATCAATAAAAACCAGATCAAATGTTTCCTTTATAGTTGGAATAATTTCTAAAGCATTACCAATGTAATAATTGATTTTGTTGGACAATTCGGCTTCGTCAAAAAATGTACGCACTCTGTTTTCGAGCTCTTCATTGATATCAATGGTATGTAATTTCCCATTTTTCGTTAATCCCTGGGCAAGACAAATCCCTGAATAACCTGTATAAGTACCTATTTCTAGAATTTGTGTTGGTTGAATCATTTTGCTTAGCATAATCAACAGATTGCCCTGCATATGCCCGGAAAGCATACGCGGCATTAAAACATTAGCATGCGTATCGCGATTTACTTTTTTAAGAATAGGCGCTTCTTCTTGTGAATGGGCCAATGCATAATCTTCTATTTTGGTATCGATAAATTCCATTTTGTAATATTTTATGCTGATTTTTGAAATTGTTGCCAATGAAGAACATTTGGGTTCATCTAATTGTATTCTACATCTTTCAGTACGAATATACATAATCCTGTCCTTTTAATAAAATCATTGGCATGGAGTTGTCCCTTATTTTAAAAAATTGACGATATTTGCACTTTATTAAAAGAGATTTTTGAAGTGAAGAATTACGTAATTTGCTAATATCAACATTCTTTAATTTTTAGTTTTAAATTCTCTATTTCACTAATCCTTAATTCATTAAATTTATATAAAAATGTCAGAAGGCAGACAAATTATTTTTTCGATGGTAAACGTGAGTCGCACGTTACCCGCAGGTA
>JAZKDU010000031.1:0-83599 GCA_040387415.1 Bacteroidota bacterium
AACCCGTACATGTTGTACAAAGATGCTTGTAACTCAAAAAGCAACCAACAGAATTTAGGTACCATCAAATCGTCTAACTTATGTACTGAAATTATAGAGTACACTTCACCTGACGAAATTGCGGTGTGTAACCTTGCTTCTATTGCATTGCCACGCTTTGTGGAAGAAGGAAAATTTGATCACAAAAAATTATTTGACATCACGTATGTGATCACAAAAAATTTGAATAAAATTATTGACCGTAACTATTACCCGGTTGCTGAAGCGCGTAACTCCAACATGCGTCACCGCCCTATCGGTATTGGCGTGCAAGGATTGGCAGATGCATTTATTTTAATGCGTTTCCCTTTTGATTCTCCAGAAGCGGTACAATTGAACAAAGAAATTCACGAAACAATCTATTATGCTGCAATGACAGCATCTAAAGACCTTGCAAAAGTGGATGGTGCTTATGAAACATACGCAGGATCACCGGTTTCGAAAGGTGTATTCCAATACGATATGTGGAATGTTACTCCATCCAACCGTTGGGAGTGGGATGTGTTAAAAGATGAGGTGAAGCAGCACGGTGTGCGTAACTCTTTGCTATTAGCACCAATGCCAACTGCAAGCACTTCACAGATTTTAGGAAATAACGAATGTTTTGAACCATATACTTCTAACATTTATTCAAGACGTGTATTGTCCGGTGAATTTGTGATCGTGAATAAACATTTGTTGAAAGACCTTGTTAAATTAGGTATCTGGAACGACAGCCTTAAAAACAAAATCATCATTGCAAATGGTTCTGTACAAAATATTGAAGTGATTCCTGATAACATCAAAGCATTATACAAAACAGTTTGGGAAATTTCTCAGAAAGTAATTATCAATATGGCTGCTGACCGTGGTGCATACATCTGCCAGTCACAATCATTGAACCTGTTTGTACAGGATGCAAACTTTGCAAAACTTTCTTCGATGCACTTCTATGGCTGGAAAGCGGGTTTAAAAACAGGTATGTATTACCTACGTACAAAAGCTGCTGCTGATGCTATTAAATTTACTGCTGATGCTTCTGCTGCAAAAGAAATCCCTGTAACAGTTACAAGTACAGTAACGGCTGTAACAGCTCCTGTTGAGGTGTTGGGCAATGAGGATGTATTGATCCTTGAGCGCCAAAAACAAATCAGTAACGAACGCCAGGCTTTATTAGAAGCCGAAGCTCAGAAAGCTGCTGAAATTGCTGCACAACTAACATGTTCACTTGATAATCCGGATGCGTGTGAGGCGTGTGGGAGTTAAGAGATAAAGAGGATAAAGTTAAAATTCAAAAGCCCCGATTATAATTTTAGTCGGGGCTTTTGTTTAATGTTTAATAGGAAAAAAATTCAAGAATAACAATGAAGCATCATTGGACTATCTAAACTAAGTACTCGCTTTAGATAAAGATAAATGGTAAGCATATATTGTAAAAAAATCTATAACCTGTCTTAAAACAAAATGAAAAAATTGTTTTTTATTTTTTGCATCTCCCAATTATTACTGGGGTGTAAAAAAAAATATGTACAAATTGTTCCTACGATATCTTTGCAACATATTGTTTCACCTCTATCTGAAAATTTAAATTCTATCTGTTTTATTTCTTCCTCAGAAGGTTTTATTGGTGGAGCAAAAGGTAGTATTTATAAAACAAGCAATGGAGGCAATACATGGACAAATATTTCCCTTCTGGATAAAACTAATGATGTAAAGAAAGTTGTATTTATAACACAGCTTAAAGGATTTTGTTTGACTCAGGAAGATATCTTTCGCACTTTGGATGGTGGCATAACATGGACATCTGTATTAAATACTAATGATAAAATTAATGATATACAATTTATAACACCTAATATAGGTTATGCTGTTGGCGGGGAATATACTCAAGCTGTTTATAAAACTACGAATGGTGGCAGTACCTGGAACAAAAAATATTCACCCCCAGGCATTGATAACCCTTTTTATGCTGTAAGTTTTATTAATAAAGATACCGGGTATGCTTCTGTTAGCGAACATCGGATTTTTGAAACAATAAATGGCGGAACTTCATGGAATACATGCAAGACAGGTGATTACAGAGTTTTTTCAGATTTGGCGTTTACTGCTTATAGAACAGGTTATGTAACTGGTCAGTTTGGTTATATTGAATACCAAGATAATTCATCATCATTTGGCGAGCAATTAATCAGCGATAGTTACTATGCTTATAATATTAACTCAATAACTCATCGTAATGGTCGCTCAGTAGCTGTTGGGGAATATAGTATTCTTATGCCTTACAAAAATACAGAATCTAAATTTAAATGGACATATTTTTTAAGCCCTGAAGGAACAACTATTCCTTACACCTATAATGACGTAGTATTTGCAGACGATTTTACATTTTATGCAGTTGGTAATAGTGGTGTAATTACTAAATTTAAATATCCAAACTAATGAAAAAGGCTACTATTATTATATTTGGGATTTTATTAATTTTTAATGCACAAGCACAAAAATTTACAACAGGACTGCAGTTAAACTATATCCATTATACAATAATTGGTAGTACGGATAGATCTTATGGTACCAACAAATCACCCTACTGGGAAAAATTAGAAGATACAAAAGCTGGAGGATTAAATATAAATGGTACTTTTGGCTATAATCCTATATTTTATAAATTTAATGACAAGCTTTCTATTGGAGCGAGCTTGAATATCGGTTTGGGCTATATCCTTACTCCAAAACTTGCGGGATTGAATGGTTCAGTTGTAGTTGACTTTCCGGAATATTTAACTCTCAGATATAAAAAAAAGGTAACTCAAAAGTCTGATGAAAATGTTATGTATTCATTTGGTGCCGGTTATGATTATTCATATAACAGATTACCTATTAAAGGGCCTAGTATAATGGCAGAACTTCGTTTACAGAGATATGCATTTCGCTTGAATATGAATTTATTAAAACATACTTATTATTACTACTATACAAGCGAAGGGACAAAACCTGCAATGTATTTAAGACTAATTGGTATGCAAGTTTTAATTGAAATTTAAAAAATAATTATATGAAAAATTTAATCATCTTTTTAATCATATTTGTATTCAAAACAAGTATATTATTTGCTCAAGAGCCCACTATAGTTTGGTCTGAGGAGTTCAAAGAATGGAGTGATATCTATGGATCAAGATTAGTTGCTACTCAAGATAAATTTTATCTAGTTAATAAAAACATTAAGGAGGGTATAGATATGTATAACGTAGATATTTATGACAAGCAGTTAAAATATATCAAAAACACCTCTATTAACAATCAAAACCCTTATAAGGATAAAAAACATAAAGACCACCCAGCATTTATTTATGGTGTAAATAATAGCATTTATTATTCAAGTATATTTAATGATCAGTCAGGAAGAGTTTCAGAAGGATACACCTATAAAATAAAGGATGACAACAATGTTTTATCAGCTGAAAATATCAAGCAGGTTGGGACTAAAGAATTGGGATTCATGTATATTATTCAATCGCCTGATAAATCTAAAATCTTGTATTTAGGGTATAAAAAAACAGGACCACAAGAATATATTGCTGGAAATAATGCAATTGTGATTGATAAAGATGGTACGATTATTTGGCAAGGCGACCTCAGTATAACATCCCTTTTTAAAAATGTTGATTATGAACAAATTTGTTTAACAAATAATGGTGATATTGTTCTGTTATGCTCCTTTGATAAAAAATATAAGATAATTAAGCCCCAATCTTATGATTATGGTTATAAATACACCGTTATAACTTATTCATGGAAAACAAAAAAAGTAGTTGAACAAAATTTAAATTTTAATGATGATAAGATCTGTACAAAACCTAAGGTCGAAATTGATAATGAGGGGAATATTCAAGTCGCCCAATTTGTTATCGATAAAATAATTTCTCAGCCTCAACCCGCATATCAATATTTAGTTTACGACATAAATTTAAAAGAGAAAAAAAAACATTTAAATTATTTATCACCGGAAAACTTCGAATTCCCGTTAATAAAAAACTCGTCTGTATTACAAGCACAAGAAGATGTTATACTCCTTGAAAGGACTAAATATCAAGCAAAAAATATTTTAACAACCGCTTCTGGTAACACATTAATAATATTTGAAAAACGAGTAGCCCCAAAAGATGATCAAAATTACAGATGTGACATAATTGTAGCGTGTCATGATAATCAAGGAAAATTAATTTGGAATACAATAATTGCAAGAAATGTGAACGCATCTGAAGAGTATAAAAATTTTATACCAACTGTGAAAGGAGAGGATTTATATATCTTGTATAATGATGATTTCAGAAATATCAATATTACGAACGGAAAGGAATTGGCAGTACTTAATTTACTTGACGGGATTATAATAATTGTGCGTCCAATGATTGTTTTGGCAAAAATTAACCCCAAAGGAGAATTGATAAAAAAAGGTTTGGAAATGGCTGAATCAAAAGCGGGTAGTTTTATTTATGTTGCTAAGAATGGTTCAACTAGACAAAATAATTGGGTAGATAATCCAGAAGGACTTTATTTTGCCTCAGTTCATATCGGAAAAAGTAATAAATATCGGATTGGCAAAATTCAATTTAAGTAATTGTTGGTCGTAGTATCCTCGTTAAAGACACACATATACCGAGCAGGCTTTTTTTAAGTACTTGCGAAATATATAATCAGTAGCGAAAACAAAAACAACAATGGAAAAACAATGAAAAAAATCGGACTTCTTTTTTGTGCAATTGCTTTTATTGAATCTACAGTTTATGATCAATTCACAAAGTTGTTTGATTTTAATGGTGGAGAAAGTCACCCCGTAAGCGGTAAGCTCTGCTTAGTGCTTTTTTAACTGGTAAGCTTTGCTTACCATACCATTGTCGTAACTATTATAGTTAAATTCAACAGACGATATGACTAAAGTACAAGCTATAAAACAGTCACTAATTTATATCCTGATAATTTTGTTCGGGGCATTTATTACATTTAAAGTTTGGTGGACGACTGATGGTGCAAGACTTTTCGGGGTTATTTCTTTTTTTCTTGTGGGGTTTGGTTCATTATTGTTGAGTATTTCATTGACAAGGATTATTATTCCGAACAAAACAGACTTTAGTTTTACAGTACTGTCTGACAAAAAGAAATATCAAATTCTAAAAAATGAAATTGGTCCTACAAAAATAAAAGTTATAAATGTAACTTACATTTCCTTATTCCTAATACTATTGGTAGGGACAGCTTATACGTTAGTGACTTCTCTGAATAGTTATGAAAAAGATCAATTAAAGACGTATGGACAGCTACAAAAAGTGAGAATTAACGACATACATTACAAAGGAAAAGGATCAGCTTACGCATTTTTCGACTTCTACCTAAACGGCAAAAAATACAGCAACAACCTAAGCCCTAAAAATTATAGAATAGGTGATAGTGTGACAATAATTTTTTCAACTAATAACACTGATATTGTAGAATGGGTGGACGACTTTGCAGCAAATAATCAATAGTGCTGCGAACTTTAAAATAGTGCGTATAAAACAATAAAAAAGCGCAGGTTGAATAGCCATTCCACCTGCGCTTTTCTGAATAACTAAATTTTACTACTCAACAACTATCTTTTTTGTATAAACCTTTCCATTCAAATTAACATTTAAAAAATAAACACCTTTTGGTTGGTTTGAAATATTAATACTGTAGTTAGCAAGATTTACATTTGTTACAACCTGAACTTTTTCTCCAAGTACATTAACAATTTCTAAATTTCCGTTTACAGATGGTGTGTTTTTAATTGTTAACTCAAAGCGGCCTTGTGATGGGTTCGGATAAACTCCAATCTCCTCATTTCCATTCAGCTCTTCTACACCTGTTGTAATATCTGATAATGGTCTGTAATATAGTGGACCATTACTGTAGCTTCCTGCAAATATGTTTGTTCCTATTACAGCAATACTCCTTGCATTATTTAACTGAGTTACTGATGCACTTTGGTTCGTCCATGTTACGCCATTATCTACCGATGACTGAACACCTTGCCCGCTTGTAACAGCAAAAAGAGTTGTGCCGCTGGCAGCTATGGAATAAACGCTTCCCAGGGTTAAACCTGTTTGAGCCCATGTACTTCCACCATCAGTTGATGAGTAAACACCATGGCCAGCTGATCCAACATGTCCGGCAAAAAGGGTGGTACCTATTTTTACCATCGATTGAATGGCGTTATGGTGCTGCTGCTGTTTAGCGCGAAAGACTG
Organism: Bacteroidota bacterium; assembly: GCA_040387415.1. Taxonomy (GTDB): domain Bacteria; phylum Bacteroidota; class Bacteroidia; order 2-12-FULL-35-15; family 2-12-FULL-35-15; genus 2-12-FULL-35-15. The sequence goes on from JAZKDU010000031.1 coordinate 6,281, forward strand.
GCTTTGCGCCCAGGTTGCTCCGTTATCTGTTGATTTATGCACTAGCAAATACTCAGCTGCATAAATTGTAGATCCATCCACAAGAAACGAATATATTTGATTTGCTATGCTGGTAATAGTCCATGTAGCTCCATTGTCAGCAGATACATACAAGCCATCGTCTGTCCCTGCAAAAAGGGTGGTGCCGATAATTGCCAATGAGTATATTTTTTTACTTGAAGTATTTGACAACCCTGTATTCATAGCCGTCCAATTAGCGCCATTATCAGTAGATAAAAATATACCTCCGCCATAAGTACCGGCAAAAATATTTGAGCCGCTTATTAGTATTGCTCTAATATTCAAATTGGTTAAACCTGTGTTTGACTGTGTCCAGTTAACCCCGTTATCTGTTGAAACCAAAACTCCTCCACCACCATTTCCGTACGCAACATTTGTTCCTGCATACATTTTTGTTCCGTCAGAAACAATGGTAGTGACAGAACCATAAAGCAGATTAACAAGGCCAGAACTAACCATTGTCCACTGTGCGTTCATACTATTTCCGAATCCAATCAGGATAATCGAAACCATTAAAATTGCTTTTTTGTAGTTTTTTTTCATTTTATATTTATTAATTAATTTTTATTACCGTGTTAGCGACTGTTCGGTAGGACAGACAGTTTTAGTTGAGAAACTAAAATGATGCAATCAAAAATAATTTTTATTCCGAAAGTTTATGCCCTGACTTTATCTTTTTATCAACGTTGAAATGTTAGCAACCGGTGGTAAGTGTAATGTCTCGTAAGGCTTTATTTAAAAGGCATCCTGCGGTATTTAAATGGATAAAGTATAGCAGTTCGAAAAAAAGATAAACTGCCTACAGAATCAATTTTATTTTAATTATAAATCTGTATGAAACGGAAAATTATAATTACTGCACTATTGAATGATTATTCTCCTGTTCACCAAGTGTCTGCTTGAATCTATCTACTGAATAAAATAAACCCTGTTAATCGCAGCATAAAAAAATAAAGTAGTGCTCTATGCAGGAAAGATTAAGCTTACAATCGGGATTTATATGGGTGCAATTATGTAATCTCCACAGTTGAGTGGATTTGAGCCCAAAATCATTGTTTTTCTATTCGCAATACACCTTTTTGCGAGCTGTTAGGTAACATTATACTCAAGGTTCCCTTATTAAAAACATCATGTTTAATCATCGCGTTGTTCCAAAATACATTGTAGTCAAAGGTCGGGTTGAGACATACAATAACCGCAGCAGAAGAATTGTCTTTGTCAAACAATTTTAGTTCGGCTCGAAGAGCGGAGTTTGTTTCGTTAAAGGTGCTTGACACTATCCACGTGTTAAATCCTGTTGTTAAATTCCCAGGTTTGTAATACGCTTCAAACCAGTGCAGCACAGGAGTTGACAGCCCTCCAAACTGATGCCATCCGGCACCTCTGCCTGTTTCAATCACAAAATGTTCGTAGCAGTTATAAGTATCTTCGGTTTCTTTTTTCCAAAGGTCTAATCCCGTTTTGGCAATTTTATACGCAAAATCAACTTCGCCTAAATCCAGCATCGTCTTCCAAAAAAACCATTGGTGTGGCATCCATACCGTTCCATTCCAATATCCTGATGTTGAGTAGTAGGGGGCAGATTGATCCACAGCAGACATACCAATATCCGACCAGATTTCTCCTTTGGTTTTGAGGTGATTCAAGAGTCTGTTTTTTTGCTCTTTCGTGCAAATTCCGGCAATAAGAGGAGAGGCTCCGTCAAGTCCCATATTGTAATTTACTTTTCCATTAAATCGAAGAATATCCTTTGCTTTCTCCGTTTCATCATGCACAACGTATCCAAAATAGCCTGTTTCTTTGTCCCAAGCATACTTTTGGATAGCATCACTCATTTTGCTGATTTGCTTTTCATACAATACAACATCCTCCTGTTTATTCAGCTGTGTGGCTGTCATTTGCAAAATTTTTGCGACACGAATAGCATGTGATGTGCTGACAATAGGGGCAACCGTTTTTTCTAGTTTTTCCTGATGAACATATTTTTGCGGAGGATAATCATCCCAGCCGCCCGAATTATAGAAATAATCCCATGTTTTTGTTAAACCAGATTTCATTAAAGTGCAGGAATTGGAATTTATTCCTGCAATAAATTCGTAATACCGCTTTAGTTTTGGATAATATGCTTCAAGAAGTTCTTTTGATTGTGTTTTGTTCCACAGTTCGAGAAATAAATAATGCTGAACAGGCAGTGGTGTGCCGTGATGAATAAATGCAGATTGTTCGTCCGGATCGTTGACATAAGCATTTAAATTTTCTATGCCTCTTTTTATATCAAAGCGCGAAAGACCAATGCCTATAAATCCGCTGTCCCATGTATAAAGACAATCCCACCATCTGCCGGGAGAATGATGTTTTATGTATTCCCGTTGTGTATAAACAGGATAAACCACATTGGTTTGCGTAGTAGCAGCCATTCTTTTTTGACTGAATACATACGTTTCGCCTGCAGGCACACACGTATAGTTATCCAGGTAGACTCTTGCTTGTTTGTATATTTCTGTCGCTTTTTGATCCGTTATTTTTTCACGGAGTTTTTGTTCAACCTCTGCCTTTGTGCCGGCACATACAAATCCGTTTATAACGGTGCTGGAATTGGGGTCTAAATGAACCGGTCGCAGGAAAATATTTGTAAAATGACCATCAGTTCCATTGTGGAATTCCTTTTTCACATGTTCGTTTACCATGCGCTTAAAGTCATCGTTTAAATCACTGTAAAACCATTGACGCAATTCCGATTCGGGATAGTTCCAATAAACACCGTAATACTTCTCGCAATTAGGGTATTTTAAAATAACAGCGTTGGTACTTTGGTTTTCCACATTGGGCACATGATTCCATTTCACTGTATCTAACTGAATCAATGTTTCGTCCGTTTTTTTGATAATAGTAAACCCGTCAAGAACCAATGGATTTGTGCTTTTTGACGTCAAGGCCAGGCGATGTTTTCCTATGCTTACGTTCTTCAAATCCACGCTCAGCGCCTCTATGTTTCCGGTTCCCTTCAGCGTCAGCATTTGTGTTGTTAATCCCTGGAGCTCAAGCTGCGCTTGCTGACCTTTTTCCAATTTATAACGAATCCAGACTATTGCTTGTTTAATCTCAGTTTTAATATCAACCTCATAAGTAACGGAATCACCAACAGTTGATCCAAATTTTTGACCAATACCTGTTCCATTTATTAATCCGTGATCTCTTATTTCGCCTCTCAATTTCCCATCATAAACCAAATTGTCTTGGTGCGATGATTCCTGAATACTGATTTTTTTATAGTCCAATGCATCAATCCATGAAGCATAATCAGGCAGTTTGACCGAGCAGTAATTTAAAGGGGTGTTTGGGTTATACTCAGCGATTGAAGGGAAGTGGATGGATGCCATGAGATGAAGCACGATGCTTTGTTTTAACCCGGTATTATTCACACATTCAACGCGAACAAGTCGTGAGTTATCATCAATCTGCGAATAAGATACATCAGTATAAATTTTATCTTTCCATTCCAATTCGTGCCGGAAAGAGACATATTCAAAATTGGGCGAAGACTCCCAGGGGTGAAAACCTGATTCGTAGAAGACGTTGGGTACTTCTGTTTTTCGTCTGTAAAACCCGGGAAACACACTGAGATCAAACCGAATGCCTTGCTCCTTGTTTGGTATATGAGAAATGCCGCTATATTTTTTTGTGTAGGGCCCCCATGGAGGCAAATTAAGATCGTGTGTATGTTTTAGAGATTGGAAGTAAGCTGAATCCAATACAGGCTGAGCAACGACTTCCGTTAATGCAAAAAGCAAAATAAAAAAAAGAGTTATGTATATTTTCATATCACTACTGGTCGATAAAAAATTAGGTGAGGAGTGGTTAAATTAAGCATTTTTTGTCTTTTAGCTATTTTCAAGTTTTAAACAAGTTTAACCCCAACAAATATTCTAAACGTCTGTTTCTAGTTTTTTGCAATTGGAAAGAACAGCTTCGGTATGTATTTACATCCGCATAATTTCTATATTTGATGGGTAGGCTGGTTGTGAAATTTTTCAGATGCGTTGCGCTTATCTATACAAAGTAAATACAAGTTTGAAAAATATGATTTTTATCCAATTAAACAACTAAGATAGCGCTCATGTTACTAATGATGATTTAAAATGAAATACAGTTTGTTACTTATTGGGTTCGTTTTGTTTAGCATTACTTGCTTTAGCCAAACAGTAGGCTTAATTCAGCACGATGCTCAATCATTGGATGATGGTTATGTTTTATTTGCACCCACCGGAAGCACTACTACCTACTTGATTGATAAGTGCGGCAGACAGGTAAAAACGTGGCCTGGCGCCTATAAACCCGGACAGTCAGTATATTTATTGCCTGATGGAATTTTATTGCGACCTGCAAATGCAAACAATGTAACATTTAATGCGGGCGGTAAAGGAGGTGTTATTGAAAAAATGGATTGGAATGGAAATGTAATCTGGACGTATACCATCTCTGATTCCCTTAAATGTCAGCATCATGATGTTAAAGCATTGCCGAATGGTAATGTGTTGGTAATTGCCTGGGAAAGCAAAACCAATGCGCAAGCTATTGCAGCAGGAAGAGACCCATCACTTGTTCCGGCTACCGTTTGGAGTGAGCAAATTTTAGAAATACAACCGGTAGGTTCAAATGGTGGAAATGTAATTTGGGAGTGGCATTTGTGGGACCATTTGATTCAGGATTTCGATAACACAAAACCAAATTATGGAACAGTGGCTTCAAGTCCTCAGTTGATAAATTTAAATTATTCGGCAAGCGCCACCCAGACCGATTGGATTCATTTGAACTCCATTGATTACAATCCAATATTGGATCAAATACTGGTTAGCTCACATGCGATGAATGAAATATGGATCATTGACCATAGTACCACAACGCTGCAGGCCGCTTCTCATTCAGGAGGCAACTCAATTAAAGGTGGTGACATTTTATATCGCTGGGGCAATCCTGCAGCGTACAACAATGGAACAACGGCAAATAAGAAACTTTTTGGCCAGCACAATGCTCACTGGATTGAAAGTGGATTGCCTTATGCGGACCAAATCATGGTTTTTAATAATGGCTTAAACAGAACAGGAGGGAATTATTCTACTGTAGAAATTATTAATCCGCCCGTTTCAGGATTTAATTATACAAGCACCTTGCCTTATTTACCTTCTAACTATTCATGGATTTATAATGCAGGAGATCCTAATAATTATTATGCACAAAATATTTCAGGTGCGCAACAACTGTCGAATGGCAATGTGTTATTATGCAATGGCCCATTAGGACTTTTTACAGAAGTGGATAGCTCAGGAACAACCGTTTGGAAATATGTAAATCCTGTATCCGGCACAGGAATCATGGCACAAAATGCAAGTCCTGCACAAAACCTGTCATTCAGATGTAGTTTTTACGCGAGCAATTATGCGGGATTTGCGGGACAAACGTTGCTGGCAGGAAATACGATTGAAAACACGAATCCGGTTTCGGCTTCATGCAGTTTAACAATGGGTGTAGAGGATAATTTTCAGGAAAACATAATTGTTATTTCACCAAACCCATTTACAAATAAAATTGTGGTAAAAGGCGTAAGCGGAGAGGAATATTATTCCATTGTTAATGTGTTTGGACAAAATGTTTGGTGCGGTAAGCAAATAGAACAAGAGGGTTTCTCTTACCTGGTAAAAGGACTCTATTTCTTAAATGTATTTAAGAATAATTATAAGCAGACAATAAAATTAATAAAAGAATAAGGGGCGAAATAATTAAACAGTAATGTTTTTGAGTATTTCCGGTCGATTGGTTGCCTTAAAATAGGTAACAATTTTCTGTTCGGTACTTTTGTCTTTTGATTTGTAATTCACAAATATTGTTTCTACTTTCAAATCAACAAATTCTAATAAAATTAAAACGGTACTTATGTTTAAAAACGGTTTATTATTTCTATCATTATTTTGTGCGTGCAATGTTTTTGCGCAACTCGATGCAAGCGTTACATCCTGGATACTTAATACTAATTCTGATACCGGATATAATGGTTTGACAAGCAATGTGCAGCAGGTTCAATATTCTGCTAATAATGTATACGTAAGTTGTTCCTGTATTCCGGGCTATGATATCGGTCCCTGGCAAGGCAATCCGAATACTCCTTCCAATCAGAATTTTGTATTTAAAATAACACGTAATCCGGCACAAAACACAGGAACGCTTATCAATACAGCCTTAGGACATATCGGTGTATGGTCAAACGGTGTTTCTATATATAACCAAAAAGACGGGAACAGTTATTCTAACCAAAATGTATGGCATCAAAATGCTATTGTAGTAGAGGGGGTTTCTTTTGATGATTGCCTTGGACACCCTGCTGGTAATGGTGAATACCACCATCACTTAAATCCGACTTGTTTATATGATGATACCGACAATACGCAACACTCCCCGGTTATTGGTTTTGCCTTTGACGGTTTTCCTATTTATGGTGCTTATGGCTATACAAATGCGAACGGAACCGGAGCTATTAAAAGAATGGAAAGCAGTTACAGGATGAGGGCAATAACTACACGTACTACCCTTGCAGATGGTTCAACGGCAAGCAATCCCGGCCCTGCAGTTTCACTTACATATCCTTTGGGTTATTACTTAGAGGATTTTGAATACGTACAAGGTCTTGGTGATTTGGATGCGCACAATGGTCGTTTTTCTATAACCCCGGAATATCCGAATGGGACTTATGCCTATTTTGTAACACTTGATTCAAGTTTGGAGGCAGTCTTCCCTTATATTCTCGGACTACAATACTATGGTACTGTGCAGGCAGGAAATACAGGCCCTGCTTCCGGGCACAACAGTGTTACGGAAACGGTAAGCACTTATTCCACAACATCGGTAAATGAACAGTATAAGAATCTTAATCTGAGTCTGTTTCCAAATCCTGCTTCTGATATTTTAAATATTGCTGTGAAGGGTGTTACTGGTGGCAAATTCAGTGTTTGTATTACGGATATGTTAGGCAAAAAATTTCTTGAGTTAAAAAATATGCTGATACAGGAGATTGAGGTGATGGACATAAAAAATATTCCTTCCGGACTATACACAATAACGCTTAAGTCCGAAAATTATTTTTCAGTTTCAAAATTCGTAACTCAGAAATAAGCCCACTTAAAAAGAAGCACAAGCTTGTTTTTATACCACAAATTTTTTGCACAATGCACCGTTAAAGCTCACGGGGTGAGCTTTAACGGATGAAACAAGCATCGTCCTTAAATTCTGAGATTTAAGTTCTAGGTACAATTATAAAATAATTTTAGTATAACATTGCCGCAGCGGCTGCTTACCACTTGGCTTTTAGTCCCCGCTCTTTGCACCTTGTGCCGGTCTATCTATTTTACTCATCAATTCTTTAACATTTTCTATCCATTGCTCATTACCAATGTATGTAGCACATGCAAGCAAAGTTTCTTTTTGGCTTTCTTCGGTTTTTCCTTTTAAAACTTCGAAAATTTTTTTGATTTCTGGTTTCATAGCCTTCTTTATTGAATTGTTTGAAAATTGGACTTCCTGCTTTAGAAAGTCTTGTTTTAGGTAATACACTAAAAAATGTTGCCAATTAGCATTGTCTACGCCTCCAGCGCTTTATTTTAGTGATTTTTAACAGAACCAACACACGAACTGCTATTTTAAGTAGTCCATTTAAAATACATTTCAGATAATTAAATTTGCTTACTGCGCAATTAGAAGGTGCAGCGTTTCCAGTTTTATTGATTTTGTAAGGGGAATAATTGATAAGAGGAAACTAGTACTATATGAAAGGAAAAACAATTATTTATCGACACTTTAAAAATTTCCACCAGAACCTGCACCACCGAAGCCGCCACCACCAAATTCGGGGCTGGATTGTGTTTGTGTCTGTTGATGTTGTCCGCCCATCTGCTGAGCAATTACGAGAGCTTCGGCATTTGATTTTAAAAAACTATCTTCATCATAGCCTTCTTCAAAGGTAATTCCATGTTTAGGTGTTTTCAGAAACTTTATACCTAAATATGCAATGGTAATTAATATAGATCCTGCCAGGGTGAGTGTAATTTCGGGATGCCCAAGGCTAAAATAATATTTAAATGTGAGCACAGCTGCGGTAACCAGTATTAAACCTGTCCACAGTAAAGTTTTATCTTTTCTTTTTAAACCGTAATAAATATAAAGCACAGGAACAAGCGCAGTTAGTATGTAAAAGACAAAGGCTAATGGAATATTTTGTCCTTCGGTTAACTGCATATCAAAAAAGGCTATGGAAGATTCCCGGATCACAAAATAGTTTCCTGCTAAATAGAATATAATTAATGCCAGGCACTCAAAAACGGTAAAGCATTGTTTCCAATGAAAGAGCTCTTTTCGTTGTTTTTGTTTAATGGCAGTAAGATAAACGGGTACAGAAATGAGCATGAGCGCAAATGGCATAATTTGTTTTGCAATATGCCCTAGTTTTAAAAGGGATAAAAAAAAGATAAGATACAATGCTACTCCTAATGCTAATGTAACGAGTTGGTCCGTATAACGTACCACTGCAGCTATTAAAAAAGGAACTGCCAGGAAACAGAAAAGTAAAAAATCATTAGAGGTTTCAAATTCAATATTGGTAATAATTCCAATCGAGGTAAATATAAAGCTGAGTGCTGCGTATAAAAGACATTCATCTACTCCTGCGCGGTATACGTTTTTTTGTCGGATGAAGAATTCTAAAAAGAAGATACATATTCCCGAAAATAGCAAGGAGCTAAAAGTGAAAAAAAACTTTTCAGAATGCGCTCCGGATGTAAAATATAAGAGGCTAAAAAACCCAAAAGAAGCAGAAATAGCAATGAATGTGAAAAGGAAAAGTCCTGTTTTTATAAAAAAATTGGGAGAATAAAATCCTGTAATATAGTTTGCAGATATGGTATTCATCTGCTCTGCTGTTAAAAGGTTTTTACTAAACCATTGCTTTGATTTTTTTACAATGGCACTATTTCTTATAAACGTTGGATTATAGGCGATCATTTTTTTATCCGCAATATTTTTTTGTAATTAATAAAAAACAGAATGATGCCTGCACAGGAAGCTGCCACATAAAAGAAACAAAACAGCAGTAGGGTTTCGCCAGACATTGGTAATGAAAATACGCAATAGGTCAGTCCTAGATATCCGTAAACTACGGCTAGCAGCAGGAACAAAAAGGAATGCTCTGCGATGGCGTATCTGATATAATAATAGCAGATTCCCGCTAAAGCTAAAAAGCTGAACAATTTAAAAGGCTGATCAAATAAGGCGGTCAAGGTAACAAGGGATAATATATTTACTGCAAAATTATTATAACTAAACCCAAAGTGTTTCTTTATGTTACGGCTGTCTGAATATCTCGAAAAGCCTGCAAGCAGCAAGCCTATTAAAAAGCCGGTATAGATAATTGTTGTATTTGAAAAACTATTGTTTTTCAACAAATCAAGCGGGGTGATAGTAAATCCCGCCCAGGCTGCAAGCCCGGTAATGCCAAGCGATAAGGAGCCTTTATGATCAAAGGTGTAGCCGCAAAACAAAAAAACCATTGTAGGAAATAGCACTGCAATCCCATAATGTAAACCGAATGTAGTGTATTGAAACTGCAGGTAGCTTATAAATATTCCAAACAGTAAGGATCCGAGCAAAACGATGTAGTCGAAAAAAGGGGAAGGGTGTTTTGTTTCTTCATTTGAGTAGGGCAGCCGGTGTTTGTATCCGTAATAAAAACAACCAATGCATGAAGCTGCAATCAATACAAGAATTGCCTGGTGCCCAATAGTATCAATGTTAAGATAAATTAATATACCGGCACCGGATGTTAATAAAAGCACTCCTAAATAAAGAAGAATGCGCAACTCCCAATGAACGGATAAGGGCTTATCTTTTTCATACTCATCAATGGCTTGCATTTGCTCGCTTGATATAATAGTATCAGTATGTAATATTTTACTTTCCATCACTAGACATAAAAGTAATAAAAAAATTATAGTTCAACTGTAAAACTAATTTGTTGCTGGTTCGTATAAGAATTTCGATCTTTGCATCTATTATAAGGAATTACATAAGTTTTAAAATGAAAAAAACAGAAGAATATATTAATAGCGGGATACTGGAGATGTACGTGTTGGGCTTGACTTCTGATGCCGAAAATATTGAAATTACTAAATTAGTAGCTTCTAATTCTGAAATTAAAATGGAGGTTGAAGCCATTGAAACATCTATAATGGCTTATGCCAATTCCGAAGCTGTTGAAATAAACACTTCGGTAAAGCCTTTGATTATTGCTACAATAGATTACACAGAAAGATTAAAGAATGGTGAATCACCAACTTTTCCTCCTGTATTAAATGAAAATTCGAAGGTTTCCGATTACGCTGCCTGGTTAGACCGCTCTGATATGGTTTCTCCTGAGACGTTTGATGATATTTACATTAAGCTCATAGGGCATGAACCAAAGGTAATTTCGGCAATTGTTTGGATAAAAGATTTTGCGGAAAACGAAATCCATGATGATTTGTTTGAGAAATTTTTAATTGTAGAGGGCAGCTGCGATATTATTATGGAAAAGGAAACGGTTTCCCTTCAGGCTGGAGACGTATTAACTATTCCATTGCATATGGGGCATATGGTTAAAGTAACCTCTAAAATACCTTGTAAAATTGTATTGCAACGCGTAGCTGCTTGATAAAATCAGATTAAATTTATTTCAAAATCCGAAGCATTGAAAAAAGTCCAATATAACGAAACAGATTTGGTAGCATTCCTTAAAAGTGGTGATGTTAGCCAGTTTGAAAAGGTATATGATCATTTTTCAATCGCTATATTCGGAATAATAAACAAGATAATCGGTAACAACGAGCAGGCACAGGATGTATTGCAGGAAGTGTTTTTAAACATATGGAATAATTCATCCTCTTATAAGGAGGAAAAATCAAGATTGTTTACCTGGATGCTTACTATCGCCCGAAATTCTGCTGCTGATTATATTCGTTCACAGGAAAACAAGGAAAAGCAGCTTCAGCAGACGGGCAGTCAAATAAATAGGGTAAGCAATAGTACCAATGTTAATGATTTTTTTGACACCAAGCTAATTACAAAAGTTATAGGACCTCTTAAAGAAGAGCACAAACAAATTATAGATTTGATGTATTTTAAAGGGTTTACGCAGGATGAAATTTCCAAAAAGCTAAATATGTCTTTACCGTTTGTAAATACAACATCAAGAACCGCAATTAAAATATTGCGAAACGAGTCAGATATAATATCTTGAGAGCCCCCTTCCTTTAAACTGGTTGCAAGATAAAAATAAATTGTGGATGGTTCTTCTCAGATCTATCGTTAAACGTTCTGCTAAATTGAACAAAACAATCAAATAAGGCATATTGTTTTCCCTTTCAAATAAATCCCCCAACAAGTATTCTAATTACCTGCGATTACTATAAATGCGATGTTTCGAGCTGTAGGAGCCGAAATAAGAATTTAAGGCATTGGACCTTTATTATTTCTTAAAAAGTAGCCGTGGATTTATCCCCTTGATGGTAATAATCTTGGCAAGAAATTTTACTGTCCTTTTAGTTGTAAAAAATTAACATTGGGCTTCTCAATCCTAAGCACATTGGGAACGCTTTGTATGACATCCGGCTATTAATCCTAAATCAGAATAAAAATGAAAATAAGTCTTTTAATGAATTTTTCTGTTGATAAGAAAAATAAACAAATTATTGTAGAAAAGGAATTTGCCGCGCCACTTTCCAAAGTATGGTCAGCATGGACAGAAAGCCAGCTTCTTGATCAATGGTGGGCACCAAAACCCTGGAAAGCAAAAACAAAAAAAATGGATTTTAAAGAAGGCGGTTCCTGGCTGTATGCAATGGTTGGGCCGGAGGGGCAGGAACATTGGGCTAAAGCAGAATTTAAGTCTGTGCAGCCATCAAAACGTTTTTCTGCGCAGGATGCTTTTTGTGATAAAGATGGGAACATTGATACTACTATGCCTGTTGGTTTTTGGAAAGTCGAATTTCAAAAAGTTTCGCATTCTACGGTGGTGTCCATTGAAATAAAATACGATGAATTGGCAGATCTGGAAAAAATTATGGAAACGGGCTTTAAGGAAGGTTTTACCGCGGCATTGGAAAATCTTGACAAGCTGATTTCCCAACCTTAAAATGCGGTTAAAGCAGGGGTTAAAGAATTTTGACTTTTTAACCCCTGCTTTTAATTAAACGTTTGAAAACAATAAGGATAAGGGGGAATGAAGATTCTTAGGAAACTGTTTTGAACTTAAGATTAAAAATACAACCCATATTATTGCTGAAAGAATAAACTCCTCCGATCTGCTCCGACAAGGATTTAATCAGCTCCCTCCCAAGTGTATTGGTGTTTTTAATTGCTTCCTCAGAAAAGCCTGGCCCATTGTCCTTTACTTCCAGCTCAATTACACCTTTTAGTTTTTTTAATTTAACATGGACCTGCAGTTTTTTATCTTCGGATTGCGCATATTTAAAGGAGTTGGTAATTAATTCGTTTAAAATTAATCCGCAAGGTATCGCGTTCGATAATTCAAGATAAATATCATCCGTATCCAAAGTTATTTCAACTTCTTCCGAATCGCCAAAAGTGTTCGCAATCTCATTCACCAGGTTATTTACATAGTCTTTAAAATTCAGTCCGGTGATATTTGTATTGTTGAAAATATTATCATGTACCAGTGCCATGGCATAAACCCTGCCCCGACAATCTTCCAGGGCATTTATAACTTCCGGTGAATCCGACATGTTTTTTTTTAAGTTTAGCAGGCTGGTAACAATATTCATGTTGTTTTTAACGCGATGAAAAACCTCTGCAAGCAGGATTTCTTTTTCCTGAAGCATTTTTCGGATCAGGTTTTCTTGGTTTAATGACTCCCAAACCATTGCAGTAATATAAGCCATCGTAATTAAGAAGCACAATATAATATTAAAAGAAGATAAATCATTGATAGCTTCATCACTAAAATAAACCGGATAAAAATGTCTTTTAAAACCTATCGTAATTGTTATAATTGACAGTAAACAGACACCACTTAAAATAATCAAATGTTTTAACAGCCCTGATCGGCCAAGGGTTTGTATCATACTTATGATTACAGGAAAATAGAATAAAAGCATATACGAATCTCTACCCATTTTCAGGTTTACAGATATAAAAAATAAAAATCCATAACAGTAAAACCAATATGCGGCCCATACATAGTTTTTAAATTGATTTAACAAAAACACTACAGCTAAGGCGAGCAGCCCACAAATGCAATCGATAATGAACTGAGTATAACCTGTGATTTCAAAAAAGAAAAACGCCAGAGTCATATTGTGGATGGTAATCAAAGAAATTGCATTCAATTTTCTCGTGATATGAGTTTCCCATAACTGGTATTCGGGTTTAACACCAATATTTAGAATCTTATTTAAAAGCTTTTTCATTTCGTTTTCTTTTTAAAATTCCTTTTAATAAATGAGAAATAAAAAACACCTCCGATTTTGCTTTTGTTCAAAAATAAAAAAATATTTCGTCTAAAAAAGGATTAATTAATCTAATAGCGTTCAAAAATCAGGCCTGCGGATTATTTTAAAATCCAGTTTTGGTAGGAATAATTCGGCAGGTTGAGGCCTTTTTAAGGTAGTTGGCGGTTTACTTACTTAATCCCTATTTTGCCTGACAAATCTATTTGACTGTAAAGCTTACAAATTTTTGATTTTTAACTTTAGTAATTGTATTTTTACAGTTATTAGATAACTTGGAAAACATGAAAACAACAACGATACGCAACATCATTTTTTTAGTTTTAGGACTATTTATCGTGATCAGCGCTTGTAAAAAGGAAGCTCCACCAACTCCGGAAGTTCCACCAGTAATTACAACACCAACAACACCTGCCGGTACAACATATCTTCCACCCAGTATGCAGCGTTCAGGAGGGAATGCAGCCCTTGGTGAAGCGTTTATAAAAACAGGTAATTTTGCCTATGCAGGCATACCTTATCCGCAATTCCCATTGAGCTCTTCTACCAATGAATTAGGCAGAACGGGGCACAATGCAACAATTCCTTTTAGTTATACCGAAGTGGACGCTTTTAACGGTGTTAAAGTGGTAGCTCCCAATTGTCTTACCTGCCATGCAACCTATCTGGATAACACCTTTATTCTTGGTCTTGGAAGTACAACAGGTGATTACAGAACAGATCCTTCAGCAAATGTTGCCAGCTTGGATGCTTATATATCCGGTGTATACGGTGGCACATCTTCCCCTGAATACCAGGCGTATGAGCCATTCAGTAATGCGCTGAAGGCGATTGGGCCTCATGTTCTTACCAATACCCAGGGAGTAAATCCAGCTGATAAATATGCCTTAATTCTGGCCGCACATCGCGATAAAGATGATTTAACCTGGCTGCCAACACCTTCTGCTCCTATTCCGGCTGAGGTAGTACCTACAGATGTTCCTGCCTGGTGGTTATTAAAGAAAAAAAATGCGATGTATTATAACGGAAATGGCCAGGGCGATTTCGCTAAAATTATAATGGCATCTTCTTTATTAAGTGTTAAGGACAGCTCTTATGCACGTATAGTGGATAATCAGTTTGTGGATGTGCTGGAATATTTAAAATCAATTGAAGCGCCTGCCTATACCCAAACAATCAATAGCACTGATGCTGAAGCAGGCAAAACAATATTCACTAATAACTGTGCAAAATGCCATGGCACTTACGGTGGTACGGAAACATACCCCAACCTGTGGGTTGACCTGAATACCATACAAACAGATCCAATGCTGGCGAATGGGCACATGGTTTCAGCTTATTTTACAGGCTGGTATAACGACAGCTGGTTCGGAATTGGTGGAAACGCAGGCAAAATGGTGCCTCATAATGGATATGTAGCACCACCATTGGATGGTATTTGGGCAACAGCACCTTATTTACACAATGGTTCTGTTCCTGATTTGGTTACCTTGCTTAAAAGCCCATCGCGTCCTGCATATTGGACGCGTACTTTTGCAACAACCGATTATAATTATACAAACGTGGGCTGGAATTATAGCGCTTCCACAAGCGCATCGGCTAATTGTTACAACACAACAATAATGGGCTATAACAATACCGGTCACACGTTCGGTGATCATCTGAATGACAGCGACAGAATGAAACTGATCGAATATTTAAAAACACTTTAGCGATAGTTTATAGGTCATTTACAATTTGTAGGTGGGTAATAGAAATATAATGTAACATCGTTTATTAAGGGCTTCCACACAAATTGACTAATGAAAAAAACAAATATTCTTTACTGGACTATTACAGGATTATTCGCAGCGTTCATGTTTTTCTCTGCAATTCCAGATATATTACTATCCCCGGAAGCAGTAACATTTATGGGGCATTTAGGTTACCCTGCTTATTTTATTCCTTTTATTGGTGTTGCAAAAGTATTGGGTGTTATCGCAATTTTAATTCCCGGGTACCCACGTATAAAAGAGTGGGCGTATGCGGGCTTAGCTTATGATTTAATCGGTGCAATATATTCAGTAATTGCAACAGAGGGCTTCCAGCCTTCTATATTAGTATTGCTTTTGCCAATCGGTTTCTTGATAGTATCCTACGTTTTGTATCATAAAAGGCTGAAATCTCATCAGGTTATAAGCTAAAACAATAAGCAATCAGGTTCACACAATCAGCACTGTAAGTGCTGGGTTTTAATGAATACAAAAGCAATTATCAGAAACGTTAAGGAAACGGATAAGCAGGCGGTCATTCATTTATTACGATTGAACACACCATTATATTTCTCACCTGTTGAAGAAAAAGATCTGATTGATTATTTGAATCACCACGCAGAAAACTATTATATTGTTGAATATGATAATACCATAGCTGGTTGTGGTGGATTCAACCTTTCTGATGATTTAACAATTGGTAAAATAAGTTGGGACATTTTTCATCCCGATTATCAAAGTAAAGGTTTAGGTTCTTTACTGTTAAGATACAGAATCGAAAAATTAAAAGAATATAAAAACATTCAAACAATCACCGTAAGAACTTCTCAGCTTGCACACAAATTCTACAGCAAAAACAGGTTTCAATTAAAAGAAATAGTGATGGACTATTGGGCACCCGGCTTTGATTTATACCGAATGCAATACTTGGATTAAAGCATTTACAATAGAATTCACACAATAGTTTTTATCCTGTGTAGAAACCTGATATAACTATCCTGGATAATTATAATAGATACTTAATTGTAAATAATATAACTGAATTTTTATCGGCATACCATTTCACAACCCCCTCTTTTTACTGATCTGATAATTTACAATTATCGTTTTATTAAACGCAATCACCAAACTATAAAGTCTACAAAAAAAACAAATTTATGAACCACTCGTAAAGGAGTGAACAAACGCGCTGTTTGGCAGCTTGTGTTTAGGTGATCGTTTGTTTTGAATCTTTCGTTTTTTTTGTTCAAGCAAAAGAACATACACAGTACGTTGCATTTTTTTTGTAATCAATGCTTTCTATAATTTCATTTGCATACTTGGGCTGTCATTGGCTAAAAACAAGATGTGGTAGGTGGTGTTAGTAAGTTAATCCGTAAAACACTAGGTAAATAAGGCTTTTCTGAAAAAAAATCACCATTAATACTTCGGCCGGCAAATCCTTACAAGGTATCGGTCAATTTTTTGTAACCACCGTATTTTCAATTATTGATATGGCTGAATCCCTATTTTTGCAAGGGAAATGACGCATCGTGTGTTCATTTTATATTTAAAAACGAGCGGATGAGAATTAAAATTACATTATTTTTTTTGTTGACTTTTGGATTTATTACACTTAATGCCGCAAATTATTACTGGGTTAATGGTTCTGGCAGCTGGTCCAATTTTGCTAGTCATTGGGCTACTACTTCTGGCGGTACAGTATTTCATACACAGGTGCCCCAGTCTACTGACGATGTTTTTTTTGATGCCAATTCATTTATTGCAGCAGGTCAAATAGTAACGGTTGATCAGCCAATTGTACAATGTGCGAATATGACATGGACTGGAGTAACAAACACTCCTTCACTGTATGGCAATTACACCAATACATTAAAAATATATGGTTCCCTGACACTTGCAGTTGGGATGAAATTTAATTTTGAGGGTCCTCTTAGTTTTGAAGCCACCACTTCAGGTAAAACAATAACGTCAGCAGGTAAAATACTCAACACATCTATAACATTTAATGGTATTGGTGGCGGTTGGTCGTTATCAGATGTTCTCACAGCAAATTGGATATACCTGAACAATGGAACTTTAACAACCAATAACCAAACAGTAAACGCCTTCGCATTTACATCTAACACCGCTTCTGCCAGAACTCTTAATATGGGTACTTCTACCTTCAACCTTTCTTTTTATGGTCCTATGTGGAAAATTAACCCTGTTGGAATGACTATGAATGCTTCTGCTTCAACCATTAAAGGTGTTGCAGTAAGTGGTGGTGCGCAGGATTTTTATGGTGGTGGATTTTTATACAACAACATTTTTTTTACCGGTACACAATCGGGTAAAATCAATGGTAACAGTGCCATCAATAACGTTTCTTTTGCTGCTGATGGTTACATTCAATGCAACTGTGCCTTTAATGACGTTGCTTTTGGAGCAAATGCTTTTTTGACCAGTAACAGTACTTACAACAATGTCACTATTGTTGGTGATGGAGATATTGTAAGCAGCAATACATTTAATAATCTGGTTTTATCACCAGACCATAAGTATACATTACAATCGGGTAAAACGCAAACAATCAATACTTCTCTTACTGCAAACGGTAATTGCTCTGCGCTTATTAATATTAAAGCTAGCGCTTCAGGCCTGCAATCAACCATCGCTAAAACATCTGGTACAGTTAATCTGGCTTATGTTACTTTAAAGGATATAAAAACTTCTGGAGGAGCTGTATTTGTTGCAACCAATGCAAATGACCTGGGAAACAATACAGGCTGGACAATGACGTCACTTATTTCGAGAAATTTGTACTGGGTAGGCAATGGCGGTAATTGGAATGATGGTAATCATTGGTCAACAGCCAGCGGTGGGGCTCCTGCCGGATGCTTACCTACATCTGCCGACAATGTTTTTTTTGACGCCAACTCATTTTCTCTGCCCAACCAAACAATAACTGTTAATGTTCCGGCAGCATCAGTTCAAAATATGGTTTGGACAGGAGTAACAAACAGCCCCGTATTTCATGGCGATTACACAAACACATTAAATATTTTTGGATCGTTAAGTCTCGTGTCAGCAATGACGTTTGATTTTACTGGAAGCCTTGATTTTGAAGCCACTCTTCCGGATCAAACAATCACAACAGCAGGAAAAACAATAAATACCTCCATATCTTTCAACGGTATTGGTGGAAGCTGGACGTTGCAGGATGATCTTAAGTGTGATTATTGGATCTATCTTAACAACGGGGCTTTAAACACTAACAATAAAACAGTTAATGCATACGCTTTTACCTCTTCTACCGCCTCTTCTCGGGCATTGAATATGGGTTCATCTGTTTTTAATCTCTCGTTTAATGGCTCTATCTGGAAAATTAATCCTACCGGAATGAATCTTAATTCAGGAACATCAACTATTAATGGTGTTGGCTTTAATGGCGGACAGCAGGATTTTTATGGAGGCGGGTTTACTTATAATAATATAAATTTTGTTGGGGCGGCTCTTGGAAAGATTATCGATAACAATACCATCAACGATCTTTTTTTTGGATCGGATGGGATTATACAAGGTGGAAATTTCCACAACATTGATTTTACTTCAGATGCAACACTATATTATACTAATAGTTGTAATAACGTTACCATCGCTGAAAATGCAAATATCATAGGCAGCAACACATTCAACAGCTTAACGCTAAGTCCCGGCTACTCCTATACATTGGCGGCTGGAGCAACGCAAACAATAATAACATCATTAACAGCAAGTGGCAACTGCGGTGCGTTAATTGAAATTAAATCGGGCACACCAGGCATTCAGTCTTTTATTTATAAAGCGGCAGGCATTGTCACCTTATCGGATATGTCACTGAAAGATATCAGTGTTACCGGAGGCGCTGTATTTATTGCAAATAATTTGAATGATCTGAGTAATAATGCAGGATGGACGGTAGGGCCTTTGGGCGCACTAACTTCTAAAAATTTATATTGGGTTGGAAATGGTGGTAACTGGAATGATGGTAATCATTGGTCACTTACAAGCGGAGGAATACCTGCGGGCTGTTCTCCGACAACATTGGATAATGTTTTTTTTGATGCCAATTCTTTCACAACTGTTGGACAAACTGTTTCGGTAAATGTTCCTGCAGCATTTGCGAATAATATGGTTTGGACCGGAGTTACTAATAACCCCACATTTTATGGAGATTACGCCAACTCGCTTAAAATATATGGCTCCTTTACGCTTGCTGCCGGGATGATAATGGATTTTACGGGGCCGGTATTTTTTGAAGCAACTTCCACCGGAAAAAACTTAACCTTTGCCGGAAAAGTGATTAATACATCGTTGACATTTAACGGGATAGGCGGTAGCTGGACCTTGCAGGATGCCTTAACCTGCAATTATTGGATTTATCTGAACAACGGTGCTTTAACTACTAATAACAAAACGGTAAATGCACACGCTTTTAATTCTACTACCTCATCAGCAAGAGCGCTTAATATGGGCTCTTCTGTTTTTAACCTAACGTTTAATGGTCTGATATGGAATATCAATCCGTTAGGTATGGTACTCAATGCAGGTTCATCAACCATCAATGGTGTTGGCGCGACTGGAGGACAGCAGGATTTTTATGGTGGTGGATTTACATATAATAACATATTTTTTATTGGTTTGGGTTTAGGTAAAATAATTGATGCAAATACAATTCATGATGTTTCTTTCGCTGCTGACGGGTACATTCAGGGCGGTACGTTCAATGATATTACTTTTTCAGGAAATGCAGTAATGTATTACACTAATATTTGCCATAATGTAACTATTGCAAAAGATGCAGATATATTGGGAAGTAATACGTTTAACTATTTAAAATTGTCTCCTGGATATACGTATACGTTAACATCAGGTACAACGCAGACTATATTAGCAGGTGGTGATGTATGTGCACAAGGAACAGGTTCTTTACCTATCCGCATTCAATCCAGCAATGATGGAGTACCGGCAACAATTTCAAAAGCCAGCGGAACAATTTGCTGGGATTATGTTCGTCTTTCCGACATTAATGCGGTTGGAGGAGCTGTTTTTAATGCAGGGTTAACACCAATCAACAGCCAGAATATGGGCGGTACCAGTGGCTTTTTATTTACCGGTGGATGCCTTATATCAACATGTTCAGCATGTATTCCTGCACTCATTGCTACCCCTCCTAATAATGTAAGTGTGTGTAAAGGAAGTAATGCGACTTTTGCAATAACGGCTTTAGGCACAGGTTTAACATACCAATGGCAGGTGAGCCAGGGTATAACATTTGTAAATTTAACGAATACTGCACCATACACCGGGGTAACTACCAGTACACTAAACGTTATCGCTGCAGCAGATGCATTAAATGGTTACAAATACCGCTGTATTGTAACCGGTGTCTGTGGAACAGTGCAAACATCCATAGCAGGAACATTAACAGTGAATGTATTACCAATTGTAACTTCATCAGTAAACGCTTCTACCATAACTGTTTATGCCACGGGAGGCTTAAGTCCTTATACCGGTTCAGGCATTTTTTCAGGTTTAGCTCCGGGTACCTATACCAAAACGATTATTGATGCCAGAGGCTGCAGTGCAAGCACAACAGCAACAGTAACGGTGTCTATTTCAGATAACATTCCACCGGTTGCTATTTGTAAAAATGCATCCGTAACTTTATCTAACGGAACAGCATCCATCACACCCACAATGATAAATAATGGCAGCTATGATAATGTTGCCATCGCAAGCATAACGGTTAGTCCAAGTGTGTTTACCTGCACGAATATTGGAACGAATACAGTTACGTTAACAGTAAAAGACATTATAGGAAATACATCTACCTGTCAGTCTATTGTTACTGTAAGCGGAGCATTACCTACTTGCAGTATTCAGGTAACACCATCTAATTCTACATATACCGGAGGGGTTTCCACCAATTTGTATCTTGGTTATGGACCTGCTAGTTTAACATTAACGGCCTTACCCACAGGTTTTGGTACATTCACGTATTCCTGGTCCGGATCTTCTTTCTTAAGTTCATCTACAAGTAAGAGTGTAACATTTACACCTGCTCTGCCCGGACAGTATGTACTTATTTGTACCATCAGGAACAGTTATGGTTGTGAAACAAATTGTTCTGTAATTATTTGTGTGAAAGATATTCGTATCCCTAATAAGGCGGGCAAAGTATACCTTTGCCATCTTCCACCCGGAAACGTAAATAATCCTCAAACACTATCCGTAAGCATAAATGCTGTTCCTTCGCATATAGGTAACCATGCTGGTGATCAATTGGGCGATTGTTCAGCCACCTGTGGTGAAACTTCTGGCAGAAGAATGGAAGATGGAGAGTTGTTCTCCTTTGAAACATCAACGGGTGACGTTGATCTGATTGTTTATCCAAATCCTACTGCTGGTTCTTTTAACTTTCAGCTGGAAACAACCAGTGATGAATTGGTTAGTATAAAGGTTTACGATTTAACAGGACGAATACTTTACAATGTAACTAACCTTTCTCCAAAAGAGTTGATTACAATAGGCTCTGAATTTAAGCCTGGTATGTTTATGGCCGAAGTTACACAAGGTGAGTTTATGAAGGTGGTTAGGCTAAATAAAGTAAACTAGGTAACTCCGGCCACTCGGACTATCAAATGGTTTCGATTTTAATTGGAGTTCTATTTCCGGAAAATAAACTTATGAAACCGCGCGTAAGGAGTGAACAAACGCGATGCCGTGTAGCTTGTGTGAAAGCAATCGTTTGTTCTTGAATTTTTCGTTCTTTTTGTTCAAGCAAAAAGAACACACACAGCAATAATATTATCGTTCTAGAATTTATCTACGAAGCATAACCCCTTTATCATGAAGCATTTTTCTTTCTTTTGCCTCTCCAAAAGAAAGAAACAAAGAAAAAGAGACCACGAAAACCAACCGAAAGCCTTCGTTACCCGCAAAACCCCTCCGCCTCTCGCCACGAAGCTTACGGTTCGCTCTTTTCGTGGACTTCAGCCCACATTGCTTCGAATGTAAATTAGTTATGTACAAAAATAATCTCATGAAACCGCGCGTTAGGAGTGAACAAACGCGATGCCGCGTAGCTAGTGCGGAAGCAATCGTTTGTTCTTGAGTTTTTCGTTCTTTTTGTTCAAGCAAAAAGAACATATACAGTATTAAAGCTAAAATCCATATACTCTAATAAACAAAAGCGCCTCTTACATATTGTAAGAGGCGCTTTTGTTTATTAGAAGAGTATTAACCTGGTATTAAGATACCATTTTTTTCTCCTGGCGTTTACGCTCAGTTTCATCCAATTGAACTTTACGCAGACGGATTGATTTAGGAGTAATCTCCACATATTCATCCCACTGGATATATTCCATTGCTTCTTCCAAAGAAAAATTGATTTTCGGTGCAATACGCATTTTATCATCCGTACCGGAAGCACGCATGTTGGATAATTTTTTCTCTTTTGTGATGTTTACCACAATATCATCCTGGCGGTTGTTTTCACCGATCACTTGGCCTGTATAGATAGGATCTCCTGCTTCAACAAAGAATTTACCACGATCCTGTAATTTATCAATTGAATAAGCAATAGAAGTACCTTGTTCACCTGAAATTAAAACACCATTTCCACGGCTTGGAATATTACCTCTCCATGGCTCAAATGCTTTAAAACGATGCGCCATGATAGCCTCACCAGCTGTAGCAGTTAAAATGTTGTTACGTAAACCGATAATACCACGGGAAGGGATTTCAAATTCAATGTGAATCAAATCGCCTTTAGGCTCCATGATCTTTAAATCACCTTTACGTTGTGTAACGTATTCAATTACTTTACCAGATACTGGTTCAGGAACGTCAACAGTTAAATACTCAATAGGCTCACATTTAACACCATCAACTTCTTTTATAATTACCTGAGGCTGACCTACTTGTAGTTCATAACCTTCACGTCTCATTGTTTCAATTAAAACGGATAAGTGAAGAATACCACGTCCAAAAACAAGGTAAGAATCTGCTGAATTGGTTTCCTCAACACGTAGAGCAAGATTTTTCTCTAATTCTTTGAATAAACGGTCACGTAAGTGGCGGGAAGTAACAAATTTACCTTCTTTACCATAAAAAGGAGAGTTATTGATAGTGAACAACATATTCATTGTCGGCTCATCAATAGCAATAGGAGTAAGTCCTTCTGGGTTTTCAAAATCAGCGATTGTATCACCGATCTCAAATCCTTCAATACCAGTAATAGCAACAATTTCACCGGAATTAACTTCCGTTGCTTTTTGTTTACCTAAACCTTCAAATGTGAATAATTCTTTGATGCGTGATTTAATAATAGTTCCATCACGTTTTACCAATGATACCGGCATGTTTTCTTTGATTGTTCCTCTGGAAACACGTCCTACCGCGATACGTCCAACAAATGTGGAATAATCAAGCGATGTGATCTGCATTTGTAAAGAACCTTGTGCACTAGGTACATTCGGGAAAAAATCAACGATTTGATCCAATAAATAAGTAATATCTTCAGTTGGAGTTTTCCAATCCGGGCCCATCCAGCCTTGTTTCGAAGAACCATAAACAGTTCTGAAATTCAATTGTTCTTCTGTAGCATCTAAGTTAAAGAACAGGTCAAATACCTGGTCATGAACCTCATCCGGACGACAGTTTGGTTTATCTACTTTATTGATAATTAAAATAACTGTTTTGCCTTGAGCAAGTGCTTTTTGAGTCACAAAACGCGTTTGAGGCATTGGGCCTTCAAATGCATCCACCAATAATACAACACCATCTGCCATGTTCAATACACGTTCTACTTCACCGCCAAAGTCACTGTGGCCGGGAGTATCAATAATATTGATTTTTGTTCCTTTGTAACGAACAGAAACGTTTTTTGCAAGGATAGTAATTCCGCGCTCACGCTCCAGGTCATTGTTATCAAGGATCAATTCTCCTGACTCCTCGTTTTCACGAAACAGCTTTCCTGTATGTAAAATCTTGTCAACTAAAGTTGTTTTGCCGTGGTCAACGTGGGCAATAATGGCAATGTTTCTGATGTTTTGCATTTAATGGTTTTATTAAGTGTTTTAATCTCATTCTTAAAATGAGCGTGCAAAAGTAGTCAATTTTATTGAAATTTCCGCGGGATTACGATATATTATAAGTGATTCAGTAATATTATTAGGTTTTTCAGCTAATAAATTGCGATTTGGGTGGCTAATTGCTGGAAAGCAATTTTAAAAAGGATCATCAAAAATACCAAGCTATGATTTAATACGGTGCGCTGACGTCCACGAAAAGTGCGAACCGCAAGTTTCGTTGACGTCAGCGAAGGGCATTTGAGCGAAAACGAAAGCTTGTGGTTGGTTTTCGTGGTCTCTTTTTCTTTGTTACTTTCTTTTGGAGAAGCAAAAGAAAGTAAAATGCTCAATGATAGACATAAACATAAAAGTGGAACTATGAATAGCTGAAAATTACATCACAATATTCACAATCTTATTATGCACCACAATCACCTTTTTAGGTGTCTTACCCTCCAGGTATTTATGAGTTTGATCCAGTGTCAATACTTCTTTTTCAACATCTTCTTTTGATAAAGATCGGTCATACTCCTGGAAAAAGCGGGTTTTACCGTTAAAGGAAACGGGGTAATTGAAAGAACTTTCCACTAAATATTCTTCTTTACAGATAGGAAACTCAGCATAAGTAACACTTTCGTTATGTCCAAGCCTGTTCCATAATTCCTCCGCAATGTGAGGCGCATAAGGCGAAATAATAATTGCCAAAGGTTCTAATATCTCACGTTTATTGCATTTGAATTCAGTTAATTCATTCACACAAATCATAAAATTACTTACAGAAGTGTTGAATGAAAAACGCTCAATATCTTCCGTGATTTTTTTAATAGTTTTATGCAAAGTCTTTAATTCCGGGCGTGTTGCAGGTTCATCAGAAATATTTACAGCGTCTCCATTATGATACAATCTCCAAAGTTTACGCATAAAGTTAGAAACACCTGAAATTCCGCTGGTATTCCATGGTTTACTTTGTTCCAATGGGCCAAGAAACATTTCGTATAAGCGTAGGCAATCAGCTCCGTATTGTTCTACCATCAAATCAGGACTTACTACATTCCATTTTGATTTGGACATTTTTTCTACTTCGCTTCCGCAGATATAGTCTCCGTTTTCTTCGGTAATAAAAACAGCGTCTTTATATTCTTCTCTCCAGTTTTTGAATGCGCTTTGATCTAAAACATCATTTTTTACAATATTTACGTCTACATGGATTGCCGTTTTCTCTTGAAATAAACCTATTCCAGAATCAAATCCTGCCTCTTTGTGTATTTTCTGTAAAGCGCTAAAAATTTTGTTTTTAGCACTTTCATCACCATTAATAGACAATTCAAATATTTTTTTCGAAATAAAAACAGGATTCTTTCTATAATAATCTATATAGTTTTCTTTTTCTTTGTCCTCATCAGGAAAAAAAACAAATGCTCTATACACAAACGCACTCACACCTTGTATCATCCCTTGATTAATCAACTTCTTCGCAGGTTCTGTAACCGGTATAAATCCTAAATCATTCAGAAATTTTGTCCAGAAACGTATATACAACAAATGCCCTGTAGCATGCTCAGAACCACCAATGTACAAATCCACATTTTGCCAATAATCCACGGCATTTTTTGAAACGAAAGCCTTGTCATTATTGGCATCCATGTATCTCAGGAAATACCAGGAACTGCCTGCCCATCCCGGCATGGTAGAATATTCATATTCAAACTCCCCTTTGTACTTCCAGTCTTTTGCTCTTGCCAATGGCGGTTCACCGGTTTCGGTAGGTAAATATTTGTCCACTTCCGGCAACAGCAAAGGCAATTCTTGTTCATTTAACACATACGGAATATCATTTTTGTAATATACCGGGATAGGCTCTCCCCAATAGCGTTGACGGCCAAAAATAGCATCGCGCAAACGGAAATTTGTTTTTCCTTTTCCTAATCCTCGCTCTTCAATAACTGCAATTATTTTTTTTATCGCAGCCTTCACTTCCAGGCCATCCAGAAAATCGGAATTAACCAGTTTTCCTTCTTTTTCATCGTATGATTTATCAGCAAAGTCCCAGTCAACAGCCGGTAGTATGATTACTTTTTTGTCAATGCCAAAATGATTCGCAAATGCAAAATCGCGTGAATCATGCGCAGGAACAGCCATTACAGCGCCTGTGCCATAACCCGCCAAAACATAATCTCCAATCCAGATTGGAACTTGTTTCCCGGTAAATGGGTGAGTTGCATAGGAACCGGTAAATACACCGGTAATTTTTTTAACATCTGCCATCCGCTCGCGCTCACTGCGGTTTTTGGCGAAAGTGATATATTCTTCCACGGCAGATTTTTGATCTGCTGTTGTAACTTGTTTTACAAGGTCATGCTCTGGAGCAAGCGTCACAAAGGACACACCGAAGATGGTATCAGGACGTGTTGTAAATACTTCTATAAAACTTTCTTCTTCTAACTTTTCACTCTCAACTTTAAACTTAATACTCGTACCTTCCGATTTTCCAATCCAGTTACGCTGTGCTTCCTTAATAGAATCAGTCCAATCAAGCGCATCAATATCCGTTAGCAAACGATCGGCATACGCAGTAATGCGCAGGCTCCATTGTTTCATCAGTTTACGCTCTACCGGATAACCGCCACGTTCAGAAACACCTTCTTTCACTTCTTCATTGGCAAGTACAGTACCCAGTTGCGGGCACCAGTTCACCATGGTATCGCTCAAAAACGCCAAACGGTAATTCAATAAAATATCTGATTTTTCTTTATCTGAAAATGCGGTCCAGTCAGCGTTTGTAAAAATCTTAGTTTCCTCGCATGCCGCAATAACACTTGCATTTCCACGTGCTTCAAATTCAGAAAACAGCGTTTCAATCTGCTCCGCCTTATTGCTCTGTTTATTATACCAGGAGTTAAACAATTGAATAAATATCCATTGCGTCCATTTGTAATACTGTGGATCAGAAGTTCTTACTTCGCGGTCCCAGTCGAATGAAAAACCAATTTTATCAAGCTGTTCGCGGTAACGCGCAATGTTGTTTTCTGTTGTAATACGCGGGTGCTGCCCGGTTTGAATGGCATATTGTTCTGCAGGTAAACCAAAAGAGTCGTACCCCATCGGGTGTAATACATTAAACCCTTTCAGGCGTTTGTAACGCGCAAATATATCAGAGGCAATGTATCCCAATGGGTGCCCTACATGCAGGCCCGCACCACTTGGGTACGGAAACATATCCAGTACAAAATATTTATGTTTGGCAGAAGTGTTTTCTGCTTTAAACGTTTTGTGCTTTGCCCAGTAGGCTTGCCAGTTTTTTTCTACTTCTCTGAAATTATATTCCATTTTATCAAAAATAAGGTTGCGAAGATACGAAATTTGGAACAGTTTTGCAGTAAGCAATTAGTCAGTAAGCAATTAAAAAAGCTGCTCCTTATTCTCAAAAGATATATCACATATGTTTCGTAAATTCGTAACCATTCGTTTATCCGTAACCTTTGCGTTGGCTTCTGCGCAGAGTTATTAACCTTCCATTGTTTATTTCAATTTTTATTCCTGTTAAAGCGGCACAGTTTTAATAATTACTTTTATCGCAGAAAAAAACAGCAGCGTGTTCGACAAATTTTCAAATCGTAAATTAGTAGGTTCTTCCATCACAACAATAGTAAGCCTTTCGCTGGTATTGTTCATGCTGGGTTTGTTGGGTATTATTGTACTTAACACCAATAAATTATCAGATAATTTAAAAGAAAATATAGGCATCCAGATTATTCTCAATGACAATGCAAAAGAGGTGGATATTCAGCACTTCACAAAAACATTGGATGCTTCCGATTACGTAAAATCTACCGAATTTATTACGAAGGAAGATGCTGCAAAACGCCTGCAGGAGGATCTGGGAGAAGATTTTATTAATTTTTTGGGTTATAATCCGTTGCTGCCATCTATCAACCTTCATTTAAAAGCCATTTACGCCAATGCCGATAGCCTTTCCTGGATTGAAACAGATTTGCAGAAAAGCAAGCTGGTGAAGGAATTGGTGTACCAAAAATCACTGGTAAGCATTATCAATGAAAACGTACAAAAAATCAGTTTGGTGATTTTAATTTTCAGCGGATTGCTGATGACCATTGCACTTGCATTGATCAACAATACAATTCGTTTATCGATTTACAGCAAACGTTTTATTATTAAAACGATGCAGCTGGTAGGCGCCACCCAGGGCTTTGTAAGACGGCCGTTTGTTTTCAAAGGCATCAAGCATGGTATTTACGGAGCTATCATTGCTATTCTTATGTTGGTAGGTGTTCTATACTTTGCACAAAAGCAATTGCCTGAATTAGTTGAATTGCAGGACGAAAAAATGCTCGTAACCCTTTTCGGACTTGTTATTGTGGTGGGAGTTATTATCTCCTGGATCAGCACCTCGCTTGCTGTTAGAAAATACCTTCGTTTAAAATCAGACGAGCTGCATTATTAGTAACCCTATCCTAGGTTTAACTCTGTGAAGCTCTGTGTTAAAAATCCGTGGCCTCTGTGTTAAAAATATTGAAACACAGAGAGCACAAAGGGAAGAGAGTTTCGCAGAGAAAGTCTCCCCGCTTCATTTTTTCTAAATACAAAACGTATATTTGTTTTCAATAAACTTTTGCAGTCTATGATCTAAAGCCCTCACATATATTTCAATAGGCTCAATACGACCAAAGCGCGGTCAGTCAGAGCTTGTCGAAGACTGTGTGTAAGCTTTCAATTCAAAGGCGGAAGGCTTGATTTGTGAAATGATAAAACCAAGAACATGAAAAAACCCAGTCTAATAGTTCAAATTTTTTTAGGAATGGCCCTCGGAATAATGGTCGGTTATTTCTGGAAAGACGTGGCCCCAAGCTTCCATATCCTCAGCGACATCTTCATGCGCCTGATCAAAATGATTATTGCACCGCTGGTGTTTTCAGTATTGGTAGTAGGTGTAGCCAAAGTAGGTGATTTTAAATCGGTTGGCCGCATCGGAATAAAAACGCTGTTATATTTCACCACAGCGGCCATTATCGCATTATTCCTTGGGTTAGTACTGGTTAACTTTTTCGAGCCTGGAAAAAAGATGACACTGGAGTTGCCGCCTGCTAATGCCGAAGTAGGCATAGAAGCTTCAAAAGGCTTTGATGCGAAAAATTTCGTGGAACACATTATACCCGACAGTATTGTGGCAGTAATGGCGAAAAATGAAATTTTGCCGATCGTTATTTTTGCCTTGTTTTTTGGTATTGCAGCGGCCTCCGTGGGCAAAACAGGAAAAATAGTAGTTGATTTTTTTGATTCCGTTTCACATATCATGTTTAAAGTAACCAATTACGTAATGGCGTTTGCGCCATTGGGTGTCTTTGGTGCAATTGCAGCGGTGGTTGCGAAGCAGGGGATAGGCGTGCTCACAGGGTATATTTACCTGGTCAGTACATTTTACCTCGGATTGTTAACATTTGTATTCCTTGTGTTATTTTTGATTTGCGCATCACTTAAAATTAGATTCTTTAGTTTGCTAAATCACATTAAAGAGCCTGTTTTATTGGCCTTCAGCACAGCAAGTTCTGAAGCCGCTATGCCAAAAACAATTGAATCACTCGAACGTTTTGGCTGCGAAAATCGAATTATCAGCTTTGTGCTGCCACTCGGCTATTCCTTTAATCTGGATGGATCTATGATGTACATGACCTTTGCCACTGTATTTATTGCGCAGGCATACGGTATTGATATGAGCGTCAGCGACCAGATTGTAATGCTGTTGATCTTATTGATTACCAGCAAAGGAATGGCGGGTATTCCAAGAGCTTCTTTAGTTGTAATTGCAGGCATGCTGGCGCATTTTAACATCCCCGTAGAAGGCTTATTGCTGCTGTTAGGTATAGATCAGATCCTGGATATGGGGCGCTCTGCAACAAATGTGGTAGG
Organism: Bacteroidota bacterium; assembly: GCA_040387415.1. Taxonomy (GTDB): domain Bacteria; phylum Bacteroidota; class Bacteroidia; order 2-12-FULL-35-15; family 2-12-FULL-35-15; genus 2-12-FULL-35-15. The sequence continues at coordinate 36,656 of JAZKDU010000031.1, forward strand.
TAATGCCGTAGCTACCGCAGTAATCTCCAAATGGGAAGGTGGATTACATACGTTTAAAAAGGAGCCGGATATTGATGATGTGCGGCTGGACTAAAAATTTCAATACCATAAATATAGCGGATTGTGCCAGGTAAGTTTTTGTTTGATGATAAAAATTCGCTATATTTAATACCTATTTATATATGGATATCCTGGAATTTCTTAAGCAGATAACTGATCCTGAATCAATTATCCAGGTCGGTGGCCTGGCTTTATTGCTGTTTGTGGTGTTTGCTGAAACGGGTCTGCTGATCGGTTTTTTTCTGCCGGGGGATTCGCTTATCTTTGTTTCAGGCTTAATATGTGTCTCTAAGCCCGAATTGTTGGGTGTACATATTTCCATGCTGATTCTATTATTGGCCATGGCCGCTATCCTGGGCAATATGGCAGGCTATTGGTTTGGCAACAAGGTGGGGCCGGCCTTATTCGAACGCAAAGATTCCATTATATTCAAAAAAAAATATCTCACAATAACCAAGAAGTTTTATGATGATAATGGCGGTAAAACTCTTATTGTGGGGCGTTTTTTACCCATCATTCGTACCTTTGCACCTATTCTGGCCGGAGTACTAAAAGTAGATTTCAAAAAATTTATGTTATATAATATTACCGGGGCTTTTGCCTGGATTGGCTTACTGGCCTCTATCGGTTATTATTTGGGGACTTATGAGTGGGTGCAAAAAAATGTAGGGTTTATTGTTATTGGCCTCATAATCATCACGTTAATCCCATTGGTTATTACCTATCTGAAGGAGAAAAACAAAAAGGCCTAAATTCTCAAACAATAAAACCGCCTTTCATAGCTCAAAAACCGCCATTTAATAAATGGTTTCCATTCTCTTACAATATTGTCCTTTAATTTGCGTTCACAACAGGCTGTTTATTAAACTTACAATATAAAATTTTTACTTTCAAAATAGATTTAGTATGTTTGGAGCCTTGTTTAAAAAAAAGCGATCAAAAAATTATAAAATCAGTTTAAGTTTAGAATGTATTAACCTTTAAAAATTAACCTTTAAAAATTAACAGAAATGAGCAAACCAAATTCATCAAACGCATTTAAATCAGCATTTGCGTCATTAGCAATTTTAGTATGTTTAGTAGTTGGGTATGTAATTTACAAGTTTATTCTTGGAGCTCCAGGACATTTTGATGCAGAAGGCCATCCAAAAGCAGGTGATTATCTTGGAATGATGTACCAGGGAGGGATAATCGTACCAATTCTAATGGCGATTTTCTTAATTATTGTTACGTTTTCTATTGAACGTTTAATGACTATTTCCCGCTCTAAAGGTAAAGGTAGTTCTGAAGCGTTTATTCGCACTATTAAATCATCAATTGCAAGTAATAATTTTGATGAAGCAATTGCTGCTTGCGATAAACAACAAGGGTCTTTAGCGAACGTAGTTCGTGCAGGCGTTGTGAAATTAAAAAGTATCCAAAATGATGGAGCATTAGACAAAGAAAGCAAAGTAGCTGCTATCCAAAAAGAAATTGAAGAAGCAACTGCATTGGAATTGCCAATGTTATCTAAAAATCTATCTGTTATCTCTACGTGTGCTACTATTGCAACTCTTTGGGGTTTGATCGGAACAGTACTTGGGATGATTCGTTCATTTGCTGCGATGTCACAAGCTGGTGCTCCTGATACTACTGCTCTTGCAACGGGTATCTCTGAGGCTCTTATCAATACAGCTCTTGGTATCGGTGGATCAGTTGTAGGTATCATTATGTATAACTACTTCACCAACAAAATTGATGCGATCACTTTTAGTATGGACGAAGCAGGATTTACAATAGTACAATCTGTTAGCGCTAAATAAATAAGGTTACGAATACGAATAAAGCGAATTTACGAAAAGGTGGTTGCTAACTATTTTTATAAATACAGTTTCGTAAATCTGTAAATATTCGTTTATCCGTAACTAATAAAAATTTATAATCTTAAAATAAGTATACATGCCTAAAATTAAAATGCCCAAAAGTAATCCGTCACTGGATATGACACCCATGGTGGATTTGGCTTTTCTTTTGGTTACGTTCTTTATGCTTACGGCTTCTGCTAGAGTTTCTGAGCCTGTTGTTGTTGACACACCGTCTTCTACTTCCGATAAATTATTACCCGAAAATGTAATAATGATTACGGTTGACGATAAAGGAAAAACATATTATAATATCAATAATTATGTGGTGCGTAAAAAAACCCTTGAAAAAATGGGTCAGCAATACAAGGTGGAGTTCACAGAAAAAGAAAAAGAAGAGTTTGCTAAAATGACCAGTTTTGGTGTTCCTATTCAGAGCTTGAAAAGCTATATCAATATGGAAGATCCTGAACGTAATGCTGCAAAATCTCCTGGTATTCCATTGGATTCTTTGAACAATCAGCTTGGCGACTGGATTCAGTTTGGCCGTATAGAAGCAGCAAAACAGGCAAGAGAGCAGAAAGAAAAAGCTGAAAAGCTTGGCCGTGAATTTAAGTACGAACCTATCCGTTTTGCGATAAAAGCGGATGGTAATGCCAATTACATCAATGTAAAAGATGTTATTAAGGTGTTTACCGATAAGGAAATCTACAGATTCAACCTGATCACTAACCTTGAAAAAGGAGAAGAATAAAATCGATTGATCTTTTATGGAAAATGTAAACGTATTGCATCTTCTGAAGAAACAAATAAATTAACAGACATTAATTTTTTTTAAAAAATGGCAGAAGTAAATACCGATGGTGGCGGTGGTCATGGCAAACATGAAAAGAAACGCGCCAAAAAATCATCTACCAAAATAGACATGACGCCAATGGTGGATTTGGCGTTCTTGCTCCTTACTTTTTTTATCCTTACTTCTACTTTTAGTAAGCCGAAAGCGATGGAAATCAATTTCCCTGCTAAAACAGAAGATGAATCTAAAAATCAAAAGGTGAAAAATGCAATTACATTCATCATGTCAAAGGACAATGCAATTTACTATTATAACGGTGAGTTTTATCCTCCAAATAATAAAGATGGTGCGCCACCAACAACTTTAATTAAAACAGATTTTTCTAAAGATGGTCTGCATAAGTTATTGTTGGACCGTTACAAACCAACGTTAGACGCAATTACTGCTCTTGAGGATAAATATAAGAGAAAGGAAATTGCCGATACCACATTAAAACGATTGGTAAATTTAGAAAAAGGGAATAAAGATGCACTTACCGTATTGATTAAAGCAGACGATAAGGCGATTTACAAAAACGTGATTGATTTGATTGATGAATTAAACGTTTGCCTTGTAGGTAAGTATGCTGTTGTGGACATGATGCCCACAGAATTTGAATTGTTAAACGCTACAAATAAATAATAATTACAATGGCGGAAAAAGGAGTATTAAATGATTGGACAAACGTTCTGGCCGAAGGGCGGAACGAGCTGGTCTTTGAAAATAAAAATAAAATTTATGGTGCTTACGATCTTCGTAAAAAGTACAATCGTACCGTTACCATTGCACTAATAATAACATCGCTTGCTTTCATGTTCATTGTTAGTTTACCAATGATATTGGATTGGATAAATCAACAGGGTGAAGAGCTTGTTGTACCTGTTGACAATACAGTTGTTGACTTGTCGGCACCGCCACCAATTGATGAAGCGGAACCACCACCACCACCGCCACCACCCCCACCGGTTATGGAAACAGTTAAGTTTACACCGCCAGTAGTTACGGATGATGAGGTAATTGATGAGCCGCCACCATTGCAAACAGAAGAAACACCGCAAATCAGTACTGAAACACAAGAAGGTACTGGTGGAGATGAAATCATTATTCCTGAAGAAGGTACAGGTGTTACTGCACCTGTTAAAGAAGAAATTTTCACCATCGTAGAGCAAATGCCTGAATTCCCGGGCGGAGTAGCAGCAATGATGAAATGGATCAAAGATAAGATCGAATCTATCGGGTATCCTCAAATGGAGAAAGAGGCCGGTATTTCTGGTACTTGTTATGTTACATTCGTAGTTGATAAAGAAGGTAACGTAACCGAAGCAAAATTATTAAGAGGTGTTTCCGGTGGTCCGGGATACGATAAAGTGGCGTTACAGGTTGTGAAAGCAATGCCTAAATGGGGTGCTGGTAAACAAAATGGACGTGCCGTATCGGTGCAATACAACTTACCAATTAAGTTCACCATCCGATAATAATTAAGTACTAATTTTCTAAATCCTAAATTCTAATCTCTTTGCAAGCTTAGAATTTAGGATTTATTTTTTGTTTGAAATTTAAAATTTAGATCTCTTGGATAATCCTCCTTTGATTAATAAAATAAGCTATTACTTCAGTTTTCTGATGGTGGCGCTTTATCTGGTAATCGGCCTTCTATTTTTATTTACGGATATCGCCATTGAAACCTTTCCGGTATATCGTGAGATGGTAGGCGGTTTATTGGTTGTTTATGCAGTTTACAGAGTGTATGCAATAATTAAAAAGCGCAATAGGCAGGAGTAGTGGCGTTTTCGCTTTCAGCAACGTTTTTAAATATACAACCGCAATCGCAATGTCAAATCCATTACCATCGGAAGTAAAAACAATTGTATTAATCCACGGTTTATTTCAAAATCCACTCGGCTGGACCGAATGGAAAAAATATTTTGAAGCGCAGGGGTATACCTGTCATACTCCCGCATATCCTTATCACGATGGCGTTCCCTCAGATTTAAGAAAACACATTGACCCAAAACTGGGAACATTAACGTTTGGCCAGGTGATTGACAGCCTTGCCGCCTTCATTGATAAACTCCCTGAAAAGCCAATATTAATAGGTCATTCCATGGGAGGCCTTGCTGTTCAGAAATTAATTGCCATGGATAAAGGTGTTGCAGGGGTCTGCATTGACTCGGCACCACCAAAAGGAATTATAAGCCTTAAATGGAGTTTCCTGAAAGCCAATTTACCAACTATTAACCCCTTTAAAGGCGATTCAGTTTGTTTGCCTACTGTGAAATGGTTTCAGTATGCGTTTTGCAATACCATGACAATGGAGCAAACGGAAATGGCATATAACCAATTCGTAGTCCCCGAAAGCCGTAATATTCCCAGAAGCAGCACAAAGGAGGATGGATATATTGATTTTAAGAGGCCTCACAGCCCTTTGCTGTTCATTGCCGGTGAAAAAGATAACATCATACCATCATCATTGAATAAGAAGAACTACAGCGCTTATTTAGACCCCAACAGCAAAAAAGAATTCAAGGAATTTCCCGGAAGAACACACTACATCTGCGGACAGCAGAACTGGCAGGAAGTAGCAGAGTATATTTTAGGCTGGATAAGCGTGTAAATAATTAATAATTTCAGGATATATTTTACCCTATGTGCCACGAAAACTTGCTGTTCGCAATTTCGTGGACGACTGCCTTACCCTGATTGAATTTAGAAAGGCGCGTTGGCCGGAAAAGGTAGCGGGGGCTTGTTAGCTTGTGTGTTGGCCGATGACCTTTTCTTGATTTTTTTGTTACTTTTTTCATCAAGGAAAAAAGTAAACACACAGTATTTTATTGTCTTAACATGAATTCTATGTAAATATTTGTTCATTGGGCTAAAAAATAAATCATTATCACACTGTCCTCCCGAGTTTTTCGCGAGGGATCTTGCTTTATTTAAAAGATATAGTCTGTAATGAGCAAGTTCCCTCACCCGTAAAAACGGGTTCGGGAGGACAGCCCTTTAAAGCCCCTTGGAGAATGGAATGCGATTAAATTATAATTGAACTCAGGTTACAAAAAAAAGAGGTTGTTTCTTATTAAGAAACAACCTCTTTTACTATCGTCATGCTGAACTTGTTTCAGCATCTATAAACAACTCCTTAAAACGCTTTTCTTGGACGTTTTTCACGAGTGAAATTACTTTTTCTCTCTCCTGATCCTGATTCGCTGGACGATGTTTTTTTCGCATATCCACCTTTGTCAGAACGGTCGCTGTAGCTTCTGCGTTCTCCTGTTGAGTTTCCGCTATCACCTCTTGAACTGCTTCTGTCTGAAGAAGAAGAACGATCGCTGTAGCTTCTGCGTTCACCGGATCCAGATCCAGCACCATAGCTTTTACGTTCACCGTAACCGCCTCTTGAGCTGCTTCTTTCTCCACCTCTGTCAGAACGGTTTCCGTAGCTTTTACGCTCACCACCACCGTAGCTGCCTCTTTCTCCACCACCGAATGAACGTTTTTCACCAGCGTTTTCTCCGCGTGATTCAATACGTACGTTACGGTTGTTGTATTGTATGTTTTTAAATGTACCTGAAATGATTTCAGCTGCTTCTGTTTTTACTTCAACAAAAGAGAAGCTGCTTTTCACATCAATGTTTACAATTAAATTTGTAGCAACACCAGATACTTCGCTGATATACTCTTTCATTGAGTTGCTATCAAGGTTATCCAATTCACCTAAGTTGATGAACAATTTAGTGATACCGTTTGTTGAAACACTTCCGCGATCTCTGTCTCTGCTTGTTGAAGCATTCAAATCCGGAGCGTTTTTATAATAATCAAGGAATCGGTTAAATTCAGTAGATACAAAACGTTTGATGATGTCCTCTCTGCTTAAATCCTTCAATTCATCATAAATTTTAGGCATATATGCTTCGATGGCTTTTTCATTCACTTCCACATTGTGCACTTTTTTTACAAGGCTGAACAACTGTGTTTCACAAGCCTGGAATCCAGTAGGAACCATTGCCTGGGTGAATTTTGTTTTGATGATACGCTCAATCACTCTGATTTTTCCAACCTCTTTCATATTAATGATAGCGATGGAAACACCTGTTTTTCCGGCACGTGCAGTACGTCCGCTACGGTGAGTGTAATTTTCTATTTCGTCAGGTAAAGCATAGTTGATAACGTGTGTTACATCCTGTACGTCAATACCACGTGCTGCAACATCAGTAGCAACAAGCATCTGTAATGAACGGCTGCGGTAGCGTTTCATCACCTGGTCACGTTGTGCCTGTGATAAATCACCATGCAAAGAATCTGCATTGTAACCGTCTTTAATTAATTTTTCAGCGATTTCCTGTGTTTCAATACGGGTACGGCAAAATACGATTGCAAAAATATCCGGGTTTGAATCAGCAATACGTTTAAGTGCAGCGTATTTATTGTGTGCCTGAACAACATAATAAACGTGCTCGATATTTGCATTTCCTGAGTTTTTAGTACCTGCAGTAATTTCTACTGGTGAAGTCATGTAGTTCTTAGAAATACGCAATACTTCATCCGGCATAGTTGCTGAGAACAACCAGGTATTTTTTTCCTGTGGTGTTTGAGAAAGAATGGTATCTAAATCTTCTTTAAAGCCCATGTTCAGCATTTCATCCGCTTCATCAAGCACTGCCCAACGTACATTGCTTAGATTAACACGTCTGCGGTCGATCATATCATTCATACGACCAGGGGTTGCAACAACAATTTGTGCACCTTTTTTAATGTCGCGTGACTGGTTGTCGATACTTGCTCCACCATACACAGCAACGATATTAGCGCCATCAATGTATTTGGTATAGCTTTGTAAATCACGGGTGATCTGCATACACAATTCACGAGTAGGACATAGAATCACCGCTTGTGTATCGCGTGATGTAAAGTCAATCATGGAAACTAATGGCAAACCAAAGGCTGCTGTTTTTCCTGTACCTGTTTGAGCTAATGCTACAAGGTCGGTTTCACCTGTTAATAGTGCAGGAATAACTTTTTCCTGGATTGGCGTAGGGCTTTCAAAACCCAATTCTGTTACAGCTTTAACAATAGCATTGTTAAGCCCTAACGCTTCAAATTTGTTCATTGATAATTTTTTAAGTTTATTATTACTTTAATCAACTTGTAGGAAAATGAGTTGAATCTTTTACAAAGTAACTTTTCTTGGTACCAGGCTCGCGTGGCCTCTTTGGGTACTCATAACAGGTAAGAAACTCTGTGTTTAAATTCGTCCGGCAAAAATTCCTTTTGACTAAATCTGGCACAAAGATACTAATTATTTTGACATTAGCGCGGAATTATTTGGTTTTAACGTTTGTTGGGAGGTGGATATGAGATCTGAGACATGAGACATGAGGTGCTATCAATGTCACTAAAACTGCTTGTAGCTGTGTGATGCAGGGTGGTGCAATTTTTGAAATCAAGCGTTAAATCAGCAGCAAAATAAATGTATAAAATAAATTAATAATGCTGTCATCCCGAACTTTTTGTGAGGGATCTTACTGTTATCGTTCTGACTTTTAAGATTTTTAGGATAGGAATACGTAATACCTCGTAGATATTTCGATAGGCTCAACAGGACAACATACTGTTTCCTGAATCTACTCACGACTGTGTGGGTATTTGTTAGAAAACGTTCGTAATATTATATTAAGCAAGATCCCTCGCGAAAAAGCTCGGGATGACAAGAAAGGAGTAGTCCAGTCTAATATCTCAAATCTAATATCTCACATCTATCTTAATCATTCAGCTTCAACACCGCCATAAATGCACTCTGCGGAATCTCTACACTACCAACGGAACGCATGCGTTTTTTACCCTCTTTTTGTTTTTCAAGAAGTTTACGTTTACGGGAAATATCACCACCATAACATTTCGCGGTAACATCTTTACGTATCGCTTTAATGGTTTCACGAGCGATAACTTTCGCGCCAATGGCAGCCTGTATAGGAATTTCAAATTGCTGGCGTGGGATCAGCTCTTTCAGTTTTTCGCACATTTTTTTACCGAATTCATAGGCATTGTCGCGGTGAATAAGTGACGACAAAGCATCTACAGGCTCTGCATTTAATAATATATCCAGTTTTACAAGGTAACTCTGGCGGTAATCCAATGGCTGATAATCAAAAGAGGCATATCCTTTCGAAATAGTTTTCAAACGGTCGTAAAAGTCAAATACAATTTCGCCCAAAGGCATGTCAAACATCAGCTCTACGCGATCAGTCGTCAGATACACCTGGTTGGTTAAATTACCGCGTTTCTGAATACACAAGGTCATGATATTACCTACAAACTCAGATTTAGTAATGATCTGCGCTTTTATATAAGGCTCTTCTACACGGTCCAGACTGCTTGGATCAGGTAGGTCAGATGGATTGTTTACAATGGTAAGCACTTCCTTGGTGCTGTATGCATGGTACGATACGTTGGGAACGGTAGTAATAACGGTCATTCCGAACTCACGTTCCAAACGCTCCTGGATAATTTCCATGTGAAGCATTCCTAAAAAGCCGCAACGGAATCCAAAACCAAGAGCAGCAGATGATTCAGGCTCCCAGGTTAGAGAAGCATCGTTTAACTGAAGCTTTTCCATGGAATATCTTAATTCTTCAAAATCGTCTGTATCCACTGGGTAAATACCCGCAAATACCATTGGTTTCACATCTTCAAAACCTTTAATAGGCTCTGTTGAAGGGCGCACGGCACTTGTAATGGTATCACCCACCTTTACTTCACGTGCATCTTTAATACCTGATATAATGTATCCAACATCACCTGTACCAATTTCATTGCGCGGTTCCTGCTTCAACCGCAAAACACCTATTTCATCCGCACTGTATTCTTTATCAGTAGCAACAAATTTTACTTTTTCGCCTTTTTTAATAGTTCCGTTCTGAATTTTAAAATAGGCAATAATCCCTCTGAAAGAGTTGTAGACAGAGTCAAAAATCAATGCCTGTAAAGGTTTTGTCGGGTCTCCTATCGGAGCCGGTACGCGCTCCACAATAGCGGCTAAAATTTCATGAACTCCCAATCCTGTTTTGCCGGATGCAGCAAGAATTTCGTCACGATCGCAACCCAGCAATTCCACTATCTGATCCTTTACGGCCTCAGGCTCAGCACTAGGAAGATCAATTTTATTTAATACCGGAATGATTTTAAGATCGTTACCCAGCGCCAGGTAAAGGTTTGAAATTGTTTGTGCCTGAATACCCTGAGCGGCATCCACAATAAGCAATGCTCCTTCGCAGGCAGCAATGGAACGGGATACTTCGTATGAAAAGTCAACGTGACCAGGGGTGTCAATTAAGTTTAAAACATATTTTTTGCCCTTGAATTCGTAATCCATCTGAATAGCATGACTTTTAATAGTAATGCCTCGTTCTTTTTCAAGGTCCATATCGTCCAACACCTGCGCCTGCATGTCGCGTTTGTTAATGGTATTGGTATATTCCAACAAACGGTCAGCAAGAGTGCTTTTTCCGTGGTCGATGTGTGCAATGATGCAAAAATTCCGTATATTATCCATTATCTAGTATATATCCATTTTAAAATGGGATGGCGAATTTACTAATAATCTGCGAAATAACGATTGACACAATCGCGAAAGGTATAATTTAAGCATTTTTTATTTATATAATTACAATTAAAAGGGTAAAAACCGTGATTAGATTAAGAGTCTGTTTAAATTTTATTTAAAATATTTACAGGCAAGCTTACCCTCGTTTCTCGACTCCGCTCGAAATGACAGCGCGCTTGTCATTTCGAGCGGAGTCGAGAAAGTGTGAGTGGCGATATAATTTTTTTTAATGAAAATTTAAACAGTTTCTAAAATAAATTTGGTTTTTGTAAAATTGTGTTGTACATTTGCCACGTAAAATTAAGTTAGTGAACACCCTAAAAAGAATAAATGAGTAATTCATTTGTTCCTAAAACCGCTAAAGAATGACAAAGCAGACTATCTTCGTAGTAATTTCCACTACAATTTCTCTTTCAAACTTTATTGGTAAATCAGGCGGGTTCAAAAATGAACTTTAATTTTATATGCGGTATATTTTAAATTATTAAGTCAATTACTAAAAAGAAAAACATGAAAAAACCATTACGCTTTATCGGTGCTTTAGTTGTTGTAGGAACAATGGTAACATTAAATTCCTGCAAAAAAGACGTATCACCGGGTGAAGATGTATCATTTGAGGAAGTATTGAAATCAGGTGGTGAATTTTCAACTTTTCAAAATTATAAAATACTTACAAACGTCAACTCTACTTCTGTACCAGTTGATAGCGGGCATTGGAATTGTACAAACAGTACTTACAGTGTTTTACAAGGAAATCAGGATTTCCCTTTGTATGACCCGAATGTATCTGTAGTATATCCAGGAAGTTTATTACAAGGTGCTTCGTTAAACAATGCAACACCTGATGTTGTGGCTGTAAAACGTGGTCCTGGTACTGTATCTATCGATATTGTGAACGGTTCAAATTCAGTATATGTAAATTTACCTGAAGTAAAGAAAAGTTATATCACTCAGGCCTTGAATGATATTGTTTACAGCAATAACGAAGTGTTACCATCCCGTTTTAACTTTACTCACGAGCAGGTAAAAACGAAAGATGAATTATCTCTTGCTTTAGGAGTAGACGTTGATGTATATGGTGTAACAGTTGGAGCTAATTTCGGATTTGCAAATGAATCCAGTTCAAACCATTACCTGGTTACTTTGAAACAATCTTTCTACACCATGAGTTATGACATCCCTGCTACTTATGATGAGTTTTTTGATCCATCCGTTACTCCAATGGATCTTGCAAAATATGTAAGCCCGGGTAATCCAGCTTGCTATGTATCAGATGTAACTTACGGACGTGTATTTTATTTGTTGATTGAATCTACTTCATCATTAATGAAAATAACAGCAGCTGTTAACGCTTCATTTAGCGGTGCACCGGTTTCAGGTAATATTGATGCAAATTATTTATCTTCTTTGGATAACTTATCTGTTAAAGTACTTGCATTAGGAGGGTCTACAACCAGCACTTTTGCTGCTATTTCAGCTACTCAGTTAAGCACATTAACAACACAATTAGCAAAATCAGCTGATATTAAAGCAGGTGTTCCTCTTTCATATGTTGTAAGAACAGTGTATAACAACAAGCTTGTAAAAAACAAAATAGATCTTGAATACACAATCAATGATTGTGCTCTAGTACCATAATATTTCTCTGATAAAATAAATTAATCGTTTCTAGTCTGTCCTGCATTACAGGACATAAATTAGAAACGATTAATTATTAAAACCAATAATAAAAAATAAATGAAACTACTTTACTCTATTGTTTTAGCAACCATTTTATTCACACAATCTGCTTCTGCACAGTATTGCGCAGGTACCGTGTTAAAAACAACCGCATCCGGTACGTTCAGTGATGGCAGCGGAGCCAGCAATTATGGTGATGATTCGGACTGTTCCTGGCTTATTCAGCCTGCCGGTGCAGGTACTATCACATTAACATTTGTAGGGGTGTTTGATCTGGAACTTTGGCAGTGTTCGGATAAGATCACTATTTATGATGGTAATGATACTTTAGCAGGCGTACTTGCGGTTTTGTGTGGCAATTCAAACCTGACTCCACCCGCACCAATCACTTCCACAGGCGGAGTAATGCTTGTGCGTTTTACTTCAGATGAATCTTATAACAATGCAGGCTGGGATGCATCCTATACCTCTACTATAGCTCCCCCTGTGTATTGCAGTGGTTCTACAACGTTAACAACTCCTTCCGGTGCTTTCAGCGATGGAAGCAGTTCTTCTAATTATGGTAATAATGCAAATTGTTCATGGTTGATAGAGCCTGTAAATGCAGCGTCAATCACCTTAACATTCAGTGCCCTTGATTTAGAAAATGGATTTGATTTTGTAAAAGTGTATGATAATTCCACTTTTCCGGCAACGTTAACCGGTTCTTATAGTGGTAATACGGTTCCTGCAGCCATTACAATTAATTCGGGTTATATGTTAGTTGAATTTACTTCTAATAACACCACTACAGCACCGGGTTGGGCAGCATCTTATACTTCTACGTTACCTCCACCGGTTTATTGCAGCGGTTCTGTTAATTTTACTGCACCTGCAGGTTCATTTGATGATGGCAGTGGAACCGATAATTATGGCAACGATGCGGATTGTTCGTGGTTTATACAGCCAGCTAATGCAGCTACCATTACCTTGACTTTTAGTACATTTAATACGCAAGGAGGACAGGATGTTGTGGAAGTATATAATGAAGCAACTTCTCCGCCATCTTTGCTTGGAGCATTCAGTGGCAGCGCCATTCCTTCAGCGGTGACTTTGAATGGTAGCAGTATGTCTGTTCACTTTACATCAAACAGCACCACTACAGATTTAGGATGGGCAGCAGCTTATACTTCAACAGCAGTATCTGCTTCAGGTATTAATGAACACTCATTAAATAATGCTGTGAGCGTTTATCCTAATCCATTTCACAACACAGCTGTATTGCAGTTTTCAGCACCTGAAAAGGAAGAGTGCGAGTTGACAGTTTGTGATATCTATGGAAAGGCTGTTAAAAAAATGATTGTTCCGGTAGCTGCTACTTCTCTTACTCTTGATGCGTCAATGCTTCCAAACGGAATGTATTTTTATTACATCTCAAAAAAGAATACCACTTTTCATACAGGGAAAATGATTGTTGAGTAATACATTCAATTTCATTGACCACTAAGCAATAAAATAAATTTTTCGTAAAAAAATCTCCATCAAAGTTTAATGATGGAGATTTTTTTTGTAATATTATAGAGCCGGTTTAATATTGATACTTGATTGTTTTGGGTTTCGTTGACAAGTAAGCGGTTTGAGTATGATTAAGAAAAAATACTTTTTAATAAATAAAACCGTTTAAAAGGGACAAGAATAATATTTTAACGTACATGCTCAATTTAAAACAGTTTATTTTTTTTATAGGTATACTGTTTACGCAGTTTACGATTGCGCAGAATGAATTTCCCACCAGATTATCAAATGCGGCATTAAAGCTCACTTCACAGAAAGTGGAGTACGATCCTGCATATTTCACTTTAGCTTATCCCAATGGTGATGTGCCGGCTGATAAGGGCGTATGCACTGATGTTGTTATACGAGCTTACCGTCAACTTTCTATTGATCTTCAAAAAGAAGTGCATGAGGATATAAAATCTAATTTTAAAATTTATCCTCATAAATGGGGCTTAAAGTCTCCGGACAAAAACATTGATCACAGAAGGGTTCCTAACCTGATGACCTTCTTTTCGAGACATGGGCAGCTGAAAAAAATATCTGATAATCCTGATGATTTTAAACCAGGAGATATTGTGTGCTGGAATCTTGGAGGCAGTATAACTCATATAGGACTAGTGGTTGATAAGAAGTCAGCTGATGGAAAACGCTATCAGATTGTTCACAATATTGGTGCAGGGCAGGTGCTTGCAGATTGTTTGTTTGATTTTAAAATTATTGGGCATTACAGTTATTCGAAATAAGAGTATCTTAATGCTTTAATTCAGCGAAATAAAAATAATATTGTTTTATAAGGCATGAAAACATTAATTATACTGATACTATCTTTTTTTTCGACCGCGTTTGTTGTAACAGCAGACTTTTTAGCGGATCAGAAAAAACACGAACGGGTAAAAGAGGCGTATGCTGAAAAAAAGGCAATCATTGCAAAGCAATTAAAAGACATTGATTTAAATCTGGATAATATTAATATCCTGATCACCGTGTTTAAAGAAGAACAGGAATTAACGCTTTACGTAAAGAAAAAGACGGATGTTAAATATAAAAAACTGACAAGCTACCCGATTTGCGCCAAATCCGGTGAACTTGGGCCAAAGCGCAAACAGGGTGACGGCCAGGTACCTGAAGGTTTTTATTCGATTGACCGGTTTAACCCTGCCAGCAGCTATTTTTTATCCTTAGGTGTGAATTATCCAAACCAATCCGACAAGATAAAAAGCAAAGCTGCTAACCTTGGCGGAGATATATTTATTCATGGCGAATGTGTTACTATTGGCTGTATGCCGATGACCAATGATAAAATAAAAGAAATTTATATTTATGCCATTCAGGCCAGAGACAATGGGCAATTGAAAATACCGGTGTATATTTTTCCTTTTAAATTTACGGATGAAAACGTAACGAAGTACACAGAGCAATACAAAGCGAATACAGGCTTAATTCAGTTTTGGAATAATTTAAAACCCGGCTATGATAAATTCCACACTTCATTTCAGGAATTGAAAATGAAAGTGGATAAAAACGGTAATTACGAGTTAGAAGCGCAGCGCGGCTCACCGGTTAAATTTGATTAGTTCCGTTGTTTTGAAAATTTTGGCAAGGCAAGGCCAGCAATTACTTCAATACAATTCTTCCCAACAAGGCATTAAATGTTTTTTTTGCTTGTAGCAGCTGGTGCTGGGTTTGCATCAACGTTAACATTTCTTCTTCCGGAGGATTTTCTTTTAAACGCTTTTGAATTTCGTGTATCATTATTTCCAGCTTACGGCTTTTTAAGGCATATATGGCATGGTACATTGATCTTTTAAGGATATCCTCCTCCATGGTGGTATAAATGCTGTGCTGCTCCCATTTTGAGAGGGAGTAGGGGCTGCTGATCAAATCGACTGTTAGGTATGAAATAGCAGTATTTTCGTGGCTGACAAAAAAATTATAATCAGGAATTTTGTCGTTGTTGAGCTGCTGAACAAATTCTTCGTAAATGCTTTTATAGAGCGGGTTCTCAAACACTATCTGATCATGTTGTATTTCATGAATAATAAGTGCCGCCACTGCAATTTCAATTTGTACCGGTTTTTTTTGTTCATCTAAATCTTCGCTATCTACCAATACATTTTTATTCCCGTAATTTATTAATATGCGGATAATGTCACGTTCCTGGTGTTCAGCGCTGGCATCAACAACTTGTTTTTTTTCTTCGGCAATCTGGTACTCCTGAACGTTTGCAGCATTTTCAGCGGGTTTAACATTTGGATTGCTTTTTTCGTTAAACTTTTTACTGCGGATTTTATTTAATTCACTCAACAGGATATGCTCTTCCATATCCATTATACGGCTGCATTCCTTCACATACACCGATCGGTAAATAGCTTCGGGAATAAGTGCAATACTTTCAACAATCTCCTTAATAAGGCCGGCTTTTTTTATAGGATCGTTTTGTACATCACCCATCAATAAATTAGCCTTGAAAGAAATAAAATCTTTAGAGTTAGCCGCTATAAAGGTTTTTAGCTCTTCACTACTGACACGTTTCGAATAGGAATCGGGATCTTCACCATCAGGAAACAGCAATACTTTTACATTTAATCCTTCTTCCAGGATTAAGTCGATTCCCCTGAATGAGGCTTTAATACCGGCACTGTCGCCATCATATAAAATAGTGATGTTGCTGGTAAGTTTTCTGATAAGTTTGATTTGCCCCGCAGTAAGCGAGGTTCCGCTGCTGGCCACTACATTCTCAATTCCTGCCTGATGCATGGAAAGCACATCGGTATAGCCTTCTACCAAAAAGCAGCTTTCTTGTTTAAGAATTTCTTTTTTAGCAAAATGCAATCCGTACAACACATCACTCTTATGATAGATCTCTGTTTCCGGGGAGTTGATGTATTTCGCAGTTTTTTTATCAGTGCGTAATGTACGGCCTCCAAAACCAATGACCCGGCCGGAAGCACTATGAATAGGGAACATGACACGGCCCCAGAACCGATCCAGGTATTTAGCGGGACGCGAATCAGCGGGCTTTATCGGTTGTCCGTTTCCATCCTCTGTTCTCTGCTCTGTGTTTTCTGTGTCTTGTTCGTTTTTGTATTCAATAGTAAGGCCGGCCTTTACAAGGTATTCTGTTTTATAACCGGTAGCGATGGCCTTATCAGTAAAAGCGGTGCGGTTGCTAAGACAGTACCCTAACTGGAATTTTTGAATGATATCTTCCCTGAAACCGCGCTCTTTGAAATAGCCCAGTCCTACTGACTTTCCTTCATCGGTATTGTATAAATTTTCTGAAAAATTTTTCTGGGCGAAAGAAGAAACAACCAATAAACTTTCACGGTCGTTCTGTGATTGAAGCTGTTCTGGGGTTTGCTCATCTTCCGTAATTTCGATATTGTATTTTTTGGCGAGATAGCGCAATGCTTCCGGATAGGTCATCTGTTCCTTCTCCATCATAAAATTGATCGCATGTCCACCTTTACCGCAGCCAAAACACTTATAGATACCCTTTACCGGAGATACATAAAATGAAGGTGTTTTTTCATCATGGAACGGACATACTCCGATCAGGTTAACCCCTCTTTTTTTTAGGGTCACATAATCGCCTACAACCTCCTCAACACGGGCTGCTTCAAAAATTTTATCAATGTCTTCTTTGTGAATCAAAACAAACCTTTATCAATGGTAATTCTCCTTAACAATTGATGTTATCATTGTTTCAGATAAAAAATGGAGTGCTAATTTACGAAAATTTAAGGGATGAAATTAGAATATCCGGATACTTCTTTCTTTATAATACAGCAGAAATGGGCTGTAGCTTAATTTTGGGCTAACACCACTTTTTGACTAAAGGTTTGGCCGTTTATAACCACCGAAATAAGATATATACCTTTTGGGTAGCCGCTTAAATCAATCGTTTTATTTAAAGCGTTATATGTTGTGGAAGTGATCTTTTTTCCTGTCATTGTATACACCGCTACATCATCGAGGAAGGCTTTGCCCAAGGCATTAATAGTGAATATACCAGCTGAAGGGTTTGGCATTATTCTCAACCGATCGGATTCGCTGCCAATCAGTGCAATGCCCGTTACAGTTTGTGTTCTGGCCGCCATTTTTACAAACCATACATCCAGAGAGCCGTCCTTGGTGTTGGCGTAAACCGTATATAGCGTATCGTTCAATAAAGCTGTCGACATAAAATCGTTTCCATTTTGGGCCAAAATAGAATTATAGGAAACAATGCCATCGCTGAGCGGAAAATTAGATGAAAAATTTGCCGAATCATTATCGCGAAAAGCGCCATAAAATTCTGAAGCGGTTGCAAATCCAATGCCTGAAGCGTTTCTGCGGTCACGCCAGGTAATGATTATATCACCATCACTATCAAAATCCGCCCAAAGCATATCCTGCATTTTGCCATTTCCCTGCGGATCATCATTTACTCTTTGCGGTGTGCTCCAGTTTAGCCCTGAATTAAAGGTTTCTGCGAGCATGATATCAATATCACCAAAGGGCGCAGCCAGGTATATAAAAGCGAGGTGATTATTGTTGGAAGGGTCCTGAATAAGCTTGTAAGCGAGTTTAGCGGTGTCATTGGAAGCATTCGGCTGGGTAACTACCATTGGTTTGTATGTAAAGCTGTTTCCACTGTTTATGGTAGTAGCCAGCAGATACTGCGCGTACACATTTTGAGAGGGAACATAGCTGGGGTACATTGCATGAAATTTATTTCCGGAGCATACGGGCACTGCCATTGGCTGTGCGATTAAATTACCCACCAGGTAATTGGTAGTATCCAGGTATCTCCAGGGCTGCCAGGTAGCGCCACTATCAACCGATGCAATAAAATAGGGCCGGTTGGGTGCAGGAATCCATGGAGCTGGCTTTGTAACAATATATATTTTATCCCCTGCAGCATTAACAGTTAGCCAGGGCCTGTCAATGGGTAATTCCGTTCCATCTGCATGTACATCAATTGTTTTTATGGGATTCCCCCAGGTTAATCCTCCATTTACCGATTTGCGGATATAAACGCCTCCGGAATCGGGGTTTTCACGGTGATCAATGTAACTTAAAAATAAATTGCCATTGCCGTCAAAGGCCATGGATGGGTCGGCTGATTGATAGGAAGAATTAATATGAGGTATATTAACAGTTGTGCTCCATGTTTGTCCGCCATTGAACGAAGATTTGACCTTAATAGTAAGGCCGGTGCTAACATTGTATACAAAGCCCATCCAGGCAACAACAATGTTTTGGGGGTTATTTGGGTTTATCACAATGTAGGGTTCCCCTTCAAAAATTGTCCCGTTGGAAATGTTTTGATGTTGTGATTTTATATTCTGCGAGAAGAATAAAAGGATACTAAGAAAAGTGTATAGTTTTATTTTCATTTATTTCAGTTTATAAATAACCAGTTATATTTTTTGATGATTTCAGATGTTTGGGTTAACGCAATCAATTGAATTAGGTTTAACGTTCTTTTTATAGGAAAGTTTAATTTCGGACTATTTCGGTGTTTGTTTTGGATTGAATGTGTTTTTTGAAAAAAGGCTAAAAAGACTTGTTTTGTATAAAAAACACACAAAAAAGGTAAAAAAAGCGAGAAAAAACCACCTTTTTACTTAAAAAGCTGAACAAATCGATATAAGTTAAAACCGTCCTTTTTTAAAGCGGCCTCTAGTTTTGACTGTAATTCTTTTTTAGAAATATCCTTCATCCGGTGATTCTGAATTAAATGATATGCCTTTTCGGCCAATAAATACGATCTTTTTGTATTTACACCAATTGTGTGATGATTATTAATGGCTGTAATTAATTCCGAAACGCCTTCATTTTTGGTGGCAACTGCTTTTAAAACCGGAATGCTCCAGTTTCCGGCTGGTTTGGAATGTACCAGTTGAATAATGTTTTTCATAAATAGGGCAGCTCCTTCACGATCCGATTTGTTGACCACAAAAATATCTGCAATCTCCATAATCCCTGATTTTAATGATTGTACATCATCTCCGGATTCGGGGACTAATACCAAAACCGTTGTATCAGCCAAACCTACAATTTCCACTTCGCTTTGCCCTACACCAACTGTTTCCACAATGATATAATCAAAATCAGAAGCCCGCATTACATCAACAATTTCAATGATCGCAGCCGACAATCCGCCTAATGATCCGCGGGTTGCGATGGAACGAATAAATACATTTTCATTGTTAAAATGTTCTGCCATGCGCAGGCGGTCGCCCAGCAAAGAACCATAATTGAAAGGCGATGTAGGATCTATGGCGATAATACCTACTGATTTACCTTGCCCTGTAAGTTCCTTAATCACAGCATTGATCAAGGTACTTTTACCCGCTCCCGGAGGGCCGGTAATACCGATAACTGGAGTGGATTTGTTAAATTGTAATGAGGTTAGTATTTCCTGCGATCCTTCCAACTCGTTCTCAACAATAGTAATACAACGAGCCAGCGCTTTTTTATCGCCTTGTTGTAGTTGTTGAATAAGAGTACTGATTGGAGCCATACTTAGTGTAGGGATGTGATAATTAAGCCACTAATTTCACGAATTAAAATAATCAATTGTTATTGTTGTTTAGCACTTCAAGCATTGCATTTAATTCGTGAAATTCGTGGCTATAATTTGTTAACTTAAAACTCCGCAGTCTTAGGCGCTCTTGGGAATGGTATTACATCACGGATATTTGTCATACCCGTTACAAATAATACCAAGCGTTCAAAACCTAAACCGAATCCAGCATGCGGGGCAGTACCGAATTTACGGGTATCTAAATACCAATACAATTCATCTGCAGGAATGTGCATTTCGTGCATGCGTTTTTCAAGGTAATCCAAGCGTTCTTCACGTTGTGATCCACCAACAATTTCGCCAATTCCAGGGAACAATATATCCATAGCACGCACTGTTTTGCCATCCTCATTCAAACGCATGTAAAACGATTTGATGTCTTTTGGATAATCTGTTAAGATAACCGGTTTTTTAAAATGTTTCTCTACAAGGTAACGTTCATGCTCACTTTGAAGATCCGCACCCCAGTTTTCAATCAGGTATTTGAATTTTTTCTTTTTGTTTGGAGTCGAATTTTTTAAAATTTCAATTGCTTCCGTATACGTTAGACGTTCAAAGCTGGTGGTAGAACATAACTGTAATTTGGTTAGCAAATCCATTTCCGAACGCTCATCCTGAGGTTTGGATTTTTCTTCTTCCAATAAGCGGTTTTTTAAAAATTCTATTTCATCCGCACAGTTCTCCAAAGCGTATTTGATGGTATATTGTAATAAATCCTCTGCTAGTTTTGCATTGTCGATTAAATCGGCAAAAGCTACTTCCGGCTCTATCATCCAGAATTCGGCAAGATGGCGTGTGGTATTTGAGTTTTCAGCACGGAAAGTAGGTCCGAAGGTGTACACTTCACCAAGGGCCATCGCGCCTAATTCAGCCTCTAATTGCCCAGAAACGGTAAGGTTAGTGGATTTACCAAAGAAATCCTGTTTAAAATCTACTTTACCATCTTCATTGCGCGGAGGGTTATCAAAATCAAGGTTAGTTACGCGGAACATCTCGCCTGCACCTTCTGCATCAGATGCAGTAATTACAGGGGTGTGGAGGTAAACAAATCCACGGTCGTTGAAAAATTTATGGATTGAAAACGCCAGGGCATGGCGGATTTTAAATACTGCATTGAATGTATTGGTGCGAAAACGCAAATGAGCAATTTCACGTAAAAATTCAAGACTGTGTTTTTTAGGTTGAAGAGGAAATTTTTCCGCATCGCTGTCGCCTAATATTTCCAGCTTTTGTACTTTTATTTCTACCTTTTGGCCTTTACCTGCCGACTCTATCAATGTTCCGGTAATAGCAATTGCAGCACCTGTTGTAACACGTTTTAACAGGGTTTCATCCGTGTTCTGAAAATCAACAACAGCTTGTATATTATTAATAGTAGAACCATCATTCAATGCAATAAACTGGTTGTTGCGGAAAGTACGTACCCAGCCTTTCACAACAACCTCAGTATTGCTTGGGGTAACAGTTAGTAAATCCTTAACTTTTGTTCTTTTTAAAGTATCCATAGTGTAGTATTCTGTTTTATATAAAGCTTCGACTGCAAAAAAACGAATTTTTTGGGGTTTTACAAGGTATTTATTTGAATTTGAGTACTAAACGGATTGTTTAAAACCAAAAATGCTTGTCCGATCTTTTTTAAAAGTTCGAATTATTGTAAAATGATGTGTATTAAAAGTAAGAATATTCAATTCCAAAAATGGAAACGTTTAATAGTGTTTTTTAAGTCCGATCTATCAATGAAATAACCCATCAAATTTAATCTGTTTTAAATCAGGGAGATACATAATATTTTAAATTATTTCGCATGGAAACTTTGAAAATGAAAAATGTTTCCATAGTTTTGTGTCGCAATTTTAAATTAACAAATGGAAACGAAAGACAGAATATTGAAAGGTGCTGAAGAGCTGTTTTTTAAATATGGTATTAAAAGCATTACAATGGATGATATTGCCAAACATTTAGGCATATCAAAAAAAACAATTTATCAGTTTTATTCGGATAAAAATGAGGTTGTTGAAACCTTAGTGGGCAGGCTGACAAAAGAAAAAGAATGTGAATTTGAAGAGATTGCAGATACGGCTTCCAATGTCATAGAAGAAGTTTTTGCAATGATGAAACGCATGGGAGCCATTTTTACACAAATGAACCCCAATTTATTTTATGATCTACAAAAATATCACCCCAATACCTGGAAACTGTTTAAACAATTTAAAGAGGAATGTATTGAGCGGATGGTAGAAAATTCCGTTAAAAAGGGCATTGAGCAAGGCTTGGTTCGGGCCGACATCAACACCAAAATTATGGCAAGGCTTAGAATGGAAGAGGTTGAAATGGGTTTTAATCCTCAGGCTTTTCCTCCTGATAAATTTAAAATTATTGATGTGCAATTGGCCTTGCTGGATCATTTTTTACATGGCATTTGTACCTTAAAAGGGCATAAGATGATAAATAAGTACAAAGAGGTAACGGAAGAGGAATAATTGAGCAATTTAATAAATACAGTTTCGTAATTCGTAAAATTCGTAATTCGCAGGAATAAATAAGATGAAAAAAAGGATATTAATAATTGGAATAGGAATACTTGTAAGCAGTGTTTTTGCACAAACAAAGGACAGTGCAGCATACTCTTTTACCGTGCAGCAAGCCATTGATTATGCATTGCAGAATCAGAACAACGTTAAAAATGCAATGATCGATGAAGAAATTGCAAGGGATAAGGTGAAGGAAATAACCGGAATGGGCTTGCCACAGATTACTTCCAGCTTTGATGTAAAGAAATTTCTTGAAATCCCTACATCATTAATCCCTGCTGAATTTTTTGGTGGCCCTCCGGGATCATTTGCTGCAGTTCAATTTGGAACTACTTATAATGCTACCGCTGGCATAGATGCAAGCCAGTTAATCTTCAGTGGTGATTATTTTCTCGGTTTAAAAGCATCAAAAGTGTATGTAGAACTTTCAAACAGAGCAATAGAACGTACCAAAATAGAAACTGCTTCAACCGTTAGTAAGGCATACTATACAGTATTAATTAATGAAGAACGTTTTCATTTGATGGACGCGAATATTACACGTATCAAAAAAACAATGGATGATACAAAAGCATTGCTGGACAATGGATTTGTTGAAAAAATCGACCACGACCGTTTAACCGTTGCGTATAATAATTTATTGATTGAACAGGAAAAAGTGAAACGTTTGCTGCAATTGGGGAAATACTTATTAAAGTTCCAGATGGGCATGGATATAAGCGCGAATCTTACATTAACAGATAAATTAGCAGATGTGAAATTTGATGTGAATTCGAATCTATCTGCCGAAAAATTTGATTATGCCAAACGTGTAGAATACAATTTATTTGAAACACAATTTAAGCTTGCCGAACTCGATCTGAAACGTAACCGTTTTTCGTATTTGCCAAATGCCTTTGCCTATGGAAGTTTGAGCGGTAATGCACAGCGTAATACGTTCAGCGTTTTCAGCATGGGTTACGGATGGTACCCTATTTCATTGATTGGTGCCAAAGTTACCTTACCAATTTTTACGGGTTTACAACGCCATTACAAAACGCAGCAGGCGAAGCTTGCAGTGCAAAAGGCAGAAAACAATATAGAGTTTATTAAAAAATCAATTGACCTGGAATTATCATCTTCAGTAACAATTCTGCAAAATGCTACAACCTCACTTGATAACCAAAAAAAGAACATTGCCCTTGCGGAAGAGGTTTTCCGTTTATCAAAGTTAAAATTCGAACAGGGCGTTGGTTCTAATATTGAAATGATTGCGGCAGAAACAGCCTTGAAAGAATCGCAGACAAATTACTACAATGCCTTGTTTGATGCCTTAGTAGCGAAAATTGATTTCGATAAAGCAAATGGCAATTTGAAGTAGTAAGCATCAATAATTTTAATGGAGAGTAATAACAGTTTAAAATAGAGCAATACAGAGAATAAAATAATTCAACAATATAAAAAAATGAAAAAAATATTTTTAATACCGGGGCTTGCATTGTTAATGGTTGCTTGTAATTCAGGGACAGATAAAAAAACAGAACTTGAAAATCTTAAAAAACAGGAGTCTGAACTGAAATCAAAAATAGCGGTTTTGGAATCGGAACTTAACCAGGGAAATGATTCGGTTGCAACTGGAATTGCAGTGGCAGTAGTTTCTTTAAAGCCTGAAACATTTAAAAATTATATTGATGTGCAGGGCAGGGTGGATGCAGATGAAAACGTTGGTATCAGCACGGAAATGCCTGGGACTATTACAAAGATAAATGTTAAAGTAGGCGACCAGGTTAGCAAAGGCCAGGTGCTTGCTGAAACAGACGCACGTTCCATCAATCAAAGCATTGCAGACCTTCAGGTGAACACCGCTCTTGT
This sequence comes from Bacteroidota bacterium, assembly GCA_040387415.1. Classification (GTDB taxonomy): domain Bacteria; phylum Bacteroidota; class Bacteroidia; order 2-12-FULL-35-15; family 2-12-FULL-35-15; genus 2-12-FULL-35-15. The sequence continues at coordinate 61,164 of JAZKDU010000031.1, forward strand.
TAACCAGATTTTTGAAAAACAGAAAAATTTGTGGGAGCAAAAAATAGGAACAGAAGTTCAGTTTTTACAGGCAAAAACAAACAAAGAAAGCATGGAAACAAAAATGTCAATGCTTCAGCAGCAGTTATCCATGTCTAAAATTGTGTCGCCTATCAGCGGAACAGTTGATGCGGTTGATGTAAAATTGGGACAGATGGTGGCTCCAGGAATGCCAGCTATACGTGTGATTAATTTCGACAACTTAAAAGTGAAAGCTGATGTTGCAGAAACGTATGCGTCTAAAATTAAAAAAGGAAGTGAAGTAGTTGTTTATTTTCCTGACATGAATGATTCAATGATTACAAAAGTAAATTTTGTTGCACGTGCGATTAACCAGGCAAGCAGAACATTTTTAGTAGAAGTGTTATTGGACAATAAAAAAGAATACCACCCAAATATGGTTGCCCGTTTAAATGTGAATGATTACAGTTCAGCTGCTCCGGCCATTGTGGTGCCGGTTCGCACTATTCAAAAAGATGAGAACAATGCCAATTTTGTTTTTGTTGCTGAAAATGGAATTGCTCAAAAACGTATAATAACAATAGGTAAGGAGTATAGTGGGAAAGCTGAGATTAAATCGGGATTAAAAGAGAATGATTTACTGGTTACTCTTGGATATGACATTATCAATGAGGGTGATGCAATAGCGTATAAAAAATAGAAATTATACCAAGGCGCAGAGACGCTAGGGAAAGAAATTAAAAACAACCACTTAGCGCCTCTGCGTTTTAGCGGTAAATAAATAATCATTAGCATGAATTTTAAAGAATTTAAACCATCCAGCTGGGCTATTAACAATAAAGCAAGTGTTTATATACTTACTTTTTTTATCTGCTTGTTAGGCATCTCATCTTATAACAGTTTGCCGAAAGAAAGTTTTCCGGAAATTGTAATTCCAACCATGTACATCAATACCGTATATGTTGGTAACTCTCCTGCCAATATTGAAAATCTTGTTACCAAGCCAATTGAAAAGCAATTGAAAGGTATTGCCGGAGTAAAAAAATTGAATTCAACGTCTTTACAGGATGTGTCTGTAATTATGGTGGAGTTTGGTACCTCCGTAAACGTATCGGACGCAAAGGAAAAAGTAAAAGATGCGGTTGCAAAAGCATCAACAGATTTGCCAAAGGACCTTACCCGCCAGCCGAACGTAATGGAAATAAGCTTTTCAGAACTTCCTATTATGTATGTAAACATTGCAGGAAACATGGATTTAAATAAGCTGAAACAATATGCAGATGATGTAAAGGATGGCATTGAAGGGATGAAAGAAGTTTCCCGTGTTCAGATGGTAGGTGACCTGGAACGCGAGATTCAGATCAATATTGATATGTTTAAAATGCAGGCGGCTAATTTTTCATTGGGTGACATTCAGCGTGCTGTTCAGTATGAAAACATGAACATTTCAGGCGGTTTGGTGCCAATGGATGGTATGAAACGTAATTTGTCTGTAAAAGGAGAATTTAAAACGGTTGATGAAATTAAGAATCTGATTGTTTCATCGGGTTCCGGAGCAAAAGTGTATTTGAAAGATATCGCTGAAGTGGTAGATGCAAATAAGGAACAGGAAAGTTACGCGCGTTTGGAAGGCAAAAATGTTATTACCCTGAATGTTGTGAAACGCAGTGGTGAAAACCTGATTGATGCATCAGACAAAGTACATGCCCTTATTGAAAAAATGGGGAAAGAAGATTTACCGAAAGACTTGAAAATTACAGTTACCGGTGATCAATCTGAAAAGACCAGGTCCACATTACATGATCTGATCAATACTATTATTATTGGTTTTATATTGGTAACATTTATTTTGATGTTCTTTATGGGTGTTACCAATGCCATATTTGTTGCGGCATCCGTACCATTATCCATGTTTATTGCATTTGCCGTAATGCCTATGATTGGTGGCTTTTTCGGGTTCAGCTATACCATGAATATGATCGTGCTGTTCGGGTTCCTGCTCGCACTCGGTATTGTGGTGGATGATGCTATTGTGGTTATTGAAAATACGCATAGGATCTTTGATAATGGCAAAAAAGACATTGTTACTTCCGCTAAAATGGCCGCAGGTGAGGTGTTTCTGCCGGTTTTGAGCGGTACATTAACTACCCTTGCACCTTTTGTTCCACTCTTATTCTGGAGTGGGATCATCGGAAAATTTATGTTTTACTTGCCCGTTACACTGATCATTACGCTATTAGCATCGTTGTTGGTTGCTTATATTATTAACCCTGTGTTTGCAGTTGATTTTATGAAGCCACATGACGTAGAGAAAGCGAAATACGGCAAATTGAGCGGCCTTGCAAAATTACAGTTGGTGATGTATATAATTGCTGCGATCATCGCACATATAGGTGGAAGCCATGCCTTCGGAAATCTGGTTTTATTCTTTGCCTTTTTTATGGTGTTCCATCGTTTCTTTTTACACAAAGTTATTGAGGCTTTCCAAACCAGGTTATGGCCTGCATTTCAGAATTCTTATTCCAGATTGCTGGTACGTTTCTTAAAACACCCGGGTAGAGCCGTATGGGGAGTTGTAGCATTATTTATAATATCAATTGTATTTTTCGCAATGAGAAGCCCTAAAGTGGTTTTCTTTCCTCAGGGCGATCCCAATTTCGTGTATGTATATGTGAAACTGCCGGTAGGTACAGATCCTAAAAAAACAAACGAAGTGATGCTGGAAGTAGAACAAAAAGTAAATGCGGTGATGGGTGATTCCAATAAAACGGTAAAATCAATTATTACAAATGTTACAAAAGGTACTACAGATCCTCAGGATCAGGATCAGGGCGACTATCCGAACAGGGGTAAAATAGCCATCTCCTTTGTAGATTTTAAAGACAGGGTTGGGGAGTCCACTTCAGAGTATCTGAAAAAATTGCAGAGCCTGCAATGGAATATTCCTGGGGCAGAAATTACTGTGGCAAAGGAGCAGGCTGGTCCGCCTGTTTCAAAACCAATCAATATAGAAGTTCGTGGTGATGATTTTGATGAGCTGGTATCCAACTCTATAAAATTAAAACGTTATCTCAATGAGCAAAAAATTGCAGGAGTACTGAACTTAAAATCCGATTTTGAAACAATTAATCCGGAGATCGTTTTTAATATTGACAGAGAGCGCGCAAACCGCGAGGGCGTTAGCACTGCAACCATTGGGATGGAAATTCGAAATGCTGTGTTTGGTGCTGAAGTGAGCAAGTTCCGTGATGCAAACGATCAGTATCCGATACAGCTGCGTTATAAATACGATCAACGGAATAATATTGAAGCACTGCGCAATTTGAAAATAACGTTCCGTGATATGAATATGGGCGGTATTTTGAGAAGTGTACCATTGTCTGCTTTTTGTGATGTAGAGTACAGCAATACGTATGGCGGCATCAAGCGTAAAATGCAGAAACGTGTGATCACTATTTCTTCCAATGTTGTTGAGGGCTTCAATGAGAATGAAGTTGCTGGTATGGTGGGTAAGGCAATGGTGGGTTACACCCCAACGGGTAAAGTAGAAGTGAAGATGACAGGCCAGCAGGAAGAACAGGCGGAAACCGGTGCTTTCCTTGGTAAAGCGCTTCTGTGGTCCTTTGCTTTGATGTTAATTATTTTGGTATTGCAGTTTAATGCTGTCGGGAAACCTCTAATTATTTTATCTGAAATATTATTCAGTATAATCGGGGTGTTGATTGGAACAGCAGTATTTAAAATGGATATGAGTATTGTAATGACAGGTGTTGGTATTATTGCGCTTGGTGGTGTAGTGGTACGTAACGGTATCCTCTTAATTGAGTTTGCTGAAATGTCACGCAAGGAAGGTATGAGTTTGTATGATGCAACCTTAGAAGCTGGCCGTACGCGTATGACTCCTGTTATTTTAACTGCCACAGCTGCCATACTTGGCTTGATTCCATTGGCGGTAGGATTAAATATCGATTTTCAAACATTGTTTGCTACCGGTAACCCGCATTTATACATGGGTGGTGACAGTGTAGTATTCTGGGGTCCTTTATCATGGACGATGATTTTCGGTCTTGCATTCGCAACATTCTTAACCTTATTGCTGGTGCCAGCAATGTACCTGATTTCAGAGCGTTTGAAACGTAAATCAGAAATTGTTTTAGATCATTTTGGTATGTCGCATGTATTGATGTATGTTCCGTTTTTTATACTTGCCTGCCGCTTAGCGATAAGGATGAAAGGCAAAAAATTGGAGTACGGTAATTTAGATTATTAAAAGGATCTCAATTTGAGGTGAAAATTTCGTAGTCCAATATGAACGATATGAAACCTTCTTATGGTGCGTTAGGAGTCCACGAAAAGTGTGAACCGCAAGTTTCGTTGCGAGAGGCGTAGGCATTTGTGCGCAAAGAAAGCTTGAGGTTGGTTTTCGTGGGCTCTTTTTCTTTGTAAATTCTTTTGAGAAGCAAAAGAAAGTTAATGCTCAATATAAGAAATTACATTCTTGCGAAGCAATAGATTTACGAAACATTAGAAAATACAGTTAAGCGAAAAAACACATAAAATTATGGGCGCAGTAGGGTTTCTAAGTCTCGGCTTTTTATTTTTATTGAGCTTACCGTTGATAACATCTCGTCTTGCAAAACGTTTGGGTTACAATCCCAAAATTTGGTTCGCTATAGGTTTCGTATTGCCGGTTATTTCAACCTTTATCCTGTTTTGTTTACCAGATAAATCAGAAGAAACAAAATAAAAAAAGCTGCTCTGAAAGAGCAGCTTTTTTTATTTTAAATTCATTTATCGGCCTATAAATACTCATTCGCCAGGTTAGCAAGCTCAGAGCGTTCTCCTTTTTGAAGAGTAATATGCGCATACAAATTTTGTCCTTTCAGCTTATCAATCAGGTATGATAGTCCGTTACTTTGTGTATCAAGGTATGGTGTGTCAATTTGGTAAACGTCACCGGTAAAAATCATTTTTGTGTTTTCTCCTGCACGTGAAATAATAGTTTTAACTTCATGCGGGGTAAGGTTTTGCGCCTCATCAATAATAAAAAACACATTGGATAAACTGCGTCCACGAATATAAGCTAATGGACATACCACTAGTTTTTCATTCTCCACCATTTCCGTGATTTGTTTGTATTCACGGTCTTTTTCGTTAAACAATCCTTTGATAAATTTTAAATTATCCCACAATGGTTCCATATATGGGTTTAACTTAGATTTAATATCACCTGGTAAATACCCAATATCCTTATTACTCAAAGGCACAACGGGGCGGGCAAGATAGATCTGGTGAAAATTTCTGCGCTGTTCTAAAGCTCCCGCAAGGGATAACAATGTTTTTCCTGTTCCTGCCACACCTTGTATAGACACTAATTTTACATCCGGATTCATGATCGCATCCAGCGCAAAAGCTTGTTCCGCATTCTGAGGAGAAACACCAAAAGCACTTACTTTTTTAATTCGTTCAATCATATCTTTACTTGTGCTATAGGTCGCAAGTACAGATTTGGCAGCACTTTTTAGAATAAAAAAATGGTTGGCTGTAGGCTTTTCTTTTTTTAATATCGCAGAAGTTTCACTAAACCCCTTTTCATAAATTTCATTAATTAATTCAGTTGATACCTTTTCAATTTCGCTGCAGCCGGTGTATAACTCGCTTACATCCTTGATCTTTCCGGTTTCATAATCTTCGGCAATCAAGTTCAATGATTTCGCCTTAATGCGCAGGTTTATATCCTTGGTAACCATTACCACCTTGTGTTTAGGGTATTGCTCCGAAACATACAGTGCTGTATTTAATATGCGATGATCGGCTTTTTTCTCCCCGAAAACTTTTTCAGCATCAATGGAAGAACCCTGGTGCATTTCAATTTTGATCATGCCGTGGCCCTTGCCGCTAATAGGGATCCACTCTTGTAGTGTCTTGCCTTCTGAAATTTTATCGATATATCTTGTGAATTCACGGGCAGCAAAGTTTTTTGTGTCATTGCCCTTTTTGAAGTTATCCAATTCTTCTAAAACGGTGATCGGTATTACAACATCATGCTCATGGAAGCTTTTAGCAGCAGTATGGTCATAGATAATTACGGATGTATCAAGAACGAAAATCTTTTTTTCTTTCAGCATATACAGGTTTTTAAATGTTTAGATAAAACTATAAAAACAAAAAACATCTTTTCAAAATCATACAATAAAGTAATGAACATCAAAATGTTTAAAGCGTTTTACGTCTGTAACGTAAAATAGCTAAGGATGTTTCAGACTAAAAATTAATAATACCTTTTCCTCTTTGATTTCTCGTTTTTCATGGCTGGTTAACGGAAAAAAATAGTTGAAAAATTATTTAATGGTTCAAGTAGCAATAATCTGACTAACGCTGGTTTTGGCGTATTCGTATGAATCAAAATTTTTAGCATTTATTGTGATAAATTAGGTCAAAAAAGCAAGTTTTTTACACAATAAAATAATTGTGTTTTATTATTTTTAATCATTATAAATACCGTAACTTTGTTTGTCGAATTTTGGTTATCTAAAAAGAAATACTTAAAATTGGTGCCGAATAATTTAAAATGATTTAAATGCCAATAGCAGCGAGTACACCACTGGATTTTTTACCAATTGCATTAATGTTTTTAGTTGCATTAGGGTTTGTTGTTACAACAATGATTGTAACGCATAAATTAGGCCCAGCGCGCAAAACAAAAATTAAATCTGATACTTTTGAGTGTGGTATTGAATCTCAGGGTAATGCGAGGTTACCATTTTCCATCAAATATTTTCTGGTAGCAATTTTATTTGTATTGTTTGACGTAGAGGTGATCTTTATGTATCCATGGGCGGTGAACTTTAAAAGCCTTGGATTGGTTGGTTTTGTGGAGATGTTAACGTTTGTAGGCTTTTTGTTGGTGGGTTTTTATTATATCCTCAAAAAAGGAGCGTTGAAGTGGGAATAAAATAAGTTATTCTAGAACATTTTCCCTTGAATGGGAGGGGAATAAAATCCCGAATAAAAAGAAAGAGAAATTATAATGAGCACAATAATAAAACCGAATGTAGATATTGTTTCAGCACCGCAAGGCATTGAAGGTCCGGGTTTTTTTGCAACCCGTATCGACAAAGTGGTGGGAATGGCAAGGGCGAACTCCTTATGGCCATTGCCTTTTGCAACATCCTGCTGTGGAATCGAATTTATGGCTACAATGGCATCTACTTACGATTTAGGCCGTTTTGGTTCTGAACGTTTAAGTTTTTCTCCACGCCAGGCCGATTTACTAATGGTAATGGGAACTATCGCTAAAAAGATGGGTCCTGTATTACGCCAGGTATACGAGCAGATGGCAGAGCCTAAATGGGTATTGTCAATGGGCGCATGTGCTTCCAGTGGTGGTATATTTGATACGTATAGCGTATTGCAAGGGATCGACAGGATTATCCCTGTAGATGTATATGTTCCCGGCTGCCCTCCACGTCCGGAGCAGGTATTGGATGGTATTATGCAGATTCAGAAATTAGTGGAAAACGAATCCATCAGACGCAGAGATACTCCTGAATACAAAGCAATGTTGGTTAAATACGGAATGGAATAAACAATGGAGAAAGAAGCATTATTGACTACCGTTCAGGATAGATTAAAAGCCCAGTTTGGCGAAGGAGTGATCTCATCCGAGATATTATACGACTATCCTGTTATTACTGTTAAAAGAGAGCTGATTTGTGACATTGTAAGATTTCTCTACAATGATGAAGAGCTTGCTTTTCAATACCTGACTACGCTTGCGGCAACTCACTATCCTGCCAATAAAGGCAAAGAATTTTGTGTAATGTACCAATTGCACAACCTGCCAAAAAATTTAAGAATCAGATTAAAAATATATTTTAGTTCCAGTGATCCTGTTGTGCCAACCATTACGCCCGTGTTTTCGGCTGCTAATTGGTTAGAGCGTCAGGAGTTTGATTTCTTTGGAGTTATTTTCAGTGGACATCCAAATCTGAAACGCATCCTGAACATGGAAGATATGACCTATCATCCAATGCGCAAGGAGTATCCGCTTGAAGATGGAACGCGTGAAGATAAAAATGATACGATGTTTGGAAGATAAACAATTTGAATAAAACAGAGGAATTGAAAACTAATTAGAAAAAAAATAAAATAAAATGAAAAAAGGATCCTTTTTAGTAACATTATTTACTTTGCTGTTTATTGGATGTAACGTTGTTTTTTTTCAATCTTGTAAAAAAGAAAAAACAGTTACTTGTCTGAATGGTGGAACAGAGTCTAACGGTGTTTGTAATTGTCCGACTGGTTTTTCAGGCACAGATTGCTCTACAGTTACCCCTAGTCCTTTTGTTGGCGGTTGGCAGGCTAAAGATACTATAACCCGAACGCTACCTGTATACTATACTGAAACAGCGAGTTATGTTTTGCTCATCGAACAAGGAACAACGAGTTCAAGTTTAAAACTTGTTAATTTTCATAATAAAAACATTACAGTAACTGCAATTTTTAGTGGAAATACTATTAGTATTCCTTCTCAGATAGGTTGGGACAGCGGTAGCACTTTGAGTGGCAGTGGAACTATAGTAGCGAATTCGTTGGATTTGAATTTAAACTATACATATCATGATAGCTGGGTTCTTCATGTTAAAGCTTCAAAGTAATTATTCAAAAGGCTGAGGTAGGATTAAACGGAAAGCGGCAATATTGCGCTAATGCGTAGATGGAACGTGGGAAGATAAGGATGATAAAATGTTTGGATGGTAAAGTCAAGAAAGATTACAAATTGGAATTTTGACTTAAAAACTTTTGACTTTTAAAAGAATGAGTAACGATAAAAATACAAATACCGATATCATTGAGAAAGAATATTCTACTCTCAATTTAGGGCCTACACACCCTGCTACACATGGTATTTTCCAGAATGTGTTAAAAATGGATGGTGAGATCGTAATGGATTCAGAATCCACTATCGGTTACATTCACCGTGCATTTGAAAAAATAGCAGAACATAAGCCTTATTACCAGTTCACCCCAATGACGGATCGTTTGAACTACTGTTCATCCCCGATCAATAATATGGGTTGGCACATGACTGTTGAAAAGCTGATTGGTATTGAAATACCAAAACGCGTTCAATATTTACGTGTAATCATCATGGAATTAGCGCGTATCTCCGACCATATCATCTGTAACAGTGTAATTGGTGTGGATACAGGTGCAATGACTGGTTTCTTGTACATTTTCCAGATGCGCGAACGCATTTATGATATTTATGAAGAATTATGCGGCGCACGTTTAACTACTAACATTGGCCGTATTGGTGGTTTAGAAAGAGATTTCACTCCTAAAGCATGGGCTTTGCTGGATCAGTTTTTAATTGATTTTCCTCCTGCATTAAAAGAGTTTGAAAACCTGTTGATGCGTAACCGCATCTTTATGGATCGTACCATTGGTTGTGGTGGCATCAGTGCGGAAAGAGCCTTGAATTATAGCTTTTCAGGACCAAACTTACGTGCGGCAGGTGTGGATTATGATGTACGCGTCATGAATCCATATTGTTCCTATGAAGAGTTCGATTTTATTATTCCTGTAGGAACCCAGGGTGATACCTACGATCGTTTTATGGTGCGTGAGCAGGAAATGTGGGAAAGTGTAAAGATCATTCAGCAAGCGATTGAAAAAGTGAAAAAAGAACCAGCAGGTATTTTTCATGCAGATGTTCCTGAGTTTTTCCTTCCTCCTAAAGAAGAAGTTTACAATAACATGGAAGCGTTGATCTATCACTTTAAAATTGTGATGGGTGAAACAGAAATCCCTGCAGGTGAAGTATACCAAGCAGTTGAAGGTGGCAATGGAGAGTTAGGTTTTTACCTGATTAGTGATGGTGGTAGAACACCTTACCGTTTGCATTTACGCAGACCGTGCTTTATTTATTATCAAGCTTATGCAGAAATGATCAGAGGCGGTATGCTTTCTGATGCAATTCTTACCATGAGCAGTATGAATGTAATTGCTGGAGAGTTAGACGCTTAAAACAGTCGGCAATTAAAGAAATTGGCAATAGGCAAATTTTAATTACAAGATAAAAAGAGATATTAAAATCGAATTGAAAAAATTGCAAACTGCTTATTGCAAATTGCAAACTTTAATAAAACATGTCAAAAGAAATAAAATTTAACGAAGAAACGCTTGCCCTTGTTCACAAGATGATCAAGCGTTATCCGGAAGGTAAACATAAATCAGCATTACTGCCGATTTTGCATTTGGCACAAGCAGAGTTTGACGGATGGTTGAGTCCGGAAACAATGGACTACGTAGCTTCACTATTAAATATAAAACCAATTGAGGTATATGAGGTAGCATCATTTTATTCGATGTACAATCTTAAACCTGTTGGTAAATGTTTATTGGAAGTATGCCGTACTTCTTCTTGCTGGGTAAGGGGTGCAGAGGATATCGTAAAACATTTGGAGAAAAAATTAGGAATAAAAGAAGGTGAAACTACTCCTGACGGAATGTTCACCATCAAAACGGTGGAATGTTTGGGTAGCTGTGGAACAGCGCCAATGCTGCAATGCGGAGCTTCGTATCATGAAAATTTAACATTGGAAAAAGTAGATACTTTGTTAGAAGATTATCGCGCAGCAGGAAAACCAAGACGCTATACAGATTTAGATTATAAAAATACATTATAACACAAAATCCTCCCCCCTCTTCATTTGGAGAGGGGTTGGGGGTGAGGTATATGGGCAAAAAATTATTAATACATAACGTTAATGTTCCGGGGATTGAAACACTGGAAGTATACCGCCAGAATGGTGGATATGCATCTGTTGAAAAAGCCCTTAAAACAATGACTCCGGGTGATGTGGTGGAAGAGGTAAAAAAATCAGGGCTGAGAGGCCGTGGTGGAGCTGGTTTTCCTACAGGAATGAAATGGAGTTTTCTTGCTAAGCCCGAAGGTGTGGAGCGTTACCTTGTTTGTAATGCAGATGAATCGGAGCCGGGAACGTTTAAAGACCGTTACTTGATGGAGAAAATTCCTCATGCATTGATAGAAGGAATGATCACTTCCAGTTATGCATTAGGTGCCAAATCATCCTACATTTATATTCGAGGTGAATATTTTTATGTAGCGCGTATTCTTGAAAAAGCAATAGACGAAGCCTATGCAGCCGGTTTGTTAGGGCAAAATATTTTAGGAACTAACTTCTCTCACGACTGTTATGTGCAGGTAGGTGGAGGTGCATATATCTGCGGTGAAGAGACTGCATTGTTAGAATCTTTGGAAGGAAAACGTGGAAACCCACGTATCAAACCACCATTCCCAGCTATTGCCGGTTTATATGGCTGCCCGACAGTAGTAAACAATGTAGAAACCATTGCTGCTGTTTGTCCGATCATCAATATGGGCGGAGACGAGTATGCAAAAATTGGTATTGGCAGAAGCACTGGTACAAAACTGATTTCAGCATCGGGACATATCAATAAACCCGGTGTTTACGAAATAGAATTAGGATTGCCTGTTGAAGAATTTATTTATTCGGAAGAGTATTGCGGAGGGATCATTAACGGAGGAAAATTAAAGGCTGTAGTTCCGGGAGGTTCTTCTGTTCCTGTATTACCAGCTCATTTGGTATGCACAACCGAAAAAGGGGAGCCGCGTTTAATGAGTTATGAATCGCTTAGCGATGGTGGCTTTGTATCTGGCTCTATGCTTGGTTCAGGTGGCTTTATTGTATATGATGAAACAACAAGTATTGTGAAAAATTTATACACGTTTGCGCGCTTCTATCATCATGAAAGCTGCGGACAGTGCTCTCCTTGCCGCGAAGGTACAGGCTGGATGGAAAAAATCCTTCACCGTATTGTAGAAGGGCATGGAAAACCAAGTGATATTGATTTGTTGTGGGATATTCAGCGTAAAATTGAGGGTAATACTATTTGTCCTTTAGGGGATGCAGCAGCATGGCCGGTAGCAGCAGCTATTCGTCATTTCCGTGCAGAGTTTGAAGAGTATGTGAATCATCCGGAAAAAATAAAAGATGTTAAACATTATTACAGTGTTCACCAGTTGGCGAGTGCATAACTGTAAATTGTAAAAGATATAAAGATGGCAAAAGTAACGATAGACGGACAAAGCATCGAAGTAGCTGATGGAACAACCATTCTGCAGGCTGCCCGAATGATTGTTGATAATAAAGACTACACAGGAGCCAATATTGCCCCTCCAACAATGTGTTATTATTCCACATTAAAAACCAGCGGAGGGTATTGCCGTACCTGTATTGTAAAGGTTACCAAAGGTTCTGAAAAAGATCCGCGTCCAATGCCTAAGCCGGTTGCTTCCTGCAGAACAACGGTAATGGATGGAATGGAAGTGGTAAATATTACTTCTCCTGAAGTACTTGAGGCACGTAAAGGGGTTGTTGAATTTTTATTGATCAACCACCCGTTGGATTGTCCTATCTGTGATCAGGCTGGAGAGTGCCATTTACAGGATCTTGGGTATGAACATGGCTTAGCAAAAACCCGTTACGATTTTAAACGCAGAACATTCAATCAGATCGATATCGGACCTTACATCAAATTACACATGACCCGTTGTATCATGTGTTTCCGTTGTATCAAAGTGGCTGATCAGATTACCAATAACCGCTACCAGGGAATGTTATTCCGTGGTGATGCCTCTGAAATCAGTACGTATATTTCAAAAGCAATAGATAATGATTTTTCAGGAAACGTAATAGATGTGTGTCCTGTAGGTGCATTGACCGACAGAACCTTCCGTTTTAAAAGCCGTGTATGGTTTACAAAGCCAGTTGATGCACACCGTGATTGTCCGAAATGTGCCGGAAAAGTGGCATTGTGGCTGAAAGGCGATGATGTATTGCGTGTTACCGGCCGTAAAAACAATTGGGGTGAAGTAGTTGAATGGATTTGCAATGATTGTCGTTTTGAGAAAAAACACGTGAATGATTGGGTAATAGAAGGGCCTACGCATATCGACCGTCATTCGGTGATTTCAGCGAATCATTATGAAAATTTAGCTGCCCTTAAATTAGATATCGGTAAGCAGCAGAAACAATTGAGCAAAAAATAATTTTAACAGCATAGTTCAAATTCCTGTTGCCAGGATTGGAGGAAACATATTTATGACATTATCATTTTTAATATACAAAACTATTTTAGTGGTTATTGTTTTTGCAGTAACACTATTGGTTGCGATGTACAGTACGTATGCCGAACGTAAAGTTGCAGCATTCCTTCAGGATCGTATTGGCCCAAACCGTGCGGGTCCATTTGGTATTCTTCAGCCTTTGGCTGATGGTATAAAAATGTTCATGAAAGAAGAGGTGATACCTGGTGCATCTAATAAAGCATTGTTTATTATAGGACCTTGTTTGCTGCTCTTAACAGCGTGTATGACCGGTGTCGTAATTCCCTGGGGCGCTTCAATAACTATTGATGGCACTGCTTATCCTTTACAAATTACGGATGTAAACATTGGGATCCTTTATTTGTTCGGTGTTGTTTCATTAGGAGTATATGGTATTATGATTGGTGGCTGGGCTTCCAACAATAAATATTCATTGCTTGGTGCAATTCGTGCTTCATCACAAATGATCAGCTATGAGGTAGCAATGGGTATTTCAATCATCGCATTGGTAATGACAACCGGCACCCTAAGCTTAGGACAAATTGTAGAGCAACAACATAGCTGGCACTGGAACATATTGGTACAACCTTTGGGTTGCTTGATTTTTGTGATCTGCGCATTTGCTGAAACCAACCGTGCTCCTTTCGATTTACCGGAGTGTGAAACAGAATTGGTGGGTGGTTATCATACTGAATATAGCTCCATGAAACTGGGTTTCTACTTATTTGCTGAGTACATCAATATGTTTATCTCATCAGCGATAATTGCAACATTTTATTTTGGTGGTTATAACATGCCATTTATCAGCCGTTTTGTGCATGATCCCAATTTACTAACCATTCTTGGAGTAGTATTTTTATTCGCAAAAATTGTATTTTTTATTTTCGTGTTTATGTGGGTTCGCTGGACATTACCGCGTTTCCGTTATGACCAATTGATGAATTTAGGTTGGAAAATATTGATACCTTTGTCGCTCTTAAACCTTGTGTTAACAGGTGCTGTAATGATGCGTCATGAGATTTGGGCTTTGTTTTAGAAAAAGTTGGCAAAATGCAGTTGGCAATTTGCAAATTGAAATAAAGAATTAATAAAATTTAAGTACAGTGAGCAATTTGCCAACTGCAAATTGCTCACTGCAAACTGATTAAAATGGGTTCTTTCAAAGATTTAACAGTTTATAAAAAAGCTTTTGAGTTGTCAATGCTGATTTTTAAAGAATCTAAAAGATTTCCTGATGAAGAAAAATTTGGATTAATCAGTCAGATAAGAAGATCTTCGAGATCTGTTTGTTCAAATTTAGGAGAAGGTTATCGTAAAAGATTATATGAGGCGCACTTTGTAAGTAAATGTTCTGATGCAGATATGGAAAATTCAGAAACGCAGGTTTGGCTCGATTTTGCTTTGTCATGTGAATATATTACAAAAGAAAAAATGGAGGATTTAAATAAAAGATCAGAAGAAGTAGGAAAATTATTAAATCACATGATTGAAAATCCCGCAAAATACAAAGGGAAATAAATTTATCAAACACAGGACGTAATTGCCAATTGACAATTGCCAACTGCAAATTTTTTAAGAAAAATGCAATTAACAAATAGATCAAAAGTTGTTGTAAAAAAAGAGATGACCTTTATTGAAAGGATGTATCTACCAGCTATTTTCAGCGGGATGATCATTACATTTAAACATCTTTTTAAAAAATCGGCAACCATTCAATATCCTGAACAAACACGTGAGTTCAGTAAAATTTACCGTGGACAACATGTTTTAAAACGCGATGAGATTGGCGCTGAACGTTGCACTGCTTGCGGATTATGCGCTGTTGCCTGTCCGGCAGAAGCCATTACTATGACTGCTGCTGAACGTAAGCCGGGTGAAGAGCATTTATACCGAGAAGAGAAATATGCGGCTACCTACGAAATCAATATGTTGCGTTGCATTTATTGTGGGGACTGTGAAGAGGCTTGTCCGAAAGAAGCAATTTTTCTGACGGATAGAAAGGTAGATAGCCTTTACACAAGAGGTGAATTTATTTTCGGTAAAGATATTTTGGTGGAAGGTATTGAGAAAGATAAACGTGTGGACGTTACAGTGCGCGAAACACCTGAAGTTGCTGAATTTAAAGCAAACAAAAAATACGCTCACAATAAAGTAGCTGACAAAAAATAAAAATAGTTGGCAATTAGCAAAGGCAATTCGTTAACAGCTAACTGTAACTACTAATTTAAAGTATATGATTACAACGTATTTATTTTATTTTTTATCCTTCCTGGCGATTATGTTCGCGTTAATGGTGGTGTTTTCTAAAAATCCTGTTCACAGTGTACTTTATCTGGTTTTAACTTTTTTTACAATAGCAGGTCATTACGTATTGTTGAATGCCCAATTTCTGGCTGCTGTCCACATCATCGTTTATGCAGGTGCCATTATGGTACTCTTTCTGTTTGTTATCATGCTTTTAAATTTGAACAAAGAAACAGAACCTCACAAAGGCGTTTGGTTAAAAGCTTCGGCTGCTGTGGCTTCTGGTCTATTGTTGGTTGTGCTGGTAGGCTCTTTAAAAGGTGCAGAAACAATTGTAGCAACAAATGCATTTAATCCGAATATAGGTTTAATTGAAAATCTTGGTAAAACATTATTTACAGATTTTTTATTGCCATTTGAAGTAGCCTCTATTTTGTTAATAGTAGCAATGGTGGGAGCAGTAATGCTTGGAAAGAGAAGTATTAAGTAATTTATTTTATAAAAGAGAATATGTCAGCAATTGAAATAGTTCCTTTAAACTGGTATTTGTTATTAAGCACCGTGTTATTCACGATTGGTGTATTGGGTGTGTTATTCAGACGTAATGCCATTATTATTTTTATGTCGGTAGAATTAATGCTGAATGCAGTGAATTTATTGCTAGTTGCATTTTCAAGTTATTTATCGGATAGTAAAGGACAGGTATTTGTGTTTTTTATTATGGCAGTGGCTGCAGCAGAAGTGGCGGTAGGATTAGCCATCCTAATGATGGTATACAGAAATACAAAATCATCGGATATTAATATTTTGAACAAGTTGAAGTGGTAAAATAATAAGTATCAAGTAGCAGGTATCAAGACTTACCTGATACTTAATACCTGATACTTAATACTAAAAAAGATTATGATAAAATTAGTTTACTTAGTTCCATTGCTTCCCCTGATCGGATTTTTGATCATTGGATTATTCGGAAAAAAATTGTCGAAAGGATTAGTTAGCGTTGTTGGCTGTGGCTCGGTGTTGGGAGCATTTGCTGTATCATTGGGAATCTTTTTTGAATTGACCGGTAAGGTTGAAAAAAGTGTCACTATTGATTTATTCAGCTGGATCACAGCAGGTAAGCTTTCTATTCCATTTTCGTTTTTAGTAGATCCTTTATCCTCTTTGTTTTTATTGATCATTACAGGTATTGGCTTTTTGATCCACTTGTATTCAACTGGCTACATGAGCCACGATGAAGGCTTTTCACGCTTCTTCGCTTATTTAAACCTGTTTATCTTTTTCATGTTATTGTTAGTATTAGGTTCTAACTACCTGATTATGTTTGTAGGCTGGGAAGGGGTTGGATTGTGTTCTTATTTATTAATTGGTTTCTGGTTTAAAAACACAGCCTATAACAACGCTGCTAAAAAAGCCTTTATTATGAACCGTATTGGTGATTTAGGATTTTTATTAGGGATCATTTTAATTTTTGTAACCTTCGGAAGTACTAGTTACCATGAGGTATTTTTAATGGCGAAAAATTTCACCTCCGGAGCTCCGGTATTAACAGCCATTACCTTGTTATTATTTGTAGGAGCAATTGGTAAAAGCGCTCAATTGCCTTTATACACCTGGTTACCCGATGCGATGGCTGGCCCTACTCCTGTATCTGCATTGATACACGCGGCAACTATGGTTACAGCTGGTATCTACATGATTGCCCGTTCAAACATATTATTTACGCTTGCACCTTTATCGATGGAAATTATAGCCATGGTTGGTGCTTGTACATTGTTATTTGCTGCAACCATTGGTTTGGCGCAGAATGATATTAAAAAAGTATTAGCTTATTCAACCGTGTCACAATTGGGGTATATGTTTCTTGCCCTGGGTGTTGGAGCATACACAGGTGCGGTGTTCCATGTAATGACACATGCTTTCTTCAAAGCCTTATTATTCCTTGGTGCGGGTAGTGTTATTCACGCGATGAGCGGTGAACAGGATATCCGTCATATGGGAGGATTGAAAAAATATTTACCAATAACACAACTTACTTTCTTACTGGGGACACTTGCAATTGTTGGTTTTCCTGGTTTTTCGGGTTTCTTTTCCAAAGATGAGATTTTAGCGCATGCTTATGAACACAACAAATTATTGTGGGTGTTTGGGGTGCTGGGGGCTGCAATGACAACCTTCTACATGTTCCGTTTGTATTTCCTTACTTTTAAAGGTGATTTCAGAGGGACAAAGGATCAGTTACACCACCTTCATGAATCGCCTAAAAATATGACCATCCCATTGATGGTATTGGCGGCACTTTCTGTTGTAGGTGGTTTGGTTGGTATTCCTGAAGTATTAGGTGGAACACATTTTCTGGAGGAGTTTTTAAAGCCCGTGTTTGAAGATTCTTCTTTCCGTCTTATTCATCACTTATCGCATGAAACGGAATACATTTTAATGGGTGTTGCTGTAACCGTTATGACTGTTTCTTTATATTATGCATACACGGTGTATGTGAAAAACAAAACCTTACCGGCTGATGAAAGTCAGGAGTTAAAGCCATTACACAAATTAGTTTATAAAAAATATTTAATCGATGAATTGTATGATAACGCAATCACACAGCCATTAAATTTTATTTCAGGTGGATTGCATAAAGTAATTGACAATCAGTTGGTAGATGGCATTGTAAATGGTGTTGGAACTGTTGTAAATTGGACAAGCAGTAAAGTAAGATTGGTGCAGACAGGAAACATTGGCTTTTATATTTTTGTAATGGTGATCAGTATTGTGCTTATTTTGTTTACGAGTATAATGTAGGTTACAAAAAAGGAATTAAACAATTGAGCAGTAGGCAATTCTATTCGAACTTAAGAATTTAAATAGAAATAGTAAAATCCTATTAATAAGATTGCCAATTGTTAAATTGATAAATATTGAAATTACTGAAGGCTAATTGCCTACTGTATAATTGTTAAATTGTTAAATTAGATTATGATTACAATACTACTGATATTTTTCCCTTTGATTGCAGCCTTAATGCTGCTATTGGTAAAAGGTGAACAGGTTAAAAAAATTGCATTGGGTGCTGCTATTATCGAATTTGCAATTTCTATTTTTGCGCTTATTCAATTTCAACACAATGCCGATGTTCAATTTGAAGCAAATTTACCCTGGATAAATTCTTTGGGAATAAGCTTTCATGTGGGTATGGATGGTATTTCTTTACTATTGGTTTTGCTAACAACTTTTCTTGTCCCTGTAATTATTTTAACATCCTTTCAGAATAATTATAAAAATCCTTCTTTGTTTTATGCACTTGTATTATCAATGCAAATGGCATTAATAGGAGTGTTCGTATCCTTAGATGGTTTCCTATTCTATGTGTTCTGGGAATTAGCATTGATCCCGATTTATTTTATCTGCCTGCTTTGGGGCGGGGAGAACAGGGCACAAATCACCTTTAAGTTTTTTGTTTACACATTGGCGGGTAGTTTATTGATGCTATTGGGGCTGATCTATTTATATCAGCATACCGAAGGTACTCACTCGTTCAATATGGCTGCGCTTTATAAGGCAGGACAGGGTTTAGACGCTGTTCATCAGGGTTATGTTTTTGTAGCCATGTTTATGGCATTCGCTATTAAAATGCCTGTATTTCCATTCCATACCTGGCAGCCGGATACATACACCGTATCTCCAACAACAGGAACCATGCTGCTTTCAGGTATTATGTTAAAGATGGGAACCTACGGTCTTATCCGTTGGATATTGCCTGTAGTGCCTTTAGGCGTTGTAACTTGGGGCCATACAGCAATCGTCCTTTCTGTGATCGGAATTGTATATGCATCCTGTATTGCTATTGCACAAAAGGATTTCAAACGTTTGATCGCTTATTCGTCCATTGCCCACGTTGGATTAATTGCAGCAGGTATTTTAGCCGTGAATGTGCAAGGCTTGCAGGGCGCAATGGTTCAGATGCTAAGCCATGGTGTAAATGTGGTAGGCTTGTTTTTTATTGTTGACATCATTCAGCAACGCACCGGCAAACGTGATTTAGGCTCACTTGGTGGTATTCGTAATGTAAGCCCACAGTTTGCAGTATTGTTTTTAATTGTATTGTTAGGCAGTGTTGCATTGCCATTAACAAATGGTTTTATAGGTGAGTTTTTATTGTTGAACGGTTTGTACCAATATAGCGCAGGACTCACAGCATTTGCAGGGCTAAGCGTTATTCTTGGTGCTGTATACATGTTACGTAGCTACCAATCCATTATGTTAGGCGAAGTAAATAATGTTACAGCCAGCTTCGCTCCTTTAACAGGGAATGAAAAAACAGTATTGGTTATTTTATGCGCTGCAATTATTGTGTTCGGTGTATTCCCGAAACCATTGTTAGATATTGCGGAACCGGCTGTTGCCAGGTTGATAGAGATAGCGAAGATAAAATAATTAAAAAATTGGCAAACATGCAATTGGCAGTTTGCAACAAATAATTAAAAAGACAGAGTTTGTAAAGTGCAGTATGGCAATTGCTGACTGCAAATTGCTAACTGCAAATTGAAAAAAATATATGAAAGCATTAATATTACTTTCTTCTTTAGGTGTAATAACATTACTGGCTGAAATATTCAGCTTTAAAAAATTGTTGTATCCATTCGTATTGCTGGGATTAGCAGCAACCTTTGTAGTTAACCTGTTTGACTGGAACCTAACACAAAATACCTTTTTCGGAATGATGCAATACGACCACTTTGCGGTTGGATTTACTTCCGTTATATTGATTATTGCATTCTTGTGGTTTTTAATGTCCGACAGCTTTTTTAGAGAAGAGACAAGTGTTACCGACCATTTTGCATTGGTAATATTTGCTTTGGCTGGAACTGTGATTATGGTTTCGTACACTAACATGACTATGTTATTTTTAGGTATCGAAATTCTTTCCATCTCCATGTACATTTTAGCAGGTAGTAAAAAAGATGATCTGAATTCCAATGAATCTGCATTCAAGTATTTAATTATGGGGGCCTTTGCCACCGGTTTCTTATTGTTCGGGATTGCCTTGATTTACGGTGCAACCGGCTCATTCGATTTAGCAGAAATTAAAATTTTTATTACTTCGCATGAAGGCACTGTTCCTGCTATATTTTACGCAGGGGTATTGCTGATGCTGATCGGGCTTGCATTCAAAGTATCGGCAGCACCGTTCCATTTCTGGGCTCCGGATGTGTATCAGGGTGCACCTACAGTAATAACAGCGTTTATGGCAACCATCGTGAAAACGGCCGCTTTCGCTGCTTTCCTGCGTTTGTTCGCTAACACATTTGCAGGTGTTACGGATACCTGGATAAACATTGTTTGGGTAATGGCTGCATTAACATTGCTGGTTGGTAATATTACTGCTGTGATGCAAACCAGCACCAAGCGTATGTTAGCCTATTCCAGCGTAGCACATGCCGGGTATATGCTGTTGGCTTTGCTTGCGGTAAATAACCTTTCCACAAGTGCTGTTTTGTTTTACGCAACAGCTTATTCTATTGGTTCTATTGGTACCTTCTGCATATTGCATATTATCACAACAGCTAAAGGCAACGATAATGTAGATTCTTTTAATGGCTTAGGAAAATCAAATCCAAAGCTCGCACTAATCATGACAATAGTTTTATTGTCGTTGGCCGGTATACCTCCTACAGCAGGCTTTTTTGCGAAGTATTTTATTTTTACAGCGGCATTCCAAAGCGGGTTTACAGGTATTGTACTGATTGCTATTATCGCTTCATTGATAGGTGTGTATTATTATTTCAGAATAATCATTGCCATGTATTTCAAGGAAGGTAGTGATGAGGCGATCACTGTTCAAACAAGTCATAAAATATTGTTGATTGCGGTTGCAATAGCAACTATTGCGCTGGGCTTGTTCCCTGATTTTATAATCAGAATGTTTTAGACAAAAAATTTACAATGTAAAGGCTTCTCAATCGGGAAGCCTTTTTTGTTACATAAATGTTTATATTTGTTAATACTGCAATCTAATAGTTACCACCAATGCTAAAAAGACGACAATGAACAGACAAATAATATTTTTACTTTTCGGTTTGACACTACTTTTTAATCAAGTAACCGGACAGACATTTAAGCAACAACTCAATGACCTTGTTTCAAAAAAGGACACAATAGGACAACAACAGCTTTTAGAAAAATGGGAAAAGGCAGACAGTAACGACCCTGAATTATTTATTGCCTATTTTAACTACTTTGTGATTAAGAGTAAAAAGGAAATCATAACCCTTGGAAAAAATCCAAAGGGCGAAGATGTTTTTCAAATAATGGACCAAGACACAACTAACAAAAAGCCAGTTGCCTTTATGTATGGTGACACTCACTATGACACGAACTTATTAAGTAAAGGGTTCGACTGGATTAGTAAAGGAATAACAAAACATCCGAACAGACTTGATATGCGATTTGGCAAAATCTATATGTTTGGGCAACTTGAAGACTACGAAAAGTTCACGACCGAAATAATAAAGACAATTGACTACTCGAACGTAAACAAAAACAAGTGGGTTTGGGCAGACAACAAGCCCTATGAACAGACATCGAAATACTTCCTTGGTGATATTCAAAATTATGTTCTTCAACTTTACAACACAGAAAATGATGCTCTTTTAGATAACATGAAACGAATTGCAGAGACAGTTTTGAAATATTACGCTGACCACATTGAGAGTTTATCAAATCTTTCAATTGTCTATATGCTTCAAAAACAATATGACAAAGCACTCGAATTTCTTTTAAAAGCAGAGGAATTAGGCCCTCAAGACTATATCGTTTTAAGCAACATTGCACAAGCATACAAACTTAAAGGAGACAACAAGCATGCAATAAAATATTACGAACTGACAATAAAGCACGGTGACGAACAAGCTAAAAAATATGCACAAGGACAAATTGACGAACTAAAAAAGAAATAGAAGCACTGGTGGTAACAGCACCCTCCTATGTAAAGCAGTTTTCCGAGGACTCAAAAATAATATTTTTTTTCAATTTT
>JAZKDU010000032.1:0-31806 GCA_040387415.1 Bacteroidota bacterium
CGCTTTATTTGCTTGTTGAAAATTTAAATTGCATTTTTGGATTTTTTCAATAGCTATCACAAGCGTGTGACATCGCTCATGCGAGGCACACACAAGGTATTGCCAAAAGCGGGGCTGAACAGCTTCGATGGAACATTTGTGCAAGGTTCAACTTTCGTTTTTCGATTGAACTTTAGTGCTAATAATCCCCGCCTTCGGCAATACCCAAAACGTTATTGTGAAAGCTTACAGACAAATGGATATTAAAACTTTAAAACCTTTCCTGTTCATATTTTTCTGTTCGATTATGTCAAGCTGCTCTTCGGATAATAATGCTGACATGAAGACGGATGCTCCAACCAATTCGATAGAAAAAGTAGTTCCGGTCGACACGACAATTTCCAACAAAGAAATTTCAAAAAAAGATTCTGTGGTTCTTAAGATTTCAAAAAATGAAGAAGATCTGCCAATTAACGAGTACAAAAAGGAAGAACTTAAACCTATTCGCGCTAACTTTAAAACACTAAATTCCATAACCGAATGGACATCCGTTGACAAAAGAAAACTAGAAAACATTCCGGAAAATGGAGTCGCTGAATATTACTTCCTTGGCGGATCACTTCAAAAAATTATTGCTCATTATCCCGACAAAAAAGAAATTTCGGAATTTTATTTATTAAATGGACACTTATCAATGGCTGTTTTCAAATCAATATCTGAAAACGATTACAAAAAAGTAATTATCGAAAAAAACTATTTTAAGGACTTAAAGCTTTTACATCAGATAAACAACCAAGACTGTGGCTCCCCTTTCGCAGAAGACTATGTTAAAGAAGAACAAAAAAGAATTTTAGGAATTTATAATCAAATTAAATCCAGATTCAAAAAATAAGCCAAGCACATAACAATAGCAAGTTTCTGCAAGTTTGAAAATGCAAGGTGCTTCGCGAAAATTCTGGCATTTGCTAATTTCCTTTTGTACTTTTAATGAAGTTTTTCAATTAAGACATTTGTGGTTTCAAATTCCACATTGCGGGCAGTCTGGGAACGCCAGTGGTAAGGCATAAAGACATCGAAAAAAGTGACAGACAAT
Source organism: Bacteroidota bacterium (assembly GCA_040387415.1). Taxonomy (GTDB): domain Bacteria; phylum Bacteroidota; class Bacteroidia; order 2-12-FULL-35-15; family 2-12-FULL-35-15; genus 2-12-FULL-35-15. The sequence continues at coordinate 1,073 of JAZKDU010000032.1, forward strand.
ATTTACATAAAATTTAGAGACACTCCTTCGACACTTGAAGAAAAGAAAAAGAGCCTTAGGGTTTCTAAAATACTTTATACCATTTTATTTTTTATACCGAAAGCAAATCCTGAGTACAAAAAATTTCTAGACGATGTATCTGAATGGTTGTTGGAAATTGACCCCGTTGACAATTTACCAATTAGAGAAATTGCAAAAGACACTAGCGGAAAAATATTATTTATTATGCCTTGGCGCAATGACTATGGTTATTGGACAGACAACAATATTAAGACCGATTATTTTATGGAATATTTTAAAGCAAGTATTATTGACAAAGCAGAATTTAATAATAACTGGGACGAATTTGCAAAATTAAACCCTGAAACAAACGAATAGATAGAGAAGAATAAAAATATTGAAATAAACCAAGACATTCACGCAGATTCAGAACTCACCTACAACCCAATCTCCGCTAGCACAGCATAATGATCAGAAAGATCTTTGTGCTTCTTACTCCAGGGTTGAGTAAATATTTTCACAGCACGTTGAACAAAACGAATATCAGCACCATTTTTTCTGCATAATACATAATCAATCACATGACCTTTATCGTCAGGATCACGGAAATCATTCTTTCCTCCTGAAGTAAACTGCTCCGGCCCGGTTAATTCACCGTCTTCCATATCCATTGTTTTAAGCAGTTCTTCATAGGCTACCGTATTATCTTTTTTTGTGTTTAAATCCCCTACAAAAAACTGTGGAACATCTTTTTCTGCATGAGGAATCATCAGTTTATTTTTAATCTCTTCATATTGTATTTTTCTTATTTCAGTACCTGTCAGTTTCTTTCCGTTTGCAGCCTGCAGATGCGTTCCAATAATCTGAACTTTATGATTGTTTTTAACTACATCCACCAATACAGCACCCTTTACTGCAAAACAGTCGGAACCGCCACATTCAGAAAAATAAATATGATCCATCACATGCATAGGCAATTTGCTGATAATAAAAACACCGGTGCTTACTTTGTAAAAATGCTTCTTTCTTGGATCTCCGGTCTGGTAGGGATATTTTTCTTTTAATCCTTTCCAGATGATATTTCTTGCTTTATGATCAAATGTTTCCTGAAATACAATCACATCATAATCCTTATCTTTTAACTCCTGCACAATTGCATGGGCCCTGGGTACCTGTCCATCATGAAAGCCAATACGCGGACGCATGTACAAATTCCACGTCAGAATATTCAGTTTAGTTTCTGAAGAAGCAACTGATTGGGCATTTGCAGAGCTTAACAATAAACCAATAAAAGCAGAGAATACAAAAAGAAAAGAATATTTTTTTAACATTCGAATTTAAGATAATGTAATAAATAAATTACTAAAAGCTGTATACAATTTAATTAAATATTTTTGATGGTGGAGATTTTCTCCAGGTTAATTTCTGTTAGAACTCTCTCCAGGTATGTCATCCCGAACTTTTTGTGAGGGATCTTTTTAATTACGAAGGATATTGCCAATTCTTACAAGATCCCTCCTGGCGAAAAAGCCAATCGGGATGACATAGCTTTTTGTTAATGTTCTTCTCTTAATATGAAACACCCATTTTACGATACAAAAAGGCTATTGTCCACAAAGGGCCTATTAATAGGAATTGTAAATCCTTAAGGAAAGAAGGTTTTTTGCCTTCTATATTATGGCCAATGAATTGACCCACCCATGCGGCTGCAAAAATAAGTAAGGAGATCAGCCATAAAGGAACGGCTTCAATCTGCGCAAGCTGATAATTACCAGCCACTATAAAAGCGGAAATAACCAGCATCCCCATTGTTAACTTCACAGATAACATCAGATAATAGCACAAGGCAAGAAATAAAAACAAGGTTCCGAAATTAACCGGAAAGCTTGAATTATGAAACACTTCAGGCGTTGGGATAGACCATAATAACCCGATTAGGCTAAACATAATCAGCGGTACACATATCCAGTGAACTGCTTTATTCGTTTGATTTTGGTGACTTTCTCCATATTCGGAAAGCCATTGGTCAATTTTTTTCATAACATCAATTTTTCAATGCTTATACTTCTCTTACAAAACTAACTAAAATTAACAAAACTAATATATTTATTTTATCGACAAAAAAGCTCAGTATAACGTACAAAATATTACATTTGAATTAGCATTGCTAATTAAGTCAATTGATTTAATACTCTAATTCTATTATCAAATTTCATTCTATGAAAAAAATATTTTTACTTATTTGCTTATCACACGTGATTGGGACTTCAGCACAAATTATTTATCCAGGTACACCTGTTACAGGAACCTCTCAAATTATATTTGATTACTCTGTGGACAATTGCAATACGATAGATATTCCGGATGCCCCTGCCCGCGCATTTCGTGACGCTGCCGGAAAAATAAATTTTATTGCATCCCACTATAACACCTGGAGGATGACAGGTACCAGCTTTACTTCACTTACCAAAGATTGCACGCCTGTTATGACATCACATCAGAACAGCTCCCCGGGCAATTTTAACGGAAACGAGTGGATAGTTGCTCCATACACAACGGATGGAATTAATATTCATGCGCTGGTTCACAATGAATATGTGCCTTGCGGCAATGCCAATACCTGCTGGTACAATTCCATTACCTATGCCTCTTCTGCCGACAGCGGAAAAACCTATACGCACCCTACCGCACCTGCACATTTAGTGGCCGCTTCACCCTATCAATCTCCCTACCCCACTACACATGCACCTTTTGGTATATTCGGAGGTTCTAATATTATTTTTAAAGATGGTTATTACTATAAAATGGTTCAGCTGGAAAGCAAGCTGCTACAGGAATGGGGTTCAGGTGTTATCAGAACGAACAACCTTAGTGATCCAACCAGCTGGAGAGGCTGGGACGGAACAGGATATACTGTACAGTTTGTAAACCCATACACTCAATCGGGTTACAATGCGGCAGATAAAATACTTGCACCCGTTTCAAGAAACAATATTGGAAAAATGTGCGCAAGCATAACCTATAACACTTATTTTGAAAAATACATGGTTGTGGACTATACCAATGGTGAAGTAAACGGTGTATTGGTAAATGGTTTTTTCTATTCCCTTTCTGATGATTTGATCAACTGGTCGTCCAGACGATTGATCCTTCAAACAACAGCCACCTGGGCTGCAGGTGGTTCTAATTATCCCTCTATTATTGATCATGCAGATACTTCCAGAAATTTTGAATACGCTGGACAATCCTGCTTTTTATATTATACTAAATGGAATTCAGGAACGTATGATCGTGATCTGATTCGTATCCCTGTTACCTTTAACAAAGAAATTGTATCAGCCCTGGTTGTTAATTCCACGCTTGATACCGATGACAAAACACCCGGTGATGGAATTTGTTTAACTACAGGAAATGTATGTACCTTAAGAGCCGCCATTGAAGAAGCGAATGCACGTCCTCCCTACGAAGGCTATGATACACTTGCTTTACCAATAACATTTAATATTTCCGGAACAGGAGTGAAAACAATTTCTCCTGCTTCCATTTATTCTGATATTTTTTATCCGGTCAGCATCAACGGGTATACACAAGCAGGGGCCAGCGAAAACACAAATAATTTTAACCAGGGCCTTAATACAGCTATTAAAGTAGCGTTGGATGCTAATCACGGTGGATCAGCATTATCTTTTCACAGTGGCAATAACAGCGTTAAAGGATTAGCTTTTATAAATGGTGCAGTCGATTTTTTATATGAAACCGATTATTCAAAAAGCACAGACAACAACACGGTTACCGGCTGTTTTATTGGAATGGAAGCAGATGGAACAACCCCAGCAACTTCATCAATTCATATCAATAATCAGAATACCAATGTTATTGGAGGAACTACCAATGCAGCCAGAAATTTAATTGGTGGTGGAGTTGCTATTGAATATTCTGAAAACAATCAGATTATTGGAAACTACATAGGTACCGATGCTTCGGGAGCTATTTCGAGCGGTACTACAGCAAATGGTGTACAGATAATGAATCACTCTGCTTTCAACACAGTGGGTGGAACAGCGGTTTCTGAACGAAATTTAATTTCAGGAGGCAACATTGGTGTTTTAATTTCGGGTGCTGACAATCACGATAATTATATTATTGGAAACTATATTGGTGTTGCAAAAAATGGGACTACAGCGCTTGGTAATGCGAACTCCGGTATCATGCTAAACGACAGCACTTACGCTAATTCCATATCAAATAATATTATTGCTGATAATTCCAATGATGAAGCAGGTATCTGGATCGACAGTGCTTTTAGCAATAGTATTCAATCCAATTTTATAGGAACGGATGCTGCTATGACCGCAGCCATTGGTAATGGTAATCCTGGCACATTCAGTGCGGGAATAATGATAATGAATGGAAGCGCCAATAACATGATTGGCGGCACCAATGAAACGGATGGCAATATAATTGCCAATAACGAAGGCTTCGGTATTGCTTTCTATAGTAATGCAGGTAACAGAAATTCAATGCTATCTAATTTGATATATAATAATGTTGAATTAGGAATTGACATAGATGCCGACTATGCACCCAACGCCAATGATAATGGCGATAGTGATGCCGGACCAAATGAAAGTCAGAATTTCCCGGTATTAAGTGATATATTTACAAACACAACAAATATTTCAATAATTGGAACATTAAATTCACATGCAAGTTCAACTTATACCCTTCAATATTTTGCAAACACAACTTGCGATATCTCTGAAAACGGGGAAGGAAAAATTTTAATCGGCACACATACTGTTACAACTAGTTCGTCAGGAAACGCTGCAATAAATATACAGTTCCAAATTGCTGTTTCCGCAGGAGCCTATATTACTGCATTAGCTACTGACGCATTTGGTAATACATCTGAATTTTCTGCCTGTACCCAGGTGCAAAATGTTTCACTTCCTACTGTTACACATACAGGGGCATTAACCTTCTGTGAAGGCACTTCCATTCAACTAACATCCAGCCCGGCTGATTCATATTTATGGTCAAACGGACAAACAACACAATCAATAACGGTAGGTTCTTCCGGAAACTATTCTGTAACAACCGATACCGTTGGCCTTACAGGAGTTTCTGCAGTAACTGCTGTAACGGTTAATACGCTTCCAACGATAGTCATTACAGGAGGAGCAACAACCATTTGCGCTGGCGGATCCACCATTCTTACAGCCAGCGGTGCAGATACATTCGTATGGACAAACGGGCCCTCTACTGCTGCCTATTCCGTTTCACCTGCTATTCCTACATCTTACCTGGTAACTGGTACGGTCACATTAACAGGCTGTTCAGATACTACTTCGCAAATTGTAGTAGCAGAAACTTGTACAGGCATTGAAACCGCTTCTCCGGAGGAAATTAATTTATTTCCAAATCCCACAAATGGTTTATTTAATGTTGTGATTAAAAATACCAATGCCCATAAACTTACCATTGGTATTACTGATATTATAGGTAAAGAAGTTTTCGGTATTTCAGAAAGTATGTCGGTTAATTATAATAAACAGATAGGTCTTGAAAATATAGCTACAGGAATTTATTATATCAAATTGACTTTAGATAATAATATAACAATAAAAAAGCTAATAATCCAGTAACTGCGAATCTTTATATTTCTTTTATAATTTCTGTTTTAGAAGAATGATTTACTCATCAATCAGCCAAAAAGTCATTATATTCGAGCCTTTTCGCGCCATTAAGTCCTGATTAAAATCATTTTATCAGTTGGAATAAATTTTGTCCTTTAAGAAGAGACGAAAGTTAGAATTTCAATTAAAAATTAAAATCATGAATCTAAATAATTTCACAATAAAATCGCAGGAGGCTGTTCAACAAGCGGTTCAAATTGCTACTGTTAATGGGCAACAGGCTATTGAAAACGGCCATATCTTAAAAGGTATCCTGGAAGTTGATGAAAATGTAACTCCTTTTATTTTAAAGAAACTCAATGTTAATACACAAATGTTTTCTTTAGCATTGAATAAAATTGTTGAGAGTTACCCTAAAGTATCCGGTGGACAACCGTTTTTATCAAATACCGCTAACCAGGCTGTTTCTAAAGCTTCTGCATACCTGAAAGAATTCGGAGATGAGTATGTTTCCATTGAGCATTTATTGCTGGGAATTCTTTCTACGAATGATACCATTTCCCAATTATTTAAGGATAATGGGGTAAATGAAAAAGATCTAAAAGCCGCTATCAGTGAACTTCGTAAAGGTGCTAAAGTAACCAGCCAAAGCGCAGAAGGCACTTATAACTCTTTAAATAAATTCGCTATTAATCTTAACGAGCAGGCGAAAAAAGGAAAGCTGGATCCTGTAATCGGACGTGATGAAGAAATACGAAGAGTATTGCAGATATTATCCCGCAGAACTAAAAACAATCCGATTTTAGTGGGTGAATCAGGAGTTGGTAAAACAGCGATTGCAGAAGGATTAGCGCACCGTATTATAAATGGCGATGTTCCTGAAAATCTGAAATCAAAACAGATTTTTTCTTTGGATATGGGATCATTGATTGCCGGAGCAAAATTTAAAGGAGAATTTGAAGAACGTTTAAAATCAGTAGTGAAAGAAGTAATTGGTGCAGAGGGTGAAATTATTTTATTTATTGATGAGATTCATACCCTTGTGGGTGCAGGAGGCGGAGAAGGCGCCATGGATGCGGCAAATATTTTGAAACCTGCATTGGCCCGTGGCGAATTACGCGCTATTGGGGCAACTACCTTAAATGAATTTCAAAAATATTTTGAAAAAGATAAAGCACTGGAAAGACGTTTCCAAAAAGTAATGGTAGACGAACCTAGCGCAGAAGATGCGATCTCCATTTTACGTGGTATTAAAGAAAAATATGAAACGCATCATAAAGTGCGTATCAAAGATGAAGCAATTATTTCTGCTGTAGAACTTTCCCAACGTTATATTAATGATCGTTTTTTACCGGATAAGGCAATTGACTTAATGGATGAAGCAGCCTCTAAACTGCGTATGCAGATCAATTCCATGCCAATAGAGTTGGATGTGCTGGAACGTAAAATACGTCAGCTTGAAATTGAACGCGAAGCAATTAAAAGGGAAAAAGACACCAGAAAATTAGAAGACCTGAATAGAGAAATTGCAGAGCTGGCCGATGATAGGACCGATTTAAGGGCTAAATGGCAAGGTGAAAAAGAAGTGGTTGACGGAATTCAAAAAGTAAAAGAACAAATTGAGCATTTAAAATTTGAAGCTGATCAGGCTGAACGAAGCTCAGACTATGGCAAGGTTGCGGAAATACGCTACGGTAAAATTAAAGACGCAGAAGCACAATTAAAATCGTTTGAGGTCAAACTAGGGGAGATGCAGGAAAGTGGCTCTCAGATGATAAAAGAAGAAGTGGACAGCGAAGATATTGCTAGTGTTGTTTCCATCTGGACGGGCATCCCCGTTTCACGGATGCTTCAGAGTGAACGTGAAAAATTACTTCATTTAGAGGATGAATTGCGCAAACGTGTGGTTGGCCAGGAGGAAGCGATAGAAGCCATAAGCGACTCGGTACGCAGAAGCCGTGCAGGGTTGCAGGATGCAAAACGGCCAATTGGCTCTTTCATTTTTCTTGGAACAACCGGTGTTGGTAAAACTGAATTAGCAAAAACTTTATCGGAATTCCTGTTCAGTAATGAAAACAGCATGACCCGCATTGATATGAGTGAATACCAGGAACGACACTCTGTGAGCCGTTTAGTTGGTGCTCCTCCGGGATACGTTGGTTATGAAGAAGGTGGTCAGCTAACCGAAGCGGTCCGCAGAAAGCCATACAGTGTTGTATTATTGGATGAAATTGAAAAAGCGCATCCGGATGTATTTAATATTTTACTGCAGGTATTGGATGATGGCAGGTTAACGGATAATAAAGGGCGTATTGTGAATTTCAAAAACACAATTATCATCATGACCTCCAATATAGGCTCACACCTGATACAGGAAAATTTTGAGGGGCTAACGGATGAAAACCGCGAAGAAATAATAGCTAAAACCAAAGTAGAAATATTTGAACTATTAAAGAAAAGTATTCGTCCGGAATTCCTTAACAGGATAGATGAAACGATAATGTTTACTCCACTTACGCGGGAGAATGTTCATAGTATTGTTGAATTGCAGTTTAAAGGTATTTCCAAGATGCTGTTAGATAATGGAATTTCAATATCTGCAACACCTGAGGCTATTGAGTGGCTTGCCCAACTTGGTTTTGATCCTCAGTTTGGGGCAAGACCAGTAAAACGGGTTTTACAAAAGCGTGTAATGAATGAGCTTTCAAAACAAATATTATCCGGTAAAGTTCAAAAAGATTCGGAAATTGTGCTGGATGTATTTAACCATGAGTTTGTATTCCGCCACCGAATTGAAATTGATGAAAAAACGAAAGAAAAAACCGTTCATCATTAACATTAAAAAAGTGTCATTTTACTTACAAAATGACACTTTTTTTTTAAGTTGCAATCCAGAACAAATACATTAAACTTCCTATACACCCACAACCCTTTACTACTCATTTTCAAGTATTTACTTAAAAATTTAGGCGCAGAATTTAATAATATTTATATTTGCCCCTCAATTTTTAATTATGAGAAGAGGATTAGCTGTTTCGATTTTTTTACTTTTTACATTATTTTCATTAAATACAGCTTTCGCAACTGGAGAAAACAACGACAACGTTGATCAAACTTCTATTATAATTGCCCGAATAAATAATGAAGATATTGAAGTATCTATTCCTACTGTAATTTTCACTTTTGCTGACACAGATATAAAGCTCAAATTTAAAAAACCTGAACATACTCGTCTATTATATAACAATAACAAAATCAGCTTTATAATTAACGGTGAAGAAAAACAATTAAATTTTGTTAACGGAGAGGCAAACTTCAAAAAACAGTTTAATTTTTCTGATAAAGTGCTAACCATTTTCACGGAAGAGTTCAGCTATACCCATAAAATAACAGCATTCCCAATATGGGCAATCATTATACCGGTACTGCTGGTTATTGGCCTGGTGATATTCCTGATGATGAAAAGAAGCAGCAAAAAGCTTTCTGAAGCCAGAAAAAAAGAACAAGCTACAGCAAACGCACTATAAAAAAACCTCTTTTCAGAGGCTTCTTCAAGCGTTTATTAATTATCTTTTGATAATGATCAAATTAAAATCAGCCGATTTAAAAGAATTTCTGGAGGAGAAGTATGACCGTTATAACCGCATTGATTTTATAACCTCTGATCCGATTTCCATCCCGCATCAATTCACAAAAAAGGAAGACATAGAGATTGCAGGCTTTTTAGCCGCTACCATTGCATGGGGCCAGCGCGTTACCATTATAAACAATGCGAATAAGCTGATGAAGCTTATGGATAATAGTCCGTTCGATTTCATAACTAATGCTACTCAAAAAGAGTTCAAACTTTTTTCGGATTTCAAACACCGCACTTTTAATGGTATTGATGCAGCTTTTTTCATGAAATCGTTGCAGAACATTTATAAGAATCATGGAGGCTTACAAAATGTATTTGTTTCTCCATCAAAAAAAGAAGCAGACACGTTAACGGCTATCACCAATTTCCGGTCGGTATTTTTCTCTATACCCCATCCTTCCAGAACGGGCAAGCATGTTTCTAATCCGGCCGAAAATTCCTCCGCGAAACGATTATGTATGTATTTACGATGGATGGTTCGCGAAGACAAGCGCGGAGTGGATTTCGGACTTTGGTCCAAACCTGCTTTATCACTTAAAGGGAATAAAGCAAATGTAAAAAACAGCCTGCTCCTGCCCTCCCAATTAATGTGCCCATTAGATGTACATTCAGGTAATGTAGCCCGAAAATTGGGCTTACTGACACGCACTCAAAACGACTGGAAAGCAGTAGAGGAACTAACCAACAACCTGAAAAAATTCGATGCTGCAGATCCTGTTAAATATGATTTTGCACTATTCGGATTAGGCGTATTTGAAAAGTTTTAGCGTCCTATTTTATTGACACTTTGCCTTATTATAATCCTCTTTTACAAAAGGATTATCAAACACCTGAAAGCTTAAATAAGGACTTCCAAATAGTTTGCAATACCGCTCATGATTCATTTTATCCGCTTTTTGCAAGGCCGTAACAAATGAATGAGATTTTATTAATTCCGGAACCTGGGCGCAATAGGATATGTATGCATATACCAATGGTTCATTTGCATTCTCTTTTTTAACAAAATCGGTCAACAGGTTAGATGCGAATTTAAAATCCTTAAAACGGGCAAAAATATATGACAGTTTAAGATTATTCTGCCATGTTGCTTCTTTCAGATTATAAAACGATTTAACCTTTTCGGTACACGCCTGAATAATTGGTTCTGAACCTTCCACAGCAGTCATTTCATCAATAATTTTAAACTGCCATTCAATATTTAATGCATCCACATATTTTTTAGGTATTTCACTTTTATATAGTGCATCAATTCGGCTCTGCATCGTAGAAATGGCTTTTTGATCACCCACAGAAGTATCCAGTTTTACGGCACAGAATATCGAATTAAAAGCAATGTAATTATTTGCAGGATCAAAAGCCACCAGCTTTTTCATCTGCGTATAATCTTCTTCCTCCAGCACATTGTTATTTGCCATCGTGTTTAAAACTACCTGATTATTCCATAGTCCGGAGCATTTTGCGTTATCCGGAATCTCCATCTTTTTAAATGCGCCAGGAGTATATTTTTTTTCACGAATTTGTTTACCTATATAATATTGAATTTTATAAGCCAATGGAATATCTCCTTTTTTTGCAGCCTGGTTAAATTTACTAACCGAAAACTTTTCCTCCTTAACTCCGCTGATATCATAGGTAACATCCATTACAATTTCACCAAAACGCTGTTTCGCTAAAAATGGCTCCAGTTCTTCAGAAAGACCTGGTTTTGTATTAATTTCATGAATAGCCTGGTCCTTGGTCATTTTGGTTAAAGTATCATACTTACCACCTTCCATGCTCAACTTGAAGAGGTCCCAGGAATCGCTGGTTTTTATAGTAGTTACCACTCCTTCCTTTTGCAATTTTGCTAATGCTTTTATGATACTTTCAGAACGTTTTTTCTGAAGTTTTACGTTGGCCGCAGCATCACCTTCAATAGATGAAAATGCTGTAATATATAGGCCGCTGATAATAAAATCAGGCTCTTGCAATGCATTTAGAAAAGGAAGGATATCTTCTTCCTTGTAATCATACTTGTTCTTTTCGAATGGCAATGAAAAATTTAGTAATGCATCATCCGATTTTGGAGAGAATAGCGGCTTCAGATAAGCAGTACTATCCGGCATCAGAAGCATTTTAAGAGTGGTGGTAGAATTTTGATCTCCTTGCTCTACATACGATTTTACTACCGTTTTACATAACTTGCCGTTTTGAATCACTAATAAATTCATTTCGTAAGCCGTATCAGCCCTTAGTCCCTTTGGCACTATCCCCAGCTGAACATCCAGCTTTGCAACCTTACCGCCTTTCTTTTCTGATTTAACACGGTTTTTACTCAACATTTTATCCTTGGTAACCGTTTTTGACAAAACCCCTTTACTCAATAAATTGTTGTTTACAATATTATAATCAGGCTTTTCATATTGTGCTCGTTGCACAATGTCAACAGCCAGGCCATCTGTAGGCTTTGCAATTAACTGCATTAATGATTTCAGATTATCATACTTTAAAAATATTTTATTATTCTCAACATACAAGCCTCTTACCAGCCCATCATAATCCCTGAATTTATCGCAATTTTTACACGCTTTTTCATCCGCTGCTTTTATTTTTTTATTCTTTTTGGTATAGCGTACCTTCAATTCTTTTCGTTTTTTGGCACCTGCATTAAACGTATTAAAGCTTCCAAATACAACTGATACAAACGCTTTTTTCCCTGCCGCATCTAAGGTTACACTCGGACTTGCATACACATAATTTCCATTTTTTATAGTAGCCTGCTCCTTTTTTCCTGTTTGCCATTTTGCTATTGCAGCATCAGCAAGTTCCTGGGAAGTAATTGGTTTTTTATCTTTTAAAACGGATAAACTTACTACAATCTCTTCTGCATTTTTAGTCCCGCCAGCTGAAATCACACGCTTTCCGGTTGTATTTAATTTGCCTTTGCTGTTCTCCAAATCCGCTTTGCCTTTCTCCGCCATGTCAGCAGACTGTATTCTGCTGGCTTTCAAAAGAAGATCATTGAATTCAAGTGAATCTGTATTATTATCATTCCTGATTTTATTCAATCCGGCAAGTATATACTTTGCAGTACTTTCTGTATCAAAATTATTTTGGGATTCTGGTACCGGAGCTTCCTTTTTTTGTGCTGAACTTGTTAATGCTATAAAAGCAAAAAATAAACCAAGGAGAAATTTTCTGAACATCATTTTTAATTTAAGGATAACCGATTTAAGTTAAATGCCACATTTATAGAACAATGCGACTTTCATTAAATGCAAAAATATTTTATATACCCCACAAGGGAAAATATATTATCTATCACTTATGAACAAAAACACGTCAAATATCAACCTTTTCAACACTTATCCGTTAACTAACTGAAAATCAACACCCGTTCATTCTTTTGGAAATTGTAATTCTTCGAGGATAGTACTTCATTTTAAAATACCTTTGTAAAAGCCACAGTATAGTGTCTTTTCATTTAATTCTGTCATCCAATATCTCTTTAAAAGCATGAAAAATCCGTTTAAAACAAATAGAAAAGAAAATTTCAGATCTGCCCTGACAAGAATTGGTTTTAATTTTTTTCCTGCATACCGTGGAACAGGGGCCCGAATCAACTTTTTATCGTCCGACTGGAGAGATGTTTGCGTTACTATCAACCTAAACTGGAGAACAAGAAACTATGTTGGAACCGTTTTTGGCGGCAGTATATATGCAGCTGCAGATCCGATTTATATGATACAGCTTATAAATATTCTAGGGAAAGAGTATGTTGTTTGGGATAAGGCGGCATCGGTAAAATTTTTAAAGCCGATTAAAAAAAGGGTGTACATGCGCTTTTTAATCACCGATGAAATTTTAGAAGAAATAATTGCAAAAGTAAAAAGCGAAAAAAAATATACGATTGACCTTACAACTAATTTTCAGGACGAAAACGGGGTAATTTATTCTGAAGTAACAAAAACCATTTACATTGCCGATAAAGAGTACTACAAGACACGAAAAACGGTAAATTCAGATAAGTAAAACAATCCTGTTACTTACAACAGGATTGTTTCCATTTTTAATTCATAGGAACATCAATGATCAATATTTCCGCATCTTTGGTAATATTTATTTTAAAATCTTTTGTTTCCCAGATTCCTATCGCATCACGTTTTTCTAAATTGTGATCTGCAATTTTTGCATCTCCTTCAATCATAAAAACGTATGCACCATTTCCTTTATGCTGCATCGTATAATCAAGAGAACTACCTGCTTTAAACTTACCAATTGAAAAATAAGCATCCTGATTGATCCACATTACATCATCTGATTTTACAGGCGCTACAATGGTTTTTAACTTCCCCGTTTTTTCTTCTTCAGAAAATACACGCTGATCATAACGGGGAGTAATATTTTGTTCTTTCGGAAATACCCAGATCTGTAATAAATTTATATCCTCGGTTTTGGAATGGTTATATTCGGAATGAGAAATTCCTGAACCTGCACTCATGGCTTGTATTTCGTGAGGATGGATTACACCAATATTACCCATACTGTCGCGATGCTCCAAAGCACCTCTCAATGGGATAGTTACAATTTCCATATTATCATGAGGATGCGTTCCGAAACCCATTCCTGGTGCAACAATATCATCATTCAATACCCGTAATAAGCCGAAATGTACTTTTGCAGGATCATGATAACTGGCAAAGCTAAAAGAATGTTTTGCTTTTAACCAGCCGTGATTCGCCTCTCCACGGTCTGTGGATTTATGAAAAATAGTTTTCATTATAATTTTTTTTTAGTTCATTATTAATTTTGGCAGCTCTGTAGAAATGCTGTTGTAAAAAGCCAATTCAAAAACGTTAGGCTTCATGTAATCAATCAGCGGAAAAGCTGAAATAATAACAAGCACATCTTTCTTTGAATCTGCCGATAAGGTAATCCATAACTTTGAACGATCGATGGCAAGGGCATATTGAAGTATTTTACCTTCATTCATTAATTCATCTATCATTTCACGCTGTTTTGGAATTAAAGAGATAAAATCTTCCGTTAATTCATCTGGCAACTGAATGCTAACCATGTACGTGTTCATAATTATAAAGTTTAGTTAAATTATTCTATAAAAGAAATAAACATGCCAGCATGTTTTAAATTTTGAACGTAAATGCTGTAACATTATCCGAAATAATATTACGCATTTACGCTCATTTACTATTATTTTGGAGTTACTATTTCAAATTCTGCCTGCAATTTAACTATTTTTCCAAGCATTGCATTTCCTGTTTCAAGAACACTATTCCAGGTTAAACCGAAATCATAACGATCAATAGCACCTTCAATGGTAAATCCGGCACGAACGTTACCCCAAGGATCAACCAGCTGTCCACCATAATTCACTTTAAACTCTATGCTTTTGGTGATATCTTTAATAGTTATATCTCCTACCAGTTTATATTCCTCATCGTTGATTTTGATCCAGGATTTTGAAACAAAATTAAGTGTTGGGAACTGCGCTACATTAAAAAAGTCTGCGGAACGCAAGTGATTATCACGATCAGACGAATTGGTATTAATGCTGTTAACATCAATTTCCAGCTCAATTTTCGCATCCGAAAAATCTACACCAGGAGTTTCCACTTTAAGTGTGTAATTAGTAAAAGAACCTTTCGCCTGAGCAATTACCATGTGCTTTACTGCGAAATGAAGGGTTGAATGTGTTGGGTCTAAAGACCATACTTTCACATCATTTTTTGTTATTGTTTCCATAGTTTCCATTTTTTTATTTGTTTTGTTTAATTAATTATTTATTTAAAGTCAATACATTTAATGTATATACATATATATGGGTAAATTTTTTTAACTCCTGATTTTATCTAACATCATATTCATTTGATATGCTTCTTCCTCTGTTAGCTTTTTTAATTCCTCTATAAAATTTTCTTCCTGCCCGTCCAATTGTACTAATAATTCTAAGCCTTTTTGTGTGATCACCACGTTTACGGCTCTTCTATCCTCCGGACAAATGGCACGTTCCACCAACTTCTTTAATCTTAATTTTTCAACCAAGCGTGATGCATTTGAGTTTTTATCCAGCATACGATCAATTAATAAATTAACTGTGGCAGGTTTTGGATGCTGCCCCCGAAGTATCCGCAAAATATTAAACTGCTGAGTAGAGATGCCATAAGGTTTTAAATTACATGCATGTTTTGAAGCCAACCATCCGCTTGTAAATAAAATATTGATCAGCATTTTCTGATGTTCATTTTTAAATTTCTCCTGCTTAATTTCCTTACCAATTTCCATCTGCTTTCTATTTCATTACAAAGATACTAAAAAATTACATACAAATACATTATATGTACATACATTTATTTTATTTTTTCTACACTTTAAATCAAACGCCTGATTATCAGGGCCTTAAAAATTAATGATCGTTTAATGGAAGGCCTCTCTTTTGATATTCGATCCAATTTAGGTACTCATCTCCTTTTCTTTGTTCAACCATTGTGATGCAATTATCAACCGGACAAACGATTTTACATAAATTACAACCAACACATTCATCTTCTTTGATCGCATATGTATTGTATGGAGTTCCTTTTGCTATCGATATGGACTGATGAGAGGTATCTTCACAGGAAACATAACACAAACCACAATGAATGCATTTATCCTGATCAATATTAGCTACTATATGAAAGTTAATATCAAGCTCTTCCCATTTGGTGATTTTTGGCACAGATAACCCTACAAAATCATCAATACTTGCATATCCCTTTTCATCCATCCAATTGCTCATACCATCACATAAATCAGTGATAATTTTAAAACCACTGATCATAGCTGCCGTACATACCTGCACGTTACTTGCACCAAGTAAAATAAATTCAACTGCATCCTTCCAGGTAGTAACCCCGCCAATACCTGAAATAGGCATATTTCTCAATCGTTCTTCCTGAGCAAGCGTAGTAAGCATTTTCAATGCAATTGGTTTTACCGCAGGACCACAGTATCCACCGTAAACGGATTGTCCGCCTACATTGGGATTGGGAACCAAGGTATCCAAATCAATTCCGGTAACGGATTGTATTGTATTTATTAATGATAAACCATTTGTACCACCCTCAAGCGCAGCTATTCCACCTGGGACAGCAGAATGAACATTTGGCGTAAGCTTAGTTATTACGGGTATTTTAGCCACTTCCATTACCCATTCCACCACCATTTTTGCAATTTCAGGATCCTGTCCAACGGCAGCGCCCATGCCTCTTTCCACCATTCCATGCGGACAGCCAAAATTTAATTCTAATCCATGAGCACCGGTATCCTGGGCTTTTTTAACCATCTCGTGCCAGCTTTCCCTGTTGTTATCAGCCATTAATGATATGATCATTGCACGATCAGGAAATAACTGTAATACTTCACGTATTTCCTTCAAATTAACTTCTAAAGGACGATCGGAAATCAATTCAATATTATTAAAGCCTACTGCTTTTCTTCCATTATAATTAAGTGCGGAATATCTTGACGATACATTCTTCACCTGAGTACCTAACGTTTTCCATACTACTCCTCCCCACCCTGCTTCAAATGCACGCAGTACATTTATTTTTTTATCTGTTGGAGGCGCTGATGCTAACCAAAAAGGATTTGGTGACTTTATACCTAGAAATGTTGATTGAAGATTTGCCATACTTTAGTTTTTTATTTCCCGCAGATTTCGCGGATTTACGCAGATAATAGTATCTGAGTTATTTATTATTAAAATGTTATTTATTAACTTTTTTATCCCGCAGATTTCACGGATTTACGCGGATAAATAATCTGAGTTATCTACTGTTAAATGCAATTTATTAACTTTTCTAAAAATTGAATTCGAAATATTATCAGTGTTAAAGTTTACAAGAATACCTAATTTTTTATTTGCCAACTTTAAGTATGTTAATACCTGTTTGTGATGAACCTCTGCTAATTGTTCAACCGACTTTATTTCAATTATTACCAAATTATTCACTATAATATCTATTCTAAATCCTAAATCTAATTTTTCATTTTCATATATTACTGGTAATCCAACCTGTGACTTCGCTTCTACTCCCAACCTTCGCAATTCAAATAGTAACACCGCTTCATAAACAGATTCTAACAATCCAGGACCAAGTGAATTATATACTTTAAAAATAGCTCCTCTTATAATATAAGAAATTTCCTTTTCTGTCATACTGTTCACCTAACAAACAACAATTATTCAATTCTTTCTGCGAAAATCTGCGAAATCTGCGGGACTTCCTGCTACAATCCAAGGTATTCCAGGATATTTTTTGCTCCATCTTTTCCTGCCTGAACAGCATCAACCACTTCTTTTCCGCCATTGACAGAATCGCCACCTGCAAAAACACCTTTCAGATTAGTATTCGATTTAGGATCAATTGTAATTTTCCCTTGTTTATTTTGTATCCCTAAATTATTTACTAAGCCTTCAAATGGTATTTGTCCCGCGGCTTTAATAACCATATCCACTTCAATTCTGAAAAGTTCACCGGTTTCAACAGGCGCTCTTCTGCCTGAACCATCGGGTTCACCAAGAGTCATTTTATTACAAACCAATTCCTTTACTTTTCCATTTTCACCAATAATCTCCTTAGGACTTGCTAACCATATAAATGAACAGCCGTCCAGCTTAGCCAGATCTAGTTCAACATCCGTACAAGGTTTTTCATTCTCCGTTCTACGATAGATCATTGTTACTTCTTTAGCACCAAGACGTTTAGATTGCGTTGCAGCATCAATGGCGGTCATTCCCATACCTATTACTGCCACTTTATCACCAACAGCAATAGCTGAATAATCGTTGGTACGTAGATTATAAATAAATGAAATAGCATCTACTACCCCGTTCAACTCTTCGCCCGGAATATCCAATGAACGTGCAATTCCAACACCTATTCCTAAAAATACCGCGTCATAATTTTGCTGAAGTTCAGCTATTGAAATATCCTCACCTAATGCTTTTTTGTACTGAATGGTAATTCCTCCTATCGATAATATATAATCTACTTCCTCTTTACAAAAATCAGGTGTTACCTTGTAAGCGGCCACTCCGTAAGTCATCAATCCACCGCCTTTTTCTTCCTTTTCAAAAATGGTAACATCAACACCCTGCAATGATAGAGCATGTGCACACGCTAATCCTGCCGGGCCAGCCCCTACAACAGCAACGTTTTTACCATTGGATGGTTTGCGCTCAAATAATTTCCATTTTTCAGAAATTGCTTTTTCAGTAGAATACCGTTGAAGTTTAGCAATTGAAATGGGTTCCTCTTCCAGCAAATTATAAACGCAGGCCCCTTCACACAGCTTTTCTACCGGACATACTTTTGAACATCCGCCACCCATAATATTAGATGTAAAAATAGTACGCGCTGATCCCTTAATATTACCAGAAGAAATCTGTTTTATGAATAAAGGCACATCAATGCTTGTAGGACAGGATTTAGTACAAGGTGCATCGTAACAATTAATACACCTGTTGGCTTCAATCACTGCGCCTTCAGCATGTTCGAATGGAGGATGAACATCAGAAAAATTCTGCTCTAAACTTTCTTTTGGTAAACGGTTGTTTAGTATCGACATATTTGAATAAGTAAGTATTTACAATAAAATTAAAAAGTTTTACCGAATATTATTCCATTATCGGAGCGGTAGTAGGTTTGTTTAACACCAGTGTTTTAGGTGCCATCACTAAAGCGGTACCTTCAATTACGATTTTTTGATCCTGATTTTTACAAATGGTACTTAATAATACCTGGTTTCCTTTAGGAAAATCAAGTACTTCAAGATACGCGGTTATCGTATCATTCAAAAATACCGGAGCCATAAATTTGAGACTCTGATTTAAATAAATAGTTCCGTTTCCTGGCAAATGTTTAGCAATGCCCGCTGAAATCAAACTACCTACTAAAAAGCCATGGGCAATCCTTTGCTTAAACATGGTTTGTTTTGCAAATTCTTCATCTAAATGAACGGGATTATCATCCCCTGATATTTTCGCAAACAAAACAACTTCTTCTTCTTTAATTTGTTTTGTAAATTCGGCCTTATCACCTATATTTAATTGCTTTTCCATGATATATTAATTGTTATTATTTATACATTGGTTACGGATAAACGAATGGTTACGAATTTACAGAATACTCACTCACTTTGAATGTGCTTTTTTATAACTGCGTTTCGCAGATTCGTAACTATTCGTTTATTCGTAACCATAAAAAGTTATAATTCCGTTATTCTTCCGTATGTTTCAGGTCTTCTGTCTCTAAAGAACTGCCAAGTTCCACGAACTTCCTCGATCATATCCAGATCAAAATCCGCAATCAATAATTCGTCTTTATCTTCCGAAGCGCAAGCAAATATCTGTCCGCGAGGATCAACAAAATATGAATTACCATAAAACTTACCTAAGTTCCATGGCTTTTCCACCCCTACCCTGTTGATACATCCCATAAAATAACCATTTGCAGCAGCGTGTGCCGGCTGCTCTAGTTTCCATAAATATTGTGACAAGCCCTGAACGGTCGCAGAAGGGTTATATACAATTTCTGCACCATTCAATCCTAAACATCTTGCACCGTCAGGAAAATGCCTGTCATAACAAATATAAACGCCTATTTTAGCATATTTAGTCTGGAATACCGGGTAACCAAGGTTGCCTGGTTTAAAGAAAAACTTTTCCCAAAAACCAGATGTTTGAGGAATATGATTCTTTCTGTATTTCCCCAAATAAGTACCATCCGCATCAATTACTGCTGCTGTATTGTATAATACCCCTTCCTGCTCCTTTTCATAAATAGGAACAATAATTACCATATTATACTTTTTAGCGTACGTAGCCATTAGATCCGTTGTAGGCCCCGGAACCGATTCGGCAGAAGCATACCATTTTTTGTCCTGACCCGGACAGAAATAGGGTGTATTAAATATTTCCTGCAGACATAAAATCTGAACTCCTTTTTTTCCCGCTTCTTCAATATAGGGGATATGCTTTTGCACCATGGCATCGCAAATTTCTTTAATAGTTCCTTCGCCTTCGGTTAACGGAAGACTCATTTGGATTAGTCCGGATTTAATGATTCTTGACATGGTTTAAATAGTTATAAGTTTAGAGTTAAAAGTTTAGAGTTTGTAAATATAAATACAGATAAAATTAAAGCTTTTTAGTTAGATATTTTTCTTTTGTAGTAAGTATGATACTAGTAAGCATTTTTATAAGTTCCTCACAGTTGCCAGTTAAAACAGCAGATTTCTCCTTCTCAATAAAACCGATATCCGAAAGCAGATTTAACCAGTATGAAGTTTCTCTTGCTTCTTTTAAAGATATACTCATCTTGTGGACAAAATCTCTTTTTGATTCACCAGATAGAGCCTCATTAATGTTTGCCCCTATTGAGGTACCTGATCGTAATACTTGCTTGGATAAAATAAATTCTCTTTTCTCAATCGACAAATTTTTATAGAGTTCAATTATAGCTAAAGCAAAATGATAGGATTTCCTGCCAACTATACTTTCACTTTGTTTCACCAAACTCATAACTATAAACTATTAATTTTAAACTATAGAGGATACTTTATTCCTTTTCACAAACCTCCCATACCCCTTTTCAACCAATAATTTATTATCATCAACAGCTACTTTCCCTCTTAAAATCACTGTTTTAGTTTTGCCTGTAACTTCCCAGCCTTCATAAGCGGAATAATCGCAATTCATATGATGTGTTTTTGAAGATATTGTATGTTTTTCGTTGGAATCAAAAATGATTATATCAGCATCTGAACCTACAGCGATAGTTCCCTTCTGAGGATACATACCAAAAATTTTGGCGACATTAGTAGATGTTACCTCAACAAATTTATTCAAACTGATCTTACCTTTTTTTACACCTTCTGAAAACAGCAACTCTACGCGGTGTTCAATAGCCGGGTGTCCATTTGGGATTTTAGAAAAATCCTGCTCCCCCATTTGTTTTTGCTCCCACATAAACGGGCAATGGTCTGTGGCCACAATCTGAACGGTGCCTTGATTAATTCCCGCCCAAAGTGCCGCCTGATCTTTCTTTTCTCTCAAGGGGGGACTCATTACCCATTTTGCAGATTCAAATCCTTTATCATACAAAGAAGCATCCAATACCAGGTATTGAATACAGGTTTCTACAAACACCTTCTGATTTCTTTTTGCCGCATCCCTGATATGGTTCAAGGCTCCTTCACAGGTCATGTGCACTACATAGGCCGGTACACCTGTATACTCTGCCATATCTGAAAACCGGCCTGTTGCTTCAGCTTCCGTAATTTCAGGTTGAGAAATATAATGATATAGTGGTGACAATTTACCTTCCGATTTATGCTTTGCTACAAGGTAATCGATCATATCACCATTTGTAGCATGGGTTGTCACCATGCCCCCTTGCTTTTTCACTTCGTTCATCAGGCCAACCATTTGACGATCATCTATCATCAAAGCGCCTTTATATGCCATAAATGTTTTAAAAGAAGTAATGCCTTCCTTTTCAACTAAGTCTTTTATTTCAGATTTTGTATCTTCATTAAAATCAGTAACAGCCATGTGAAACGAATAATCACCAACAGCATTTCCGTCCGAACGGCCCTTCCATTCATTCAATGCAGAATATAAGGATTTACCCTGGGTTTGCAGAATAAAATCAATCACCATAGTGGTACCTCCAAACAGGGCTGCACGGGTGCCTGTTTCATAATTATCACTGGAATAAGTTCCCATAAAAGGCATGTCCAAATGAACATGCGGATCAATACAACCTGGAAATATTAATTTACCGGATGCGTCAATAACCTTATCAGCATTAACATCCAGGCTTTTGCCTATAACTTTTACTTTTTCATTTTCAATATAAATGTCCGCAACATAATCATCAGCGGCAGTTATTACTCTTCCATTTTTTATAAGTAATGACATAAATGAATAAGTTTATTTATTATTATGAAAAAACTAAATTAGTGAAATTAATCTAATAACCAAATTTATAGAAAACTTTAGCACTTTTACATTTTCTTACTATCTTTAATTGAAGATAAATTAGACTGTTAGATTTTTCGATATTAAAAATAAATTATTGAAAGCTGTAATTTTAATAGCTGAAATAATGACCGTATTCATTCTCATTTAAAAATAATTTCATGTTACAATCTGGCGCAGGAATAAGTGATATTACAGCCTTTAAAAAAGGGATTGGTATGATGGGCTATGGCATGCACTTCAATATTGTTAAAGAAACTGCCACACCATTATCTGCTAGAGCTTTTGTTTTTAAAGATACTGCCACTCAAAAAAAGGTAGTGTTTGTAAATGCTGAAATGTGCTTTATCACTATCTCCGTAAAAAGTGGTGTAATGCAGAAATTACAAGATAAATACCCACAATTTGGTTACACATCAGAAAATGTGATGCTTACTGCACAACACACCCACAGTGCCCCAGGCGGTTATTCACATTATGCATTTTATAATTTAAGTATTCCTGGATTTGTTTCAGATGTTTATGATGCAATTGTAAACGGTATAGTTGAGGCTATAGTGCAAGCAGAATCGACAGTTCAGCCATCAAACATTTATTTGAATTCCGGTGTTTTTGAACCAGAACAAGAAGTGGCGTTCAATAGATCGTTAAAAGCCTATAATTCGAATCCGGAAGTACAAAAAGTGGATGACAATAAAACACATCTGGCGGTTGATAGAGAAATGCTGCTATTACGAATAGATGGTTTAAATGGAGAAAAAATCGGAATGGTCAATTGGTTTGGAGTACATACAACCAGCATTTCCAACGATAATACCAAAATATGCTCCGACAATAAAGGGTATGCTGCTACTTATTTTGAAGACAGCATGCAAACTTCCGAACAAAAGAAAAATTTCATTGGTGCATTTGCGCAAGGACCTACTGGAGATATTAGTCCAAATTTTATATGGGATACTAAGAAAAAATGGATGCGCGGCAAGTTCGAAGATGATTTTGAAAGTGCAAAATTTAATGGAAAATTGCAGAACGCAAAAGCAAAAGAAATTTATGATAACGCTTTAAAAAGTGAACCTTTAAAAACCGAAATTGATTATGTGTTAATGAATGTTGATTTTTCAAATGTTATTCCAGATAGGGAATTTACGAATGGCCAAAACGTACAAACAGGCTCAGCATGTCATGGAGTTGCATTTTTTAAAGGAACTGCCGAAGCCCGTGGAATGGATGATACATTGGGTGCGATTGCAAGCTTTCTATCTCGTATTGTAAAAAAACATGAGCTTGCAAAGGCTGCATTTCTTTCAGAAGAAAAACGAAATAAAATACATAGTAAATACAAAATACAGGGCAACAAAGATATTCTGTTTGAAAGCGGTGAAGGGAGAGTACTAGGCACTTCTAATATTAAAAATCTTATTATCCCATCCTTTCTGGATAAAGGTATTGAAACCTTTAAAAAACAATACAAAAACGGAGCCTTGAAAGCCCCTTGGATTCCGCAAATTCTTCCTCTGCAAATAATGATCATCGGAGAGCTTGCTATTGTTTCTTTTCCCGGTGAAATAACAACCGTTGCCGGATGGCGATTAAGAGAGACAATTCAAACTATTTTAGAAAAAAGAGGCATAAAAAAAGTTATCATTTCTTCCTACGCGAATGCTTATTGCGGCTATGTTACTACTTATGAAGAATATCAACATCAGCTATATGAAGGTGGACACACCGTATTTGGTGAATGGACTTTAGCAGCCTTTCAAACTAAATTTAAATATTTAGCTTTACAATTACTGGAGAAGCCAGAAGCGCGCAAAATTGACACAAGCGTTAAACCTCTTGAATTTACTAAAGAAGAGTTAAGTAAAAGAAGCTATGAAGAAGCCTAAATAGATGCAATAATTTATATTTATTATTTTACTTTTTAACATACAGAACATACAGTCAAGTAAATGAATAATTCAACCAAAGATTACAATTATTATAAAACAGTGTTTAAAGGCACTCAGCTACCATTTGCTTATGTTGATATGGATCTGTTCAATAAAAACACGGAAGAGATCATAAAAAGAACCGGAAATAAAAAAATAAGAATAGCCTCCAAGTCTATACGTTGTTTAGATCTGATAAAAAAAGTACTGGCCTCCAATCCAATTTTTCAGGGAGTTATGTGTTATCATCCACTAGAAGCTGTTTATTTAAGTGAAAACGGTTTAGATGATCTCCTGATAGCTTATCCTATATTTTCAGAGCAACATATTAAAGCCATTTGTAAAGAGATCAAAAAAGGGAAAACAATTATTGCAATGCTCGATCTGCCAGAACATGCAGAACAGCTTAACCGTGTTGCTCAGCAGGAAAACTGCATCATACCAGTTTGTATTGATATTGATATGTCAAGCGATTTTGGGAACCTGCATTTTGGGGTAAGACGATCTAAAATAACGAAAACCCAACAAGCGATAGAATTATTTGATACAATTAAAAAATTAAAAAATATACGTTTAGATGGTGTTATGGGCTATGAGGCTCAAATAGCGGGTGTTGGTGACATAACAGATAGCTTCGCTAAAAACATTGTAATACCGATGCTCAAAAAAAAATCGGTAAAAGAACTTTCTAAACGAAGGGCTGATATAGTAAACGCTATTGAATCGCGGGGACATCAACTAAAGTTTATAAATGGCGGGGGCACCGGAAGTATTGAAACAACAATTACCGAAACCTGTGTTACTGAAATTACTGTTGGCTCTGGCTTTTATTCTCCAGGATTATTTGATGCATACAAAAATTTCAGGCATTTACCTGCTGCTGCTTATGCTATTGAAATCACACGCAATCCGCTTGAAGGAGTTTACACGTGTTATGGGGGCGGATATACTGCTTCTGGTTCAATAGAAAAAAACAAATCACCAAAACCTTATTTACCTAAGGGCGCCAAATTAATTGAAACCGAAGGAGCCGGTGAAGTGCAAACACCTATTGTATATAAAGGCCCTGAAAAATTGAAATTAGGTGATCCCGTGTTTATGCGTCATGCAAAGGCTGGTGAATTATGCGAACGTTTCAATTCATTGATATTAGTGGCAAATGGCGAAATTATTGGTGATGTAAAAACATACCGTGGAGAAGGAAAGTGTTTTTTATAATTATTCATTTTGCCGAATAAACTTTTCAAAACTTTACGAAAAACCTAAATCCCAATAATCTTCAATTCCACCCTGCGGTTTAATTGTCTGCCTTCCGGATTATCGCTGCCATCTTTATTTTCATTAGGTGCGTTAGGTTGCGAAGCCCCGTATCCCTTTGCTTTTAACCTTTTCGCTTTAATTCCTTTTTCAATAATATATTTTACCACCGCTTGTGCTCTTTCTTGTGAAAGAGTTTGATTATACTCATCCGTACCTTTTGAATCTGTATTCCCGGTAATTTCAACCACTAATTTTGGGTATTTATTTAAGAAGCTCAACAGCTTATTTAGTTCTACATTCGATTCTTGTCGAAGGGTAGCTTTATCAAAGTCGAAAAATATATTATTCAACACTACCTTTGAACCAACAGTAATAGAGGGTAGTTCCATCACTTCATTAATTTCACAATAATCCTTTATATTGATCAAATCCTTGTTAACAGAACAAAACAAGTAACCTTCTGCCGAATAACAAATTGCATAGTTTCTGCCTGGAGTCAAAACAAACAAATATTTCCCCGTTTTGGTGTTTGAATGGTATTTCCCAACTATTTCTCCCGATGCAATATCTGTAACCGTAATCTCCAGATCTTTTACTGAGTTACCGTATGGATCCAGCACTACGCCTTTATAAATAACAATTGGCGTACATTTTGGCGCATCGAGAAAAGTGATTAAATAATTATCTTTTTCTCCTTTTCCACCATCTTTAAATGAAGAATAATAAGCATTCGTTTTATTAGGAGAAACAACATAATAGATGTCATCTTCCGGTGAATTAATTGGATATCCAACATTCTCAGGCACAGACCAAATCCCTCTGTCAGATTTTACACTTGAAAATATATCAAATCCACCCATGGTTTTATGGCCGTTTGAACTAAAGAATAATGTAACACCATCAGGGTGGATAAATGGCGCATCCTCATCATAAGGTGTATTGATTATATACCCTAAATTTATTGCTTCGCCCCAATCACCGTCAAAAGTTTTGGTACTTTTGTAAATATCTCTTCCTCCATAGCCTCCCGGCCGATTGCTTGTAAAATATAATGTATTACCGTCCGCGGAAATAAACGCACTCGGCTCCCAAGACTTCGTATTAATATTTGAGTTTAATTTAATCGGAGGCGTCCATTTATCTCCACGTAATAATGTGGAATAGATATTTCCATCACCGTCATCATCCTTATAAATTAATATTTGCTGGCCATCCACGGCAATACCAACTGCTGACTCATGATCATTGGTATTAACAGGCAAACCTATATTTTCTGCAGCTGACCATAGGCCATTGTTCTGCGAAGACATGTAAATATCTTCAAAAAAGTTTTCTGATTCACTCAACTCCCCACCGGTACTTCCCGGTCTCCGTGAAGTAAAAATCATCATTGATTCATCCGCAGACACAATTGGAGAAAAATCCGGAAAAGCCGAATTTATAACAGATCCAAGGTTTTCAATTTTAACATTAATTGGTTTCCCAACAAGTTGAACAGCATTATTGCACATTTCAATTTTTCTATTTACCGCATCTGTTATCTGCTTATTGCTGTTTGTATTTTGCAATAGAAACGTTTTGTAAGCATTTATTGCCTTGCCAAATTCGTATTTCGAATGCAGGGCATCGCCTAAAAAATTATATGCAATTAACGGAGCTTCTTTTTCTGTAGAAGATGTTTTACTATAATTAGGACTTATTGACATTACAGCATGTTCTAAATAAGGAACTGCTTTAGATTTTAATGTCCGCGAATTTAAATAGCAAATCCCTATCCTGTAATGAAGGTTTGAATTAAGTGAATCTACTTTCAACAAATTAAGATATATGGGCAAGGCAAATTTCGCGTCTTCATTGAGTTCATTTCCATCCAAAGACTTCACATCAGGAAAAAATTTTCCAGCCTTTTCAAACTCCGTATTAAAATCCTTGGTATTAGATTGGGAAATAATTTCAGAAACGTTCACTAATAAAAGTAATATAATAATCTTTATTGTTTTCATTGCTTGGAAGCTTAAAAGCCAATAGAAGAGGCTTAAAATAAATTTGATTAACTAATAATGAAACAAAAATAGAAGATTCAGTTTTCAAAAGTGTTACAGAACATTTGTAATAAGTTACATTATTCACAGTTTTTTGATGATTCACCAAAACTGAACCTCTTCAATACTACTTACTGTAATCTTTTTAGCCTTACATTTGTAAAAACATACGATCAATCTATGTCAGAAAACGGGAAATTAACACATTGGTCCAACTGGTCCGGTTCAGTGCAGTGCACACCAAAAGAGATCCTAAAGCCTGCATCACAGGAAGAAATACAAACTATTATCCGTAATTGCGTAAGTAATAAATCAACAATTCGTGTAGTAGGTTCTGGCCACTCATTTACTGGTTTAGTGGGCACTCCAGGGACAATTGTATCTTTGGATTTATATCAGGGAGTAGAACATGTAGATGCTCAAAACAAACAGGCTACTGTATTTGCAGGCACCAAACTTAAAGAACTTGGCGAAACATTATTAAGTAATGGCCTTGCACAGAAAAACCTGGGTGATATTGATGTTCAATCAATTGCTGGCGCTGCCAGTACCGGCACACATGGCACAGGGCCAACACTTGGAAGTGTTTCCACTCAAATATTGGAAATCACTATGATTACAGCCAAAGGAGAAATTCTTGTATGTTCAGAAAATCAGAATAAAGAGATTTTTAAGGCGGCTCAAGTTTCGCTTGGGGCATTGGGGATTGTTACAAAAATAAAACTTCAGTTAGTGCCTGCATACAAACTGAAATATGTAAGAGAGAAAAGTACTTTTGATGAATGTTTAAAAAATCTTGAAAAGTACAAAAATGACAATAGAAATTTTGAATTCTACTGGTTTCCACATACAAACGGAGTTCAGATAAAAACGCTGAATATTACAGAAGAAGAACCAACTAAAAGTTCTTTCATGAAATATTTTAATGATATGATTTTAGAAAATGGTGCTTTTAAAGTATTAAGTGAGGCTTGCAAATTATTTCCTTCTCTAAGTAAAACTGTTAGTCAGATTTCGGCAGCAGGAGTTTCAACAGGTATGGACATCAATTACAGTAACCGAATTTATGCAACGCCACGCCTGGTAAAATTTCAGGAAATGGAATATAACTTACCTGTTGAGAAAGGAATTGAAGTATTAAAAGAAATGAGGGAATCTATTAATATAAATAAATTCCGTGTACATTTCCCTGTTGAAGTGCGCTTTGTGAAAGCAGATGATATGTATTTAAGTCCTGCCTATCAGAGAGATTCTATTTACATTGCCGTTCACATGTATAAAGGTATGGAATACAAAACGTATTTCGATGCTATGGAAACTATCTTCAAAAAACATAACGGAAGGCCGCATTGGGGCAAAATGCATACAAGAACCGCCAAAGAATTATCACAGCTTTATCCGATGTGGAACAAATTCCAGGAAGTACGCACTCAGCTTGATCCGGATGGACTATTTATGAACGATTATCTTAAAAAAATAATGGTGGAATAAATTAATTTATTCCACCATTATCCGTATCAATTTAGCTTCGATTAATTAAACTGCTATTCGTTTGTAACGAACACGTTTAGGTTCTATATTTCCCAAACGTTTTTTCCTGTTTTCTTCATACTCCGAATATCCGCCTTCAAAATAATACACTTGTGAATTGCCTTCGAATGCAAGAATGTGTGTACACACGCGATCCAGGAACCAACGATCGTGGGAAATAATAACAGCACAACCAGCATAATTCTCTAAACCTTCCTCTAATGCACGAAGCGTATTTACATCCAAATCATTGGTAGGCTCATCGAGAAGCAATACGTTTGCTTCCTTCTTTAAAGTCATTGCTAGATGTAAACGATTGCGCTCCCCTCCTGAAAGTATGCCACATTTTTTTCCCTGATCCGAACCATTGAAATTAAATTTAGAAACATAGGCTCTGGAATTCAATGTCTGTCCACCAATCACAATGTTCTCGTGTCCTCCGGTTAATACATCATACACCGTTTTATTTGGATCAATTTCTGTATGCGATTGATCTACATACGCAATCTTAACTGTTGAACCAACCTTAAACTCACCAGTATCAGGAGTTTCCTGTGCCATAATCATTCTAAACAATGTAGTTTTACCAGCACCGTTTGGCCCAATAATACCAACAATTCCTGCAGGCGGTAATTTAAAATTTAAATGTTCATATAGTAACTTATCACCAAATGCTTTTGATACATCAATGGCTTCAATTACTTCATTCCCTAAACGAGGACCATTCGGAATAAATAATTCCAATCTTTCTTCGGTTGCTTTTGCATCCGCCCCCAACATTTTTTCATAATTTGCTAAACGAGCTTTCGATTTTGACTGACGACCTTTAGCACCTTGACGAACCCAATCCAACTCTCGCAATAATGTTTTCTGACGTTTACTTTCCGATTTTTCTTCCTGTGCCAAACGTTTTTGTTTCTGCTCTAACCAGTCTGAATAATTCCCTTTCCAAGGAATACCTTCACCACGATCCAATTCCAATATCCATCCAGCCACATTATCAAGGAAATAACGATCGTGGGTTACAGCTATTACTGTGCCTTTATAATTCTGCAAATGTTGTTCTAACCAGTCAACCGATTCTGCATCCAAGTGATTGGTTGGCTCATCCAACAATAAAATTTCTGGTTCCTGGATTAATAAACGACACAATGCCACACGCCTGCGTTCACCACCCGATAAATTAACAACTGGCGTGTCACTTTCCGGACAACGTAATGCTTCCATGGCCTGCTCCAAACGATTATCCAAATTCCACAGATCAAGCTGATCAATCTGATCCTGCAATTTTGCCTGGCGATTGATCAATTTATCCATTTCTTCTGCCGTCATTTCTTCAGCAAATTTATTATTCACTTCCTCGTATTCATTCAGGATATTTACATGCTCCTGAGCACCCTCACGAACTATTTCAATAACTGTTTTCGAATTATCAAGCTGTGGCTCCTGCTCCAGCATGCCAATTTTATAACCTGGTGAAAAATGGATCTCTCCCTGGTAATTTTTTTCAACGCCTGCAATGATTTTCATCAGCGTTGATTTACCAGAACCATTTAAACCGAGAATACCGATTTTAGCTCCGTAATAAAATGACAGGTAAATATCTTTCAAGATCGTTTTACCTGCGGGTAACGTGCGACTCACGTTTACCATCGAAAAAATAATTTGTCTGCC
>JAZKDU010000033.1:0-12002 GCA_040387415.1 Bacteroidota bacterium
AGACAAAACGGGAGTCATAATGAAGACGGTTTCATAATGTTTTTGCATTGTTTTGATTTTTTTGGGTTAATAATATAATTTACCTTTTTTATTAAAAGGGACACAAAGATAGTGTTTTTTATGTTTTGGGCAACAATTTTCAATAATTAGTATAAAAACTACTGATTTTCAAAAGATTAGATCATTTTTCTGCACAAAAAACTATGATATTGCTAACTATCGTTCTGCAAGGCTTAAGGTCAAACTCTAAAGGCTAAGATACTTTTCAACATTTCTCAATCATTTGATATTAATCTTTAAATTTGTATTTCTTTACAAATAACAATGGATAATTTTATAGTATCGGCTCGTAAGTACCGCCCGGCAACGTTTAACACCGTTGTTGGACAGGCGCATATTACCAATACTCTTAAAAATGCTATAAAGACAGGCCATTTAGCGCAAGCCTTTTTATTTTGCGGTCCGCGTGGAGTAGGAAAAACAACCTGTGCACGTATTCTTGCAAAAACAATTAATTGCACTAACCGTACAGAAGCTATTGAGGCTTGTGATCAGTGCGAATCCTGTAAATCATTTAACGAAGGTGCTTCACTTAATATATCGGAGCTTGATGCAGCTTCCAATAACTCGGTTGATGATATCCGTAACCTGGTAGATCAGGTGCGTTATGCTCCGCAACTGGGAACACATAAAGTGTATATTATTGATGAGGTTCACATGCTTTCTACAAGCGCATTTAACGCGTTTTTAAAAACACTGGAAGAACCGCCTAAGCACGCTATCTTTATATTAGCTACTACAGAAAAGCATAAGATCATCCCTACTATCCTTTCCCGTTGCCAGATTTTTGATTTTAACAGGATTCAGATAGAAGATATTGCCAGCCACCTTGCCTTTATCGCGAAAAGCGAAAATGTGAACGCTGAAACGGATGCATTACATATTATTGCTCAAAAGGCAGATGGAGCGTTGCGTGATGCCTGCTCTATTTTTGACCAGATTGTAAGTTTTTCAGGCAGTACTGTTACTTATAAAGCTGTAATTGATAATCTGAATATATTGGATTATGATTATTATTTTAAAGTTACCGATGCCATTTTAGCTGAAAACATTTCATCTGTATTGCTATTGTTCAATGATATTTTAAACAATGGTTTTGACGGCCATAATTTTATTGCCGGCATGGGTGACCATTTCCGTAACCTGCTGGTAAGTAAGGATCCGGAAACACTTCAATTGCTTGAGGTTGGGAACAACATAAAAGATAAATATAAAGAACAATCCGGTAAATGTTCATTGTCCTTTTTAATAAAAGGATTAACAATATTTAATAAAACCGATGTTCAGTACAAGGCCAGTAAAAATCAGCGACTCCAGGTAGAGTTAGCGCTAATGCAACTTGCTTCTATCAACTCCATAGGGACTGATACCGAAAAAAAAAATGACTTAAATAAGGGGAGCGTTAAACCCGAAATTGCTGTAACGGCTGTTAATACTACTGTTAGCTCAAATTCCACTTTACAATCGGCCACAATTACACCTGCTTCTGTTACTAAAACTCCGGAAACAAAGTTACCGGAAACGAGTTCAGCAGCACCTGTTAAAACAGAAATTTCTGCCACTCCTCCACCTCAAAAGCAGGAAACTGTTGCAGCAACCATTATAAAAAAACCATTAATAAAAACCTCCACCCCTTCTATCCATCAGCATTTAACTACTGATAAAAAAGCTGAGCAAACAAAGGAGAATGATACGGAACAGGCTACCGGCACCAACTTACCTAAAAATGCTTTTACCCAACAGGCACTTGAAACTGTTTGGACCGCCTATGCCAATGACCTTAAATCAAAAGGCAGAGCTAGTTTAGCGGCTTCTTTACTCAGCAAACGCCCTGTTTTAAAAGACCAGGTAACAATTGAATTTATTATTACCAATAAGGCTTTAGAAGAAAGTATTAATGAAGACAAAATGAATTTTTTAGGTTATTTAAGAAAAGAGTTAAATAATTTCGATATTCAACTTAACCTGATCATGACCTTAGCGGAAGACAAAACCAATTTGTACACCGCTACGGACCGCTATAAACATCTTGCTGACAAAAATCCTACCATTAACAAACTTCGCCAGGCTTTTGATCTGGATATTGAATTTTAGCTTCTATTCAAGACCACTAATTTCACGAATTGGCCTATTCTTATTTCTTTGCCTCATAATACCAATTAGCTTATTATACTATTTACAGAACAAAAAAAGGTGCCCCTTTCAGAACACCTTTTTTTCATCTTTTTTTTCAGAAAATCATTATGCATCAATATTAGCATACTTCGCATTTTTTTCAATAAAATCTCTGCGTGGCGGCACTTCATCACCCATCAACATTGAAAATATTCTATCTGCTTCCGCTGCACTTGTGATAGTTACTTTGCGCAAGGTACGGTGCTCCGGGTTCATGGTAGTTTGCCATAACTGTTCAGCATTCATCTCACCAAGACCCTTATAACGCTGTATATTCACTGTACTTTCTTTCCCTTCGCCACCGGAAAGCTCTCTAACCGCAGCGGAACGTTCTTCTTCAGTCCAGCAATATTTTTGCTCTTTTCCTTTTTTAATTAAATATAAAGGTGGTGTTGCAATGTAGATATGTCCGCCTTCAATCAATTCTTTCATATGACGGAAAAAGAAGGTAAGAATAAGCGTAGTAATGTGGCTACCATCAATATCAGCATCACACATGATAACTACTTTATGGTAACGTAATTTATCGATATTCAATGCACGCTCATCTTCAGAGGTACCGCGGAATACACCGAGTGCAGTAAATATATTTTTGATCTCTTCGTTATCATAAATTTTATATTCCATTGCTTTTTCTACATTCAGAATCTTACCTCTTAACGGAAGAATTGCCTGAAACGCACGGTTACGGCCTTGTTTAGCTGTACCACCTGCGGAATCACCCTCTACCAGGTATATTTCACACATAGAAGGATCTGATTCAGAACAGTCAGATAATTTGCCAGGTAATCCGGTACCTGTAAGTACACTTTTACGCTGAACCATTTCACGCGCTTTACGGGCTGCGTGGCGAGCTGTTGCCGCTAAAATCACTTTATCAACAATAGTACGGGCTTGTCTTGGATGTTCTTCCAAATAATTATGCAGCATTTCGCTAACAGCAATATCAACCGCACCCATCACTTCATTATTACCTAATTTGGTTTTGGTTTGACCTTCAAATTGAGGTTCCTGAACTTTTACCGAAATAACAGCAGTTAAACCTTCACGGAAATCATCACCATTGATCTCTAATTTTACTTTTGCAAGCAAACCTGATTTCTCAGCATATGCTTTTAACGTACGGGTTAAGCCTCTGCGAAATCCAGAAAGATGGGTACCGCCTTCGTGCGTATTGATATTATTTACATAGGTATGTAAATTTTCGGAATAGGAAGTGTTATACATCATGGCAACTTCAACAGGAATCCCGTTTTTTTCGCCTTCCATATAAATCACATCTTCAATTAATTTTTCGCGGGTAGCATCAAGATAGGTAACGAATTCTCTTAATCCACCTTCAGAATAAAACTGCTCTGAACGATCATTTCCTTCTTCATCTTTTTCGCGTACATCGCTTATTGTGATGCGAATTCCTTTGTTCAGGTACGCTAATTCGCGCAAACGAGCAGCAATGATATCATAATGATAAACAGTAGTTGAAAAAATAGTTTCATCCGGTTTAAAAGTTACAATTGTACCTCTGTAATCCGTAGTACCAATTTCCTTAACAGGATATAAAGGTTTACCAATGTTGTACTCCTGAATAAACTCTTTTCCGTTTCTATGCACGTTAACTGTTAAAAGTGTAGAAAGTGCATTCACACAAGATACCCCTACCCCATGCAAACCACCGGATACTTTATAGGAATCTTTATCGAATTTACCACCAGCGTGCAACACGGTCATTACAACCTCTAAAGCTGATTTTTTTTCTTTCGCATGGTAATCAGTGGGAATACCACGTCCATCATCCTTTACCGTAATGGAATTATTTTCATTAATGGTAACAAATATGTTTTTACAATGTCCGGCAAGCGCTTCGTCAATAGAGTTATCCACTACTTCATATACCAAATGATGAAGCCCTTTCTGGCCAGTATCACCAATATACATAGAAGGGCGTTTACGTACTGCTTCCAAACCTTCCAACACCTGAATACTATCAGCAGAATATTCTGCAGCTGACGCACCCACGTTTACCGTACTTTTTGTTTCGTTTTCGTTCACTGTATTTTCCATATTTTAATTTATATTTTTACGCTTTTTGGTACTATTTAAGGCGATAAGAGACGTGCTTTTTAAAAAGCTAACAAATATAACGATTTCCCTCGAAAATGACTATAAAATAAGCCTTAAAAAGATCCGATAATTATTAACATTTAGCTAACAAATCAAAGATAGATTAGAGGTCGTATTTATTTCAGTTTCAAAGTGGTTTTTACAGCAATTTCCAGAGCAAAATAACAACTGCTCACCATACGAAATCACTATCAATTGCATGATTAACTTAAATGATAATAGCAGATACTATTTCAGTAGAACATCTAAAAAGGTAACATTTTATTACCATTGAGACGAACTTGGTGGAAGGACTCAGAAAATGAGTATTAATTACTTCTATTAGGAAAACTGTTGGTCTTTTAAACTGATTTTTCATCTGTTTTTTCCAAATCCATACCACATACCGGGCACTGGCCTGGCTCATCGTAGGTTTTACCTTTCTCACAGTCCATTGGGCACTTATACTGTATTTTTTCATGATGCTGCTCCATTTTTTTGTCATCAGAATGGCTGTTGCAGCTGAACAGACTCATACTTAATACACTAAATAAAATTGCAGAAAATAAAACTGTATTTTTCATGATTTGTGGTTTAACGGATTGCTGGTTGTGGTTTTATGCAGTCTAAAATGGCCTTTTTTATTCGTTTTACCCGCTTTTAATATAATTAAGCACTGATAGGTCAAAATAGTATTTAATCAATTATAATTCATATATATTATACTGGAGGGCTACTATACTCATCATTCTCAAACTAGTAGTTTTCAGATAATAAATAACCAGGGAAAATAATCTAAAAGGCCCTTACAGCTCTTACCCGGGCTACCGGGAACTTACTATTATTATCCTGATGACCATTAAAAAAATGCTGAGCCCAAACACTGTAATTATCATATTCAGTAGAACTCCAGTAAAAATTATTTACAAAGCCTCCTACCAGATCTTTTTGGAGATATAACAAATTTAATTCGTTTCTGGATGGTAAAAACCAATCACTATAACCATCAATTAATAAATCATTGCAAATTTGGGCAGCGACATTCTTCTCGTTACACTTTTTAATAACTAATGCGGTATTGATATGTCCTTCTCCATTAAAAGGACTGGTACCAGTTATAGATTTACCATCACATCCCCAGGAGGCACAATTACTCTGATCAGCAGGCGCTGCTATTAAACCGTGCTGTCCTGTAAGGTCAATATAAAATATAATCCCTCCTTCATGCTTTTGACCCAGAGTAAAAGCTGGTGTTTCTGTGGCATCGGTTTTACAGCCCACAAACAGCGCAACTACTAAAAGGCAGAACAAAAATTTTATTGTTTTCATATTAAATAAAAGGTAATAATCTGAGTGTATTTATTTTTTGCCATACGAAATTAGACAAGAAAGTAATACAAGCCTCCTTTTTTACCTCAATAATTAAAAAATGAAATAATTTATCTCCATTCAGAAGATTAAGCAGCTTTCTAAAACGAGTATGACAGACCGCCCATCACACTAAACCGCTGAGTGGGGTAGTTACTCCAGCGGTAATAGCGAACATTGGCAATATTATTGAAATTAAGAAAGAATCCAAGCTTTTTAGTATAGCGGTATTCCAAACCTATATTTGCATCAAATATGCCTTTTAATTCTTTCGCAACCACTTTTTGGCCGGTTATAGAAGTAGTATCGGTGACAAATGTTTTAGCAAATTGATTATCAATATAAAACAAATCCATTTTAACAGCTATTTTATCCCGCAGATTATAGTGTGCTGAAACAGCAATTTCCACCTGAGGTTTATACCATGCTCTTAGTTCTGTTTTCATTTTATAACTAAAATATTCTCCGCGTAAGCTAATGCGAAGCTTTTCCCTTTGTTGATAAGACACTTCACCCCGAATATTTAAAACAGTTCCTCCATCATATATAACACCAAATTTATTTTGCAATGCCTC
This sequence comes from Bacteroidota bacterium, assembly GCA_040387415.1. Taxonomy (GTDB): domain Bacteria; phylum Bacteroidota; class Bacteroidia; order 2-12-FULL-35-15; family 2-12-FULL-35-15; genus 2-12-FULL-35-15. The sequence continues at coordinate 6,279 of JAZKDU010000033.1, forward strand.
CGATGTATCGTTCACAAACAGCGCCATATCCGTTATATTTGAATATCCTGCCCTTGCATTAAAAGATGTGGTTGAGGATAAAGTACCTCTTATACCTCCATATGCCTCATACTTTTTATTTGAATTAACCATTGCCAACTCTGATAACACAAATGGATTTTGATCTGTAAATGATTTAAAGCTATTTTTCTGCAAACCACCTGTTATACCAGCATACGGAATAATAATATTATCAAATACGTTGTAACTCAGATTCACGTTCGGATAAAAATAAAATTTCGATTTTACAAAAATGTCCATAACAGCAACAACACCAATATTTGCATGGTATTTTTCGCCCGTTGCAATAAAGTTCGGATTTACTGAAATGATTGTATTATTAACAGTATCATTTGGAGTTTTATAATTATAATAATCGATACCTGCATTTACTTTAAGCACTTCTTTACTAATTGCTGTTTGTAAAAACCCTTCGGCTTTTATATTATTTTCAGATGCTTTATAATTGTCGGTCAGATTGTAATATTTAAGCCTTATATCGTGGTTTAATCTTTTCTCATCCGCATAATGACTTATTAACTGTGCATTTCCCGCAATCAGGTTAAAACGCTGTAAGGTAGAGTCTTTGCTGATATCATTCAATGCTGCATTATATCCGTAAAAATGGACTACGTTTCTGGCATAATCAAAATTACCTAACAGGGAGTGTTCCTTCAAAAACTTTTTACCGTAAAGACTCACTTCATTGTCGCTATAGCCTGCAAAACCATAGTCTTTCAAAGTAGCGGAGGATGATAAATGTTTTAACCTAAGGCCATAGGCAGAAGTTTTGGAACGCAGACTGTTATACCATAGTTCACCGTAAGGTGTAGTATACGTGCCCATTCCTATCTTTACTAATGCATTATACAGCTTAGTCAAAGGTTCGCCAACCATTTGTGCCGCCTGAATTGGCTCCACATCAAAACCTGTATTTATTTTTTTTGAATTTATCCGGTACCCCGACACCGGCAGTTTTTTTGTAGAATCGCTATAACCTGGATTATCATTGATTTTATTAGCATCCGTGATGGTGGGTTTATACTCACCAACACTGATAATTATCATTGAATCCAAACCGCTCTGCGCGAATAGCATTCCCATGGGAGCTATTAACAAAAGGAAAACCAGGATCTCTTTTATATTTACGTTTCTTTTCATTGGCTTACATTATTATAAATAATGCATTTTTGATATTGTAATTGTATTAATAACAAATAAAGTATAACTCATAAAGAGTGCGTCTGTCAAAAGAGCGTACGCAACACTAAATCACTATTCTTGTTTTTTAATTTCTTCAGGAGTCGGTTGAATCGGCTCATTAAATAATTTTTTCTGTTCAGTACTATCCCCCTCAAATTTCAGTTGCAACGGTTCTATCTGTGGCTTAGGCTGTTTCGCAGCCTCTTCAGCGGCAGTTATCTGATCAATTTTTTCCTGTGCAATTTTCATCAACTCAGGAATATCAGAATCAGTAGTAATTGATTTTAAAGTTGTTTTTGCCTGGAAATTATCTCCTAAGGCCACATAATTATCAGCCAATAGAATCAATGCTTTGGTTACCCAATAAGGATGGTCGCCTTCGTTATTTACAAAATCGAAAATGGTTTTCTCTGATTGTTTATAATCTTTTTTAATATATTGAATAAAAGCAATATTATAAAATGACTCTGCACCAATGTCACTCTTTGCTGTATTAGCTACAGCGCGGAATTCAGCCAAGGCCTCATCATATCTTTGTGTTGCCATCATTGACTGCGCAGTAATGTAATGTAACTCATGAACCAGCTCATTACTATTTTTCTCCAGACTAGCAACCTTACCAGCGTAACTGATTGCATCCGTATAATTTTTCAACTGATAACTGCAACGCATTAACCCCACAATTGCTGTTGCTTTATTTTTAGGGTCTTCAGCCAAAGTTTCCAACTGTTTAAATAAATCAACAGCCTGAGCATAATTCTGTTTCTTAAATAATATGTCAGAAGCACGATAAAGAGACTGTTCCGTAAACTGATTTTTATTTTTATTGATCACATTGGTATAACCGGTTAATGCACCATCTGTATTACCTAATTTAAAATCACATTCTGCCTTATAAAAACTGGCACTTACAATAAAAATACCATCAGGAAATTTCTGAATGTATTTATCAAAGTCAATAACAGCTGCATTACAATCCTGTTCCATATAATGATTCTTCGCAATGCCATAAGAGATTGTATCCAGAGCAACCTGTGGTATTGCAGCCCCAATGGATGCCAAATATGTTTCCATAGCATCCACGTTGCCTTTTGCAGTATAAATTGATTTTACAACATTGATTGCTTCATTTGCTTCAGGTGATTTACGGTCTCTGGTTATTAGTTTATCAAAATAAATTAAGGCATTATCATCATCCTTGGCGTTATAATAGATCAAACCAATTTTACTCAATGCTGTATTTATATAAATGCTTTTAGGGTACTCATCCATAAAACTCTTAAACCTGGATAAAGCAAGCTGATCCTGGCCATCAGAAAGGTATGTTTGTGCCAATTCAAATTTGGCTTTTTGAATGTATGTGGATTTTGGATATGCATTAATGAATGTTAACAGATCCGCAATTTTTGAACTGTATTTTTTCAACACCCCATTCGAAAGAGCCTTCTGAAACAGCGCATAATCTGCATCCACCAGTTTTATTTTATAGGATTCATTATAATATTCTGCAGCTGAACTAAAATCACGGCCCATAAAATAACCATCACCAATGCGGTTGTACGCGTCATTCTGTTTCTTCAAATCAGCATGTGGTTTAAAGGTGACAAATTTTCGGAACCATAAATTACTATTAGGATAGTCCTTTAACTGAAAAAATGAATATCCTATATTATAATTAGCATCGCTGAATTCAGATGTACCAATTGCACCGGGCTCTTCAATATAAGCTGTCAAACTATAAATAGCATTCATATATTGTTTTTCACGATAATAACATTCGCCAATCCAATACATCGCCAAAGCGCTGATCTCTTTATTAAATTTATAATTCATTGCTTTATTTAACAAATCAATCGCTTCGGTATATTGCGAGTTATTAAATAAATCAACCCCTCTGTAATAGGACACTTTTTGATAAATCTCCTGCAATTCTGGAGTTAATACGGTAATATTCTCCAGCGCCTCCAACGCTTCTTTATAACTTTTTGAAGTGATAAATACATTAACCAGGTAGGTATATGCTTCATCCACACGCAAAGATTTCGGAAAATCTTTTATATATTTCTGAAAAGCCTTAATCGTTTCGTTGTATGGGTTATAGGCTAATTCATAGCATAATCGTGCATAAATAAACAACGCATCTTCTTGAATTGCTTTATCGAAAGAAAGCTTAGAAGCCTGTCCAAAAGCATTCAGCGCATTTTGCTTGCCATTAGTTTTAAGATAACAATCCCCTACATGATAATATGCATTCTGCGCCAGCGAATCATTATCAACTGAAGTAACATCTATAAAATAACCGAGAGCTTTATCGTAATCTTTCACCATATAATACGCATAACCCAGCTGATAATTATCTTTACGAGGAAGTGTACCAACAGCTTTTTCATACATTTTTAAATATGGAATTGCTTCTTTATAACGGAAGGTGTAATAATAGGATTCACCAATAATACGGGCAATCTCCGGGCCTCGTTTAGTGGTAATTGAATCCAACAATTTAGGAGCGTACGAAATCACATCATCATACTTGCCTTGTAAATAATACAATTGAGCAATGTAATATGGAACAACCACTTTAAATGTTTCATTATTCTGAAGCTTAATAAAATCCTGAAGGGCTGATTCATAATTTTTTTCATTGTATAAAATATGGGCATAATAATATTTAGCGGAAGCCGCATATTTATTATCCACATCTTTTATTTCATAGAAATCCTTTTTTGCCAGATCAGATTTTTCTGTTGAAAAATAGCTGTAACCGCGTTTAAAATAAAATTCAGCAAGTTCATCTGTCTCTAAATCATAGATATCCACCTTCTCGAACCATTCATTGGCATCACGGTATTTTTTTTTGCTGTAATTGTATTTACCAAGGTAAAAATAGGCTCCTTTTACTTTTGGACTTTCAGGATGATCCGTAATGAATTGTTTTAAATAGAATTCGCCATCCTTATTAAATAATTCAATGGCGCAAACTGCATTATAAAATTCGGCATCAATCCTGATCAGTGACTGAGGATCACGATGTGTTTTAATCACATTGGTAAAACTTTTTTGGGCCGCACCGAATTTTTCTTTTTGAAAGAGCTCTATAGCAGTTTTAAATTCTGCATCTTCATGAACATATATCGTTGTTTTTTGTGCAAAAACGGATACAATTCCTGTTAAAATAATAAATACGAATGCTACAATTGCTTTTACCTTGTTCATCGGGCAATTTAATGTATGAAAGGCGTAAAATTAGTAAGGATAGCAGCATTTAATTGTAGTGCAGTTGAAAGTTATTAACGCATATATGTTGAAAGTATTGCAACAAAAAATAAATGTTGACGAAGTTTAAAAGTAATTTTAAAAACGATTTACAACCTCTCTTTTTAGCAATTACCATGGCACTTGATACAATCATTCATTTAGATAAAGTTTCTATATTTCAATCCCACAATATGGTGCTTAACAATGTTTCTTTAAACATTGACAAAGGAGAATTTGTATACCTGATAGGTAAAACAGGAACCGGGAAAAGCAGCCTACTAAAAACGTTATATGCCGAACTTGCTCTTGTGGAAGGCAACGCAAGTGTGGCTGGATTTAACTTAGCAACCATTAAACGAAAAGAAATCCCTTTTTTAAGAAGAAAGCTAGGTATCGTTTTTCAGGATTTCCAATTACTAACCGATAGAAATATCAACGAAAATTTATTGTTTGTTTTAAAGGCAACCGGCTGGAAAAACAAGCAGGATATGCAAAAGCGCATACAGGAAGTTTTAGAAAAAGTAAATCTTGCCACAAAAGGCTTTAAAATGCCGCATGAACTATCTGGTGGTGAGCAGCAAAGGATCTCCATTGCGCGCGCCTTACTAAATGACCCTGAATTAATACTTGCAGATGAACCTACCGGCAACCTTGACCCGGAAACATCTGAAGAAATTATGAATGTACTACTTACTATCAGCAAAAGCGGAAGGGCTGTAGTTATTGCAACTCATGATATAATGATGTTTAATAAATTCCCTTCCAGGACTATTAAATGTGAAGGCGGAAAAATTTCAGATTCAATGAATTAGTTTATAAAGAAAAAGATCATCCTGTCAACATTTATTGTATCAACAGTCCAACTTAAGGTGTTTCCAATAATATAGCTTTTCTGAATTAGAAATCTTCCATACTGAATTTACTAGTACTGAAGCCCTTTTCAAATCCTTCTGCTTACACTCTCGTATTCTAAAGCAAAATATTCAAAAAATGTACAGGATTACAATCCATAGTTCCCGACTAAAAATACCTGTGCATCTAGCTGTTTAATTATTTTCATAGCGGTTTAAACATAACTACTTTCAGACTCAATATTATAATATTAAGTCAAAAAAAATGCCCATTCAACAGTATGTTGAATGGGCATTTAAGATTTTTACTCTCATGATTAGTCTACATTATCATGTAAAAAAGAATTGTTTGGTTTGATCTCTACTTTTTTATCAT
>JAZKDU010000034.1:0-8787 GCA_040387415.1 Bacteroidota bacterium
AAAGTGTGAGTGGCGATATAATTTTTTTTAATGAAAATTTAAACAGTTTCTAAAAGAGTGTATACTATTTCTGAGTTCTTAGGATGGTTAAAAATTTTTGCGCCTTTAAAAATATTGTTGTAATATTACTGATTATGAAATTCTTCTAATAAAGAGTTAAAATTCATACCCATAAATTACTAATAACAAAGCTATTACAGCTTTTATTGAAAACTTTAAAAACAAAAGCATTCATTAAAGAAAGACTAAAAAAACTGCTTTTTTCGTAGTATTTTAAGTTTTCTTAAACACAACACATTCACGGATCTTGATAAAATAAATACCATGAAAATTAAACACACACTGCCAGCCGTATTGCGATTATTCGGAATCATTGCATTATCCTTTTTTACTTTTGTTCAGGCCTTTGGACAAGCCGTACCAAACAATGGCAAATTTGATGATATTTCAGAATTAACAACCCGTTACACCATCCCTTTTGTTATGCCGGACAGCACGTTATTAATGACCGATGTGTTTCTTCCAATTGTTCAGGACAATCTTTTAGTAGAAGTTGACCTTGATGGCCCCAGCGGTTTTCCTCCTCAAAAAGTAGAATTGGTGCGCAAAGGAACTCAGCTTTTAATTTATGATTCCATTAACGGGCAGCCGAATCCTAATATTTATCAATTGCCTCTCATCTTTTCCAGAACCCCTTATAACAAAGGTGATCAAACAAGTCAGGGCGGTCTTTTAGGTATGTTGGGTTACGGTTTTGCTATGCAGGATATGCGCGGACGCTATACCTCAAAAGGTGTGTATTTACCGCTATACAGCGATGGCTGGAGTAAAGTACCTTACCATCCAAACTATAAACATATACTTGACATTACACCATTAACGGATCCCAAAAACGGCAACAATCACGAAGACGGTTATAACAGTATCCAGTTTATTTTAAATCATCTTACAAAAGGCTTTGATCTCAATGGGGATGGTACTATTGATACGGTTGATAATATGTTTAACGGACGCATAGGAATGTTTGGTGCCTCCGCTTTAGGATATAACCAATATCAGGCTGCTGCTGCCCATAAAATAGATCCTACACAACCGGGATTAAAATGTTTATTACCCATTGTAGGCCCTTCCGAATTTTATAAAAGTACAGGATTTCACAACGGTATTCTCAGAGATCGATTAGTTACGGGCTGGCTCAAAGGCCAGATATTCACAGGTACTGACGCTTATAACGAATTTCAGGATTCTGCGCAGGTTGCCAACGATAATGATGTACAAAATGAAATACACAGCGCTTCTGATTATGGTTTGCCCAATAAATTTGTGGCGGCCAATAATACAATTGACCATTTTTCGTGCTTCCGTTATTACGATTTAAACGGTAACCTGGGAAATGCCGGTTACTACCCTAATGCGGTAGGAAGAAAAGATATGGATGAAAGCCGTGCTATGGTTAACCAATACGGAGAAGGAGATATGAATGGCACTTATAGCCGTTATACCAATATGGAAGTACCCATTTTAAACGTTACTGGCTGGTACGACATATTTATTGACGGACAAATAGAAACAAGGAATTATGTGGAAAAGCATGTAAGCAGCACACACGGTAATAAAAACCTTCAAAAAATTGTGATCGGCCCCTGGGCCCATGCAACTATAGGATCAAGAGAAACGGGCGATATGAAAGGAGTTAATAAATATCCTGCTAATGTTTCAGAAGGCCTGGGTACTGATATTTCCGGAGATTCTTTATCTATTTCAAAACTATTAAATTCTGAATTTGTTTCCTGGTATCGCTATAACCTTAATTATAATGCCGATCAATACATTGGTGATCCTAAGTTTATGATTCCGGAAAGTAATAGATGGCAGTCGATGCTTGGAGGCTTTGGTTATGTAAGGGTTCCTTCGGCAAATTTTAAAATGACATTCTATCAGTTCTTGAATTATATGAATGGAACCGACAGCTTACAAAACCTTCAATATCAATATGTGATCGGATCAGATACCATTAACGGCAATATCATTACTGATACTATTGATGTTCCTCCCTCCGGTCAATCACTTATATCGGGTCTTGACCCGGTTCACATAGACCCGATACCGTATAAAAATTATGCTGCAGCTCCTAATGTGCGTTTCTATGTTATAGGGCCTGTTAATGATGGTGTTGCAGGAAGCAGTACTATTGGAAATTACTGGTTTTCGGCCAATACGTTTCCAATCACTACAAATATTACAAAGCAAAAGTTATATCTGCATAATAACGGAGGCCTTAATTTCAGTGCTCCAACGGCTGACGAAGGGTTTAAAATTTACGTGCATGATCCTGATAACCCTGTTCTTACAGCAGGTGGCGGTAATATGCTGGAACAAATTCCAAATAGTAATGAAGATACCGAAGGCCAGGTAGATGTGGCAAGCGCTACTTATGCGCCATACACAATGAACCGTCCGGGGGTAGTGAATTTCACAAGTGATCTTATTGCAGATTCATTAAGTATGATTGGTTTTCCGGTTGCTACTTTATATGCAAAATCAAGTCCTACAGGAACCAGTACAGGCCAAACCGATACGGACTTTATGATACGTATACTGGATGTATATCCTGATGGCAGAGAAATGTTTGTTGTAGAAGGTGCTGTTAATGCAAGAGCCAGGTTATACGCTAAAAACCTGGTTGAAAACCCTTCACAGGATGAAGAATACCCTTTTGTTAATGACAACACCGCTTTCACAAACATTAATGTGAACGAAGTGTATGAGTACAAATTTAAATGTTTCCCGATTGGCTATACATTTGGAAAAAATCACCGTGTTAAAATTTTAATCAGCAGCAGTAACTATACACGTTTCCAGGTAAATCCAAATATTCCCATTGCTGATGGTGAATTTTTCAGAAGAAAACCAGGCGATGGACAAGGTACCAACAAAACTCCTGACGGAACATTTATGATGCCGAGAGTTGCTGTACAACGCATTGCATTTTCACCTCAATACCCTTCAAACATTGAGCTTCCTGTTTTTCAGGGAAATCCTGTTATGGGTGTTAATGAACACGCGGCTGCAGTTATGGAAGCATTGATTTATCCTAACCCTGCTTCAGATATGGTAACCATTTATCTTTCAAAAAATTCAGAATATAAAGCCACACTGTTTGATTTAACCGGAAAGCGAATGCTTCAATCTAAAAGCTTTACCGATATATTAAAGTTAGATGTGGCGGCTGTTCCGGCAGGGATATATTTTGTGGAAGTAGTAGACAATAAAACATCCGAAAAAACAACCAACAAATTAGTAATTACTAAATAAAGTAACTTAAAAAAACAGTACGTCATTGCGAGGAACGAAGCAATCTCTTTATTTGATAAGGGATTGCTTCGTTCCTCGCAATGACGAAAACAAATAATTGTAAAAATAATTATTATCAAAATAATTCAATACTAATAAGCTAATGAGAAAATTCTACGTTTTATCCTCTTTCTTTTTATTTCTATTGTTTACTGTTAATAACGCATCTGCACAGGAACAAAAAATCTCCGGTACGTTAACAGATAAAAACACGAAGCAGCCCCTTGCATTCGCTAACATCGTAATCAAAGGGACTACCACTGGAGTTACCACCGATCTTAACGGACACTATGAATTAAACCTCGATTTTACCGACAAGCAGGAAGTTGTGCTGCAGGTTTCTTATGTAGGATATAATATACAGGATGTGACCGTTAAAAAAGGTGAAACCGCAATCAATATTATTCTTGAGCCTGCCATTATTTTTGGGAAAGAAATTGTTGTAACAGGTTCCAGAGTAAGCGAAACCATCAGGGAGTCTTCTTCATCCATACAAAAAATGAATTCAAGGGAAATCAAGGAAGTTGCTTCCGGTGATTTTTATGAAGGCATGGGAACCCTTAAAGGAGTAGATATAAATCAATCCAGTATGGGTTTTAAGGTTGTGAACATGCGCGGATTTAACAGTACTGCTCCTGTGAGAATAGTACAGTTTGTAGATGGTATGGATAACCAGGCACCAGGACTTAATTTCCCGCTTGGAAATATGTTAGGGGCTAGTGATATTGACTTACAAAGCGTTGAAATTATAACAGGTGCTGCTTCCGCGATGTACGGGCCAAATGCCTTTCAGGGTGTGGTGAGTATGGCTAGCAAAAACCCTTATGAGTTTCCTGGAACAAGTGTACAGTTAAAAGGCGGAACAAACAGCCTGATGGATGCCCAGCTGCGTCATGCGGAAGTATTTGGAAAAGATAAAAGATGGGCTGCAAAGCTCACCGGGTCTTACACCCGTGCCGATGATTGGATAGCCAATGATCCTGTTGCCAATAATTATGGTGATATTTCTACCACGCAAGACCTTAGCTCCATTGTTAGAAGCTTGCGATACAGCAGCGATCCTGAAAAAGCAGAAACATTTACTAAAATCAACGACTGGCTGGATTTCAACCAGGAAGGATTCAGGGGCTTAGGCAAAAAGACCATCAATGCCCCCGGTTATATGGAAACAGCACTGTCTGACAATAAAGCGAAAAGTTTAAAACTGGGTGGCGAATTACATTACAAGTTTAACGACAGCTTAAAAGCATCCTATGTTTATAAATTCGGAACAGGAACTGCCGTTTATCAGGGTTCTAACCGATACAGCATTAACAACATCCGCTTTCAGCAACATAAGGTGGAGCTAAATGGTAAACGTTTTTTCCTGAAAGCATATAAAACCCTTGAAAATGCTGGTGATTCATATGATATTGTTTTTACCGGTATCAATATTTCCAAAGCTGCCGTGCCTAATTATATTTCCAATTATTTAAGCTCTTACTTTACCACACTATCCGATTATACCAACACATTTCAGGATGATTTACAAAGCTGGATGGTGGATTCTGCTACCAGTCAGGCGAATATGTCCGCTAATACCGCATGGTACAAACCCGGCACACCAGCGTTCGATTCTGTGAAAAACAAAAGTATTAATGATCCGCATTTATCAACTGGTTCAAAATTTCTTGATCAATCGTCACTCACGCACTTTGAAGGACAGTATAATTTTAATTTCAAATTTGCCGATGTTATTGCCGGTGAATCTGTAAGATTATACAATCCAAAATCCTATGGAACTATTTTCCATGATACCCTTATCAACAGCTCAGATACATTGGCAGATGGCAGCGATAACCCTAAAGGGGAATATGTTGATCTTTCCACCTATGAGGTAGGAGGATTTGTGCAGGCCAGTAAAAAAGTGATTAATAATGAAAGTAATAAATTAACGCTGACCGCCTCTGTTCGTGTGGATAAAAATAAAAATTACAATGCGCAAACTTCACCAAGATTTTCTGCGGTTTATACCCGTAAGGACAACACCTTCCGCCTTTCGGCACAATCAGCATTCCGAGCCCCTACATTGCAAAATCAATTTCTTTACCTGGATATTGGGCCTATTATTTTAATGGGCAACCTGAATGGTGTGGATAATGTTTACACTTTGGAATCAGTGCAGGAATTTAATAGCTATTATGATTCTACATTTGAAATTGATCCATCCATTCTTAAAACCACTACATTGGCTCCTGTTCAGCCAGAACAGGTAAAAACACTAGAGTTAGGATATAGAGGCATTGTAGCAAATAAAGTATATGTAGATGCAACTGTTTATTACAGTATTTATACTAATTTTATTGGAGAAACCCGCGTTGCACGTCCTAATGGGAATGCACAGGCAGGCGAGGAAAGCGGAATGGATGCTGTGCTGGCAAAAAATTACCAGTTATACCAGGTGCCTGTTAATGCCAAAGAAGCGGTAACCAGCTTTGGAGGAGTAGTAGGCTTCGCATATTACTTTCAACAAAAATATACTGCTACTTTAAATTATACGTATGCTAATTTAAATACAAGCAAATTAAGTGACGATATTATTCCGGGATTCAATACTCCGAAACACAAGGTAAATGTAGGTTTGAAAGGACGCAAAATTTATAAGGATCTGGGTTTTTCCACCAATATTCAGTGGGTGGATACTTACCAATGGGAAAGCACCTTTGGCAATGGCACGGTTAACAGTTACAGAATTGTAGATTTGCAATTAAGTTATGAGCTTCCGAAAATCCATTCTACATTCCGTTTAGGAGCTTCTAATTTATTGGATGAAAAACGCAGAGAAGCGTATGGCTCTCCTACCATTGGCAGGATGGTATATACTTCCTGGTTATTTGAGATTTAAAAAGTACAATCAGCTGTTGCAAATTTTAATTACTAAATCATAAATTATATAAATATGGAAACGAACATACTTACAGTTGTATTACTACCACTCGCTATTGGCATTATTATGATGGGGCTTGGATTGTCCCTCACCATTGATGATTTTAAACGTGTGGTGGTTTACCCAAAAGCAGTTGTTATAGGGCTTGTATGCCAAATGATTATTTTACCGGCACTTTGTTTTTTCATCGCGGTAGGTTTTCATCTTTCACCAGAAATGGCCGTTGGTTTAATGCTGCTTTCAGCGGCTCCAGGTGGTGCAACCGCTAATTTATACAGTCATCTTGCAAAAGGCGATGTAGCGCTGAATGTATCACTTACTGCCGTTAACAGTGTCCTCGCGCTTTTTACGCTGCCATTTATTGTGAATTTTGCAATTGCTTATTTTATGCAAACCGACCAGGTGGTGCCAATGCAATTTAAAAAAGTGATTGATGTATGTGTTATCGTGTTAATTCCCGTATCAATAGGGATGCTGATCCGTTCAAAATTCCCTGCGTTTACGTTAAAACTGGATAAACCTGTAAAGATATTGTCTGCAACATTTCTGGCGCTTATTATTGTGATGGCAGTAATGAAAGAACGCCAAAATGTAGTAGTCTATTTTGAAGAGGTTGGTTTTGCTGCATTTGCATTTAACATATTAAGTATGGCAATCGGTTATTTCCTTCCTCGCTTGCTTCGTCTTGAAAAAAGACAAGCCATTGCAATTGGAATGGAAATTGGTATTCACAATGGTACCTTAGCTATTTATATTGCACTTACTGTGATTGGTAACAGCGCGATGAGTATACCACCTGCTATATACAGTCTGATCATGTTCTTCACTGCTGCAGCCTTTGGATTTTTGGTAAATATGGGGAAGAAAGAGGGAGGATAGGTATACTGAAACACAGTCGCGCTTATAAATTGTTAGCAGTAATTATATGAAACTCACCAAAGACTCAAAAACTAAAATTTCAGACGCTTGGCAATACAACTCCGCAGGAACTTGTCGTGCCGCAATGAGTGAGCTTGACAAGTATGTTGACGCATTATTAAATTCAGATACAGTTGAAGTAGATGATGAAAACATTATTTTAAGAAATTTTTCTGAATTTATTATTTGGAAAAATAAAAAATGGGATTTGGGACAAATTCCTATTCTAACAAATAAAGAAATAAATAATTTAATTCCAATAATAAATAAACTTATAACTGACACCAAAATTAATAAAATAAAATTCAATGAAATAGACCCCCATAATAGAAGATTTAGAATTAATATTATTTCAGAGGAAGGGCAATTTAGTCTTGACTTAGGTAATATCAAGAATTTTGAAAACTTACCCTGCTATACTTTTAAGGTTGCCGACTTGAAATTTTATTTTATTTCAGACAAGAACTATGAATTAAAGTATATTTCTTCTGAATTTAACACAAACGAAATGACAATTTTGTTTAATGAATTAGAGCTAAAATAACTACTGCTAACATCACCTTTGTGAATATGCTGGAGTTCGTGCTAGATGCAAATGTTTATTAAATCGGTATAAATTTATTTCTAAACATTTGCCATAACCTGTGGCGCTTTTAATTTATATTTGTGATAGCAGACAGTGGAGTGCTTTCTAAACCATCACATCGCAAGGCTTCCAAACGTTAGGGGTAATGCTACGTAACCCGACAAATAGACATTTAAGCATTAATTCGAAATGAGAATATTCAAGATTTGTTCATTTGTTTTACTTACGACCTTTGCTCAGACAAGTTTTGCTCAACGGGAAGAAAATCATAATAAGCCTGACACTCTTCAAAGAAAAAAACCACTAAATATATTACGACCTACCTCTTTCAAGAATCCGGACATCTTTACGGCTAATTTCTTAAAATCTTTACCTTCAATAAAAACACCAACGTTAGACAGAGATTCTATTGAAAAGTATGTAGTTTCAATGCAGCCACATCCTTACACACCAAAATCGACAGACACAGGGAGAATTGAATATCAAGCGTCACCCGATAACTTTTTTTATGAGGGACCGAGAATTGAAAAGCTTATTGATTTGAAAAAGAATGCACAATACCATAACGCAAACATAAACAACGGACAACTTTGGATATTAAAAATTAGTACGACATCGACAGGATTGAGATTTATTTATAGTTCTTTCTTTTTACCTGAAGGCTCAACTCTACATTTATATACAATCACTAGTATGTATGAGCAAGAATATTACGGACCATTTACATCAGCAAACAATCGGAAAGATCCTTCGAGAAAATATGTATTTACATCACCAATGATTCATGACAAAGTGGTTTACTTAGAATATTTTGAATTGAATGACGCACCGACTAAAGGAAGTATTGTTATTAGCTCGGTTGTACAAGCATATTAGAATTGTGCTTAGACTGCTTTGATTTTTTCATTGTGTAACGAACTTTATGAAAAAGCACAACCCCTAACACAGGTGACCGTTGCACAACTCTAAAAAAATAAATTGGTTAAAAATTAAACGAAGCTGT
>JAZKDU010000035.1:0-20936 GCA_040387415.1 Bacteroidota bacterium
CAAACTCATATTGGTTTTTTTCACGCTCCGATTTTTTTATCGTTTCTTCATTGATCAAGCTGTCTTTACACAACACATACATTTTATAATTTTCCAGCGCATTTATCGCAAGCTCCAATCTAACTTGCAATGGGCTGTAGGTGTTGGACGCCAGAGCACTGTCCGCTTTTGAAAGATTGGCATAACTGTTTTTAATTTCTTCCAAAGAGCCTGTTTTTTTTGACAGTTTTAATGCTTTTTCCAGCCACTCCTTCCCCTCTTTGGCTTTGCCGGTGAGAACATAAATATGTCCTATGTTATTATAAGAAGACGTGAGCCATCGTTTGTTACCAATTCTTTCTTTGATTTTTAAAGCAGCGTAATGGTTTTTAAGTGCTTCTGGATAATTACCTTGATTCTCATAAACAGATCCAATATTATTGTAAGAAGCCGCGATTCCTGTGCTGTCTCCAATTTCTTCTTTTATTTTCAACGAAGCAAAATAGTTTTTCAGTGCTTCTGGATAATTAAACAAGCTGTAATAACAAGTTCCGATGTTGTTATAAGAAGAAGCACCCCCTTGCGTGTCCCCTATTTTTTCACATATTTTCAAAGAGGCTAAATGATTTTTCAGCGCTTCGAGGTAATTGCCTTGGCTGTAATACACATTTCCAATGTTGTTGTAAGAAATAGCGATTCCATGTTCATCCCCCACTTCTTCTTTTATT
This sequence comes from Bacteroidota bacterium, assembly GCA_040387415.1. GTDB lineage: Bacteria > Bacteroidota > Bacteroidia > 2-12-FULL-35-15 > 2-12-FULL-35-15 > 2-12-FULL-35-15. The sequence goes on from JAZKDU010000035.1 coordinate 708, forward strand.
TTCAACGAGGCAAAATGGTTTTTCAGCGCTTCAGGGTAATTGCCCTGGTTGTGATAGGCATTTCCAATATTGTTATAGGAATTACCAATTCCGCGTTTATCCCCAATTTCCTTTCTTTCTTTCAAAGAAGCGAAATGGTTTTTCAGCGCTTCGGGAAAATTACCTTGTTCAGCATAAACATTTCCGATGATATTGTAAGACGTTGCAATTCCTTTTCTGAATTTTAATTTCTCTGCCAATTTTGTTGCATTACCTGCAAATAGGAGGGTTGTATCGTAACTTGCTCTTAAATAAAATTCCTTGCTTAATTGGTTAAGGGCATTGACTTTGCTGGTATCCTCTTTGGCTGTTTTTATGATTTGTTGGAGAGAATCAATTTTGCTGTTTTGTCCTTGGGATATTAAATGACAAAAACAAAATACTGTGGTGAGGAGATGATGTTTTAGTATTACCGCAAAAGAGTCTTTTAGCATCATACACAAATGTAGTAAATATCCGCACTTAGGGTATTAGTGATCAGGAAAAGTCAAGAGGAATGAAAGCGTTTTACAAATAGGAAATTTGATATTTAAACGCCAGGGGAATGCTTAATAGCATTAAAAGCAAAATACCGCCAACCGAAACAACTATGGGTCAAACAAATTAAAATCAAACCGGTTTATTAGGCTTCGTCTTTTGTGGTTCGCACCAAGCTAATTCCTGAGATAAAAAATATAAGCCCAAGTATGCTATAAATAACAACCGCTTTAACATCCTTTGTTCCACCAGAGGTATTAACAAATAGTACTGCCACATAAATAAGTCCGCCTATTCCGAGAATAGTAAGTATTGCTCCAAAAATTCTTTTGAGATTCATAATTTTTTTAAAGTTTTAGTTTGCTTTTATGGGAATACGATGGCTCTCTGTTCAATCAGTATTTAGGAGGCAAAGGTAAATTCTATGAATACAAAAACTTTACAGAACCTTTGAAATAACTTACATTATTCACACATCTTATTTTTAGGGCCGTTTTATTATTTAAAACTAACTTTACAAACGAAATCGCCACAATGCTTATCTCGGAAATGCTAAACAAACAGGGAGGCACCCTATTCCAGCATTGGTGTCAAATTACACTTATATAATAAATTGATATTTTGCTTAAAAAACTGATTATACAAAACAATAAAATTGAAATGAAAAAAATTATTTTCCTCTGTTTATTATTTACGTTACAATCTTCATTCGTTAAGGCTTCGGATGCTCCGGATACTGTTTCTGTGGGGGTTTATATAAACAGCATTCATGATATCAATTTCATGGATAAACAATATACAATCAATCTCTGGTTATGGTTAAAATACAGAAACAAGGATTTTGATTTCTCCAGGTACATGGAAGTGCCTATGGCAAAAACGGTTGATAAATCTTTCTACACAGCTGATACATTAGCTGATGGCCGTATTTACATGTTAATGAAGCTGCAATGTGTAATGAAAGACTCCTGGAAAATACAAAACTTCCCTTTTGATCGTCAGAAATTAAGGTTCTCCATAGAAAATTCACAGTATGATTCCGAAGATTTAATATTTGCGGAAGATACAGTAGGTAAACACTATTCCAAATGGACTATTTCCGGATGGAAGGTCATACCAGACAGTTTTAAAATTTTCACCAGTAAAAAAAAGTACGAAACCGCTTTTGGTGAACCCGGTGTAAGCACCCAAAATTCAGAATTCAGTAGTTTTAAGGTGCAAATTGGTATAGAAAGGGATTCCTGGTGGCTCTTTCTTAAGTTATTTATAGGAATGTATATTTCTTTCTTACTGTCCTTTCTTTGCTTTTTCATACACCGTGACAGTATTGACTCGCGCTTTAGCCTATGTGTAGGCTCGCTGTTTGCTGTAATTGGTAATAAATATGTTATTGACTCTGCCTTGCCCGAATCCACCACCTTTACACTGGTGGATACACTGCATGGGGTAACACTGTTTTTTATTTTTGCCGTTGTTGCCTGCTCTGCATATACATTGCAGCTGATAAAAACTAACCGAACCGAGCAGGCTCAACGGTTCGATAAAAAAGCTTCCTGGGCATTACTATCCATTTATTTAGTGCTAAACTTTTGGTTTGTATTGGAAGCTTATTATTTGTGGTGAACAGCTATATAAAACACTTTAATTAATTCAGGAATTACCGAACAAAAGAAAAACCGAAGCAATTAAGCTTCGGTTTCCCTGGTTTTTTGCCCTTTTTATTGCCTTCAGGCGATTCTGTTTTACTTTTTATCCGAATCCACAATTATCCGCTCATCGCGGTTTACCAGCTCCCAGGCAGTGAAAAATACCAGTTTTGTGATTTTTTGAATTTTATTGAAATCTATTTTTTCTACTTCATCCGTTTCTTTATGGTAATCAACATGAGTACCGTTAAAGTAAAAGATCACCGGAATATCGTTTTTAGCAAAATTATAATGATCAGAACGGTAATAATAGCGGTTTTTATCTGCTGTATTATTGTATTTATAGTCCAGCTCTAAATTTGTATAGGTTTTATTGGCTTTTTCGCTGATTTTATGAAGGCCGGAGCTCAATTTATCAGAACCTATCAGGTATACATAATTAGGGTTATTAGGGTGTCTGTCATCCAAACGGCCAATCATATCTATATTAAGGTCACAAACGGTATTTTTAAGCGGGTATACGGGGTTATTAACATAATAGGATGATCCCAATAAACCCTTCTCCTCCCCTGCTACTGTCATAAACAACATACTTCTTCGGGGGCCGGCTCCCTCCTGTTTGGCTTTCGCGAATGTTTTTGCAAGCTCAATAACAGCTACCGTTCCGGAGCCATCGTCATCTGCCCCATTAAACACCACAGCTCCTTCCTTACCCAAATGATCGTAATGTGCAGTAATAACCACAACTTCCTCTTTTAAATCGCTGCCTTCTATAAATCCAAGCACATTTTCAGAGCTTACTTTTTTTACTACATTTTTCACCGATATATTAAAAGATGTTGGAATATCCATGTTAAAAGGCTTTCCCGTTTCCGAAATTTTTTGTTTAAGTAAATCCACTGCGTTTTTGTTTTTTGAATACGCATGGGCATTTAAAATATCGGTTGCCATTTTTTTAGATATGTAAATAACAAATAATCCGCTGTCAGGCAATTCCAGCTTCATAGACGAGGATTCCAGCTTATGTTTATTTTTTTCAACGTCTTTAACTATATCCTCCACCACTATTAACAATCCTTTAACCTCATTATCACCCGCTTTTTTAATCTTTAATTTAGTGTCTGTCAGCCAGGACGATTTCATCTTTTTTCCGGATATCAATGATAGAGAGTCTTTTGAAAACGGCTCCCCCTCCAGTATCATCAACACTTTATCCTTTACATCCATCCCTTCGTAATCGTTATAACTCAATTCCTGCAGGCCGTAGCCTAAAAACAGGATATTTTCTGCCGACAGATTAAGTTCCACCTGGTCAGGATAAGTATAATAATCTATATTATTTTTATATTTTTTTTTACCTGCAAAAACCTCTGCAGTAGAAGGCACAATTACATTCAGCATAAATGGCTGGTAATACATCGTGTCTTTGTAGGGTGGAATTCCGGCTGCCTTAAATTGAGCCGCAATATAGCTTGCAGCCATTTTTTGGCCTTTTTTACCGGTTTCTCTGCCTTCAAATTCGTCAGAAGCCAGTACATGAAGGTTTTTACTTAAACTCTCTACCGAAATGTTTTGGGAGTAGTATTCCGCTTTACTATCTTTAACAATAGGGGTGAGGGAATCAGCCAGTTTTTTAACTTCCTGTGCATAAAGAGCCGAAGAAAGCACGAAAAAACTACAAAATATCCCTAAACCAAAAATTTTAAGATTAGGTGTTTTCGGCATTGAAACTAAGGTTGGATATTCGTTCACGCTTATTTATATATAAAGATCAAATTATAAAGTATCAACTCACAATTATAAACTATAAACTACTGGAAACCAATAGCCCAGCCTAACTATAAACTCATAATTATAAACTATAAACTAACTAAATTTTCTTCACTCTATCCGCATGTCTTCCACCCTCAAATTCGGTGCTGAAAAATGTATCCACGCATTTTTTAGCCTCTTCTTCGCTGATACAGCGGGCGGGCAGTGTTAATATATTAGCATCGTTGTGTAAACGGGCCATAGAAGCTATTTCCGGGCTCCAGCATAATGCAGCACGAATGCCTTTATGCTTATTGGCCGCCATATTAATTCCGTTTCCGGTACCGCACATTAATAAACCATAATCTACTTCTTTGTTTTCAACAGATTCCGCTACAGGATGTGCAAAGTCCGGATAATCAGCACGTTCTTCAGAAAAACACCCAAAATCCTTTACTTCAAAACCCTTACCTTGTAAATAACTTTTTAATACTTCTTTTAATAAAAAGCCTGCATGATCTGATCCTATTGCTACCTTCATCGTTTAATGGTTTATTTATTAATAAAATTCAATTGTTTTTAGGGAAAATTCAAAAAAAGTGCGTTTTGAGTTTATATAATTACCGAAAAACTACCTCAAATAATCTGGATAGTTTAAATGTAAAAATCCAACTTAAACTGCTTTAAAAAATCTATCTGCTTAATAATAAGCCCTTAAGCACCGTAATTAACAGCTTTTTTGGCTTATTAACAATGGTGTAAAGCTCATAATTAAAGGCCTGATAACTAACCATCTAATTTAATATTTATCAACAGAAAAAATGTTAATAACCAAATCTTGTATTTAAAAGCTATTAGAACATTTTCTTTGATTGTTTAAATATAATATTGCCTGAATAAATTTTCTGATAATGCAAGTAAATGTTATCCTCAATTTTATATTTAATTCAACAATTTGATAACATAAAAAATCGTAATTTTGTAAGATACTTATTAGGTAATAAAGTTACGAGCTGTTTGTTTATAATTACTTATAATTCTATTTATCAAGACATTAAAAAATGTAAATGTTAAAATAAGTGTTACTCGTTTGTTAATATCATATAAATCAATCGTTTTATTAAAAACATTTGAACGTTACTAACAGACCAATAACAACAACAATTTTCTTTTTAAATTAAATAAAATATATATTATATTGATATGTTGGTGGATTCGTTAGCAAAAGGTTTTTTAGATATTCCAATTGATTTATCCCTAGATTTGTTCTCGGAAATAAATAAACTAAAAAAAGAAAAAAATGCAGTTATCCTTGCCCACTACTACCAGGATGCCGATATACAGGACATTGCTGATTTTATTGGTGACAGCCTTGCTTTATCGCAGCAGGCTGCAAAAACGGATGCTGACATCATTGTTTTTGCCGGAGTTCACTTCATGGCCGAAACAGCTAAAATTTTATGCCCGCAGAAAAAAGTGCTTTTACCCGATCTTAATGCCGGCTGCTCACTGGCCGACTCCTGCCCTGCCGATAAATTTGCAGCATTCAAGGCACAGCATCCCGATCATCTGGTAATTTCCTACATCAACTGTTCCGCTGATATCAAGGCATTGACCGATATTATCTGTACTTCCTCTAATGCCGAACAAATTGTAGAAAGTTTACCAAAAGATCAAAAAATAATATTTGCACCCGATAAAAATTTAGGCGCTTACATTAAGAAAAAAACAGGCAGGGACATGGTCCTGTGGGATGGCAGCTGTATGGTTCACGAAATTTTTTCACTCGAAAAAATTACAAAGCTCAAAAATCAATATCCGAATGCTAAATTAGTGGCACATCCTGAATGTGAGGCGATTATACTCGAAATTGCTGATTACATTGGAAGTACCAGCGGTTTATTGAGCTATGTGGCAAAATCGGATGCAAAAGAGTTTATTGTAGCAACCGAAGCAGGGATATTACACCAGATGAATAAACATAACCCGGAAAAGCTGTTTTTACCCGCTCCACCAACTAATTCATGTGCATGTAATGATTGTCCCCATATGAAATTAAACACGCTGGAAAAGCTCTATAATTGCTTAAAATATGAACAGCCTGAAATAACCCTTTCAGCTGAATTGATTGAAAAAGCTAAAAAGCCTATTATCAAGATGTTAGAACTCTCTGCTAAATTTGGATTATAAAAAGCAAGCTTTTAAAAACGATATAAAAAACGTAAAAATTAACAAATCCCTATTTCGAATGAAAAAAATAGTTACTCTAACAGCATTTTATTTGTGTTTGATAAGTATTGTTTATTCCCAAACCTGGAGCCAATTAGGTTTAGGTTTAAATGATAGAGGAAAAGTTCTTTTGAATGATACGGTAAACAATAAATTAATTGTTGGTGGAGACTTTACATCTGCAGGTAATCAAATTGCTAATTTTATTGCAGCCTGGGATGGAACTGATTGGGAAAATATAGGAGTGGGATTTAATGCTCCTGTTGAAGCATTAGCCATGTATAACAGCGAACTTTATGCTGGCGGAAGCTTTACAATGTCAGGAACTGATACCGTTAAATATCTTGCAAAATGGAACGGGACTAATTGGATTTCAGTTGGTCAGGATGTTGCAAATGGAAATGTGAAATTTTTAAAATCATTTCAGGGTAAATTGTACATCAGTGGCGATTTTTCTTCTTACGGTAATATTACACGAAAAAACATAATATGGAACGGAACAGTGTTTGACAGCATTGCTGGTTTCCTTGATGGCCTTCCTTCATGGTCAGGTACAGCAATCACTGATATAGCTTATTATAAATTCAAGACCTATTACGCATTTGGAGGTTTTTTATTTTCATCAAATGGCTTTACGTATCAAGGGATTACCGGGCCTAGTGCGAGTTTCCCTATTCGTGTAAAAAAACTTGAAGTAGATCCAAACCAAAATCTTCTGTATGTTGCAGGTTATAACACCGATCCAAACTATTATTCCTATTGTGCAAATGTATACGATGGTACAAATTTCCAGTTAAATTATATGTTTAATAATGAATACGCTACCAATGGCCCCATTAATGCTTTAAAAATAGTGGATAATAATATGTATATGGCCGGTGATTTTTATGAAGCAGCCTGGGGAGTGAATCCCTCTGTTGATGCCTATAATATTACAAGATATAACCCCGCTAATCATACATTTTATGCTGTGAATTATGGAACTGACGGAACTATATTCGATATTGAGTTATATAAAAACTCCCTCTATGCTACGGGCGATTTTGTGAATGCCGGAAATTCAACAAGTAATTTCATTTCCAAACTGGGTTGTCTTATACCACCTACTGTTAGTTTGTCTTCTTTTTCAGCAGTTTGTGTGACCGATTCAGCCCTTACGCTTGGCGGAGGAAGTCCTTCTGGTGGAACATATTCAGGACCATCTGTTAATGCAGGCTTATTTAACCCGGCTGCTGCAGGTATTGGAAATCATCAGATTACCTATATGTATACGGATTCATTAACCGGCTGTTCTAAATCCGTATCAAAGCAAATTAGCGTTTCTGCATGTGGAGTTGGTATAAAAGAGCAAGCAGATAATGAGCGTGCAATAATGGTTTTTCCTAATCCATCCGAAAATAACTGGAATTGTATGATAAAAAGCAATCTTCCTGTTTATGGTATGTCTCTATCTGATATCACAGGTAAAGTAATTTGGACATACACAATTGGTAATAATTCTGAAAAAACAGTTGTAATTCCGAATAAGGATATGGTTTCCGGAATTTATATTTTAAAAACCGTTATGGATAATACTGTTTACATTCAAAAATTAATAAAACCATAAAAATTTTTAAGGTAAATAATATTCTACTGAATTAATTGAAAAGGCTAAAAAGCCTATTATCAGGATGTTGGGGCTTCTGCTAAGTGCAGACTATAATTCAATAGTTATACAATACACTAATTTGTATAACAAGCCAAAATAGTTTTATCGGTTAATTTAATAGAAAAACAAAAATGCTGTAATTATCAGCTCGTTTTTGTTTGTAAAGCATTGAAAAGAATAGCACAATAATGAAAAAAGTTTTATTAAGAGTCGTTTTTTATTTTCTTCTTCTAAGTATACCATCATTTTGTTTTTCTCAAAACGCAATGATTGATTCCCTTCAGCAGCTTATTAAAACAGACAAAACGGATACAACTAAATTAAAACATTTTGCGCAGCTTTCAAGAGAATATTATAGCATTGGTGAGTATGATAGCGCCATATTTTTTGCAAATAATATCATTAAATTAAAAGCTGAAATAGTTGAACAAAGCACAGATGCTAAAATTAAATTAAGTGCACAAAAATCAGAAGCCGATGCATATATAAATATAGGACTTGTATCCGCCTCTAAAGGGGATTATTCCGAAGCATTAAAAAATTATTTTAATTCATTGAAAATAAGTGAAGCTATTGGTTATAAAAAAGGCAAAGCAGGCTCACATCTCAATATAGGCAACATATATTCGGATAAAGGTATTTACCCCGAAGCTTTAAAAAATGACCTGATCGCCTTAAAAATATATGAAGAAATTGGAGATAAAAAAGGCAAAGCATCATCTTATAGCAATATTGGAATTATCTATAAAGAACAGCGCAACTATGCCGAAGCATTAAAAAACCATTTTGCTTCGCTAAAAATTAAGGAAGAAATAGGAAACAAAAGAGGTATTGCTACTTCCTATAACAATATAGCGATAGTATATTATCACCTTAATAATTATGATGAAGCGCTAAAATATTCATTCGAATCTTTAAAAATAAATGAAGCATTGGGCAATGTAGAGGGGCTTGCCAGCTCTTATACAGCCATAGCGAATGCTTATGCCAGTCAGGGGAACTATTCCGAAGCTTTAAAAAATTATTATGCAGCACTGGATATAAACAAAACACTAAAAAATAAAACGCGTATGGCTATTTCATATAGCAATATTGGAACATTGTGTATGCTGCTGAAAAAAAATGACGAAGCCGAAGAATACCTGAATAAAGCGATTGAATTATCGAAAATAGCTGGAAACAATGATTGTTTGCGAAATACATATTTTAGCTTTTCAAAATTAGATAGTGCCAGGGGAAACTTTAAAGAAGCATTTAAAAATCAGAAACTATACATACTTTACAAGGACAGTCTCGATAATGAGGAATCCAGAAAAAAGACCGTACAAACCCAAATGACCTTTGATTTTGAAAAACAGCAAGCGGTTGCTGAGGCAGAACACAAAAAAGAACTAGAAAATCAAGAGGCTTTAGCCGAAGAAAAAAGCAGGAAACAAACCATAATAATAATTTTTGTACTAGGCGGCCTGGCTATTGTGCTGGTATTTACTGCGCTCATTTTAAGATCATTACAGATTACTAAAAAACAAAAAAAAATAATCGAAGACCAAAAAGAAAAGGTAGAGATACAAAACACTGAAATTACGATACAAAAACAATTGGTAGAAGAAAAAAACCATGAAATATCCAGTTCTATTTCCTATGCAAAACGAATTCAGCGTTCATTTTTAACGGCTACAAGTGTTATTCAGCGGCACTTTCCAGAACATTTTGTTTTATATAAACCCAGAGATGTTGTTTCGGGGGATTTTTACTGGATGCATCAGCGGGGCGATTACTCCTATTTTTGTGTTGCTGACTGCACTGGCCACGGTATTCCGGGTGCTTTTATGAGTCTTATTGGTATGGGGGTTTTGAATGAAATAGTATATTCAAAAAAAATAGTAGATACAAATGATATTCTGAATGAATTAAGAAGGATTGTTATTATGGCTGTAAACCCTGAAGATGCTGTAGAAGAAGGAAAAGATGGGATGGACCTCATTTATTTAAGATTTCATGCACCAACAAAACAATTGCAATATTCGGCAGCTAATAATTCATTTTATATTTGCAGAAAAGGAGAATTATTGGAATTTAAACCCGATAAAATGCCTGTAGGAAGTTTTGGGGAATATGAAAAGCCATTTACTCAACGCACAGTGCAATTGGAAGACAATGATATCATTTATGCCATAACTGACGGCTATGCTGATCAGTTTGGCGGCCCAAAAGGGAAAAAATTTAAATATAAACAGCTCGAAGATATATTGGTTGCTAACTCCAATAAACCCATGCAGGAACAATCAGAGGTGCTGAATAAACGATTTACCGATTGGCAGGGTACTTTGGAGCAGGTAGATGATGTTACAATTATTGGAATTAAAATATAATTGCATCGTAATAAACTTTTAATTAATTTTATCGTTCCTATCCTGAAAAAAACAGTGTAGAACAGATAAAAAGGATTGGTTATCAGATGTCTGGAATTGATTAGATGAATAATAACACGATAAGGTTCCACCGCTTTATTATTTAGGTGAAAATTAGATGGAAAGAGGAGCATGGATAGTACAAACAAAAATAAGCTCGAAAAGGTAGTTTTTAGCTGTTTTGTTAAATAATTTATGTGGCTGGGAGAAGGAAGTTGCCACATAAAAATAAATATGCTAAAAAAGCGTTATTTAAGATTTTTATATAGATTTTGATTAATAAAGTAAATGTTTAAAGAATACGATGTAATAGTAGTTGGAGCCGGTCATGCCGGATGTGAGGCCGCTGCAGCAGCAGCTAACATGGGTTCGTCTGTTTTATTGGTAACAATGAATATGCAGACAATTGCCCAAATGAGCTGTAATCCGGCAATGGGTGGTATAGCTAAAGGTCAGATTGTCAGGGAGATAGATGCATTGGGAGGTTATTCTGGTATCATTACCGATCGCACAGCAGTGCAGTTCCGTATGTTGAACCGTTCAAAAGGTCCTGCTATGTGGAGTCCTCGTGCTCAAAGCGACAGATGGAAATTTGCTGAAGAATGGAGATTAATGCTGGAAGCAACACCTAACCTGGATTTTTGGCAGGATATGGTAAAAGGATTGATTGTAGAAGATGGAAAAGTGCTTGGGGTTATTACTGGTATGGATATTGAAATTCGTGCTAAATCTGTGGTGCTTACTAACGGAACTTTTTTAAATGGATTAATTCACCTTGGTGAAAAACAATATGGCGGTGGCAGAGCTGGCGAGAAATCGTCAACTGGAATTACGGAACAATTAGTAAAATTAGGTTTTGAAGCAGGTAGAATGAAAACCGGAACCCCTCCCCGCGTGGACGGCCGTTCATTGGATTATTCTAAAATGGAAGTGCAGCATGGGGATGAAAAACCGAATAAATTTTCTTATTTGGAAGTGGATCAGTTTGGTTTTAAAGTGGCCCGTAAGGATGCTTTTGCAAACGGCCCTGAAGGACAAATTCCATGTTTTGTTAGTTATACAAATGAAGCAGTTCACGAAATATTAAAAACAGGTTTCGAAAAATCACCAATGTTTTCTGGACGTATTCAAGGATTAGGTCCAAGATACTGCCCGAGCATTGAAGATAAAATTACTCGTTTTGCAGACCGTGATCGTCATCAGGTTTTTGTTGAACCGGAAGGTTGGAATACAGTGGAGATCTATGTAAATGGCTTTTCTACTTCCCTACCCGAAGATGTTCAATACAAAGCATTAAAGCAGATTCCTGGATTCGAAAACGTTAAAATGTTCCGTCCGGGTTACGCTATTGAATACGATTACTTTCCGCCTCAGCAATTACAACTTACTTTGGAAACTAAGTTAGTGGAAGGCCTGTATTTTGCCGGACAAATTAATGGTACCACAGGTTATGAAGAAGCCGCTTGCCAGGGTTTAATGGCCGGTATTAATGCGCATTTAAAAGTTAATAAACAGGAGCCATTTATTCTGCAACGTTCCGAAGCATACATCGGAGTATTGATTGATGATTTGGTTACTAAGGGAACTGAAGAGCCTTATCGTATGTTTACTTCACGTGCGGAATATCGTATTTTGTTACGTCAGGATAATGCCGATATTCGCTTAACCCCTAAATCATTTGAGTTAGGTTTAGCAAAAAAAGAACGTTTGGATAGAGTGCATTTGAAGCAAGCGCAAACCAATGCAATCATAAAATATTTTAAAACGGAGAGTATTGATCCATCCGAAATTAACCCGGTATTGGAAGCAATAGGCTCCACTCCTACTTCTCAAAAAGTGAAAATGTTTGGAGTGTTGGCTCGTCCTGTTATTACACTAATGGATTTTACAACACACTCTCCAAAGGTGAAAGAATATCTTTCTGCCTTCGATCCGGAGAGTATTGAGCAGGCAGAGATTTTAATGAAATACGAAGGATATATTTCTAAGGAACATGAGTTGGCAGATAAGCAAACCCGTTTAGAAGACCTGGTTCTTCATGATGATTTTGATTACATCCGACTTACTTCCCTATCCAAAGAAGCGAGAGAAAAACTTACAAAAGTGAAGCCAAGAACTATTGGTCAGGCATCCAGGATATCAGGAATTACACCTTCTGATATATCTATATTGATGGTGTATTTGGGAAGGTAAGGTTATCTACTTCATATATAATTTTAAATAAACGTTAAAGTGTTATATCGATGAAAAAGAATTTAATTCCAATTTTAGCTCTTGTTTCTACTCTTTATTCCATTAAGACCACTGCTCAAACAATTGTAAACAATGGCGGTTTTGAACAGTGGACTGTTGGACATCCAAATAGTTGGACCTCCAGCAATTTTTTAGATATAACTCAAACAACGGATAAAAATGGAGGCACATATGCCGCAAAGCTCAGTGACGCGACAGGTGATAATCATTCCTATTTGACAACTACCTCTTTATTGGCTGCAGGCGAACACCCTACTTATGCAAGTTGCTATTTTAAATTTGGAAATTTTATTCAAGGAAATTATGCAATGATAAGTATTTCACTTATCAATACTAGCTTGCAACAAGAGGCAGTAGTTGCATCGCAAACTATAAATACAAATGTTACAACCTATACCCCACTGGTGTTTTCATTTTCGCCAGCATATACTAGTTATGTTCCGGATCCAACAAGTATAAAAATAGAGATTGTGTTTTACGGTTATGGTACTGGTAGCGAGTTTTTTGTTGATGATTTTGGTTATGAAGCGAATACTGCAACAAGCATAATAGATGAAAGTTTTAAATCAAGTTTTGATATATATCCTAATCCGAGTAATGGAAAATTTATTGTTAGTAATGAAAGTAGCACTGAAATAACCTCGATTGAAATATTTAATTTGTTGGGTGAAAGAGTTTCTGCTGTTTCGGGTGGTATGAATAAGGAACAAGAAATAGACATGTCTAAAAAAGGAAAAGGCTCATATTTTGTGAGAATTTATACGAAGACAAGTGTGTATAGTAGGGCAATTGTTGTTCAGTAAGAAAGCGATTTTGGGTTTTGTTCCACGTGGAACATTTATAATTGCTGAAGCATTAACGCTCTTTGTTTTTAAAAATATCCGGAATCACACTATCTGATTTTTTTAATTTAAGGTGTATTTAAGTCGGTAGCTATGTTTGTTCCACGTGGAACATTTGTACTTATTTAGGTGATATTGCTCTTTGTTTTAAGTGTTACCAGTTGCAGTGAATTCGTGTTTTGATGAATGGTTTGATTAATTTAACCGGGGTTATTTTCACGGTATTGGATTAGTAAATAGTGGCTGGTGGTTATAGATTGCGATTAAATAAATTACTTCTTCCGTGATTATTTTTTACATTGCTTGGTTGTATAATGATTGATTGTGGTTTTGGATTTTTTGGTTTCGATTTGTGCGTAAGAGTTATTAATTTTATGTTAAACGCAGCAAAAATTTAATTTTATTAATTAAAATATAAAGACGTTCCACGTGGAACACACCTAAGAAAAATTGAAAAAGCCATACATACATATCCTCGAGAACAATGCGATTGCAGGTCTTGATATAAAAAACCAATTGGAGAAATCGGGTTTCATTGTAAAGCACGATCCATTTACTTTAGAGCTTAATAGTGATGCCGAGTTTCCGGACATGATTATTTCTACTACAGGTATACAAAATCAGGAAGGCTTTCAGGAGTTAAAAGGTTTGTTTATTAAAACTCAATTACCAATTATATGTGTTGGGTCAAAATTGGATGATGTTACCCTGGAGGAATGTAAGGGTGTTAATATTATTGGCAAGTTTGTAAAACCTTATGATAGTGAAGATATAATTAATCTTATTGTAGATTATTTTAATAAGGAGAATGTTATTTTACAGAGAGAATTTGTGAACGATTAGTTGTAAGTTAACATCTGTGTTCCACGTGGAACAAAAATAAATATATGAAATTTTTAAGTACTTGTCCTATTTGTGAAACAGCTCAAATGCAAACTTTTTTAGCGTGCAGAGATAACACTGTTTCCCATGAAACATTTACAATTGTGGAGTGCGATTCATGTGGGTTTAAATTTACAAACCCACGTCCAGAAGAAAGTAGGTTAGGAGAGTATTATAAATCGGAAGAGTACGTATCACATTCCAACACAAATAAAGGGTTTATTAATTCGGCCTATCAGTTGGTTCGTAAATATACCTTGCAAAAAAAACTGTTGCTGATCTCAAAGTTTTATAGATCAGGGAAAATATTAGATATAGGTTGCGGCACAGGGGAGTTTCTGAAAACGTTTAAAGATGCCAAGTGGAATACATTAGGTATTGAACCTAGTCCCGAGGTGCGTAAGTTGGCTCGTGAAAATTATGGTTTAGATGTAAGAGAGGAGGCAGACATTAAAAATTTAGAGCCTGCATCTTTTGACGTTATAACGATGTGGCATGTGTTGGAACATGTACCCGATTTAAATGACCGTATAGAGGATTTAAAGCGCTTAATTAAACCAAAGGGTTTGATTGTTGTCGCGGTGCCAAATTGCAGTTCCCTGGACGCAAAAATATATAAAGAGAATTGGGCCGCCTATGATGTTCCCCGTCACTTGTATCATTTTACCCCAAAAGACATTGAAACTGTTTTTAATAAACATGAGCTAACTGTTTTTAGAGTACTTCCAATGGTTTTTGATTCTTTCTATGTTTCTATGTTAAGTGAAAAGTATCGTTCCGGAAAATCAAATATACCTCTCGCTTTATGGAATGGATTTAGATCTAACCTGGCCGCCATAAAATATGGCAAAACTTATTCCAGCCAAATTTATTTGATCAGAAAATAGATTTTAGACTATTTATTTTTGATTCTCACCTTTCTGCGAATAGCATTGCAAATTTTCTTACCTATTTAAATAATCACCCCGATTCAGGCTATTATACCCCTTAATTCACCCTGAAAAGCTATTTTAGCCCCTCAGATTAACGTTACCCTCTCTAAAGGTATCTACTATTAAAAATAGCCGTTATGCTCTCTAATTGGCTTATTTTTAGCTACCTCTATAACCCCTATATCCATTGCTCTGTAGCAATCCTCCATGTTAAATATTGGCGTTTCCTGAATTAATTTTAGGAATTTAATATATTTATATTTTATTTTCTCAAATTAAGAATCGACTGTAGAATTTTAAAATATATTTCCAAAAGCTATTTTGAGATTTCCGTATTTGTCTCTTAGACGGTAATAATCTAAATTCTGTTAAATTTTTTCTAAAACCGTAATTCGTAGAAAGCACAGTTTTTGTGCGTTTTAATCGCTTTTAGATGCCTTGCGGAGTTATGGGTTGTTTTTTGTGAAAAAACGCATAAAAATGCCTCTTTTGGGGCTTTTTAGGGGTGTCTACACCCTGCATTCTAGCTGCTTTTTGAGTCTTTTTCTGTGAAATATCTCTGAAATGGGCTGTTTTTAAGGCCTTCAAGAATTTTATGGTTGAAAAAATCGAATGATTAAAAATTAAGCTGTTTTTGTGCGTTTTAAGACTGTTTTTAGTGAAAAGCCACGCCTACGCACCCTAGAGCTTTTTATTGATTTAAAACCCCTGTTTAGACTCTTAAATTGAATTTTTAGACAGCGCAAAGCACCTGCTTTTTTGAAAAAAACGATCATTTTTTTCGTGTAAGCGAAAAAAAATCGAACGATATTGTAACTTATTGTATATCAGTACATTGTGTTTTTGTTTTTCTTTTCTGCAATTTTCTTTTTGGAAATATGCCTGGATTATAACAATTTGCAAGCTGAACCTTACTTTTGGCAAAAAATCAAACCATGCGCGGACTATATACCATTCTGTTACTTATTCTTTCCAATACCTTCATGACTTTTGCCTGGTACGGCCATTTAAAATTCAAGGAAATGAAATGGTTTGAAAACCTTGGTATCATTGCTATTGTGCTTATAAGCTGGGGAATAGCGCTGTTTGAATATATGTTTCAAGTTCCGGCAAACCGCATGGGATTCAAAGAAAATGGCGGACCTTTCTCCCTGGTAGAATTAAAAGTAATTCAGGAAGCCATCACCCTGGTGGTATTTGTAGTTTTTACGCTTCTGTTTTTTAAAAATGAAACACTTCGCTGGAACCACCTGTTGGGATTTGTTTTCCTGATACTTGCTGTCTATTTTATTTTTAAAAAATAGGGAAGGGAAGGGGGAGGAGAGGATTTCGGATAAAGGATTTTAGTAATCGGATACGGTTTACTCGTACTGCGCCTCGGTTGAGTTTGGAGATTCTCGCTAAAAAAAGCGATTAACTTCAAACACAATCCGCTCCAGCTCCATCTTTTCGAAAGGGTGCTGTGTTTGCGGTAACACCAATAGCTGGGCATTTTTAAGCTGACGGTAGATAAAAACTGTTTCTTCGAGACTTACCATGTTGTCTCTATCACCCACGGAAACAAGCACCGGATGCTGGATTTCAGCAAAATCGGCTGTTGTTAAAGCGGGTTGATTTCCAAAATCAATCATCATTTCGGCTGTTTTTGATAACACTGTTTTCCAGTGTTGGCCGTGCCTCTCTGCCAGCGCTTTTGCGAAGGTGGGGACTTTTTCTTCAATTTTTTCTGCATTCAGCATCCCTGCTTCTTTTGCAGCGCCTTGAGGGTTCCAGTCGAATTTGGTAGAAATGGTAAATATTTTTCCTACCCTATCCGGATGGTGCTTTGCCAGGTATAACGCAACATAACCACTCATGCTGTACCCAAGTATATCAATGGTTTTGATAGTATTGTGGTTCATCCAGTTGAGTATGTCTTCAGCAAATAGAGGGATGGAAAATTTACCCTCTGGTATTGGCTTTCCGGCATGGCCGCTATAATCCAGTGTAAACACATCAAAACGGTTTTTTAGCAATGGGAGTAGAGGTTCAAATTGCTTCGAAGAGCCAATGGCACCGTGGAGTATAAGTAGTTTTTGCATAATTAATTTAACTATATTTTTTTCAAATTCCCTAAATTTGATATTCAAAATTGAAATCGGGGAAGCTTCATTCTTTGACTTTAATGGCTACAAGAGAAGCTCTGCCTGGAATTAAATGACGATTCAAATTATAAAGGCTTACCAAAAATCCGTATTGCGTCCAGTAAATTAAAAATAATTACATGCCCTTCTTTTATAGCATATACAAGAACTTCATAACTTGTATCATTGAAAGGCGCCTGGTGAACAACTTCAAGTGAATTCAAAAAAAACTTCTCTTCATTAATGGGGTTTTCGACAAATTTTTCCTCATAAATTTCTTTATGCTCTTCATAGAGGTTTTGTGCGGTTTTCAATTCCATTTTTCAAAAATTAGATTTGTTTCTGCCGGGTAATGATAGTGATAAGGTTTGTATAAGCATTGTTTTATGGTAAATCTACTGCTTTTATTCAAACCATAAGAATTAATGTGCCTGACGAAAAACCTTTGTTATAGGACTTCTTTGTGGTTTAAATCAGTCGTCTTACTTTTTGTTTGTAGTCTAAATATTTTTGTCCGTGTTCTTTGGTTAAAAACTCTTCTTCGAGGCGGATTTGTATTTGAATAAGAACGTATCCTAAAATCAAAAACAAAGCTGTTAGTGCGTTTGGCGTTGCCAGGAAAAGCCCGACTAAGCTTAAAATCATTCCGAAAAAAATAGGATTTCGTGAAATTGAAAAAAGCCCGCTTGTAACCAATTCTGTTTTTGTGTCCTTGTCAATCCCGATACGCCAGGAGTTTTTCATGTGTGCTTGCGCAATTACTGTCCACACCAAGGAAATGAAAAGAAATACCAGTCCAATGTATTTTACTGCCAGCTTCTCAAGTTGTATGATTGATAAAAAGTTGTTTTGCCAGGTAGGGAAGAAAGCATAGGCAACAACATAAACGAACATTGCTATCAAGGTCAGTTTGAAGTATAATCCAATAAGGCCGTAAGCGCTGTCGTCTTTCGGTAAAACAAGCGGATTTTTGCCTATTCTTTTTGCAACTACAAGAGATTTCAAAACAAAGGCAACTCCAAAATAAATAATGAAGTATATCGGCAAGGTTAATCTTAAAAATTCTGTCATCTTTTTGTTAATTATTTCCGTTTAACCTATATATGTGGGTCTGCAGGGATAATTTTATCCGTTCACTGTCGAATTATTGCCCAGTCATATGAACTTACGGACTTCCCGTCAGATTTTTTTATAGAAGTTTTCGGCTATAAACTTTGCTGTTGTGGCACAAACCCACCTTAGCCACAAATTGGTTAAATATACAGAACAGGATTGCGAATGCAAAATATTTCGCATGAAGCGCGCAATTATAAAAGCATTTGCAACGAGAACAATCTCCGCTTTTTTTTATTATCACTCTATTATTGCAATTCCTGTCAAATTTGCCTGATTGTTTTTCAAAAATGCATAGGTTATACTGTCCACTCTACAGTTTACAAATTGAACTTTTTTAAACCGGTCATTATACTTGAAAAAGGTGTTTAAAATGGTTGCATTTTCAAATTTAACCGCATAAAAAGAACAGTGTTCAAAATGACAATCCTCGAAAGTTCCTGTGAAAACAGTGTTACTAATATTTGTTTTTTTAAATTTGGTAAACTTCCAAACAGCATCATTTACAACATTATCCTCTAAGTTTGATTCCAGAATTTCCGCACCAGAAAAGTCCGCTTCAGAGAAGTTACATTTTTCGATATTGCTTTTATAAAGCTCCGCGTCAATAAATGAACACTTATTGTATTGGTTATTCAAGAGGTTTGAGGACTGGATTTTACTGTCTCTGATGTCCGAACCTGAAAAATCGCAAAGTTCGATGTTGTTTTTTCCGAGAATTAGTCCTGATAAATCAGAGTTCATAAACTTACAATTCTTCATATTTGAAGAACTAAATTTTTCCTTTAAATTTTTTAAACCAGAAAAATCAGCATCAGTCCAGTTACCCTGAGACATATCCCAATTCCAATCAAATTTTTTTCTTTGATTTGGTTTGGTTTCTGCTGTTTGTTGGTCCCCTTTTTCCATAAATGTCCCAGTAACCTCTTCGTTCTGAAAATTGTCAGAGAAGTAATTAAGGTCCACTCCAAGAATTTCTGCAAGTCGGTTTAATGTGGAAATGTCGGGCATAGATTCACCACGCTCCCATTTACCCACTGCTTGGGGACTGATTGAAACTTGTTGTGCAAGTTCGGCTTGTGAAAGATTAGTTTTCTTTCTTGCTGTGGCAATCTGATTGCCAATTGATTTTGAATTTAGCATCGTTTTATTTTGGTTTTGTGATGCCACAAAGGTATTTGGTCTCATTGTGATGGTGCAAATAAAAGCCGCTACCATTAGTTGTTTTCACGCTACTTTCAGTTGTATTTAGACAACTATTGGTTGTTTTTGTGTTTTTTGTTGATTTCTGTGCCAATTTTGGATTTGAACTATCTTGGTGGTTCGTGTGGCCCAACATATTTGCTAGGTCAGAATATGCAATGGGCCCAAAGCAGATGGCTTATAACGGTTTCGGGCTTTCGTTGGTGGGCTTTTGAAACCGAAAACTGTCTGCTTGCACCAATGTTTATTAATTGCTCAAATGTTTCTATTTGCACTATCCGCCCACTAACGCAAAATCCGTGTGTGTGCCTCGCATGAGCGATGTCACACGCTTGTGAAAGCTATTGAAAAAATCCAAAAATGCAATTTAAATTTTCAACAAGCAAATAAAGCGTGTGAAATATTTTCCAGAGGGTGAAAGTCCTTTCTACGCGTGGGTAACGTCACGAAGTAAAGTAAGTCGCAAGGTGGTTTACCGTGAGGTATGCACTGAAGGAAGCGAAACTGCGAAAGCTGGTACCGATGAACAAAAAGTACATAAGAGGCTTAAATGAGTAGGATAAGCAAGCACACCATTGTAACGTCCTAAGAATACAAAAGGCTCGTTTAAGTAGATGTATCGGGTGTACAATTTGAGGTGCTGGGCTACACATTTGTACCCACGTACATCAAAGGCGAG
>JAZKDU010000036.1:0-51889 GCA_040387415.1 Bacteroidota bacterium
CTTTATCAGAAAGGAGTTTAGACATTTTTACCAACTATTTTTTGCTATTAAACCTCAATAAATATTCTGAAATTAAAATCTCCTTACTAATTGTAATAATTTGTTGGACTTATTGATTTCAATTTTATAGAGCGTTAATATCAGAATTGCAATTATAAGCAGCATTACTCCTCCCTGAACATAATACATTTGTTCATTCATCCAAGGTCCAATATTCATCCATAATATTTGATCGGGGAATCCCAAACAGCCATTTCGGTCAAATGTAAGATGTGGCCATATATGATAAATGTTCAACAACAGCCATATTTTTGATGCAACAAAACTTAACAACCCTACTACTATGTAAAAGCGGTTTGAAAATGAATATTTATTTAAAGCCTTAGCCAAAAAGACGATTACCCAAGGCAGTATATTTATTAAATGTCTGCTTTGAGGAGTAATACCAAATAAAAATAAATTTAATCCTATAGCAGCGGCTATCCCCCAACCCATCTGTGACATGATTTTGCAAAAATCATTCCAGAAAATCATTAAAAGACATACAACAACTCCGAAATAACTAGTATCTGCAACCAAAGAAATAAGGGGTTTGATCAACGCATATATTATAGGGTCGGTTAAAACTTGGACGGTAGTGTATTTTGGAGTTGGATTGGGATTAAGAAAATAAACTATTGCAGTTACTATTGCAAAAACGCCAAGCGAAACTAGAACACGTTCGTATTTTAATTTTTTGAAAAATAAAGAGATATCAAGAAGTGTTTTATTAAAGAATAGCTTTGCGAAGAAAAAATAAAGAAGTGCAATGCCGGTAATGCTTATAAATAAAAGGTTTCTATCTATTTTTGAAACATATAGAACAGTATTATCCATTTTTTTGATAAACACTAAATATAATGAAAGGAAAAGTATATAAATAGTAAAGCCTCCATAGATTAAGTTCTTTTGTATTTTTAATGGCTTTTGAAAAGGTAGAATACTGATGGGCAGAGCAAGCAACAGCAAACCGTGGTAATAACCCATAGGCCAGGTAAAAGCTAACATTAAGGTTGTGAAGACCATCCCTTTAATGTCATTTTTGATATAACAAAATAATAAAATAGTACTAAGCATCATTGCAAAAGTATCAGTCATTACTGGCATATAAAAAGGGTATTTAATAACCCCAAAATTTAATAACAGTAACGTGAAGGCCAATAGCTGGTTTTTGAAGGTTATTTTAAACCAAAGAAGAATCCGTTTAAAATAATAGCAGGTAATAACAATACTTAATAAGTTTAAAATTTGAAATGCAATATAGATATTAGCTATTACAGAATTTATCGATAATATTTTAAAAAAAATACTAACAAGAAACGAAGGCAAAATTCGTTGTACATAATAAGAATCAAAAAAATAGCTTTTGGTAAAATCTGGAATAAAAGTTCCAAACACATATCCATCTGTACTTAATCCACCGTTAAAAGGATATTTTTCTCCGAAAAGAATATAAAATGTCCCATAGTAAAATATTAAAGCAGGGAAAAACCATTTGTTATTAAGAAGAGCTTTCAGTTTAATCATAAAAATATTTTATAAGAAATAACGGTGGAGTTTTTTGTTTTTTTGACTGCTATTTTTATAATCAATTTTAAAATAAATTGTTAATGTGCCGTTAAATTAATGAATTTTTATATAATTTTTTCACATTATCTGTGATAAAATGAATTATTGTATCGGTAAGTTCCAAATGCATTGGTAATCTGACTAAACAATCAGTGTAAAAATCGCTATTGGGTAAGTCCCTACCATCGTGTTTGTTCTTGTAAAATTCACTTTTGTGAAGGCTTAAATAATGAAATATGGCCATGATATCCTGGCCTTTCAAATAAGAAATCAACGCACTACGCTCTTTTAAATTTCGGCAGATAATATAAAACATATGAGCATTGTTCGTAGCATAATCTGGGATTTTGATGAGTTTTATTACTCCCGTATCTTCTAAAGGTTTTAGATCATTATAATATGTTTGCCAGATCGCTTTCCTTTTCGCTTGAATTTCATCCAATTGTTCTAATTGCGCGTATAGAAATGCGGCAATGATATCTGATGGAAGAAAGGAGGATCCAATATCAATCCATCCATATTTATCTGTTTCCCCTCTGAAAAATGCGGAACGGTTTGTTCCTTTTTCCCTCACTATTTCTGCTCGTTTAATAAAGCGCTCATCATTAATTACAAGCATTCCGCCCTCTCCGGAAATAATGTTTTTTGTTTCATGAAATGAAAAAGCGGCTAAATGGCCTATACTCCCTAATGGCCGGCCTTTGTAAAAAGAATTAATGGCTTGAGCAGCATCTTCAACAACAAATATATTATACTTGTTTGCAAGAGCCATTATTCTATCCATATCGCATGCAATTCCTGCATAGTGCACGGGTACTATCACTTTTGTTTTTGATGTAATCAGTGCTTCAATGGCATTTACATCCATATCTGGGCTTTCTAGGCTGCTATCTATAAACACAATTTTCGCTCCGCGCAATACAAATGCATTCACAGTCGAAACAAAAGTATAAGAAGGGGCAATGACTTCGTCCCCTTCTTTAATATCCAGAAGTATTGCCGCCATTTCCAAAGCATCGGTGCATGAAGTGGTGAGTAATACTTTTTTAAAAGCATATCGTTTTTCAAAAAACGCATGACATTTTTTTGTAAAAATACCATCACCTGAAATTTTACCAGACAGAACAGCTTGATGAATGTATTCAGTTTCTTTTCCGGATAAATATGGTTTGTTAAATCCTATATGCATAACATTTTTTGTTTATGGAGTGGTCATTTATCACTGTCAACGAGTTCAACCATCATTCTTAATGTGAAATTAGAATTACAAAGCTTGTTTTATTTCTATAAATTATGCTTTTTTTTTCTTGCAACAATCAAACAGCTCCCGCCAATAGGGATTTTTTCACCCCTTCGGATTTTATCTAATTCTAATTTCCAAATCCAGTTTAAAGCCCTATCAATTATTCCATTTTTTCTTTTATGCTCATTTTTATGTTTGTCCAGGTTATTCGAATTTTTATTTAATCCGAGTTTGCTGGGTAAAGCACGAAATAAAAATACGGCAAGAGGTAAAATAGAAAATATATATGTTGAATATTCAATAACGAATCCGATGGCCTTTAGTTTATCTTCTAACTCTTTTGTTGTGTACCTTCTAAAATGTCCGGCATCAACATCTTCATTTGACCATAATATATTAAATGCCGGCACTGTGATAAACACAAATCCATTTTCTTTCAAATACTGATAGGTTGATGTAAGGAATTCAATATCGTTATCAATATGCTCCACCACATCAAATAATCCTATAGATGGTATGGTCTCTTTTTTAAAAGAGGCGTGTTCTAAAGTTGAACACACAATAGTATTTAAATTTCTTTTTTTTGCATTTACACAGCCTTGAACCCCAGGCTCAACAAGTACTGTAGCGATTCCTTCGTTTTCGAGTCCTTTGGCAACAAAACCATTGCCACCTCCAATATCAAAAAAAAGATTCTCGGGACAATATTTTTTTACAACTTCAGCAATACAGTTATTCCTGTGGTTAAACCAAAAACTATTTTCTTCGATTTGAAAACAGTTTGCATTTCCGCTTTTTGGATAAGAAATTATTGCCTCTTTTTTTGCAAAATATATCCCGTCCCTTTCAATAAGTTCAGTTGTGTAATTTTCTAATTTTACCAATTGTATTGTTTTTAAATTACAGCTAAAACAAAGCTGGTTAATAAATATTCAGATGCTAATTAAATCAATTTAATTTTCTAAAACAGCTACTCCAAAACCTGTTTTGCCATATCCATTACCGTTATACAACATATATCGTTTGTTTTTATAGTTCAAAATAAATGGATAACAGATCATCTCATTGTCCCATCCATCCTTTGAAATATCTATACCGGTTTCATTATCTTTTCTTATCCAATCAATTCCGTTAACAGATTCAGCATACCCAATGCGATATGTTTTAATAATTCCATTTGCTCGAAAGGAATACCACATTTTATAAATACCATTTTCTCTAATTACAAAAGGTTTAGAGAGAGCATACTCGTTTTCGTGAATTAAATTTACAGCTATTTTATTAGTTCTTTGCCAGTTTATTCCGTCCCTAGATTCTGCATATTTAAACACATGCTGCATTTCGCTTTGGTCTTGACCCCAGCTTAAATTGGAGCCATACCACATTTTGTAAATATCATTATCAAATAAAATCGAAGGGTACGAAATTGAAAATGGATCTTCATTACTTCGGTCTAGTAATGGTGCCAGACTGTGCTTTTCAAATTTTTTGCTTTTGGTGTTAAATATGGCCAATCCAATTGTATTTAACCATGGAACCGTTACTTTTAGATTCCAGCCGAGGTAATACAAATATTTTTTGTGATGGATATTAATAAGATAGCCCATGGCTACACCGCTATCATCAAAAAGACCCAGCTGGCCGGGTTCCAATACAGGACTTTCTGATATCCCAGTTATTTTAAAATCATTACTGAAGTCTACATCCACAAAACCTATATAAGATTGGTTTGTATTATTCCGGCATGTGAAATAGATCCTGAAAATATCGTCCGTTAATACTTCGGCAAATGGATTTGCCGCATGGGATACCATCCATTCGAAATTATTATCTGGAGCAAAAATGTTCTTAATTTTATGCCACTTCATGCCTTGTAGGTGCGTTTTTCTGCCGGTAAGTAATAAGTATCAAGGGAGTCGGGAACGCGGGAGTTGAATCCTAAAAAGGTCATTAAGCGATCACTTAATCCGATAAGTGATTCTTTGGGGATCATTCTTGGAAAATCGAATCGAGGTTTAAAAAAGGATCGGGTGGCATAAAAAGTCATACCGTATCGGATTTTATCTGAATCATTATTTCCTGCTCTATGATAAACTCGAGGGTTGAAAAATAATACATCTCCAGCCTTCCTGGCTGTTGTTTGCGAATATTTTGTAAAAGTTTCTTCGGTGGGAACGGTTTGTGAATTTTGAGAACCCGGTAGATAATATGTTGCGCCATTTTGTTCTGTAAAATCGTCTAATGCAACAGTCATTACCACTCCAGTCAAGTAGCCAGGTATGTGTTTGTTTGTATCTACATGGAGGTTATGTACTGCATTTTTTATTTTTGGTTTTAAAATAGTAGAGGTAAAACTGTACAAAGTACAATTTTCACCCAATACTTTAGAACACAGCTCTAAAACAATTTCATTGTCCAGTGATTGGATAAATATCGGATGGTGGATAGATAAATCAACTATCAAATCAGGGTTTTTGCCTTGCTTGTCCGAAAACATTTTCATGTCATCCAATAGAGCAGCATCCAACTGCTGTTTTAATTCTTTAATAAGTGGTTGACTATATACGTTTTCAATAATTGTAAACCCGAGTGTTTCCAGTTCATAAATATGTTTTTCATAATTAACCATAACCGTGATATTAAATTTATTTTTTATTTATCCGTTGATTCCTCCATTCAAATACATTCTTGGGAGGGCAGGCATCGTAGCCTAATAACATTCTTAAAAAAGGGTCATCAGAATATTTGCCATTTAAGCTTTCCGGAATATTTATTTGTTGTTTGAGGATAGCAGATGTGTACATGTGATTCAAACCTCTTCTGATTTGATCGGAACCATTATATCCTGCTTTATGAAATACCATCGAATCAAACAATATTACGGAGCCGGCTTTTGCTGTTATTTGCGTTGCGAATTTATCAATATATTCCTGCGAAGGCATTTTATCCGTTTTGTGGGTATGAGGTAAAACAATTGTTCCTCCCGTTGATAAATTAAAATCGTCTAAACAAAATAAGCAGCTTATTGCCAATGGCTTAGAAATTATAAAATCCTGATAGGGTAAATCACGATGCCAGGAGTGTTGGTGATGCCCTTGCTTAGGCATATTGATAATACCATTTTGAAGATGTAAAATAAAGTAATTGCCAAGAAATTTCTGGATAACACTTATTAATTTTTCATTAGTAGCAATTTTTAAAAAATAATCATCATATATAAATGGCATACGTGCTAAATGCAATTCGTTTATCGCATCTAATTCATTTTCTGAAAATTCGTTTACTTGTTTATTATAAACATCATCCAGTTTTTTTCTGGCGGTTACCAATTCCTTTTCTGATAATAAATTCTCGATGATGGAAAATCCGTTTATAGTTAGCTCTTCTATATATTGATCTAATTCATCAACTAAAATTAATTGGTTGGTTATTCCAAAAGATTTAGGTTTCATTCTATATGTTTTTTAATCCGATTAGCCAGTTAATCGTTTAATCGTTTGTCAATAATAAATTTAGGCCTATTTTTCGTTTGTTCAAAGGTTTTGCCAACATATATTCCTGTTATGCCTATACTAGTCATAATCATTCCTGTTGAAAATAGAATTAATACCACTAAACTTGTCCAGCCCGACAAAAAGCCTTGAAGAAGATATAGGGTGATAATTAATATAATAGAAAGGAAAGAAACGATAGATAATATAATTCCAGTTATGATGTTTAACCGTAATAATTTATCGGATTGAGAAGTAATTCCGTTAATAGCATGAATAACTAATTTAGAAAATGAATAGCTGCTTTTGCCTTCGGCCCTTTTGTTGTGTTGTATTTCAATATACGTATGGCGAAATCCAATCCACCTTAAAATCATTAAATAATGACGTTGATAGTCATTTAATGAAATGAAAGCATTTACAGCTTTTCTGCTCAATAAGCTATACGCACCAATATTGTTATTCGATTTCCAGTTTGTATTGTCAATCAAATAATTGAATATTTTATTAAATAAATGAGCTGTAATGTTTTTAAGAAAGGTATGGTTTCTTTCAGTTTTATAAGTGTAAACTATATCAAATCCCTTTAAAGCCTGCTGATAAAGATCACTTATATACTTTGGATTGTCCTGCAAATCACAATCCATTACAATTACATATTCACCTTTTGCATTTTCAATTCCTGCTGTTATTGCAAAGTGTTGGCCAAAATTCCGACTTAATTTAATTCCTTTAACGTGTGGAAATAATATACATTGTTTTTCAATTTCTTCCCAGCTGTTATCAGGACTTCCGTCTTCAACTAAAACGATTTCAAACTGAGCTGTGATTTTTAAAGTTTCATGATTAATTTGGTTTACAAGTTCAGGGATTATCTTCTCAGCCTTGTATACAGGACTAATTATTGAAATTAGAGGGAGATTATTTGACATGTTTTTATAAACTAATTTCGTTGCTTTTTTTAGTTAAAAGGGTCGGTTTTTGCGGAACGTATACTCCATCTGCAACAGTATCTTTTGTTATTACCACACCTGCACCTAATAAAGTACCTTCTGCTATGGTAACTTTATGGCCAATAGTAGAATTGACTCCGAGAAAGGAATAGGATTTTATTTGGCAATGCCCTGAAATAACAACATGAGAACTAATAAAATTATGGCTATCAATAGTGGAATGATGTCCTATATGATTGCCGCTCCAAACTGTTATATTGTCTCCGATTTTTACAAAAGGTTGTATGGTATTGTCTTCAAGAATAAAGCAATTTTCACCGGCTTTAAATTGTGATAAGTATGTACAGTTACTGCTGATGTATGAAACTAATTCGTACCCTTTTGCTTTCGCTTCATTATATTTCTGTTCCCGTATTCTATTCATGTTTGCATAACTGAGCGCAATAAACATTTTAAAAGTTGATGGTGGATATTCCTTTTCAATGTTTTCAAAAGCAATTAGTGGTTTGCCTTCAAAAGAATCTTCTTTTAGGTAATTTTGATTTACAGTAAAGGCAACTACTTCATGGTCACTGTCTGTATCAAAATAATATTTTGCCAGTTGGGCAATATCGCCTGATCCAAATAAAATTAATTTTGCCATGCCTATTTATTTTCTAACAATAATTGAGAATTCATAAAGCGGATAATCATGCTTAAGGCATACAAATTTTGAAAATGTTTTCTTACAGTAGTCAAATAAAAATAATGGGTCGGCATAATATAGATACTCTTTCATATAATGTTGATCTGAGTATTTTGTAAGTATATTAAATGAAAAGCCTTTTGTGGCAATTTGATTTATTTCAGTTAAAGTTTTTATAATGTACTTTTGCCATTCCTCTTCCGAGTGTTCCAGTTTTACATTAAAAATACCGCTTGCAATAACGTAATCCGCTTTTTTATCCGCGGGAAGTATAGTAAACCATTCCGCATTTGTATCATTTTCATTTCTTTTCCTGGCTTCAGAAATCATTTGATTAGAAATATCGAACCCCGAAAATTTAATGCTGTTGTACTCTGCTTTTAAGAAATCGTACATGGAGCCAAAACCACAACCATAATCAAGCACCGAAAAATTGTTTTTCTCAGTAATTACTTCGGAAAGAATTTTAAAACGCAATACTTGCGATTCTATTGAATTCCAATCAACTCCTTGTGGTGTTGGACCATTTTTAATGATCTTGTCGGAGTAATAATTATTTATTTGATTTAATATTTTATCGCTCATTTAAACGTTTTCATGAAATTTTTGGCTGCGCTTCCTGTATTAAATATTAAATCTAATATTGATACATGATGCGTGAACTCTCCATACAGCTGAGGATACACAGGGTAGTTTGAATAATCGAAATAATGGATATTTATAGACTCCTGTTTAAATAAGGCAACGTCCATATAATCCTTTGCTGCCGGGCCAGAGAAATAATCTGTCGCATTTATTTTTTTACATATATCAATTAATCTTTCCGTTTTACCTTCTATTAGATCAAATTGGCGTGAATCAATTATTGTTGTTCGGATATCTAAAATTAAGTTTATAGCTTTAATAAATGCTATGTTAATTTCGGTAACTGTTTTTAAATTTTTATCGTAATAAAGTGGCTCGAAAATTTCTTTATACTGTTTAAAAAAGGGTGCTTGAGCATAATTAGTTTGTAGTATCTTCCAGTGTTTGTCTCCCCAGTTGTTGTCAGCTACAATGGTTTCATTTATTTTTTGGAAATATTTCCCTTTTACTTCTACGGGAATCGTAAGCCAATCAGAACCATTGGGTGTTTTGATCATATTTCTATTTCTCCAATCACGTTTTGTGTATTGCATATCATCATAAACAACAAATTCATCAACAGAGTTAATATTATTAAAATACCCTTTCCATGGAATGTAGTTAGATTGGGTTATTAATACTTTTTTCATTGAGGATGATAATTGAAGGTTATGCGAACATAACAATACTTCTGTGATTTAATGTAAACCAAGGCGAATATACGAATTTAATGTTTTAGGTGAGATTGAAATGCGTTTTATAATGTTAGTCTTATTTTAATTCAAGGAGGTTTCTCACGAAGTACTTGGCCCCTTAATAATAAGGAAATATATAAAAATAAATGAAGGGAATAATTGGAAAAATAACCGGTGGATAGAGGTTGAAAGATGGAAAATCAAGTCTAAAGGTGTAATTATGTAGATAAAGAAAAAGCCAATAAGCATTAACAGAATCAGTATAAAGGACGAAATAAGATTATTATTGATCTTTTGGACACCAGCCTTTTTATATAAAAAGACACTGTATGCCAATCCAGCAAGAAAGAGCCACCATGGGTTAAAGGCCCATTTTCCGAATGAAGAAAATGTTTCCGCATACCACTTAGCTACTGTCGTATATCTTGAATAATCTGTTAATTTAATAAACGTTTCAGCTCCCTGTGCCTTTACTATGTCGTTAGGCGGGGCAATAACACTTTTGTAGTATATGATTAAAAGTAATACTGGTAACATTCCAACAAGCAAATACTTTAATTCGTTAAGTAATTCTCTATAATTTTTTGAAAATAATAGTATTAATTGTGAGACGTATAAACATAAAATAAAAAGCAAGCCTTCATTTTTGCTCCAGGCGGATAATGCTGACATTGCGCCCGCTGTAATTAATAAATTAGGTCTGATGGTTGTGCCACTACGTGCAAATGTCAGTAATATAATAGTTGCGAGATAGAAAAAACCGACCGTGTTGTCCGCATACTGTGAATCACCCATTGTCATATAAAATGGTGTGGCTAAAAGAATAAGTCCGGCAATAAGCCCTGTTGTTTTGTTGGTAAAAATGCTTACCGAAGATGCCAACAGACCAATGGTGCAAAATGTAAAAATGAATGAAACTATAATCGGCACCCAAACACTTTCATTTTTCATATATAACCAGCAATTGGCAATATAACCGGTTTGTAATAAGGGGTAATCCAAATGAAAGTTTTCGGAAATCATCTGATGGAATAAAGCTGGCCATTCATAAGGTGCACGGCTTATGATTTTTGCTTTTAAATTCCAGTAATTGAATGCATCCCATAAACCATGAGGTTCTTTAATGCTATCGAAAAGGAAAATACCTGCATCCATCAGCCAGGCATAAATATATATGACTGTGATTAAAAGAAGAATAGGGCTTTGAATTAATTTATTCAGGTTAAGCCATTCTAATTGCTTAATTCTTTGTTTTGAATTTTTGACCTTTAAAAATAGAACGAT
The DNA here is from genome assembly GCA_040387415.1 of Bacteroidota bacterium. Lineage (GTDB taxonomy): Bacteria > Bacteroidota > Bacteroidia > 2-12-FULL-35-15 > 2-12-FULL-35-15 > 2-12-FULL-35-15. The sequence goes on from JAZKDU010000036.1 coordinate 10,584, forward strand.
GACTAAAATTATCTGAACCAAACATATCAAAATAGACGCTGAACCCAATAAGTTTAGAAAAATAAAAATAACAGAGGATACCCCTATTCCGAAGGGGAGGGAAAGATTAACAAGAAAGCGACTATTCATCTGATCATCTTTAAAAATAATAAGACATAATAATAGCCCTAATATAAAAGATAACGCGATTGAAGAAAAAAGGATCATTTGGCAAGAACAATTAAACCATTATTATAATTTTTTATCACGTGCCAACCATTGTTTAAATGTAAATTGGTGGAATGCTCAATTTGTTTTGAATTGTAAAGGTTATAAATTATGGTGTCATGAATAGTATCATTTATAAAAATTAAATTAGGAGATAAATAATATTGAGTAAGTACGTAATTGAAGTAACCAGGAGCGAAATTTTCATTAGCTTCTCCAACATATGAAAAGTGATTATTTGAAGGGAATGTTTTTTTTATTTCTTCATAACGCTTTCCATATTGAGTAATAAAATCGTTTCCATAATCTTGTTTTATGGTTTGAACTGGATTTTCAAATTTCCCTTCATATTTAATAAAAGTATTATATAGCTGGCCTATTATAATACCTGATAAGGCCAATAATAAGAAATTTTGGAAAATAGTTGCTATTTTATTATTCTGTTTCATAATACTGTATTATGCATCTTAAAAAAGCCGGTATAAGGACATCCATTTATTTGAATAAATCAATTGATTATTATCAGGAATAGGAAAAGGGTCATTAGTGTTTAAGAGATAATGAGGGATACGTGCGCCTGTTTTATCTTTTCCTTCGCGATATATTCTATAATGGATGGGGTATCCTTTGGCAGTTACTAACGGGAGATTAATAAAATAGGTGGGGGCGGCATGCACAACAAAACGAATAGGTAACTCAACTACTATATTTTCTTCATCAGTAATCAAATCTTTAATTTGGGAATAGCTAGCCTCTCTGCTTGTTCGTTCAGGGGTTGTTGTATTAACTGCTATGGCAGTGTTGTTACGTATATTTGTTTGCTCAATTGTAGATGGGAGGAAATATAATTGAAGTATAATAATTGGATAAAAAATAAATGAATTTACTGTGCCTATTAATGAAAATGCTAACAGCGGGCTTATCACAGCTAAAGCACGTTCATCGTATCCCCAAAAAGCGAAAGAGAAACATAAACATGCAATAAAATAAGCCCATGCAATCAAACTGCAAGCCATTGCAAATTTATTACGTTTAATAATCGCAAAAGAGGTGTTTAGTAACAGTAAAATAAGGAAGAGATAGCGCATGCTTGTTACCAAAAGTATGGTGGGTGTTAAAAACAATTCCAGATTATTTGTGAAATTTCCCCAAATACTGTGGAGTGAATTGATTAAGGAGGACTTTTCTGACCCGATAAGTTTTTCCATAATCACACCGTCATAAGGATAGGGAGCACTAATATAATGATTAAAAAAAAGTCCTAAAAGCAAAAGACCAATTGCGATTAAACTCCACTTAATAAAGCTTTTAAGGTTAGTTGTCAGCGGTAATAATCCTAGTCCCCATATAAACCAACTGAATCGAAAAGCAATTGCTATTACTACAATTATTAAATAGTAAATAATTTTTACGTTTATACTATTAGGGTCAGCACTTTTGGAATATATCAAATACAAAATTCGTAATGCCAATACTCCAAATAAAAATTGAATAGTTTCCTGCATGTAAGAAAAGGTAAACGTATAAAGTATGTAATGCGTTGCCACTACAAGTGCTATTTTTAAACGGGTATTCAGTTCCAGGGGTTTGAATAGGAGAATAAGCAGCAACAAAACAAAGCAGGTGAGTACATTAATCCATACCATAGGAGGGTCGTTCGTATGAAAAAACAACTTAGAAAGCCATCCATCTTTAATTGCGTAACTAATTCCGTGGAATCCGAAATTGCCTATATAAGATGTATTCCCATCTAGACTGGCTGGCGTCTGATAAATATTTTGTGATGCAATACCTTTAGCCTCAATATAATAAAAAAATTCATCAGTGGTCCAGGGTTGATATTTTCCGGCTATCTGAAAATATTGGAAGATGTATACCAGAAAAATGCCGTAAAGCATAATACTTAGCAGGATGGTTTCAATTTTCCTGAATAGTTGTAAATTTCTAGTAATCATTTAGAATGTAAATTTAATGCTATTTTCATTGGTTAATTTTAAATCTCGTAATCAATCCGATAAATGAAAATAGCCGTATTTTTTAGGATTAGTCAACACCACATTTCTAATCAAAAAATAATTTTTCAGGATAACCTTTCGGTATACGTAGCTTAAAAAAGCGTTTGAATTGCGCGTGTGTTTTAACGGATGCGGCTACTGGTATAATCATAATTATAAATAAAATAAGTACCGGAATTATCCTGTCGAGCCTTATCCAGGTTAGCGCAGGGGTAGCTAAACCACCATCTTTAACTATAAAGTACAAACTTGGCAGGTACATAAATAGGCCGGCAAAACACATAATAGGAATATATTTTTTGTAAAAAACATCTCGCTCTTTTAATATGGGTAAAAGCGCGATGATTGGTAAAACAGAGGTGAACTGATATTCCCAAACGGTATTATAGCTTAAAAAGAAAGAAAGGGATATCGCCATTATTAAAAGTAACGAACTTTCTAGCCGGATTTTTTTATCTTCAATGCAGGCCACTCCTACCGATAGAAATAGGCATAAATAAATTGGCAATTTGTATATACCAGCAGAAGTGGATCTTCCAACAATATTGTCTACAAAAACGGGGAGAGAAAAAACATCAATATGGTTCCATTTATAGTCCGATTGGGCGATTAGGTTCAACCAGTGGATGCTGTTATCCTTCATATATTCGTTTAGCACAAGATTATTTTTATAAATATTCATGTTTTCTTTGATAAAATCAAAATCAAAGGCTATGCTCATTAATTTGTTCCATCCTATACTTTCCGGGTTAAGGAAAGGTACTATTATAAAGAGGAAGGAGACTATTGCGTATATAATCAGGCATTTAAGGGTTGTTTTGCGCGTTTCTTTGGTTAGTAATAACAATGGAAGCATTAACAAAACAATAGGTTTGCTGAAAAACGAAATAAGCAGACCCGCAAAAAGTTTTTTATTGGCTGCTTTCACATCTTCTTCTTTTTCAGAATACGTTAACTCGTAAATAGCAATTAAAATCAGTGTAAGGGCTAATACCAAGGGAGCATGCATATTACCTACATATAGCATCCAATAAGTAGGAAATGCACATAATATTAAAAAATAGGCAAGATGTTTATTTAAAAGATTGGTCGTGATTTTTGAAATAAGGTATCCACAATACGCCAATATAGCGGTTGAAAACAAAACAAATAATGCATAGCTTATCCAGGGAGGAAAAAATGAGAACCAGGAAGCTACAAATAAAGAAAATGCAGGGTGCGCCAAATACCACGTGGCTCTTGGGCCATAGGTAACACCCCCAAAAGTATCAAATGCACTTCGGCCTTCCAATAGATTTAAAAAGGATTTTGGTACTGCAAAATAGTCGATGCCCTGCACTTTAAATAAATCTGAGCCGTAAAAAAACATGTCTAACCACCCAAAATAAAGGGATAATAGCATGGTTACTACAATTGCAATAGTTACAAAAGGCAAATATTGAGTTAGTTTTTGTTTCATAAGGTTCAAAAATAAGTAATTTTTTAGTTCAACAGTCCATCTAATGATGATGAAGTAAATTCTATTAACTTTACGCTCCAATTAATGGCACTATTCGGACTTTTCAATAAATCAAAAAATGCAGCAGGCGAAATGTCTTTTTGGGGACATATTGAAGCCCTGCGAGGTCATATCGTACGATCGGTGATCGTAGTATTAGTTATTACAGGTGTCCTGTTTTGTTTTCCTGAGTTTTTGTTTGATACGGTTATATTTGGCCCGCTGAATAGTGATTTTGTAACTTATCGGGAATTTTGTAAACTATCGCATCTGCTTGATATGGGCGATCAGCTGTGCTTTGGAAATTATACTTTTAAACTTCAAAGCCTTGGTTTAGCAGATCAGTTTACTTCTCAAATGTGGATATCCTTTTTAGGTGGAATAATTCTGGGATCCCCGTTTTTGTTATGGGAAATTTGGCGGTTTATCAAACCTGCCCTTCATGATATGGAGAAAAAAGCTTCTGCAGGCTTTATTATTTCTTCCTCCTTTCTGTTTATTTCCGGTGTGCTTTTCAGTTATTATATCATTGTTCCCTTATCCATCAATTTTTTAGGAAATTATCAGGTTAGTAAAATGGTTGAAAATAATTTCACCATGGATTCCTATATATCTACTGTAACAACCCTTACACTTGCTTCAGGACTTGTGTTTGAATTGCCTGTAATTGTTTATTTTTTAACTAAATTTGGTTTGGTTACCCCTCAGTTTATGCGTAAATATCGTAAACACGCAGTAGTCGTAATATTAATAGTGGCAGCTGTGATTACTCCATCACCGGATGTTACTTCACAAATGCTGGTTGCTTTCCCTTTGTATTTTTTGTATGAAGCAAGTATATTTGTTTCTCGCTTTGTAATCAAAAAGCAACAAAACAGGTAGCTTTTTAATAAGGTGTTGTTCGGTTAGTATGGCATTATTGTTGTTTTATAATTGGTTTTTAATAAATATTTAAATTGATCAAAGAGTTGAAATATTACATATCAGGTTATGCGATTATCTGCATAATACTTATGTTCTTGCCTTCACAAGGCTCTTTTGCTCAAACTACCAAAGTAAGTGGAAAAGTTGTGGATGCCATTTCGCGTGAACCTTTACCGTTTGTGAACGTACTTTTAAAAGGGACAAAAGCTGCGGCCGCTACAGATATTGAAGGGTATTACACCATTTTAACTTCCGAAAAATGTGACACGCTTATTGTTTCTTATGTAGGTTATAACCGTGTTGCAAAAGCAATTAAATATGGCGTAACACAGGACGTTAATATCGGACTGTCTCAAGGTGTCGATTTAATAACAGTTGAAGTGAATCCAGGTGAAAATCCGGCACACCGTATATTAAAGAAGGTTATTGCAAAAAAAGATAAAAATGATGGAGAACGTTTAAGTGCCTATGAATATGAGGTGTACAATAAAATTGAGTTTGATATTAATAATATCAACGATGATTTTAAAAATAAAAAACTGCTTCAGCCATTTTCTTTTATTTTCGATAATATCGATAGTAGTAATACGAAGGAAAAGCCTTATTTACCTGTTTTTATGACGGAATCAATCTCCGATTTCTATTATCGTAAAAATCCAAAAACACGTAACGAAAATATTAAAGCCAGCAAAGTTGCGGGTATAGAAAATGCTAGTGTTTCACAGTTCATGGGAGATATGTATCAAAAAATAAATATTTATGATAACAACATAATTGTATTTGGGAAAAACTTTATAAGTCCCATTTCTGACAATGCCCTCTTTTATTATAAATATTATCTAATTGATAGTTTGGATATTGATGGCCACAAATGCTATCAGTTGAAATTTAAACCAAAACGTAAACAGGAGTTAACATTTGTTGGAAACCTTTGGGTGGCAGATACTTCATTTGCTATCAAACAAATAGAAATGAGTATTGCCGATGACGCTAATATTAATTTTATAAATTCCACAGCAGTTGTTCAAACGTATGCCCCTGTTGGAGATAGCGCATGGATGATGAAAAAGGAACGTTTGGTAATTGATTTTAATCCTTATCCAATTGATCAGAAGAAAAAGAACCTGATGGGCATTTATGGCCGTAAAACAACCTCTTACGATAAGTTTAAAATTAATGCTCTTAAAGAAGATAATTTTTATTCTCTTACAGAAAATTTAAAAGTTAAAAGTGATGCGTTTGATAAAACAGATGATTATTGGCTGAAAAATCGGCATGATACACTGTCCCGAAGTGAAAAGGAAATTTATCACATGGTGGATACATTGCAGTCGTTACCGATTTATCGCACCTGGATTGATATAATACAACTGTTTGTTACAGGATATAAAGTAGTAGGCAATTTTGAATATGGGCCATATTACAATATATACAGCTATAATGAAATTGAGGGAAATCGCTTTCGCTTTGGCGGGCGAACAAGTGATAAATTTAGTAAATGGTACGAGTTAAGTGGATATCTGGCTTTTGGTACCCGTGACGAAAAGCTGAAGTATAGCTTAGGTTTACGGTGTTTTCTAGAAAAAAAATCGCGTACACTTGCAGGGATGTATTACAAGAATGACAATGAAATATTAGGTCAAAGTCAAAATGGTTTTTCGTCAGATAATATTCTTGCTTCGATTTTCAGGATAACTCCTTTACGTAATTTAACCAATGTTAAACAGGTGAATGCCTATGTTGAACGCCAATGGTTTACAGGTTTTACTTCAAAGCTAAGTTTTTATAACAGACAAATGCAGCCTTTAGCTGATTTTCATTATGAATTTCAGAAAAATCCCTCTACAATTGCCTTTAAAGAAAACATTGTCACTTCAGAATTCCGATTACTTACAAGATTTGCATATGATGAAAAGTATATTGACGGTACTTTTGCCAGAACGAGTCTTGGAACGCGTTATCCGGTATTGCAGGCACAATATACCTTAGGCATAAAGGATTTATTTTTCAGTGATTATAATTATCAGAAATTAAGTATAAATGTGGATGACCGTATCCGTATTAACCCGATAGGTTATTTTGATTATATACTAGAATATGGCAAAACGTGGGGTGTATTGCCTTATCCTTTAATGACTATACATGGTGGTAACGAAACTTATATATATGATGTTTACGCATACAATAGCATGAATTATTACGAATTTGTGAGCGATGAATATGCTTCATTATCTTTATCTCATCATTTTGATGGTTTCTTTTTGAACAAAATTCCCTTAATGCGAAGATTAAAATGGCGTGAAGTGGTTGGAGGGAAGGCATTAATGGGCAGAGCGAGTGATAAAAACCAAAATTTGCTTATTTTTCCAGCCTTTTTGAACACGCTTAACAGAGGGCCTTATATGGAAGCTTCTGCAGGTGTCGAAAATATATTTAAAATATTCAGAATTGATGCTGTATGGCGATTATCTTATTTAGATAATCCTAAAGCTATTCCATTTAGTATCAAAGGATCAATGCAATTCACTTTTTAATTCAGTTAATTATGATTTTACGAACAGAAAATTTAATTAAAAAGTATAAAAGCCGTACTGTTGCAAAAAATGTGACAGTTGAAGTAAAACAGGGCGAAATTGTTGGCCTTTTAGGGCCGAATGGTGCAGGTAAAACTACTTCATTTTATATGATTGTCGGAATGATTCAACCCAATTCAGGCAAAATATTTTTGGATGATAAGGACATTACTGATGAACCTATGTATAAGCGTGCCCAGCTTGGAATAGGTTATTTGGCGCAGGAAGCATCTGTTTTTAGAAAGTTAAGCGTGGAGGATAATATTCGTGCAATACTTGAAATGACAAAATTAAGCAAGCAGCAACAGGCTGATAAGCTCGAAGAATTGTTAAACGAATTTCATTTACAGCATATTCGTAAAAATTTGGGTGATAGACTATCAGGCGGTGAGCGCAGACGGACTGAAATAGCACGCTGCCTTGCAGCAGATCCTAAATTTATATTGCTGGATGAACCCTTTGCAGGTGTTGATCCTATTGCTGTTGAAGATATTCAGCAGATTGTTGCAGAACTGAAGCAGCGTAATATTGGTATATTAATTACCGATCACAACGTGCAGGAAACATTGCAGATAACGGATCGGGCGTATTTGCTTTTTGAAGGCAGTATTTTAAAAGCCGGCACTGCAGAAGAGCTTGCGAGCGATGAGCAGGTGAGAAGAGTTTATTTGGGTAAAAACTTTGAACTACGAAAAAAAACCGAAGCGCATTAGAATTTTATTTTAAAATGGACTAATAAAAAAGGGGCTATAGTTAGCTCCTTTTTTATTAGTCCATTCAATACTCCTCTATTTAATTAGTTTAGATACCTTCGTTTGTCCCTTGGATATGATCTGAATAAAGTAAACTCCTGAACTGAAATTCTCAGTGTTCACTATCACCTGATTATTTCCTTTTTCGAAAAACTGGTTAGTTGAATACAATGTTTGTCCCAAAGAGTTAATAAGATTAACTGTCAGATCACTTTTTTCATTTAAAATAAAATCAATGGAAACATTGTTGTTAAATGGATTCGGGTATATCTTATAATCAGTATTGTTTTTATAAGTGTCGATTCCTGTCGTAAGGGGTAGTATATCAACAACATCTTTCACCACCGTTGTATATAGCTCCCTGGTAAGTGTACTGCAATGCAAGGTCAGAACAAGTAAATTGGTGCCTGTATATGTATATGCAGCTTCAGTTGAAATGAGATAGCCATTTCCATTTTGCCATAGTGTCCAATCAACTATTATTGTCATAGAATCCGTTATGATAAAGGAAGTGATATAAGCGCTATCAATCGGTAAACTAAAATCAACAATACAGCTGTCAATTGGATCAAGATTCAATGTATCTATTGGAGGGGTAGGTATAGAATCAATAATGGTATCCGTTGGTTCCGAAATGTATATTGTGGATGATATACTTTGTCCGGCTGAATCACTAACAGTAATATAATATACGCTCGAACATAAATTTGATACAGAAGTGGTAGTTTCTCCTGTATTCCATAAATAGGAATAAGGAGGCGTGCCTCCTGTTGCTGTTACACTTGCGTTGCCATCACAATATCCGGATGTGCTTACATTTACAGAAACACTTGATAGTATAAATGTAGAATCAATAAATGCGGAATCAGCAGGTTCAGTAATAACAACACTATCAATAGCTGAAAATCCTAAGCCATCTGTAATTGTAATTGTATAAATACCTGCGCATAATCCCGAAATAAAAGATGTTGTTTGTCCTGTACTCCATAAACAGCTGTAGCCAGACCCACTTGTTGAAGTTACAGATACACTTGCAGAGCCATCACAAACTCCATTGCTGCTTGTATTAATAGATGAAACAGCTAATGAAATTATTGGTGGACAGGCTGAATGTTTTAATATTGTTCCGTTAAGCCCAACAGAGTATGCCGTATTGCCATCAAGGAAATCAACTTTGTACAGCCTGGCTATTCCGCCCGGTAAAGTAACATTCGTCCAGGTAACCCCGCCATTAGAAGTTTTTAGCATTTTTGGAGTATTGTTAGTTGCATCTCCCCCAACAATATATCCATTGTTTTGATCATAAAAATTCATTCCGGTTAAGGCATCGGTAGTACCACTGCTTACTGCAGACCATGATGTCCCTGCATTATTTGTTTTGTAGATACTTCCATTCATACCCGAAACATAACCAGTGACAGAATCTGTAAAAGACATGGTGCCGTTAAAGTGGTTGGATGTTCCGGTAGAATATGCTGTCCAGGATAAGCCTGCATTTGTGGTTTTAAGAATATGTCCATCATAATCATTGGCATAACCAATAGTTGGAGAAGTAAAATAGGTAGAATATATACCATTTGTTGATACGGAGGATACTGATAAACTGGCCCATGTATTACCCGCGTCAATAGTTTTAAAAATGTTTCCTGGCGTACCTCCTGGGGGCGTTCCACCAGTGATATAACCGATTGTATCATCAACAAAATAAACTGATCTGAGAGATACAGTAGTTCCTGTTGGTATGGTCATGGGAGTCCATGTTACTCCTCCATTTGTTGTTTTAACAGCAGCGCCATCATTACCAACTGCATATCCTCTGTTTGCATTTGTGAAAAGGATCTCATAAAGATCCTTTGAAGTCCCGCTGGTCTGTGGTATCCAGGAGTTACCTCCATTAGTTGTTTTTAATATTAATCCCGCAGATCCAGAAATATAGCATATATTAGCATTAACAGCAGAAACGCCTAATAAGCTGGCTGTGGTTCCACTTGTTAGCACAGTCCAATTGTTGGGTGGGCATGGAGAATATTTTAAAATGGTACCATTAAGACCTACAGCATACCCTAAATTTGGCGAAATAAAATTGATGCTGTATAATCTGTGAGTTCCAGGGTCAAGTGTTACTGGCAGCCAGGTTGCTCCACCATCAGTTGTTCTTATCATTTTACTGGTGTTGGCGCCTGCATTTCCTCCAACAGCATAGCCGTTGTTTGAATCATAAAAATCAAGTCCGGTTAGTGGATCACTAGTTCCACTTGATGCTGCAGACCATGAAGTTCCGGCATTAACAGTTTTATACATAAGTCCATTCATGCCTGTCACAAAGCCATGAGATGAATCCGCGAAACACATTCTACCATTGAAATTATTTGATGTGCCGGTTGTAAATACAGTCCAGGTTACTCCTGCATTAGTAGTTTTAATAATATTTCCGTCATAATCGTTGGCATATCCCACAGTGGCAGATGTGAAAAAGACAGAATAAATAGAACCAGTAGAAGCACCATTTGTATTTAAGGTGGTCCAGGTAACACCAGCATCTGTTGTTTTTAAAATAGTTCCGGTAGTGTTTGCTGGCACTCCGCCTGTAATATATCCGGTTGTGGCATTTATAAAATAAACATATCTGAAGGATATACCGGTTATGGGAGGTGTAGTCATATTTGTCCAGGTTGTACCTCCATTAGTTGTTTTAATAGCAGCGCCATTATTACCAACCGCATAACCATTATTTGCATCTGTGAATTTGATCGAATAAAGATCTTGGGTTGTACCACTTGTTTGTTGGGTCCAGGATGTTCCTCCATCTGTGGTTTTGAGCAGGATGCCAGCACCTCCTGAAACATAACAGATAGTGTTGTTAACCACAGAAACTCCTATCAGAGTGTTTGTTGTGCCACTAGAAAGTGTATTCCAGCTTTGTGATTTTAACTGAGAAGTAAAAAAAGAAAATATCGTAACTGAAAGAATGAATAGTTTTGTTTTCATTATGAAGTACTTTTTAAAAGTTTAAATTGTAACAACGTAGGTTTCTCTTTCTGTGCTTCTTTCCCAAGGAAGGAAGTGAACTGACTATTTAATTATTTTATATACTTTAATTTGCCCATTGAATGTGGTTTGAATAAAGTAAACTCCTGAATTCAAATTTTCCGTATTGATAGTCATTTTGTTTTCACCTTTTTCAAATTGTTGATTTAAAGAATAAACGATCTGTCCTAGGGAATTCATTAGTTTAATGGTTACTTCACTCTTTTTAGTTAAAATAAAATCCATAGTAATACTATCTTTAAAAGGGTTTGGATATGCTTTACAAAGTGCACCGTTCTCTATTTGGCTTATTCCTGTAGTTGCTGTGTTTGTATTAATGCCGTCTTCAATAACTGTTGTATAAAGCTCTCTGGTAAAGCCTGTGCAATTTAATGTTAAAACCAACAGGTTAAAGCCCATATTTGCGTATTGAATTTCAGTAGTAATGGTTACGCCAACACCATTTTGCCATAACGTCCAATCAACCTCTACTGTCATAGAATTAATAACTGTAAAGGAAGTTATGTATGCGCTGTCAATAGGGATATTGAAATCAACAATACATGTATCAATAGGGTCGATATATAACGTATCTATTGGCGGATAAATGATTGGATCGGTAATAGTATCCGTTGGTTCTGAGATATAAACTGTTGAAGAAACACTGTGTCCGCTGAAATCGTTCACTGTAACATAATATACATTTGAACATAAACCGGATATGGCAGCTGTTAATTCCCCGGTGCTCCACAAATAGGAGTATGGTGGTATTCCACCAGTTGCAGTTACAGCAGCAGTTCCGTCACAATATCCTGAAACACTTACATTTGAAGAAACAGTGGTTAATATAAAGGTGGAATCAATAATTGCAGAATCAGCAGGCTCTGCAATGATCACTGTTTCCGAAACAGAAAAACCTAAGCTATCCGTCACTGTTATAGTATAAGTGCCGGCACATAATTGGGAAATAGAAGGAGTGGTTTGTCCCGTGCTCCATAAACAACTATACCCCGAAGTATTTGAAGATGTTATAACTGCAGTTGCTGCGCCATCGCATGATCCGAAACTGCTCGTATTTATTGATGAAACAGCTATTGAAAAATTAGAAGGGCATGAGGTGTATTTTAAAATGACACCGTCATTCCCTACAACATAGCCGGTAGTTTGATCAACGAAGTCCACTTTATTTAACCTTGATATTCCGGAGCCTAATGCTACCGGGCTCCAGGTTATACCCGCATCCGTTGTAGATAATATGGTGGCGCTGTTTCCACTAATATTTCCTCCAACAGTAAATCCGTTGTTTGCATCAAAAAAGTCAATCCCTCCAAGCGCATCAGTTGTTCCGCTGGTTACACCAATCCATGAAGTTCCGGCATTCGTTGTTTTACGGATTGCGCCTGTGGAAGTAACTAAAAGTCCATCATTCGGATTATTAAAATACAACATTCCCGGAGTGTTGGGAGTCCCTGAGGATACCGGACTCCAGGTAGATCCGCCATTGACAGTTTTAAGTACTTTACCACTATAGTCATATGCGTACCCGTTTGTTATAGAAGTAAAATAAAGGGAATAAATAACATTAGTGGAAACGCCAGATGTTGGAATATTAAACCAGGTAGCACCAGCATCAATGGTTTTTAAAATAGTTCCTGGATTTCCTGAAACGCCACCTGTAATGTATCCGATAGTATCATTGAAAAAATAAATATATCTGAAAGATACAGATGTTCCGGTAGTCATGGCGGTCCATGTTAAGCCACCATTGGTGGTTTTAACAGCTGAGCTGTTATCGCCAACAGCATAACCGTTATTGACATCAGTGAAGCAAATCGAATAAAGATGTTGACTTGTTCCGCTGTTTTGTTGCACCCATGTGGAACCACCATTAGAAGTTTTTAAAATTTTGCCGGAATACCCTGAAACATAGCAAATATTTCCGTTGGGAGCAGACACACCTAATAAATGGTTTGTTATTCCACTTGTTAGTTCATTCCAGCCACTTCCTGCAGGGCATGATGAGTATTTTAAAATGGCACCGTCATTTCCTACAACATAGCCGCTATTTTGATCAACAAAATCCACTTTATTCAACCTTGATATTCCGGAGCCTAATGCTACCGGGCTCCAGGTTAAACCCGCATCCGTTGTAGATAATATGGTAGCGGTGTTTCCACTAACATTTCCTCCAACAGTAAATCCGTTATTTGCATCGAAAAAGTCAATCCCTCCAAGTGCATCCGTTGTTCCGCTGGTAACACCAGTCCATGACGTTCCAGCGTTTGTTGTTTTAGAAATTGCGCCAGTGGAAGTAACTAAAAGCCCATCGTTCGCGTTATTAAAATACAACATTCCTGGAGTATTGGGAGTTCCTGAAGAAACTGGGCTCCAGTTAGATCCGCCATTGACAGTTTTAAGTACTTTACCACTATAGTCATAGGCATACCCCTCTGTTATAGAAGTAAAATAAAGGGAATAAATAACATTAGTGGAAACACCAGATGTTGGAATATTAACCCAGGTAGCACCAGCATTTGTGGTTTTTAAAATAGTTCCAGGATTTCCTGAAACACCACCAGTAATGTATCCGATAGTATCATTGAAAAAATAAATATATCTGAAAGAAACAGATGTTCCGGTAGTCATGGCGGTCCATGTTAAGCCACCATTGGTGGTTTTAACAGCTGAGCTGTTATCGCCAACAGCATAACCGTTATTGACATCAGTGAAGCAAATCGAATAAAGATGTTGACTTGTTCCGCTGTTTTGTTGCACCCATGCGGCACCACCATTAGATGTTTTTAAAATTTTGCCGGAATATCCTGAAACGTAGCATGTATTTGAGGTGGGAGCGGACACACCTAATAAATGGTTTGTTACACCACTTGTTAATTGACTCCATGATTGCGATTTTAGCTGGTACGCTGAAAATAATAGTATAAAAATGGAGAAAAATAATTTTCTTTTCATAGCTCAATTAAAGATTAGTTATATCAAATATACAACTATATAACTCTTTCGTAACTACTTTTGAAGATATTTGAACCTTAACAATGTTGGCTTCCCTTTCTGGGCTTCATTACTGATCAGCATATCACCGTCAGGTAAAAAAGTGAGTCCTTCTGCTTTATTAAATAAAGCTGGGGTAAGGGCATGCAAATGAATTATATCGCCTTTTGAATCAATTACCAGTAATAATTTATCACTGGCGGATAAGATGTAAATCAGGTTGCTGAAAGGGTGTACAGCTATTGCGGAAGGCCTGAAATTAAAATTACTGATTTCTGCCCCTGTTTTTTTTATTGTTTTTATCGGTATGGGGATTTTATTTGCTCTTGCTTTTGTTTCAATTTTGTCGAGGCTTAATTTAAAAACGGGAGCAATGTTGAGTGTTTTGCTTTTTAGATCAAAGCTGTAAATCAGCCGGATGTCTTTATTTTCAATCTCTTTAGCTGCTTTACTTTTTGCGGCAATTAATAATCGGTTATTCTTTTTGTCATAACAAAGGCCTTCATTATTTACAGTGGGCAAATACAAATTATATTCTTTTGTTTTAATGGGAGAGCCTTTATAATCGATATATTCAATTAATACTCCATCACTGCGTAGCAGATACATTGTATTACCAACAAGTGCTATTTCCTCGTAATCTCCAATTAATCCGGAAGGATAATCCTTCGTTATATTTTCTCTATTGATATCGTAAATAAAAATAGTCCCTATCTCGTCCTGAACACAAGCTATTTCAGTTTGGCTGATGGTTGTTAAGCCGGAAATTTCATTCAATGTTGCAGGTAATACAAACTTTTTTTCTGGTTTTGAAAGTGTATATTCAAAAATAGGAGCGGCAGAATTTTTTTCAGGCGAATAGCCATAAATAATAGGAAACAGAAATCCTATTAACATACATGGGATAAGAGAAAATGATACGCGTTTCATTGCTTTAACATTAAACCACGTCAAATAAAAGAATAATTAAACAGGGAAATCACTTTTTTGTTTTAATCCTTCAATTTGATGTATGTGCCTGCTGGTATGAGTAATCAAAAAATGTGCCCAGTCAGTTTTGGTCATCTGCCCGAGCACAGGGTGTTTCATGGTATGAGTTTCCTGCGTAATAGGGGAAGTTGTAATAAGGTCAATGATTTTATCAATAGTTCCGGTTACGTTTTGCGTTGCTTCAGCAATGCTGTTAAAACGTCCTTTTGGCATAACATAATCGGGGGCAGGAACTTTAAATGCGCGATTAGTAACTAATAGCATTGTCAATTTTTCTTCACCAAAGAGCTCTGTTTTGGTATTCTCTGTTTTTTCTGCAGGTGCTGGGGTAGTCAAAACTTTAAAAACCGCTTCACCAATCAGGTTAATGTGTTCCAGACATTCCAAAACTGACCAGCTATTTTCGGCAGGTTTGAATTTTAACTGTCCTTCATTAAGGCCATTAAAAGAATTTAATAACGCTAACGTGTTTGCTTGTATTTTTTCTTGTAAAGTCATTCCCCGACAGGATTTTAACCCTGTTAGGGGCTGAGTTTAACTATTTGATTTTTATAAATTAATTTTCAAAAATTTCAAAATCATATGATTCCATAATCTGGTTGGCAAGTAATTTCTTGCAAGCCTCTTCTACCTTAGCAGTTGCGGCATCCTTTGAAGCTGCTTCAATTTCCAATGTAATGTGTTTACCTATGCGTACATTTTCAATTTCAGGTAAACCAAGGTTTTTCATACTGCCTGTAACTGCTTTACCTTGTGGGTCTAATAATGCTTTCAATGGCATTACATCTATTTCTGCTCTGTATTTCATTCTGTTTTTGGTGTTTTTGAGGGTTAAATTATTTGTTAAAGCTGTTATTTGCAGCAGATAAAATCACGTACAAAAATATGATAAAAGGGATTGCGATAAACTGAAAAAGAATTAACATTAGTATAGAAATTATCAAAAAAGAGTAGCGGATTTTATTATCAGGCCACCCGAAATTTTTGAATTTTAGGGCAAATAATGGTAATTCCGCTATCATCAGAAATGACATGACTACTGATAGAGCTACTAAAAACCAAACATTTCCAATAATCAAATCAACATTAAAATTACCTATATAATGCTGAAAAGATTGAATTAGCGGCAGTGAGCAGATTAATATTGCATTAGCAGGAGTGGGAACACCAATAAAAGAACTACTTTGACGTGTATCGATATTAAATTTTGCTAGTCGGATTGCAGAAAAAATAGGAATTAAAAAAGCGATATAAGGCAAATAAAAGAATATGCCTTCACGAATACCACAATCAATAGTGCAGCTGCTCAACAGCATTTTGAAGAGCAGTATCCCTGGCACCACGCCAAATGTAACCATATCGGCTAATGAATCCAGCTGTTTGCCAATTTCGGAGTGTACGTTTAAAAGACGGGCTGTAAAACCGTCAAAAAAATCCAGAACCGCAGCAATTCCAACCAAATAGGCGCTCCAAACTAAGTCACCATTAAAAGCAGAAACAATTGCCAAACAACCGCATAATAAATTACCCGAAGTAATTGTATTTGGTATGTGTTTTTTAATGCTGATCATTAATGTCAAATTATAATTTCTAATCACAATTTAGAAAACACAAAAATACTATTTTAAAATTAGAACAGATTATCTAAAAAACGAAACAAAAATGGATGATTTCTGCCAAAAAACAATAAAGGATTAAGATTTACGTTCAGAAAAGTGGATTTTGACAAACAAATACTAATTTTAACTTACTTTTATCACTAATTATGACCAAAAAGCGTGTTTTTTTAATTGTCGTTATTGTAAGTATTTGTATCCAAAGTTTTGCGCAGGCTCCTAAATACAGTAATGAGTTTCTGAATGTGGGGGTAGGAGCAAGGGCTCTGGGAATGTCTAATTCGTATATAACTTCAGCAAATGATGTTACTGCAGGCTATTGGAATCCAGCGGGTTTATTGGGCATTGGTAATCAGCATCAAATAGCTTTAATGCACAGTGAATATTTTGCGGGTATCGCTAAATACGACTATGGCGCCTACGCCACCCGTTTGGATAGTTCAAGTGCCCTTGGAGTTACAGTTATTCGCTTTGGAGTAGATGATATTCCCAATACTACCGAATTGATTAATTCTAATGGAGTGGTTGATTATAGCAGAATCACTACTTTTTCCGCCACAGACTTTGCTTTTATAGTATCCTATGCAAAAACGCTGAAAATTCCCGGGTTGCGTTTAGGAGCAAACGCGAAAATTATCCGCAGGCGTATTGGTGATTTTGCCGGTGCATGGGGTTTTGGAATAGATGCCGGTGCTCAATATGATTATAAAAAATGGAAATTCGCTGCAATGGCACGTGATGTAACATCCACCTTTAATGCCTGGACCTTTAATCTTTCTGAAGAAACAAAAGCTGTATTTACCGCTACTGGCAACGAAATTCCTGAAAATTCAGTGGAAGTCACTTTGCCTAAGCTTTTATTGGGTGGAGCGCGCAAATTTGATTTCTCAAAAAAAATATCTTTGCTTGCGGAATTAAACCTGGATGCCACCTTTGATGGCAAACGCAGTGTATTGATTCGGAGCAATGCCGCAAGTATTGATCCCCACATGGGACTTGAGGCATCCTACATGAACTTAGTGTTTTTAAGAGCCGGTATTGGTAATTACCAGACATATACAGATGTTATAGGAAAAAAGGTAACTACATTTCAACCAAATATAGGTATTGGGGTGAAAATCAAAGCGGTAACCATTGATTATGCTTTAACAGATATTGGAGATCAATCAGCCGCCCTCTATTCCAACGTTTTTTCCATAAAAGTGGATATTAATAAAAAATAGTTTAATATTTAATCGATAGCTGTTTGGTTAATCAAACAAAGGTTTAAAACTTTTGTACTTTTGTAAGCCAAATGAATAAAGTGAAAACCTATCAGCTTTTTGTCCTTTCATTATTAAGTGCCCTGTTATTAGCTTTTAGCTGGTTTCCTAATGGACTTGTTCCTTTATTGTTTATAGCATTTGTTCCTCTTTTGATGGTGGAGCATACTATATTCCACAATCCGCAGAAATATAAAACGCTCACTCTTTTCGCGTGTTCTTATTTTACCTTTTTTACATGGAATATTTTAACTACCTGGTGGATTAAAAATGCTTCCTATGGCGGTGCTGCAATGGCAATTGGTTGTAATGCCTTGTTGATGACCATTGTTTTTTTGTTGTTCCATAAAGTAAAAAAGCGTGTGGGAGAAAGTTGGGGACTGATTATTTTTATTTGTTTTTGGCTGACATTTGAATTTCTGCATCTTGACTGGGATCTCACATGGACATGGCTTACCCTTGGTAATGCTTTCGCAGAAGTTCCTGCGTGGATTCAATGGTATGAGTATACGGGCGCATTAGGTGGCAGTCTGTGGGTGCTGGTTATTAATAGTCTTGTTTTTAAAGCGATTGTAGATTACAGGTCGCAATCGAAAGAACTTTTTCTGACGGCTCTGAAAAAAAGAAGTAGTGTAATAGCTGTTTTATTAATCTTTCCAATAGCTATTTCTTATCTGATTTCCGCTTTTCCAGCTGATTTAAAACAGGAGATAAATACTGTTATTATTCAACCCAATATTGATCCTTATAACGAAAAATTTGTATCAGATCCGGAAGAACAATTACAGAAAATGCTTGACCTGGCATTATCTAAAACGAATGCTGAAACAGATTATTTAATTTTCCCGGAAACGGCTCTTACAGAGGAGTTGTGGGAGGGTGAGCTCGAACAAAGCAATAGTATTATTGTATTAAAACAATTGTTTCAAAAGTATCCCAAACTTAAAATTATTATTGGTGCTTCCACGGCCAAAATATACAAACCGGGTGAAAAAATATCTGCAACAGCCCGTCAATATAGAGGCAATGAATCCTTTTATGATTCGTATAATACGGCACTTCAATTAGATAGCAGCAAAAATATACAGGTTTACCATAAATCTAAATTAGTACCAGGTGTTGAGAAAATGCCTTTTCCTTTTATTTTTAAATACCTTGGCAAATTTGCGATTGATCTGGGCGGAACGGCCGGCAGCTTGGGGATGCAGGAGGAGCGCAGCATATTTTATTCTCCGGATAGTACTCTAAAGGCTGCCCCTGTAGTTTGTTATGAAAGTGTATATGGAGAATATGTTTCACAATACGTAAAAAATGGTGCTTCATTTATTGCAATTATTACCAATGACGGCTGGTGGGGCGATACTCCAGGTTACAAACAGCATTTGAAATACGGTGTGTTAAGAGCCATTGAAACGCGCAGATATATTGCACGTTCTGCAAATACAGGTATTTCATGTGTAATAACCGATCAGGGTGAGATACAACAACCCACAAGCTGGTGGGTCCCTGCTGTAATACAAGCGAAAATTAAATTAAATACAGAACTTACTTTTTATACCCGTTATGGGGATTTTATTGCACGAATGGCTATGTATATGGCTTTCGTCTTAATAGTTTATTCCTGGCTTTTACGTTTTAAAATCATTAGAAAATAGTAAATTCGTGGTTGGTTACAGAAGCAGGCGTCCTGGCTTTAGTATAGAAAAGCTAGAGCAAGAGTTTATCAAAGACGATACGTAATCCTTATACTTAGTACATAATACTTAAGAACATAATACTTTATAATACAATGGAAAAATTTGATGTTACCGTTATAGGTTCGGGTCCGGGAGGATATGTGGCAGCAATACGTTGCGCACAATTAGGTATGAAAACCGCTTTAATTGAACGATATAATACTTTAGGTGGTACTTGTTTAAATGTAGGATGCATTCCTTCAAAAGCTTTGTTGGATTCATCAGAACATTATTACAATGCTGCACATACATTTACAGAGCATGGTATTGATGTAAAGGATCTGAAAGTAAATATAAAGCAGATGATCAAGCGCAAAGGGGAGGTGGTAAAGCAGACCTGTGATGGAATTAATTTTTTAATGAAAAAAAATAAAATCACCGTGTTTACAGGCCATGGTTCATTTGTAAATAAAAGCACAATTGAAATTGCTGCTGCAGATGGAAAAAAAACACAAATTGAATCAGTTAAAACCATCATAGCAACGGGTTCAAAGCCCTCTTCTTTACCAGGAATTGAAATAGATAAAAAACGTATTATCACTTCCACTGAAGCCTTGGAATTAACGGAAATACCAAAGCATTTGGTAATTATTGGTGCTGGTGTAATAGGCTTGGAATTAGGCTCTGTATATGCACGTTTGGGATCTAAAGTATCTGTTGTTGAATTTACCGGAGGAATTATCAGTACCATGGATGGCTCATTGGGCAAAGAATTACAGAAGAGCTTGAAAAAAATCGGATTTGAATTTTTCTTAAATCATAAAGTTATGGGCGTTACTGCTAAAGGAAAAGAAGTAACAGTCACAGCAGATAATTCAAAAGGCGAAAAAGTAGAGCTAAAGGGTGATTATTGCCTGGTTTCTGTAGGGCGTAAACCTTATACGGATAATCTTGGATTAGAAAATGCTGGTGTGAAGCTTGATAACCGTGGTAAAATAGAAACGGATAATTATTTGCAAACAAATGTTCCTGGAATTTATGCAATAGGTGATGTGGTGAAAGGAGCAATGCTGGCTCATAAAGCAGAAGAAGAAGGTGTTTTTGTTGCTGAAATTATGACTGGTCAAAAACCTCATATTAATTATAATTTAATTCCTGGTGTTGTTTATACATGGCCGGAAGTTGCCGCTGTTGGTTTTACAGAAGAGCAGTTAAAAGAGCAGGGTAAAAAGTATAAAGTGGGAAGTTTCCCTTTTAAAGCGAGTGGCAGAGCGCGTGCATCAATGGATACAGATGGGTTCATAAAAGTATTAGCTGATGAGGCAACAGATGAAATCCTTGGGGTGCATATGATTGGTCCCCGTGCTGCTGATATGATAGCAGAAGCAGTGGTAGCAATGGAGTATCGTGCAAGTGCTGAAGATATTTCACGCATGAGCCATGCACATCCAACCTATACAGAGGCATTAAAGGAAGCCTGTCTGGATGCGACAGGTAAAAGGGCTTTGCATATTTAAATTATTGATTTAGAGAATTGATGATTTTTCGAATCATAATTCACCAATTCTCTAACTCTCCAATTCTCTATTTTTTTATGAAAACAGGCGTACTGCTTATTAATCTTGGAACACCAGATAGTCCGAATACTCCGGATGTCAGAAAATATTTAACCCAGTTTCTGAACGACCCGCGGGTGATTGATATTCATCCTGTGGGCAGGTTTTTATTAGTGAATGGTATTATTGTTCCTTTTCGTGCATCAAAATCAGCAAAATTATATCAGCGTATCTGGACAAAAGAGGGCTCTCCACTCTTAACAAATAGTGTTAAAGTAAAAGCATTACTTCAAAAGGAATTAGGAGATTCTTATGTAGTTGAGTTAGGAATGCGTTATCAAAGTCCAAGTATTGAATCGGCATTGAATAAATTACGGGAAGCGCAGGTTCAAAAAATAATTGTAATACCATTATATCCGCAATATGCTTCCTCAAGTACAGGTTCGTCAGTTGCGGAAACCCTTCGTATTATTGGTACCTGGGAAGTAACGCCATCTGTTGAAATTATTTCTAAATTTTATGATAACCCGGATTTTATTGACGCTTGTGTGGAAGTAGCAGGAAAATATAATTTGAATGAATATGATTATTATATATTCAGTTATCACGGTTTGCCCGAACGGCATATCCAGAAAGGTGCAGCGCACTATGGTGCGAATACATGTAATTTAGGAACCTGCTGTAATTCTATTACAAAAGATAATCAGTATTGTTATCGTGCAAATTGTTTTGAAACCACACGGCAATTAGTTAAAAAGCTAAATATTCCCGAGGGCAAATACGAATCAACATTCCAGTCACGCTTAAATGACAAATGGATAAAGCCATACAGCGATAAGGTGGTAGCAGAAAAAGCAAAGGAGGGAAAAAAGAAAATATTAGTTTTCTCCCCTGCATTTGTTGCAGATTGTCTTGAAACTATTTATGAAATAGGGATTGAATATGATGAGATCTTTAAAGAGCATGGCGGTGAAAAAATAACCCTTGTAGAAAGTTTAAATGATCATCCAAAATGGATAGATGCATTAAAAAAAATGGTGTTAACTGCCAAAGGGTAATCCTGATTACAACTGCTTTAAAATCTCATTGCTTAATGGGTTTATAGAGGAGGTATAATAGTTCAATAATTCTCCGTTTTCACTTATTAAATATTTGCAAAAATTCCAGTTCGGAGACTTGCTGTTCCAGCCATTCTCTTCTTTATGGCTTAGCCATTGGTATAAGGGGTTTTGGTCTTGCCCAGCAACACTTGATTTTTCAAATAATTGAAATGTTACTCCGAAATTTCTTTGGCAAAATGCTGCAATTTCATGATTGCTTCCCGGCTCTTGTCCATCAAAATTATTTGCAGGAAACCCCAGTAAAATAAGCTTGTCTTTGTGTTTCTCATGGAGCTGCTCTAATTCACTAAACTGCGGTGTAAAGCCACATTCAGATGCTGTATTTACAACCAATACTTTTTTGCCTTTGTAAATTGAAAAGGGTATTTCTTTCCCCTCAATTGACCGCATCGTAAAATCATAAAATGATTTGGAGGGAGCGGTTGAATTACTTTTTGGTTTGGAAAAAACTCCTTTAGGTGCGAACAGCATTAAAAGAAGATACTTCAGGGACAAAAATATTTTTTTCATTTACTGCGATTTTTTTTAATTAATATTCTTTTAAAAAATACCATTAAGAACCAAATTTATCCAATAATTTGAAGCTTTGCGAATTTTATTAATAATTGTTTTTGTCCTATACCTTCAAAAAATATGGTGACCTTGTTGTTTGGGAAGTCGCCATCCATCGCAATTACCTTTCCATTTCCAAAGCGTTCATGGCTTACTTGCATTCCCATCTGCAAATTCCGCAGGCTTTCTGTATCAAAATCAGATGTGTTTTTTGAAGCTGTATTTATTTTAACAAGCTTTTTACCAATAACAGGCCGTTGTACAAACGTTTCTTTAGGCTTGTTAGTAGAAAGTGTTCTTGGTTTGCCCGCGTATTCCTCATTACCAAAGATGCGTGCATTATCAGTTGGCATATCTAAATACTTTGAATCAACTTCGTCAATAAAACGGCTGGGCTCGCAATAGATTAGATTTCCCCATTTGTAGCGTGTTGTAGAATAGGAGAGGGTTACACGTTTTTCGGCTCTTGTTACGGCAACATAAAACAACCTCCGTTCTTCTTCCAGATCAGCTCTTTCCGTAAGAGACATTTGAGATGGAAATAAATTTTCTTCTAACCCTACTATATATACATATGGAAATTCAAGTCCTTTTGCAGCATGTATCGTCATTAAGGAAACCCTGTTTTTATCCTCCTCCGAATCTGTTTTTTTATCTGAATCAGTCATCAATGCAATGTCCTGCATAAACAGGTCAAGCGTATGTGTTAGTGGTTCAGCATTCGGGTCTGTAACTATGGATTCTGTAAGGGGGGCAGAAATCTGCTCTTCATTTGAAAAAAGCATTCCGTTTCCAAATAGTTCAACTGGTGGCGGAAGGGAAACTATTTCTTCTACTTTTGCCTCAGGTGGAGGACTTTGTTCCTCACCGTTTACCGTAAGTTCAGCGCCAATATCTTTTAATTCAATTTCGGTATCGTCAGTAAACTCTTTTAAACCATTTAAAAGTTCCTGAATGTTTTCATGTCTTGCAACGCCTTCCGGAGTTTTGTCCGCATACAGATCTCTTAAGATACCTGAGTGGATAGCAATGTGCTGCCCTAAATCATAGGCAGTAGAAGATTTAAGCATGGCTGAAAAACTTTTAACCATCACCATAAACTCTTCCACTTTCGTTTTTGCACCGGCATTCAAGCCGATATCAAATTCGTTAATATTTTCGATTACTTTCCATAAACTGATATTATGATCATTGGAAGCTATAATTATACGTTCCAGTGTGGTATCACCAATACCACGCGCAGGATAGTTAATGATACGCTTTAAAGATTCCTCATCATTATTGTTAATAGTAAGCCGGTAGTATGCTAATAAATCTTTGATCTCTTTACGTTGATAAAAAGACAATCCGCCAAAAATGCGGTAGGCAATATTTTGTCTTCGTAAAGCTTCTTCCATTGCGCGTGATTGCGCATTGGTGCGGTAAAGGATAGCAAAGTGACGGTTATGCGCCTGCTCATTCATCTTGGTTTCAAAAATAGAACTTGCTACAAAATTACCTTCTAGGTTATCCGATTCCGTTTTTACAACTTTTATAAGTTCACCTTCCGTATTTTCAGTAAAAACATTTTTTTTCAGTTGTTCCGTATTCTTTGCAATAACAGTATTTGCAGCACCTACAATGATTTTGGTGGAACGGTAATTTTGTTCCAGTTTAAAGATATTCAGTTCGGAATAATCTTTTTCGAAATTGAGAATGTTTTGAATATTAGCTCCGCGGAAAGCGTAAATACTTTGAGCATCATCGCCAACAACACATATATTACGGTATGCGGCAGCTAATTGTTTAACAATAACGTACTGTGAAAAGTTTGTATCCTGGTACTCATCCACCATAATATATTTGAATTTATGCTGGTATTTGTGAAGTACAGCAGGGAAATCACGTAGTAATATATTGGTGTTAAATAGAAGATCATCAAAATCCATTGCCCCTGCTTTAAAACAGCGTTGAGCATAAAGCTGATAAATAAGTCCCATTTTGGGCTTTGCAGCCTGGCGGTCTTCCTCTTCAACTTGTTTATTATTCAAATAGGATTGCCATGAAATTAAATTATTTTTTGCTGCCGAAATGCGTGATAGCACCATACCTGGCTTATAGATCTTATCATCCAGGCCTTGTTCTTTTAATATTGTTTTTATTAAGCTTTTAGAGTCATCCGTATCATAAATTGTAAAAGTGCTGGGGTAACCTATTTTTTCAGCTTCACTGCGTAAAATACGTGAGAAAACCGAGTGGAAGGTGCCCATCCAGATGTTTTTCGCTTCACTGCCTCCTACTACTTTGGCAATACGTTCCTTCATTTCACGCGCTGCCTTATTAGTAAACGTAAGGGATAGTATATTAAAAGGATCAGCACCTTTTTGTATAAGATGGGCAATACGATAGGTAAGTACGCGGGTTTTTCCAGATCCGGCTCCTGCAATAATCATAACAGGCCCTTCGGTACATTCCACTGCCTGACGTTGCACTGGATTTAATTCATCTAAATAATTATGTGACATGTAACAGTAATAGGTGGTTTAGGTTCTCCTACAAATTTACCTTTTTTTTATGAGGGTGTATAGATTGTTAATATTTATGAAAAACTTTATGATTTGATGTAAAACCGCACTAGTTTTTCTGCTGGTTTGATAGGAAGTTTGGACGATTTGTTTTATTTTTATTTTTTGGTAGAATTCATATCTGATTTTCAATAATTATGAAATTGATGAATATTTTTCTAAATAAGTTTAAAAGAAACAAAACTCGGGAAATACAAATCGTATTTTATTTGGTATTGTTTGCAGGTACTATATTTGGTCAAAAAAACACCTATGACATTTATGAGGCAACTAATAAAAATTTATTAGGACTTACTATAGAGGGTGCAAATGGCGGAAGTAAAATTAAAGAGTATATTGATAATAGCGGCATCCACTTTGGTAAATGCATGCTTTTTAGCGTAGTTAATAAAACGGATTCAAGTTTTACAGTTACAGTGTCAAGCGGAATGAAACTTATTAGTTCCGATACGTCTGTTCAGGATATGTTTGTTACCAAATCATTTGAATTTTATCTCAATGCCCGGGAATTGTCAAGCTTTAAAGTGTATGCAATGTGTGGGGAGATTCATGATGAGGTTCCCCGAAAGGGCAATTTTCATTCTCTTGGAGCAAAAGCGAAAGGTAAAATATACAGAGTGATTAAGGAAATTGAAAAGGAAGACCAGCAAAATATAATTGGCCAGCACGCTCTTTGGGCTGTTACAGATGGTGTAACCAGGAAAACACTTGTTGAATATAGAGGTGATAGAATTTCAATTGAAAAGACTGTAAATATTCTAAAAACGGCTAACGCACCTTGTCCTTTATTATCAACCCTTTCGAATAAAAAAAGTAGTGTGGTTTCGGATACGTTAGTTTCTAAGGAAAAGAGGCCTGCGGAGTTAGTAAAACAGGTAGTTTCTGTTAACGAGAAAGTTATAAATGTCAGCCAGGAAACAAGTGATATGTATGATAAATATTTTTGGCTGCTTTTGGGTTTTATCCTGGGTTCGTTGGCAATTATAGGTTATAATAAATTTAACAAGGATAGAAACGTATAAAATCTGAATAGGAAATTTATTAAAAATAAATAGTTGCAATTTTTTAATTTTTGTTTTACCTTTAGTGTTATTCTTAACTTAAAGAAAGTGCAGCGTCAGCACTCTAATCTCTGACCTAAATAAAATGAAACTAAAAGTACTATCTACCATTGCTGCAATTATAGCTACTTCAATTAATTTGCAAGCACAAACAGTATCCACATTTGCTGGAGCAGGAACAATTGGATTTGCGGAGGGGCAGGCTATGTCCGCCAAGTTTTTTGGAATAGAACAAATGGCATATGATAAAAAAGGGAATTTATTAGTTTGTGATGCGGCCAATCACCGAATCAGAAAAATAGATATAAAAGGGAATGTTACAACCTTTGCAGGTACCGGTATTGCTGGCCTGGTAAATGGAGATATTGCTATAGCGCAGTTTAATAATCCATTGGGAATTGCTGTAGATAATTTCAACAATGTTTATGTAGCAGATAATTTAAATTTTGTGATCCGTAAAATTGATATAGATGGAAAGGTTACTACCTATGCGGGAAAAGGAGAGCGTGGTTATAATGATGGAGATGGCGTTGATGCTAAATTTGATTATTTGAACTATATGTGTTTTGATAATGAGATGAATTTATATGTTGCAGATCCAGGTAACAATGTCGTTCGGAAAATTGATCCTCTGAAAAACGTGACTACGTTTGTTGGTAACGGAAAAGCCGAATTTGTTGATGGAACAGGTACTTCTGCTGGTTTATCTTTCCCAATTGCTATTGAATACGATAAATTAAATAATGTATTTTATGTAAGTGATCAGGGTAATTCAGCAATCAGAAAGGTATTGCCTGACGGAACACTTACTACCTATGCAGGAACTGGTGTTATTGGACATTCTGATGGAGCGGCATTGACTTCGAAATTTTATTTCCCGAAAGGTTTAGCAATTGATAATACAG
Source organism: Bacteroidota bacterium (assembly GCA_040387415.1). Lineage (GTDB taxonomy): Bacteria > Bacteroidota > Bacteroidia > 2-12-FULL-35-15 > 2-12-FULL-35-15 > 2-12-FULL-35-15. Next base: position 37,892 of record JAZKDU010000036.1, read on the forward strand.
GTAATGTGTATGTTGCTGGCCGGTTCGATTACACCGTTAGAAAGATTGATACAAAAGGCATCGTTTCAACAGTTGCCGGAACACCGCATGTATCGGGAAACATTGATGGTTTTGCTTCAAGTGTTAAATTTGGAAAACCAATTAGTGTTGTAGTGGGAAAAGATGGAGATTTATTAGTGGCGGATTGGGTGAATAATGCAATTCGTAAAATTGAATTGCCGCTAACAGCTTCTGTAAATACAATCAATAAGAACGAAGTGGAAATGCAGTTGTCTCCAAATCCATTTAATGCATCTGCAACAATTACAATATCCGGAAATAAAGGTAAAGGGCCTGTAAGTCTTTCTGTTTATGATGTTACCGGAAAAGAGATTAAAGTGAAAAATACTGTTTCAGGACAACAGATTATAATTGAAAGAGGCGATATGATCAGTGGTATCTATTTCTATAAAATTTCACAGAATAATAAAGTAATTGGAATGGATAAATTGGTTGTTGAATAATAACTTTTTATTTTTTTTCATTTTCTTTTAGACGAATAACCAAAACGAAGCTGTAATTACGGCTTCGTTTTTTTTTGATTTAACGATAATTCTTTAAGCTGAAATCTCCCCGAATTAAAAGAACTTTATTTCTTTACTAAAACGATCCGCGCATAAGGAAATTTCGTAATTTAGTGTCATATGTTATTTAGTTTCAACAACTAGCGAATAAAAAAGCTGCCGTATTATAGAATTTAGAAAGTCTCGCTAAAAGTTTTACCATAAATAAAGTATTATATGACACTAATTTCAACAACTCTGAAAGCACACCAGTTATTAAGCGATAAAAATACGCTTCTTTCATTTACAGGGCAGTTTGACCACCTTTTAACTACATTGTTACTGATAAATGTAAAAAATAAATTGAGTTCAACGGAGGTAGCCAGCGGTGTAGAAAAACGAGTGTACAATGTATTGGTTGAGTGTATTGAAAATGTTAGTAAGCATTCTTTTCAGGGTTCCAAGAATGAAAATATAGCAACCTTACTTTTAACTAAATCAGATACTAAATATACTATTGTAACGGGAAATTATATCCCAAATTCAGATATTCCATATTTAAAAGAGAAATTGGAGGTTATTATAAACAGCAGCCCTCTAGAATTAAAGCAAATGTATCGTGAAAAGATACTTGGAAAGCGCACCGATGATAATAATGCCGGCTTGGGAATTATTGATATTGCAATTAAAACCGGTAATCAAATAAAATATGAGTTTACCCCATTAACTGATTCAACAACTTTTTATCTTTTACAAACCGAAATAAATATCCAAAAATAAACAATGTACATGGAACCTTTGATCATTGAAGCAACAGAGGCCTCACCGGCTATTAAGTTCGACATTATGTCAAATGAGTTTATTATTTCAGGTAAATCACGTCCTGAAAATTGTAATAAGTTCTATGAGCCTGTATTTGTTTGGTTGCAAGAGTTTGAGAAATCGGCTCCTGAAAGGTTGAAAGCAGAGGGCAAGCCCTTGACATTTACATTTAAATTGGAATACTTCAATTCTATTTCAGCAAAATATATTGCAGATATTATTTTAGTTTTGAAGGAACTTGCTTTGCAAGGCTTAACTGTTAATATAGAATGGAATTATCCGCGTTTTGATGATGATATGTTGGATATCGGCCAGGAATTTTCCGATATGGTTGATTTGAAATTTGATTATATCCCCTATTAATGACTATAAGGAATAAGATATCAATTTTTTTTTTATGTATTTTCATTACTCCATTTGCGTCATTTTCACAAACAAGTAAGGAGGCAATTCCCGTATTTATTCTCCAGGGTGCAGCCAAGTTAAAAGGTAAACCAATAGATGGTGTTTCCCTTGCCCTAAAAAAGGATGGTAAACAGATTGCTAAGTTCATTACTCCAAAAAATGGGTTGTATTACTTTGAAATGAATAAAAGTAATACAGATCCTCAGCACGAATACCACCTCAATATATTAAAAGATGGCATTACTGCCGGCACGCTCCGGATAAATACCTATACACCTAAAGAAGACTTTGTGCCTTATATATTTAACCTTGATTTTAATTTAAATCCACCAACAGGTGCTGGTACAATGGGGATACGTGATTTTGGAAGGATTAAATGGAATACAGAAAGCAATGTTTTTGATTTCGATAAAAATTATTTTATAATTGTAGAAAGGGAAAAGCAAAAAAGAGACTCTATCAATAATATATTGGAACAGGCGAAGATAAAGAAGGAAGCTCAATTGGAGAAAGAGTTGGATTCATTGATAGCTTATGAAGCTGTTGTTAAAAGGAGAGATTCCTTGGCTGCCAAAGCTTATGCGGACGCTGAAAAAACAAGTATTGAAAATAAGGATAATCCTATCAGTAATATAAAAGCAAATAATGGAAGTGAATCCGCAAAAACTAAAATTACAAATGCATCAACAGATGCTAAAGGTGATATATCTAAACAAAAAAATAAAACGGAAGAGGTAAATCAGAATTCAAAAGATAAAATTGACCGAAACGCAACAATAGCAGCTGCGGCAAAAGAGAAAGAGATGAAAAAGCAAGTTGCTGCAAATAATATCGCGGCTCTAAGAAATAAAGAGAATGTTTTGGATATAGCAAAGAAAAACGAAGCACAAGAAAAGCTCCGGGCTGCTGAAGCTGCTAAACTTTTGAATTCTCAGGCTAAGCTCGATGAAAGTAAAAAAGGTCCGAGTACAAATTATCAAAATGATAGCATACTTGCCTTCAGGGAAAAGCGGAAAGATGTATTCTTTTTAACCGGTGTTCCTATGGGGCAGTTTAAGAAAGATCTTTCAGCCGCTACCCCTGATGAAAGCGTTTTTGATGCTTCTGATGTTTTTTCAACCAATAATGAAAGAAGCAGAATGTTTAGTGAAAAGGAAAGAATGGCAAGGAAAAAAGCAGAAAATCTGGCTAAAAAGCATGAGACCAACAATACATTAACAAGCTTAATGAATGAGGTAGAGGAGTACGACAAAAAATAAACAATGAGCAAAATCTCAGTTTCTTCGAATTTTTTTTAATAGATACTATATGAAAAATAAGTCAACGCTTGCCCGGATTCTTCTTATAAGACTGCTTTTGTTTTTAACATTCTATGTTTTACAATCCGCAAGCTTCAACTCCGTATCTGCGCAAACACTTAACTTAAGTCAATTCGGTATTGAAGAAGGATTGCCGCAATCCAGTATTTATACTATGTTGCAGGATAAGCGTGGAAATATTTGGGTAGGTACCATGAATGGAGTAAGTAAGTACAATGGGTTAAATTTTGAGGGCTTTAATAAAAAAAATGGTTTAGCAGAAAACAGGGTTACTTCATCATGTCTTGACAAAGATGGAAATATCTGGTTTGGGCACTGGACTGGCGGGATAACAAAGTACGATCCAGCTACAAAAAAGTTTACGGAAGTTGCAACAGGTGCAAATAAAATTTCTAAAACGATTACTTGTATTATTACGGATAAAAGCGGTAGAATATGGTTTGGAACGGATGGGCAGGGGGTTCTTAAATATGAGAATGGAAGTTTTACTTCCCTTACCATGAAGGACGGTTTGACAAGCAATACTGTAACTTCATTAATGGAAAATAAGGATGGCGTAATATGGATAGGGACGGCAAAAGGTATTACTCTTAATAAGTCGAAGCTAGTTCCTTTCGATCCATATTTTCCCAGTCAGTCTATTACCTCTTTATTATGTGATACCAAGGGTGATGTATGGGTAGGAACTTCAGATTATGGTGTTGCACGTATTAATGCATCAGATAATAAATTGAGTATTTATAATACTTCGCATGGGCTCGCCAGTAATTATGTAACAGTTGTATATGAGGCAGAAAACGGGACAATTTTTCTTGGAACTTATGATGGAGGTGTGTCTAAATATCTTCCTCAGCTGGAAGTGAATAACTACAAAGGCGCTATTTTTCAAACAATCTCTACCCAGCATGGCCTTAGTAATAACCGTGTTTTGTCTTTACTTCAGGATAGAGAAAAAAATATCTGGATAGGAACTTTTTTTAACTTGAATCAGTACTTTGATGAACAGTTTGAAATATATGGTGAAAATGAGGGCTTGTTGAATAGTCTTGTATGGTCAATAATAGAAGGTGCCAACAATGATTATTGGGTTGGTACAGAAGGAGGCCTTATTCAATTTATACCAGATGCATATGTAACTAAGGAAACCCCGAAATCAGAAAATGGCGGGATAGCGGCCAAACCGGATGCTTTTAAATCTCAGGCTTCTTATCGTTTTATACGTCATACAGGTAAAGAGGGCCAGGTGCTCAATACCAGTGCGCTTTACAGAGACATTAAAGGTAATATTTGGTTTACCGACTTTGGGCAAGGGGTATCCCGATTAAATCCCACCACCAGGGCTATTACACATTATACAACAGAAACAGGATTACCTGTTAATGAAATCTATTGTATCAATGGAGATAAAGACGGTAATATATGGATAGGTACCAATGATGGCGGTCTTTTGAAATTTGACATTATTACCGAAACATTTGTTCAGTTTACTACGGAAAATGGTATTGGAAGTAATCAGATTTATACCATTTTACGTGATAGCAAAAATAGAATGTGGTTTGGCGCATTGTCGGGTGACCTCACGATGTATGATCCGAATAATTTGCCGAAGGAGGGTGGCCTTTTCAAAACCTTTTCGAAAAAAAATGGTTATTCCAGTAAGTTTACTATTTGTATGACCGAGGATGGGCAGGGTAATTTGTGGTTTGGTACATATGATCAGGGTATATATAAATACGATCCTCTTGCATTGCTTGAAGCAGGGGGGGTACTCTTTAAAAATTATTCTACTAATGAAGGTTTAAGTTCAAATACCCCGTTTTTATTGATTAGCGATCAAAAAGGGAATTTATGGATCGGATCAGGATTAGGGATAGATAGATTTGATATTAGAACTCAAACGGTAAAACACTATGAAAAAGAGGATGGCTTTCTTGGTGTTGAAATAAATCCGAATGCAGCTTGTAAAGATAAAGAAGGCAACCTTTGGTTTGGGTCTATTATAGGGCTGGTTAAATACAATAGCAGGCTTGAAAAAAACAATCTGATTGAGCCTGTTACTTCAATAAAAAATCCAAGATTGTTTTTTGAAAATGTTGATATACCCGAAGATCATATATTCCCATGGACTCAGAATCACTTCACTTTTGATTTTGTTGGAACAAGCTTGACAAATCCTAAACGTGTAAAATACCGTTATATGCTTGAGGGGGTGGACAACGAATGGTCTCCTGTAGTAAAGGAAAATTCAGTTACCTACCCGAATCTTGAACCTGGAGATTATATTTTTAAAGTGCGTTCCTGCAATAATGATGGCGTTTGGAATGATGAGCCGATAACATTTCATTTCGTAATCAATCCTCCCTTCTGGCAAACATCCTGGTTTTACGTAGTGTTGATTATACTTGTTTTTTCTGTAATTATTTTTCTGATTAAATTAAGAGAACGAGTGTTACGTAAAGAAAATATTATTCTGGAGCAGAAAATTGCTGAACGTACTGAGGTTATTAGTAAGCAAAATATGGAAATTGAAAGAAAAAATATTGCGATTACAGATAACATTGAATATGCGCAGAATATCCAGCAGGCTGTTTTACCTTCGGAGGAAGAATTAAACAAACAATTCAGAAGCCATTTTATTTTATATAAACCTAAAGATATTGTTAGTGGCGACTTTTATTGGATTCATGAAGAAGGCAATCGCGTTCTTATGGCTGTGGCAGATTGTACCGGGCATGGAGTATCCGGAGCATTTGTGTCATTGATGGGACATAACCTTTTGAATGATGCAATCAATGAAAATCATAATTACACACCTTCAGAAATTCTGTATGTTTTAAATGACAAAATTTTAAATACATTAAAACAAAAAGCGCAAAACGCTTCTGCCAAATACGGTATGGACATAGCTTTAATCAGCCTTTCTAAAGTTAGCGATGCCAATAAAAAGGACACTTACCAACTGCAATATTCCGGAGCTCATAACCCTTTACTTATATTCAGGGACAATGAATGTATTCAAATAAAAGCCAATCCGAGATCAATTGGTAGTTATAAAAAAACAGGAGACCAAGGGTTTACCAATAATAATTATGAAGTGTTAAAAGGTGATATGCTATATATGTTTTCTGATGGTTATGTAGATCAGTTGGGAGGACCGGAAGGCAAAAAAATATTTGCTCAACCATTTAGAGATATACTTCAATCTGTTAGTCAGCTGGAAATGGACGAACAAAGGAAAATACTTGATGATAAAATAGTCCAATGGAAAGGTAGCCAAAGCCAGACAGACGATATATTAGTAGTTGGAATCCGAATCTAATTATTATTGATACTCTGTTGAGGATGAAAAACAATGCGTTTTGGTTTTTTTTAAAATTATTTATTTTATCTGTAGTTTTTTTTTCTTGTGAGAAAAAAAAATCTAATAATTCTTCAAAAAAAATTTCTTTCAAATCTCCAGTTACTATTAGTGGTGTTCATCCGGGTGTAACTTATTTGGATACCTGCCCTCTACCCAATTCTTTTATTATTCCAACAAAAGGTAAGGGCAGCTATACTATAAAGACTAAAAGTGGTCTGCAAAATTTAAATCTTATACCTCCTGTAAATACCCCTCTCCTTGGGGGAGAAGCGGGCGGATATACCTTTATGCAAAACTATAATACAGAGCAAGGCTTGGCACTTAGCGGACTCTTTTGCGGGTATAGAGACAAACTTGGGAATTTGTGGTTCGGTACACAGGGTGGGGGAGTGAGCCGGTATGACGGTAAAGCCTTCACCAACTATACAATGGCGCAAGGTTTACCCAGTAATAATATTTTGTGCATTGCTGAAGATAAAAAAGGAAACTTTTGGTTTGGTACTTATGGAGGTGGAGTAAGTTGTTATGATGGCAGATCGTTTACAAATTTCTCTTCTGCTCACGGCCTTGCAAGCAATGTAACAGACATCACCGAAGATAAAAATGGAGTTTTGTGGTTCGGTCTTAATGGAGGTGGAGTAAGGTGTTATGATGGTAAATCGTTTTCAACTCCTCCTCTTCTGAAAAGGTTAGAAAGCAGCTCTGTATTAAATATTACTGAAGATAAAATAGGAAATCTTTGGTTTGGTACTTCAGGTATTGGGGTATATTGCTACGATCGGAAATCTCTTGTAAGTATTAATACAGCTCATGGTTTAGCATATAATTTTGTTTGGCCGATAACACAGGATACAGAAGAAAATATGTGGTTTGGGACGTATGGCGGGGGAATATCCCGTTTCGGTAAAGATGGAATTGGATTGGTGGAAGAGAAAAAAGTAATTCCGAAAGGCTCCGAACAAGACACGAAAATAAATGAAAAATTAGTTAAAAATTTTACCACATATTCCACGGCTCAAGGACTTGTGAATAATGTTATTAAATGTATTACGGAGGATAAAACAGGTGGTATTTGGTTTGGTACAGAGGGTGGTGGAGTAAGCCGATACTCAAAATTAACGAAAGGCGGAGAGGCAACGTTCACTAATTTCACTACAGCTCAGGGACTTTCCAATAATACCATTTGGAGTATTACAGCAGATAAAACAGGAAATCTTTGGTTTGGTACCGAAGGTGCCGGCATATGTCGCTATGATGGAAGTGCAGTTACAAGTTACACTACTGCTAATGGTTTAGGAAATAATAAAGTTACTAAAATTATCGAAGATAAATTGGGGAATCTTTGGTTTGGTACTCAGGAAAGTGGAGTGAGCCGTTATGATGGTAATGTATTGACCAATTTTACTTTATTGCAAGGCTTTCCGGATAATAATGTTACTGGTATGTTTGCAGACAGCAAGGGTAATATTTGGTTTGGTTACTCGGATGGGGTGAGTCGCTGCAAATATACTGAAGAAGGTGAGAAAATATTATTTACAAATTATAGTGCCGAACAGGGATTTAAAACTGAAGGCTCTGTATGGGATTTCATGGAAGATAAAAATGGGAGCCTTTGGTTTGCTACCAACAATGGAGTGTATAAGTATGATGGTAAAACATTCATCAATTATACAACTCATCAGGGATTAGCTGATAATAAAGTTTGGTGTATTACTGAAGATAAAAATGGATTTATTTGGTTTGGGACAGATGAAGGCGGGCTAAGCCGTTATGATGGAAATGTAGTAGACGCAATTGAGCACGATGAAAACATTTCTGATCAGACAAAAAAAATGCTTAAAAAGGTAAATGGTAAATATATTAAATCGTTTACTAATTATACTACCGCTCAGGGATTAGGAAATAATACGGTTTTAAGCGCAATTGAAGATAGAGCTGGTAATTTATGGTTTGGTACTTCAGGTGGTGGTATTAGTAAATTCGATTTTTCAGCTTCTAATAAACCTGGTGGATCATCTTTTAGTAATTATACCACTGCGCAAGGATTGCCCGATAATATTGTTTATGATATACAAGAGGATACGCTCCATAATATTTTATGGTTTGGAACAAATCTTGGTTTGTCAGGCCTAAAATTAAATACTAAAAATTATGAGGTAGATAAAGTGGAGTTCGAAAACTTCAATAATAATACTGGTTATCCAATAAAAGACCTGAATACCGCAGCTATGTGTATTGACAGTAAAGGTATAATTTGGGCTGGTACAGGTGATAAACTGATAAGGTTTGATTATAGCGGAATAAATAAAAGTACTGAGGCGCAAACTGTTCTGATACAAAATATAAAAATCAATAACGAAAATATCAGCTGGTACGATTTATCAGATAATTTGGGCTATAAAATGAAATCTGATACTGACAAAAATGATTCATCGTTAGTGTCACCAAATATAGTAGAAGAGGTTACCACATTTGGTAGGGCTTTAACAGAGGTGCAGCGAAACACAATGCTTGGGAAGTTCTCTGATATAGAATTTGATAGTATATCACCGTTTTACCCTTTACCTTATAATTTAGTACTTCCATACAACCATAACAATGTAACATTTGATTTTGCGGCAATTGAACCTGCAAAGCCTTCTCTTGTTCGTTATCAATATATATTAGATGGGTATGATAAAGAATGGAGTCCTTTAATTAATAAAACAACGGTAACATTTGGTAATATTCATGAAGGTAATTACATCTTCAGGCTTAAGGCGGTTAGTCCTGATGGTGTTTGGAGTGTGCCTGTAACATATACTTTCAAAGTGTTGCCACCCTGGTACCGCACCTGGTGGATGATGTTAATCTATATCACAATAGGTTTTTTATTGATAGGCTTATATATCCGCTGGAGAGAAAGGAAACTTAAACATGAAAAATTAATTCTTGAAGAAAAAGTTGAATTAAGAACAAAACAGTTAGACGAAAAAAGCAAGGTAGTAATTGAAAAAAATCTTCAAATTACAGAAAGCATCAATTATGCAAAACGTATACAGAATGCCATTCTGCCTTCACAGGAATTAATTAAATCTTTTTCTCTTGATTCATTTATTTTTTTTAAACCCAAGGATATTGTAAGTGGTGATTTTTATTATTATCATAAATTTGAGAAATATACCTTGTTGGCATGCGTTGATTGCACTGGTCATGGTGTTCCGGGTGGATTTATGAGTACGCTTGGTACTTTACTTTTGGATAAAATTGTAAATTCAGAATTATTAAGCCCTTCGGAAATTCTAATTAAATTGAGTGATGAAATTATCCGGGTTTTACATCAACAGGATGGAGGAGAAATACAGGACGGTATGGATCTGTCTGTTTGTTTGATTGATTCAAACGCTAAAACAATTGAATTCAGCGGAGCTCGAAATGGAATTATTATAGTTACAAATGGGCAGGCCAAAAGATACAAAGCCGACTCGTTGCCTGTTGGCGGTAATTACATTAAAAAAGGAATACCCATTGAGCGAACTTTTAAAACACAAAACATTTCAATTAACCAGAATGATTGGGTTTACATGTACACTGACGGTTTTATGGAACAGGTGGGAGGTGAAGACAGTATTCCTATGAATTATATTCAGTTCGAGAAGAAATTAATAGAGTTAACGAATCAGAAAACAGCTGAAGAAAAAAATAATTTTTTGCAAGAGGAAATAGACAATTGGAGAGGGAAACATGAAAGGGATGATGATATTTTAATTATGGGCTTTAAGATTATTTAATCTCTTATTATTTTAAAAAGACTTGTTTTTCGATTAAATCAAAAATATAATTTTTAAACACAATGTATAAATTGCACTTTTTTAGTTGTTTAATGTTAATATTTTTTTTGTTTTCCAAGGATAAGCTACAAGCACAGCAATACCAGGAAAATACAAAATTTAAACATCTGTCAAGTGCTGATGGGCTTTCTGATAATTCTGTTTCTGCGATAATGCAGGATAAGGAAGGATTTATTTGGTTAGGAACTTCAGATGGGTTAAATAAATACAACGGATATGATTTCACTATCTACAGGCATAATCCGGTGGATTCAACTTCAATTGGGAGTGGACGGATTAATTGCATTTTTGAAGATAAGGAAGGGCTTATATGGATAGGAGCGGAAGGTTCATTGAGTGTGTTTAATAAACAAAAGAATGAATTTAAAGTATATAAAAATGATACTGAAAATTCTTTTAGTTTGGGTCACAATCTCGTAACAGATATTATTGAAGATAAGGAAGGTAATATGTGGATATCTACCTATGGAGGGGGCCTTAACAAATTTGATAAAGAAAGCAGTCGGTTTAAAGTCTATAAAAATATCCCTGAAAATTCAAATAGTATCAGCTCTGATTTTGTTGAAAATTGTTTTGAAGATTCGAAAGGAATCATTTGGGTGTCTACTTTTGGCGGGGCCAAAGGTGGATTAAATTCCTTCGATAAAATTTCAGGGAAATTCACATATCATTCTACTCATTTTTCAAATAAAAAACTCGAGAACAGTCAGCTTTTACGTTTTATTAAGGAAGATAAAAGTGGGCTTATTTATATTGCAAATGGAACTCACTTTCACGGTATAACTGTGTTCGATAAATCTGCTAACACCGTTGTTAAGCAATACCTGAATGATCCACTGGATAAGGGGACTTTAAGCAATAACTTTGCGCAATGTTTTTATGATGATGAAAATGGACATGTATGGGTGGGTACTCAAAATGGCCTTAATATATTAGATAAAAGTACCGGGAGATTTACTGTTTTTAAGTATGAACGAAATAATCCTGATGGTTTAAGCGACAATTTTATTACAAGTATTTACAAAGACAATCAAGGGCTTATATGGATTGGTACCGGACAGGGAGTAAATATTTATAATAAGGATAATAATAGTTTTATAGTTTTCAAAACAAACCTTAAAAATGAAAAAAGTTTAAACAGTAATCAGGTGAACAGTGTTTTTGAAGATGCAGAAGGGGAAATATGGATGGGAACCGGTGCAAATGGGTTAACCAATTATGATAGATCTTCCGGAGAATTTAAATGCTACAAAGAGAGAATAACTGCCGATAACAAAAAAGAAAGTATAGGAAGGGTAAGCAGTATACAGGAAATTAACGGAAAACTTTGGTTGGGTGTGTTTTCTTCATCTGTATTTGAATTTGATAAGTCCAACAATAAATTCAGACCACTTTCTGCTGTTTCTGGGGAAATGGAGAATACGGAGATTCCGGTTTTTATATTTGGGCTCCTAGCTGATTCAAAAAAAACATTGTGGACAGCTACCCCTGGAGGTCTTTTCAACATTAATTTTTTAGAAGGTAAAAAGGAAATTTATAAAAATGACCCGGCAAATCCGAATAGTATTTCTGAGAATTTTACCTGTTCTGTATTTGAGGATTCTGATAAAAATGTTTGGGTTTGCACACGTAGTGCCGGTTTAAATGTATTTGAAAGAAGTACCGGTAAGTTTTTCTGTTTTAAAAACGACCCGTCTAACCCCAATAGCATTAACAATGATGTTGTAAATATAATATATCAGACTCCTGACGGTGTAATGTGGGTGGGTACAAATGGGGGAGGTCTAAATGCATTAATACTTAAAAAAGGCACAAATAAATTTATTGAAGGATATAAATTTTTTCATTTTACTGATAAAGATGGCTTACCTAACAATATTATTGCTGGAATATTGCCAGATGGAAAAGGCAACCTGTGGGTAAGTACAAATCTAGGAATATCGAAATTTACACCTCCATCCTATCTTACGTCTTCAAATTTAACTGCTAATGGCGAACCTCAAACTGTAAATGGGAATAGTAAACCTTTGTTTAAAAATTATGATATAAATGATGGTTTACCCAATAATTCAGTAACAGGGGCGGCCTTTAAAACAAAGAATGGTTTAATGTACTTTGGAAGTGCGGATGGTTTGGTTTGTTTTCATCCGGATAGTATCAAAGACAATCTGCATCGGGCACCTGTTTATATTACCTCGTTTAAAATTTTTGAAAAGGACTTTCCGCTTGATACACCCATTTCTGCAAAGCGTGAAATGGTGCTGTCCTATAAACAAAGCTTTTTTTCGTTTGAATTTGTTGCTTTAGATTATGCTGAGCCCTCTAAAAATCAATACGCTTACATGATGGAAGGATTTGATAGCACCTGGATATATGTTTCTAACAGGCGTTATGCAAGCTATACCAATCTTGACCCCGGAGAATACGTATTTAGAGTAAAGGCCTCAAATAATAACGGTCTATGGAACGATAAAGGCGCCTCTATTAGGATTATTATAACGCCTCCTTTTTGGCGTACAAATTTGTTTTATACTATTTGTATCATGTTGATTATTACTCTTGTTTATGGTTATATCAAATGGAGAGAGCGTAAATTGATGGAAGAAAAAAAAATTCTTGAAGAGCAGGTCGTAAAGCGTACTAAAGAGGTTGTTGAAGAGAAAAATAAAGTGGAGTCCGCTAATTCAGAGATTATTGAAAAAAATAAAAGCTTGGGAGTAGCTTATCATATTATTGAAGAAAAAAATCTTCAAATTACCGATAGTATAAATTATGCGTTATACATTCAAAAAGCAATTCTGCCAACGGTATCAAAAATTGATGGCATGTTAACCGATTATTTTATTTTATTTAAGCCAAAGGACATTGTTAGTGGCGATTTTTTCTGGTTCGATAATAAACTTACAACTCCACGTGCCAATCAACCTGCTCAGGAGGTGATAGCAATAGCGGCTGTAGATTGCACAGGTCATGGTGTTCCGGGAGCTTTAATGAGTGTTATAGGAAGCACGATTTTAAATCAGACAATAAATCGTTCTACCGTTAACAATTCTGGTGAGGCACTAGGCTTTTTTAATAAAAAAGTGTCGGAAACTTTACATTCTATTAAAGATGGAATGGATATGTCATTATGTTTCATCAATATGGAAAAATTGGAATTGCAGTATGCGGGGGCTAACAATTCTATTTATATTATTAGAAACAAAGCGGTTGGAGAACTGCAGATGGAAAAAATAAAAACAGAAGAAAAAAAACGAATGTTTGTCAATGTTCCTGTCGCGGAAAATGCAAATCAGGTTTCTCCAACGCAAACTTTCTCAAACTGTTTACTGGAGATAAAAGCAGACAAACAAGCTATTGGAGCGGATAGCCAGGAAGTTAAGGTTTTTACCAATAATGTTATTAAGCTCGAAAAGGGTGATGTTATTTACATGTTTACAGATGGATATGCTGATCAATTTGGTGGAGAAAAAGGTAAAAAATTCAAATACGGGAAATTCAAAGAATTGCTTCTTGAGATTCAAAGCCTAACGATGAAAAAACAGCAGGAAATCCTGAACGAACGATTTGAAGAATGGAGAGGAAATTTGGAGCAGGTTGATGATATTCTGATTGTCGGAATAAAAATATAACCAGCCGCTCAAAGGTTTGATGCTTTAATGTTGGTAATGGTGCAAAAAATAGTTGGTGGATTTTCCCAGAATAAAGATTAATTTGCC
>JAZKDU010000037.1:0-53499 GCA_040387415.1 Bacteroidota bacterium
AGACGGTAAGTAAGTACAAAAAGATGCTTACAGACAATGGCTGCAAAATTGTTACGGAAAAAGCCTGGGGCTTACGTAAATTGCAGTATCCAATTCAAAAGAAAACAACTGGTTTTTATTACCTGTTTGAATTCAAAGCTGATCCTAAATTCGTTGCTGAGCTTGAAGTAGCTTACAAACGTGATGAGCGCTTATTGCGTTTCTTAACTGTTGCTCTTGATAAACATGCAGTAGCATACAGCGAAAAAAGCAGAAACAAAGCTAAAGCAGCTGCAACAGCTTAGAAAAAGTTAAGAGTTGGAGAAATAGAAAATTGGAGAATTACAGCCAACTTTTAAATCTCCAAATCACTAAATCACTAAATTAAAAATTAGACAAATGGCAGACAATTCAGAAATCAGATATCTTGCACCTCCTACAGTGGACGTGAAAAAGAAGAAATACTGCCGCTTCAAAAAAAGCGGTATTAAATATATTGATTACAAAGACCCACAATTTTTATTAAAATTTGTGAATGAGCAAGGTAAAATTTTACCTCGCAGGTTAACTGGTACATCAATTAAATATCAACGTAAAGTTTCAAAAGCAGTAAAACGTGCACGTCACTTAGCTTTATTGCCTTATGTTGCTGACATGTTAAAATAAGATAAAGAAATGGAAGTAATACTAAAACAAGACGTTAAAAACCTTGGATACAAGGATGACGTAGTAAGTGTAAGACCAGGTTACGGAAGAAATTTTTTAATTCCGAAAAATCTAGCTGAAATGGCAACAGTATCAACAAAAAAAATGTTGACAGAAACAGTAAAACAACGTGCTTTTAAAGAGCAAAAAGTTAAAACTGCTGCTGAAACCACTGCTGCTAAACTAAAAGATATGATTGTAAAAGTTGGCGCTAAAGTAGGTGAATCCGGAAAAATTTTCGGTTCTGTTACTTCTGTTCAGTTAGCTGATGCAATTAAAAAATTAGGTTACGATGTGGATAGAAAAAACATCACAATGAGTGAAGAAGGAGTTAAATCCGTTGGAACTTATACTGCTGAAGTGCGTTTCCACAAAGAAGTAATCGGAACAGTTACATTTGAAGTAGTTCAGGAGTAATTTTTCTTTTACAGATTTCAAAAAGGCAAACAAATTTTTGTTTGCCTTTTTTTTATTGCCAATTTTTCTCTGGAATGTCTTATTAGATAAGCTTCTTGCAAATCATTAAAATAAAGCTCAACTTTGGGTTTCCACGAATAAACTAATACACCAGTTCAATGACAAAAGCACAAATTCCTAATAATGCAATAACAATAAAAGCCGCTCAGCAGCAAGTTGATCAATGGATCGCAACTCATGGTGTGCGTTATTTTAATGAATTAACAAATATGGCTATACTTACTGAAGAAGTAGGAGAGGTGGCGCGCATTATTTCCCGCCAGTATGGCGAGCAATCATTTAAGAAAAAGGAAAAGGAGAAGAATCTTGCAGATGAATTAGCCGATGTTATGTTTGTAGTAATATGCCTTGCAAATCAAACAGGTATTGACCTTACAAAAGCCTTTGAAAAAAACATGGAAAAGAAGACCAAACGTGATAATAAAAGGCATAAGAAAAATGAGAAGTTGAAGTAAAATAGTAACACAATTTGTTAAAGCAAAAAGAAAAGAAAACTATTTGTAAAACTAGAAGTAAATATGTCTCGCTTTATGAAAAAATTAGATGTGCATTTAAGAACGCACTTGCCTTTTACTCCTATTCATCCTCAATAATTTAGAAATAGTCTAAATTTTCAATTTTAACTTTCTTGTTATCAGAATATTTGGTAAAATTGTACTCGCTTATAAAAAGCTTGAAAAATTGCTTGTCGAAAATATAAATACTGCTGAAAACCAGATTACTGTGATGACTAAAGTCCGCGATTATGCACAATTCATAAAAATGCGCTTAGCATCTTTGGTTGTGTTGTCCGCTGCTATAGGCTTTGTTATTGGATCACATGAGGTAAACTGGGCTAAGCTGTTACTATTAGTCTTAGGCGGTTTTTTGGTTACCGGGGCCTCCAATGGCTTTAATCAGATCATTGAAAGAAATCTTGATAAATTAATGGACCGCACACAAAACCGTCCGTTGCCGCAAGAGAGAATGAGTATTAACGAATCGTTTATACTGGCTGCTCTGATGGGTATTGCAGGGGTTGTTATTCTTTCGGTGTTCATGAATCCTTTGAGTGGTATATTAGGCACCTTAGCACTAATACTTTATACGGTTGTTTATACTCCTTTAAAACGTGCAACACCATTTGCCGTTTTTGTTGGTGCTTTTCCTGGCGCAATTCCTCCAATGTTAGGCTATGTGGCGAGTACTTCCGGATTTGGTGAAATTACTTTTCAGGCATGGATATTATTTGCAGTACAGTTTATGTGGCAATTTCCTCATTTTTGGGCCATTGCCTGGGTTCTTGACGAAGATTATAAAAAAGCGGGTTTCCGTATGCTCCCGTCCTTAGGTGGTCGCGACAAAAGCAGCGCTTTCCAGGTGTTGGTTTACACCTTGTTTTTATTGCCGATTAGTTTATTTCCAGTGCTATTTGGTATGTCAGGTATTGTTTCAGCAGTTATTATATCCATATGTGGAGCCTTTTTTGCTTATCAAGCCTACATTTTATATAGAGAATGTACAGTAGAAGCTGCGCGTAAATTAATGTTTGGTTCCTTTATTTATTTGCCGGTAGTTCAGCTGGCGGTAATGATTGGGAAATAAAAAGAATAAAGTATAGAATAAAAGGTCTTCCCGCCCTATTATTTAAATGGGAAATAAATAAAAACCCGTGTTAGCAACAGAAGAAAAACGTATTATCCGCTCTAAAGCCGCAATTCCATTGCTATGGGTATCCATTGTAGCAATGATTATGATTTTCGGATCATTAACCAGCGGTTATGTTGTCAGCAGAGGTAAGGCAGGCTGGCTGCATTTTGAATTACCTCAGTTGTTTTATGTTAGCACCGCTATTATTCTTCTCAGCAGTGCTACAATGAACTGGGCATTAGCCTCCGCGAAAAAAAATGATTTCAAAAACATTAAGATTGCAACACTATTAACTTTACTCTTGGGAATTGCTTTTGTAATATGCCAGTTCAAAGCCTGGGGACAACTGGTTGATCAGAATGTGTTTTTTACCGGTAAAAGCAGCAGTGTTTCAGGTTCTTATTTGTATGTATTAACGGGCCTGCACATTGCGCATTTGGCTTTCGGCCTTGCAGCATTGCTGGTTGTTTGGGTAAAGTCTATTCAACAAAAATATAATTCCGAAAATATTTTAGGAATCAGGCTTTGTGCCATTTTTTGGCACTTTTTGGATATCCTGTGGATATATTTATTTATATTTTTATTATTTGTTCGTTAGCATTTCAATGAAATTTTGCATATTTATGCCCGAAAACACTAAATTAGTTTTTAATCTATAACCAGTAAAAAAGTATGTCAGGTCACGCAGCAGCAGTAGAAACAGATTCAGGATCAGCCTGGAGCGGTGGTAAATCACCATTTGGCGTTAGTTACGGGAAAATATTCATGTGGTTTTTCCTTGTTTCCGATGCATTAACATTTTCGGGATTATTATGTGCATATGGATTTATGCGTCACAAACACCCTGAAGTATGGCCTAATCCGGGCGATGTATTTACCCATTTCCCTTTTTATGACGGACATATTCCATTGGCTTACGTAGGTTTAATGACCCTTATTCTTATCATGAGTTCTGTTACTATGGTTTTGGCAGTAGAAGCTGGTCATCGTAACAATAAAAAGCAGGTAACAATGTGGTTGTTTCTTACCATTATTGGAGGAGCAATGTTCGTTGGTTCACAGGCTTGGGAGTGGTATCACTTTATTGTTGGTACTGATCATGGTGCGATCCGTAGCGTATTTGAAAACGGACAATGGGTTGAAAAAACAGTATATGGCGCTAACATGACCGTTAATGAATACGGTTTGCCTGTATTTGCTAATTTTTTCTTCTTTATCACTGGTTTCCATGGTTTTCACGTATTTAGCGGGGTAATTATCAATATTGTAATTTTCATTAACGTAATTAAAGGAACCTATGAAAGAAGAGGGCATTATGAAATGGTTGAAAAAACCGGATTATATTGGCACTTTGTGGATTTGGTTTGGGTATTCGTATTTACCTTCTTTTATCTATTGTAATAAAATAGTAATAAGTAATTAGATTCATTTTTTAGAATTTAGAGTTTATAATTTTAATATCATTATTTATGTCAGAATTTCACGATGATTACCCACAGTATGAGTTAATGGCTCATCACAGCGAAGAAGAAGGAAAAGTTAAGCGTAAAAAACTATGGACTGTTTTCTTTATTATGCTTGCTGTTACAATTGTAGAGCTAATAATTGGTTTCTATGCAAAAGAAATGAGTTTATTGAACCCGGACAGAACTTCCACTGGAATGCTGAAGTTCATTTTTATTGGTTTAACGATAGGTAAAGCTTATTTTATTGTATTTAGCTTCATGCACTTGGGTGATGAGAAAAAAGCCTTTAAATACAGCGTATTGGCTCCATACATATTGTTTATCCTTTATTTGATATACATTATTATTGCTGAAGCAATCTATTGTGGTATTCATAAGGAAAAAATGGATGACTTAATTGTTAAGCAAAAAATTGAGTTGAACAATGCAGCAGCGTCAGGACATCACGAAGCTGGTGCCAAGCATGAAGATGCCGGACATGAAGGTGCAGCTCACGAAGGTGCTGAAGAACATCACTAAAAATTTATGATACTTTAAAAATAAATATAAATGGCTTCGCTTTCCGCGGAGCCATTTTTGTTTGTACTTTTATACTACTGATTTTACTTACTCCCTTAATTGATTTATCGTGAAAAGGAAAATAATTATCCTGCTTTTTTTACTCTCGTTTCCATCTGTTTTGTATGTAGTTCTTACCACTGGTAAGCATAATTTTGTGCACCTTCCTTTCTACGGTGAAAAGGAATTAGCGGCCAATGGAAAAGATACCATCTATCACGCTATTCCTCCTTTCAAGCTTGTAAATCAGGATGGAGATACCATTACAGATAAAAACTATGAAGGGAAGATATATGTGGCAGATTATTTTTTTACAACCTGCAAATCAATTTGTCCTAAGATGACTACCGAATTACTGCGTGTGCAGGAAAAGTTTGCTTACACCAATGGGCTTGTTCAAATATTGTCGCATACAGTAAACCCGGAAGATGATTCAATACCAGTACTAAAAGCGTATGCAGATATGGTGCATGCTGATACTAAAATGTGGAATTTTGTTACTGGTGATAAAAAGCATTTGTATGATTTAGCCCGCAATGGCTACCTGTTAAACGCGATGGAAGGTGATGGCGGGCCCGATGATTTTATACACAGCGAATTATTTATTTTAGTAGACAAGGAAAAACACCTTCGCGGAATTTATGATGGAACTAAAATAGATGAGGTGAACCATTTAATTGATGATCTTAAAGTATTGATGGCAGAGTATGTAATAAAAGACGAAGCTGCCAGAAAGCAGGAAGAGAGAGCCAAGGAAAGAAGTCAAAATCAATAGAAGTTTTAAATATATAAATTGTTGTACCGTGAATGATAAATTGGTTTTCAGATTAGTAATGGCAGTTTCTATTGTGGTATTCGTAGCTGTAGTAATTCTTAATAAAAAAATATTGCCGGTTCCTGAAGTTATCCCTGGTTTTATTTATAAATTACCAAAGCTGAATGCTATGCTGAATGGTACTTGCAGCCTGCTATTGTTATTGTCGTTATGCATGATCAGAGAAAAAAATATTGCGATGCACAAAAAATTAAACATTATTACTTTTTGTTTGTCGGCAGTGTTTTTGTTGTCATACATTACATATCATTGGTTAGCAAAAGAAGCAACCTTTCCTACTGACAACCCTTTGAGGACACCTTATCTTATAATATTGATCAGCCACATTATATTAGCAGCATTGGTGTTACCCTTAGTATTATTATCCTTTTATTATGGTTTGAAAAGCCAGGAGCCTGAGGGGCAGCAGTACATCCTGAAACATAGAAAACTAACGCGCTGGAGCTTCCCGATATGGCTATACGTAACCATTACCGGTGTAGTAGTATACCTGATGATTTCACCGTATTATATCGTTTAATTTTGTACCTTAATAGAATGAAAAAGATTCATTTATTGTTATTTCTGTTTTTGTTACTGAGTAATGCGAATACATTTGCCCAATGCGCCATGTGTAAAACATCTGTAGAAAGTGATTTGGCAGCTGGTGGTTCCATTGGCAGTGGTTTAAATACCGGAATACTTTATTTGATGGCTATTCCTTATTTTATTTTAATGATAGGAGCTTATTTCTTCTTTAAGAAACCAATTGACGCTAAAATCAAAGGTTGGTGGAATAAATACATTTCAGTTAAACGAGTGAATTAAAATAATAGACGTATCCAATTCGTATAGTGACTTCCCCGCACGATTCTGTGTTAAATTCGACTCGCCTTTTTTCATTGATGTTTTACTAACAAAAAATGTTGTATTTTTAGTTTAAATTAACATGCTAAGTGTAATTAAGACCCAATGAAAAAATTAATATCATATTTTATAATAGTCATAACCGTCACAATTTGCTCTTGTAAAAAGCAGGCCGGTGAGGGCGGTAGCTCAACAATAAAAGGTACTATAAATATTGAAGAGTGGAATTCTACTTTTACAATACATGATGTCACTAAGGATCGTTTAGGTGCAGACGTGGATGTTTATATTGTTTATGGTGATGATATCACGTATGGAAATAAATTGAAATCAAGTCCTGATGGTATATTTGAATTTAAATACTTGCGTAAAGGGGTATATACCGTATATGCTTATTCTAAAGATCCCTCGCCTGATGGTAAAGTAGCTGTAAAAATAAAAGCGGAAATAACCGGTAAAAAACAAACGGTGGATGCTGGAATGCTTACAATTAAGGATTAAGTAGAAAAATTGAAATGATATTTTGAATATTGTTTTTGTTCATATGATCAGGTTAACATCACCTATTGATTGAAATTACAACCGGAAAATAACTTAACATAAATAGTATAGTAAATGAATTACAAAATTTATACAAAAATATTATTGCTGTTAGTTGTGCTGAATAGCGTCATGGATAAGGCGGATGCTCAGGTGATAATCAATGAGTTTTCATGCTCTAACGTTAGTACAATTCAGGATAATTATAATGATACTCCTGACTGGATAGAATTGTACAACACGAGTTCCTCGGTAGTTTCTTTAACCGGTTATTATTTAAGTGATAAAATCAGCAATCCTACAAAATGGGCTATACCAGCAGGTGTTTCAATACCTGCCAATGGTTATTTAATTATTTGGGTTTCTGGCAGAAACACTGTTGTTGGAACAGATGTACATGCCGGAATTAAATTCAATCAAACAAAACCTGAAGATATTGTGTTTGCAGATGCCGCAGGCCTTATCATTGAAGCACTAACGTTAAACCCTACTCAGTCTGACCATTCAAGAGGTAAAACAATTGATGGGGGGACGATATGGGGTGTTTTTACAACACCAACTCCCGGAATGCCGAATACAGGCGCAAATATGGAATATGCTGCACGGCCTGTAATGAGTGTTAATGCAGGATTTTATACCGCATCACAAAATGTTTCAATTACGGCCACAGGAACCGGCCTTACGATATACTATACTACTGATGGTTCTGTTCCAACAGTAGCCTCGGCAACTTATTCAACGCCTGTTTCTATTTCAGCAACAACAGTATTAAGAGCACGAGCATTTAGTACAAACCCTTTGGTGCCTCCAAGTTTTGTGGAGAGCAATACCTATTTTATTAATTCCAATCATACAGTAGCTGTCGTTTCTGTGTTTGGCGACCAGGTGGATGATTTATTGGCTGGAAATTATTTAGATCCCGAAACAGGTTTAGAATATTTTGATGCAAGTAAAGTGTTGGTAGCAGAAACCAATGGACTTACAAATAAGCATGGCAATGATTCATGGGCCTATGATCAGCGGGGATTCGATTATGTTTCCAAGGATGAAATGGGATATAATTATGCGCTCAACCACCAGGTGTTTAGTAATAAATCCCGTAATTCATTTCAGAAAATAATATTTAAACCTGCAGCAAACGATAACTATCCTTTTGAAGCCGGGGGAGCACATATTCGTGATTCTTACGCGCATACATTATCTCAAAGGGGGAAATTGAATTTAGATGAACGTACATGGGCTCCTGCTATAATTTATGTAAACGGCCAATACTGGGGCGTGTACGATGTTCGTGAAAAAGTGGACGACTCTGATTTTACCGAGTATTATTATAATCAATCAGAAGATGATCTGCAATATCTAAAAACCTGGGGAAGCACCTGGAGTGAGTACGGGGGAGTACAAGCCCAAACAGATTGGGATGCTCTGAAAAATTATATTTTATCAAACAGCATGGCTGTACAGCCCAATTACCATTATGTGGATTCCTTGTTTAATGTAAAAAGTTTTGTAGATTATTTTGTTTTTAATTCATGGCTGGTCGCTTCTGATTGGTTAAACTATAATACAGGCTGGTGGAGAGGCTTGGATCCTGGTGGTGATAAAAAAAAATGGCGCTATACCTTATGGGATTTAGATGCCATCATGGGACATTATGCTAATTATAGCGGAATTCCTAATCAATCCCCAAGTGCGGATCCTTGTGATGTTGAAACCTTACCCGATTTGGGTGGGCAAGGGCATACACAAATATTAAGCGCTTTAATGGCAAACCCCGGATTTGAACAATATTATCAGGCCCGGTATATTGATTTAATGAATACGACATTAAATTGTTCCTTCGCTCTTCCATTGTATGATAGCATGATTTCGGTTATCCAGCCTGAGATGCAGGAACAGTGCAATAGGTGGGGTGGAACATACAGTATCTGGCAGGCAAATGCCGCTTCTTTTAGAGCCGATATCAGTACTCGCTGCGGTGCAATGACACAGGGCCTTATCGATTGTTATTCATTATCGGGCCCCTACAATATAGCGGTTGATGTTGTGCCTGTTGGTGCTGGCAATGTTAAAATAAATAGTATAACACCCGGTTCGTATATGTTTCAGGCTCCTTATTTTGGTGGCTTGCAAACTGTTTTCAGAGCGACTGCAAATACAGGGTATGTATTTGACCATTGGGAGATTCAAAATCATACTCTTTTGCCCTCTGTTTTAACAGATTCTGTTTCAGTTTCTTTTACTCAGGCAGATACGGTAATCGCAGTATTCCGGTTGATAATGGAACCACCTTTGCCCATACCTCCGGCAAATGCTGCTGTGCCCACAGTGTTTTCTCCTAACGCAGATGGTGTAAATGACGTATTTAAAATTGCATCAAATAATTTGGTTGCGCTTAATTGTAAAATATACGACCGTTGGGGTATTTTAGTAAGTGAAATAACTAAACTAAATCAGGGCTGGGATGGACGTACTACAGCTGGCTTGCCATGTAATGTTGGTGTTTACTTTTATGTACTCAGCACAACGGCTAATGATGGCACAGAATCTAACACCAAAGGTTTTGTGCATCTGGTGAGATAGATCCTCTTAATAAACAGGTGCAATCACATTTCAAATTCGGCAATTCTAAAAAAATGAGTGTAAAAAAATATTTGTTGGTATTGCTTTCACTTGCGGCTTTTGATATAAATTCTTCTGCCCAAAGTAAGAAAGTAATAAAAAAATTAGAAATCAAATCAACTACTGTTACTGTTGTCGAATTGGTGGAAGGGAAAGAAAAAAGCAGGCCCGATTCGTATCAGAAATATAATAATTCAGGTCTGGTGATTGAAGATGTGGAGTATAACAAAGACGGCACTTTTAAGAAAAAGGAAACTAAAAAATACAATAAAAATGAGGACCCTGTAGAGGAGGTTATTTACGATGAGAAGGGCGGCTTTAAAAAGAAAATAGTTACGGAATATAATCTTAACAAAGATAAAACATCAGAAAGTGTTTTTGATGCGAAAGATAAATTGATTGAAAAAACCGTTTATGGTTACAACATAAAAGGTGATAAAGCTTATGAACTTACAAGTGATGATAAGGGTAAAGTGTTAAAAAAGTCGATTTTCGTCTATGATAAAAATGATCTTAAAATTGAAAAACAAACATCCGATGCTAACGGTAATTTAATTTCGACAAAGAGATATACTTACGAATATTGAACACATAAAATTTTAAAAACCGAAATAGTTTAGTCTGAATTTTGGACGGATTTTCGAAAATAAATAGGAGTTAATTTTTTAGATGAAAAAAAAATCATTTTTGTTTGCTATTCTGCTTGCAATAACATCATGCTTGTATTCTCAAACAACTAATGATGCAGGCTTGTGGTGTACCTTGAATATAGACAAAAAAATAAATAAAAAATTTGGAGTTTTTTTGACAGAGGAGTATCGGGTAAAAGAAAATTTCACAAGGAATAATTTATTTTATACCGATCTGGGTGCTTATGTAAAGCCATACCCTTTCTTGAAAATTTCTTTGTCCTATCGATCCATTGAAAAATTTCTTTTGGATAATTCAATTAGTTTTCGACATCGTGGAACGCTTGATATTACTTTAAGGCACAAAGTTGGTGCCTTGCGTGTTTCATATCGCCAAAGAATTCAGGCAGAATTTAGAAATGTTTATTCCAGTCCAACGGGTAATATTCCTGAATGGTTTTCAAGAAATAAATTGGAGGTTAAATTGGATTTAAATAAGCCTGTTAGACCATACATTGCAACAGAATTTCGTTATCAAATAAACAATCCAAGATCTGTTGAAACTAATGGGATATGGCACCGAAGCCGTTATTTTGCTGGTTTGGATTATAACAGAAATGATACTTACGGTTTTGGATTATTCTATATGATTCAAAGAGAATTTAATGTTTCGGCTCCGCAAAATCTTTATATAGTCGGATTGGAATTTAATATTTCGCTTTAAATATTATTTTTAATTGTTGGATTTGCGGTCCGGTTTTAAGGAATTTCATTGTGTTTAGTTTTTAAAATTATCCCAATAAGAAGAGCAAAAATAAAAGTCACACCAGCAAATGATTTCTCGAAATTCGTCTTTGCAAAAAGGTTTCCTGCAGTATTCAGAACAAATAAGACAAGAAACCCCCATAGTATTATATTTATTGTTTTTTTCTTAAAATGGAATTTTATATAGTCACCTTTCATCAGCAAAACAAGTATCAGAAATAAGTTGATAAAAATTGAGATTGCTTCTGAAACATACATTTCTGAATCGTTTTGAAGTCGTCCTCCCCAAGCTATCGAATAAGGAATTGTTTTCGTGATTATAAATATATGGAACACGATTACTGCAATAAGCAATCCCAACAAAATAGTTATGGATGTTTTAAACTGCATTGTCTCAGGATTTCTGCACCAGCACTACTGCATAGGCACAAACACCTTCTTCGCGGCCAATAAAGCCCATTTTTTCGTTGGTAGTAGCTTTAATACCAAGATCGCCCGCTTCTATATTCATAATGGGGGCAAGTGCTTGTTTCATCGCATCAATATGAGGATTAATTTTAGGACTTTCCAAAACCAGGGTACAGTCAACATTACCAATGGTATAATTTTCTGCTTTTAATAAATCAATTACCTTTTTTAGTAAAATTTTGCTGTCAATGCCTTTAAATTCAGAAGAAGTATCGGGGAAGTGGAAACCTATATCGCGCATTCCTGCAGCACCTAGTAAGGCATCGCAAATGGCATGAATCAGCACATCAGCATCCGAATGTCCCACAGCACCTTTTTTTGAATTTGGAACCTCAATTCCGCCAAGCCAGAAGGCCCTGCCTTCCTGTAATTGGTGAACATCAAAACCAAATCCAACGCGTATTTTCATCATTAATTTAATTAAGGAATCAAAGATTTACAGAAACAAAAATTTAGAAATTTTCAGGTGCAATTTTATATAATAATATACTTCTCCATTTCTCCAATTTGTCATTTCTCCACTTCAAAAAATCTCCAATTTGAATTACTCAGATGGGGCATCATTTTGAGCCTTGAAAGCATCAAAGTCAAACGTAAGAGAGAAACGTAAGGTGTTTTCAAGCGGGTTACGCTGCTGCGTTGGTATAAGGTATGCAAAATCCAGTCCGAAAACATTGTATCTAACTCCTGCACCAAGTGTAAAATATTTACGGTTTCCTTTGGTAGGGTGTTCATAAAAATAACCTAAACGGATAGCAAATAATTTATTATACCAATACTCCATCCCCAGTGAATAATTGATTTCTCTCAATTCTTCCTTTCCACCTCCCGGTGCATCGTTAAAGGAGCCTAAAATACCTTCAGTAACACCTCTTTTCGGGTTTTTACCGATAAGGATTACAGGGTCACCATTTGCATCGTATTCAATGCCATCTGGTTTTCCTGTACTTGGGTTAATCTTTTGTTTGTAAATTGGAGGGGTTGGTACAAGTAATTTGTTCAGATCCGCAACAAATACAATGTTGTTATAATCATCTAATTCTAAGGCCATTGAGCCACCCAAACGCATATTGATTGGAATGAAATCAGAATTGCTTTTGCCGCCTCTGTCCGAATAAGATATTTTAGTACCGATATTTGATATGTTTAAGCCAATAGCTCCGGTAGCTTTTTTATCACCCAGTTTAATTTTACTGTCCCGGTACATGGCCGAAATGTCAACAGCAAAAGCACGTCCCGGACGAGTTGCTGAACCATCTACAAATGTACCTCCCGTTAAGTTTGAATTAATATAGCGTGCAGCCCCGCCAACAGAAAAGTTTTTACTTAATTTAGTTCCGTATCCAATATCCAGAGCAAATTCGTTTGGTCTGAACTGACCGATAGTATTGCCATTTATATCAGTAAAGGTAATATCGCCTAGTGAAAAATAACGTAAGGAACCACCAATGGTACCACTCTTCTTTGTTTTGTAATAACCGGAAACGTAAGCCAGGTTAATATCAGGTACTAAAGCACGCAGCCATGGCGTGTAGGAAACTCCGAAACCCATCTGTTTTTCTGCAAAACCTAATTTTGACGGATTCCAGTGAATAGAATTAACATCTGTTGAGGTAGCAACACCTGCATCACCCATTCCACCTGCTCTTGAATCAGGAGAAATTAATAAAAAAGGCACAGCGGTAGTGATGGTATTAAGCCGGTTTTCCAAATCCTGACCAGATAACTGGTTGTAATTAATGGGGGGCGTTTGTGCGGATAAATAATTAGTTCCCAGTATAATGGATGCTAAAATTACCGTATATTTTTTGTTCGAAATTAAATTAATCATTCTATAAATGTTTTTATGAATAAGCTTCTTCACTTGATTTAATTATCAAAAAATAGTGTGCCACCGTTTTTTTAGGAATGCTAAAGTACTAATTAATTTAAAATTACAAGTTTTTCGTATTTCTCCGCTGTTCCGCCATCACTGGTTTTTACTTTTACACGGTACACATAAACTCCTTTTCCAATTTTGTCCCCAAAGTCATCACGGCCATTCCATTCTATTGGTTCGGAGCGGAATCCTTCTGTATTTACAAACTGACTGATGTTTTTTACAAGTTTACCCGATACCGTAAATACCTGCACCTGCACTTCCAGGGTGCTGCAGGTTTGATTATGTTCAAAATAAAATTGTGTTCTGGTCGTAAAAGGGTTCGGATAGTTCAGCACATGGCTCAAAGCAAGTTTAGCGGATTTTGCAACAATAAACTCGGTGTATGATTCTGAGGAATTGTTATATACATCCCACACTTTTAATTTTAAGGTGTGTTTTCCTTCGCTCATATCTTCCAGGGGGTACCTGATGGTGCCGCTTTTATAGCTATTCAGGTCCGACTGATAATAATCATTCAATATAATTGATTTTTCAGTGTTTCCGTCAATAACAGCGGTAATATCATGTCCTATACCGTTTCCAACAGTATTAATCCCGTTAGCGTCCTTCAGAATAGAATACAAGTCCGGATTCTCATCCGTCAAACCACCGAAAACAAATTTTATATCATTCAGGTATACATTTACTTCAGGACCTGCCGCATCTGAAACAGCAAGATCATTGGAACCGCCTATTATAATTTTTTCGTAATATCCCTGGGCATCTTCATTTCCATTCTCCGCGTAATAACTGATCCGGCCAATGCCATACTGATAGGCAATATCTTTTGGTACAATAAAAGAGAATTTATAATACCCGTTAGTAACAGTAACTTTACCCTTGTATAAAATGTTTTTTTGCAATTTAAAAGTAAATGGAGGGCTTAAAGAACCATCATTGGATAAGGTGGTAATATCCTGGGGTTTATCATACACAGTGGGGTATAAAATCCCGTTGTAGTTACTTAAAAGAGCGCCATTGTTGTCATTTAAATGACCACTGATGGTAACCGCTGAAAGTGCCTTTAATGTATCAGAGCTGGCTCCAGTAACAGCAATAGAATTTACGGAATCAGTAACTACTTCATATTTAGGGTAGGCCAATGTTAATGCAGGATCTCCTAGCAAAGTGAAGTTACGGCTGTTTACAGAGTTTCCTCCCGATTGATTTTTTATATATTCATACAAATCACCTAAACGCGGCATTCTGCCATTGATTGGTTCAAAAGCAGCCGTATAAAAATCCTTATTCAGATAAAAGTTGGGACTTGCAAACACCAATCTAACGGTGCTGTATAAGGCTATCGCACCTCCATTTGGGTTTAAAAAAGCATATTCGCCTGCAGAAGTGCGTTCCGGATCATCATATCTGCTAAACTCACAGGTGGCAGTAAAAAACAGGAAAAGATTATTGATATTATTCCATTTATTAATCTGCGATAATTCAATCACACGTTCATGGGCAAGGCCTACTTCACCACCATGGCCTGTATAATTGATGATCAAACTTCCTTTTTCAACACGTTTATTGATGGCATCAGCAACATCCGGGTAACGGCTTCCTCCAGGAGTAGCTTCCTGCTGATAGGCATCCAGGTATATTTTGTCAATATTAAAATTTTGATAAGTAGTGTCAACTAAAGTAGCCTGCTGATTCGCCTGAAAAGTATGAATGCCGCTATCCTCATCATCTCCAATAAAGCATACCGTGTTACGCCAGCTTCCGAAAGGGGAAGTAGCCGATAACCCGGTGCAATTTGCTGTAGTGTTTTCTGTCAAAGGCACGCCTGTTTTAGTATAGGTCATTATTTTGCTAACTGCTGTATGTGCTTCTGTTGGTGTTTTTACCGGAAACCGCCCGATTCCAATATCTACTGCATCAAAATTCCATACACCTTCACCATCATCCAGTAACCCGAAAAAGTCGTCCGATACATACGAAGAGGTTGGTATGGTTGAATTCTCAGATTGATAGGTTGGAATAAAGTTGGAATTGCCTGGTCGTGGTTTATTTTCGTACGAACCATCCCCAAATAATAATAAATACTTTGGCATTTCTGCCGTGCTCGATGCTCTGTCATAAAACATTTTAACAAAATCTCTTATTGCAGGCACACTTTGAGCCCCTGAAGAAAATTCATTGTATATCTGTTGAGGTGTTACAACAATGGTAGATAGTGTATCTCTGCTTTCATGGTGGGCAGCCAGCTGCAAAGCATCCTGGTAAAAGTCTGGATGTGCAATTATAATAAAATCTTTGGAGGATATCGCATGTAAATCCTGGTTAGCCACCATACCGCCCGCAGCAGGTGTATTAAAAGATGAACCCGTAAAGGCAACAAACTGTTTTAACGAGTCCGAAGGTAAAATAAACTGGTAAATAGAGGAGGAGGGGGTAGCAGTTGTTTGTGCTTTTACATTGTAGATATCAGTAATGTCCCATATTTGTATGGGCTGTGAGCTGTTTATATTATATTGAGCTATATTACCTGAACCGATGGATTTAGAATCTCTGAAAATTAATTGTGATCCGGACATGGTCAGTAACCGCCTAACGTTTACTTCTACATAATCCAGCCAGGCTACAGCATCTGTTGTTTGTTTGCTTACATTAACAGTTATTGTTGAACTGGAAGGGGTAAAAGAATAACAGGCCGTTTGAATTTTAGCATAATTATCATACGAACTGCCGGAAACATTAGGAATAGAAAGGGTAGTACTCCCGGATTGGCTGCTAATTGAATATGCAGCACTGCCAGGTATCAGGTAACGTGATGCAAGGCTTGTATTTACTGATGCACTTCCTGAAACGTCAATGTTAGGAAATGCGAAAGAGAAGTTATAGGAATTCGTATTTTCAAAATATTCCCCAAACCAAAGTCTTCCGGATTTTATAAAATTAACAGTTTCATTTTCATGGAAGGAATAATCGTCAAAACTATTTACGGTATGTGTAACCGGTAAAGCGGATGATGCCTGGGTTTGAATGCGTTTACCTGCTCCAAGGTCGGTTGTAATATAATAATAGGCTGAATCGGAGTATAAGTTTAAAGAATGCTTGAATTTCAAACAGGCAGCGGAACTGTCATACGTCCATTTATTAGTGCCTTTTCCGTAAAACAGTACATAATCACTTTGATTAAATGTTCCATCGCCTTCCCCCTGAACATATATTGCATTTTCAACCAGGTCATCAGGGCGGGCAACGGTGTTTAATTCAGAAAGCATTTCTCCTCCATTTCCATAAATCCTGATATTCTGAGGGGTTACAGAAGCTACGTCAATTCCAATGTTCCGCAAAAAAGAATAGGACAATTGATAGATACCATCCGCGGCAATTGCAATTTTATACCAGTTGCCACTTTGCAGAACCGAATTTGGGGCATACGCATGAACGGCTCTGGTTCCTGATTGTTGACTATCAGATGTGGTATAGGATAGATTAAAAGATACCAGTTTTTCAAGTTTACCCGTACCTGGGTTTTTGCGGATAGGAATAAAGGAAACAATTCCATAAGGTTTCTTTTTTGAAATATATACGTTAGCGCTTAGGGATATTGAATTGCTTATAAGTGACTGATCTTTAATGTGATCCGATTCTTCAGGGGTCAACGGTTCATATAATGGATTATTAAGTACTGCGTTAAAGTTTCGCTCATTGCTGTTCAAATTTATTTTTTTACTGTAACGGGGTAAAAAAGAATCTTCAAAGGCGTATTGTGCTCCGTCAAAAGACAGGAAATGCCGGGTTTCCGTATCGGAACTTTTTACTGCTGCAGGCGAGCGCCATAAAATTCTGTCGGAACCTTGCTCTTGCTTTTTTCCAACTTTCGATTGGCTGAAAGCAAAACTGTTAACAAATAAAAGCAATACTAGTGTAAAGCGAAAATTCATAAATCCATTTATTAAACTCATATAATCGGAAAATATCTTTTAAACGATAATAAATAATAACGACAATATTAATGATAAACTCTTATATTAATAATATACCAATTATATTTTATAAATAAAAATTAATTGGATTTAAACGGATTTTATTTTAAATTTGTTTTTGAAAGTTTAAATAATTGTTTTGAATAACGATTTTTTTAACCGAATATTGTACCATTAATTAAATTTAACGTTACAAATTTTAACTTTGTTAAACATTATTTTGTATAATTGTGTCCCACTATAAAAATCAGGTTGTTATGGTAAAACGAATTATTTTAAGTACAGGCATACTATTTTTATTCTGCATCAGCGATGGTTTAATTGCTCAAGATGCTGAATTTACACAGTTCTACGCTAATCCGCTTTACCTTAATCCAGCACTTGCAGGTACAACAAGATGTCCCCGCGTTAACTTGAATTACCGTAATCAGTGGCCTGGTATTTCTGGTACTTACGTAACCTATTCTGCTTCCTATGATCAGCATATTGATGTAATTGGTGGAGGTTTAGGCTTATTGGTTATCAATGATAAAGCAGGACAAGGTACTTTAACAACAACGAATGTAAGTGGGATGTATTCGTATTTATTAAACGTTACAAGAGAATTTTCATTGAAATTTGGTGCTCAGGCAACTTATTTTCAAAAAAGTATAGATTGGAGTAAACTTACATTTGGTGATATGATCGATGCCCGCAGAGGGTTTGTTTATAACACACAGGAAGTTCCGGTATTGTCAAAAAGATCAAATGTTGACTTTTCAGCTGGTGTATTGGGGTATAGCAAACGTTATTTCTTTGGTTTTGCTGCTCACCATTTAACTCAGCCTGATGAAGGTTTACTTGGGCCAAGCAAGCTTCCAATGAAAATAACTGGACATGCTGGCGCTACTTTACCAATAGGTGATAAAGGCAATCAAACATTTATTTCACCAAACGTATTATATCAGAAACAACAGAATTTCCAACAGCTTAACTTAGGTTTATATGTTAATAAAGGATCTATTGTTGCTGGTTTATGGTACCGTAACCAGGATGCATTTATTGCAGTAGTGGGTTTCCAGCAGCATTTCTTTAAAGTGGGTTACAGTTATGATGTCACTGTATCTAAGTTAACCAATGCTACAGCAGGTTCTCATGAGATTTCGTTCTCATTGCAATTTGAATGTAAACCGAAAAAGAAAAAATTCAGGTTGGTTAGTTGTCCTTCTTTCTAAGGATTTTTGTTGAAATACAATTTTTAATATAAAACGTAGTTATAGATAACAATTGAATATAAATTGTTATCACAATTAAAAGAAAATAATTTAGTATTCAGTCCATTACCAATTAAATTACCGGGATTTGTAACCCAAGACATGAATACTGCGTTATAATCAATTCAAATACTGAAAACATGAAAAAACTATCAAGCACACTTATCTTATTCTCCGGAATTTTGGTCCTTGGGTCTTGCAGTAAAGAGAGATCGCCTATTACCGCTTGGGAATATAACAACACTAAAAACGGTGGTTTTGAGGTTGTTCCTTACGAAGAGCAGGAAACCGGTCCAGGTTTGGTGTTGATACAAGGTGGTACCTTTACAATGGGAAGAGCCGAACAGGATGTTACTTATGATTGGAACGCAATTCCAAGAAGAGTAACTGTTTCTTCATTTTATATGGATCAAACAGAGGTTCGTAACCTTGATTATCTTGAATACATTCATTGGACAAGCCGTGTTTTCGGTGCCAATTTTTATGATGTTTTGAAAAAAGCGTTACCTGATACATTGGTATGGCGTGATCGTTTAGCATTTAATGAGCCTTACGTAGAATATTATTTACGTCACCCTGCCTACAGAGATTATCCTGTTGTTGGAATTAACTGGTTGCAGGCATCCGACTTTTGCGCTTGGCGTACGGATCGTGTAAACGAGTTTATTTTGATTCGTGAAGGTATTTTGGATCATACTCCTACTCCTACAGAAAACGATTATTTTAATACGGATCAATATTTAGCTGGTAAATGGCAGGGAACAGTTGTTACTCCTATTCCTTCTATTTCTCCTGAAGGTGGTGATCGTTTGGTACGGATGGAAGATGGTATATTTTTACCAAGATACCGCCTGCCAACAGAAGCTGAATGGGAATTTGCAGCATACGGGTTAATTGGAAACACAGTTGGTGAGCGTATTACCGACAGAAGATTATATCCTTGGAACGGTCACGGGACACGTAATCCTGACGATAAATTTTTAGGTCAGATGATGGCTAACTACCAACGCAGTAATGGTGATATGATGGGTACAGCGGGTGCACTTAATGATGCTGGTGACGTTACTACTCCTGTTTATTCATACTGGCCAAATGATTATGGTTTGTATAATATGGCAGGTAACGTTAGTGAGTGGGTAATGGATGTGTATCGTCCGCTATCTGCTGAAGATAAAGCTGACTTCCGTCCATTCAGAGGAAATGTATTTAAAACTCAGGAGCGTGATGTGGATGGTATTATGATCAATGATACAATCCGTTACGATGGTGATAGCAATATTGTAAGCGTACCGGGTATGGTTCGTTGGAGAGATGTTAGCGTAACCGTAGCTGATGATAATCTGGATGAAAGA
The DNA here is from genome assembly GCA_040387415.1 of Bacteroidota bacterium. Classification (GTDB taxonomy): domain Bacteria; phylum Bacteroidota; class Bacteroidia; order 2-12-FULL-35-15; family 2-12-FULL-35-15; genus 2-12-FULL-35-15. The sequence continues at coordinate 19,981 of JAZKDU010000037.1, forward strand.
AGAAACTACAAATACGCTGACAATATCAATTTCCTTGATGGTGATATTCAAACACAAGCAAACACTTTAAGTAATGTTCAGTCGAGCGATGTATATGATCCTGCGAGCGGTAAGCCTGAAAGTACGGGTATGTATGAATACAGCGCAAGCTCATTGATCAATGACAAAGCACACGTTTACAAAGGTGGTTCTTGGAAAGATCGTGCATATTGGATGGTTCCGGGAACAAGACGTTTTCTTGATCATCGTCAATCTACTGCTTGGTTAGGATTCCGTTGTGCTATGACACGTGTAGGAAGTCCGGTTGGATTAGGTAAAAAATAATAAGATATACTATTGAAATAAAAAATGCTCTCAATTTGAGAGCATTTTTTTTGCTTTATAGTTTTCTACGGATTTTATTATTTGGCAGACTTAAAGAAAAGGGTTGGATGGATGAGATTGGCAAGTCAGTCTAATAACCTGAGTTCGATTGCTAATATTTGTCCATCAGGCTGAAAAGCAAGCCATTACTACACTGTTTTCCAGAGCTTTTCGAGAGGGATCCTGCTTTATTTGAAAAAGATAGAGCCTGTAATGAGCAAGTTCCCTCACCCGAAAAAGTGGGTACGGGAGGACAGCCCTTTAAGCCCCTTGGAGAATGGAATGCGATTAAATTAATAATCGAACTCTGGTTAATAGGATAAAAAAAACCCCTTATGCTGAGGCATAAGGGGTTTTCAATGATAAGTGCAACTTGGGTAGTAAAATATCTATTAATGAACCAGTTTACCGATTTTAATAGCCGCTTTCACAAAATTTACAAATAGTGGATGCGGGTTTGCAACAGTACTTTTGTATTCGGGGTGGAACTGGACACCTACAAACCAGGGATGATCTTTAATTTCAATGATTTCCACTAAATTACCATCCGGATTAATACCAGAAGCAATCATTCCTGCCTTTTCGAAAGCAGGCAAGTATTCATCATTAAATTCATAGCGGTGGCGATGGCGCTCGTTAATCTCTTTGTTTTTATATATTTCCCAGGCTTTAGTATTCTCAACAATATTACAGTGATAAGATCCTAAACGCATGGTTCCGCCTTTGTTGGTGATCTTCTTTTGAGCTTCCAGCAAGTCAATTACAGGGTTTGTTGTTTCCGGATTCATTTCGGTAGAATTGGCATCTTTTAATCCCAATACATTACGGGCAAATTCTATTACAGCACATTGCATTCCTAAACAAACCCCCAAAAATGGAATCTGTTGCTCTCTTGCAAATTTAATGGCACTGATTTTCCCTTCAATACCGCGTTGTCCAAACCCTGGAGCAACTAATATACCTTTTAAACCTTTGAATTTTGCAGCAACATTCTCGTCTGTAATACTTTCAGAATGAATCCATTCAATAGATACTTTGCAATTGTTTTCAGCGCCAGCATGAATAAAGGCTTCAGAGATAGATTTGTAAGCGTCTTTTAATTCTACATACTTACCTACCAAACCAATTTTTACTTCATGTTCAGGATTTTGAAATTTATGCAGGAAATCCTTCCATTTTGCCAGATCCGTGTTTTCTGAAACCGGCATATTTAGCTGGTTTAATACCACTACATCCAATTGCTCTTCTTCCATCAACAATGGAACTTCATAAATGGTGCTGGCATCACGTGCTTCTATAACCGCGTTTGGCGCTACGTTACAAAACAGTGCTATTTTATTTTTTATATCTCTGTTAAGTGCATGTTCTGTGCGGCAAACCAATACATCGGGTTGAACCCCATACTCTAATAAAAGCTTTACAGAATGCTGTGTAGGCTTTGTTTTTAGCTCCCCTGTAGTCGATAGGTAAGGGATTAATGTAAGGTGGATAACCATCGCATCGCTGCCTAATTCCCATTTTAACTGACGAACCGCCTCTATATAAGGTAATGATTCAATATCGCCCACAGTGCCGCCAATTTCAGTAATCACAAATTGATAATTACCAGTTTTGGCAAGCATTCTTACCCGGTTTTTTATCTCATCGGTAATGTGCGGAATGACCTGAACGGTTTTTCCAAGAAAATCACCACGTCTTTCTTTTTCAATAACAGATTGATAAATACGCCCTGTTGTAACGTTATTAGCCCGTGATGTGGGTATATTTAAAAAACGTTCATAATGCCCAAGATCCAAGTCTGTTTCAGCTCCATCATCAGTAACAAAACATTCACCATGCTCATAAGGATTAAGAGTTCCCGGGTCCACATTGATGTATGGATCAAGTTTTTGAATGGTAACGGTATAACCTCTGGCTTGTAAAAGTTTAGCTAAAGAAGCGGCAAGAATTCCTTTTCCTAATGATGAAGTTACTCCTCCAGTAACAAAAATGTATTTGGTAGATGCTGACATAAAAAATAAGTTCTAGATTGTTCCCTAACCAGAGGAATTTGAAGGTCATGCAAAAGTACAAAATATTTCTGCTGAAAATTCAGAGTTCTTCAAAATCTTGAAAATTTTTTAGGATGTTTTTATAGATAATATGGGGTAAAAACGATTAATTATACGTATCTTTATTCGTTGTTTTGCAATACCTCGTCTGAAAAAAAAATATTTTGAATTCAACAAAAACTCCTGAAATTGAAGCTAGAACTTGACATAATTCCCATTAAAGATTGGTTTTTAAATTATTGCAAACCATTGCTGATTGCCGGACCCTGTAGTGCCGAAACGGAGGAGCAGATGTTGAATACAGCAAGGCAGATTGCAGCATTCTATCCAAATACTGTTTTTAGAGCAGGGATCTGGAAACCGCGTACACGGCCAAATACCTTTGAAGGAATTGGTGATATAGGTTTGGAATGGATGCAGTTGGTTAAACAAGAAACCGGGCTGTTAACTGCTACAGAAGTAGCCACTGCAGAGCATGTTGAAAAAGCCCTGAAACATGGCATTGATATTTTATGGGTGGGAGCCCGAACCACTGTTAATCCATTTTCTGTTCAGGATATCGCTGATGCGCTGAAAGGCGTTGATATTCCTGTTTTTGTGAAAAACCCTATTTATCCCGATTTGCAATTGTGGGCCGGAGCCCTGGAACGTATTAATAATACGGGCATAAAAAAAATAGCTGCGATTCATCGTGGATTCCATTCGTATGATAATGGACCTTTTCGGAATTCTCCTAAATGGGAATTGGTTATTGAACTGAAATCGGCTTGTCCGGAACTGCCTGTAATCTGTGACCCCTCTCATATTGGAGGCACTCCGGAACTAATCCCATACCTTGCTCAAAAGGCAATGGACATGGATTTGAATGGTTTGATGATTGAAACGCATATTACACCTAAAGCAGCCTGGAGTGATGCAAAGCAGCAAATTACTCCATTTGAATTAAAGGAGGTGATCAGTGATTTGAATATACGTTCTGCATCTGTTGAAGATATTGAATTGCAGACAAAATTGGATGAACTGCGTTCCTTCATTGATAAGCTGGACAATGATTTGCTGGAAGTGTTAGCTAAACGAATGGCGGTTTCTGAGCAAATAGGCGAATACAAGCGGGATAACAACGTGACCGTTTTGCAGGTTGCTCATTGGAAAAAACTGATTGAAACAAGTATTTCAAAAGGAAATCAGCTGGCTCTACCAAAGGATTTTATAAAAGGCTTGTACCAATTAATACATGATGAATCCATTCGCAGGCAAACAGAGGTCATGAATAAAATCAGTGATCCCGTGAATCCTTCTAATTCAGGAACGGCTAAGAAGCAATAGCATCGAGTATCGCCAAGCTCCAATGAAGTATAATGAATTAAGAAGGAGTGTTTTTAAACACTACGCTTTTTACCCATCCTTTGCCCCAATCGGTTATTTCAGCCTCGTTCCATAATTCAGGGAAAAAGATACGTTTTTGAAACCGTGGAGGCAAATATTTCTGCCAGTTGGTGCCTCCAGTAGCAGCAATGTCTTCCGGATCAGCTTGTAAATAGCGTACTGCAGATTTGTAATGTGATAAAGGCCAGTTGATGTTTATATTCACATCTAATTGACGAAGCGCCAGCATTGCTTTTTCCGTTTGCTGATCTGTAGGAAGTGACTTGTATAATGAAAGTAAATTAGTATGCTTGAATTTTTTTGCCAACTGAATGAATTGTGCCGAATATTTTTCTTCAAACTGAACAAGGGTTAATGTCTTTTTTCCTGATGCAAGCTCTGTAGCGCCTGCTTTCCAGTATATCTGCTGATACATTTTTTCAATCTGTTCGTCAGATACATCATCTGAAAAAGTATTGCGAACATCTTTTGCCACAAGGTTTTTAAAGGTAGTAGAACAAATTTCTATTTTTCTGTATTGTCCGCATTGAAAACCACTGGCGGGCAATAAACTCATCCTGAATTTTAAAAACTGCTTTGGATCCATACCATCCACCATAATATCAAACGATGTAATAAGTGCATCAAAATAACGATTGATGCGGGTTACACGTTCAACAAAAAAAGCAGTATCCAGGTTTTCTCTCTCCGCAAGCTGGTTGTACTCATGTAAGCAAAGCTTAAAATACAATTCTGTTATCTGATGATACATGATGAATATCTGCTCATCAGGGATATTAGTTTTTGGGGTTTGAAGTGTTAGTAGGGTATCTAAATGGATATAGTCCCAATAGGTCAGGTAATCGGCATATAACAAGCCATCCAGATAGGATTCAAGGTTTTGTCCCATTGCCTGGTATTTTTCATCCAGTTGTGATAAACGTTCGATTATATTGGGTTTCAGTTCCATAACAAAGGTTTTTAATAGGGTGCAAAGTTAAGAATAAAAAAAGCAATGGGCAATCTGTACGCTTAGCTTGAATTTCAACAGAAAAATATATACCACCCTTCTCTTTTCAAAAGATTAATTTATATACCTTCCCTGAAATTTAGCTTCTAATAAGTATGTCTTTCTTATCACATTTATCTTCTATTATTTCTGTTTCAAAATCATTAGAAACGGAATTAACTTCCATTACAAAAAAAATAATTGTTTCAAAAAATCAGCCACTATTAGAAATTGGAAATCGCTGCAATGATCTGATTTTTATTGAAAAAGGTTTAATGCGAGGTTATTATTTTGATGATGGAAAAGAGATTACAAATTGGTTTGCCCAAGAGAATGAATTTGCTGCATCCCTATATTCGCTGGTTGCGATGAAACCTTCTACTGAAGCAATAGAGGCTTTGGAAGAATGTGAATTTATTCAGTTGCCTTATTCCAGCTTGCAACGTTTGTATTTAAAGTTTCCTGAAACCGAACGCCTGGGGAGAATTATTGTAGAAAGCTATTATATAAAGCTTGAGGAGCGCTTGCTGAACATTCATTTTAAAACAGCCAAAGAGCGGTATCAAAGTATTGTTTTAAACAAGCCTTCTTTGTTGCAGCGGGTACCTTTGGGACAAATAGCTTCTTATCTTGGAATCACGCAGGAAACATTAAGCAGAATTAGGGCTGAAATTTAGAAATTCAACAGCCCGTGCTTGTAAGTGCTGTTAATTGGGCATGTTAGTTGTGTTTATTCCAGTTTTTTTTTGTCCGAATTCCACTACAACCAAAATAATTTCATTTTTTGATAATTGTCAAATAGTTTGGCTTAGATGCTTCCTAATTTTGTTTCATAAACTAAAACTAAAATTATGAAAAAACCATCAAATGCGTTTACTGCTGCTTCATGGGTAGCGTTATTCACCGGTACAATCTCTTATTTTATTGGATTATGGAATGCACAAATGCAATTAAATGAAAAGGGATACTATTTTACAGTAATTATGTTCGGCTTGTACTCAGCAGTGTCACTACAAAAAGCGGTAAGGGATCAATTGGAAGGTATCCCTGTAACCAATATCTATTACGGAATCAGCTGGTTCTCCTGTATCCTTTCCATTTTATTATTAGTGATTGGATTATGGAATTCCACCTTGCTATACAGTGAAAAAGGCTTTTACGGTATGTCCTTTACACTTGCTTTGTTCGGGGCTGTTGCGGTACAAAAAAATATTCGTGATGCGCAATCAGGCGAAAATGGTGCAGAGAAAAAGATACAGGATCAGGAATAGGCTCATTATGTATTTTTAATTCCCGATAAGGTTTATGAATCTTATCGGCAATTTTTTTGATTACATTTTTAGACTTAAGGTTCAAGGCTATCGCAATCTATGAAAGGTTTCATTAATAAATAGCGTCTTATTTTTTCTTTTTTTCTATTAATACATAAAGCTATCTTTGTGTTTCAAAATAATTGAATGAACACGAAATTTATCAATTGGCTTATTTTAATTGCACTTGCCCTTACCTGGGGTAGTTCATTTATATTAATGAAACGTGGTATGGAAGTGTATTCCAGTGAGCAGGTGGCCGCATTACGCATATTTATTGCTTTTTTATTTTTATCTCCGCTAATTTTCAGACATGTTAAAAAGCCATTATTAAAACACTGGAAAGGGTTTGTGGGGATGGGAGTGATTGGTAATTTAATCCCGGCTTTTTTATTTACCAAAGCTGAAACCGGGATCAGCAGTTCGCTTACGGGAGCGTTAAATTCCCTAACACCCCTGTTTACGTTGCTTATCGGTATTATACTGTTTAAAGCTAAAACAAGCTCATTGAATGTATTGGGTATTATTGTCGGTTTTGTTGGGGCGATTGGCTTATTAATGGTTGGTCAGAAAGCGGATACAGATAATAATCTGTTGTTTGTTTTTTACGTGGTTTTAGCAACCCTCTGTTATGCAGTAAGTGTGAATATTATCAAAAAAAGGCTTGGGGAGGTTAATTCAGTTACAGCTACCGTTTGGGCTATGTTATTTATAGGGCCTTTTGCCGGAATTTATCTGTTTACCACTGATTTTACAGAGCGTTTAGCGAATAGTCCTTTAGCTTTACAAAGTTTAGGCTACGTAAGCATTCTAGCAATATTCGGAACAGCTATTTCAGTAATTGTTTTTAATGTGCTGATCAAGAATACGAGTGCCATTTTTGCTTCATCGGTCACCTATTTAATTCCTATTGTTGCGATGGGCTGGGGCCTTTTTGACGATGAAGCCGTTGTATTGCTGCATTTTGCATGGATCGGCTTAATTTTATCAGGGGTTTATCTGGTGAACAAAAAAACGGATGAGGCACTGCCCGAAACGGATGTTTTGGAGGGGCATTAAGCCTGAATTTGGGTTTTGAACAAAATTTAGTTGAAAAATAGTTGTGAAAAGAAAATAATTCCGTAATTTTGAGCCCCCAAGAAAGAATTGCTTGGATAGTATTAACAATTAATCCCTAAACAATGTACGCAATCGTAGAAATAGCCGGGCAACAATTTAAGGTAACACGTGGAGCAAAAGTTTACGTAAACCGCCTAGATGCTAACGAAGGGTCAAAAGTAGAGTTTAACAAAGTTTTGTTGATCGATACGGATGGACAAGTTCAAATAGGAACTCCTTCAGTGGATGGTGCAAAAGTAGCTGCAACAGTACTTTCCCATTTAAAAGGTGACAAAGTCATCGTATTTAAGAAAAAACGCAGAAAAGGTTACCAAAAATCAAATGGTCACCGTCAGCAATTATCTCAAATCCTTATTCAAGGTGTTTTAGCAAAAGGCGAAACATTGAAAGATGAGATAAAAGTTGAGAAAAAAGCACCAAAAGCGAAAGTTGAAACTGAAGTAACTGCAGCACCGGTAGCAAAAAAAGCCCCTGCAAAAAAAGCAGCAGCAACTAAAGAAGCTCCAGCGAAAAAAGCCCCTGCAAAAAAAGCAGCTCCTAAAAAAGCAGCAGCTAAAAAGTCAGCGGAATAATAACAGAGTAAGTTTAACATTAAAATATTAAAATACAATGGCACATAAAAAAGGAGCGGGTAGTACAGACAACGGCCGCGAATCACACAGTAAACGCTTAGGCGTTAAAATTTATGGTGGTCAATTAGCTATTTCAGGCAACATTATTGTACGTCAGAGAGGTACAAAACACAGACCAGGTGCAAACATGGGTATTGGTAAAGACCATACTTTATTTGCTTTGGTTGATGGTACAGTGGAATTTAAAAAGAAACGTGATAACAAATCATATGTTTCCATCATTCCATTTACTGCTGAAGCATAAGGTTATTGAACTAATTTATTAAAATCTCCTGAGCTTCATATGTGAAGTTTAGGAGATTTTTTATTTTTAATTAGATTACTTTTGCCACGAATTTCACGAATTAAAATTTAAAAAAATTCTCCTGAAAGGGTAGAAGGTTGAGAAGTTAAATTGAAGGGCAACTTTTAATTTGTGAATCAGTTAATACATTCTATTCTGAATAGTAAATTATATTTATTTAATATTTCCATACTCACGTCTCAAATCTAATTTATGTTACAACTACATTATATCCGCGAAAAAAAGGACGAAGCAATAGAGCGTTTGGCCATTAAGAATTTTGACGCAAAACCAATACTTGAGCAAGTTCTGAACATTGATAATGACAGAAGACGTACTCAGAATGAACTGGATTCATTGTTGAATGAAGCGAATACAATAGCGAAGCAAGTAGGTGATTTGTATAAGCAAGGTAAAAGAGCTGAGGCGGATGAATTGAAAAATAAAAGTGCTGCTATAAAAGAAAGCTCTAATAAACTTGCAGAGCAACTAAAATCCTTGGAAGAAGAGCAAAATGCATTATTGGTGCAAGTGCCGAACACTCCGAGTTTAAAGGTGCCTAAAGGTAAAACGCCTGCAGATAATGAGAATGTTTATCAGGAAGGTGAGATACCAAAATTACATGCAGCTGCAAAGCCACACTGGGAGCTTGCAGAGCAGTATGACCTGATTGATTTTGAATTGGGTGTGAAACTTACAGGCGCTGGTTTTCCTGTATATAAAGGCAAAGTAGCGCGTTTACAGCGTGCTTTAATTAACTTTTTTCTGGACAGAGCTACCGCAGCAGGGTATCTTGAAATTCAACCACCCATACTTGTGAATGAAGCTTCTGGATATGCTACAGGACAGCTGCCTGATAAAGAAGGACAGATGTATCATTCAACCATAGATAATTTATATTTAATACCGACAGCTGAGGTTCCAATCACTAATATTTATCGTGATGTAATTGTAAAAGCAGATCAGCTACCGATTAAAAATTGTGGTTACACTCCTTGTTTCAGAAGAGAAGCAGGAAGTTATGGTAAGGATGTACGCGGTTTGAATCGTTTGCATCAGTTTGATAAAGTAGAGATTGTACAAATTGCGCATCCGGATAAATCTTATCAGATGCTTGAAGAGATGCGTGAATACGTAGCAGGTTTGCTACGTGAGCTGGAGCTGCCGTTCCGTGTTCTGAAGCTTTGTGGAGGTGATATGAGTTTTGCTTCAGCATTAACATATGATTTTGAAACATTTTCAGCGGCACAGGAAAAATGGCTGGAAGTAAGCTCTGTGTCTAATTTTGAAACATTCCAGAGTAACCGTTTAAAGCTTCGTTTTAAGGATGGAGATTCTAAAACCCAATTGGCGCATACATTAAATGGGAGTGCTTTGGCATTACCACGTATTGTTGCTTCGTTGTTGGAAAATAATCAAACTCCGGAAGGAATAAAAATTCCAAAAGCGTTGGTACCTTATACAGGGTTTGATATAATTAATTAATTTGAAATTTTGCCACAAAGGCGCAAGGTACAATTGTTGTATTTTTGAGCCGTTTGTGGCAATTTTTTATTTAGAAACATATGAAAAAATTAAATTGTAAGTGGTACTCATATATTCTTGGTATTGTTTTGTTTTCTGCATGCGGCCATTCAGATAAATATAAAGTTGAAATAAAGCAACTGGATAGTATAAAAGTAATGGTAGATAGTGCTCAATTGAAATTTGCTGCAATTGATACGTCCAAAATTCATAAGTATATTTCCGAAATTAATAATAACCTGGATTTCATAAATGACACTAATAAAGATACTTTAAAGACTGAACAAGCTTTTTTATTATCGGAATACCGCTCTTCAAGAAAACCGTTTAGGGTAGTTATTGCAAAGTACGCTACAGTTATTGATGAACTTCCAAAATCAAAGAAACAAATTGAAAATTTGATTCACGATTTAAAAACGGATAAGGTAGATGAAGCAAAGGTTGCAGCGTATGTTCAGGACGAAATGATTGTTGCTGGCAGTGTGGTTCACGCTATAGATATTATGGAAAACCTGGATAAATTATATTCTGAAAAATACGAAGCGAATACTCCCAAGGTGCTTGAATTGATTGAGTCTTTGAAAGCAAAGTCCGATCCTAAAGAGTTAAAAAAATAGCGAAAGATTCGTTTATTCTTAATCAATTGATTTAAACCTGGGCATTTCTTTTCCTTCAACTATAACCGTTTCTGTAAACATTTTTATAGGACGAACCCATAAATTTTCGCCTTCTTTTTGGTAAAGCGCTTTGTATACAATAAGCTCTTCAAGCGTTTCGCTATGCTTTGCAATTCCAATCACTTCGTATAATTTGCCTTTGTAATGCTCGTATTTTCCCGGTTTTATATTCATTGGAATTGTTGAATCTGACAATAGAATTGAAATAAGGGTTAGGTTGTTTTTACGTCAAAAAAGGATTGTTCATCCGTTCGAAACCAATATTGGTGGATGGGCCATGCCCATTGTAAACGGTGAAATCATCACCTAGCTGAAATAATTTATCTTTAATACTGCTGATAAGTGTTTTAAAATCCCCAGCTGGTAAGTCGGTACGTCCGATACTTCCATAAAATAGGACGTCACCGGCAATCATGAATTTTTGATCGCGATTATAAAAGGTAATACTGCCCGGAGAGTGCCCGGGGGTAAATAGTATATCTAAAGTTGAATTACCAAACGTAATAATGTCGCCTTCATTCAGGAACACGGATGGTTGAGGTGATGGTTCCGCATTTAAGCCATATAAACTAGCACTCATCAGGTAAGCGTCAAGCACCGGTTTATCAAGTTTATTTATTTCAAGTTGTAACTGATATTTATCGGCAATAAATTTATTTCCAAATACATGATCAAGGTGACAGTGGGTATTGATCAGTTTTATCGGTTTTAATTTATTGGTATCGATATAATTGGCCAGTTCTAAACGTTCCTTGTTATCATAACATCCCGGATCAATTATAATACACTCTTTTGTTTCATCATAAAGTATATAGGTGTTTTCTTGAAATGGCCCAAAAGTGAAAGATTGAATAGAGATCATAGTTGTTGCAATAGATAAAAATTAAAATGTAAGTTGTATTGCAAATTTAGGCACTAAAGTTTCCAGATTCGCTATTTCCTTCCTTTTTATTTCACACTGTACGTCCATCTGAAAGGCTTTTGTTTTAATGAGAAAACCTTTGGCGTTTTGGTTTTTAATAATAATCAGAAAATGCAATTTTTTAAGTTTTAATCAGTTATTAATAATTGATTAAATGAGTTTAGTAAAATTATAAGATAATTTAACAAAATATAGGCCTCAAATAGCTTGTAATTACTGTCGTTATTTAGTAATTTAGCATCAAATAAAGCAAATTTTGAAAACAACTTTTTTTTCTTTTCGTAAGTATTCAGCAATTGGTTTTATAATTCTATTTACAATGTTTGGAAATAGTTTTATTTCCAAGGCGCAGTTTTATACCGGCTCTCAAATGGAGTTTGGTAAAAACAGGATTAAGTATGAAAAATTCTTTTGGACATATTATAAGTATGATCGATATGATGTGTATTTCTATGAAGAGGGAAGGGACTTGGCCAATTACGTTTCAAAGTCGGCTAAGAAACAAATTTTGGATATTGAAAAGCTGTTTGATTATTCGGTAGAAGAGCGTTTTCAATTTATTATCTTCAATAAGCATTCTGATTTTAAGCAAAGTAATATAGGACTTTCTACGGATGAGCAATATAACACAGGAGGGGTAACAAATATTGTTGGGTCCAAAGTTATTTTATATTATGAAGGTGATCACAATAAACTGGATGCGCAGATACGTGAAGGTGTTGCGCAGGTGTTGATCAACCAGATCATGTATGGAGGAAGCGTTCGGGAAATGCTTAAAAACAATACCCTGTTAAATTTACCTGAATGGTATCAAAAAGGATTGGTATCCTATGTTGCCAATGGGTGGAATTCTGATATTGATAACCGTGTGAAAGATGGTGTGCTTTCAGGGAAGTATGAAAATATAAATCGTTTAGAGGGCAGCGATGCCGTATATGCAGGGCACGCATTATGGAAACATATCGCTGATAATTATGGTGAAGCCGTAATCTCCAATATTTTGTACATGACAAAAGTGAGCCGGAATATTGATAACTCCTCGTTATTCGTATTAGGAATTTCAATTAGAAATTTATGGGCGGAGTGTTATGATTCATTTAGAAATAAATATGCTGAAAAAGATTTTACCAAAGCACTTCCTTTGCAGCCACCCATCGTTATCAAACCAAAAACGTCAAGAGTTTACAGTCAGTTAAAAGTAAGTCCGGATGGTAATTATGTACTGTATACTACCAATGAAATGGGACAGAATAAAATCTGGTTGTATGATGTACAAAAAAATAAATCGAAGCGGATTTATAAAGCGGATCATAAAATAGATCGTATTAATGACTATTCGTATCCTTTGGTAGCATGGCATCCTAGCGGCAAACTTTTTTCCTTTATCATTGAAAGAAAAGGATATATCGTGATGAAAACGTATGATCTGGAAACAAAAGAGTTTTCGGAACGTAATATCACGGGTTTTGAAAAAATATTGGATTACTCGTATAATGAGGATGGGAAACGTTTTGTAATGTCGGCTGTGCAGAAAGGCCAGACTGATATTTATGTTTTCACAGCAGCCTCCAGTGCTTATGATCAGATCACCAAAGATATTTATGATGACTTAACCCCACGTTTTGTAAGAGGCTCTACGGGAATTGTATTTGCTTCTAACCGCCCTACTGACTCATTGTTTTTTGATCCAAAGCGTAAATATGATCCCGCACAATCGCACAAGGATTTGTTTTTATTCGATAATGTAAAAAAATCGCGTGAGCTGGTGCGTGTGACAAATACACCAAACATTGATGAAACCTATCCTTCGGATTATGACAATACACATATATCCTATCTGAGTGATTTAAATGGAATACGTAACAGGTATATTGCCCGATTCGACAGTGTTATCGCTTATATTGATACTTCAGCACATTATCGGACTGTTGTTAGTGCTTTTCCGGTAACAAATTATTCCCGTAGTATATTAGAGCAGGATGTAACTGTTAAAGGAAATCGCGTAAGCGAAATTATTTTTGATAAAGGTAAATACAGAATGTATGTGGCACCCTTAGTAAGTGTTAACAGCCTGGCTTCAGTAGATTTGAAAAACACATCTTACCGTGATTATAAAAACAGGTTGGATAAAAAGGAGCAAACAGAAGCTGATGCAAAAAATAAGTTATATAATGAAACACCAAAAGTGGAAAATATAATAGAGATTAAAAATGAGGAGCAAGTTATAAAAAAGGATTCAACAGAAATTGATATCAATAATTATACTTTTGAAAATGAGCCGAAAAAATCAGAGAAGAAAACGGAGACACAAAAATCTTTAATTAGTAAGGATTCATTGTCATCATCAAATAAAGATAAAGAGTTTCAATTAGCAAAGCAGTTAAATTACAATACTAATTACTCTGTTGATTATGTGGTTTCACAATTGGATAATTCTTTTTTAAATAGTTCTTATCAGAAATTTACAGGCGGTGGCGGGCCGATTTATCTGAACCCTGGTCTGAATGCATTTTTTAAAGTAGGGATGAGTGATTTGTTTGAAGATTATCGTATCACTGGTGGTATGCGCTTTTCATTCGATTTAAATAACAATGAATATTTTTTAAGTTATGAAGACCGGATGAAAAATCTGGATAAGCAGGTTGTTCTTCATCGTCAAACCCTGCTTAGTTCTGGCGAAAACAGCGCATTGGTTAAAATATTTACCCATGATGCTAAATACGTTTTAAAGTATCCGTTTAGCGAAGTAGCAAGCGTGAGGGGAACTGTAAGCTACAGAAATGACAGGATTGTTTATCTTGCAAAAAATGATAATACCTTACCAAAAGAAAACACGCAGGAAAACTGGGCTTTTGTGAAAGGAGAATATGTATGGGATAATACCATTAAAAGAGGCTTGAACCTTTATAATGGTATGCGGGCTAAAGCATTTGGTGAATATTATCGTCAGGTGGATAAAGCGCAAACAGATTTTTTTGTTGTTGGTTTTGATGTGCGTCATTATCAGAAAATTCACAGAGATTTTATCTGGGCAAACCGTATTGCGGCAAGTTCGTCCTTTGGTAATAATAAGTTGATTTATTATATGGGAGGAGTGGATAACTGGTTTGGAGCCAAGTTTGACAATACCACCAATATAGCAACCGATCAAAATTATGCGTACCAAACGCTGGCAACAAACATGCGTGGTTTTTATCAGAACATTCGTAATGGTAATAGTTTTGCTGTGTATAATAGCGAGCTGCGTTTTCCATTGTTTAAATATTTGTCGAAGCGGCCTATACGGTCTGATTTTGCTCAAAATTTTCAGATCATTGCATTTGGTGATGTAGGAACAGCATGGACAGGGTATTCTCCTTATTCAGATAAAAATTCATTGAATAAAACAGTAATAGGTTCTACGCAAACACCATTAATTATTACATTGAATACACAGCATAATCCTATTGTTGGAGGTTATGGCTGGGGAGTAAGAAGCCGTATTTTTGGTTACTTTGTTCGGATTGACAGAGCTTGGGGAGTACAGGATGGAATTGTATTAAAACCGATCTGGTATTTATCGTTAAGTCTGGATTTCTAAGAATAGTAAACAGAGCAGGCAGCGATTTGTTTGCTGTTGCGTTTTTTGATAATATTTTTTTCATAAAGATTAGTAATTCTAATAATAATGGAACAAAAGAAATTGAGTATGACAACAATAATTATTTTGTTATGTATTGGTTTGGCGGCCGGTATACTTAGCGGTATGGTTGGTATTGGAGGAGGTCTTGTAATAGTTCCAGCATTGATTTATTTTATGCATATGAGTCAACATCAGGCTCAGGGTACTTCTCTTGCCGTTTTACTTTTACCTGTGGGTTTTTTAGCTGTTTATAATTATTATAACAAAGGTTTTGTAGATATGAAATTTGCTTTAATAATTGCAGCTACTTTTGTGGTTGGAGGCTTTATTGGCTCTAAGATTGCGATTTCAATTGATCAGAATATACTAAAAAAGGTATTTGGGGTATTCATGCTTCTGCTATCATTAAAAATGATTTTAGGCAAATAAGTTTATTTAAGATACCTACTGAAAAGCGACTATGAAAATAGAAACAAGTACAACATCTCAGCAGGTAGTTTTTTTTATTGCCATTATATTGTGTTGTACCCCCTTTATTGATCCTCCGATTGCATTATTGATGGGTTTTGTTTTAGCGCAAACAATCGGAAATCCATTTGTTCATTTAAACAGAAAAGTAACCGGCTGGCTGCTTAAAATTTCTGTTATCTGCCTTGGTTTTGGAATTAACCTGTACCATGCGATTGATGCGGGAAAAGAAGGTTTGCTATTTACAGTAGTTACCATTGCTGTTACTTTGTTTTTTGGCTGGCTTTTTGGCCGGCTTTTAAAAATAGATGGAAAAATTTCTTTCCTTATTTCCAGTGGTACAGCCATTTGTGGAGGGAGTGCAATTGCTGCGGTTTCTTCAATTGTTAAATCAGATGAGAAACAAACAAGTGTTGCACTAGGCACCATATTCATTTTAAATTCCATTGCTCTATTAATATTCCCAAGCCTTGGGCATTGGCTGAATATGACACAGCATGAGTTTGGGTTGTGGTGCGCTATTGCGATACATGATACAAGTTCTGTTGTAGGGGCCGCTGCAAAATACGGACAGGAAGCATTACAGGTTGCCACTACAGTTAAACTTGAACGTGCTTTGTGGATAATTCCTTTGTGCCTTGTAACTATGTTTTTTGTAAAAGGTGAAAGTAAAAAAGTGAGTATTCCTTATTTTATTTTTTTCTTTATTGCAGCAATGTGCTTAAGTACCTATTTCCAGCAATTCAAACCGCTCTATTCGCTTATAGAAGCTACCGCGAAAAAAGGACTCACCGTAACGCTGTTTTTGATAGGTTCGGGCCTTTCTATATCGGCAATCAAAACGGTAGGTGCAAAACCATTGATTCAGGGCGTTTTGCTGTGGTTATTAATAAGTATATTTTCTGTACTAACTATTCTGCTTGTTAAATAGCGTATTATTTGAACTTTATTATGCAACATCTAAAACAAACTATTCAGACTCTTGCTAAAGATTATCGTGCTGAAACTATTCAAATAAGAAGACATTTGCATGCGCATCCAGAACTTTCCTTTGAAGAGTTTGCAACTTCCGATTATATTGCTTCTCAGTTAAAAGCGCTTGGTATCCCTTATACACAAGGTATTGTGAAGACAGGAATTGTAGCATTAATTGAAGGGAAGAATCCTGCGAAAAAAACAGTGGCATTACGTGGTGATATGGATGCGTTGCCTATTACGGAAGCTAATAATGTGGACTACAAATCACGAAATAATGGTGTAATGCATGCATGCGGGCATGATGTACATACAGCATCTTTGTTGGGAACGGCAAAAATTTTAAATGAATTAAAAAACCATTTTGAAGGTACTATTAAATTAATTTTTCAACCCGGTGAAGAAAAATTGCCGGGAGGCGCTTCCCTAATGATAAAAGAAGGGGTACTTGAAAATCCGAAGACTGACAGTATTTTCGCACAACATGTATTTCCTAGCATGGAAGTGGGCAAGGTAGGCTTTCGTAATGGTATGTACATGGCGAGTACCGATGAAATTTATGTTACCGTTACAGGTAAAGGCGGACACGCTGCAATGCCGGCTGATTATACTAACCCGCTATTAATCGCATCTCAAATTTTGCTGGAATTAAATAAAATTTTTATGCAGGAAGTGCAAGAGGCGCCTACCGTATTGGCCTTTGGGAAAATTACAGGTACTGGTGCTACTAATGTGATTCCTGATGAGGTGAAAATTGAAGGAACCTTTCGAACCATGAATGAATTGTGGAGAGCAAAGGCTCATGCAAAAATGAAAAAAATCGCGGAAGATATTGCAAAAAATATGGGCGGAAGCTGTGATTTTAGGATTGAGCATGGTTATCCTTTTTTAGTCAATGATGAAATAGTGACTTCTCATGCACGTGATGCTGCTGAAAATTATTTAGGAAAAGAAAATGTAGAAGAGCTGCCCATGCGCATGACTGCTGAAGATTTCGCATTTTTTTCACAGCAAGTTCCAGCCTGTTTTTACCGATTGGGTACTGGAAATAAAGCAAAGGGAATAACGAGCGGTGTGCATACAGCAACCTTCGATATTGATGAGCAGGCACTTGAAATCAGTATAGGTTTAATGGCCTGGCTGGCTTTGAATGAATTAAATAGTTAATACCTCCTTAATAATCCCAAAAATTATAATCAGGCAGATCAGAAACATTTTTCCGTCTTTGATCAGCCTGATTACGCATTTTATTTCTTATTAAAAACTGTAAATCCTAAAATTAACGCAAGAACAAACAGTGCCGCAAATACTCCGAAAAGAATTTTAGCTACAGAAGCGGCTCCTTCTGCAACCCCGGTGAATCCAAATATCGCTGCAACTATTGCAATGATAAAAAAAGTAGCTGACCATTTAAGCATGATATATAGTTTTTGATTTATGTAAAAGTAATTTCATGTTTGGCGGTACTAGTTAATAATTCGTTGAGATGTAATTTTGTATCGCTTAAAATGGTAATTGTAGCTTGTTGTAGATTGGTTATTGATTCCGGGATTTAACTGTTTTCCAAGATGAAAGTTTAAGAGGACTGGAACCATAGTGGAAACGTTTTTAGCAAAGTGAAGAAATAGAGCGGGAGTAAAAAACTCTTTTTGAGTATATTTGAACAATTAAATTTAGGGAGATTATTCTGTTTAACTGATAGAATGTAGCATTGACTGAATTTGTTGAAGGAAATAATTAGTGAAAAATGAAAGTTCAAAAACAAAGTGCAAAATTTTTTTCGGCTCTCAAGCAATCATTGAATGGGGAGGAGCAGGATTATACACAAGGGAGTATACGTAAGGCTGTTTTTTTACTTGCCATTCCGATGATCCTTGAATTGAGCTTGGAAAGTGTGTTTGCATTGGTAGATATGTTTTTTGTAGGTAAGCTGGGACAAAATGCCATAGCAACTGTTGGCCTCACAGAATCTGTTATTACAATTGTGTATTCAATTGCTATCGGTTTAAGTACTGCAGCAACCGCAGTTGTAGCAAGAAGGATTGGTGAAAAAAATCCGGAAGCTGCAGCGCATGCAGGTGCACAATCACTTATCATTGCTATGGGCGCAACTATTGTGTTGAGCATAGCAGGAATGATATTTGCCGCAGATATATTATCATTTATGGGGGCAAGCGATGAAGTGGTTGCTGATGGGGCTGTATTTACAAGGATCATGTTGGGAGGAAGTATTGCAATAATCCTGCTGTTTTTAATTAATGGTATTTTTCGTGGAGCCGGAAATGCGGCAATGGCAATGAAAAGCTTATGGATAGCAAGTTTAATCAACATTATTTTATGTCCTATATTCATTCATTACTTTGGTTTAAAAGGTGCAGCCATTGCAACTGTTATTGGCAGGAGCAGCGGAGTTCTTTATCAATGTTATCATTTGTTTAAAGGCAGCGGTATTCTAAAATTCCATATTTGGCACTTCAAGTTTGACAGTAATATCATAAAATCTATTGTCACCATTGCCTGGCCAGCAACATTACAATTTATTATTGCCAGTGGAAGTTGGATTGTACTTGCAAAGATAGTTGCTGAAACGGGCGGTACAGAAGCATCAGCCGGATATCAGATTGCGATACGAAATGTAGTGTTTTTTATTTTGCCGGCCTGGGGACTCAGCAATGCTGCCGCAACGCTTGTAGGTCAAAACCTTGGCGCGAAACAAATAGAGCGTGCAGAGCAAAGTGTTTTACTTACGGCAAAATATAATGCTGTTTTTATGAGTTTTGTAACACTTGTATTTTTATTTTTTGCAGATTCAATCATCCGTTTTTTTACAAATGATGAGGCTGTTGCGGCCTATGGTTCGCGTGCCTTACAAATTATTGGCACAGGTTACGTTTTTTATGGTATTGCAATGGTGATGACCCAGGCACTTAATGGTGCTGGTGATACCAAAACACCTACTATTATTAATTTCGTTTGTTTCTGGCTCTTTCAAATCCCGTTGGCCTACTTATTATCCATGGGTCTTGATTTAAAGGCAACAGGTGCTTTTATTTCGATACCTGTTGCAGAAACACTTATAGCCCTTATAGCCTGGTACTATTTTAAAAAGGGAAAATGGAAAAAAGTGACAATATAACTTACTGTTCAAAAAATCTAAAAGACCTCTTATAAAGCTATACACATCGGTTTTGGTTGTTTTAAAAATATTTTATTCATTAATTTTTATCAATTTGCCCGAAAATGGTTTTCCGTTTTTTTGTATATACTGAAGTAGATAATATCCATTAGGCAATAGTTGAGCAGGTTCAATTCTGATTTTACTGTTGTGAATCTCTGAATTAAATTTTATTTCTTTTCCATACAGATCGGTTAGTTTAATACTGGTAAAATCATTAATACCATCCAGGTAGAAATAAGTATTTATTGGGTTGGGATATAGCATTGTTTCATTTTGTGAGATTTCTTTTATTCCACTTATTTCTGAAACAATTTCCGAAAATGAAAATTCTTTGATATAGATAGAATCTTCGGATACACAATGTACCTTAACCCAGCCATAGGCAACATTATTTCCATTAATATACTTCATGCCAAGGTATTTATCCAAACCAATCCAGTCGTTTACATTTTTGTTGCCTCCACCGGAGCCTGAATGGTCAGTGAAATAAACAGTAGTGCTGTCCCATAGTAGCGTTGAGGTGTCCAGCTGCTCTCCTGCATTTAATGGTTTAGCTATTTTTGTTACATTCCAGCTGGTATCGGAAGGCACATAAACGGAATCCAATCTGCTGTAACAGAAATGTATGTTTGTATTGATTGCATTCACATTTAGATAAGCAGCAGAGCCTCCTGAACTAACAGCTCCGCGCGCTGTAAATTCTATGCTGTTGAGTACATCCCCAAAAAGCATAATACCGTATGTTTCGTTTGTAAATGGGACCACAGTATAGTTTACCAATGTATCCGGATTGATGTCCTGGTGATGCGCAAACATTGTTCCTGCATTATATACCTGGCTGTGTGCACAGAAACAATGACAGATTAGAATTGGAATAAATAGAAATTTTTTCATGTCTTATTGTGGTGTTGAGTATTTAGTATCAGATATTATTTATATGAACTGTTGTGTTTCTGTGAACGTATAAAAAAATATGCCTGATGATTACCTCTGTCCTGGCTCTTGAAAAAGGCTTGTGCGTGACGTTTTATGTAAAATAAATGGTTACATATTGACAAAATCTTTGTTTGGATTAGCAGACTTGTTGTTGGACGTTTTTGGTGTTACAAGTTTGATTATAAATACTATAATATCCACGATCGGTTTAATCACAGTAACTAATGCGCTGATAAAAAAGCACGCAATTAAAACAAAGTAGTTATCGGTATAACGGTAAGGGAATTTTTGAAAAACCAAAGTTGATTCCGCTTTAATATCTTTAAAAATTCTTACATCTGCCTCCGGTACAATTCCATGCTGATGGTGCTTTTCACAAAAGTCCAGAAACCGGAATTCCTGATCATACGCTGAAATTTCGAATGGGTTATTCCTATAGCCATATTTGAAAAATACCGCGCTGTAATAAACCGTGAAGCCTCTCAAGCCCCCTATGCCATAACCATTCCAGAATCTCATGCCTTGCAGCACGTGGTAGGCCTCATGCACAATATCACTGATATTTTGTATTCGCGATTCGTCAAAATTGCGTAGGTAAATGCTAAAACGATTAAAGGAATAAAATTGGGGCAATGCCTGCGCATTTACATAGGATGCAATAAATGGGGTGAACCAGGGAAGACCCTCAAAAAAATCAACCCTGTTCCAGTTTACTGTTGGGTAGAGATCCCTTAACAGCTGCATCGTAGAAGGCCTTGGCGTAATTTTTTTTAGAAAAAAACTATCAGTAACGGATTTTATGGTGTTTTTACGTTTCATTTTCAAATTCTCTCTGCAAGGTTGAGAATATAAAAAAATGTGCCTGTTATAATTTGGGCAAAATAGGATAAGAATTATATTTATTAGTAACATTAGACACGAACAAAAAATTACACCAGATACTAATTCGCGTTTATGCACGCTTGAAATTTCAAGCAGCATTAACTATTTGAAGTTAAATATATCTACTAAAAAACACAATAGTTATTCCTTCAAACTATTACCTTTACTTTCAATGAAATCTTTACTGCGCTCAAATATTGAAAAAACAATAAATCAAATCATTACAGATAATGAGTTTGAGCAATTTTTAGCGCTTATGTCGGAAAGGACGTTTGACAAAAAAAAATTTCTGCTTGAAGAAGGAACCGTTTGTAACCAGATTTATTTTGTAGAGAATGGAGCCTGTTATTCATCTATCACTGATTTAAAGGGCGAAAAACATACCGTACAATTTGCAATAGAAGGACATTGGATTTCGGATTTGTACAGCTTTTTTTCTTCTAAAAAAG
The DNA here is from genome assembly GCA_040387415.1 of Bacteroidota bacterium. Taxonomy (GTDB): domain Bacteria; phylum Bacteroidota; class Bacteroidia; order 2-12-FULL-35-15; family 2-12-FULL-35-15; genus 2-12-FULL-35-15. The sequence continues at coordinate 41,746 of JAZKDU010000037.1, forward strand.
CTATTTATACGCTAGAAGCAATTGAACCTTTAGCGGTTCTTGCAATGAATAAGGAGAATTTTCAAATAGCTTGTGATTCTATGCCATGTTTCGATCGTTTTTTTCGAATATTAATACAAAATGCTTACGTATCGGTTCAGTACCGGCTTGCAAAAACCATTAGTGAAGAAGCGGAAACAAGATATGCTGAGTTTTCGAAATTATATCCTGAATTGATTCAAAGGATTCCCCAGTATCTTATCGCATCTTATTTAGGTGTTAAGCCACAATCGCTTAGCAGAATTCGCAAAGCAAACTCTCACAAAAAATAATTTGAATTTGTGAAGTTTTGTGTCCCTTCCTTCAAAAATGTGGTATTATTATTTCCATACCAATGAATAGAAGAATACACCTCTTTAAAATTCAGGATGACAGTTATGAACGGGCAATCAACTAATCATTTTGTATTTCTTAACCTATGTGAATGACAAAGAGGAATAAATGCGCGAACTTTGTATTGTATTAATGATAAAAACGATACAGCAATGAAACGATCCGATTTTATAAAAATATTAGCCTTGTCCCCTTTATCTGCATCAGCAATGAAACTAAAAGAATTAGAAGTCCTATCACATAATTTAAAACCAACTGAAAAAATGCCGGTTTTATTTTTAGGCCATGGCAGTCCGATGAATGCCATTGAAGAAAACGAATTTGTAAAAGGTTTTAGGAATATAGGAAAAGATCTTCCTAAACCTTCAGCCATTCTTGTAATTTCAGCGCACTGGGAAACGAACGGCACTTTTGTAACAGCGATGGATAAGCCCCGTACTATTCATGATTTCGGTGGTTTTCCTCAAGCTTTATTTAATGTGGAATATCCGGCACCGGGAAGTCCTGAGTTGGCAAATGAAACAAAAAGCATTATCAAAAAAGCATCTGTGGGTTTAGATCAGGGCTGGGGCCTTGATCATGGAGCATGGTCTGTTGTAAAGCATTTATATCCAAAAGCAGATGTGCCTGTTATACAAATGAGCATTGATTACACCAAAGACGGTCAATATCATTATGAGCTAGCAAAAGAATTGGCATCGTTACGTAAAAAAGGTGTATTGATTGTAGGCAGTGGTAATATGGTGCACAATTTGGGAATGATCGCATGGGATAAGTTGAATACGGATTCGTTTGGTTTTGACTGGGCAATTGAAGCCAGTGAAAAAATGAAAAAATATATATTGGCTGATGATCATCAACCGCTTATTAATTTTAAATCACAAGGCAAAGCATTCGATCTTGCAATTCCAAGTCCGGAACATTATTTGCCGTTGATATACAGCCTTGCTTTGAAAGAAAACAACGAAAAAATGGTGTTGTTTAATGATAAACCTGTGGCAGGTTCTTTGACAATGACATCATTAAAAATTGGTTAAGATGATGCGTACTGTTTTTCTGTCAATCCTATTAATTATTACAATGAGTTTAAAAGAAATGGATACTCCTTTGTTATTGCACTATTTAGTGAGACCGCCCAAAATACAAAGTGCTACTACACCATTGCTGATATTGTTGCATGGTGTTGGCAGTAATGAAAAAGATTTGTTTTCATTTGCTGAACAATTGCCTGATAATTTCCTGGTGATTTCGGCACAAGCTCCATACCAAATGGGGAAGGATAGCTATGCCTGGTATGAAGTAAATTTTTCTTCGGGGAAACCTGTTTTTAATAAAGACCAAGCTGAAAAAAGCCGTACTACACTTATTCAGTTTATTGATCAGCTAAAGGATAAATATGTATTTGATACGCATCAGGTATATTTGTGTGGATTTAGCCAGGGCGCAATTATGGCTTATAGTGTGGGCTTAACACGTCCCGATAAAGTAAGGGGTATTGCGGTAATGAGCGGCAGGTTATTGGAGGAAGTGAAACCCTTAATTAAACGAAGCGAACAATTAAAACAACTGGATATTTTTATTTCTCATGGAACCAATGATCCTGTATTAGGTGTTCATTACGCCAGGGAAAGTAGTGCGTATGTTAAAGAATTGGGTATTCAGCCTATCTACAAGGAGTATATCGCTGAACATACAATAAGTGCCGAAATGCTTTCGGACTTAAAAAGCTGGCTTCACAAGCAGCGTCAATAAATTAATTTGAAATTAAGAGTCTGTTTAAATTTTATTTAAAATATTTACAGGCAAGCTTACCCTCGTTTCTCGACTCCGCTCGAAATGACAAGCGCGCTGTCATTTCGAGCGGAGTCGAGAAAGTGTGAGTGGCGATATGATTTTTTTTTAATGAAAATTTAAACAGTTTCTTATTTTAATTTAAATAAGGATTTTTTCTGTTTTAAAAAATCAATAATTTCTTTATTTACAATCTCCGGTTGATCCACAGATAAAAAGTGCCCTGCGTTTTTTATTTTAAGTGTTGTAAGATTTGGAAGTAATTTTTTTGCTCTTTTTAAACTTTCCGCATCATTTATAATGTCCGCATCCCCAACCATTAAAAGTACAGGCATAGTAAGTGATTTTAACTGCTTGTCGGTAAAGGGTGTCATTTGCATGAAGCAGTTATCCAGAGTGGCTTTTTTTGTTGCCAAATAATATTGGTTGATATATGCCTGGCTTATTTTATCGATATCCACTGTCATTGTTTCAAGAACACTTCTGAGGTGTTTTCTTTTTGGGAAAATCGAATAGGCAATGTTATACATGATATCACTGCCGGGTTTAATCCATGTGAAGGTTTGGGCAGGACTTAAAAGAACTATTTTATCAACTCTTTTTTTGTCACGCAGTGCAATATTCATCCCTAACCAGCCACCGCGGGAGGCACCAAGCAAGCTGAATTTTTTAAGATGAAGCTGATCGAAAATTTCGTAGTACCAGTCAATAATCTGCGTGGTGTTTTCTACCTCTCTCTGACAGACAGACTTTCCGGGTTCCATAAAAAAATCAATAGCGTATATTCTGTAATATTCTGAAAGCTGTTTAATATTTGGATACCACATAGTAGAACTAGCGTTTAAGCCATGCAGTAAAATCAAGGGTTCAGCATTTTCCGGACCGCTTACTATAACGTGAGCTTTACCAAAATGTGTATTAATATACTTTTCTTCAAAAGGTACCTGCCATAGCTTAAGAGCTTGGTTATAGGCTTCTTCATAGGTTAATGTTTGGTTTTTTACTATGCTGGTGGAATCGTTTACTCCCCATTGGTTCTGCGGCTGTTCAAGAGCAACAGTATCTTTGTTATTTGTTTTGTTTTCGGAGCTGTTTTTGCAGCCAAATAGATAGAAAACAGTAATTAATAATAGTGTATGTTTCAATGGATAAAATAAATTGAAATTAAGGAATATGCTTAATCAAGAGGATCTTGAGCAATCAAACAAATGTAGTCATAAAAAAGAAGTTTCCGGTTTAATAGTGTAAGGATGATTGTTTTGGAAATTCAGCCGGTAGGAGCAACTATTAACAAGGTTATAAATTTTGGTTATGATTGTCCGATAAGTTTTAAATTTTTTTTCGAATTAAAATATTCTTATCACTGCATTGTTACTATGTGCCTGAGTAAAAAAATCTACATGGATTTGAAAATTGCGAATGGCATATTTTTAATTATCAATTAAGAAAATAAAACTTGAACCATATGAAAAGAATTCTAACAATCCTGATTTTGTTTGCTTTTCCCTATTTAAGCCATGCGCAGACATTTAGCTGGGCTACTCCTTTTTCTTTTGATGATTATAATATTGGTAATTCTATAAAGGTGGATGGTGCTGGTAATAGTTATGTTTGTGGAAATTATTATAATACTGGTGGTGCGGGGCCGCAAACAGGCACTTCTGGTGCATTTATTGCAAAGTTTAATACTAGTGGTACGTTAGTTTGGTCGGATACCGTAAAAAATAGCGATGCAGGAGGATGCCGGTTAGATGTGGATGGTTCAGGCAACGTATATTTCGCAACATATGTTACCGGTTCTCATATGGTAGGCGGAACAACTGTTACATCAGCGGGTTTAAAGGATATCGTAATTGCAAAATATAATTCAACAGGTGTGCTTCAGTGGGTTAAATCTGAGGGAGGAACAGATAATGATGCTGCCCAGGGTATTGTTGTTGATGGAACTGGAAATGTGTATGTAGCAGGCTATTTTGGCGACATGGCTATTTTTAGTGGTGCAATGGAAATGCCTGTTGGTTACAGTGATATTTTTATTGCGAAATACTCCTCTGCAGGAACATTAGCCTGGGTGCAGGTGGCTAGCGGAGACGGTGATACAACATCCGGAGTAGGACATGATCAGGCAATGGATTTATCCCTTGATAATACAGGAAATCTGGTTTTGGCTGGTTATTTTACAGGAGAAGTTGTTTTTGGCACTACAACACTTACCAGCACTGGTGTTGGCGCAGGGTTCATTGCTAAGGCGGATCCGCAGGGTAATTGGGTGTGGGCTAAAAATACGGGTACTGCACCAACGGGAATTGATATGGATAGTAATGGGAATGGATATATTTCTGGAGGGTTTGCTAATGCGGTAACCATAGGTGCTACAACACTAACAAGCGCAGGTGATATAGATATTTATCTTGCTAAGTTCAATAGTGCTGGTGATATTGCTTGGGTAAAGCAAGCTGGTGGAGCAGATGAAGACAGAGGATACGATGTTGCTGTTGATAATCTGGGAAATCCGCATTTAACAGGTGCATTCATGGGTGATATTAGTATTGGGGATACAAACCTGATAGTAGCTGGGGAAGAAAATTCTTTTATTGCAAAATATGATGCTTCAGGAAACTTTGTTTGGGCAAAGCAAGTGACTGCAAATACAGGGGCATGGGAGTTTGTTAACGCTCATGCAATTGATATGGATGCTGCGGGTGATGCATACATTACCGGTAGCTTTTTTGCTGCCGCGATGTTTGACAGCTTTTCATTTACTTCCGGAAATCCTGCTGATGCATTTGTCGCAAAATTAAGTACAGCTGTCACTACTACTGTTGAGGAGGATACTCTTTTGAATAATTTCTCAGTTTATCATAAAGGGAATAATGTGATCAATCTGCTGTATGAAACAATCACTGATCTCAGCGTTCAGGTAATGAGTGTTACCGGACAGTGTATATATAGTGAGAATAATATTAATTTACGTGGGAAAGGAAGTAAAAATATTCAGCTTCCCGCAACAGCAAAAGGGATATATTTTGTAAATATTGTTTCAGGCACCACTCACAAAGCGGCTAAGATTTTAGTAAACTAGTACGAAACTTTACTGAATTCTTCAATAAAAACCCCACCTTTCTTTAAGATGGGGTTTTTTATTAACTTTTAGGATGGAATTCCCTTTTGAGTTGTTCCCAAAGAGGATCAAAGTCGGACCTTGATAAATACCTGTTTTCCCAAAATAGATACTTAATACCTCGAAATAAAACGTTGAGTTACCTCCCTATCTTTCTAAATGAAAATTTTTAACAAAAATGATAAAATAATAATAAGCAGTATTTTGCGGATTTGTTTCGGTATTTGGTCTCAAATATGCGGTAGCAGGTATGAAGTTTGTATATTTGTATTTGTTAATTATCTATCCAATTTACATGAGGAATACCTTTGGAATACCTATAATACCTGAAAATGAAGAACTAAGGGTTAATGAATTAAAAACGTATGCTGTATTAGATGGATTTCCTGATAAGTATTTTAGTCAAATGGCATCAATAATTGCTCAAACCTTCAGTACACCCATTGCTCTTGTTTCACTTGTTGCAAGTGAATATGTGGAGTTCAAGGGCAATTTCGGAATGGAGGGGACTAATATTGTTGAAAGAGGTATAAGTTTATGCTCACTTGCGATTTTAGATGATAACCTAACAATTTTTAAGGATGCTAAAATAGAACCCTGTCTGTTGAATAATCCGCTGGTTGCCGGAGCATTTGGACTTAGATTTTATGCAGGAGCGCCACTTAAAACTAAAAACGGTTTCAATATAGGTACGGTATGTGTGGTGGATAAAGAACCCAGAGAGTTTTTAGAAAAAGAAATGGAATTACTTACACGTTTTTCTGAAAATATAGTTACGGAGTTAGAAAACAGACTCCTTTTAAGAAAAAATAAAAATTAGATTAAATACTTCTTTAAACCTCTGCAAAAGTTCTAAATAGAATATTAGTGCCTTTTTATAGTCGGTAAAGAGCTATATAAAAATGTTATTCAGAGATAGTTTCGACCAGGATCAAACGGTATTCTAACTCTCTGATTACGTTATTGGCGAAAGCTTTAAGTAAATCGATTTCCTCCCCATCTATTTTGCGCGGATTTTTATCGACAACACAAACTGTCCCTATGTTGTGCCCATTCTTAGTTGTAATAGGAGCACCGGCATAGAATTTCAAACCAAAATCACCCGCAACAAAAGGGTTAGCCAAAAGGCAAGGCTCCTTTGTAGCATCCATAAAGATTGTTGGCTCTGAATCTAATATAGCTAGTGAACAAAGGCTTGCACCGCGGTCTACCGTATTCACTTCTGCTAGTCCAAAATTTCCTTTAAATTCTACGTGGTCATTTCCCACTAAAGAGATTAATGCTATAGGGGTGCTAAAACATTTTGCAATGATGAAGGCCATTTCATTAAAATATTTATCAGCAGTACCGTTAAGTTCGGCATATTTATACACTTCTTCAATGCGCTTATTCTCATCAATTGGTATAATGTTTTTCCCGAAAGTATTTTTCATGCTTTTTGGTTTAAGTATGTTTGTAAGGTGCTGACGTTAATTTAAAGCTAAAGAAGTTCTCAAATAAGTAATTGCTTTCCTGCTCCTGGTTTTAACCGTACCTAAGGGGATTTGCATCAACTTTGCCACTTCATCCTGTGTATATCCTTGTATAAACAATAGTTGAGTTATTTCTGCTAATCCAGCGGGTAATTTTTTCAGTAAATCCTTTAGCTCCTCACTTTTATATTCATCATTGAAATCATTGAAAGAGCAGGTTTCTAAATTTACATTTTCTTTATTGTTTTTGTAATATTTTGATTTTAGATAATCTTTACAATGATTACGCGCTATATTGATAAGCCATGTATAGATTTTACCTTTTTGAGGATCATACATCAAAATATTGTTCCAGGCCTTTACAAACACTTCCTGACAAAGATCTTCTGCAACCCGCTCATCGTAAATAAACTGATTGATTTCATTATAAACACTATTCTTATAATTCTTGTAAAGTGTATTAAAATAGATCGGATCATTGTACTCAAGTTTTCCTTTAGCTTCATAACCACCCAAGTCTATGGTCAGCCCGATTATTTTACTCACCTCGCCTGTATAAGATCTGAAAATTTGAGCCTGTGTTTCTACAAAACCAATTCTTCCGTCACCTTTAATGATTCTTCTCCTGAAATTATATTCGTCACCAGAAAGCATAGCTTTTTCAATAATTGATTTTATCCTGTCAACTTCAGTATAATGAGTCGTTTTTGAAATAAAATACTCCGGATCGATTCTCACTGAACCGGGTTTATAACCGTAGATTTCAAATTGCCGCCCCGACCAAAATAACTTTTGGTTAATTAAATCAAATTGCCAGTTTCCAACATCGGGACGGTTATATTCTTTTATGAACTGGGTATTCATATTTAAACTCTGCGTTGTTACTTGATTGAAAGCCATATGTGATTTTCCAAACGTTTAATATTTCCCTTCAAATAGTAGGTGCTCATTATTATTTTACTTTGTAATATGTTTATAAGTAAGAACAAAACCATTGCAAGACAAAATTATCCCTAAAGAAGATTTCAATGTTTTTTTATTGTTAATAAGCGTTTATTAATAGCCGAATGATAAAAAGTAATCGGGGAGTTGATTATTTCATTGAAAATTCTGGAAAATAGCGTGTTTTTGGAAAGGGAAAGTTTGAACGGAAAAATTAAATAATTTGATTTGGTTGATGGCTTACAGAGACGGGTAATGTGGGGGGAATAAAAAAAGAAAAGGGAGCAAAATTTGCTCCCTTTTCTACATGGTACCCAGTGCCGGAGTCGAACCGGCACAGTTTCCTACTGGTGTTTGAGACCAGCGCGTCTACCAATTCCGCCAACTGGGCATTTTTTTTAATGCGGGATGCAAAACTATTCATTTGTTTTTGATTCTCAAAGAAATAATGAGCTAAACATCAATTTATTTTGTCCGAATGGCATTTTTCACTACATTTGCAACCCTTAAAAAGAGTTATGCCCAAACACATAAAAATATTTTCAGGTTCCGCTTCCAGAACTCTGGCAGAAAAAATTGCCGACAGCTATGGACAAAAGCTAGGAAAGGTATCATTACTTCGCTTCAGCGATGGTGAGTTTCAGCCTTCTTTTGAAGAAACAGTAAGAGGGAGTGATATGTTGATCATTCAGTCAACTTTCCCGCCTACGGACAATTTATTTGAACTGTTATTAATGTGCGATGCGGCCAAACGTGCTTCTGCAAGACAGATTATAGCGGTAATGCCTTATTTTGGGTATGCGCGTCAGGACCGTAAAGATCAGCCTCGTGTAGCAATTGGGGCAAAAATGGTGGCTAATTTATTATCAGCTGCCGGTGCAACTCGCATTATTACAATGGATCTGCATGCAGATCAGATTCAGGGGTTCTTTGATTTTCCGGTTGATCATTTATATGCATCATCCATATTTTTACCATATATACAAAGCTTAAATCTGCCTAATTTAACAATGGCAGCGCCTGATATGGGCGGTTCAAAACGCGCAAATGCATACGCTAAGTTTTTAAAAACAGATATCGTAATCTGCTACAAGCAGCGTACAGTGGCTAATGTGGTTGACAGTATGACCTTGATCGGTGAAGTAGAAAACCGCGATATAATGCTGGTAGATGACTTAATTGATACAGGTGGAACTCTTGCGAAAGCTGCAGATATGATGCTTGAACGCGGAGCCAAAAGTGTAAGGGCTGTATGTACACATGCGGTATTATCTGGCAAAGCGTATGAAAATATAGAAAAATCAGGATTAACAGAACTGATTGTTACTGATACCATTCCATTAAAGCAGGAAAGCAGCAAAATTAAAGTGCTGTCAGTTGCTGATTTATTTGGAAAAGTGATACACAGTGTACATAATTTTGAATCGATAAGTTCTAACTTTATTGTTAGATAAATAATAAAAAGAAATTGCACCAACCTATTTTAACACATTTTGATTGAACAGGTGCAACAATCAAAATAAAACTAAAAAAAAATAAAAAGATGAAAACAGTATCTATTAGCGGTTCGCCACGTGCGAACGTAGGGAAAACAGATGCAACAGCATTGAGAAATGCTCAACAAGTACCTTGCGTACTTTACGGAGGAAAAGAACAAGTTCATTTTTCTGTTCTTGCTTCAGATTTTAAAGACATTATTTACACTCCACACGTGTGTACAGTAGATTTAGAAGTAGCTGGTAAAAAATACAACGCAATTTTACAAGAGGCTCAATTCCATACAGTATTTGATCATTTGTTGCATGTTGACTTTTTAGAAATTAAACAAGGCAAACCAGTTATTATGAATATTCCGGTAAAAACTACAGGAACATCTCCTGGTGTTAGAGCTGGTGGTAAATTGGTTAAAAAATTAAAAACATTAAGAGCAAAAGGTTTGGTTGATAAAATGCCGGATACTATCAGTATTGCTATTGATGAATTGCTAATTGGTAACTCTGTTCGTGTTGAAGATATCAAAATTGACGGATTAACATTTTTAAATGCAGCTAACATCACTGTTGTTTCAGTTGAAACTACACGTGCTGCTGTTGTTGAAGAAGCTAAAGCTGCTGCACCTGGAGCAAAAGCTGCACCTGCTGCTGCGAAAGCTGCGCCTGCTGCTGCAAAAGCTGCACCTGCTGCTAAGAAATAGTTGTCAGCCTAATTGTAAAAGTTGGTGTTCTGCAGTTTTGCGGGGCACCAACTTTTTTATTTCTATTATTGTTTTTCGGAAAATTTAAAGAGGTATTCTAATATAGTTAATATAGGTGCTATGAGTAAATTTTTAATTGTTGGGTTGGGGAATATTGGTGATGAATATGACAACACCCGCCATAATATTGGTTTTAAGGTGCTTGATGACATCGCTAAAGAAAATAATTTAAAATTTGTTTCCAACCGACTTGCTGACACGGTAGAGTATAAATTTAAAGGAAAAACATTTGTTTTGATTAAACCCTCCACTTATATGAATTTAAGCGGTAAAGCAGTTAATTACTGGATGCAGGCCGAAAAAATTGCTGTGGAGAATATATTGGTAATTACCGATGATATAGCGCTGCCTTTGGGTGCCTTACGTATGAAGGGCAAGGGGAGTGATGGAGGGCATAATGGCTTAAAAAATATACAGGAAGTATTAAATACACCCAATTATACGCGTTTACGGTTTGGAGTAGGCAATGAATTTGCTAAAGGCAGGCAGGTTGATTATGTACTTGGCAAATGGAGCAAGGAAGAAGAGAGATCCTTGGAAAGCCGTATTAAAATTGCAATAGAGATGATTCTGGGTTTCGGTACAATGGGCCTTCAACGTACAATGACTGCGTATAATAATAAATAGGTGAATAAACTGGCATAAATATTATTGTTAATAATAAATAGTCATATGTTAACTGTAATTAAACACCTTTTCAGATAAATATGATTAATTTTGCGCTAATATTAATAATTTGAAAAACTTAAAAAATTATGATGAAAAAAATTACTCTTTTATTTACAATTGCAGTTATTTCTGCAACAATGGCTGTAGCACAAAGCTTTACGGCAACTTATACATTTGATAGTGTTAAAACAACTTCAGGGTTAATTGATCCATCGGCTGTTCCTACAGCTGCAGGTATGACATTTGGCAGTTTTTCATCCGTTGGTGGAACAGCTACTAATGCGAATGCTGCTGAACGTTTTTCTTTTATTGGCTGGCCTATTGGCGGTACAAATGGTGTTGATACATACGTTGGACAAACAGGTGCTATCAGTACTACACAATATTACGAAGTAACTGTTACACCTGCATCTGGTTCTATGGCAACATTAAACAGTATTTCATTTAAAACACAACGTTCCGGAACAGGTATCAGAACGTATGCTGTACGTTCAAACGCTGATTCTTATGCAGCTAACCTGCCTGCATCTATTTCTCCTGCAAATGCTGATTTAAGTGTACAAACTGGGGATGTTTTCTTTTGGAATTTGGATGCAAACAACGGTGGAGAAAACGGAAGTATGATAACATTAAGTGGAGCTAGCTTTACTAATATTATGAGTGCACGTACATTCCGTTTTTATGGATGGAATGCTGAAGCAACAGGTGGAACCTTCAGTATTGATACGGTAACATTTATGGGTTCAGTATCCGCAATGACTACCTCTATTAACAATGCTGTTTCTGTATCGGCTGTTACCGTTTATCCTAATCCATCAACAGATGGTATGTTTACGGTAGATGCTGAGAATGCTGTATCTTCAACTGTTACCGTTCACAATATTATTGGTAAAGTTGTTTTAACAAAAGAAATTAATGGCAAAGAAATGATTGATTTATCAGCTGAGGCAAATGGCAGTTATTTTGTAACTGTTAAAAATGATAACGGAATCACTACAAAAAAGATCTCTATCAATAAATAGATTTTTTATGGTATAAACGAAAAAGCGAATTGAAATATTTCAATTCGCTTTTTCATGGTTTAATAGCAAAAAATAGTTGGTAAAAATGGCTAAACTCCTTTCTGATAAAGG
>JAZKDU010000038.1:0-1500 GCA_040387415.1 Bacteroidota bacterium
CTGCGCGCGATGGAAATGCCATCACGAGTGTTAAAAAAATGAATGAAGTTCGAATAGATTGCGTCATATGAAAATCCTTTTTTTTTGAGAAAGCATAAAAATATAGTGCGTTGTTTTTATATACCAAAAATTTATTACATAAAGCAAGGTATAGATTTTTGAATAGCTTATAACCTTACATAGACCTTTTCCATTCGGTGAAATTTTGCATAGCGTAATCATAATATTAATATAAAAAAAGGCCCCACATTTTTATTATGTGAAGCCTTTTTTTATAGTACGTCAACGCTAAAGAGCTATTCTTATGCCTGCGCCTCTAACTCTGCTAAACGAACATTCGTTTTAGCTTGCTCTTCTTTTAATTTAATCAGTTCATTCAATAACAAAGAAGCAAGTTCATGATATTTCACCGTCTCAATTTGACCATCTGCACCACGTACAACAAGAGCAGGCATTACCTTATTTACTTCTTCAGCAATTAAGCCAAAACATTTTGTGTGTGATTCATCTGATTTGTAGTTAAACGTTACCGGACGAAGGTCAAGAATTGGTGCTGATTCTGCGTTCATATCTTGCACGTTTTCTTTGTATCTGATTGATGAACTTGTAGTACCAAGCTGTCCATTCGAATCGATTAAAACAGGAATAGCATTAGCTACGCCTGTAACAACACCACGTATTCCCGCTTGGAAATTCAATGTCTGTGAGCCTATTACTCCAATGCGAATGGTATTGTTGTCACCTACATTGCCAGCACCTACACCAATAGAAATATTATTGCTCTCTGTGATACCAAAAGAGGCTCCTGCATTAAAACCAAGTGCAGTATTATTTGACCCTCTTGCACTAGATAAAGCCTGCATGCCCACTGCAGTATTGTTATCTCCTGCTATATTACCTCGTAGCGCATAACGGCCAATTGCGACATTCCTAGTCCCTGTTGTATTACTAAGTAGCGCTACCGAACCAACTGCAGTATTAACGCCAGCTGTGTTAACATTCAGTGCTTGATAACCAACTGCTGTATTTTCATCACCCGTCAAGTTACCTTGTAATGCACCTAAACCAACTGCTGTATTTTGATCTCCTGTTGTATTTGCAGTCAATGCATTTACACCAAAACCTGAATTGTTAGTGCCTGACATGGTAAAGTTACCTGAATTCACCCCAACAAAAGTATTGTTTGTTCCAAAGTTATGAATAAAACGACTACCACCTTTTATTACATTACCAATTAAAGGACTTGTTGAATCATTCATAAATAAATTACAACCAACAAAAAGATCACATGTTGTTGTTGAAGTTATCACGCTCAAAGTTTGTATAGTTGCTGTACAAGTGACGGTAAAATCACAGACAGATAAAGTAGCTACCGCACCACCGGTAAATGATCCTGTTGCACCCGTCGCACCCGCTGAACCTGTAGCACCAGACGCTCCCGTGGATCCTGTTATGCCCGTTGCTCCTGTATTACCAGTAGCTCCAGTATTTCCCGTATTA
>JAZKDU010000039.1:0-26045 GCA_040387415.1 Bacteroidota bacterium
GTGTGAGAGGCGCACTCTGCTAGCTCCTGCTGGCAGAGCCGTCTACTCGATTAGGTGCAGTAAATTTCATTCTTCGTCACATTCCGTTTGAACTTTTAGGAACAATTTTGCGAATTCTTCAGCCATTTTTCCATCGTTTTCAATATGTAAGATTTGATGATTTGCGCAATTCCACCACCCAATACCCATTAATGCACTCTTTGCATATTTTAGCTTATCAGGCGAGTCAAACATATCCTGAAATTTTTTTTCTAAGACATCCGGAGCTCCATTATGTTTTAATTGTTCACTATGTAATTGTCTCCATGCGGAAAAAATGGTAGATGTGTCGGTGGAAGCTAAAGCGGAAGCATATAACAAACAAGAATCTGTAAAATCGTTCTTTAACAAGATTGATGGATTTTGATATGCCTCAATAGTTATTTTTTTTAGCTTGTATTCGTCTTCTAATTCTAATATTCGTTGTTGTCTCAATTGTTCCCAATATTTACTACCTCTAGTGACTAGTTTTAGCTCTTTCAAGTTTGTCAAGGTTCTATTATACTGTGCATTGATAGTGTCAAAGCCTGGAGGTTGAAAAGATTCACTATCAAAATAATTAATAACGTCTCCCAAACTGCTACCTCCTGAAGTTAAGCTCCAAGTGTTATTTAACTCTTCAACGGTATATTGGGAAGGATTAAAAGTCCCTGTCATTTCGCACATACCCTCACTCCAAACAAATACGCTGTCTTTATTAGTCATATTAGTATTGGAAGTTTTTGGATTGGAGCAACCAAAACAAATTACTGTCAGAAATAATATTGTTGTCCTTGTCATTTTATTGCACCTAACAAATTTATATGCGAAATCAATTTCGTATATACCAGTTTGTTGGACCAATAGGCGCAATGAGTTTCGCATATTGGTCCAATAGTAACAACAATCTAATTCAACAATTTCCCTAAAGAAGTATCAAACAATACTTTCGCTTCTGCAACGGTGCCAAATGATTCATCATCAACTATCATTTCTTTTCCTGTAACATCACCCAGGTATTCAAACTCTGCGCGCGAAGCCATCATCAGGTCAATGAAACGGTCTTCGTCTTCTTTTTTAACAGAAACAATTACTCGGCTTTGTGCTTCCCCAAACAGGAATGCATCTTTACGAACTTCTTCATCTGAACCGATATTAAAGCCAAGACCATTCGGCATAGCGCTTTCTAATAAAGTGATGAATAAGCCGCCATCAGCGCAATCGTGAGCAGATTGAATTACACGTTCCTTAATAATTGTTTTTACTGCTTTTTGAACTTCAAATTCTTCATCCAGATTGAAAGCAGGAGCAGGAGTGTTTTTTATTTTGTGGTAGGAATATAAATACTCAGAAGATGCAATGTCATTTTTTGAACTGCCGATTAAATAAATCGAATCCCCTTCATTTTTAAAGTTCAAGGTCATGCGGTTTGACTTGTCTTTCAGCACTCCCAACATACCTATTGTTGGAGTAGGGAATACAGGTCCTTCGTAGGATGATTGATTGTAAAAGCTAACATTACCACCTGTTACCGGGGTTTGAAATTTAATACAAGCAGCACCCATTCCCTTAATAACATTTACAAATTGCCAATAAACTTCAGGGTTATAAGGGTTTCCAAAATTTAAACAGTTGGTAATTGCAGAAGGTTCACCACCGCTGCATACAATGTTACGTGCCGCTTCGGACACAGCAATGGCGCATCCCACTTCAGGGTCAGCGTTTACATAGCGGGAGTTACAATCAACCTTTAATGCAATTGCTTTATTGGTTCCTTTTATATTTACAATAGCTGCATCAGAAGGTGCATTGGTACTCATGTTTACAGTACCTACCATTGAATCGTATTGGTTATATACCCATTGTTTGGAAGCAATGTTCGGGTGAGAAATTAAAAATTTAGAAACAGCAACTAAATCTTTTGGCTCTTCTACCGCATCAATATTGAATTTTTTTGATTCTGCAAAATAAGCAGGCTCTTTATAATCGCGGTGGTAAACCGGTGCACCGCCTCCCAATACTAAATCGAAAGCAGGAACATCAGCAACTAAATCATCACCAACATAAAACTTAATACGTTTTGTATCTGTTACTACACCAATCAATGCGCAATTCAAATCCCATTTCTGGAATACTTTTTCTATTTCTTTTTCACGTCCTTTTTTAACGATGATCAACATACGTTCCTGTGATTCGGAAAGTAAAATTTCGAAAGGCTGCATATTCGCCTGGCGGGTAGGAACACGATCCAGCCAAACGTCCATACCATGCTCGCCTTTAGCGCTCATTTCGGAAGTAGAGCAAGTGATACCTGCTGCACCCATATCCTGCATGCCAATTACAGCACCGGTTTTAATAACTTCTAATGTTGCTTCTAATAATAATTTTTCCTGAAAAGGATCACCTACCTGAACTGCTGGTAAATCTTTTGCAGAATCTTCGGTGATGTCCGCAGAAGCAAAGGTTGCTCCGTGGATACCATCTTTACCGGTTGCAGAACCAACAATGTAAACAAGGTTTCCAACACCATAGGATGTTGCGGAAACTGTTTCACCTGCTTTTACAATACCAGCGCTCATTGCATTTACCAATGGGTTAACATTGTAACAGTCATCAAAAAACACTTCACCGCCAACAGTAGGGATGCCAAAAGCATTGCCATAATCTCCAATACCTTTAACAACACCTTTTACAAGCCATTTAGTACGGTCAAGTTTAAGATCGCCAAAGCGTAATGAATTTAATTGTGCAATCGGGCGTGCACCCATTGTGAAAATATCGCGGTTAATTCCACCTACACCTGTTGCAGCACCCTGGTAGGGCTCTAATGCAGATGGATGGTTATGTGATTCAATTTTAAATGCGCAGCCCAGTCCATCACCAATATCAACTAATCCGGCATTCTCTTCACCTGCTTCGGCAAGTATATAAGGACCTTTTTTAGGTAGTTTTTTTAACCAGACAATAGAATTTTTATAAGAACAATGTTCGCTCCACATTACGGAAAAAATACTCAACTCTGTAAAGTTAGGCGTACGGCCTAAAATCACTTTAATTTTCTCATACTCATCCGGCAATAATCCCAATTTGGCAGCCGTTTCAACGGTAGTTAAATTTTCCTGTTCTGTTGTTGACATATTTTTAATAGTTGAATTTGATTCTTAAAAAATGGATTCTAAATTATTCTGAATTGTCAGGCTTAACTGATGCCTGACCTTTCGGAATAAGGAGTTCAAATTTACACAAAACTGCCGATTGAACCTCATATTTATTTTAGAGTTTTCAACAGTTTTGGATAAGTTTAATTATATACAATGTCATCCCGACTGGCTT
This sequence comes from Bacteroidota bacterium, assembly GCA_040387415.1. Taxonomy (GTDB): domain Bacteria; phylum Bacteroidota; class Bacteroidia; order 2-12-FULL-35-15; family 2-12-FULL-35-15; genus 2-12-FULL-35-15. Next base: position 3,352 of record JAZKDU010000039.1, read on the forward strand.
TTTGGCCAGTGGGTCTAGTAAACTCTGATAATGGCATCGTAATAATGGGGACATGACTATTAAGATCCCTCACAAAAAGTTCGGGATGACACGGAGGAAGCTGGCCCAATATCCCATATTATTGAGAAAAAGGAGCTTACTCAATAATTTTTATACATTTGCGACAAATAATAATATATGAAATTTAATAGTTTATTTCGTAAGAAATCCGTTCAGGATATTCAGAAACAGGTAGAGAAGAATAATGCTGATGGCCATTCTTTGGGTAAACATCTTGGGGTACGCGATTTAACAGCCTTTGGTATTGCGGCCATCATAGGTGCCGGTATTTTCAGTACTATAGGTAAGGCTAGTTTTGACGGAGGGCCGGCAGTTATTTTTCTGTTTTTATTTACTGCTGTTGCCTGCAGTTTTGCAGCCTTTGCATATGCTGAGTTTGCATCAATGGTTCCTGTTTCAGGAAGTGCATACACATACTCTTATGTCGCGTTTGGCGAATTGATCGCCTGGATCATAGGTTGGGCACTTATTATGGAATATGGTATAGGAAATATTACTGTTGCTATCTCCTGGAGTGATTATTTTACCGGCCTGCTTCAAAATATGGGAATCCATCTTCCGCAATGGGTGCAAATGGATTATCTCACAGCATCGAAAGGGTTTCATGAGGCAACAGTGTTAATGCAGAGTGGTAAGCCTTTCGCAAACCTGGATGCCTGGGTACAGTCTGCTTATACAGCCTGGACCACTTCACCTACTATCGGTTCATTGCATTTAATTGCTGATTTGCCTGCATTGTTTATCATTATCATTATAACAGCATTGGTATACCGTGGTATGAAAGAATCCAGGAATGCAAGCAACCTGATGGTGATCATTAAATTATGTATTATTTTATTGGTTATTGCGGTTGGTGTTTTTTATGTGGATACTGAAAACTGGCACCCATTTGCTCCTAACGGAGTGGCTGGTATTTTAAAAGGTGTATCAGCCGTGTTTTTTGCCTATATCGGATTTGATGCAATTTCTACTACCGCAGAGGAGTGTAAAGATCCTCAGCGGGATCTCCCTCGTGGAATGATGTGGGCTATAATTATTTGTACTGTTTTGTATGTTATCATCGCTTTAATTCTAACGGGTATGATAAGCTATACCCAGCTGAGTGTTGGTGATCCATTAGCTTTTGTATTCGAAAAACTTGACTTAAAATGGATGTCGGGAATTATTGCGGTAAGCGCAGTGGTAGCGATGGCCAGTGTACTGCTTGTGTTTCAGATGGGGCAGCCCCGCATCTGGATGAGTATGAGCCGCGATGGTCTTTTACCACCGGCATTTGCACGGGTGCATCCCCGATTTAAAACACCTTCATTTGCAACCATTGTTACAGGATTTGTTGTCGCTGTACCCGCGTTATTCCTAAACCTGACCATGGTTACTGATTTATGCAGTATAGGTACTTTATTCGCCTTTGTACTGGTATGTGCAGGAGTATTGGTACTTCAGAATAAGCCGGATATTCCAAGAGGAAAATTCAAAACACCTTATATCAACTCCAAATACATTATGCCGGTTTTATTGGTGTTAGCCGGCATTCTTTCATTCACTTATAATAAAGAAGCTTCTATTTCTTTTATTACAAATGAGAAACAAATGAATGATGCAACAACCATTGTAACCTCATTAAAAACGGAGCAAATTACAAGTGTAAAGCAGTATATACTATCCTCTGATAGTGCTGCATTCGCTGCTTCAAACAATGATGTTGAAACATATCTTAGTAGTTTGGATGAAACAGCCTATGCTTCAACTGTAACAGCATTACCGATTGCTGACGATATGAAATTTGAATCGGGTTTAAGCTTGTTTAAACATAAAATACCCATGTGGATATTTATATTCATTTCCTTTGGCTTAGCGGTATGGGCTTTTCGCGAGAATCTTTCACTTATCCCTATGTTGGGATTAGTTAGCTGCCTGTATATGATGGCTGAATTAGGGATATCCAACTGGATCGGTTTCGGTGTTTGGCTGTTGGTTGGATTGTTGATTTACTTTGGCTATAGTTACAAAAAAAGCAAGTTGAATAAGGCCGTTACCAGCTGATTATTATAGGCTTCGGACAATTATAAAATAAAAAAGTTCGCATCTGTTGATGCGAACTTTTTTATTTTCAATCAGTGCTTGATTAATCATTATCGGTGATTAAATTCTTTAGCATGTTTCTTTTTATTGGTATCTAATATCGGTTCGCTTTTATGAGCAGAATCTTTCCAATTGTTTTCAGATTTCTCTTTCCAGTTTTCAGTTTCTTTTTTAGTTTTTTCCTGAGCTGAGTTTTCTGTGCTGCTTCCATTCCAATTCCAATCTTTCTGGCTTTTTACCGAAACTTTGTTTAATGAATTCATAGCATCTGTCCAAAATTCAAGATTGACTTTGGCCATCTGGTCAAACTGTTTATTAAGGCCTTCAAGGGAAGATTTATTATCAGATGTTGAAATTGATTTTGCGGACTCTGCTGCAAAATTCAGGTTTTTTTCAACATTCTCACTGAATTTTTTAATAATAGTAGAATAGTCCGCTAATGTTTGTTCAGAGTTGGTTTTCCAGATTTCGAAAAAATAACTGTTCAGATTTTTCATTATTTCAATTTGACTTTCGTAAAAATTTGAAATGTTTTCTGTTGTTTTTTCTGAAATAAATTCAGGCTTTGCACTGAAAAATGATTCCGTGGAAAGGCGATTTGTCTGAAGCATAAGATCAGTAAATTTTTCAATATTTTTTTCTGCCTGATTTATATTGTTTTTAAGGAATTTCATTCCAGAAAGATCTTCCATAGCAGCGGTTGTTTCTTTTGTGAATGGGAAACTTAAGAACTGGTTATACAAATCCACAGACATATTCAACTGCTTTTTGTATGTATTATTGATTGATTCTGTGATGTCTGTAAACCAGGTAGACGCTTTTTCTGAACTATGGTTGTTTTCTGATGTGAAATTTTTCATGTTTTATCTCGTTTTTTAATTAATGAACTTTTTTAGATGTTTGCAAATTTATGCCCTACATCATATTTTAATGTTATATAATTTCCGAAAAAAGTTACATTATTCCGCTTTTTATTAGTTAATTTTAATTCCAATTCTGACAGCGTTTTTGCTCAAGAGTATTAGGTAGAAAAGCATTTTGAGGGATTTATTATTAAAAAAGAGTCATCAATGTTGGGTTATATGTACTTTTGTAGTCCCGCTAAATTTGTAAAGGTGCCGGCAATTAAAAAAATAGTTGTAATTCTTATGTGTGTCTGCGGTATAGCCGTTCAGGCTCAGGATCCCAATGCCTATAAAAAAGGTACTGTTAAACATCGGTTAAGTATAGCTCCTGTGGCATCTTTTTATAAAAACCATCCTCAACACACTACTAATACAAAAGGTAAAAGAGGCTTTTCAGCTGCTTATAAAGCTGAACTTTTACTTGGGAGAAGGATTAATCTTTTGTTAGGATTAGAACATATGAATCAAAATGTAACATTTCAGGGATATTATTCTGCACCGGGAGCTACCTATTTATTTGACAAAACATATGCTTACACGCACGAAATAAGGATGAAGGAGGTACAGGTTCCTTTTGGGTTTAAGAGGTCTTTTAACAATGAAAAGGACAGTAAATATTCTACTTATTTTTCGGGCGGAGTTGGCGCGCGTTATATGTATGGATCTTATTACGTAATATCAAATGATTCCACAGAAAATGTAGTTTATGACGGAAAAGGGAATTTGGAATTTGAGCATCAGGTATTAACACAATTACTTAATGGTAATGGCAAATCGTTTACTAAAAGATTCAATACATTTATTTTTTGTGGTTTAGGAGTACAGTATAATTTTAGGGATTCGGGAAAGGGCCTTTTTTTTGAAGTGGGCTATAAATATGGTATTTCCAGGATGCATTACAGTGGATATCAAAATTCCAATAGTTTAAATATTAAGGACGCGCAGCTCTTGTATAATTTCGGATTTAAATTTTAATAAAATATACTTATTACCTCCTGAAATCGTTTTAGTTTCAAATGAGATCATTTTCTAAAATAATTATTCTTGCCCTGTTATTTTGTAATTTTATTACAAAGGATATTTATGCTCAAAAAAAATGGACACAGGAGATATTTGCAAAAGCCAATACAGCCAAGGATCTTGACTACCTTACTGATAAGGAAAAATGGGTGGTCTTTTATTATAACCTGGTGAGACTGGAACCTGCGCTTTTTATGGATACGTATGTGGATCACTATATCGATTCTACCAGGAAACATAATAAATACACATCCTCGTTAAAAAAAACACTAAAGGATATAGAAAAAATGGATGTTTTATATCCGTCCCCTCAATTGTATCAGTTTGCAAAAGTACATGCCCTAGACTTTGGTAAATCGGGGAAAACAGGACATGGTAATTTTAAAAAGCGATTTCAGGAATACAGTGCCAAATGCCACTGTAGAATAGGAGAGAACTGTTATTATGGCAATTCAGATGCACTCAATATTGTAATATGTTTATTGATAGATGAGAATGTAAGCAATTTAGGGCATCGGAAAAATATCCTAAATCCGGAATTTAAAAATATCGGAGTTTCAATAGCGAAACACAAAACGTATAAGTGGAATTGCGTGATGGATTTTGATTCCGGCCCTATGTAATGGAACGAACAGGGTCAAAAAATAGTGCAATTTTCTTTGCTCCTTATAGTTCCTGATAATCCTGCAGACCATAGCCCGCTTCACTTTAATTAACCGTGAAATTTACTTAATATATTAAGAGTCTGTTTAAATTTTATAAAAAAATTCTACAGGTACAAATCCAGCCCACATATTTCGACAAGCTCAATATGACCGCGCGCTGTCTGTCTGAGCTTAGTCGAAGACTTTGGGAAGCAATAATAAAAAAATTTAATAAAATTTAAACAGTTTCTAACTGTTTAGTTCCCAATTTTAAAGCCTAAACTACCACCAGCTGAACGTTTACTATCGGTATTAAATTCCAGTACATCTTCAATAGTTAAAGTTTCCAATAACTTTTCGGTACGTTCCGAAGCAGGGATTTCAGATAAACGCAGGTTCTGATTTTTGATAGCTTCAGCAATTACCTGCCTTACTGTTCTTGCATTACCAAAGTGCTTATCACGGCCGTTATACAGGTGGTTGAAATATTTTTTAAGATGAGCTTCTGCTTCTTCATCAAGTGTTATTTTTTCCTGTGCTAATAAAGAAAGTGCAATAGCATACAGCTCTTCATGTGTATAATCGTTGAAAATAAATGTACGGTCAAAGCGCGATTTTAAACCCGGATTCGATTCTATGAATTCATTCATTTTATCCGGATAACCGGCTACTATTACACCAAACTGGCCTCTTAAATCTTCCATCCGCTTTAAAATGATCTGAATGGCCTCGTCCCCAAAATCATGACTTAAGGAGGAATTGGCCAATGCATAGGCCTCATCAATAAATAGAATACCACCAATGGCTTCTTCAATTTTTTCGCCTGTTTTTATGGCTGTTTGTCCTATATATCCTGCAATAAGGCCTTCACGATCCACTTCAATTACATGTCCGCGTTCAAGTAAACCAAGCCCTTTATATATTTTGGCGATAATACGCGCCAAGGTTGTTTTTCCGGTTCCGGGATTGCCTGTAAATACACTATGTAATGAAAATTTGTTCAAAACATCTCTACCGGTTTCTTTATAAAACCTAACCAGCTTCACCAATTCTTTTATTTCTTCCTTGATGTTCTCCATCCCGGTAAGGACGTTCATTTCCGCTAAGCCTTCTTTTAAAAGCTTTTCATTGATGTCTAAATTCAGTTTCTTTTTATGGCGTCCTTCAGCCACTTTTGCCACATCAGCATACTCAATGGTAGAAAGTGTTACATTTGATAATTGCGAAACATCGGGGTGGTTCATTAAACGTAAACCCAGATTCATTTTTGCCTCATCAATTACAGAGAAAACGTATCGCGCATTCCCGAACGCTTTATCACGTGTACGGTAGGCTTCCACCAGTAATTCTGCTAAAAGCACTTTGGCATCTGCACTTAGTTGTACCCCTTTTTTCTTACTTGCCAATTCAGAAATTAACAGCATATCTTCAGGTAAATAATCATCAAAATGAAAATAATGATTAAAACGTGATTTTAGTCCGGGATTGGAATCAATAAAATTATGCATTTCTTTGGGATAGCCGGCACACATAATCGCTATGTCACCAGGGCCATCTGACATTTCTTTCAATAATATTTCCAACACTTCATGTCCGAAATCATTTGAATCTTCTTTGGTTCTGGTTAAGGCATAGGCCTCATCAACAAATAAAATTCCACCCCTGGCTTCTTCTATTATTTTTTTTACTTTCGGTGCGGTTTGCCCGATGTATTGTCCAACTAAATCGGCACGGTCTACCTCTTTTACATTGCCTTTGGACAAAAGTCCCATTTTTTTATACAGGCGCCCAAGCATATTTACCACAGTAGTTTTTCCGGTACCGGGATTGCCAGTGAAAATGCTGTGAAGATTTAATTTGCCCGTATCATCAAAGCCCTTTTCTTTTCGGAGCTTTATAAAATTTATATAATTAATATGATCCCTGATATTTTTTTTTACTTCATCCAAACCTATCAGCTCATCTAACTTTACAAGCAATTGCTCAATAGTTTCCTCATTTGCCGCCTCTGTGGAGGCTGCCCTAGTGGACTGAGCTTGTTCAGCAATAATAAACGGTTCAAGCACCCCTTTTTCATGTTCATCACCCATTTCAAATGGTATTAGGGCCACAAGAGTATCCATAAAAACAATTTCTACGGTATACTTGTCATCCTGCCATGATCCGGAAAGCTCACTGCCCCAACCTGCATCAAATATATATGTTTCGCTATTCTTGTCCTTTTCAATGTATCCTGTACGTATGCTTTGCCCCTTTGGCTGGCCAGCATCGTCATAAAAGTTAAAGAAAAATTCGTAGTTCCAATCGCTGGCGGTTTTTGTTTTTATTTTAAACTCAACCCATAGATAGGGTGTTTCGTTGCGATTTAATTTTTTTAAATAAATTCTTTCTTTTGTGTTCCATGCATCAAAACCACCTGCATGCAGCTTAACGGATTCAACCGTAAAATAGGGATTAGCGGCAACGGTTACCTTGCCAACATCTTCCACAAAAAAATTACGAGTCCCCACCAGTTCATCATCAATGTAAGCTTCCCAGCAATAACCTCCTTTGGTCCAAAAAGTACCGGCAGCACCATTTCCCCATCCATCACGGATATACACAATGTTTTCGTCTGACTTTACAGTTATTGATGTGTCAATACTGCATAGTTCCGCACGGACAGCGCCATTAATCGAAAATCCTTTTATTGTTACTTTGGCGCTCCAATCCTGTTCATCAAATAATTTATTATAAAAAGAAAATTCTGTACGTATATACGTTGTTTCCATTCTGTCAAATACAGTACGGTATTTCTTAGTAGCATTTACCATCCATTCATCAGATGAAAATGCCTTGAGCTCTTTAAATTTATAATTTTTTGCCATTTTTTTGATAGCTGTTTGCCTGACCTTTAGAAGGCGAGGTAGTTATACTTTATTATTGTTTTAACAAACAATATACCATATCCTGCTTCTGTAAAAAGATAATCGTCATTGAAAAGTATTCCTAAACGGGTTGGGAATAGCCTTAAATCCTAAAATGATGAAGGTCACAATAAATGAGTCATTACAGTGCGTTAGCCAACCATACCCCCCTTTTTTTTAATGTTGATTAATTACCGATTTCAGAAGCCAAAGAAGTATATGCCGCTGTAGTTTCTTTTTTTAACCGATCAATAATTTCCTTGCAGGAAGCAATATCATTAATTAGTTCAACACTTTGTCCTGCACACCATAGGGTTTGATAATTGCCCGGTTTTACTGATTGTTCCAGTTTTTTCATGCCGGATATTTGTACCCACATTTTAAAATATTTTTTTGTTCTTGCATTGTTTGATAATGCACGTTCCAGCCAGTTTTGCTTGTATCCTATTTTTCTTGCGAATGGTGTATCAATGATCGTACAAGGAGTTCCGGATAGTTTTTCTGTCAATACAATATCTTCCATTTTTGAATCCACAATTGCATTTTTATATGCATCACTTACCGAAGCTTCGGTAGTTGCTATAAAACGTGTGCCAACTGAAACCCCGGCAGCACCAACAGCCAGCATTGATAAAATACCTGCTCCGCTTGAAATTCCTCCGGCAGCAATTATTGGAGTATTAGGGAAATGTAGCTGCAGGGCAGGTACTAATACTTGCAAGGGATTAGGGCCTGCATGGCCTCCGGCACCTTGTCCAACGGCTATAAAGCCATCGCAACCCAAACTAAAGCATTTTTTTGCATGTTCAATATTGGTAACATCACAAAAAACTTTTGCGCCATAGCTGTGCGCCTTTTCAATTACTTCTTTGGGGCTTCCTAACGAAGTGATATAAAATGGAACTTTTTTATCTACACAAATCTTCAGGTGTTTTTCATATAAAGGATTTGTTTTCTGTACAATTAAATTGATGCCGTATGTTCCGTTTACGGATAGTTTGCTTTTTTCAAGGTTCAGATGATCAAGCAATTGCTCTAGTTCACCTGAATTACGATAATTTAAACTAGGAAAGGTGGCTGCAATTCCGCTTTTCATACCGGCTGTTACCATGGCCTCATTACTCACCAAAAACATAGGTGCCATTATGATTGGAAAATCAATGTTCAATAATTGTGTTAGTTTTGTTTTCATTACCTGAAAATTATTTTGGTGAATGGCTAAAATAGTTTATTTTTGATTGCTTGTAAATATACAAAATTTAAATAATTTAAACAATTTGGCAGCTTTTATACGCTGTTCATGCATGTAAAAATTATGTAAAATTGAGAAGAACAAGTTTGTCTATTCGGACGAAATAAATTTTCTATTAATTAAATATATTAAAACAAAACTCTATTAAAATTATGGCAATAACACGTGTTTTTGATATTATTCCTCAATTACTTGAAAAATATAATAGACCGAATGCGCTGGCAGCAAAGGAGAATGGACAATGGAAAACATACTCCACACAGTATTTTGCTGATTCAGTTAATTATTTGAGCTATGGTTTACTTGGTTTAGGAGTTCAACGGGAAGATAAAATTGCTATTATTTCAAATAACCGTCCGGAGTGGAACTTTGCTGATTTTGCTATTCAGCAATCAGGTGCTGTAAGTGTGCCTATTTATCCAACGATCAGCGAAAGTGATTTGAATTTTATTTTGAATGATGCGCAAGTGAAATACATTTTTGTTTCCAGTGCAGATTTATATAAGAAAGCAAAAACCATTGCCGCAAACGCACCAAGTGTAAAAGAAATTTTTACATTTAATAAAATTGAGGGTGCTAAACATTGGAGCGAATTGTTGGAAGCGGGTAAAAAAAGCCCCAAAAAGGCCGAAGTTGAGGCAGTTAAAAATACTATTAAGCCAAATGACCTGTTAACGATTCTGTATACATCCGGAACTACCGGAAATCCAAAAGGAGTAATGCTTTCTCATAATAATCTATTGAGCAATTCATTCGCTTCTGAAAATTTATGTCCGTTTATTTCAACCTGGAAAGCATTGAGTTTTCTGCCTCTTAACCACGTGTATGAGCGTATGTTAACTACGTTGTATTTCTACAAAGGTATTTCCATTTATTATGCAGAAAGCCTGGAAACAATCGGTGATAATTTAAAAGAAGTTCAACCGGAAGTATTTTCAACGGTTCCGCGATTGCTTGAAAAAGTGTACGATAAAATTGTAGCAAAAGGAACTGACTTAACAGGAATAAAACATAAATTATTCTTTTGGGCCTTGGATCTGGGCTTGCGTTACGAGCTGAATGGTGCTAACGGATGGTGGTATGAGTTCCAATTGAAAATAGCAAACAAACTAATTTTTAACAAATGGCGTGAAGCATTGGGTGGAAAGGTTGTTGCTGCAGTATCCGGTGGTGCCGCATTACAGCCACGTTTAGCGCGTGTATTTAATGCAGCTGGCATTACTGTTCTGGAAGGTTATGGTTTAACGGAAACATCACCGGTAGTAGCCGTAAACAGCTTTTTACCGAATGGTATTAAATTTGGGACGGTAGGAACCGTGATTGATAAAGTACAAGTGAAGATTGCTGAAGATGGTGAAATATTGGTAAAAGGGCCGAACGTGATGCTTGGTTATTTTAACCGCCCTGATCTTACTGCGGAAGTAATTAATAGCGATGGATGGTTCCATACAGGGGATATAGGGATTTTCGAAGATAACCGCTATTTGAAAATAACGGATCGTAAAAAGGAAATTTTTAAAACTTCGGGCGGTAAATACATTGCGCCTGTAATGATTGAAAATAAATTAAAAGAATCTCCATTTATTGAGCAGGTATTGGTAATTGGTGAAAATGAGAAATATGCATCTGCACTAATTGTCCCGGCTTTTGCCTTTTTACAGGATTATTGTAAACGTAAAGAGATTGAATATAAAAGCAATGAAGACATCATTAAAAACCCTGTAATTAAAGCAAGAATTATTGCTGAAGTGGAAAAGGTAAATACAGGTCTTGCTCAATACGAAAAAATTAAACGTCCTGAATTGTTGCCTCGTGAATGGACCATTGACAGGGGAGAGATGACACCTAAATTATCTTTAAAGCGTAAGGTGGTAATGGCTGCCAATAAAGATCTTGTAAGTAAGATTTATTCAGAATAAGAAGTAAGAATTTCTAATTTATCATAAAAAAACACCGTTTGAACAACGGTGTTTTTTTATGAACTTATTTTACAATTTAGATTTTATTGTTCAACGTAAGATCGATTAAAAGTTGCTTGCGTAAACAATCATCACCAAAATTATTTACAAATCATTTCCCTTAAATGAAAATAATTTCAGGCAGAAAATCTAACTTCTTTTAATGATACCTATTGAATGATATATTCATAAATAACGACCATCCCATCTCCTCCATTTCCTCCGTTTGGCGTTCCTCCGATTCCACCAGTTCCAATTATAATAGTTTCAGTGGCTGCCATGGAACTGTTTGCAATTTTCTTTTTTGCATATCCTCCAGCACCGCCACCGCCAGCACCACCTTGTCCTCCAATACCTGATCCGCCTCCGCCACCGCTTGCTGGGCCACCCGTAGCACCGGTCATTAAATTATCGCACCATCCGGCTCTCCCCCCTGACATGCCACCACCGGAGCCCCCCTGGCCATAACCACCTCCCTGAGTTGTTTGCCCTCCCTGACCTGCAGCCCCCATTATATTTACATCACCTCCAGAAGCAACACCACCAGCACCTCCAGAAGCTCCATTAATAATATTACCACAATCTCCTCCAGCAATACCTCCAAATCCTGGATCCGTCATTATACTGTTTGCACCGGAATTATAAGTAAAAGAAGAAGCCGTTCCATTAGTTCCAAATGTACCGCCACCAGTGGCTCCTCCTCCGCCACCGCCAGCCCAAACCTCTACAATGATATAAGAAAGATTTGCCGGTTTTGCATATATGCTACTTGAGGTATATGTAGTAATGGAAGACAAGGTTTCTGTTCCTGTTTGGAATTTGACCCAACTCGGAGAGCCTGATGTGCCAGCATTGTAATAGTACCCTGGTGTTACATTGTTTGGAAATACTCCCGCCACTGCTGTGTTAAATACTAACAAAGCGGTAGCAGGTGTAGTAATTGTTAATGCATCCGTGGTGGATGTTAATGTTACACGTGGAGGTAAAAATCCTTTATTAGTGGCTGATACATCAAGTTTAGCTGAAGCGTCCGGAGTTGCTGTACCAATTCCAACATTTCCGGTTGTAAGAATTCTTCCCCATTCCGTATTGTTTGCTTTAAATACGAGGTCTTGGGCATCCGTTGTGCCAATAAAGTTGGTGCCCGCAACAGTACCGGTATTGCCCGTTATCGTCCAATGTGTTCCAAGGTCTGCACCTGTTGATCCGGTTGATCCGATGGTTCCGGAAGTGCCCGTTGATCCGGTAAGGCCTGTTATCCCAATTATTCCTGTAGTTCCGGTAATGCCATTTGTTCCCGTGAAGCCTGTTATTCCAGTAAATCCTATAGTTCCTGTACTTCCAGTACTTCCAGTACTTCCTGTTCTTCCTATGGCTCCCGTAGTTCCAATGATTCCTATAGTTCCAGCAGCACCGGTTGGTCCGGTCAATCCTGATATTCCTGTAACTCCTGTTGAACCTGTATTAGCGGTTAGCCCTGAATTACATAATGATTTCCAGCTGGTGGTTACTGCATTCCAATAATAAAAACAGGCTGAATCGGTATCAAATACCAATAAACTGTTTGCCGGAGAAGAAATTGCCAGCCGTTCAAGAGCACTAAGTCTTGGTATTAATATACCCTTGTTATTTGCCGGACTTCCATTCACATCCAATAGTGCAGATGGTGCCGGAGTTAATGTACCAATACCTACATTATTGGTTTGTGCGCAGAGTTTATTTTTTGTTTCGATCTGGCATATATTGAAAATAAAAATTGCGGAAATAATGAACGTTTTTTTCATTTTTATAATTTATTGCTAATCTAAACCTAAATAGTGTATTCAACCTAGTAAAATCGAATAAAATTTCTGATAGTATGGAGAGGCGCTAATTATTTTTGCTTCAGGAATTCCGCTTTTGATAATGTAATTCCATACCCGCCAATAATTACCGTACCTTTAAGCTTTAAAAAAATAAAAATGATACAAAAAATACTTGAGAATTTAAAAATTGCTGCATTGAATGAGATGCAATTGGCATCCATAGAAGCGGCAAAAAAAGATAATGATGTTATCTTACTTTCTCCAACAGGATCGGGTAAAACGGTTGGGTTTTTATTGCCCGTTTTAAGTAATCTTGTTACAAATATAAAAGGGGTTCAGGTATTAATACTGGTACCTTCCCGTGAGCTGGCATTGCAGATTGAGCAGGTTTTTAAAGCGATGGGCACCGGCTTCAAAATAAATTGCTGTTATGGCGGCCATTCTACTAAAACAGAAAAAAACAACCTGGAACACCCGCCTGCTGTGCTTGTTGGAACTCCCGGCAGAATCGCTTTTCATATCCGGAATAATAGTTTTGATACCAACACCGCTACCACATTGGTATTGGATGAATTTGATAAATCGTTAGAATTCGGTTTTCAGGAAGATATGTCATATATAATTGAACATCTTCGAAATCTGAATAAACGTATATTGACCTCTGCGACAAAAATGAAGGAGATACCTGATTTTACAGGGGTAGAAGATCCAATCGAACTAAATTTCTTAAGCCTGATGCCTACCAGGCCGCAAGGCCTAACTTTAAAGGTGGTACAGGCAGAAGGGAAAGATAAGCTGGATGCGCTGTTTGCATTGATATGTAAAACAGGTAATAAACCTTCGTTGATTTTCTGTAATCATAGAGATGCTGTGGAACGCGTCAGCGGCTTATTGTGGGATAAAGGACTGGCACATGGAATATTTCATGGTGGTATGGAACAGGAGGACAGAGAACGAGCATTGATAAAATTCAGAAACGGCAGTCACAAATTGCTGGTCACCACCGATTTGGCTTCACGCGGACTGGATATACCTGAAATTGAAAATGTAATCCATTACCAGATTCCTCATACGGAAGATGTTTATATTCATAGAAACGGGCGTACAGCACGTATGAATGCGAAAGGAAAAGCCTATTTATTATTATCCGAAACCGAGCATGTACCGCCTTTTATAAAAGATACTCCTGCTGTTGAAAAATTGCCGGAAGACTGCGTTCTGCCTCATAACTCTGAATGGGTTACTGTTTATATAGCCTCAGGAAAAAAAGACAAAATCAATAAAGTGGATATTGTTGGACTATTACTTCAAAAAGGCAATTTGCAAAAAGAGGAGCTGGGATTGATTGAAGTATTGGATTATTCCTCCTACGCAGCTGTAAACAGCAAAAAGGTGGAAGCGGTTATTCAGTTGGTTAAGAATGAAAAGATAAAGGGGAAAAAGGTGAAGATTGAGGTTTCGAAGTAATTGATTTTTATTTTGGTAATAACTTCAGTTCGATTCTTAGTAGTTGTTCATTGAATTGAAACAAACAATTAGTACACTGTCATCCCGAGCTTTTCGCGAGGGATCCTGCTTTATTTAAAATCAATAGCTAGAATGAGCAAGTTCCCTCACCCGTAAAAACGGGTTTCGGGAGGACAGTCCTTAAAAACCCTGTGGAGAATCCATCTCTATAAATTAATAATCACCTCAGATTAATATGGAGTTCCCGATCAACATTTATTGGAGCACTGATCTAATATTACCAAATCAGGATCATTCCCTTAGCCTTGCTATTAGGGTGGTTTACTCTTTATTTGCCAGATTTGTTAAAGTGCTTTCAAGGTCTGGAAATAGGAAATTGTAACCCGATTTTATGATTTTTTCTGATGATACTCTGCTTCCTTTTAAAAGTATCTCCGACATTTCGCCAAATATTATTTTCAATGCAATTGCTGGAACATTGGGGAACGTTGAGGTTTTTTTTAGAACCTTAGCTAAAGCCAATGTGAAATCTTTGTTTGTTTTGTGATCAGGTGCAACCGCATTGTAAGCCCCGTTCATTTGGGCATCCTCAATTGCTTTTATGTAAATGCCACATAAGTCGTCAATATGTATCCAGGGCAGGTATTGCTTCCCATTACCTAATGCTGAAACAATTCCCATTTTAATAGGAGCCATCATTTTTGCGAGTGCCCCTTCTTGTTCGGTCAATACAAGGCTTGTTCGGATTTTTACCGTTCTGATTCCTAAATCCTGAAATTTGTCAGCAGTTAGTTCCCATTGATTGCAGGTGTTTCCTAAAAAGTCATTAGCAGGAGGGGCTGTTTCGTTGAAAATTTGATCTGAGGTTATTGTACCATAATACCCAACTGCAGATGCAGAAATAAAAGCCTTGAGTTTTTTGTTGTGTTCTTTAACTTTACTATAAATCAACTGACCTGTCTTCACACGGCTGTCGATGATTAGCTGTTTCCTTTTTTTTGTCCATCTTTTGTCTCCTATGTTAGCTCCCGCAAGATGTATAATATAGTCAGCTGCTTCAATCGCTTCTTTATCAATTTCTTGTTTGTCTAGGTCCCAGATATACGTTGGGATATCAGTATCCAGGTTTTTTGCGCGACTTAACAGAACAACATGGTATCCCTTTTCCTTCAGTTTTTTGCTGAGATGTCTGCCGACAAGTCCTGTTCCACCACTAATTAATACTGTAGCCATGTTTTTTTATAGTTGTCTTTTATGGTCAAATAGGCGCTGGAAGCGAAACCTAATTAATTATAAAAGTCATTTTAATCGAATCTTCAATCCTACTTCATGTGAACTATTATTCAAAACAGAAACATTTGGCTTTTCATAATTATAAGCGTAGGTAAGCAATATTTTTTTTATTGAAACTCCTGCTGAATACAAAATTGTTTTGTCTGTTCTATAGCCAATTCCAACAAATATAAATTTATTCCAATGTGCAAGAATGCCAATGTCCATATTGGTATGTGACATAATAGACCTTATAAATACCATAGGTGTAAACATAAGACTTTTTGTAATAAAGGAATACTGGTAGCTAAGGTAATAATTTTGGGTTTTACTAAAATTATATTTTAATGGTTCGTATTTAGAGTGGTTAATGTGAGTTATACCAATTCCAGTCCTTAGCCTATTTGTTGTGTACATTAATCCACCATTCAAATTAAAGAAGTTGTTGGATGCATACCCAGTGCCAATCCCTGCGCTTAAATAGCCTTTACCCACATGCATACTATGTGAATAATTTAAATTTACCTGATTATTTATTTTAAATCCAACTTTGTCTTGCTGATAGTTTATTCCTATACCGTTTTTAGAAGTTATCTTAATTTCATATAACATATTAAATGACCTCATAGATGAGCTATCGGGTGCAAGTGAAGAAATTTGCCCATTTGTTGAAAAATAATGGGAGAGGGTGCTGTCTTTTCCTAACCCTCCTGTTTCCGCAGGGTTATAAATGGATAAGTTGTTCCAGAATAGAGAAGACCTTGTATCTTCCTGACCATAAGCCTTAACTGCAAAAGCAATGATTATTATAAAAATCGATATTTTAAATTGTATCATTTTTTATTCTCCAAGCTTACTACATTATCCTGAAAACACAACTGTCAAAAAGTACTTTAAATTGAGTCAAAAATTATACTGTCGAATGGAGGATTCGTGTTCATTCTTTTTTTATTGTATTGGGTCTAACGGCTAAATAGGCGCGTTTTCGCGCTTATTTTTTGTTGGTGGCAGTGCACCTTCTTTCGAGTTATATTTATCAAAGGCGAAAAGTAAAGGTTTACAAACTAATTAATATTGTCTAAGGTCGTAAAAAAAGTCTGAAACACAATTCGTAAAATTCTGGAGCGAAAATATTTTTTTACGGTCGCAAAATTCCGCATTCCCCACACTAAATTATAAAGGTCTATAAACATTAAAGCCCTAATATGTCTGCGACTCCTTTCATTAAAGTCGTTACACCGCTAATAGCTAGTCCCCACAAAACAAATCGTGAAGAAGAATGTTCATTATATGATATTAGTGTCATTATAAAAGCTACAGCAATAAATGAAGCCCCATAAATTATTAACTTTAGTCCACGACTTTTTTTTTGAGCTTTTCTTAAGGATTTTATTTCAACGATTATTTGGTCTATAATATTATCGTCAATTTTTTTTTCTGCAAATTGAAGTTCAATATATCTATTGTCGTATCCCAAAGCGAACATTGTCTTCGCTTCATTTAGCAATTCTGAGTATTTGTTGTTGTCTAACGGCATAAGTTTATAATTATAATAGGCGGACGAAAATTTTTTTCCTGTTCGTCTTAATTGCATTGCCACCAACAATTTATAGGCGAAATAGTCCGACCTTTAATTATTTTTTTCCAAAACCCTCTTTAAGAAAAACGTTCCAAAAGGAATAAAAGAAAGCAAAAATGCAATTATTACTTTCATAGCCGCCCATTTATAAACTATTGCTGCATGCAACAGTGCAAAAGCATAGGCAACAAATAAAATACCGTGAATCATTCCTACAATCCGAACAGGAGCAGGCATATCCGCCATGTATTTTAAGGGCATGGCGATGAATAATAACAGTAAAAAGGAGGTTCCTTCCAGGAAACCAATTGTTAATAATCTGCCAAAGGGTGTTTTAAATGATGTATCAGTAGTTGTCATTGTTTGATATTATTTTAGAGCGATTATAATTTTAACATCCCCCCTGCAAGCGCTTTTCCTTCGCGCCCCCCTTCTCGTACACGCGAGCTATCGCATAAGGGGGAATTGTTGTTGTGGTTTATGCTTTTGCTTTAAATTTATTGATCGCGTTAACAGTAAAATCAGAAAGCACTAATTTTCCGCTCATTTCGGCACGTTCAATCAATAATGTGTCCCAGTTTTCTGTACCCTTCCAGAATGCTTTTTTTAGCAGTTCCATGGCTTCTGGGTTCGATTTGGAAAGTTTGGCAGCTAGCGTACCAACCGCAGCATCCAGTTCGACAATAGTGTTAAAAGTGGATACATACAAGCCTTTTTCCTTCGCCCATTGAGCATTTTGCCATTCCGTTGCATTAATGGATAGGGAGGTAAATGCAGAAGTACCTATTTTACGCTCAACGGCTGGGCCCACTACAAAAGGACCAATACCAACCGCCAGTTCACTAAGTTTTACCGAAGCAGTATCAACTGCCAGAGTATAATCAGCAGCGCTTGCAATACCAACTCCTCCGCCAACAGCTTTACCCTGCACACGTGCAATTACAAATTTGGGTGCAGTTCGTATCGCATTGATTACCATTGCAAAGCCGGAAAAGAATTTTTTGCCTGTTTCAAAATCCTTGATGGAAATTAATTCGTCAAAGGAAGCACCGGCACAAAATGTGCTTTCTCCTGCGCTTTTTAAAACAATAACTTTAGCATTGCTGTCGTTGCCGGATTTTTTAATTTCTTCCGCTAATTGATATAATAGTTCACCCGGCAAAGAGTTGCTTTGTGGGTGAAAAAACGTAATGGTAGAAATACCATTGGTGATTGTTGAGTTTACGTACCCTTTTTCCATATCTATTGTTTTGTGAATTGGCGATTTGGTGAATTAAAGTTGGTGAATTAGTGAGTTTTGGATTTGGAGAATTTGAAATTAGCACAATTAAAAATAAGAGCTCAATTTTACAATTCTCCAAATCCAAAACTCTCTAATTCTCCATTTTATTTTGTCAGGCGAATATAAATAAAAAAGCACCCTGATTTCTCAGAGTGCTTTAATTAACTAAAAAATAGTTTAACCCTATATAAATTATAAATTAGTTCACTGAATAAGCGGGCAATTTACCTTCTTTGATCAATTGCTGGCTTTTTTGTTTGTGTTCTTCAAAATTACCAAAGCATAAAGCATCCAACAATTCCACTGTTGTCATTTGTGGGCTTTCTAATTCCGCTTTTAGTTCTTTTTCACAACGTTCCACATACTTTACAAAACGCTCTGGTGCCCAAAGGTATTGTGTTTTGTGCCAATCTGGCTGAGTGCGGTCAACTGTAAATTCAATCGGCATATCCGCGCTAAGCTTAATACTTGTTTTTACATCCAAACCTTCAAATCGCTTGGGTAACAGGCGGTTATCAAAAATTAATGGACGGCTTATCTTAATAACATGTTTTTTCTTCTTAATATCGACCATAGCCAATCCTTCAATCGTTAGGCCCTTCTTTTTAAGGTAACCATACTTCGTCTCAAAGCTCTTTAATATTTCAAACATGATTCTCTTTTTTGGTTCGCTAGTAAAGGTAAGAATAATAAATCATTAATAATGAAACATTTAGACTATTCAAGAGCAATCACCTATAATTATCACCAAATTGTAGATGAATTTAAATTAATTTATGTTTTTATTAACAGAAAGGTGTTCATTACTCTGTTTTGCGAATTAAAATGTTCCAAAATTTTATCACTTTTCAACAAAAAAGATGATTTTTTATAACTAATTTTCTGATTCGTTGTTTTTATTTATCTGTTAATCAAGCGCTTGTGTGTTGTGGGTAGCTATTTTTCTATTGGTTTTCAATTACAAGATTGTTAACACAAAATATTTTTGAATAAGATATTTTTTAATAAGTTTGCCTTCTTCTATAATTATTAAAAATTTTATCGTGTCGGATCAGTTAACTAGTAATTCTTCTTTTGTTTTTGATTTATATCGCCAGATGAATCATTATAGCTTAAGCTATATATATCGGGGAGGGTTTTCTATTGATCTTTCGAATAAAATTTTGTCGCTTGCAGAAACCAATATGCAAAACGCCAGTGAATCTACCGTCACTAAAAAGAAGGTTTATTTTATAATGCTGGAATCTCTGCAAAATATAACGCGCCACCAGGGAGTTAAAACCGAAGAAAAGATTGATAATTCCAGTTTTTTCGTAATCCAGCGTTTGGTGAATGATTATTACATCTCATCCGGAAATATTGTAGAAAACAAAAATATTGAGTCCTTAAAATCCAAACTGAGCAAAGTAAACAGTATGGATAAGGAAAGTCTTAAAGAATACCATAAAGAGATACTTGCGAACGGTGAACTTTCAACAAAAGGCGGGGCAGGACTTGGGTTGATTGAAATGGCCAGAAAATCAGGAAATAAGCTGGCTTACGATTTTAAAGAAATTAATGATGACCTGTCTCATTTCTATTTTCAGATAAAGGTATCGGTACCCGAGCCTGATGGATTTCAGGATATTAATACCGATAGACTGCAATGGATAGAGGGACTGGAGGAACGTATTTTAGAAAAAAATCTGAATCTTATTTACCAGGTTGATTTCACTCAGGAAAATTTAATAAATATCCTTTCCATGACGGAAGGAAATATTGGGAACAAGGATGATCTGCCATTGAGGAAGAAAATTTTTAATGTGATTGTTGAATTGTCTCAAAATATATATAAGCATGCAGATGAGATTGACACTTCTAAAGAAGGCAAATCTGGTGTTTTTTTAATCGGGGAAAAAGATGGAGTGTACACACTAACCGCTGGTAACCTGATTTTAAATAGCAGAATACCATCATTAAGCTCCGCTATTGATAAGATAAATAATTCGAATTTTGAAGAATTGGATATTCTTTATAACAAGGTTATATTAGAGGAGGATAGGAAAGATCAGAAGGGTGCAGGCTTGGGCTTTATTGATTTGAAAATGAAAAGTAATAATAATTTATCCTATTATTTCAGCCGTGTTGATGATGATTATTCTTTTTTTGAAATTTCAGTAAAAATATCAGAAAAACAACAGAACTGAATATGGAAGCACTAAATCTAACAGCAACGAGTGATACACCAAAAGTAATTTTGGATGCCGTTTCGGGTACTTTTGAAATTTCAGAAAGATGTTTCCCTGAAGATGCAACTGGCTTTTTTATGCCTATTATTGATTGGCTTAAAGATTACTGCAAAACTCCCAATCCTACTACTAATTTTGATTTTAAACTTGAATATTATAATACTGCAAGCTCAAAGCAGGTATTTAAAGTGTTAGTTTTACTTGAAGAACTATCTAAGAAAAACGAAGTTGTGATCTCGTGGCATTACAGCAAAGAGGATAGTGATATGGTTGCTTCGGGAGAACGGTACTCCAAATTATTACAGTTTAAATTTAATATGGTGGAAATTTAAAATTTTATTCCCATTACCAGCACATCATCCAATTGTTTATTATTTCCTTTCCAATTATCAAATGCAGTTTTTAAACTTTCCTTCTGTTGTTTCATATCTTGTTGTTGAACGTCATGCAGCAATTTGCTAAACCTGCCGGTAAGAAATTTTGTATTTTTTTCTCCACCAAATTGGTCAATATAACCATCCGTAAACAAATAAAGAGTGTCTCCCTTAGTAATATTCAGTTTTTGACAGGTAAAGTTTATATCAGTCTTTCCCAATGCCCCACCAATAGAGTAAATATCACCTTCCAAAGGTGTTAATTCGTTTTGATGAATATAGTAAGAAAAGTGGTTGGCACCAGCAAATTCTATTTGATTAGCAGTCTTATCAATGGCTACTATTGTTAAATCCATTCCATCATCCTGTATAGATTCATTGTTGTTTTGCTGAAGCAAATTAACAATGCTTTTATTTAATTCATTTAGAATCTGATCGGGTTTAGTAATGTTTTTAACATTTACAATTTCATTTAACAAGGTATTGCCTATCATGCTCATAAATGCGCCAGGTACTCCATGTCCAGTACAATCAGCAATTGCTATCAGAAGCTTGTCACTTTTTTCTGAAAGCCAGTAGAAGTCACCGCTAACAATGTCTTTAGGCTGAAAAAAAATAAATGAATCAGGAAGAACGAAGTTTATTAATTCACTCGAAGGGAGAATAGCCTGCTGTATTCGCTGCGCGTATTGGATACTGTCCGTTATCTTCTCGTTTTTTTCGTTCACTAATTGCTTTTGTTTTTCAATCAGTTTGTTTTTTGCTTCGAGTGATTTATTGACAGATTGTTTTTGGCGAAAACTTCTGTATATAAAAAAGGCAAGCCCCAACACCAAAACAAATCCAATTATAAATGCATTGCGTTGCAGGTTTTGCTTTTCAGTTTCCGCCTGTTGTTTGCTAATCTCAGCATCCTTTTTTATTAACTCATTGTCTTTTTTTTCGCTATCGTATTTAGTGTTCATTTCGGCAATCTGTTTACTTGATTGCTCGTTGAAAATTGAGTCTTTTAAATTGGAAAATAATTGATGATAATCAAATGCCTTTTTATAATCGCCTTTTTTTTCATTTAATTCAGATAAGACTGCATATGCTTCTTTGCTGCTGTTTATATCACCTGCTTTTTTAAATAAGGTTAATGAGTTATTCAGGTATTGATATGATTTATCAAAGATGTTTTGTTTTGTATATATACTTCCAATGTTTAAATAGGAAGCTGCGATTCCCTGTTCATCGCCAATTTCTTCACTGATTTTTAAAGACTTCTGTTGATTCATTAAAGCCTTTTCATAATCAGAAAAAGCAAAGTAAAGCAGTCCAATATTATTATAGGAAGATGCTAAACCAAGCTTGTCGCCCGTTCTTTCTCTGATTTCCAATGCAGCCATATAGTTTTCCAATGCTTTTTTATAATTGGCAGTATTCATATAAATAAGCCCGATATTGTTGTATACATTTCCAATTCCTTTTTTGTTCACAATGTCGTCAGGTGATTCTGAAAAAATTTGTTGCTTTATGTGCAGGGATTTTAAATAATTTTCAAGTGCTTTTTCTTGATTGCCGGTATTAATATAAATATTCCCAATATTATTATATGAATTTGAAACAGCCCGTTTATCCCCGCTTTGATCACTTATTTTTAAAGACTTAATATTATTTTCCATTGATTTTTCATAATTCCCCAGGCTTTCGTATAAAATTCCAATATTAGCATATGAACGCGCTATTTCAGGTTTGTTCCCCATTTCCTCTCTTACTTTTAACGATTTAAGATAATAGTCGAGCGCCTTGGCATAATCTCCCTGTGTAACGTCCTTAAATAAGTTGACGGATTTTTAAATAATCCCGATTGCCTCTGGT
>JAZKDU010000040.1:0-6853 GCA_040387415.1 Bacteroidota bacterium
TGGTGTGAGAGGCGCACTCTGCTAGCTCCTGCTGGCAGAGCCGTCTACTCGATTACCTGCCGTTATTTTAATTTCGTTATCCATCTTTCTGTTAATTCGTCTGTCTTTGTTGTGTCGTTTGGGAAAGTTATCTGCTTGATTTGATATGTCAAACCTTTGCTGTCCTTTTGTTCTCTGAAATGTCCTTTTGCGTCCATTGAATACAGTTCGTATATAAATTCAATTGGTGTCGAACCATGTGAATCACCACGATATGTTTTGGATACATAGTCAACTTTGTCGTCATTTGAGAAATCGAAAAGTTCTAATTCATCATAAGTTCTAAATGTGCCGAAAAAGTTCTTTGTTTTTGTCGCAACATCATAAATTAAAAAATACTCTACGCTACAACCTAAGCCAGTGCAAGGTGCAAATGACATTCGTATTCCAATATATTCTTTGCCATTATGTTTGTAGAGTTTTATTTCGTCCCAATTATTAGCAAAATCAACGCTGTCTCTGTTGTCCCAAACTACGTTTAATGTTGCTTTATCTTTCAAAGGAATAAGGTCGTTATCTATCTTAATTTTTGTTTCATCGTCTGCGTCAAACCACTTTATTTTATGATTTGCAAGTTCTATGTATGTTTGGTGCCCTTCCGTGTTATTAATTTCAATACAAGGTTTAATTCTGTATAGTTCAAAATGTCGTGTAAGCTTATCGTTGATATTAGTTTGTCTTTCTAATATTTCCGTTTTCGTCACAAGTTTTTCTGTCGGCTGAGTTGTCCCCGAATTTGATTTCTTATTGCCACAAGAAATTAAAATTGTCAGTAATATAATCGTTAATAGTCTGTTCATTCTCTGTCGTATTGCGGTCGTCCTATAATGGCAGGTAACGGTCCGCGGCTAGGCACAGTTGCGGATTTGAAATACAAAACTGTCTTTACCGATAAACTTTATTAAAAGTACAAAAGGAAATTAGCAAATGCCAGAAATTTCGCGAAGCAACCAAATTTGCATTTGCGAACTTGCACGAACCCGCAATTGTGCTTAGCCGCTGTTAGTGGGTGTTTATCCTTTTTAACAATATTTCATTTCTGGTTGTCGTGTCAATTAATATTAAGTCGTTATTTTGTCTTTTCCAATAATACGCTGTGTCGATTAAAATTCGGTCATTTAATTTTGTCGATTCTATAAAATCATAATCTATAGAATAATACTTCTTTTTGAGTCCTTCAACTTCGCCTTTCTGAGTTAGAGAGATTGTGTCATTGGGTTCTTTTAAATATAACCCGGCAACAGTCACGCTATTAATAAACTCTATGAAACCATAGGATTGGTCAGGCGGAATAACATTAAATTGGGGTTTTGTATAAATTTTAATTATTTGCTCGTTAGCAATTTTATACTTCAATGTCATTGTAGTGTCTTTTTCCGTCAGATTGAAGGTTAAGGAAAATTTAATAGGCTTTTCATTCTGGTTAATGTCATATTCAAACCTAATTTCATTTTTTATTGTATCAAATTCGACTTCGTGGAAATAATTGACAGCTCCCCCCACGCTATAAATTTCTAAGGTTTTGTCTGTGTAAGATTTTGGTCTAAAATATTTGTCCGAAGGATAGTAGTAAAAACCTAAAATTGGAATTAAAAAATCTTTTGATTGAAATGGAGAATGAGTCTCAAGAATTGAATTATAATAGTCCTCATATACCCAAGTCCCCATCAATGTTTGCGGGAGATTAATATTATTATGTTTCGGTTCTGTAGTCGATGAACAAGATAGTAAAATTGTCACGCTAAAAAATGCCAGTATTCGTCTCATTGTTGTCTTTCTTTAAATGCCCACTAACGGTTTGGCGCTTGGCGAAGAAGCGGATTTCGAAGCACTAAACTGTCTGCCAGAACTGAACTTGATACGAAGTCCAAAGCTTCATTTAAGCACTGAACCCGCTTTTTTGCCAAACGCCTGTGTGTGCCTCGCATGAGCGATGTCACACGCTTGTGAAAGCTATTGAAAAAATCCAAAAATGCAATTTAAATTTTCAACAAGCAAATAAAGCGTGTGAAATATTTTCCAGAGGGTGAAAGTCCTTTCTACGCGTGGGTAACGTCACGAAGTAAAGTAAGTCGCAAGGTGGTTTACCGTGAGGTATGCACTGAAGGAAGCGAAACTGCGAAAGCTGGTACCGATGAACAAAAAGTACATAAGAGGCTTAAATGAGTAGGATAAGCAAGCACACCATTGTAACGTCCTAAGAATACAAAAGGCTCGTTTAAGTAGATGTATCGGGTGGAATTTACAACCTGGCTTTGATAGGATGCAGAATAGTTGTTTGCTAGTATGTACTTGATATTGAATGAAATAACATCCTCGTTGGTAATGTCAGCAATGGCTTTATCGGAATAAAACTTCAGGAAGGTTTTTAAAGCATCCGTATAGGTTGAAATGGTATTGGAGCTGTACCTGCGCGAGCCTAAAAAGTTTTCAAATTTCCCAATCGCTACTTGCGCTTCCGTACTAAGGATATAATTTTTAATGTCAGGAGGGGCTTTTTTCGCGTTTTCCAGCTGCTTTATAACACTCAGGTCATCTACTAAGGCTGCACCGGAAAACAGTGTTGTTATGGCCCTTACGCTATCGTTAGTATAGGGAATATACCAGGCTTTGAGTGTACTGCTCCAAAGCGCCTCCGGCAGCTGCCTGGTTAGGGCTATCAACTGGCTGTTGTAAGGGAATTTCAGCAATATAACGGCTTTCCCTTTGTGTTTTGTTAAATCAAGAACAATTGTGTTCATTGTTTTGGTTTTGAATAAATGTGTATACCCTCTGTAAACAAAAAGAGCCGGACAATCCCGGCTCTTTTGCTGTAGTTTCAGAAATGATACTATTCTTTTACAAGTTTAGTAACTTCTCTTGTTTTGTTAGTTGTAATAATTACAAAATAAATTCCTTTCGCCAGGTTGGATGCAGGAATTTGCAGCGCTCCTGAATTTGCGCGTATTGAAAGGATTACTTTACCGGTAATATCCGTAACGCTTACGTTAGCAGCCTCTGTTAACGTCATATTGAATGACGTACTGCAAGGGTTTGGATAAACTAAGGTTGAAACCGTTTTGTCAACAGCCTGTATGCCTGTTAATTGATTGTTAACCAATATTTTACCGTATGCTTTTGCGAAATCACCAATCGCACGGCCTTCACAATAAATACTTAAAACCACTTCATACACACCAAAGGGCCCGGCACCATAAATTTGGTTGATCATGGTATCACCTGCAACTACCGAATAAATGGTCCATAGTACAACAATTGAATCGTTATTACCTAAGTAATAACCTGTTACAGCAATAGAATCAATGGTTGAAAAATCAATTGTACAGGAGTTAAGCGCATCACTGGTTAGTGTAGCCACCACTACTGAATCGTTTAGCGGATCAGTTTGTGTGTTGGTATACGTGTTTTCAGGAGATCCGATTACAAAAAAGATAGAATCCTGTAAACCATTGGCATCCGTTACAAAAGCAGTATAAAATCCTGCGCACAGGTTGTTCACCTGGCCGCCTGATGTATTGTTTGAATAAAGAATAGAATAAGGCCCAACACCACCTGCGGCATTCACATGAGCCGATCCGTTGCATGCACCAGCACTGTCCACATCATTGGTGATGATGCTGATGGTTAATGGCACAGGAACAGACGTATCGCCCTGCACAAATACGCTGGAAGCGCCAAGGCATCCCATAGCATCTACTAACTGAACATTGTAATAACCCGGACAAGCATGTGTTAATTGAGAGGTGTGATACCCGTTACTCCATGAAAAAGTGTATGGTGCAGTTCCACCGGAAACGGCAGAAGTGATTATACCATCACAGTTTCCTGCAGTAGCAACTGTTGAGGTAAGCGCAACACTGATAGTAACACCATTACAAGGCCCGGTAACCACATCGGTACCAATAGTTCCTGTTGCTGAAGCAGAACAGCCGTTTGCTGCCGTTACCGTTACATAAAACGCACCGGCACATAAGCCCGAAAACTGTGGTGTGGTTGAACTTAAACCGCCCCAGTTATAAGCGTATGGTGCAACACCATTACTTACTGTTACCGAAGCCATTCCGTTACATGCACCTGAAAAAGTTTGGTTCATGGTGGAAGCAATGCTTACTGCAAAAGCCGCGCAAGGGTTAAAGGTGGTATCCGTTCCAACGGTTGCAGAAGCTGTGGCCTGGCAGCCGTTAGGGTCCATTACAACAACCGAATAAACACCGTTACAGGCAGTGGTAATGGCAGCGCCAGCAAATGTAGAATCTGACCAGGTATAAGTAACCTGGTTACCGCTAGATACAGCTGTTAAGGTACCATCACAGGCTCCTGCCGATGTTTCGTTAGTAGCAGAAACGGAGGCCGTGAAGTTAAGACAAGGGTTAGAAGTAGAATCCGTTCCAACGGTTGCAGAAGCATTCGCCTGGCAGCCGTTAGGGTCAGAAACAACTACCGAATAGCTTCCATTACATACACCGGTAACATTCGCATTGGGTGCTAAAGAACCAGACCAAGCGTATGAAAGTGAAGTGCCGTTAGCAGTAACCGTTAAGGTACCATCACAGGCTCCTGCCGATGTTTCGTTAGTAGCGGAAACGGAGGCCGTGAAGTTAAGACAAGGGTTAGAAGTAGAATCCGTTCCAACGGTTGCAGAAGCATTCGCCTGGCAGCCGTTAGGGTCAGAAACAACTACCGAATAGCTTCCATTACATACACCGGTAACATTCGCATTGGGTGCTAAAGAACCAGACCAAGCGTATGAAAGTGAAGTGCCGTTAGCAGTAACCGTTAAGGTACCATCACAGGCCCCTGCCGATGTTTCGTTAGTAGCGGAAACGGAGGCTGTAAAGTTAAGGCATGGGTTAACAGTGCTGTCTGCAGCAACTGTTGCAACAACAGTTTTCACACAACCGATTGAATCTGTTAACACTACCGAATATGATCCGCTGCATACTGCAGTTACTTGCGCAGTATGGTAGGTAGAATCGGACCAAACGTAAGAAACAATGTAACGGTTAGCGGTCACAGACAATGTTCCGTTACAAGCCCCTGTTATTGTTTCGTTAACAGCTGTAATAGCAGCTGTAAGGCCCTGACATGGATTTGAAGTGGTAGAATCTACAAGCGCATTAGCAGACGCAGTGCAGCCAAGTGAATCATGTATGGTAACACTGTAAAACCCTGCGCATACGCCAGTTATAGCAGTTCCGGTAAATGAAGAATCGGACCACATAGGCGAAGCAAAAGCACGGCTGGCAGTAAGCGTTAATGTACCGTCACAAGCACCCGGCTGCGATTCGTTTGTAAATGCCAAATATGCCGCAAAACCACTGCAAGGGCCGGTAGTGTCTGAATCAACATAGCCTTGGCCGGTTTTAACACATCCATTGGTATGGGTTACAGTAACAGTATATAATCCAGTACAAAGACCTGTAACGTGAGCGCTGTGCTGTAACGAAGTGTCGGACCAGACATAGGATAAAACGGAAGAATTAGAAGTAACAGTTAACATACCATCGCAGGCTCCTTGGTGGGTTTCGTTAGTAGCAGAAACTGATACTGATACACTATTACAAGGGTTGGAAGTGGTATCTGTTCCAACAAATCCCTGGGCAGTTTTAATGCAGCCATTGGTATGTGTTACAGTAGCAGTGTATAATCCATTACAAACACCTGTAACATGAGCGCTGTGCTGTAAGGAGGTGTCGGACCAGGCATACGATAAAACAGAAGAGTTAGAAGTAACCGTTAACATCCCATCGCAAGCTCCCTGGTGGGTTTCGTTTACAGCAGAAACGGATAATGTTACATTACTACAAGGGTTGGAAGAGGTATCGGTACCTACAAAGCCCTGAGCTGTTTTCTGACAGCCGTTGGGATCGGCAACAGTTACATAGTATGATCCCTGGCACACTGCGGTAACAGTTGCGCTGTTTGGAAATGAATTGTTAGACCAGGTGTAGGTAAGGTTATTACCGTTGGAAGTAACCGTTAAGCTGCCATCGCAGGATCCGCTGTGCGCATTGGTGGCGGAAATAGAAGCGGTTAAATAATTACAAGGGTTGCCGTTGCCTATGGTAAAGGTTATTGTATCAGTGTGCGCTACAGTGTCCACACGAACAACCATATACGCGCCAGCACATAAACTGTCGATTACGAAACCATCGGTTTGTTTAAGTGTGGTTTGCTGATACCATTTCCAAGAAGCGAGTTGTCCATTATTGGTAAGCGTTGCAGTACCATTACATTGGCCTGAATCCGCGGCAACAGTAGTTACCTGGGCAAATGCTGAAACGCTCAGCAATACCGTAAAAATCATTAAAGTAATTTTTTTCATCTTTGTTTGTTAGTTTGTTTTTCGCAAAAGTAGTTAAATAGCTGATTAATAACCAAAAAAACAATATAAAACAATAATTTTAATAGATTAAATTTTAAAAGTGCTGCCGATTTTTTAAAAAATGCTTTATGCAAGCGTATTTGAGTGATGATGCTTTTTTAGCCATTTTGGGATTAAAAGCCTTGTTTTTGATGAATAATGCGCAAAAACGCATAAAAAAGAGGGGATTTAATCCAAAATCTGGATTTTATGGAGTCTTGATTATTTAAAACAGAACTAACTGCTTGAGCATTAAAAATGCAAATTCAACAGTATCAGCAGCCTGCAGATAAGGCTTCTGATGTTAGATTGCTCCTTCATACCTTAATACCGTCATTGCGAGCCCTCTTCGCAGAAAGGGCGCGGCAATCCCGAACCAGTGATTTACTTTACTCGTGTTAGATTGCTTCAATCGTACCTCTTTCGCAATGACGATCTAAATAAAATATA
>JAZKDU010000040.1:6953-11521 GCA_040387415.1 Bacteroidota bacterium
TCAAACCAGTGATTTACCGGACTGGTGTTAGATTGCTTCAATCGTACCTCTTTCGCAATAACGATCTAAATAAAATATAGATATCACGCAGATATTTTGACAAGCTTCAAGATGACCGAGCGCTGTCTTCTGAGCTTAGTCCAAGACTTTTGGAAGCAATAAAAAAAATCAATAAAATTTAAACTTTTCTATTTATCCGCAATTCTGAGTACCTGGCGTTTTTGGAATTTTAAATCCGTTTAGGCAAGGGTTTCGCCAACAGGCAATACGGTTTTTCTGCTTTTGATGATCCGCTTCAATAAAAAATGTTCAATGGCACTATCAATTGGTTTTAGTGAAAAAATAATGACCATTTTCACAATAAACGACAGATAAAAGCTATCCTCAGGCAAATAGTGCAGCACAAAGTGAATAAACACCTCTTCTAGTAAAAACAGGGCAATTGCAATAGCCAGTGTAAAGGCTTTCGCTTTTTTACCTACACGGGTTCTGGTGAGCTCATCAATGGTTTCGGTAAGTTCCGCATTTTTCTGCTCAATTTCCGCTTTTTGTTTTTTTATAATAATGTTCTCTTTTTTGGTCTGTTCAGCAGTAAAAACCAGCTGCAGGTTTTTTATTTTTTTTGCATTGTCTTCCAGCTCAACCTGTTCCAGCAGTTGGTGGTACATTTTATAATGCGACAAACTTTTTTCCAGTTCATTCCTGGTTTGGTAAACCTCCGATAGTATCAAATGAATCTGGTAGGCTTTGGGCTTTAGTTTTAACTGCTCGGCCATTTTAAGGCCTTTATTCAGTATGGCCAGCGCCTCCTCCTGTTTCGCTTCTTTTAAATAGATTTTTCCAAGCTGAATGCAGTTGGTCACAGCCCCTCCCAAATAATTGGTTTTTTCACGTATAGCCAAGGCTTCCGTGTGTAAAGTAACTGCCTGGGACCAATTACCTGTTTCAGAATAAAAGTTGGCCAAATCGGTTAAAGAGGAGGAAACAAATAAAGGAATGTTGGTTTTAGTAGAATGCGCCATCGCTTTTTCAAGCGTTTCCTTGGTTTCGGGATATTTTTTTTGTGCTAAATATACTTTTCCCAGTCCATGCAAGGCGTTTATGATCCAAATGGGGTTTTGAAGCTTTTCGGCTGTTTCCAGCGTTTTCATAAAAAGAGGCAGTGCTTCTGTGTAATTTTGCATTTCCACGTAAATGCTGGCAATCTGGTAGCTGCAGGCCATCAGGTTGTGCTGGTAGATCCCTGATTTTTTTAATTGTTCATAAGCTTCCCAGAATGATTTCAGCGCCAGGTCAACATTACCAAGCGGCCGGTAAACGCTTCCCAGTATGGTTGCACACAACGCAACACCATCCGGCACATTTTGTTCGGCAAATAGTTTTTGGGTATCTGTTGCCAGCACCAACGCTTCTTCATAACGCTCCTGAAAAAAGGCATTGAGAGCAAGTATGTATTTTCCATAAGGGAATTTCTGCGGCTGAAGGGCAGCATTAGCTTCCGTCCATTTGTAAAAATCTACCGCGGTTTCTTCCTTTTCGTCTTTTGACAGCAAAGGGTAAAATTCAAGGATGGTAACAAAGCTCGTATTAATGGTTGTTTCAGAGCTTTTTTTTAACTCGTCAAATAACTGTTTTACCTTCTCGTAATTAGGTGTGTGCTTAATCTGCGTTTGTGTTTCCATCTCTTATAATTGCCGGTATAATTTTACTGCACCCAGCTGTTTATAGCCGCATTGCTGTTTTAAATATGTTCAGTTCCTTTTATAAAAAAAACCCTTTCCGGTTTGGAAAGGGTTTTTTTATTCAAAAAAATTAGTTCTAGTAAAATTTCACTAAATGCTCTTCTACTTTAGCGTTCTCTTTCAAAGCATTGTATACTTCAGAGTCTGCACGTGGCTGTAATTGCGACAAAGCAGCAGTTTGCTGTGCTTTAAAATCTTTTTGAGCAGGAGCTTCTGTAACCGATTCTACCGATACAACATATACTCCGTCTTTATCAGCAATTGGTTTGCTGATGGTTTTTGCTTTCATTGCAGCAACAGCTCCAATTACATTCGGCTGATTTCCTGTTCCAGGCAATGCAGTGGTTGTAAAGTTAATGTTTTGTGCTTCCTGAGCTGATAATTTCATTTTAGCAGCAAGGTTGTCAATCTGAATACCTGGTGTAATGGCAGCATTGAATTCATTGATGATCAACTCCGCTTTTTTCTCTTTAATAGCTTTTGCTGTTAAATCGTCTTTTACCTGATCAAACGGTGCAACACCTTTTTCTCTTACATCAACAATAGAAGCAACAATAAATTTATTTCCCAATTCCATTGGTTCTGACACATCACCTCTGTTTTTTTCATACACCCAGCGGATCAATTGTCTTGGTGATTCAATACCAGAAACGGTTTTGTCGTTTTCTTTGATGTTTTCCACTAAACGTTTGTTCAGCTTGTTATCAACCACTGCTTTCTGGAAAAGCTCATTGCTGTTGTTTTTGCCGGAAAATTCACTTGCCTGAACAAATACGTTCTGCATCGTTTTGCTGCTTGGCTGTAGTTTACGTTCGATGGTAGCCACCTGAACTTTTTTCTGTGCTCCTTTAGAATCCAATACTTCCATAATGTGGTAGCCGAATTGTGATTCCACTACCAGTAAAGTTCCTTTTTTATTATCTAAACCGGCATTTTTGAAAGGGTCTACAAACTGGCTGTTTGCATTTAACCAGCCATAGTCTCCGCCTTTACCAGGATAATCTTCACCTTCTTTTTTGTTTGGAGGCATTCTTTTACCGCTGTCATCAGAAAAACGCTCAACAAAATCACTGAATTTTGCACCTTTTTTCAATAGCGCTAATAAGCTGTCGGCCTTTGTTTTAGCCTGCTCTTTAGTTAAAGTAATGCTTTCAGATGCTCCGGAACCTTTATATCCTACCAGGATATGACGAACTTTTGCAGAATCAGCAGCGGTTTTAAAGGCAATTAATTTAGAAACCTTTATCACTTCATTATCAGTATAGGGCCCTACAACGGTTCCAACCGGAGCGCTGAACATGGTGGTATCAATTTGAGGAGAAAGTGTTCCTTTGGTATGAAAACTTACATCTACAAGGCGTGTATCTGATTCAGCCACTACAAATGATGAATCTTCTGACGATTTATTTGTTTTAAAGTTATCAGCAACCATCTGCATACCTTTCAAAGCCTCTTCTTTATCCTCAGCGGAAGGAGCAATATCAAACGCTACGTATTCAATGGTGCGGGAGCTTTCCTGCTTAAATTCGTTTTGGTGAGAAGTGTAATAATTGTTTAAATCAGCATCAGTCACTTTAACAGTGCTGTCAGCAATCATTTTATAATTTTTAGCAATAAATTTTACGTTTGCATTGGTGTTTTGAGCTGTGTAATCGCGTTTTGCAGCCGCAGAAGTAACATACAATCCTTTTTTAATAAGGTTGTTGTATTTTTCAACCGTGCGCACCTGGCGGATATAATCTTCCAGCTGAACCCATTGTGTTTCCTGCTCAGGAGTCATTTTTTGAGTAAAATCTTTGATCTTTGCAGGGCTAAGTTGTCCTGTTGCCGGATCAGCAAACATTTCAGCCACTTTACCTGATTGAGGATCGCTAAGGTTACGTACCAATGCCGAATGCGGATGATCAATCATCAGGTCATACAATTCTTCGTCAGAAACAGCAATGCCCAGCTTTTCGTATTCCTTGTTCATTACTTCTTCGTTAATGAACTGATTCCATGTTTGTTGAACAATCTGATCTGTTTCATTTTCATCCAACGTTGTTTTTCCGTTGTTTTGTTTGCTGTTTTCAATAGCAGCCTGTACTTTATTATTGAAAGTAACATATTCAATCTGTTTACCGGCTATTTCACCTACATTTTTATCATCGCCACCAAAGGCGTTGCCTTGTTCGAACAAGCCTGTTAAAACAAATGCAAGTAAAGCCAATCCTACGATGGCTACTAATAGTCCGGAACGTTTACGTAAACTTTCTAAAGCACTCATATTGAAATTTTTATGTTTATTTTAATTTTTTTTGTTGTTAAAACCCGGTATTTTAAAATGTTAATAAAGCCGGAAAATGTTGAATGTTTTTAACAATCGGGTTGCAAATATAAGATTCTTAATGAAATCCTCCTCTTTTTTATAAAAAAGGTTTGATGCGGAGGTGGAAAGGGGATCGTTTTTTGCTTTTTTGGCGCCAATTGAACTTCTTTTTTGCTAAAAAGCACTTTATTGGTTCTTTAAAACCATTAAATCAGGATGTTGTGCCGCTTTAGCAGAGCCGGATGAATGGCAGTAAGATCCCTCACGAAAAAGTTCGGGATGACAGGTTTGTTGTTGTCAATTGGTTTTCAACAGGGTGCTTATTGTTTTTACTCTTTGAGTCTGTTTAAATTTTATTTAAAATATTTACAGGCAAGCTTACCCTCGTTTCTCGACTCCGCTCGAAATGACAGCGCGCTTGTCATTTCGAGCGGAGTCGAGAAAGTGTGAGTGGCGATATAATTTTTTTTAATGAAAATTTAAACAGTTTCTTTATCTTCCAAGGTCTTTCAATTGAC
>JAZKDU010000041.1:0-8058 GCA_040387415.1 Bacteroidota bacterium
TTGTTGTTCTCATATAAGTTCAAGTTTGTGTCAACTTATTTCAGGACGAGGCACCTATTTAATGCAAAGAGCCCCTTGATAGCAAGGGGCTCTTTGTATTTAATAAAAAAGAAAGATTATTTCCCTTTTTGAGCTTCAGCAATTAGTTTTTGATTCATTGCTACATAATCATCATTTTTAGCTTCTTTCGCCAAAATAGTTGATTGCTCTGCAGTTGCAATAGCACCTTTATAATCTTTTAATTTCAACTGAATTTTTGCTTTTAAATGCACCATGTAAAAAGCCTTTGGATTTTGTTCCACCGCTTTATTAACCCACTCTAGTGCTTTATTCAAATCTTTGTTATTATCATAATAATAACCTGCTGCCTGAAAATAAGGACGAGCATCTGCAGCTAAACTCGTTTCTATATTTTTCATTACTTTACTATCAATGTCTGAAACAACACCGAATGCAACACGTGTATTTTCCCATAACAATTCAATGTTAGCAGAGCTGGAAGCAATATCAGCAACATTGATTGTGAATGTTTCAACTTTGTTAGAAATTGCAACCGGTTTTGCTTTCACACGTAATACTTCGTTCTCTGTTTTATAATCAGCCACATTACCGCCTAGTTTAAGATCATTATAGAATAATATCTCCCAACCATCTTTATTTGGAACAGTATACAAAGCGTATGTACCAGCTGCCAAAGCACTGCCTTCCACTTTTACATCCTCTCCAAAAGTGATTTTAGTAGAAGCATTAGCTCCAGTACGCCATATTTTACCAAATGGAACTACGTCACCAAATACAACACGTCCTTTTGCACTAGGGCGCGAATATTCAATTTTGATATTTGACAATGCGAAATTTTGATCAAGAGTTTGTGTTGGGCTAGGAGCAGGAAGCTTTAGTTGTGCATTTGCAGTAAGTGTAAAAATTCCAAACAAGGCAGCGCTTGTTAATACTTTCATTCTATTCATTCTTTCTTTGTTTGTTTTTAATTAATACTTAACACATAATTCATTCGTGCAAAAGTAAAAACTATTTCAATACATAAATTGTATTAATTTAGGATGAGGACAAAACGGTTAAATCAATGACTTATTTTTTTTCGAGCTTCCGTTCATCTAATGCAGTATAAACAACAGGCTCCGGACTAAATACTCTGAATTCCCTGGTTTCAGTTTTATTCAGCACCACGCCATTTACGAGTTTTTGTACCTGCCATGCATATCTTTTTTCTTCTTCCAAAGGCTTTGCATCAACTGGATAATGCAAACTGTGCGATGTTAAATAATCCTTTACCATCACCGGACTGTTTACCAATAAAGCTTCCTCACGACTCTGACTGCTTTTAATTTCAGCTATAACCATTCTAAAGGATTCTCCTTGAGCAAGTCCGGAAAAAGGCTCACTGTGAGACCAAGTAAATAAAGGTGATTTTGTTGGTATTACTTCTTTGTCATTCGGAAATTCAATAAAAAAGTATGGGTTATGATCATAGTGAACTGAAATCTGAGACTTCATGCCAATAAAGGAAATCATAACAATAAAAAGGCTGGCTATTTTTTTCATCTCTATATTTTTTTAATTATTTATCAATTTATCTTGAGGTTTTAGTTGATAAAACATCAATTTTAACTAATAGAAAACTAGATGTTCGAATCTTTTAAAAATTTACTTTCAGCAACGACTTTTTCGGTAACTTACATAAAATTAACTGTAATTTGCAATTTCCCACCTGTTAGTTACTAACAAATATACAACAAAAAATGTTCAAAAAAACATTTATTTTCTTTTTTTAATCAATTAATCGATCATTTATGTCTCAAATTAACCTGAATGTTGGAGAACGATTCTAATAACTACCCTAAATATATGGGGAGACTTTACTACAAACCTTATAAATTACCCTAAATAAAAAATTGTGCCAGCCTTTTGCCGCCCAACAAACAGGAATCACAACAATTTAATAACCAACCAATTACAGGCTGTTTAGTTTTAGGGACACTATAGGGACGAAATAGCCGGTTAAATATTTAAATGTTAATTTTGCAATTAATTTGTATAAATATATATTTATGAGGATCGTTTGTCTATTTATCGTTCTATTATCACTAAACTTTCATGCGATAGGCCAAATAAATGGAATTGTTCGGGGAAATGTAAAAGACAAAAACACACAGGAAACAATTGTTGGCGCTGTTATTTCAATTGATAGTGCAGGTAATGCTATCACTACCGATACAGAAGGCAATTTTAAACTAAGCGTTTCTGTTGGTTCCCATACTATAAAAGCATCTTATCTTGGTTATCAAACCCTCATTAAATACAATATCGCTGTAAGCTCCGGTAACAATCAGGTAGTAAATTTTGAATTGGAAACACTGGCTTCCGAATTGGGTGAAATAACCGTTACTTTTGAAAAAGGCAAGTCGGCTGTTGCTACAGATATGGTTACTCCTTTATCTGTTCAGCAGCTTACAACAGAAGAAATTAAGAGCAATCCGGGAGGAAGCTTTGATGTATCTCGCGTAATACAAACCTTACCGGGAGTGGGTGGCTCTGGTGGCGGTGCCGCACGTAACGATATTATTATACGAGGTGGTGCACCCAATGAAAACGTATATTATGTAGATGGCATTGAGATTCCAGTTTTGAATCATTTTCAGACTCAGGGCAGTTCGGGCGGAGCGCAAGGCATATTGAATGTTTCATTTATTGACGATGTAAAGCTTAGCTCATCCGCATTTGACGCCAGGTATGACAATGCATTGGCTTCCACTTTTGTAATAAAACAGCGCCAGGGCAATCCTGACAAGATTTCCGGAAATGTGCGTGTAAGCTTTACAGAATCTGTTGTTACACTGGAAGGTCCGATAGGAAAGAAAACGGACTACCTGCTTTCTGTGCGCAAATCATATCTTGATTATCTGTTCAAATTGATTGATTTGCCTATCCGTCCTAACTTTTATGACTTTCAATACAAAATAACACATAAGCTGAATGACAAAACCACTTTAACTGCCTTGGGTGTTGGAGCAATAGACAATTTTTCATTTGGCGAAACCAGGGAAACTTCAGCTGAAAATGAATATTTCAGAAGATCACTACCGATAATAAATCAATGGAATTATACTACCGGCTTTACATTAAAACGACTCATCAACAAAGGGTTTATGAATATTGCGCTTAGCAGGAATATGTTTAACAATAAAATTGACCGGTACGAAGATGCACAGTACTTCAATCCGTCTAAACAGAACTTTAAACTGTTGTCACAGGAAATAGAAAACAAACTCAGAGTGGATGTAAATAAATATCTGAACGGCTGGAAAATTTCATACGGTGCTGTTGGGCAGTATGTAAAATATAATACCGATCTCTTTAACAAAATAAGCAGTGCTATTACTGATACTACAGGCAATGTATTGATACCTGGCATTGCAATTAACTTTAACAGTGCGATTGAATTTTTTAAATATGGCGCTTTCGGTCAATTTTCGAAAAATATATTAAACGAGAAACTGCTCGTTTCATTCGGAATTCGAACGGATATGAATTCATTTATAAAAGCTGGAAATAATCCTTTGAATACATTGTCGCCACGCCTTTCCTTTGCTTATCATATTACTTCCAGGCTTGATATTACTGCATCTGCAGGAAGTTACTATAAACTCCCTGCATATACCAACCTTGGTTACAAGAATGCTAGTGGTGATTTTGTAAATAAATCAATGAAGTACATTCAATCAAACCATTATGTGCTGGGTACACAGTTTCTGCCAAATTCTTCCCTGCGATTAACACTGGAAGGTTTTTACAAACAATACAGCAATTACCCTGTTTCAGTGGTTACAGGCAGTTCCCTTGCCAACCAGGGCGCAGAATTTGGTTCTGTTGGCAATGAGGCTATACAAAGCACCGGTAAGGGTGAAACATACGGAGCAGAATTTTTTATTCAGCAAAAACTCATTAAAAAAATATTTTATGTTTTAAGCTATACCTATGTGAGAAGCGCCTATTCCGGTAATGATAATAAGTTGATTGCTTCATCCTGGGATAACCAACACCTGCTTTCCGGCACATTGGGTTATTTGTTTGGTCGCAACTGGCAACTCGGACTGAAGTACCGCTTTTCCGGAGGAACACCTTATACACCCTTTGATTTGATTGCTTCCCAGCAAAACTATCCATTGCTGGGGACAGGCGTATTGGATTATACGAAGCTCAATAGTGAACGCCTTAAAAATTTTAATCAGCTGGATGTAAGGCTGGACAAAAAGATAAATTATAAAAAAATAAGTCTTGATGTATTTATTGATTTTCAAAACGTATTGATGACTTCGCAGCAGTCTGCCCCCTACTATACTTTTAAGCGTAAAGCCGATAATTCGGGATTTGAAACAACGGACGGACAGGTGCTGAAGCCAGATGGCACAAACGGGATACCGGTTGTACTTCAAAATTACAGCAAAACCATTACTCCTTCTATTGGACTTATCATTGAGTTCTGACGTACTATACTATTCCTTCCAGTGTGCTTTGTTTAGACTGTTTAGAGGTAGTGTTAATGAACAGCATACAATTAGATGGAAAATATTATTTCTGTGGTTGAAATACTGTATGTGGGTAAGCAGAGCTTACCGATTAGTTATGTCACTAAGCCCTCACACACTCATGGTCTGCCCAACAGCTTAGCGCCTACTTGGGGAGATCTTTTGAGACACTATCACATTTTTATTCAGTTCAATTTACACCATATATACCAAGTTGACAATACTACCCTATTCATTTTTCAAATCATCTTTTTTAATAGAATTATACATATCAAGAGCCTCTGAAAAATATTTTTCGTGCTGTTCAATAAGTTCTTGAATAGATAAATTATCAATGATAATTTTCTTATAATATTTTCTGACTTCACCTTCGTCCATAGTTTTTATCAAACCTAAACTGTATGAAAGTTTTTGTTTACTATCATTGAAAACAAACTAATGTTCCCCAAATATCCGTCTTTAGCGGAGTTGAAATTTAAAACTAAAGCGTCTGAATTTTTAGAACTCCTATTGGGATAAAAACCAGAATTAAAGTATAGCTTTTCGACTTTGTCATCTATGTCTTTAAGTATTATTTCATTTCGTAAAAAATCACTATCGGAAATGTGGTCATATATATTGTAAAGCATATTATTATTTTATTTCTATTATATAAATCCTCACATAATTGGAAAGGGCAGATTGATTGTTCCTTCCCCTTAGCCCCTCGTAGACGCTAAGGTGTCCTTAGTGCCTTTTACCTGATAAGCTGCGCTTACCGGCTAGTTATGTCCTAAGCCTCTAAACACAAGGCCTACCCGACAGCTTAGCGCCTACGGGGTCATTGAGCCTTGTTAGTATTACATTCAAATGGCGGTTTTAACCAACCTTCATCCGGGGAGTCTTTAATAGAATCTGGAACAGCACAATTGTATAGAAATTCGCAACTTTGAAAATCTTTACTTGAAAACACATGCCTATATATGCCCTTGCAGTTTGCAGTAACTATTATTCAACCTTCAAAATATAGCCCTCTTCTGTTTTACAAACAAATTTTAACTCTACCATTTTTGAGAGATAATTTTGTGCAGTTCGTTGGCTTTTACCTGTAATATTAACTATTGAACTAATTGCATCTTTATTGCTAATTGCTTTATCGGTAAATACTTTTCCAGCAGTATCTTTATGATTATCTTCTTTATCCTGTGTTAAAGATTTTTTTTCTTTTATACCTGCTGATACGTGATACCCCATTTCTTTATCAAATGTAAACTGTACTATAGGTACATCGGTATTTGAAGCGTTACGTAAAAATTGAGGTTCAACATAACTTACATTTTCTTCTTTCTTAACAAGAACTACACTTTCAGCTTTTCTCTGCAATTGACTTCCTAAATGGCCTCTTTGCTTGGCACTTCCTGGATTTGTATGTATTACAACTATAATAGCACATTTAAAAACTCGTGCGATGTTCTCTAAAACACGAACTACTGCGTTACTTTCCTCCTCATCATTTACACTTTTAAGTAAATCAGTTACTCCATCTATAACAATTAAATATA
Organism: Bacteroidota bacterium; assembly: GCA_040387415.1. Lineage (GTDB taxonomy): Bacteria > Bacteroidota > Bacteroidia > 2-12-FULL-35-15 > 2-12-FULL-35-15 > 2-12-FULL-35-15. The sequence continues at coordinate 6,089 of JAZKDU010000041.1, forward strand.
TTCCATTGAATTTCTTATTACAGGCCAATAATAATTTTTTAAGTACTAGCTTACACTCACTTACAGATAAACCTCTTAAATTATAGCTTTGAAAGTAATCGGGCGGTGTCCCCATACCTGAACGCTTCCATATACTGTTTTTATATGCATTAACATGGTTATGTTGAGCTTGTTCAGTATCAATATGAATAATAGCTTTATTATTGGTATTTCGGGCAATGTCTATTCCTTCCCATATATCATTATTAAAAATACCAAACTCTGGTAATATAGCTTGTGAAAGGATGTAATAAACGAAGCTACTTTTCCCTTCTTTTGGTTGTCCTGAAATAACACATATATTAGATTCCGTAATAATAGGACTATTCCCTATTGAAACAATTGGAATTGGCATAACCATTTCGCTATCTTCCGTTATTCTTAAATGCTTATACTCGTTAATTATAGCATTTTCATCAATTTCTTCTTTTAATGAACTCATTTCTTAAAGGCTTTATTACGGTTTGCATTTAAAAATTCTTGGATATCTTCATACTTGTAATATATCTTACCTTTAATTTGAATAAAACTAAGCATCCCATTATCCCTATAATGCTGTAACGTTCTTTTGGATACATCCAAAAACTTCATCATTTCCTCGTTGTTCAATAACTCTTTCTTTAGCTTATCCTTTTCAGTAATCAGCATAAAATTCTTCATTGCTTCCAGCGTCTCTTTGATCTGCTGTAGTTCACTTGCTTGTTCTAATTGTATTTCCATTTCGTTTTTTTTTAAATATTAATGTTGCACAATGAACGGAAAAGTAATGCAATCTCACAAGAAAAAAGTGAAAAATTATTCCTTTCCAAACACTCTTAAACACCAGTATTTACAATAGATACAGTAGAATCACAAAATGGGTTTAGTAGCAAATCACATTAGTGGTTATTGAATATTTTATTCTTTTTAGCATCTAAAATAATGGTTTCAAAAGTTACTGTAGGGGCTTCACTAATTCATATTATAATATCAATAAAGAGGGAAGGAATAAGGTCGAAATAATTGATTAGTAAAAAGGATTTTGGTTGAACTTCAAAGACATATATAAAAATCTTAATTGCTTTCCAGAACTAAGGAGTATTACAACCACTTTTTATATCTTTGATGTATGAGCATAATAGAAGAAGAAAAAGATACAGAACTTGAAATAACACAAGAAGACAGAAAGGAATATGTTGAGGCTTTACAGAAAAGCAGAGACAAAGACTTTCAATCTTTATTCTATTCAATTCAAAGATTAGATATATTAACTATTTCAATTAGTGGTGCTGGAGTGTATGTAGTACTGGAAACTTTAAAATACAGGTTTGAACACCTTCTTTTTACTGGTTCTTATATTTTGAAGTTTAGTGGTGCACTGTTTGTTCTTGCTGCTTTAATTAATTGCCTTAGTCAGTATACATCATATAAAGCTCATCAGTATTCCATGATGTATTATGACATATGTATTGAAGCATGGAAAAATGAACGGGAAAAAGACGAAAGTTTTATTCCTAATATTAATAATGCCTTAGATGCAAAAGCTCGTTACAACTCATTAACCAAATGGGGTAATTTGCTTAGTCTTTTAATAATGTTTGGAGGGCTTTCCCTTTTAATCGTTATATTCTTCCTTATTTTTTAGGCTTAGGCTGTGGTGGTTGAGGATGTCCATCTGTTGGCATTGCTTTACGGACATTAGGATTTTCAGCTTTGTTAAAACCTTCTCCTTGGTTAGGATTTGGATTAACTCTAGGAGGTATTCCTTGAGGTTGTGGGTTTTGATTCGGATTTTTGTTTTCTTCTGACATTTTCTCTGTATTTAATTATTTCACAAAGGTAAGTTATTGCCCCCTATTATGAAAGGACAGGTCAATTGTTTACCCTATGTTTACCCTGTAACGTCCTTAAATAAGTTGACGGATTTTTAAATAATCCCGATTGCCTCTGGT